>NZ_VLXZ01000300.1 GCF_007293315.1 Alkalicoccobacillus porphyridii
ATTAAAGCTGCAATACCGCGACCATGCGTTGAAACAAGCGCGATCACCGGATAGCCTAGACGCGACGTCAGAGCATCAATTTCAATACGAATATTTTGCTTCTCGGCAATGTCGAGCATGTTCAGTGCCACAATGCAGGGAATGCCGAGTTCCAGCAGTTGTAGCGTCAGGTACAGGTTACGCTCAAGGTTAGACGCATCCACCACGTTAATCAGCAGGTCGGCGTCGCCACTCAAAATGTAGTGACAGGCGATTT
>NZ_VLXZ01000301.1 GCF_007293315.1 Alkalicoccobacillus porphyridii
GGGCGGTTCATCACGTATCAGCGTTACCAGCCTGATTTCAGCCTCCGCCCAGGGCAAAAAAGCGGTCGATGCGTTAGCGGGGCAGAGTGCGAAATTGCTCAACGGCATTCCGATTGACGAAGAAGATTTCTTCGGGCGTCAGCTGGCGTTCAACATGCTGCCGTTACTGCCGGATAGCGAAGGTAGCGTGCGTGAAGAACGTCGTATCGTTGACGAAGTACGCAAAATCCTGCAGGACGAAGGGCTGATGATTTCG
>NZ_VLXZ01000302.1 GCF_007293315.1 Alkalicoccobacillus porphyridii
TGAAAACCAACTGGATACAGAAAAAATAACTATTAGTTATGAATTTATCCTCTGTCAACATCTTATCGCAAATACCGAGTTCAGCTATTTGGCACTCCCTGAAAATTATAACCGTTTGTTTTTACCAAATTCAAAAAACCAAACAAATAATAGTTTCAAAACGTTAAACAGCAAAGCTATTGGCAGGCTACTTGCTGCTGGTGGCGTATACAATGGGAACATTGAAGGATTCAGAGATACTGCGGAAAAACTGGGT
>NZ_VLXZ01000303.1 GCF_007293315.1 Alkalicoccobacillus porphyridii
GAAGTCGAATTTACCCTGCCGCAGGCAACGATGAAGCGTCTGATTGAAGCGACCCAGTTTTCTATGGCGCATCAGGACGTTCGCTATTACTTAAATGGTATGCTGTTTGAAACCGAAGGTGAAGAACTGCGCACCGTGGCAACCGACGGCCACCGTCTGGCGGTCTGTTCAATGCCAATTGGTCAATCTTTGCCAAGCCATTCGGTGATCGTACCGCGTAAAGGCGTGATTGAACTGATGCGTATGCTCGACGGCG
>NZ_VLXZ01000304.1 GCF_007293315.1 Alkalicoccobacillus porphyridii
GTTGTTGAGTATTGTTGGTCGCCATGTAACCTGTACTGCACCCATTTTGTTGGACGATGAAATGGAATAGCCCCTAATATGTCAAAGCCAAAATACCCTTTTGAAAAGCGCCTTGAAGTCGTGAATCACTACTTCACAACTGATGATGGTTACAGGATCATCTCGGCACGTTTTGGTGTCCCCCGAACCCAGGTCAGGACATGGGTTGCCCTCTATGAAAAACATGGAGAAAAAGGTTTAATTCCCAAACCTAAAG
>NZ_VLXZ01000305.1 GCF_007293315.1 Alkalicoccobacillus porphyridii
GGACAAGGATAAGCACGCGTCAGCAGTTCCGCCAACACTGCGACAGCGTTGTCCTCGCGGCTTTTACCCGGTCAAAACAGCGTTACGGTGCCCCACGCCTGACGGATGAACTGCGTGCTCAGGGTTACCCCTTTAACGTAAAAACCGTGGCGGCAAGCCTGCGCCGTCAGGGACTGAGGGCAAAGGCCTCCCGGAAGTTCAGCCCGGTCAGCTACCGCGCACACGGCCTGCCTGTGTCAGAAAATCTGTTGGAGC
>NZ_VLXZ01000306.1 GCF_007293315.1 Alkalicoccobacillus porphyridii
TATTTGGCGCGAATAACTTTGGTGTGCGGGCAGGCGTTATCTTTGCGACCCTGTTAACTGCCGCGCTGGTGACCTGGTTTACTCTGCGCTTATGGCGCGATAAACGTCTGGCTCTACTCGCCACAGTAATTTATCTCTCATTGTTTATTGTCTATGCCATCGGCACTTATGCCGTGCTCGATCCGTTTATTGCATTCTGGCTGGTGGCGGGAATGTGCAGCTTCTGGCTGGCAATGCAGGCACAGACGTGGAAAG
>NZ_VLXZ01000307.1 GCF_007293315.1 Alkalicoccobacillus porphyridii
GTAATACCTACGAAAGTCGGTGTTATTTTTTAACCTACCATTCAAAATACGTGACATACACCATTTTGCTCATAATAATTTGTCACGTATTTTCAGTATTTGAATCTGCGACCAAGAGTTCTCACCTAACAAATGATTAAGATTGTATAGCTCATTTACTACCCCAATACAGCCGTACAAAACTCGCTTGTGGGAGCAAACAAAGTAATTACCCATTAAGTTTCGTTAAAGATAATTAATTCTGTCTTGCACTTT
>NZ_VLXZ01000308.1 GCF_007293315.1 Alkalicoccobacillus porphyridii
TTAAGCCACTCAGAGAAATGGTCTGATCGCCATCGCGTAAGGTGATTGCCTTCCCTTCCTGAATCATCTGCAAAAACGCGGTGATGGTTGCCGTATCATCGGTTACTAATAACCATGGTGAAATCCGCCACTTGTCACCACTTAACGCCAACGGCTCGCCATCTAACAGCAGCCGTGGCGCTATCTCCCCTTCTGACGCCTCCGGCGACTTCAATCCGCCGCGCTCAATACGTAAAACGGCATCGGTATGCGCCC
>NZ_VLXZ01000309.1 GCF_007293315.1 Alkalicoccobacillus porphyridii
GCTGGCGATGAACGTGCTACACTTCTGTTGCTGGGGATGGGTCTGGACGAATTCTCTATGAGCGCCATTTCTATCCCGCGCATTAAGAAGATTATCCGTAACACGAACTTCGAAGATGCGAAGGTGTTAGCAGAGCAGGCTCTTGCTCAACCGACAACGGACGAGTTAATGACGCTGGTTAACAAGTTCATTGAAGAAAAAACAATCTGCTAATCCACGAGATGCGGCCCAATTTACTGCTTAGGAGAAGATCAT
>NZ_VLXZ01000030.1 GCF_007293315.1 Alkalicoccobacillus porphyridii
TGGTTAAGTTAGAAAGGGCGCACGGTGAATGCCTTGGCACTAGGAGCCGAAGAAGGACGCGACGAACGGCGAAACGCCTCGGGGAGCTGTAAGTGAGCTTTGATCCGAGGATATCCGAATGGGGGAACCCACCATTTTTAATCGAATGGTACCCGTACCTGAATACATAGGGTGCGAGGAGGCAGACCCGGGGAACTGAAACATCTAAGTACCCGGAGGAAGAGAAAGAAAAATCGATTTCCTGAGTAGCGGCGAGCGAAACGGAAAGAGCCCAAACCTGAAGGCTTGCCTTCAGGGGTTGTAGGACACTCCATTGGAGTTACAAAGAAACGGAGTAGGCGGAGCTTTTGGAAAGAAGCGCCAGAGAGGGTAACAGCCCCGTAGCCGAAACTTCGTTTCCTCCGGAGTGTATCCTGAGTACGGCGGGACACGTGAAACCCCGTCGGAATCCGGGAGGACCATCTCCCAAGGCTAAATACTCCCTAGTGACCGATAGTGAACCAGTACCGTGAGGGAAAGGTGAAAAGCACCCCGGAAGGGGAGTGAAAGAGATCCTGAAACCGTGTGCCTACAACTAGTCAGAGCCCATTAACGGGTGATGGCGTGCCTTTTGTAGAATGAACCGGCGAGTTACGATGTCGTGCAAGGTTAAGCTGAAGAGGCGGAGCCGTAGCGAAAGCGAGTCTGAATAGGGCGCCTAAGTACGCCGTCGTAGACCCGAAACCGAGTGATCTACCCATGTCCAGGGTGAAGTTCAGGTAACACTGAATGGAGGCCCGAACCCACGCATGTTGAAAAATGCGGGGATGAGGTGTGGGTAGGGGTGAAATGCCAATCGAACTCGGAAATAGCTGGTTCTCCCCGAAATAGCTTTAGGGCTAGCCTCGAGGGAAGAGTCTTGGAGGTAGAGCACTGATTGGACGAGGGGTCCCCACAGGATTACCGAATTCAGTCAAACTCCGAATGCCAAGCACTTATCCTCGGGAGTCAGACTGCGAGTGCTAAGATCCGTAGTCAAGAGGGAAACAGCCCAGACCATCAGCTAAGGTCCCCAAGTATACGTTAAGTGGCAAAGGATGTGGAGTTGCCCAGACAACCAGGATGTTGGCTTAGAAGCAGCCACCATTTAAAGAGTGCGTAATAGCTCACTGGTCGAGTGACTCTGCGCCGAAAATGTAACGGGGCTAAACGTATCACCGAAGCTATGGATGAACACCTTTTGGTGTTCGTGGTAGGGGAGCGTTCCAAGGACAGTGAAGCTAGATCGTGAGGACTAGTGGAGTGCTTGGAAGTGAGAATGCCGGTATGAGTAGCGAAAAGAGGGGTGAGAATCCCCTCCGTCGAAAGCCCAAGGTTTCCTGAGGAAGGCTCGTCCGCTCAGGGTCAGTCGGGACCTAAGCCGAGGCTGAAAAGCGTAGGCGATGGACAACAGGTTGATATTCCTGTACCACCTCTCCACCGTTTGAGTAATGGGGGGACGCAGAAAGGTAGGGTGAGCGCGCTGATGGATATGCGCGTCTAAGCTGTTAGGCTGGAAAGTAGGCAAATCCGCTTTCCGTTCGGCTGAGCAGTGATAGCGAGGGAAATGTTAGTACCGAAGTCCCTGATCCTCCGCTGCCAAGAAAAGCCTCTAGCGAGGTGGAAGGTGCCCGTACCGTAAACCGACACAGGTAGGCGAGAAGAGAATTCTAAGACGCGCGGGAGAACTCTCGTTAAGGAACTCGGCAAAATGACCCCGTAACTTCGGGAGAAGGGGTGCTCTATTAGGGTGCAAGCCCGAGAGAGCCGCAGTGAAAAGATCCAAGCGACTGTTTAGCAAAAACACAGGTCTCTGCGAAGCCGCAAGGCGAAGTATAGGGGCTGACACCTGCCCGGTGCTGGAAGGTTAAGAGGAGGGGTTATCCTTTTAGGAGAAGCTCTGAATTGAAGCCCCAGTAAACGGCGGCCGTAACTATAACGGTCCTAAGGTAGCGAAATTCCTTGTCGGGTAAGTTCCGACCCGCACGAATGGTGTAACGATTTGGATACTGTCTCAACGAGAGACCCGGTGAAATTATAGTACCTGTGAAGATGCAGGTTACCCGCGACAGGACGGAAAGACCCCATGGAGCTTTACTGTAGCCTGATAGTGGATGTTGGTATCGTTTGTACAGGATAGGTAGGAGCCTTTGAAACCGGAGCGCCAGCTTCGGTGGAGGCATTGGTGGGATACTACCCTGACGGTGCTGACATTCTAACCTCGACCCGTGATCCGGGTCAGGGACATTGTCAGGTGGGCAGTTTGACTGGGGCGGTCGCCTCCTAAACAGTAACGGAGGCGCCCAAAGGTTCCCTCAGAATGGTTGGAAATCATTCGAAGAGTGCAAAGGCATAAGGGAGCTTGACTGCGAGACCTACAAGTCGAGCAGGGACGAAAGTCGGGCTTAGTGATCCGGCGGTGCCGAATGGAAGGGCCGTCGCTCAACGGATAAAAGCTACCCTGGGGATAACAGGCTTATCTCCCCCAAGAGTCCATATCGACGGGGAGGTTTGGCACCTCGATGTCGGCTCGTCGCATCCTGGGGCTGAAGTAGGTCCCAAGGGTTGGGCTGTTCGCCCATTAAAGCGGCACGCGAGCTGGGTTCAGAACGTCGTGAGACAGTTCGGTCCCTATCCGTCGCGGGCGCAGGAAATTTGAGAGGAGCTGTCCTTAGTACGAGAGGACCGGGATGGACACACCGCTGGTGTACCAGTTGTTCCGCCAGGAGCATCGCTGGGTAGCTACGTGTGGACGGGATAAGTGCTGAAAGCATCTAAGCATGAAGCCCCCCTCAAGATGAGATTTCCCATGGCGTAAGCCAGTAAGACCCCTTAGAGATGATGAGGTTGATAGGTCTGGAGTGGAAGTGTGGCGACACATGGAGCGGACAGATACTAATCGGTCGAGGACTTATCCAAAATCATGGTGAAAAGAT
>NZ_VLXZ01000310.1 GCF_007293315.1 Alkalicoccobacillus porphyridii
GATGCCATCGCCGGGATCCTCATCATGGTCATTAACGTTGTCGGCGGGTTGCTGGTCGGCGTGCTGCAACATGGCATGAGCATGGGACACGCGGCGGAAAGTTATACGCTATTGACCATTGGCGACGGTCTGGTGGCACAAATTCCGGCGCTGGTGATTTCTACCGCCGCGGGGGTCATCGTTACGCGTGTCAGCACCGATCAGGATGTTGGCGAGCAGATGGTGAATCAGCTTTTCAGTAACCCAAGCGTTAT
>NZ_VLXZ01000311.1 GCF_007293315.1 Alkalicoccobacillus porphyridii
TTTTATTATAATCGCGATAGCGCAATTGACTCTCCGGACGACGAAAAGGCCTTTTACTGGCTGAAGCTTGCCGCTGAGCAAGGCCATTGTGAAGCACAATATTCCTTAGGGCGGAAATACTCCGAGGATAAAAGCCGTCATAGAGATAATGAGCAAGCCATCTTTTGGCTGAAAAAAGCTGCCCTACAAGGCCATACTTTTGCTTCCAACGCCCGTGGCTGGATACTGGATCGTGGAGAAGACCCCAACTATAA
>NZ_VLXZ01000312.1 GCF_007293315.1 Alkalicoccobacillus porphyridii
TGCTTACCGCCGCAGCAGTAATCCATATCATATTTACGAAACAGAGCCGAAGCGCGAGGGATAGAGAGCGCCAGTTCACCTAAAGGTTGGTCGCGATAAGCCATAGCTGATACCTCATTCTTAATAAGATAAGATGTATTTTAAATGCATCTTTAAGGCAAATGCTATAACCCTTACGTAGCAGAGGCTTATTTAACTCACTGCCAGTATGTCAACTTTCTGAGACAGATTCAGTTAAAGGCTTTTCCGGTTTT
>NZ_VLXZ01000313.1 GCF_007293315.1 Alkalicoccobacillus porphyridii
TCGGTATCAATAGTGATGCCGACTTTGGTATTAGCGGGCTTGCCAAGAACGCCCAGCTCGTCGCAGACGATACGCCCATAGCAAGGGCCACTGTTGACGTCCACTTCGACGTACATCTCCTGGGTTTTAATGCCATCAGGGTTAATCAGATAACCGATGCAGGTGGCGTCGTGCACCGGGCCGCCAGCCAGGCCGTAGTTTTCGAACTGCGTTTTGAGAGTGAAGTTCATGATGTCGCTGAACAGCTCTCCGGC
>NZ_VLXZ01000314.1 GCF_007293315.1 Alkalicoccobacillus porphyridii
TTATGGAAGAATCTGCGGCGCTGGCAGCAGGCCTTACCCCCCTGGCTCGCATTAAAAGTTATGCCAGCGGTGGCGTGCCCCCCGCATTGATGGGTATGGGGCCAGTACCTGCCACGCAAAAAGCGTTACAACTGGCGGGGCTGCAACTGGCGGATATTGATCTCATTGAGGCTAATGAAGCATTTGCTGCACAGTTCCTTGCCGTTGGGAAAAACCTGGGCTTTGATTCTGAGAAAGTGAATGTCAACGGCGGG
>NZ_VLXZ01000315.1 GCF_007293315.1 Alkalicoccobacillus porphyridii
CTTCTTGACAGCTCTATCCCAGTTCTTCTGCCTTTGTAGAACATTCCAAGGGTTCATTGATGATGGTCTGCCTCCTTTGTCCACCTCTTTGGGTGGTGCTGGGTTCTTACACTTGTTCTTGTAATGCCCTGCCACTCCACAATTTGAACACTTTGGCTTTTTCTGTTGATTTAGTTGTTATCTAGCTTCTTCCCTTGCTCAGATGACTTGCTTTCTTTACTTGTGGGAACGCGTGCCGGAGATGAATAGTTAGA
>NZ_VLXZ01000316.1 GCF_007293315.1 Alkalicoccobacillus porphyridii
CAAGACGTTCCGAGGAGTTACCAAGAATCATGACCGTTTTACTAAGAGCCAAAGCGCTTCTCCAAGATGTTCCGAGGAGTTACCAAGAATCATGACCGTTTTACTAAGAGCCAAAGCGCTTCTCCAAGACGTTCCGAGGGAGTACCAAGATACATGTCCCTTTTACCAAGAGCCAAAGCGCTTCTCCAAGACGTTCCGAGGAGTTACCAAGAATCATGACCGTTTTACTAAGAGCCAAAGCGCTTCTCCAAGA
>NZ_VLXZ01000317.1 GCF_007293315.1 Alkalicoccobacillus porphyridii
TGATGCGACGCTGACGCGTCTTATCATGCCTACATCAACGCCCCCATAATCTTCAACTCCAGCTCATCCGGCACTTCGTTATACGACAGCACATGCAGCCCCGGCGCAAACAACCTTGCATAACGCGCCAGCAAAGGGCGCAGCTGCGGTGGCACCAGCAGCACCGGGTCTTTCCCCGCCGCTTTCATCTGCTCTTTCACCTGTGGCATCGTGCTCTGGAACTGGTTGAGCATATTCGGGTCCACTGGCACGC
>NZ_VLXZ01000318.1 GCF_007293315.1 Alkalicoccobacillus porphyridii
GACTGGCCCAGTCCGGGCGTTGATTGGTGCTGAGGAGCATATCGCATCTCATCATAATGTCGTATCTCCTGGGGTGTTATACAAGATATCGTTGTTGGTGACCTGGGAGAGGAATTGAGTTCTATTAAACCGTCAACTATGCCGGATACATACTGGATTACACTGCAGGCACGCCTTATGAGAGAACGTGCCGCAGTGACGGGTTAATTATCTGAAAGAATTTGTGAGGCTGTATCGGTTACTCATTGATTTG
>NZ_VLXZ01000319.1 GCF_007293315.1 Alkalicoccobacillus porphyridii
CAGGGCCAGCAAAATGGCCATGATAATTCCCGGAACGACCACCAGCATGATGCCAATCTGTACTAAAAGGGTAGTCAGAAAAATCAGAATAAATAACTTGGGCAATATCGGCGCACTGGCACCAATAGCTCGCAGCGCACTGACTCTCTGACCCGCAGACACCAGCTGGATAATTAATATTACGCCTCCGGCGAGAATGGCGTTACCGATCAATCCTGAAAAAGTGGAAGCCGCTGAAGCTTGCAGCAAAATT
>NZ_VLXZ01000031.1 GCF_007293315.1 Alkalicoccobacillus porphyridii
TGGTGCGATCGACTAGAAGTATTACTCCCTAGAAAGGAGGTGATCCAGCCGCACCTTCCGATACGGCTACCTTGTTACGACTTCACCCCAATCATCTGTCCCACCTTCGGCGGCTGGCTCCAAAAGGTTACCTCACCGACTTCGGGTGTTACAAACTCTCGTGGTGTGACGGGCGGTGTGTACAAGGCCCGGGAACGTATTCACCGCGGCATGCTGATCCGCGATTACTAGCAATTCCAGCTTCATGCAGGCGAGTTGCAGCCTACAATCCGAACTGAGAATGGCTTTATGGGATTGGCTTCACCTCGCGGCTTCGCAACCCTTTGTACCATCCATTGTAGCACGTGTGTAGCCCAGGTCATAAGGGGCATGATGATTTGACGTCATCCCCACCTTCCTCCGGTTTGTCACCGGCAGTCACCTTAGAGTGCCCAACTAAATGCTGGCAACTAAGGTCAAGGGTTGCGCTCGTTGCGGGACTTAACCCAACATCTCACGACACGAGCTGACGACAACCATGCACCACCTGTCACTTTGCCCCCGAAGGGGAAGCTCTGTCTCCAGAGTGGTCAAAGGATGTCAAGACCTGGTAAGGTTCTTCGCGTTGCTTCGAATTAAACCACATGCTCCACTGCTTGTGCGGGCCCCCGTCAATTCCTTTGAGTTTCAGCCTTGCGGCCGTACTCCCCAGGCGGAGTGCTTAATGTGTTAACTTCGGCACTACGGGCATCGAAACCCCTAACACCTAGCACTCATCGTTTACGGCGTGGACTACCAGGGTATCTAATCCTGTTTGCTCCCCACGCTTTCGCGCCTCAGCGTCAGTTACAGACCAGAGAGTCGCCTTCGCCACTGGTGTTCCTCCACATATCTACGCATTTCACCGCTACACGTGGAATTCCACTCTCCTCTTCTGTACTCAAGCCCCCCAGTTTCCAATGGCCGCTTGCGGTTGAGCCGCAAGATTTCACATCAGACTTAAGAGGCCGCCTGCGCGCGCTTTACGCCCAATAATTCCGGACAACGCTTGCCACCTACGTATTACCGCGGCTGCTGGCACGTAGTTAGCCGTGGCTTTCTGATGAGGTACCGTCAAGGTGCCAACCTATTTGAATGGCACTTGTTCTTCCCTCATAACAGAGCTTTACGAGCCGAAACCCTTCATCACTCACGCGGCGTTGCTCCGTCAGACTTTCGTCCATTGCGGAAGATTCCCTACTGCTGCCTCCCGTAGGAGTCTGGGCCGTGTCTCAGTCCCAGTGTGGCCGATCACCCTCTCAGGTCGGCTACGCATCGTCGCCTTGGGGAGCCGTTACCTCTCCAACTAGCTAATGCGCCGCGGGCCCATCTTAACGTGAGAGCCAGAGGCCCTCTTTTAATCTCGCACCAGGAGGTGCTAGATGTTATCCGGTATTAGCCCCGGTTTCCCGGAGTTATCCCAGTCGTTAAGGCAGGTTGCCCACGTGTTACTCACCCGTCCGCCGCTAACGATTGAAGAGCAAGCTCTTCAATCGTCCGCTCGACTTGCATGTATTAGGCACGCCGCCAGCGTTCGTCCTGAGCCAGGATCAAACTCTCCATAAAAGTGGATGAGCTGATTGCTCATTGCTGACTTGCTTTGCG
>NZ_VLXZ01000320.1 GCF_007293315.1 Alkalicoccobacillus porphyridii
TATAGCATCTAAAAATTCCGAAAAAGCTCCTGATTGTGCATGCTTTCCTTTGAATGCACTTAATCCTAAATCTTCATATGTTATGGTATCAAGATAATAATCACTATTTACCTTTAACCATTCAGCAATAAGTCTTCTCTGTCGGTTTAATGAGTCGCCAGACATCTGACCTGGTGATGAAAATCGCATATATGCTATGGCTTTTTTCATGGTGACACCTGCTAACGTATGCTTTTATAAACCTTAGTGGTGG
>NZ_VLXZ01000321.1 GCF_007293315.1 Alkalicoccobacillus porphyridii
TCTAACGCCATCCGTATTCAGGGCCAGTCGGGGCACTCCAGCGATCCAGCACGCGGAGTTAACGCTATCGAACTAATGCACGACGCCATCGGGCATATTTTGCAATTGCGCGATAACCTGAAAGAACGTTATCACTACGAAGCGTTTACCGTGCCATACCCTACGCTCAACCTCGGGCATATTCACGGTGGCGACGCTTCTAACCGTATTTGCGCTTGCTGTGAGTTGCATATGGATATTCGTCCGCTGCCTG
>NZ_VLXZ01000322.1 GCF_007293315.1 Alkalicoccobacillus porphyridii
TAGACCGGGGGCGGGCCCGCGATCAACCTGTGCGGCCGGTCTCAGGCAGCGGCCTTGCGTTGGCGCAAGCCGCGCACCAGGCGCAGGCCGTTGAAGACCACGATCAGGCTGGCCCCCATGTCGGCAAACACCGCCATCCACAGCGAACTCATGCCCGCCAGTGCCAGCGCCAGGAACACCGCCTTGATGCCCAGCGCAATGCTGATGTTCTGCAAAAGCACCGTGTGGGCCTTGCGGCTCAGCCGAATGAAAT
>NZ_VLXZ01000323.1 GCF_007293315.1 Alkalicoccobacillus porphyridii
GGCCTTCTTCCAGCCGCGCTTCTTCCAGCCACCGGCCCACTTGGTGATGGCGTTGATGGTGTAGGTGGAGTCGCAGTGGATGCGCACCGAGGCGCCCCGGGCGATCTCCTGCTCAGCCACCCGCAGCGCCTGGTGGAAGGCGTTCAGCTCGGCGGTGTTGTTGGTGCCCTGAGGGTTGTGCAGCCCGTACCAGAGCTCGGCGAGGACCCCCTCGCGATAGACCACCATGCCCGAGCCGGCATCGCCGGGGTTG
>NZ_VLXZ01000324.1 GCF_007293315.1 Alkalicoccobacillus porphyridii
TAAAGCGTGCTTCAGATCACATATTGCGCATGTTCGCGCACAGCATATTTATTTACTTGGCAAATGATGCCTTTGCAAGTTTATGATATTTCAGTCTAAAAACAGATACTGTTTTAATAAATGACATTTACACAACAAAAACCACCCATTGACATTTTTAATAATGTTTTAACAGCCAATGATGGTTCTTAGCGCCGATTTTTAGCAGACTGATATTTTCACTAATGACTTATTTTCTGCTTACCAAAAAAAG
>NZ_VLXZ01000325.1 GCF_007293315.1 Alkalicoccobacillus porphyridii
ACTGGTGCCGAAAACACGACTATTGTGCAACCAGTGTGCCTCCCCAAATGGTCTGAACGGAACCGCATACCGCGTATTTTTACCGTTTTTGCTGGTAAGCCATGTTCTTGCTCCCAGGCGGGTGAGAATATTTCCGTTACCGGTATTTTCAATACTGGTTCCGTTACTTTCATGATATTTGTCTGATTTTACATTCATCCGGACAACCTGAAGCTGCGGCTGAACATACCATTCATGACTTCCCTTGTAATT
>NZ_VLXZ01000326.1 GCF_007293315.1 Alkalicoccobacillus porphyridii
TTCGTCTGTTTCTACTGGTATTGGCACAAACCTGATTCCAATTTGAGCAAGGCTATGTGCCATCTCGATACTCGTTCTTAACTCAACAGAAGATGCTTTGTGCATACAGCCCCTCGTTTATTATTTATCTCCTCAGCCAGCCGCTGTGCTTTCAGTGGATTTCGGATAACAGAAAGGCCGGGAAATACCCAGCCTCGCTTTGTAACGGAGTAGACGAAAGTGATTGCGCCTACCCGGATATTATCGTGAGGA
>NZ_VLXZ01000327.1 GCF_007293315.1 Alkalicoccobacillus porphyridii
GGACGAGAAGGTCCACGAAGTCGCCAAGGTTTTCCATTCCGTCGCCTCGAAGTACGACGTGATGAACGACCTGATGTCCGGCGGCCTGCATCGCCTCTGGAAGACCTTCACCATCGCCCAGGCGGGCGTGCGTCCCGGTTTCAAGGTGCTCGACATCGCCGGCGGCACGGGCGACCTGTCCAAGGCATTCGCCAAGCAGGCGGGGCCGAGCGGGGAGGTCTGGCTGACCGATATCAACGAGTCGATGCTGCG
>NZ_VLXZ01000328.1 GCF_007293315.1 Alkalicoccobacillus porphyridii
CTCGCCGGCGAGCTCGCCGGCCACGGCGTAACTGGCAAGGGCCGCCGTCGTCGCCTCGAAGGAGTCGTCGGCGCCGGCCAGGAAGGCCGCCACCACGCCGGTCAGCGCGCAGCCCAGGGTGGTGACCCGGGGCATCAACGGGTGTCCGCCACGCACCTGGGCGAGGCGTCGGCCGTCGGTGACCAGGTCCACCTCGCCGGTCACGGCCACCACGCCGCCGGTGTGCTCGGCCAGGCGGCGGGCGGCCTCGAG
>NZ_VLXZ01000329.1 GCF_007293315.1 Alkalicoccobacillus porphyridii
TCCACAGCCCTGACGGGGAACTTCTCTGCGGGAGTGTCCGGGAATAATTAAAACGATGCACACAGGGTTTAGCGCGTACACGTATTGCATTATGCCAACGCCCCGGTGCTGACACGGAAGAAACCGGACGTTATGATTTAGCGTGGAAAGATTTGTGTAGTGTTCTGAATGCTCTCAGTAAATAGTAATGAATTATCAAAGGTATAGTAATATCTTTTATGTTCATGGATATTTGTAACCCATCGGAAAACT
>NZ_VLXZ01000032.1 GCF_007293315.1 Alkalicoccobacillus porphyridii
TCGAGATCCCGGACACCATCGAATGGCGCAAAACCTTTCGCGGTATGGCATGATAGCGCCCGGAAGAGAGTCAATTCAGGGTGGTGAATGTGAAACCAGTAACGTTATACGATGTCGCAGAGTATGCCGGTGTCTCTTATCAGACCGTTTCCCGCGTGGTGAACCAGGCCAGCCACGTTTCTGCGAAAACGCGGGAAAAAGTGGAAGCGGCGATGGCGGAGCTGAATTACATTCCCAACCGCGTGGCACAACAACTGGCGGGCAAACAGTCGTTGCTGATTGGCGTTGCCACCTCCAGTCTGGCCCTGCACGCGCCGTCGCAAATTGTCGCGGCGATTAAATCTCGCGCCGATCAACTGGGTGCCAGCGTGGTGGTGTCGATGGTAGAACGAAGCGGCGTCGAAGCCTGTAAAGCGGCGGTGCACAATCTTCTCGCGCAACGCGTCAGTGGGCTGATCATTAACTATCCGCTGGATGACCAGGATGCCATTGCTGTGGAAGCTGCCTGCACTAATGTTCCGGCGTTATTTCTTGATGTCTCTGACCAGACACCCATCAACAGTATTATTTTCTCCCATGAAGACGGTACGCGACTGGGCGTGGAGCATCTGGTCGCATTGGGTCACCAGCAAATCGCGCTGTTAGCGGGCCCATTAAGTTCTGTCTCGGCGCGTCTGCGTCTGGCTGGCTGGCATAAATATCTCACTCGCAATCAAATTCAGCCGATAGCGGAACGGGAAGGCGACTGGAGTGCCATGTCCGGTTTTCAACAAACCATGCAAATGCTGAATGAGGGCATCGTTCCCACTGCGATGCTGGTTGCCAACGATCAGATGGCGCTGGGCGCAATGCGCGCCATTACCGAGTCCGGGCTGCGCGTTGGTGCGGATATCTCGGTAGTGGGATACGACGATACCGAAGACAGCTCATGTTATATCCCGCCGTTAACCACCATCAAACAGGATTTTCGCCTGCTGGGGCAAACCAGCGTGGACCGCTTGCTGCAACTCTCTCAGGGCCAGGCGGTGAAGGGCAATCAGCTGTTGCCCGTCTCACTGGTGAAAAGAAAAACCACCCTGGCGCCCAATACGCAAACCGCCTCTCCCCGCGCGTTGGCCGATTCATTAATGCAGCTGGCACGACAGGTTTCCCGACTGGAAAGCGGGCAGTGAGCGCAACGCAATTAATGTAAGTTAGCTCACTCATTAGGCACCGGGATCTCGACCGATGCCCTTGAGAGCCTTCAACCCAGTCAGCTCCTTCCGGTGGGCGCGGGGCATGACTATCGTCGCCGCACTTATGACTGTCTTCTTTATCATGCAACTCGTAGGACAGGTGCCGGCAGCGCTCTGGGTCATTTTCGGCGAGGACCGCTTTCGCTGGAGCGCGACGATGATCGGCCTGTCGCTTGCGGTATTCGGAATCTTGCACGCCCTCGCTCAAGCCTTCGTCACTGGTCCCGCCACCAAACGTTTCGGCGAGAAGCAGGCCATTATCGCCGGCATGGCGGCCCCACGGGTGCGCATGATCGTGCTCCTGTCGTTGAGGACCCGGCTAGGCTGGCGGGG
>NZ_VLXZ01000330.1 GCF_007293315.1 Alkalicoccobacillus porphyridii
TACTGGCTGGCGCTGGCGTGCTGGCGTCTGAGAGTGAAGGGATGCGCTTTGTGCGCGGCGGTGTGGTTAACCCGTTGATGCGTCTGCCACGCAGTAATCTGCTCACCGTCGGTTACCGCATTCATGACGGCTATCTCGAACGGTTAGCCTGGCCGCTGACCGACGCAGCAGGCAGCGTGAAGCCGACAATGCAAAAGTTGATTCCGGCGGATTCGCTCCGTTTGCAGTTCTACGACGGCACGCGCTGGCAGG
>NZ_VLXZ01000331.1 GCF_007293315.1 Alkalicoccobacillus porphyridii
CAAATCCACATCAGTGACGACCCGCTCATCAAGCCGGTAGCCGTGCGTGGCGGGGGGCATGTAGGCCACCCCGTTCCCGTCAGCACCCAACCAGCGGCGCAGGTGCGTGGTCATAGAACGAATAGTTGCGGGTGAGAGACCTAGGTCGTCGGCGATAGTGGCTCCTGATGCTCCCGGATGCTCAGCGATGTAAAGGGCCAACTGCTGGCAGCGCCATGGAGAGCGGCCCTTCGTCCCAGCGGCACCGATGAT
>NZ_VLXZ01000332.1 GCF_007293315.1 Alkalicoccobacillus porphyridii
TCCGGGTCGGGGGTTGGGTCAGGATCCGGCGTGGGATCAGGATCGGGAGTCGGGTCTGGATCAGGTGGCGGTGGCGGCGTTACTTCTTGCGATCGCATATACCAGTCGTTGTTATCTTCCACCAGCGTGTAGTCATACGCTCCCATATTGACGTAGCCGCTGCCTGCCAGACTGAACTGCGCATTGTTTTGAAACTGAGTGGGATCAGCTGCAAAATCAACCACTTTAATGCCTGTAGATATCGGCTCACCA
>NZ_VLXZ01000333.1 GCF_007293315.1 Alkalicoccobacillus porphyridii
GATTTAAGTGCATGAAAATAATTGAGTTATATCATCATAGATTAAACGCTGTTATCTGCAATTAAGACTTTACTGAAAAGAAATGTAACAACTGTGAAAACCGAATAATAATATGAAAATATTACAAATCTTTGTCTGTTGTGGTTGGTGTAATCGGTTTCAGTTGTGATGATAATCTGCGGTGAAACGTGATCAGGAAGAATGATGTTATTGTGCGGGCGGTTTTTTTGCCGGATGCGGCGTGAACGCCTT
>NZ_VLXZ01000334.1 GCF_007293315.1 Alkalicoccobacillus porphyridii
TCCAGGGCATCGAGGGTGGATGCGCCATCGGCAGAAACCACGCCGATTTTATTCATGTTCTGTGCCTGGGATGCCGTTACCGGTTCCGCCGCGAACACGCCAAATGACAGAGTTGAAAGAGCCATAGCAGCAACAACAGTATTGATAGTTTTCATAATTAATCTCTCGCAGGTGATTTTTGTATAAGTGACGTTGTTTCGTCGATGTGATGAGTATCACGTTTTTTTACGAGAGATAAAATCGAAGAGAAT
>NZ_VLXZ01000335.1 GCF_007293315.1 Alkalicoccobacillus porphyridii
CACCTTGTATTCCAGTCCATGCGGGAAATACTGCGCCAGCTCGTCGAGACGATTGAGCACCAGCTCCGCTGTCGCCATTTCGTTTGCGCCGGAGGCCAGTTTTACCCCCAGCCCGGAGGCTGGCTTACCATTGAAGCGGCTAAGATAATCGTATTTCTCCGCCCCCATTTCGACGGTGGCGACATCGCCCAGCCTTACCTCTGAGCCGTCTTGATTCACCCTCAAGGTGATATCGCGGAACTGTTCTGGTG
>NZ_VLXZ01000336.1 GCF_007293315.1 Alkalicoccobacillus porphyridii
TCTCTTATCAAGACAACAACAACGTTCTGGATCCACAGGCACAGGCACAGGCGGCGAGCACGTTAGTGAATACGCTGATGGGCAAGAAGATCCAGATGGAAGCGGACCTGCGGAACTTGCTGACGTATCTGCGTGAGGACGCCCCGCAAGTTGTGAGTGCGCGTAATGCGATTCAGTCATTGCAGGCACAAATTGACGGAGAAAAAAGCAAAATCACAGCGCCGCAGGGTGACAAGCTAAACCGTATGGCG
>NZ_VLXZ01000337.1 GCF_007293315.1 Alkalicoccobacillus porphyridii
CGCGACGGGAGGAAGCCTGAGGAGATTAATCGTGAGCGCCGATTTCGCGCAGTTTACGACCTTTCATCAGATTACGTTCAATATGTTCCAGCGAAACGTGTTTGGTTTCCGGTACCAGCCACAATGTCAGCAGGATAAACAGTACGTTCAGAGCCGCGTACACCCAGAAGGTGTTGGCGTTACCCAGCGTGTTGAGCATGGTCAGGAACGTTGCGCCAACGATCATGTTGGCAATCCAGTTGGTGGCGGTG
>NZ_VLXZ01000338.1 GCF_007293315.1 Alkalicoccobacillus porphyridii
CTGATTTCACGGCGCAGATCACCTTCAACGACAAATTTGGCAACTTCGTCACGCAGCGTGTCGATTTGTCCTTCAGACAGCTCACTGATCTTAACATCTTCAGCGATACCCGCTGCAGCCAGGATGGCTTTAGAACGGGTCTTGCCGACGCCATAAATCGAAGTTAATGCGATTACGGCATGCTTATGATCAGGAATGTTAATGCCTGCTATACGGGCCACTATGCACTCCTACTATTTAATATGTACGTT
>NZ_VLXZ01000339.1 GCF_007293315.1 Alkalicoccobacillus porphyridii
CTCCCGGAATGGGGCACGCCTTCCGGGTCCGAACACCAGTTTATCTTTGCACTACGGGCCAAAGATATTAATCAGGCGGTCATGTTCCTCCCAACACCTGTTCATCTTTGCACTACGGGCCAAAGATATTCATTAACAGTTCATCCTTGCACTGTAAGACCCCAACTTATTATAAATAAAATCAAATTTCTTCTAATTATTATTGTGAATAATAAGGTGTTAAATTGATATAATATTTTGGTTATGGGTGA
>NZ_VLXZ01000033.1 GCF_007293315.1 Alkalicoccobacillus porphyridii
AGACTCCCTCCAGAAAGGTTAATCTAACAATGGTTTGAGGCAGATATGACTAGAGAAAAATATATTTTTATAACGTGTATTCATGTTATTTTCCCTATTATTGTATAGAAAAGGAAGTGAGGCAGACGCTTCGCTAATCGATGAAGGGAATATCATCCAGCTAGAACTATGTGGTGCTTACTTTGGCTCTGCTTTTCTTATGAGGACGCACCCTCCCATGTCTCTTAGCGTCGCGCGCTCACGTTCCTTCGTTGGGTCTCTTCATAAGGCAGAGTCGGTTTTATGCTCCTACATGGACTCAAGGTCGAAAGTCTTCGTTAATAACCGATTCTCTACGTCACGATTTTTTTTAACTCCCTTATGAAGCGAGGGGGGATTTTGCTTGAAGAGGACGGCAATCTTTCCTCATTCGTTCCGCGTCAAACGCCACCTTGTGGTGACTTACCCCCCAAAAGACTTTTAATAGCTTATTACACAGAACGACCATGGCCTGCTTCCTTTTAAGCGGATTTTCACTTCTTGTAATGTAGTGCTCAAGCAGGTCCGTGAAGGGTTGGCTATGATGAATGAGCGTGCTCACCGCTTTGAAGAGAAGATCACGTAAGCGACGCCTTCCTCGTTTAGAGAGGCTCTTTCGTCCTTGATGTTGGCCAGAAGAGTTCTCACGTAACGTCAATCCCGCTAATTTTATGAGTTGGCGTGGATGACTATAGTTGGTGAGAGGCCCTGTTTCAGCCAGTAAATCGCAGACCATCTCTTCACTAATGCCAGGGATGGAGATTAAATGCTCGTACGCTTTGATTTCTCGAGCGAGCTCCCGCATCTTTTCTTGTGTTTCTTCTAGCGCTTGACAGACCTGTTCATACCGAGCGATGAGACATTGAATCTCGACCTGCGCAAACATTGTCCCTTCAGTTAATCCAATGGACTGAGACGCTAATGTTTGCACGTTGTGTACTTTTTTTCGTGAAGGGCACTTGAATGCTTCTTTTTGTTTGACCTCTGATAGAAAGGATTCGACATGAAGATCGTGCCACTGCTCGGGTAAGGGATGGTACTTTAAAATGCAGACCAGGGTTTTTCCTATCTTTTTAAATGCCGAGCCTAATAATTCGGGAAAGTAACGGTCAACCCAGCGGATGATCTGATTTTTCAAACGCGCTCTCTCTTTTTTCAATTGGTCCCGATAGACCGCTCCATTACGGAGTTCAGCTTCAACACCGACCAGAATGCGTGGTGAGTTAAAATACCCTTGCGTGACCATTCTCGCAATCACACGGGCATCTTTCTTATCATTTTTCGTTTGCAGGTTATCCTCAAACTCCTTTGCGCGATTGACGTGCAACGGACTGACCAT
>NZ_VLXZ01000340.1 GCF_007293315.1 Alkalicoccobacillus porphyridii
GCATCTTACGTCTTAACCCTGCCTTGAATACCTTATCATTCGTCAAAATATTAATAGCAATGTGCCGTATCCCTGAAAATAATTCTGCTGCATTTCCTCTTCTTATTTTGCAGTCGTCTTCATTCATTACCACGTCCAGACGCCAGTGCAGCTTATTCTCCACGTGCCAGTGATTTCGGATCGCTGTGGCGAATTTCTCAGCGGTTAAATCAGCAGAACTGATATAATATCTGACCGTCATTTCTGGCTC
>NZ_VLXZ01000341.1 GCF_007293315.1 Alkalicoccobacillus porphyridii
CCAGCAGGAAAGCAGATAGATAACCAGTGCAGTAATATTGCCAGGCGGTGTTGAGGGCTTTTCGTGCACATGTGCCGCTTTACTTCGCAGATAACGCCCAAAAGGTGCGCCAATAACAGGGAGCTGTGAAATCCATTCGCCAATTCGCCCGGACGATTGCCCGAGATAAATGTGTTCTGTTGGCATTCTTGCTGCCAGTTCATTTACCAGGCTTGCCGTGAGGGTCGATTTACCTGAACCATCACATCCT
>NZ_VLXZ01000342.1 GCF_007293315.1 Alkalicoccobacillus porphyridii
TATAACAGATAATATTAATCAACTTCAGAATTTAAAAAATAATGGAGAATCTACTGATTTTTTTGAAGAAAATTTTATTTATATAATTGCTAAAAAATTAGGGAGTGCTGATGATAAGATTAATACTCCAGATTTGCTTGCCAGATATATTTCTCCATCTCTGGATAGCTCATGGAATGTGAATCCATCGTTAATTGGTTGGATTTTTATTCAAAATGATTTATACGTTCTACCCATCATATGGGTTGTT
>NZ_VLXZ01000343.1 GCF_007293315.1 Alkalicoccobacillus porphyridii
TTCTCGTAGACATAGAACTTCCTGTTTTAATTATTGATTATCCTTAATCATAAAAATAATGTATGTATTTATTAATTAAATACATATTACTAATATAAATAAATTTTGCTTGATTCATGCAAGCGGCATTAATACTATTTATACTAACGTCAATATACAACCCACCCAATCTATTTTATTAGAACATACATCGTGCCCACACTACGTTTCCCCTTCCATCTGGCGAATCATAATAAAGATGCTGCCATCA
>NZ_VLXZ01000344.1 GCF_007293315.1 Alkalicoccobacillus porphyridii
CTATCCTCCGTTTGAATCGATTGATGCAAACAACCAGATCGTTGGTTTTGACGTCGACCTGGCACAAGCGCTGTGTAAAGAGATTGATGCAACCTGCACTTTCTCTAACCAGGCGTTTGACAGCCTGATCCCAAGCCTGAAATTCCGTCGCGTAGAAGCCGTGATGGCGGGCATGGATATCACTCCGGAGCGTGAAAAGCAGGTGCTGTTTACCACCCCGTACTATGACAACTCTGCCCTGTTTGTGGGT
>NZ_VLXZ01000345.1 GCF_007293315.1 Alkalicoccobacillus porphyridii
GACCGCGGCTTCATGGTGTCGGTCGGGTTCATAGCCATTGAGATTCAACCTGTGCATCATTTTGTCCGAATTTAGCGATAATTTGTCATTTTAGCTTGATTCAACATAACTATAAAAACGGTAAGTTACAGCCTCGTTTGTAACAATGAGAAGCATATGACCTGTTCAACTTCATTAAGCGGCAAAAACAGGATTGTCCTTATCGCTGGCATTCTGATGATTGCCACAACATTACGCGTCACCTTTACCG
>NZ_VLXZ01000346.1 GCF_007293315.1 Alkalicoccobacillus porphyridii
CGTCCCTTTTGAAGCGAGAATTGATTTTCCTTGATACCTAACATAATGCATGAAAGGATCCTTCAACAACAATAGATTGACTTGAAAAGCCTTAACAAAGACTTTTACAAGATATTTTATTTTTCCATAGAAATAAATTCGCTCAAAAAATACCCCAGAAGATGTTAATCGTAAATGAGAAGATCGGTTACGGAGAAAAAGTAAGATGGATTCGTATTCATAAACATGAGAATTATATAGGAACAAGAAA
>NZ_VLXZ01000347.1 GCF_007293315.1 Alkalicoccobacillus porphyridii
ATATTCACATGAATCATTAAATTATGCGGATTCAAATCCAGGTAAAATAAAATTTACGCCTGGTGGAGTAGGGCGCAATATTGCACAAAACCTGGCGTTGCTGGGTAACAAAGCCTGGCTACTGAGCGCAGTAGGCAGTGATTTTTATAGTCAATCGCTGCTAACGCAAACCAATCAATCTGGCGTTTATGTCGATAAATGCCTGATTGTGCCGGGAGAAAATACGTCTAGTTATTTATCATTACTCGA
>NZ_VLXZ01000348.1 GCF_007293315.1 Alkalicoccobacillus porphyridii
TTCGCCGCTGACATCAACGCGATGGCAAAAATCCACCACCTCTTTGACCCGTGAAATATTTTGCGCAAAAGGCAAATGCGAGGCGTCAATCATGACTGAGCGCACGCCAGAACGAACCTTCTGAGCGATATCGTCAAATTTCGTGTGATGGTCGAGATGAATTGCCAGTGGATGGTGATATTGCTTCGCCATCGCGCTGACCAGCGCCAACAGATTTTCTGTACCGGCATGAGTAAATGTGCCAGGCGT
>NZ_VLXZ01000349.1 GCF_007293315.1 Alkalicoccobacillus porphyridii
GCACTGATAACGGATCGTTGACACAGTAGCATCAGTTTTCTCAATGAATGTTAAACGGAGCTTAAACTCGGTTAATCACATTTTGTTCGTCAATAAACATGCAGCGATTTCTTCCGGTTTGCTTACCCTCATACATTGCCCGGTCTGCTCTTCCAATGACCACATCCAGAGGCTCTTCAGGAAATGCGCGACTGACACCTGCTGTCACGGTAATGTTGATATGCCCTTCAGAATGTGTGATGGCATGGT
>NZ_VLXZ01000034.1 GCF_007293315.1 Alkalicoccobacillus porphyridii
CGCCACGCTTCCCGAAGGGAGAAAGGCGGACAGGTATCCGGTAAGCGGCAGGGTCGGAACAGGAGAGCGCGCGAGGGAGCTTCCAGGGGGAAACGCCTGGTATCTTTATAGTCCTGTCGGGTTTCGCCACCTCTGACTTGAGCGTCGATTTTTGTGATGCTCGTCAGGGGGGCGGAGCCTATGGAAAAACGCCAGCAACGCGGCCTTTTTACGGTTCCTGGCCTTTTGCTGGCCTTTTGCTCACATGTTCTTTCCTGCGTTATCCCCTGATTCTGTGGATAACCGTATTACCGCCTTTGAGTGAGCTGATACCGCTCGCCGCAGCCGAACGACCGAGCGCAGCGAGTCAGTGAGCGAGGAAGCGGAAGAGCGCCTGATGCGGTATTTTCTCCTTACGCATCTGTGCGGTATTTCACACCGCAATGGTGCACTCTCAGTACAATCTGCTCTGATGCCGCATAGTTAAGCCAGTATACACTCCGCTATCGCTACGTGACTGGGTCATGGCTGCGCCCCGACACCCGCCAACACCCGCTGACGCGCCCTGACGGGCTTGTCTGCTCCCGGCATCCGCTTACAGACAAGCTGTGACCGTCTCCGGGAGCTGCATGTGTCAGAGGTTTTCACCGTCATCACCGAAACGCGCGAGGCAGCTGCGGTAAAGCTCATCAGCGTGGTCGTGAAGCGATTCACAGATGTCTGCCTGTTCATCCGCGTCCAGCTCGTTGAGTTTCTCCAGAAGCGTTAATGTCTGGCTTCTGATAAAGCGGGCCATGTTAAGGGCGGTTTTTTCCTGTTTGGTCACTGATGCCTCCGTGTAAGGGGGATTTCTGTTCATGGGGGTAATGATACCGATGAAACGAGAGAGGATGCTCACGATACGGGTTACTGATGATGAACATGCCCGGTTACTGGAACGTTGTGAGGGTAAACAACTGGCGGTATGGATGCGGCGGGACCAGAGAAAAATCACTCAGGGTCAATGCCAGCGCTTCGTTAATACAGATGTAGGTGTTCCACAGGGTAGCCAGCAGCATCCTGCGATGCAGATCCGGAACATAATGGTGCAGGGCGCTGACTTCCGCGTTTCCAGACTTTACGAAACACGGAAACCGAAGACCATTCATGTTGTTGCTCAGGTCGCAGACGTTTTGCAGCAGCAGTCGCTT
>NZ_VLXZ01000350.1 GCF_007293315.1 Alkalicoccobacillus porphyridii
TTTTAAAAACCAGAAGATCGCCGGGGTTGAGCTTATCAAGTAAATCGGTGAAAGTACCGTGCGTCAGCGCGCCCGTCGGCCCGTCCAGCGACAGTAAACGACAGCTACTGCGTTCAGGCATGGGATAGTGGGCAATCAGGGATTCGGGCAATTCAAAGGAGAAATCGGTAACGCGCATGACACTGACTCAGACTAAAATAAGAGGCGGGTAGTCTAGTGCCGGGGCGCTCTCCCTGCAACCGTTACCCC
>NZ_VLXZ01000351.1 GCF_007293315.1 Alkalicoccobacillus porphyridii
GGGTTTACCACCACTGCGGGCAGCATAAAACATTGCGACAACCAGGTGGCGTAATATCCCCCCAGTGACGAACCGACAATACCCAGCGAATCGCCGCCATGTTCCAGGACAATGGATTCCAGCAGTTCTGCCGCGTCGGAAGGATACGGCGGCAACTGCGGAATGATCATCTCAACGTCAGGGTGATGTTCCGCCAGCCAGTTTTTTAACAAGCTCGCTTTTGCAGAGCGCGGCGGGCTGTTGAAACCG
>NZ_VLXZ01000352.1 GCF_007293315.1 Alkalicoccobacillus porphyridii
TGCCCCCTGATGCGGTGCCTTCATGCCGAAGAATTTCACCCCAACGGGGACGTCGGTGATAGACGGGCTAGGGATATCACGTAGGCCAGATACCTGCATTCTGTCGCCCTTCAGCGCGCCGCCGTGTTCCGGCACCACGACCACCATCACTTTACGACCCGATTTCTCAAGTTCAGTAAAGAAGGCGTCCAGTTCATCAAAGAATTTCTGCGCCCGCGCTTTGTAATCCGCTGTTTTGCTGACCCCCGG
>NZ_VLXZ01000353.1 GCF_007293315.1 Alkalicoccobacillus porphyridii
CCTTATACCTTGAGTACATGGAGAGAATAATAGCTTATCAGACTTCAGGTACCTCAAAGAGTGTCTTTTTACCGTGTCTTTTCTGATACTCATTACAGGTGTTAATCATTTTTTTGGCCGCTTCTTTTAGCAAAGAAAGCATTAAATCATCATAATCAACATAGAATCTGGTTGTTTCAGTTTCCGTTTTTATCTCCCCGATGGCGACTATTTCGGTGGTTAATTTCAATTTGGCGGCATCGATATCTT
>NZ_VLXZ01000354.1 GCF_007293315.1 Alkalicoccobacillus porphyridii
GCAATTTGAAACTGGGCGTGCCGATTACCCTGCTGTGCGCTTTTCAAATACCAGAATGCGGCGAGTGTCTTGTTTTGAGCAACGCCTTCTCCGTCTTTATAAAGATCGGCCAGATTGTCTTATGCGTAACTATGGCCTTGTAATGCAGCTTGTTTGTACCAGAAAAATGCCAGCGCATAATCTTGTGCGACTCCGTTGCCATTTCTGTACATCCATCCAAGATTATTTTGCGCATATGACATTCCGCTC
>NZ_VLXZ01000355.1 GCF_007293315.1 Alkalicoccobacillus porphyridii
ACGCAGTAAACCATCAACAATTTTATGCATGTAATAGAGCGAGAACTGTTGATAATCGCGCCCGGTAAGCACACCGCCCCAGGTGTCGAAAATCATCACTGCCTGAGCACCGGCTTTAATCTGCGCATTCAGATACAAAGTGACGCTTTTCGCCAGTTTATCGAGTAGAGCGTGCAGCGCCTGCGGATCGGCATACATCATTTTTTTGATCACGGTGAACGCTTTGCTGCTGCCGCCTTCCACCATGT
>NZ_VLXZ01000356.1 GCF_007293315.1 Alkalicoccobacillus porphyridii
CCAACCTGCAACCTGTGCTGATTACCGGCATGGAAAAAGGCGGCCAACTGACCACCACCACGGAAGTGGAAAACTGGCCTGGCGATCCAAACGATCTGACCGGTCCGTTATTAATGGAGCGCATGCACGAACATGCCACCAAGTTTGAAACTGAGATCATTTTTGATCATATCAACAAGGTGGATCTGCAAAACCGTCCGTTCCGTCTGAATGGCGATAACGGCGAATACACTTGCGACGCGCTGATT
>NZ_VLXZ01000357.1 GCF_007293315.1 Alkalicoccobacillus porphyridii
GCGCTGAGTTCGGCTGGCGACATGCCTACCGCAAAGCCTTCATCGATTTCCATGATTAACGACCAGCGACCGAGAGGTTTGATCATCCAGCCGATCCAGCCTGCATCCTGCGGGGTGCCCTTTATCCAGCCTTTATTCGCCAGCCCCATTACCCGACCACTCGGGCATTTTCTGCCTGCCCAGCGGATCAATTCGCTGGCATTGCGCTCGGCTTCTGTCAGGGCGTAACTGTTACGGTCAAGCTGACG
>NZ_VLXZ01000358.1 GCF_007293315.1 Alkalicoccobacillus porphyridii
CTCTATGAGGCCATTCATATTGCCTCGATGGTTGTCGGTGCTTTCTCACCGAATATGGATTTCCTTATTGCCTGCCGTTTTGTGATGGGAGTTGGGCTGGGAGCTTTACTGGTTACGCTGTTTGCTGGTTTCACCGAATATATGCCCGGTAGAAATCGTGGAACGTGGTCAAGTCGGGTTTCCTTTATTGGCAACTGGTCATATCCGCTCTGTTCATTGATAGCGATGGGACTCACGCCGCTGATTAG
>NZ_VLXZ01000359.1 GCF_007293315.1 Alkalicoccobacillus porphyridii
GATTGCCGTATTCGTCAGCCTGCCATTCCCCGTTTACCGTGAGCGCCTTGATACCTTCTTCACTTAATGTGGCTAGCGCCAGCCGTTGACCTGCCGCCAGGTAGAGCGTGTTTTCACTGCCCTGCATTTGATAACCCTGCAACAGAACGATCGGCTGTTTGCCACTGGCATCAACGACGGTGAGATCGGTACCAGGATTCACGGTAGCCAGCTCGCCTATGCGAGAAGTTTTGAAAGGATAAATATGT
>NZ_VLXZ01000035.1 GCF_007293315.1 Alkalicoccobacillus porphyridii
ATGATTGGACTGAAATAAAGCTTTTCTCCACCTTTGCACTTAAATTCAGTGACATCTGTCGTTAGTTTTTGAAGAGGGATCGGCGTGTGAAACCGTCGATTTAATCGATTCTCTGCCACTTTACCCGTAGTTCCTTTGTACGATTTATAGCGGGATTTCCGAATAAAGTTCTCTGATTTTAGACCAAGCTCATTCATGAGTCGTTGAACCTTTTTATGATTAATCATGTGCCCATTGGCACGAAGTTGTGCATGAACCCGACGGTATCCGTAGTTTCCATCGTGTTGTTCAAAAATAACTTGAATGTCTTTTTTGATGCGATGATCTGGATCCTCTTTATCTAGTTGGTTTAGTTGGTAATAATACGTGGCTTCAGGGAGATCCACTTGAGTGAGGACATCCCTTAATCGGAATTCTTTTTTGAGTTCGAATGCCAACGCTGCTTGTGCTTTTCGAGATATTTTTCCGGATCTTCCCGAAAAGCTTTCAACTTTTTTAAATAGGTATTCTCCAAACGGAGAGCCTCATTTTCACGCTCTAACTCTTGTTCACGTGTTTGTTTATTTTCTAGTTTTGATGGTTTCTTCTTTGAGTGCTTAGACATAGAGGGTCGCCCTTTCGGCTTTTGTTTCAGGCCTTCCATCCCAAGGTTCTCACGAGAGAGACTCCAACTGGTAATCAGAGAGGCATTATTTAATCCGAAATGACTCGCTGCTTCTTGGTGAGAAGCTCCTGTTAGTTTTATAAAGTGTAATACATCTCGTTTGAATTGAACAGGGTAAGCGGTTGGTGTCCGTTTTGGTGTTAGTCCGCTTTGACCTAAGTCACGAAAAGCATTGACCCAGCGACGAATCAGAGAACTCGCAGGCATGCCATGCTTTTTAGCCAGCTTATCATATCCAATCGATCCTCGAAGATATTCTTCAACTAGTTGTCGTTTGAATTCCTCACTATATTTACTCATATAAAAACACCCCAAACGTTAGATTTGTCCTCTAACTTTTGGGGTGCACCACC
>NZ_VLXZ01000360.1 GCF_007293315.1 Alkalicoccobacillus porphyridii
GATTAAGACATCAAACCCCAAATGGAACAGGTCGTAGGCCAGTTCCGCATATTTTACGTAGCTCTCAATACGCCCCGGGCAGATGACTACCACCCGGTCATGGTGCTGTGCGCGAAAACGGACAAAGCGCACCGGAATGTCATCCACACCAGTAAATTCTGCTTCATCACGCTGACGCCAGAAATCAGTCAGCGGTCCCATGGTAAAAGCAGCAAACGCGTTTTCTCTTGTTTCCCAGTCTTTTTGCT
>NZ_VLXZ01000361.1 GCF_007293315.1 Alkalicoccobacillus porphyridii
CCCAGGTTGACGATGTCGAAAGGCTAATACAAATCCAGCATACCGTCGCGGAAGTGCATGCCCGCATAGGAATTCCGGTAGAAATTGTCGAGATGGGGTTTCGGGTGCTGAAAAAAATCCTCTATCCGGTAATCTTCTCTTCGGATTATTCCGCCGCAGAAAAACTTCAGGTCTATCATTTCTCGATTAACAGTATTGATATCGCGATGGAAGTGATGACCCGCGCGTTTACCTTTAGTGACAGTAGT
>NZ_VLXZ01000362.1 GCF_007293315.1 Alkalicoccobacillus porphyridii
CTATCGGCCACGTTGACCATGGTAAAACAACGCTGACCGCTGCAATCACTACCGTACTGGCTAAAACCTACGGCGGTGCTGCTCGCGCATTCGACCAGATCGATAACGCGCCGGAAGAAAAAGCTCGTGGTATCACCATCAACACTTCTCACGTTGAATACGACACCCCGACCCGTCACTACGCACACGTAGACTGCCCGGGGCACGCCGACTATGTTAAAAACATGATCACCGGTGCTGCTCAGAT
>NZ_VLXZ01000363.1 GCF_007293315.1 Alkalicoccobacillus porphyridii
CCTGTACGACCGCATCGACCCCGCCTTCGTGGCCGCGCGCCAGGCCCAGGTCGCGACGGCCGCCCTGCTCGTCGCCGACCTGAACCTGCCGGCGCAGACCATCGAGGCGCTGGTCGGCCAGGCGCGCCGCGCGGAGGTGCCGCTGGTGCTGGTCGCCGTGTCCGAGCCGAAGATGGCGCGCCTGCCGCGCGACCTGGCCGGCGTGCGCCTCTTGATCCTGAACGCCGGCGAACTGGCCGCGCGCGTG
>NZ_VLXZ01000364.1 GCF_007293315.1 Alkalicoccobacillus porphyridii
GGAACTGGCTGCCAGCGCCACGCAGCGCAGATGTAAGGTGACAGTGATTGAACTGGCGGCAACCGTCATGGGCCGTAATGCACCACCGCCCGTGCAACGCTATCTTTTACAGCGCCACCAGCAGGCTGGTGTGCGCATTCTGCTCAATAATGCCATTGAACATGTGGTCGATGGTGAAAAAGTAGAACTGACGCTGCAAAGTGGGGAAACGCTTCAGGCTGATGTGGTGATTTACGGTATTGGTATC
>NZ_VLXZ01000365.1 GCF_007293315.1 Alkalicoccobacillus porphyridii
CTGGTGGTGCGGTAGATCTCTTTCAGCGCCGCAATCGCCAGCGGAGCGCTGTTAACCAGCTGCTGCGCCAGTTCGCGGGCGTTATCCATCAGTTCCGCCTGGCTAACCACGCGGTTGACTATCCCCCAACGCAGCGCCTCTTCTGCGCCCATTCGTCTGCCGGTCATCACCATTTCATTGACGATGGCAGGCGGCAGGATCTTCGGCAGACGCAGCACACCGCCGCTGTCAGGAACGATGCCCAGTT
>NZ_VLXZ01000366.1 GCF_007293315.1 Alkalicoccobacillus porphyridii
TGTCAGCGACGCTGGCCTCTACGGGTACGCCTAGTTTCTTTATTCATCCTACAGAAGCTTTCCATGGCGATCTGGGCATGATTACGCCTTACGATCTTCTGATCCTTATTTCTGCCAGCGGTGAAACGGATGAAATCCTCAAGCTAGTTCCTTCACTGAAAAATTTCGGCAACCGAATTATCGCCATTACCAATAATGGAAATTCCACGCTGGCGAAAAATGCTGATGCCGTGCTGGACCTCCACAT
>NZ_VLXZ01000367.1 GCF_007293315.1 Alkalicoccobacillus porphyridii
CCATTACTGCTCCGGCAACGCTTCCCACACCGCCAGCCAGGCTGGTGCCGCCAATCACGCATGCTGCAATTGCGTCCAGTTCGGCGATATTTCCCGCAGAAGGTGAACCAGCGCCAAGTCGAGAACTAAGGATTAATCCGGCGATGGCTACCATTAATCGGTTAATCGCGAACACGGCAAGTTTGGTGCGTTCAACGTTAATCCCGGAGAGACGTGCTGCTTCCAGATTGCCGCCGATGGCATAAAT
>NZ_VLXZ01000368.1 GCF_007293315.1 Alkalicoccobacillus porphyridii
TGATATTCCCGTAAAAGAAGGCGAAAAACACGTTACAATAGCCGGGTACTGGATTTTCGTGAGACAGGAAGAAGATGGACATTAACAACAAAGCCCGCATTCATTGGGCATGCCGCCGTGGTATGCGCGAACTCGATATTTCAATCATGCCGTTTTTCGAACATGAGTACGACAGCTTAAGCGATGACGAAAAACGCATCTTTATTCGTCTGCTGGAATGTGACGATCCGGACCTGTTTAACTGGCT
>NZ_VLXZ01000369.1 GCF_007293315.1 Alkalicoccobacillus porphyridii
ACAAACTTCTTAAGGTAAATATATGACAAGTTCATATATGTTCTTTATAAGTTCATAACTTATTTAAGTTTGAATTAGTTATTCATGACTTATATGGCTTAAGTTCATTGATTATTCATTCTCTTATCAACCTGCCATAAAAGAGTTGGTAGATTAATGGACAAGAGTCTTACCCTTGATGATCACTCTAATCTTTCTTGTTCTTACTTCTTGCTTAAAGGTCTAACTATTCCTTGCTAAATATATG
>NZ_VLXZ01000036.1 GCF_007293315.1 Alkalicoccobacillus porphyridii
GTCTGGTGGGTAGTTTGACTGGGGCGGTCTCCTCCTAAAGAGTAACGGAGGAGCACGAAGGTTGGCTAATCCTGGTCGGACATCAGGAGGTTAGTGCAATGGCATAAGCAAGCTTGACTGCGAGCGTGACGGCGCGAGCAGGTGCGAAAGCAGGTCATAGTGATCCGGTGGTTCTGAATGGAAGGGCCATCGCTCAACGGATAAAAGGTACTCCGGGGATAACAGGCTGATACCGCCCAAGAGTTCATATCGACGGCGGTGTTTGGCACCTCGATGTCGGCTCATCACATCCTGGGGCTGAAGTAGGTCCCAAGGGTATGGCTGTTCGCCATTTAAAGTGGTACGCGAGCTGGGTTTAGAACGTCGTGAGACAGTTCGGTCCCTATCTGCCGTGGGCGCTGGAGAACTGAGGGGGGCTGCTCCTAGTACGAGAGGACCGGAGTGGACGCATCACTGGTGTTCGGGTTGTCATGCCAATGGCACTGCCCGGTAGCTAAATGCGGAAGAGATAAGTGCTGAAAGCATCTAAGCACGAAACTTGCCCCGAGATGAGTTCTCCCTGACTCCTTGAGAGTCCTGAAGGAACGTTGAAGACGACGACGTTGATAGGCCGGGTGTGTAAGCGCAGCGATGCGTTGAGCTAACCGGTACTAATGAACCGTGAGGCTTAACCTTACAACGCCGAAGCTGTTTTGGCGGATGAGAGAAGGTTTTCAGCCTGATACAGATTAAATCAGAACGCAGAAGCGGTCTGATAAAACAGAATTTGCCTGGCGGCCTTAGCGCGGTGGTCCCACCTGACCCCATGCCGAACTCAGAAGTGAAACGCCGTAGCGCCGATGGTAGTGTGGGGTCTCCCCATGCGAGAGTAGGGAACTGCCAGACATCAAATAAAACAAAAGGCTCAGTCGGAAGACTGGGCCTTTTGTTTTATCTGTTGT
>NZ_VLXZ01000370.1 GCF_007293315.1 Alkalicoccobacillus porphyridii
AACTGTTCGAAGGCGGTGACGTCGATTTTTTGCTCGCCGGTGTTATAACGTTTTGCCGCCTGATCCTTGCATAACGCTTCCATATTCAATGACCGAATGGGATCAACTTTCACCCTTTGAGCTTTCTGTTCTGGTGGTGGTGTAGAACAACCCACTAGCACCATAAGCGCCATTGCCGGAAAGCACGCGTTCATCATCATTAAATTACCGTCTGGTTTGCAGGTGAGTCTTATTATTTATATCGGC
>NZ_VLXZ01000371.1 GCF_007293315.1 Alkalicoccobacillus porphyridii
AGATCCCCGCTGACCAGGATATGTGGTGGTCAGCGGGGATCTTCCGCGATGTTTATCTGGTCGGAAAACACCTAACGCATATTAACGATTTCACTGTGCGTACCGACTTTGACGAAGCCTATTGCGATGCCACGCTTTCCTGCGAAGTGGTGCTGGAAAATCTCGCCGCCTCCCCTGTCGTCACGACGCTGGAATATACCCTGTTTGATGGCGAACGCGTGGTGCACAGCAGCGCCATTGATCATT
>NZ_VLXZ01000372.1 GCF_007293315.1 Alkalicoccobacillus porphyridii
GCGTTTCGCCGTTCGTCGCGTCCTTCTTCGGCTCCTAGTGCCAAGGCATTCACCGTGCGCCCTTTCTAACTTAACCAATTTAGCGGCAGATGATCGGCGTATCTCTTCGTCCACGGCGTTGTTCTCAGTCGGTCACGTACGGTTGTACGCTCCCTTCTTCGAAAACTTGTGTCCTCGATCTACTTGATCCTCTTTGCTAAATGTATTCAACTCTCTATCAAAGATAGAAAACCAAACACACATGG
>NZ_VLXZ01000373.1 GCF_007293315.1 Alkalicoccobacillus porphyridii
GGTTCTCGGCCTCGTTCATGTCGACCCCGTATTTACCCACGAACCAGCGGATCAAACGGGTCGTCATCGTGCCGCC
Organism: Alkalicoccobacillus porphyridii; assembly: GCF_007293315.1. Classification (GTDB taxonomy): domain Bacteria; phylum Bacillota; class Bacilli; order Bacillales; family Bacillaceae_D; genus Alkalicoccobacillus; species Alkalicoccobacillus porphyridii. The sequence goes on from NZ_VLXZ01000373.1 coordinate 77, forward strand.
CTGGGCTCCCGCGACGCGGCCGGCAAAGGAGGTCAGGCGCTGCTTGGGCAGCAGGTATTGGGGCAGGACTTTCAGACGATCGGACACGGTAAACCTCGGATGGAAGACGGTTCATTATAGCCGCACGGGCGGGAGGGGGAATGGTTTTGCCGACCAGCCCCCCTGGCCG
>NZ_VLXZ01000374.1 GCF_007293315.1 Alkalicoccobacillus porphyridii
GGGGCAGACATTTTTTTAACACTTTGCACCTCAAAAAAGAGTGGCAAAGGACTTGAGAAGGAGCCTCAAATCCCTTCGCCGGCGTTATCCGGATCAGGTTCGACGGGTATTTTCTCAGCGCACGCGTACGCGTGGCACCCCGTTGAGAACGGCGTTAGTGTAGTGATTTTGTTATCAACCAGCAATCATGGATCCGGTGGCGCAAACCACGCTGATTTAAAATCGAACCAGCCGAGGGTATTCAT
>NZ_VLXZ01000375.1 GCF_007293315.1 Alkalicoccobacillus porphyridii
TTTTTATCTTTTTCGGTAACGTCCAGCCAGCGGTTAAGCACAGCGGTATCGTCATAAACCGGCGAACCATCAAAGCCCAGCAAAATAACCGGCAGATTTGTTTGATCCATCAATTCGCTCTGCATGCCGCCATTTTCGCGAACTTCTTTCAAAAAACCGCCGAACTGGCCGTTATGTCCCATCATCAGGTGCTGGGTAAAGCCCAGTTTCGAAAGGTTATCAAACAGATAGCAGTCGTTATTTGC
>NZ_VLXZ01000376.1 GCF_007293315.1 Alkalicoccobacillus porphyridii
CTGGTGGCGAAAGGTTTGCCGCCTGAGATGATGGAGATGGCGAAGCAGAAAGCGCAGGAAATTCAGCAGGCATATGAGCTGATAAAGCAGCAGAAAGGGTTTAAATAAGTTTTAAACTGTAGGCCTGATAAGACGCGGCCCGCGTCGCATCAGGCAATCGGCGCACAATTGCCGGATGCGGCGTGAACGCCTTATCCGCCTACCGAACTGCGCCAGCGTGACGATTAAAAATCCGCTGGCGCTTT
>NZ_VLXZ01000377.1 GCF_007293315.1 Alkalicoccobacillus porphyridii
GCGGCACGCACACTCGCCCGTTACGATATTAAAGTTATTGGAATCAACCGTGGCAACCTGGGTTTCCTGACTGACCTTGACCCCGATAACGCCCAGCAACAGTTAGCCGATGTGCTGGAAGGCCACTACATCAGCGAGAAACGTTTTTTGCTGGAAGCGCAAGTCTGTCAGCAAGATTGCCAGAAACGCATCAGCACCGCGATAAATGAAGTGGTGCTTCATCCAGGCAAAGTGGCGCATATGAT
>NZ_VLXZ01000378.1 GCF_007293315.1 Alkalicoccobacillus porphyridii
CTTTTACCAAGTTGCTGGTCGGCACCCTGGAGTTTTCCCAACGTTGCAGTATCTCCTACCACATCCAGGATGTCATCTTGAACCTGGAAGGCAAGGCCGATGCTCTCTGCGTACTTGTCGAGTACTGGCAGAGCACGACGCCCTTTATCTCCGGCGCTTAATGCACCAAGGCGAACGGCGGCGCGAATCAATGCGCCGGTTTTATGACGATGAATACGCTCAAGCGCGTCCAGCGGTACGTGTTT
>NZ_VLXZ01000379.1 GCF_007293315.1 Alkalicoccobacillus porphyridii
CAGTTGTTGTGACACGGAATAATAGGTAGGGCCAGGCTGATAATTTTTTACCCGCTCACTGTTATAGACAAGTCCTGCCGCCAGCAGGTCGGCGTTACCATTATCAAGGTCGTCAAACAGCTGGCTGATATTCTGCCGCACGGTCACTTTCAGTTTTACGCCGAGGTAATCGGCAAACTGTTTCGCCAGTTCGTAATCCAGGCCAAAAGGTTTCCCGTTGATTTCGTTATAAGTCAGGGGAGTAT
>NZ_VLXZ01000037.1 GCF_007293315.1 Alkalicoccobacillus porphyridii
ACCGATTTTGAGAACGACAGTAACTTCCGTCCCAGCCTTGCCAGATGTTGTCTCAGATTCAGATTATGTCGCTCAATGCGCTGAGTGTAACGCTTGCTGATAACGTGCAGCTTTCCCTTCAGGCGGGATTCATACAGCGGCCAGCCATCCGTCATCCATATCACCACGTCAAAGGGTGACAGCAGGCTCATAAGACGCCCCAGCGTCGCCATAGTGCGTTCACCGAATACGTGCGCAACAACCGTCTTCCGGAGACTGTCATACGCGTAAAACAGCCAGCGCTGGCGCGATTTAGCCCCGACATAGCCCCACTGTTCGTCCATTTCCGCGCAGACGATGACGTCACTGCCCGGCTGTATGCGCGAGGTTACCGACTGCGGCCTGAGTTTTTTAAGTGACGTAAAATCGTGTTGAGGCCAACGCCCATAATGCGGGCTGTTGCCCGGCATCCAACGCCATTCATGGCCATATCAATGATTTTCTGGTGCGTACCGGGTTGAGAAGCGGTGTAAGTGAACTGCAGTTGCCATGTTTTACGGCAGTGAGAGCAGAGATAGCGCTGATGTCCGGCGGTGCTTTTGCCGTTACGCACCACCCCGTCAGTAGCTGAACAGGAGGGACAGCTGATAGAAACAGAAGCCACTGGAGCACCTCAAAAACACCATCATACACTAAATCAGTAAGTTGGCAGCATCACCGCCAGCACATCTGCCAGCACGTAGCTGTCCTGCGGCTGCTGGCGCGTATGCTGCACCAGCGCCGCATCCGGTTGTTGCTCGTCGACGACCTGCTTCAGTGCCGACAGGTCATTGAAATCAACAGTAATAAGCGTCAGCCCCATCTGCTCAATA
>NZ_VLXZ01000380.1 GCF_007293315.1 Alkalicoccobacillus porphyridii
AGTACAGCTACGAAGCTTCGCTGATGGCGCTGCACGATCGTGATGTCTATCGCACTATGGCATGCGGCATCGCGGGCCTGTCGGTGGCGACGGACTCCCTGTCTGCCATCAAATATGCCCGCGTGAAACCAATCCGTGACGAAAACGGCCTGGCGGTGGACTTTGAAATCGACGGTGAATATCCGCAGTACGGCAACAACGACGAGCGCGTAGACAGCATTGCCTGCGACCTGGTTGAACGCTT
>NZ_VLXZ01000381.1 GCF_007293315.1 Alkalicoccobacillus porphyridii
TGCAGAACTGGAAATGATGGTCCGACTCATCCAGACACGGAACCGGGAACGTGGTCCTGTGGCAATCTGATTTGCGCGTCTCCTGGCGCGCACAGTGGCTTTCCTTGCTGATTCATGGGCTGGTTGCCGCTGTTATTTTACTCATGCCCTGGCCACTCAGTTACACCCCGTTATGGATGGTGTTACTTTCGCTGGTGGTGTTTGATTGCGTTCGCAGCCAGCGGCGTATTAATGCTCGCCAGG
>NZ_VLXZ01000382.1 GCF_007293315.1 Alkalicoccobacillus porphyridii
GGTATATCCGAGCAGTGTTGGTATTTCGGATGGTTTCAGCTCAGGCTTACGCTTACGACGATTTGGTACTTTGTAGATGTGTCCGTTCATGACACGAATAAGCGGTGTAGCCATTACGCCTCCTGCTTATCACGCAGCAGCTGGAACTCGCAGCTCTGCGGAATAGTCAGGTGGCAGCCAATATTCATCGCCCAGGCTTCAACCTTACACAGGAAGACATACATCTCTCCGGTATCAAGGTCG
>NZ_VLXZ01000383.1 GCF_007293315.1 Alkalicoccobacillus porphyridii
AGTGTGGCGACACATGGAGCGGACAGATACTAATCGGTCGAGGACTTATCCAAAATCATGGTGAAAAGATGTGTGTGAATAACATGAACAGGACCGGAAAGCAGGTACGCTTGCCTTCCCGTCCTGTGGAGCGCGATTTAGTTTTGAGAGAATCTCATTTCTCTTATATGTCCGGTGGCAATAGCGAAGAGGTCACACCCGTTCCCATGCCGAACACGGCCGTTAAGCTCTTCTGCGTCAAT
>NZ_VLXZ01000384.1 GCF_007293315.1 Alkalicoccobacillus porphyridii
CGCGCACCGTGAAATCGATGATTAAAGCCGGTGCGGCAGGATTGCATATTGAAGATCAGGTTGGTGCGAAACGCTGCGGTCATCGTCCGAATAAAGCGATCGTCTCGAAAGAAGAGATGGTGGATCGGATCCGCGCGGCGGTGGATGCGAAAACCGATCCTGATTTTGTGATCATGGCGCGCACCGATGCTCTGGCGGTAGAGGGGCTGGATGCGGCGATCGAGCGTGCGCAGGCCTATGTT
>NZ_VLXZ01000385.1 GCF_007293315.1 Alkalicoccobacillus porphyridii
GCGTCGCATTACTCCGCGGAAGAACTGGCGAAAGTGAAAAAAAGAAAGACGGGCAACCGGTCAAAACGATGCCGGGTTAGCGAAGTTGACCCCGATCTCATTGCAAAGTAAAGGAAGTGTAAGCCTGGTTTTCAGATTATTCATTTCGTGTATATTTCCTGCCAGACTTGGTTAAACATGCACAGGCTCAGGTAATGATTCGCAAGTATTGGTGGCTCGTCGTTTTCGCTGTCTTCGTTTTT
>NZ_VLXZ01000386.1 GCF_007293315.1 Alkalicoccobacillus porphyridii
GCTTATCGCAAAGAAGAAGGCGGTATCTATTCCTGGATGAATAATAGTGTCGGACCACGTTTTGCCTTCATTGGTACGTTTATGTGGTTTTCCTCTTATATCATCTGGATGGTGAGTACCTCCGCGAAAGTTTGGGTACCGTTCTCAACATTCCTCTATGGTAGCGACATGACCCAGCACTGGCGTATTGCCGGACTGGAGCCTACGCAGGTGGTTGGTCTGCTGGCAGTGGCATGGATGAT
>NZ_VLXZ01000387.1 GCF_007293315.1 Alkalicoccobacillus porphyridii
GTTAACCAATTCTGTGTTGCACACAGTTATCTGTGAGAAACCCATGGAAGAGAAATGGAAATAAAAAGAACTGACACCGCGATCAAAAAACCAAAAACTGCAATACCCACAGCGTGATATAGATCGCATTAATCTTTAAAACGGCGTTGACAGAAGCCATAAAATAAGCAACCGAACGCTCGTTCGAGTATATTGGGAACGATAAACTCTCATGATATATGGCTACGGTGAATATTTTAGGG
>NZ_VLXZ01000388.1 GCF_007293315.1 Alkalicoccobacillus porphyridii
CTTCCATCTCCCGATCTACACACCGGAAGTGCTGACGCTATGCCCGAAATGTGGTCATGACCCGTTCCAGAGACGCCCGGTTGAGCCGTAATAGTCTGATTCCGCACAGCACTAAAGAGAATATGGGCCGAATGAAATTCCCCGGCCCTTGTTTTTATCTCTACAGTAAATCCTCAATCTCACGAATTTCTTGACTGACATCTCTGGTTCCGGATGACTGAACTTTACGATACAGGTCGAGA
>NZ_VLXZ01000389.1 GCF_007293315.1 Alkalicoccobacillus porphyridii
TCGTCATCCAGCGGTTTCACTGCGCCAAACTCAGAGGCGCTGAACTGCAGGCTTTCACCAGCGTTCACGATGCGTTTTTGCGCGGGGGCACTGGCGAGAAGCACTTCCACAGCGTGCTGCTGAACGTCAAGCTGCGTGAAATTATCCTGCTGGCGGACGGTAAATTCTGTCCCTAAAGCAGTGAGCTGGCCCTGACGGGTCAGGACACGGAAGGGGCGTTGCAGGGCATCTTTCGCGGTAG
>NZ_VLXZ01000038.1 GCF_007293315.1 Alkalicoccobacillus porphyridii
AGAGTTTACCGGCGGGTGATGGCGGTTTGTCTCTGGGGCAGGGGGTTATTGCTGCGGCGCGTTGGTTAGCGGGTGAAGTCCAGAACGGATAAAACGTGTTGCATTTGGACACCATTGCCGGATGCGGCGTAAACGCCTTATCCGGCCTACATTTGACAGCCGTTGTAGGCCTGATAAGACGCGCAAGCGTCGCATCAGGCAACCAGTGCCGGATGCGGCGTGAACGCCTTATCCGGCCTACAAGTTCGTGCAAATTCAATAAATTGCAATATGACGTAGGCCTGATAAGCGTAGCGCATCAGGCAATTTTACGTTTTAATCACTTCTTCTTGTTCATCATCGCTTTCAGGTCAGCGAATGGGTTGTACTTCGCTTCACCGACATCTTTCTGCGCATCTTCCCCTGCGATAACGGTCGTACCATACTGATCCGCTTCGGTATATTTCGAATGCTCATGATCGTGGCAATAGAGACACAACAATTCCCAGTTACTGCCATCTTCCGGGTTATTGGTATGGTCGTGATCAATGTGGTGAACGGTAAGTTCACGCAGGTTGGAATAAACAAACTCGCGGGAACAGCGACCGCAGACCCACGGATAGATTTTTAATGCTTTTTCGCGATAGCCGCTTTCTAACCGCGCATAGTTTTTTGGGATGATAGCCATGAAAAGTTACCTGGATGAAATGTAGGGTTACGCGCAGTTTCCCAAGATGCGGG
>NZ_VLXZ01000390.1 GCF_007293315.1 Alkalicoccobacillus porphyridii
TTTGGGAATGTAGATATTGGCAACGACCGCACCACCGTAGGCCAGTGCGCATGCGGCCAGGGCGACGAGGACATGCCAGTCAGCCAGCACACCACCGGCTACGGAACCGAGCAAAATCGCCGCTATGGTAGAAGCTTCCATTAAACCGTTAGCTTTCACTAACTTACTACCCGTGGTTAATTCGCCGAGAATACCGTATTTCGCCGGTGAATAGGCTGCAGCACCAACACCCACCAGCGTA
>NZ_VLXZ01000391.1 GCF_007293315.1 Alkalicoccobacillus porphyridii
GGAAACGTTGACGTAAGAAACGCCATCGTTTTCCCGGTACCGGTTTGCGCCTGCCCGGCTACGTCACGCCCCGCCAGCGTCAGCGGAAGGGCCAGTGCCTGAATGGGCGTACAGTTATGAAACCCTTTTTTTTCAAGGGCTTCTACAACCTTCGGATGCAGGGCGAAGTCGGAAAACTTCTGTTCTGTTAAATGTGTTTTGCTCATAGTGTGGTAGAATATCAGCTTACTATTGCTTTACG
>NZ_VLXZ01000392.1 GCF_007293315.1 Alkalicoccobacillus porphyridii
GGGCAATCTCAAACAGAATATCGTCGGACGGACGGCTTACCTCTTCACCACGGGTGTAAGGCACCACGCAGTAGGTGCAATATTTATTGCAGCCTTCCATGATGGAGACAAACGCGGTCGGCCCTTCGGCGCGCGGTTCCGGTAGACGGTCAAACTTCTCGATTTCCGGGAAGCTGATATCTACAACCGGGCTGCGGTCGCCACGCACGGAGTTGATCATCTCCGGCAGACGGTGCAGCGT
>NZ_VLXZ01000393.1 GCF_007293315.1 Alkalicoccobacillus porphyridii
GAAACCGTCAATGGCTTTGGCCCGAACGACGTGATCCTCGATATCCGTTCTGTCGATGAGCAGGAAGATAAGCCACTGAAAGTCGAAGGGATTGACGTGGTTTCTCTGCCGTTCTATAAACTGAGCACCAAATTTGGCGATCTCGACCAGAACAGAACCTGGCTACTGTGGTGTGAGCGCGGGGTGATGAGCCGTCTGCAGGCGCTCTATCTGCGCGAGCAGGGCTTTAACAATGTGAAG
>NZ_VLXZ01000394.1 GCF_007293315.1 Alkalicoccobacillus porphyridii
TTTTTGCGGTAAGCTGATGACGCGCTAGTGCATTGAGTCCCATCTTTTTAAGTTTATGGGAGATTTTACCCATGACTTTGATCTGACCGAATGCAGTCGCGTAGGTAATCATATTGCTCTGGATAGAGCTCATTTCATCGGCTAGTAATTGCGCACGCACATCCTCTTCAAGAATACTGTCCATAGCGATGTATTTCATACCCCACATAGTTTCAATTAACATTTGAGGGAAATCAGCAA
>NZ_VLXZ01000395.1 GCF_007293315.1 Alkalicoccobacillus porphyridii
GTCGATGTGGTCTTCCAGTTAGAACCTGTGGATCAACAACCCGCTAAAACACCTGCAGCACAATAATATTTGTAGCCCGACGTATTCGTCGGGCTAATGCCTTTACCCGATATTGCCTCCTTTTTCTGTAATTTTCTGTAAAACCATGACGTAATCACCTATCTTTGCTCGCGGTTTCATCAAGGATAGGCTGACTGAAACGGTTAAGCGGACAAGGATGCGGGGGAGGGGGATGGACAT
>NZ_VLXZ01000396.1 GCF_007293315.1 Alkalicoccobacillus porphyridii
TGCTTCGCTTCGGGACTGCTGTACTACTACCGTCGCATGGCGGGCACATGATGCCCACCCTACGGCCTGCTGCTACCGCACGTCGCCCCTGCGCAGGCAGGGGCCCAATATTGCGCGCAGTACGGCAGCGCTTGCGAAATTGGGCCCCTGCCTGCGCTGGGGCGACGGACTATCTACTTACGCCGCGTGGATGATGGCCAGGAAATCCTTGGCCTTCAACGCCGCCCCGCCGATCAAGCC
>NZ_VLXZ01000397.1 GCF_007293315.1 Alkalicoccobacillus porphyridii
CGCCAGCAGGATACCGGTCATGATCCCGGACACCGACGCTTTCAGCGTGATCGCGGAGATCATCTTCCACTTCGGTGTACCCAGCGCATAAGCCGCTTCACGCAGGCTGTCCGGCACCAGTTTCAGCATGTTCTCGGTGGTGCGGATAACAATCGGCACCTGCAACAGCGCCAGCGCAATCACGCCCGCCCAGCCGGAGAAGTGCTCCATCTGCGCCACCACAATGGTGTAAACAAACAG
>NZ_VLXZ01000398.1 GCF_007293315.1 Alkalicoccobacillus porphyridii
GAGGATTAGCTCAGCTGGGAGAGCATCTGCCTTACAAGCAGAGGGTCGGCGGTTCGAGCCCGTCATCCTCCACCATTATGCCGGCCTAGCTCAATTGGTAGAGCAACTGACTTGTAATCAGTAGGTTGGGGGTTCAAGTCCTCTGGCCGGCACTGTATTTTTTGAGCCATTAGCTCAGTTGGTAGAGCATCTGACTTTTAATCAGAGGGTCGAAGGTTCGAATCCTTCATGGCTCACTT
>NZ_VLXZ01000039.1 GCF_007293315.1 Alkalicoccobacillus porphyridii
GCCGCAGCTTCGGTGCATGGTTTAGCCCCGTTACATCTTCCGCGCAGGCCGACTCGACCAGTGAGCTATTACGCTTTCTTTAAATGATGGCTGCTTCTAAGCCAACATCCTGGCTGTCTGGGCCTTCCCACATCGTTTCCCACTTAACCATGACTTTGGGACCTTAGCTGGCGGTCTGGGTTGTTTCCCTCTTCACGACGGACGTTAGCACCCGCCGTGTGTCTCCCGTGATAACATTCTCCGGTATTCGCAGTTTGCATCGGGTTGGTAAGTCGGGATGACCCCCTTGCCGAAACAGTGCTCTACCCCCGGAGATGAATTCACGAGGCGCTACCTAAATAGCTTTCGGGGAGAACCAGCTATCTCCCGGTTTGATTGGCCTTTCACCCCCAGCCACAAGTCATCCGCTAATTTTTCAACATTAGTCGGTTCGGTCCTCCAGTTAGTGTTACCCAACCTTCAACCTGCCCATGGCTAGATCACCGGGTTTCGGGTCTATACCCTGCAACTTAACGCCCAGTTAAGACTCGGTTTCCCTTCGGCTCCCCTATTCGGTTAACCTTGCTACAGAATATAAGTCGCTGACCCATTATACAAAAGGTACGCAGTCACCCCATAAAAGAGGCTCCCACTGCTTGTACGTACACGGTTTCAGGTTCTTTTTCACTCCCCTCGCCGGGGTTCTTTTCGCCTTTCCCTCACGGTACTGGTTCAC
>NZ_VLXZ01000003.1 GCF_007293315.1 Alkalicoccobacillus porphyridii
TAAAGCAGGTTGCTGACATCAATACTAATGTTTCCAGATTCGTTTCCGCTCTCATTAAGAACATCACTTAGAATTTGTGTAATATCATTCATCTCTGGTCACCTCCCTATTTCTTTCAGCTTCCGTTTCAGTTGTTCATATTAAAGCAGGTTGCTGACATCAATGTCGAGATTGCCAGATCCGTTCCCGCTCTCGTTTAGAATGTCTCCTAAAATTTGCGTGATATCGTTCATCTCTGGTCACCTCCTATTTTTTTCAGCTTCCGTTCAGTCATTCATATTAAAGCAGGTTGCTGACATCAATACTAATGTTTCCAGATTCGTTTCCGCTCTCATTAAGAACATCACTTAGAATTTGCGTAATATCATTCATCTCTGGTCACCTCCTATTTCTTTTAGCTTCCGTTTCAGTTATTCAGATTAAAGCAGGTTGCTGACATCAATATCGAGATTGCCAGATTCGTTCCCGCTCTCGTTAAGTACATCACTTAAAATTTGCGTGATATCATTCATCTCTGGTCACCTCCTATTTTTTTCAGCTTTCGTTTCAGTTATTCAGATTAAAGCAGGTTACTGATTTCAATATTAATGTTTGCGGAGTCATTCCCACTCTCATTAAGAATGTCACTTAAAAGTTGAGTCACATCAGTCATATCTCTCGCCTCCCTTTTTCCGTCTCATAAAGCTAACGGAAGAACTACTTTCTTGGATCACTTTTTTGCCTATGTTTTTTTAGAATCGTTTTACACAGCCTATAGTAGATGATTAATATCTACATCTAGATTGCCAGATTCATTGCCACTCTCACCGAGAATGTCACTCAAGATTTGCGTTACATCTGTCATGATGTCTCACCTCTCTTGCTCTTTCATAAAAGCTAACGATACAATAATGAGATTGGATCACTTTTAGAGAAACTTTTTTAAAATCTTTTTTCTGATAGGCTTGTAATCGCTGATGTGTCAGTACTTCCCCAGATACTCTCCACTACTCACTGACAACCTCAGATGGCTCCGACTCTCTCCCCGCTTCATCAACAGACGTGATGTAATATCTATGCCCGCCTGCATCAGGATCCACAAACGTCTTCCTCTCATTCGCAGCCACACGACCTACTTCTTCAAACTCATCATCCGTCCCATCACGATACACGACATAGCTCACAATATCGTCTTCTCTCACTGCATGCCAACTTACAAATGTTCCTCTAACCTCCACATTTGTGGGAGGATCAGGCCGTTCCTCTTCTTGTTCCTCCACCTGCCCCTCCTGAGTACTTAAATCAGCCGTCCCGTCCACCGCTTGTTGATCGTAGACGTCTTTTGCATAAACATAAACAACCCAGAGTGATAATAGACCACACAAGACGAACACCGTCATTTTCTTCATCCATCTCACCTCGTATCTATATAAAGAAAACGTAAGAATTGACGATTTAGATCACTTTAGTGGCGGCATAAAAAATGTTTAATAGTAAGTGCTATGAACTAAATAATAAATAAAGCGCTTAGATCAGGGTTTCTGTGCTGATCTAAGCGCTTTATTAAGGATCCATTCATCTCACGGGAATAAAAGACAGAAAAACAATAAAAAGATTCGGTCTAACCCTATTTTGGGATCGACGGACGAAGAACAATCAATTATCTCTACGTATAAATAATACTTTCAAAAAGTTACCTTCCTTATACTGATTAAGGTATGGATAATCCTCTGGAACAGTATATTCTTCAATAATGGTATAGCTAACTTTTTGACTAGTGAAAGCTTGTTCTACAAAAGACTTAAACTTCCGCATTCCTAACACACTATTGTTTGTGGAGGCGACAATGACTCCATTCATGTTGGTGATGGCAATGGCCTGCTTAAGGAGCGTGGCGTAATCTTTAGTGACACTAAAGGTCTGTTTTTTAGAGCGAGCAAAGCTTGGTGGGTCTACTACTACTAGGTCAAAGCTAAGCTGTTTCTTCTGAGCATATTTAAAATATTCAAAGACATCCATCACATGAATTTTTTGCTGCTCGATCTCCACATCGTTAACAGAGAACTGTTCGATGGTCCGCTCCTTACTTCTTGAAGCCAAGTCCACACTTGTTGTGTGCACTGCGCCGCCCATAGCGGCTGCCACTGAAAAAGCGCCTGTATATGAGAACGTATTAAGGACCGTTTTCCCTTTTGAATATTGTTCTGTTATACGCTTACGTACCTCACGTTGATCAAGAAAAATACCCGTCATCGGCCCGTCATTAAGATAGACGGCATAGGTTATCCCGTTCTCCAGGATGAGTAAGGGTTCTGGCGCCTTCTCTCCTTCTACAAAGTCATCATCTTCTACGTAGGCTCCATTTTGGGCAAAACGTTTTTTCTCATAAAGACCAACAAATGGGTAGGTTCTTTTTACCGCTTCAATGATCCAGTCTCTCATTGTGTATATACCTTCGCTGTAATATGTTATGACCCCATATTCGGCGTAAAAATCAATGGTAACGCCTCCCACTCCGTCTCCTTCTCCGTTAAACACACGAAAAGCGGTTGTCTGGTCATCAGCAAATAAGCGGCCCCTTAACGCAAAAGCTTTTTGAATTCGTTGCATAAACAGCTGCTCATCAATACGATCCGTTTTGTTTGTACTTAGAATCCAGCCCCGTCCTTTGTTTTGGCTACCATAATATCCTGAAGCAATAAACTGCTCGTTCTCATCTTCAATTGTAAGGAAATCCCCTTCAAGAAGAGGCTCTTCCGCTTGTTCTATTAATTCCTGCTCAACTAGTGGAAACCCGCGCTTATACAAGGACGCTAGTCGACTATCTGCGTACAATGTAATATTCTGTCTACTCATTTTATCTCATCCTATTCATTCTGCCGTGTCATTCATCAGCCAAGTATACCATATTCAACTTGGTAGCTCGCTTGGGCTAAAGGGTGAAGGACTGTATGCTTCGTTTCTCGTGATCTTCAAGCGTTTCATATTCCCCATTGGTATATTCGTGAATCACTTTTTTCCAGAACGCCTGCGCTGGTTTGTTTTCTTTTAACTGAGCAACTACCCAATTTCCTCGCCAACGCTTAAATACTTCAAAAGCAGCTTTTCTTCCAATTCCTTTTCTTGTGTATGGTTTCAACACAAAGAATTCATTAATCGAGTTAGGTGAGGAGTCTGATGTCGCTTCCAGAAGAACAAAACCTGCGAGTTGTTGATCTACTTTAATAAATAAAGGAGTGAGATGCTGCTCACTCCAGTATCCATCGAGCTTAAATGGCTCGAATTTACCGTTACCTTCTATATTTATATCATCTAGGTATTCACTGAATTCATAGATATAAAATTGCATAAGATTATGCAGGATTGGCGCCTCTTCTTTTTTAACCGGTATGATCTGTACGTCCACAGGATGTCCTCTCCTTTATATATCTACCTTCTTTTATTATGCATAATAACTCGCCTAAAACACAAGGTTATCTAATAAATGCTAATCCCTCTCATAAAAAAAAGAACAATGGCATCGTTTCAGCCATTGTCCGGATCATCATTTCACTTTATTCCTGTTTAAATTCCATATAAACCGCATGAGTAACAAGGAAGTCATCCACTCCATATTTTCCATCAGTTCCGCCTAAGCCGGATTGACGCATGCCTGCGTGATAGCCTTGAACAGCTTCAAAGTTCTCACGATTTACAAAGGTTTCTCCATACAATAATTCATCGGCGGCACGCATCGCCTCATGATAGTTCTCTGTGTAAATGGAAGAGGAAAGGCCATATTTTGAATCATTTGCCCATTCTATTGCATCTTCAAATTTCGTGTAGGTCATGATTGGAAGAACCGGTCCAAAAATCTCTTCCTGTATAATTTCAGAGCTTTGTTTCACGTTGGTAAGAATCGTTGGCTCATAGAAAAAGCCTTGCTCCACTTCTGCGGGTTGACCACCTGTAACGAGTTCCGCGCCTTCTTCTACTGCACGCTGAACCATTTCGTGAATCCCTTGCATGTGATCCTTGTTAATGAGTGGACCAATATCAGCATCTTTGTTTTCAAGAGGATTGCCATAGGTTGTTTCTTTAAACACCTTCGTCAGCTTTTGAATAAACTCTTCAGCAACATCATCATGAACATATACACGCTCCGCATTTGTACAAGCTTGTCCATTGTTCGTTAGCCTTGATCCCGCAATATGCTTTACAGCCAAATCAAGATCTGCATGCTTGGTTACAATAGCTGGCGCCTTACCACCCAGCTCCAAATTCACTTTTGTGATATTCTCAGCTGCTGCTTCCATTACCTTGGTTCCTGCGCCAACGCTACCAGTCATGGTTACCATAGCAACCTTAGGATGTTTAGCCAGTGTGTTACCTACACTTGAACCCTTCCCAGTAACAAGGTTATAGACCCCGGCAGGAAGCTCTGACTCATCAACAAGCTTCGTAAACTCCACCGCTGTATTAGGCGTTTGCTGACTCGGTTTAAGAATGATAGAACAACCAGTAATTAAAGAGGTAGCGACCTTTCTTGCTAGAATAAATACTGGGAAATTCCATGGCACAATGCCACCGACAACCCCTATTGGTTTCTTTTGTAATAGTATTTGCTCATTGGGACGATCACTTGGAATGATCTCTCCACCAATTCTTCTTGCCCATTCAGACATATAGTAGAAATAATCTATGGCCATTTGAACTTCTCCATCTGCTAACTCATAGGCCTTGCCCTGTTCTTCTATCAATAATTCAACAAAACGTTCTTTATTTGCCTCAAGACTTTGCCCTAAATCACGTACAATCTTGCCTCGTTCTACCTGCGTTTGTTTTGACCATTGTTTTTGAGCGTTGTAGGCCGCTTCAATAGCTTGATTGGTTTCGTCCTCTGTTGCATTTGCTATTTTTGAAATGACTTTTTCCGTTGATGGATTCACAACATCGATTATTTCATCTGACGTTGAATCGACGTATGCTCCATTTATATATAATTGATGAGTGTTCATGGTTTACCCTCTCCTATCAAACAAATCAAAGTTTCTTCTCATTAATCGAAATACCACTTGGACGGTAATGCATCTTTATATGTGAATGAACTTCATTTGCACCAAGGTCAATGCTTTTGTCGTTTACCTTTTTGATGACAGCAAATACAGTATCAAGCTCTCCTTCAACGACTGTTTCCATCGCCCCCACTTCATAAGTCAATCCAGATTCTTGTATAACTCTCACAATTTCTGTTAGTATTCCGTCTGTATGGTCGTCTTTACCGTTTGGAAGGATTTGTATTCCGGCTGTTACTGTAGACATATCAGATCACTCCTCCATTAGATTGTACAGACTGTGTACCCCACACGAATATTCACAAACATTGTATTCGCTTCACAAAAAATTCATTAGCTTTTGCGTATTCATCCTTCATCAAGTAGTACAATAGAGGATATAACCATCTGTATAGGAAGGGTGTACGAGATGAACAATCCATTTAAACAATTTAAAGTGGTCGGATATTTAGAAGGTATTTCATTCCTTCTGCTTTTAGGTATTGCCATGCCTCTTAAATACATTTGGGGAATGGATATGGCTGTTACAATCGTTGGGGCTGCCCACGGCGGATTATTTGTTCTATATGTTGCGGCTATTTTCTACATGATGATTCGTGTACGCTGGACATTGCTAACCGCTCTTTTAGCGTTTATTGCTTCCATCGTTCCATTTGGCCCTTTTATCTTTGATGCCAAAGTATTAAAGCACCAAGAAGCAGCCACTTCATTCGTCACGAAATAATTTTTTGCCTGTCATATACTAAGATCGACTTTATGGGAATCATTTCCTTATCGTTTTTTTAATCTTTATGTTTTAACCAAAGCAAGGTGGGTAAACATAGAGCACAGGAGGCGATAGATATGAAACCAATATATAAAGAATTCAAAAATGACGAAGAAGTAGTGACAGCAGTATCTTCACTAAAATCACAAGGTGTAGAAGAGGACAACATTTACGTAATTACACATGATGACGATCGTACGAATCGTGTGGCTGATAACGCAGATGCAAACACGGTGGGCGTTAACGAAACTGGTTTGGGTACTTCTATCAAAAATGTATTCCGCAAAAAAGGTGACGAGCTTCGCGCTAAATTCGAAGAGCTTGGATTTAGTCAACAGGAAGCTGAGTCATTGGAGAACAAGCTTGATGAAGGTAAAATTATTCTAGCAGTGAAGGATGCACCCACAACTTTAAATATTTAAATCAACAAAAAAAGCTCCCATCGCTTGGGAGCTTTTTTAATGTTGTAAGGCTAAAAGTTTGGTTTTAATAGGGTCATATATATTATTGATCATGTCAAAAGGAACGGGTTTGCTAAAATAGAAGCCTTGAACCTCGTCGCAGTTTATCTTTTTTAGTAACTCAACCTGCTCTTCTGTTTCCACACCTTCAGCCGTGACAAGAATCCCTAATTTTTGTGCAAGGGAAATTAAGGACGTTACAATATGATAATCCTTCGAGCCCGTAGTCACGTTTTGGATAAACACTTTATCGATTTTTATCTTATCAACAGGCAGCATACGCAAATAATTAAAGGATGCATGACTAACACCAAAATCATCAATAGCAATACGAAAGCCTGCTTTACGCAAACGCTTCAAATTCTCAACGGTTGCTACTTCATTCTTTAAAATAGAATGCTCCGTAATTTCTAATTCAATATGCTGTGGGTCCACCTCATGTCTTTTGGTGGCATTAAGTAACACAGATTCAAGCCGCTTGGACTCTAATGTCTTTGTTGATAGATTTACCGAGACTCGAAGATGATTATGTAATAGACCACCAATTTGTTTACAAACCCTATTAATGACCCACTCATCAATGGTCTCAATGATTCCACACTCTTCAGCTACTAAAATAAATTGATCCGGTGAAATAAAGCCTAGCTTTGGACTAAACCAGCGTATAAGCGCCTCATAATGAATAACTTCTGTCCGCAAATGAATAATTGGTTGGTAATAAATCGTAAATTCTTGGTTTTCAATCGCCTTTTTTAGTTCTCGTTGCAGCATATTTTTGTCTAAATGACCGCTTTGGTGACTTTTAGACTCTTTGAACGTTTTAATTTGATTACCGCCATGCTGTTTAGCCTCAAACATGGCTCGATACGCTTTCATTATAAGCCGGTCAACCGTTTCCTCAGCGTCTGCCATCCTAGAAATTCCTATGCTTGCTGTAACGGGAATTTCAATTCTATTTACAAAAAAAGGGTTCTCTAAAGCTGACTGTAACGTTTCGGAAAGCTTCTCCACTGTCTGCCCATCTTCCGTACATATGATAAGCTCGTCTCCAGTAACACGAGAAAGCAAAGCTCGATCAGCTAATAATAACCGGAGTCTGTTAGCAATATCTGTTAAAAAACTCTCAATTCGAACATGTCCTATTTTGTCTATAATATTATTAAATTTATCTATATTTATATATATAAGTGCTAGGTTTCCATCTTGTTTACGCTGATATTCCAGCTTCTGTTGGACGAATTCTCTAAAATAATTAAAGCTAGGCAATCCTGTTCTTATTTCAAATGATCCTTCATTCGTTCTTTTTATACGTTCTGAATAGACTAATAAAAATACATCCTCAACATTGTCCAACTTTATAGGGACATGAACTGTTCTCTCTGTTTCATTCGTATTTATCTTTTCATCATATACAACAGCTTCATTATCTTCTATCGCTTTACGAAACATTGAATCTACACGTTGGGATACATACATGGGAAGCACTTCATCCATAAACTTACCTACAGATTCTTCACCAAGGTATTCTGAACCCTCCGATTTCGCACTAATATATTCATATCGAAACCGGCCATCCACATGTTTAAGTAAATATACCGTGTCATATGCATTTCGCAAAGCAGCGGCTAGCTTCATAAATTGAATATTAGTTTGTTTAGTCAAGGTCGTTTATAGACTCCTTTCTCCTGCGTCCACTCAGAAGTCTCTACTTATATATCGTAAAAAACGTTGATGATTTAAAGTGCTCCCACTAAATAAGTTAACTGTTGTAGATTTAGGGCTTTATTCACTCCTTTGGATTTGTATTCATCTCTTTCTTTTTCTTACGCTCTTTTACTATTTTCAGAATAACTGGATACAACACAGGTCCCCATCTGAGGGCTAATCTAATAATTCTTGGCATCATTCATCTCTCCTTCAATCATTCTATGCCCTTAACATTCCCTCCCTTTTCAGAAAAGAAACATTTCTCCCGTTTTTACGTTATGATTATAGGGAATACGTGAATATTGACTGAAGAACAGGCAGGTGATGACATGAACAGATGGGTATCCACGTCCGAAAAGTCTGGATTTTTACATTGGTTTCTAAAAAACCACCGATTGAAACGAAAAGATTCGCGATTAATTCTTGATTATCTGATAAATCATCCACATATATTAGAACATGTAACCTTTACAGATACAGTTTCTCCACAAGCAAAAACAATTATTATTTCTAGCATGCAATCAGATGAACAAGGCTTTGTATATTACAATCAGTCCGTCAAAAGCGAGGATCCCTCCAAGGTACTTGGTGATCTAATGGCTCATCCAAGCGCTAAAAGGAACTTAATCATTCATTTCTATGGGAGTCATATCCACGCCACCTATCAGCAATTACTACAAACTCCCATCAAAGAACAATATCAAAACTATAAACGCTTTAAGCGCTATGAAGATGAAACGAAAGTCTTACTTGATCAGGTCAAACAAACAACAGACCGAAACACGCTTCTCGCAGAGATTGACGCTGCACTTGATGATCGAAATGAAGCGCTTTTTAAAGAATTGACTATTCGCCTTAGAGAATTGGATGAGAGCATTCCTTAAACCGAGTGAAGCTCATGTATTTTCTGTAGCGCTAATGTAAGCAGCAAGGGTGCGGTTTCAGTTGAATAAGAGAGCTGAAGCCGTTCCGTTCGTTTATGAGCGTCCTTACCAAAAGGTCCAATATTCATTGTTGGAATATCGATATTTGCAATCTCTTTAAGGGGCACATGATAATCGTATCCAAACAAGGGCATATGCTTCTCTAGCGATTCAATGGTTTTTTGATTTCCACTGCTTCTGCAATAGCTCACATCAGACAGCCCTGGGAAGAAGGTTTTCTCTGCTACTTCCTCGCCACACTGTTCCAATGCATATTGCGTGACTTGTCGAACCACAGATAATAATGCCCGATCTGTATCCTTATCCAAATGAACGTGCGGATAATAAGGGGGTTGTAGCAGCACTAAATAAAAGGGTGCCAAGTCGAGAAAGTAACCAGATAACCTCCTTGCAATGGCTAACGTCTTCTCTGAATAATCCTCTTCTTCGATATCAACAGCTCGAATCACATCTTGATAAACACCTTGAAAGGTTTGACCATATTTATCAATGCCTAGCTTATAAAGATGCTCTAAGGTGTAAACCCTAGGCTTTGGAGGTTCACTAATCAGTCCATTTGGAACATGGGTCTGGGCAGACCTTAAGGACACAAGACGTTGATAGATGCGTTCGCTCGCA
This sequence comes from Alkalicoccobacillus porphyridii, assembly GCF_007293315.1. Taxonomy (GTDB): domain Bacteria; phylum Bacillota; class Bacilli; order Bacillales; family Bacillaceae_D; genus Alkalicoccobacillus; species Alkalicoccobacillus porphyridii. Next base: position 9,530 of record NZ_VLXZ01000003.1, read on the forward strand.
GTTTCACACGCTTGTGTTACTTTGTGAATCACTCCATCAGGTGAGGTAGCTAACGTTAGCACATTATAAAGCAAATACGCCTCATTTGGAGTTTGAACATCATAGCTTTCTTTTATATCTCTAATGCGTAAACAAGTTGGTGATGGCGACTTCTCGCCCATCGCTTGATCGGCGAATACCTCTGACCATTCCATCTCTACGGCAATTTGAGCAGCCATTACGGAAGCATTAATTCCCTCCAAAGGCTGTCCTACATGTGTTTCCCGGCCAAGACAATAGATAAAAGGTAAGAGCTTACCTGTCGAGCCAGTATAGATGTATTTACGATGATCATTTGGATAAGAGGAAAAGTTCGGTTCACTGCATATACAAGCATCAAAGCTCCAGCCAGCTTCTCTCATATCATGTAATTCCCCAACCGCTGCGAACATTCCTTTTGAAAGCATTTCCTCATCAGGAACCGCAACTAAAATGAGATTTTGTTTATTTCCTGGTGTTTCACTTATATCCTGTAGGACAGATAACTGCATGGCCAAACCTGCTTTCATATCCATGGTTCCTCTGCCAAATAGATAATCATTAGAATACAGGTCCTGTTGCGCGTGTGCATCAAGAAAGCCTTCATTTTCTCTCTTTAATTCGCCTTCCAATTGGGCTGGCGTAAAAGCGTACGATTTGTATTGACCAAAATCATCTACCCCAACCACATCAAAATGACTTAGCAAAAGAACACCACGTTTAGAGTCTGGATCTCCTTCCATCCTTGCCACAATTGCCTCTCTTTGAAGAGGATCCCCTTTAATCGGCACTCGCTTAATATGGTGAGCATGGCTTTTGTAGTAATCCATTCTTTGAAGAATCGTCACAATCGTATCAACCATCTCACATTCACCTTTTGTGCCGGATATACTTGGCTGATTCACTAATTCTAATGTTAATTGCTTTACTCGATCCGCATGTTCATACTGCAAAAATGTTTTCTGCCCCATCAGCTTCGCCTCTCTCTTTAATCGCTCATTTACTTTATGCATAAAATGCCTATTGTGACTCTAAGGAGTAAATAACTTCTCATATGTAAGGGGTATCATCTTCATCATATCAAGATTGTTGAAATGTGACGAATGATTTTTTTAGCAAGTAACCTTTGTTGTGAGGTTATCTCCTGATCTTTTTATGACCTTAAATTATTGACATTTTTGCAGAGGACTATTATTGTTTACTTAAGGCAACTTTTAGTCGCTTGTCTTACTTTTTCTTGCTCTGCACGATATATAAAGGAGTTTCACTCTATGACACAAATGAGTCATTCTATATATATATGGCTAATAGCTGCTATTTTGGTATTGTCGGGTTGCCAGTCTACCTTTGTACAACACGACCCTAATCAATTAAATGTCGTCACCACAACGGCACAAATTGCTGATCCTCTGCGTATAATTGGAGGCGACCGTATTCAGGTAACCAGTCTAATGGGACCAGGAATTGATCCACATCTATATGAAGCCTCACAGAGGGACATTAGTCGAATAGAACAAGCGGATGTATTGTTTTATAGTGGATTGCACCTGGAAGCTAATATGAATGTAATCTTTGAGAATACTTCTGTACCAACACTTGCATTCAGTAGTGCAACTGAGAGCTCCGAGCTGCTTGAAGATCCTGAGTACCCAGGTTCAATTGATCCTCATATTTGGTTTGATATAAATTTGTGGTCTGCAGGTATTGAAGCCGCTGTTGAACAATTAAAAGTGCTCTCTCCTCAGGATGCCGCATACTTTGAGGAGAACAAGCAGAACTACTTAAACGAGCTTCAACAATTACAGGAGTATGCCTCCGCTAAACTTGGCTCTTTAGATGAGAGTAAACGAGTACTCGTGACTGCTCATGATGCTTTTCAATATTTTGCACGTGCGACTGATATGGATGTTGTTGCCTTGCAGGGCCTAAGCACTGAATCCGAAATTGGCATCTCTGATGTACAGTCGACGGTGACGACGATTGTAGAACGGGATATTCCCGCTGTATTTGTAGAAACAAGTGTAAATGAAAGAGCCATTCAATCAGTGATTGAAGGCGTTAAAAGACAGGGGCATCAGGTGCAACTAGGTGGTGAACTCTACTCTGACGCAATGGGAGAAGAGGGAACCGAGACAGGAACATATATTGGAATGTACAGATATAATGTGAATACCATTTACGATGCTCTTTCAGGAGGGACATAAACATGACACACGTTCTTGAAGTCAATAACGTAAGTGCGGCTTATCGAAAAAATAAGGTGCTCGATAATGTGACGTTTGCTGTAGATAAAGGAACACTAACGGGAATTGTCGGCCCAAACGGTGCTGGTAAATCAACGTTAATTAAGACGTTGCTTGAGCTACACCCTTCACTATCTGGAGATGTTGCTTTTTTTGGACACTCCTTAAAAGCAGAGAAAACACGGGTGGGCTATGTGCCACAGCGCGGCTCTGTTGACTGGGATTTCCCCACCAATGCACTAGATGTCGTAATGATGGGTCTATATCAAAAGATTGGCTGGTTTAAATGGCCAATGCGCCGTCATAAGGAAAAGGCATTTGAAACGCTTGATAAGGTCGGGATGGCCGATTATGCCCACAGACAAATTAGTCAGCTGTCTGGCGGACAACAGCAGCGCGTCTTTTTGGCAAGAGCGTTAATCCAAGAAGCGGACCTTTATTTCATGGATGAGCCTTTTGCTGGGGTGGATGCTTCTACAGAGAAAGCGATTATGACCATTCTTAAAGAATTAAAAAACACGGGAAAAACGGTGCTAGTGGTTCATCATGACTTACAAACAGTCACTGATTATTTCGATCAAGTATTGCTACTAAACCGCTCTGTGATTGCCCATGGTCCTACCGTAACTACATTTACGCAAGACACTATTGCAAATGCATACGGCGGGGCTGTTCGTTGGATGAAGGAGGGCTTACAGCATGGGCATCCTACTGTCCAGTAATTTCCAATGGGTTCTATTGAGCACAACGCTCCTTGGCGTTGCAGCAGGAATGTTTGGGGTCTTATCTTATTGGAGAAAACAAAGCTTAATGAGTGACGCCTTGTCACATGCAGCGCTTCCTGGAGTTGTGATCGCCTTTCTCATTCTTAATGAAAAGAATCTACCATTTCTCATATTAGGAGCGGGAATAAGCGCTCTTCTAGGAGCACTGTTCATTCAAGGAATTAAAACATCAACCAGGATTAAAGAGGATACAGCCATGGGTATGATTTTGTCAGTATTCTTTGGCGGTGGGATCATGCTGCTTACCATTGCTAATCGCTCAGGGGGAGGCAACCAAAGCGGGCTGGATAGCTTTATCTTTGGTCAGGCAGCAACCATGGTGCAATCCGATGTGTACATGATGGCCGGTCTTGCCTGTGTGGTTATCCTGATCATTTTGTTCGCCTTTAAAGAATGGAAGCTGTTTCTGTTTGATCCTAACTTTGCAAAAGGGATAGGCTACCCATTGAGGGGAATGAATGGACTCTATCTTGCTGTACTAGTCATTACGATCGTTATTGGTATTCAAGCCGTTGGGGTCATTTTAATGGCAGCTCTGCTCATCATCCCAGCCGTCAGCGCAAGATACTGGACTCACTCATTCCATGTCATGATGGCTCTTTCTGCCGTATTTGGTGGACTATCTGGAGCTCTCGGAACATTTATTAGTGCCCAAGGTTCAGGATGGCCAACTGGTCCCTTTATTGTTCTAGCTGCCTCCATTTTATTTCTTGTTTCTCTCATTGCAGGTAAAGAAAAGGGCTTACTCATTGAGTGGCTTGAATACCGGTCCATTAAGAGGGACCACCTGCCGAAAGGAGATCAAGTATGACGTACGTAGCATGGATTCTGATAACTGCCTCTTTAGTCGGTATGTCCTGCGGTATGATTGGAGTCTTCCTTGTTTTAAGAAGAATGGCCATGATGGCAGATGCGATCAGTCATACCGTGCTACTTGGCATTGTGCTAGCTTTTATGATTACCCAGAGTCTTGAAGGTGTACACATGCTCATTGGTGCTGCTTTAGCCGGTCTTTTAACAACTTACTTAGTTCAGTGGTTCCAATCAAAGGGTGTCCAATATGACGCCTCCATTGGTGTCGTCTTCACCAGTTTGTTTGCGATCGGTGTCATCCTGGTTTCAACCAGTATCGGTAACACACACTTAGATATTAAGCATACTTTGATGGGCGAAATCGCATTTATTCCTTGGAATACAACAACACTCCCATTTACAGGTTTTGAGGTTCCAGTAGCCACTCTCATCTTATTTTGCGTCTTTTTATTAGTGCTAGGATTGATTCTTGCTTTTTATAAAGAATGGAAAATTACTGCTTTTGATCCCGCATTAGCCGCAAGTCTTGGACTGCCGGTGATTGGGTTGCACTATTTATTTATGACTCTTGTTTCGTTAACAACCGTAGCGTCCTTTGATGCTGTTGGCGCGATTCTTGTAGTGGCCATGCTCATCACTCCCGCTGCATCGGCCTATTTATGGACTGAGAGACTATCCATTATGCTTTTGTTAAGTGCTTCGTTTGGAATTATTTCTTCCATAAGCGGGTACTATCTTGCCGTTTGGCTGGATACCTCTGTCTCAGGATCCATGGCATTCTCTACAGGTCTTGTTTTCTTAGTTAGCTTTATATTTTCACCAACACATGGCATGATCTCGCGTTGGGTACGACCAGAAAAAGCCAGTTTGACGTCTTAAATTGCTCGAGGCTATGGTGAGATCGGCAGTGAACCCTTAAAGTTTGATTTTTAATTAATTACAGATAGGCTGGTTTGAGTTCAGTAATGTGCCTGACTCAAATCAGCCCATTTTAGTTTGATTTGATCGTGATTATAATTTTCTGGATAGAGTAATCTGATGATTTTTTCTTCGTCCGCCGCTACAGGAGAACCCTACGCTTTCCGCGGGAACGGCCTCAGCCCTCGAAGTGGAAAACCACCACTTCGATGTCTTCAGACGCGTTCTGTTCCGCAGGAGTCTTCGGGTTCTCCTTCCGCTCATGTTCTGAATTAAACAATTAAAGATCGTTTTTCAGTGACCGCCTGTTCTTCTCACAGGTATCGGCCCTCCTATTTAGTCCACTTGTTTAGTGAGCTCGCTGGTAAACTTCAAGAGCATCCAAAAACCTTTGAACACGCTTTGCGCCCTGTGCCCACTGTTGGGCATAAACCTGATGACGAATTAGGCCCGCTTCAAATAATCATTCACCACGTTCCTTTTACATTTTTCATGGGATTTCACCATAAAAAAAACACCCCAAACGTTAGAGAAAAACTCTAACGTTTGGGGTGCACCATCACAATAAACTCAACGTCTTTTGAAAAGAATGTTGCCTGCTGCACGAAGCCGCTATTTGTATAAAGCTTTATCGCTCGTTTGTTAAAGGCTGCTACCGAAAGTCTGATGCATTCACCTGAAAACCTGCTTTGTACATGAGATAATATGCTTTGAAAGAACTCCATACCCTTGCCTTGACCAGTTAAGGCCGGCGACATCCCTAGTCCTATATCGACACAGCTTTCTTTGTAGACACCAGCTATACTTCCCTCTGGCACTTGAGCCGATTTTCCGATACAGAAGATACCATACAGCCTGTCTTCATAATAAACTGAGTAATACGACCCCATCAAAAATTCCTGCATAGCCTCTGACTTGGAGCGGATATTGTAAAAATCATAAGGAGGTTCATAGTCCCATTGTAGCACCTGAACAGCATCCTCAGGTGTCATATCATCAATTATGTACTTCCCCACCTGGACGCCCCCCTTTATATTTTTAGCTATTCGTTTGAAGCACCCAGGTACGGATTGCCTTCGCAACGCCTGCCTCATTATTCGTTGAGGTCACCCAATCCGCTTGTTCTTTTACATATTTCTGAGCATTCCCCATAGCTACACCAATTCCTGCTTCTTTAATCATCGCTAGGTCGTTCAAACTATCTCCAACTGCCATCATTTCTGATAAAGAGATATCGAGTAATTTGCCTACCTTTTCTAAACCTAGTGCTTTATTAATCCCTGCTGCATTGATTTCAAGATTCGTCGGGCTTGAATTTGATAGCTCCAGCTCTGGATGAGATTCTAGCTGCTCCCTGATTGTGGCACGTGTTACATCATCCTTGATATCAAAGCCAAATTTAAGCCATTCCGTCTGATGGATGTCCTCTGGCATTTCACCGCGCCATACCTCACCGACAGCTGCAGCCCATATATGAGTATCCTCATGCTCTTTACTAAGATCCCACATTTTTTGTACCAGCTGACTGTCTAGCTTGTTACGCTCCACTAAATTACGTTCCTTGTCCCAAATTTCACTACCATTTACTGTTACTAGATAGGACTCTAGCTTTAATGCATCTGCAAACTCGCCACACGTCATCAACGAGCGACCAGTGCTAAGAATCACGCATATTCCCTGCTCTTGCGCTTCTGTAATGGCTTCAATATTTTCTCTTGGGATTTGGTGATCGGAATTAAGTAGGGTACCATCAATGTCCAGAGCCACTAATTTAATCTCTTTTCTACTCACTGCATTTGCCACTCTCTCCACTCCTATCATTTTACTCACTTCTCAAACTGTAGTGTTTCCCAAAAATAAATTAATGTTTCCATGCCCTTGTCAAAATTCTCTAAATGAAAATGCTCATTGGGTGCATGGAAATTCTCCGATGGCAAACCAAATCCCATTAACAAAATAGGAATGTTTAAGACTTGGTCAAAGGTTTCGACCACAGGGATGGATCCCCCCATTCTTGTAAAAACAGCCGGCGTGCCATAGACCGCTTCATAGGCGTCCGTTGCCGTTTTAAACGCAGGATGATCCGTCGGGGCTAAAAATGGTTTACCTTGATCATAACGGGTCGTAGTCAACGTTACGCCAGGAGGAGTATGGCTTTGCAAATGCTCTTCAATCTGTTGAATGATAACATCTGGGTCCTGACCAGGAACAAGTCTACACGTGATTTTCGCATGGGCTTCTGAAGGAATAACTGTTTTCACACCTTCCCCTTGGAAACCTCCGTAGATACCATTAATTTCGAGTGTTGGGCGTACCCACGTGTGCTCCCGTGCTGTATAACCCTTCTCACCAAAAAGCTCATTGAGGTGTAGCTCTTCTTTTAATTCAGATTCAAAATCTCCTAACTGGGCGTAGCTGGCACGCTCTTCTTCAGTTGGTTCGATGACATCATCATAGAACCCCTTAACCTGGATGCGCCCATCTTCATCACGCAAGGTATCAAGTAGCTGGACGAGTGCATGCACTGAATTCTGAACGGCACCTCCGTACAAACCTGAATGCAAATCTCCTTTTGCTCCTTTTACATCAATCTGAAGACTACACATTCCTCTGAGTCCCTTACATACAGCAGGTCTGCCTTTGCCAAGCATCGGAGTATCAGAAATTAAAAGGACATCAGCTGAGAGAAGCTGCTCATTTGACTGAACAAACTCATCTAAGCTTGGACTACCGATCTCTTCCTCTCCCTCAATGAGAAACTTCACATTAAAGGGTAATGATCCCTTCGTCGCAAGCAGGGCCTGCACAGCTTTTACATGCATAAAGGTTTGTCCCTTATCATCGCTCGCCCCACGTGCAAATAGCTTCTCTTCATGTACGATTGGTTCAAATGGTGGGCTATCCCATAGCTCTACGGGATCAACCGGCTGAACATCATAGTGACCGTAAATGAGTACAGTATGATCATTATCAGCTGACGTCCACTCCCCATACACGACTGGATGCCCAGGTGTCTCCATGATTTCAGCCTTTTGCATTCCTGCCGTCTTTAATGCTTCAACCGTCCAGTTGGCAGCATCACGGACATCGCCCTTATGATCGGAAATAGAACTAATGCTCGGAATCCGGAGAAATTCAATTAACTCGTTTATGTATTCTTGACGATTTTCCTTAATATATGATGTAGCGACTTGTGACATCATCATCATCTCCATTCAAATGGGTTTGACCTTAGTTTATCACAGGATCGTGTTGATAAACGAATGCCATCCTCTAAAAAACACTCCTGCGTACCCAGTACCTAAAATGAAAAACCTCAACCACAAAGGGTCGAGGTTTCTCACCTGTTAAGCTATGAAATGTCTCTTAACTATAACTAGTTTCTGAAGCTTTCTGGGAAGACCGTTAAATCTATTCCCCATAGAGTCGGGAGTATGAGATAGACCGCCCCTACTATAAGAATGGTTGCAATAATATTAACAACAAACCCAACCCGCACCATCTCAATGATTTTCAGCTTTCCTGTACCAAATATAATCGCATTTGGCGGTGTTCCAACTGGCAACATAAATGCACAGTTTGCAGCCATTGCACATGGCACCATAACGGCATACGGATGAATGTTTATCGCCACAGCTAATGCAGCAACAATTGGTAAAATCATTGTAGCGGTTGCTGTGTTTGATGTGATCTCCGTAAGCGCCATAATGAGAAGCGTAGATGCTAAGATAACAATAAAGATATGCATTCCATCTAAAACTCTAAGCTGATCGCCCATCCAATCAGATAGACCTGATGATGTGAAGCCTGCAGCAATCGCTAGACCTCCTCCGAAAAGAAGTAAAACCCCCCACGGAATTTCTTTTGAATCCTTCCATTCAAGAATTCTTGATCCAAATTTTCTAGAGGCTGGGACAAGGAAAAGTGTAGCCGTTGCGACCATGGCAATCATACCGTCAGTTAAGTCTAGGTTTTCAAAAAGATTAGTCCATACTAGTTCTCTCGTGACCCACATAATCGCTGTTAATACAAAAACTACGGCTACAACCTTCTCTTCAAAAGCCATGACTCCAAGTGCTTTACGCTCTTTAGAGATGACTTCTTGTCCACCTGGTAACCCTTTTATGTTCATCTTAAATGCAAATCTACCTAAATAAAGCCATGTAAAGCTGATTAATAGAGCAACCACTGGCGTGGCAAAGAGCATCCATAAAGCAAAGGATATCTCGACTCCAAAGATCTCGTTAACCTGAGCAGCTAAAATAATATTGGGAGGCGTACCAATTAATGTCCCTAGACCACCAATCGTCCCAGCGTAACCAATACCAAAGATGAGTGCTTTCTCAAACTTAGGTAATTCTTTTTCCTCAGGTTTGCCTTTTAAAGCTGCGGCAACCTGTGCTGTGATGGCAAGCCCCATAGGAATCATCATCATAACTGCTGCAGTATTAGAGACCCACATAGATAGAAATCCTGTGGCAACCATAAAACCTAGCAAAATTCGTTGAGTACTTGTTCCAATTAGTGCGATAATTCCTAGTGCTATTCGTTTATGAAGGTCCCACTTTTCCATCGCTGTTGCAATAAAGAAGCCGCCTAAAAATAAGAAAATAATATCATTTCCATATGCTGATACTACAGCGTCTGATTCAAGAGCCCCTGTAAGTGGCAATAATACAATTGGTAATAAGGATGTAGCTGGAATAGGCATAGCTTCTGTAATCCACCAGGTTGCTACCCAAAGAGTTACAGCAAGAACCGCCTTTCCTTCTGCAGATAATCCGTCAGGTTGAAAAAAGAACATGGTTAAGATGAATAATAGTGGTCCAAGCAGTAATCCTACAACCTGTGGCTTAGCATAAGGCTTCTTATAATCTTTATCATCCTCAGGACCTTGATTGTTAGATTGAGAATTCCCTTTATTTTTATCACTAGCTGAGTGATATTGCTGTTTAGCAGTATTAGCATCTTTTTGATAGGAAAATACATTTAATAGACGTTTTGTTTGTCTATGTGATTGCCAAAGACTTGCCCAAACATTTGCAGTAAATGCTTTCATATATAATACCCTCCCCGATTGTAAGCGCTTGCTTCATTTTGGTTTAATTTGTTCTCTCCGTCCACTTTAATTAACTAAAAACAGACCTTTTTGAAACTTTTTTAACTAGAAAGAGGAATCACTTTCAAGAACGGTAGCGATATACTCATGTCCCTTAGAGCTTAGCTTATATTGTTGAAGTGGTCTTCCTGTTCCTTCATATGAGTAATCATGCTCAAGCAATGCGTATTCCTCGAGATACCGTAAATATTTACGCAAAGATACTCTGGATATGGAGGTAGCGTCTGCTAAATCAGCTGTCGAAAACCAATCATCAAATGTCTGGATTTCATTTAAAATCCGCAAAAATGTATGCTTGGTAATTCCTTTAGGCAACTCCTCTTGTTGGATTTCATCTCCTGGTGTTCTAGGTAGAAATAATGTATCAAGCTCCTCTTGCTTAAGTGCTTCCATGCGAAGCTGCTGATAGCGCTGTGCATAGACATGTAATGCTTCTTTAAAACGATCAAACTCAAACGGCTTCATGAGGTAATCTACCGCACCATATCTCAGGGCCGTCTGAATTGAACTTTGATCGTTAGCTGATGTGACTACAATGACATCAACTTCTATATTCCCTTTTCGCAGATCAACTAACATGTCCAAGCCATTTTCATGATTAATATAAATATCTAGTAAAATGACATGGACCTCATTCTCCTCAAGAATCTCCCACGCTTCCTTTATGGTGCTAGCCGTTCCAACCGTTTGGAAACCTTCAATTCTTTCTAAATAAATACCATTAAACTTAGCCACCATTGGATCGTCTTCAACTATTAATACGTTTATCATGGTTATCTCCTTCTATCGGCAATGCGGCTCGCAGTGTCACACCTAAATCGTCGTTTGCTTGAATATCTAGCCGCCCGTTCAGTTCTTCAAGTGATGACTGCATGAGGTATAATCCAAATCCTCGTTTCGACCCTTTTGTTGATTGCCCCTTCTGCCTCAGGTTATCTAGCTCTGACTGTGTGACCGTTAATCCATTATCTTTTAGCTGCCAAATTATTTCTCCTAGTCTAACATCCATAGTGATTTCTATTTTAGGATTTGAACTAGATTCAAGTGCCTCTGCTGCATTATCTAAGCTGTTTCCAATAACGGTAATGATGACATTTGTATATTTTGTATCCTTCACTACCGGCCATGCCGTTTGGCCAGAAAAAGTGACCTGAATCCCTTTTCTTTTTAAAACATTAAGCTTGTTTAACATGTAACCTACTAGTACTGGGTCTTTGAGGTGGCGAGACATCCAACCGACGTCCTCCTGATAATAAGTTGAAATGGTTTTAATGTAATCTCGAAGCTCATCATAAGACTCTGTATGTACCATGGCTGAAACCACATGCAACTTATTCATAAACTCATGTGTGTGACTGCTTAAGGATTCTGCATAGGATTTTATTCCTGATAGTTGATCCAGAGCCAAGGCAAGCTCTGTTGTATCTTGAAATGTCGCCATCGCTCCTAATTGAACACCATTAGAACTAACTGGAACTCGTGTGACAACTAATTCATAATCCTGAAGTTTCATCGGCTGATTTCGTTTGATGTCACCCGTCTTTAATACCTCATGAAGCTCAAATTCAGGGAGGATATCCGCAATAGGTTGATGGAGAGGCTCGGTTGTTTTCCCCGTCTTATGTAACAGATCTAATGCTGTAGCATTACAGACAATGACTTTCCCTTCAGCATCTACTACGATAATCCCTTCCTGTACAGACGATAGGATCGCTTCACGTGTTTCCAGCAATTGAGTGATTTCAACTGGTTCAAGGTCGTGCATTGATTTTTTAACTTTTTTTGCAAGGAGAATGGCTCCAAGTATAGCTGGAATGATACCAAGAACCCCACCAAGCCACACCATTAGCTGACTTCGATAGACTGCATCATTGATATTGTCTGTTAATATCCCTACGGCTACAACTCCAACCTGATCTCCCACCTCGTTTGTGACTGGAATGAAAGCTCGTAAAGACTCACCTAACGTACCTTCTGCTGTTGATGTATAGGTCTGCCCCCCAAACGCAGGACTTACATCATCACCGACAAATTGTCTTCCTATCTGTTCCTCTAATGGATGTGTTAATCGAACACGATTCATGTTCATCACCACGATGTAATCAACGCCAGTTTCCGTTTGGACTTCATCTGCATAAGCTTGTAGCTCATCCTGTGTTCTTTCTGCTTGAAGGCCTTCTATCACTACAGGGGAGCGGGCAAACGAGGTTGCAATGGTCCATGCTTTGTCTTCAAGTGATGCTTTTGTTGATTTGGCATAATCATAAGCAACAAGCATACCCGTACATAAGAGTGCAATTAATACGACCGTACAGACAAGCAAGATAATGACTGTTCTTAAGTTGTAGGGGTTTTTCCGCTTCCAGATTCGTGTGCCCACTTTCTCGTTTAACTCCTTTTGTCTCTTCACGTGAATAATTAATAGCTTTACTATAACAAAGAACTTCTTGGGAAAACAGGAAACAGGAATAAGCTCGTTCTCTTATACATCAAAGAGACGAGCTTATTTAAACATCCATTAGACTTAATTGTCAGTACATGGTTACCATTTAAAGACTTGCACAAGCTCCTGGAGTTCCTCAGAGAGTCTTGTGAGACTTTCTGCAGAGCTTGAGATTTCTTCCATTGAAGCCAGTTGTTCTTCAGTTGAAGCAGACACGCTCTGCATCTCTGATGAGGTTTCTGCCGCACTCGCAGAGACTTCTTTAAATACGTCGACAAATTGTCTCGCATCCGATGAAATTTGCATAGATTCTGTCTTAACATGGTTAATTTTTGAGAGCATGTCGCTCATATACTCATCAATCTGATCAAATGAATGATCTGCCTGCTTTGCAACCTGAATTCCCTTTTCTACTTCAACCCCACCAACATTCATTGCATGAGAAGCTAACTCCACTTGATCTTGAATCTTTAGGATGATGGTTTTAATCTGATTATTGGCAGCAGCCGATTGCTCTGCAAGCTTTCTTACTTCCTCTGCGACAACAGCAAAACCCTTACCTGTTTCACCTGCTCTGGCTGCTTCGATTGAGGCATTCAGTGCAAGGAGATTCGTCTGTTCGGCAATATCCTTAATTACATTTGTGACCTGGTTAATCTCCCTTGAGCTTTCCCCAAGCTGATTCATTCTCTGTGATACCACGGAGCTTGTTTCTTGAATGGTATTCATTTGCTCCATACTCGATTCAACTGCCCTGCTTCCAGCCATGACAGCAGTTTGCACCTTTCCAGCGGTGGTTGAGGTTACTGCAGAATGTTGCTCGATCTCATCGATTGATGCTGATAGATGCGTAGCCTTGTGTGAACTGTTCTCCATTGCTTGCCCTTGAGCCTCAGTTGTTGATACAACCTCTTGAACGACAGTAGTGATCTGTTCTGTTGCTTTTGTGTTCTGTTCTGAACTGGCTAGTAGCTGCTCCGATGCTGCTGCTACTTGAGTTGATTTTTCTAGAACACCTTGTAATAGATCGAGAAAAGACACTCTCATCTGCTCAAAGGCTGAAGCAAGCTGACCCATTTCGTCTTTTCGATTTTGCCGTAGCTCAGGATGTTCGCTTAGGTCTCCTGTGCCCATGATGCCGGCTACCTTTACCAACGTATGAATTGGTTTTGTAATGGATCGAATAACTGCAATAATTAAGATCATCCCTACTATAAGAGTACTCCCCATCACGATCAACGTGTGCCAAAATATAGGGTTCACTGCCTCAGACACTTCATCTGAGAACATGGTTCCAGCGACCTTCCAGCCTGTTACGTCGTTTGTGAGATAGGACATATATTTGTCTTCAGATTCAAAGATATATTCAAACTGACCTGCATCATCCTGGTACATCCTTGCAAAGAAGTCGTCCTGCGCCACTGTACCCGCTTCCTGAGTTGGATGTGAAATAAAGCTCTGGTTTCGATCAAGCAAAAACATGTAGCCTTCTTTACCGACAGTGATTGATTCTAGCATACGGGTGAGGTCATCTAATTCTAAGTCAACAGCTACAACCCCACTGCCATCATCTAAAGCTCTAGAGAGCGTAATCGACATATTCCCTGTAGCCATAGAGGCATAAGGCGCTGATACAAATATCTCTCCGGCATTTAACTTTGCTTGCTGATACCAAGTACGTTCTCTGACATCAAATGATTCAGGATAATCATAGGTAGAAGGATGGTAGATAAAGGTACCAGAATCTGTCCCTATTAATGCTTGCCCAACATTTTCCTGCGAGATATAAAATTGTTCAATAAAGGTATCGACCGCTTGATCCTCTAACGTGTCGGATAACACATTCGCTAATAGGTCCAAATTTTCTTCTTGTGATTTAATATATTGGTTTATGGTTTGATTTAATGTTTCAATGCTTTCATCTGCTTCCTGTTTAATTAAAGACTCTGTGTTATTCCTTGCGCTATCGTAAGCAAAGAATCCAATGACTGATGTAGGCACAATCAAAATAAACAAAAACGAAGCGATTAATTTCGCTCGTAAGCTCATTCCTCGTTTATAGCGATTACTCTTTTTTGGTTTGTTTTTCATTGACCATTCCTCCATCTATGCCAAGGTATCCATCATCCTTATATCGGCAACCTTGAAGGAAAAGTTAATCTTACTTAGAAAAATTTATAAATTTTTAGATTTATAAATGGGATAGAGAGGTCTCGTGATTCGTTTCTTCGTCCGTCGCTCCCAAAATAGGGATCCACTTACCGCGGGAGTGAGTCAATCTGGCTCTGCCATCTTAACTCGATGAACCTTTTCATTGAGTTCGCTGAAAAATTTATTTAAACTGTGCTCATTTGCATCACAACAGGAATCAGACTTGTTCTTTTTGCTATGAGCTCTTGCTTCTTGCTAAATCTTCGCTCCTCTTGGTATTCAGGCCTTTTCTCTTGCTATGAGCTCTTGCTTCTTGCTATACCTACCGCTTCTCTTGGTATTCAGGCTTTTTTTCTTGCTATGAGCTTCTGCTTCTTATTAAATCACCTGCTTCTCTTGGTATTTCTCTTGCTATGAGCTCTTGCTTCTTGCTATACCTACCGCTTCTCTTGGTATGCAGACTTTTTCTCTTGCTATGAGCTTCTGCTTCTTGCTAAATCTCCGCTCCTCTTGGTATTCAGGCTTTTTCTCTTGCTAAGAGCTCTTGCTTCTTGCTAAATCTACCGCTTCTCTTGGTATGCAGACTTTTTCTCTTGCTATGAGCTCCTGCTTCTTGCTAAATCTACCGCGTTCAATAACTCAGTTGTCATTCTGCATAAGCTTTTCGATTCTCATCACAAAAAATAGTGGGTAAAGTCATTGATGACTTTACCCACTGCTTAAAATTCTGATCTGGATGATGCGTTTAACATGTGCTTGACGAGCTGGTTATAAAATCCTAGCGAGTCACTACCCTTTACTAGGTTTAATTGATGGCTTCTGGATCTTGTACTAATCCGAACTGGATTTGTAATGGCTATACGTCGGTCCTTTAACAGGGCGACCTCTTCAATCTTCTGATAGGGAATGGATACGACCTCCGAGGATTTTGAAACAAAGGATCTGCCAACAAAAATGATTCGTTGATCTGTTAAAGCAACAAAGTCTATTAACAAACCATACGTTTGTAACAGCCTTTCACCAGGTAGCAGAAATTCCTCTACCTTTTCTCGGTGATCATTACGGTTATCTGCATTTTTCCAAAAAGTCATGACATCCCTCCGTTTACTCTATTTCTTGATATAGACGATGCTCTTTAATATATTGGTAGCAGCTTTCAGGGAGGAGATACCGAGGTTCTCCACCTCTGCTAAATTCTTCACGAATATACGTGGAGCTTATTTCCATGGCTAACCCTTTATCAACTAATTGAAAGCGACCATCGTCTACGTTTCGAAGGATAGGCGACTGGGCAATCGTCTTTAGCATATCGATCCCATCTCGTGCCATGACGATAAACTGATTTTCCTCAAGCAGTTTGTCCCCTTGGACCCAGCTTCCCTGACCAATATTTTCGAGCAAATCTGCTCCCATTACAAAAAATAGCTCATCATTTGGATATGTTTCTTTTAATATTTGCATAGTGAAATAAGTGTATTGTCTGCCCAAAGGTGCATAGATCTCTTCCGTTGACAGTTCAAATCTGGGATCATCCTTAATGGCTAGCTTCACCATCTCAATCCGATGATGGTCACAAATGTTTAAGTTTTTATCACGTCTTTTATTTGAAGAAGGAAGAAATAATACTTTATCTAACTTCTTACGGTGGAAGATAGTAGAAGCCGTCCATAAATGTACATTTGTAACTGGATCAAAGGAAGAGCCATACACACCAATTTTCACTTATTTCACCTCTCAGTTGGATTTTTGCCGGCGATCATATTCTCCTTTAACTCTCTTAGCTCATCTGATAGTGCGACTGGATAAACTTCAGGAACTTCTAAACGAAGATATTCCTCCCAGAATGTTTTTTTAGCCGACTGATGATAGTCCCTCAGCTCTTGCATAGATGGCTGATCATATACGAGCTGACCCGCATCAAAGATTTTTTTATGAAGTTCCTCATATGTAAAGTTACGGATTGTTTTTGATTTAAGCGGATTTGTAGGATGCTTTAGAACCAATTCTTCTTTGCCCTCCAGCTGCTCGTGCTCCAAACAAATATAATCTCCTTTTGCCATATGATTCTGATCGTATAGGCGATATACCTTTTTGCGTCCAGGGTTGAGTACCTTATCGATGCTTTCAGAGATCTTAATCAGCGAAATCCAATCATCTTTCTTTAAGCTTCCACCATTGGTCTCCAATTCATGGTCAAATGGACTTCGTGCAACGATCTTGTGTACGCCTCCGAGGGCAGGGTTGTCGTACGCTGTGATGAATTTCGTCCCCACTCCCCAGATATCAATTTTAGCTCCCTGCTGCTTTAATGAAGCAATCGTGTATTCATCAAGGTCATTCGTCGCAGAGATCTTCACATAGTTTAAACCTTCTTCATCTAAGTGTTTTCGAACTTTTTTTGAAAGGTAGGCGAGGTCACCACTATCTAATCTCACTGCAGCAAGCTTCTGCCCTCTTTGCTCCATCTCTTTAGCAATTCGAATCGCATTAGGCAGACCACTGCCAAGCGTATCTGTCGTATCAAGCAATAGCACGACTTTCTGTGGAAATGTATCTGCATATGTTTTAAACGCTTCGTATTCACTCTCATGAAACATTATATATACATGGGCCATCGTCCCAGTAATAGGTATATCAAGATCTTTCCCAGCTTTCACATTACTTGTTGCTTGAAAGCCTGCAATATAAGCCATCTTGGCTCCATTTACACTTGAATCTCTTCCCTGAGCCCGTCGTTTCCCCATCTCAAGTAACACATCTCCCTCGGTGACGGTAACAAGGCGTGACCCTTTGGTTAAAAGCAATGACTCCGCGTTAATCGTGTTAAGCAACATGGCTTCAATCCAAATACACTCCCATACTGGGGCTTCTATTCTTACACATGGTGTGTTTGGAAATATTAAATTCCCTTCTTGAACAGAATAAAGATCTCCACTAAATCGTAGTGTTTTTAAGTCTTCTAAGAAGGCTTCATCAAATGACTCAGGTTGATTTCTTAAATAATCAATATCGTTATCATTAAAGTAAAGATTTGAAAGGATTTCAATGAGATGATCTAATCCTCCAAATGCAACATATCCACCGAGCTCCCCACGATAATCACCTACGCCACGTATGAAAGGTGGTTTACGGTAAAAGTCATCATACACGACATTGTTTTTATGAACATTCTGTTTCCACAGAGCGTACATCATCGTGATGGCATAATAATCGGCATCAAGTGCATAGTCCTGTGAAGGATTGTAGAACGGAACGATTTGAAAGCCTTCGTCCTGCTTACAATTCAAACATTCCACTATGCTCTTATTATCCTTAGCAAACATCGGATGTTTACAATGATTGCAGACATACACATGTCTATATTCCTTAGAATCGATATAATCAAAAATGGTTTCTTTCGATGACATGAGTGTAACTCCTTTTTTATTAACGAATAGTAGCCCCTAAAGATTGTTGAAAATGCTCAAGCGCCCATTCGTGGCCAGCTTGATTAAAGCTTGCAACTGCTTGTTGATGAATGACAATTTTGTATTGAAGCGAATAAGCATAAATGGCTGTATGTAGCACACAGATATCTGTCACATCTCCAATTAAATGGACTTCTGTAATACCACGCTCGCGAAGCTTAATGTCTAAATCAGTGCCCACAAACGCCGAATACCTTGTTTTGTCCATAAAATATACCTGTGGATTCTCTTTCACTTCATTATAATACTCTCCAAGGGCCCCATACAAATGACGTCCTTCTGTGTTTCGAAGATTATGAGGTGGAAATAGGCTGTTTTCCGGATGGTACGGGTCCTCTTTATCATGAACATCTACGGCAAACACAACAAAGTCACCATTATCAACAAATTGTTTTGTAACCTTAACAACTTCACTTTCAATCGCGCGCCCAGGTTCTCCCACTGATAAGGCACCTTCTTCAGCAATAAAATCGTTTGTATAATCAATATTGATTAGTGCTTTCATTGTTTATCCCCATTTCCATCTTATTTTTTCCTCTTATTAACTATCTTAGACTCACCGCTTCTATCGTGCAATGGCTTTCTAATTCTTCATTTACCTATACGTAATGTTGTCATTGAATGCTTTCCAATTGTTGCTTAGGAAATTAATAGGTTGCTACATTAAGAATTCTTTAGCTTTTGTTCTCTTTAAAGACAATAATCGTTCTATATAATGAACGTTATAACCTACAATATTTCCCTTGTAACTCATTGATTAAATGGAGGTGTTTGTAATTTGTGATAATAATGATCATGAATGGTTACACTTAGTGATGGAGGCGAGAGAGCTTGGCCTTACAATTGATGAAGTCAGGAGGTTTATTAGTGAGGCAAAAGAAGACGAGTAGTTTTTATGCAATTATTTATTTGAAGCTGACATTCACATACTACATCAAGGATTTCATACATTCGAAGTCCTTGTTGAGTTATTAATCTAGTCATATGTACTAGATTAACTTTTTACTCTTTTCGTAGATCTTTATACCCGTGTCTAATGTCTTTTTCAGAATTTTTTATTATAAAAATTGCAAATTGGGAAAATACTATAATAATGGCTGTCGTATCAGGCTTTTACCCTAATGTTCTATTTACAGAACAATTGATGTACTGGTATAATAGCGACTAGTCAAAGATATAAGTGAGGTACCTATTATGATTGGAAATCAAGTAAAAAAATGCAGGCTAGCAAAGGGCCTTTCCCTTTCGGAATTGGCAGAAAATGCAGGAGTTGCCAAATCATACTTAAGCTCTATTGAACGTAATATTCAATCTAACCCATCTATACACTTCTTAGAAAAAATATCAGTTATCTTAAATGTACCAATTGAAACATTACTTTACGAAAAATCAGCGACTGAACATAGTGATCTTGATAATGAATGGTTGGAATTAGTAAGAGAAGCCAAAGCGTCTGGCATAAGTCAGGATCAGTTCCGAGAATTTCTAGAATTTAACCGTTGGCGTAAAGATCAATCAAAACAACAGTAAGTTATTGCCTATCTATGTGTCGTATCAACTCAATAAAAGGGATGTCCATAGCATTAGCGAGTTTTGATAAAATTTCAACGCTTGGATTTTTTTGTATACCTCTTTCTACGTAGCTAATATATGATTTCGACACCCCTGATTGATCTGCCAGCTGATTTAATGTCATTCCCCTTTCCTTTCTTAACATTCTTATTTTCTTTCCATCCATCTTCTAACTCTCCTTACTCTCTGATTTGTTCTTTAATAAGAACGCGATACTGAATATTATACGGACACCTTTAGGCGCCCGCAACTTATTTTCCGTAATAAAGAACAAATTTCTCTAATGATGTCTAGTTTAAAAGTTCGTTAGATTCGTTAAATATTGACTTTAGACGTTCAAAAGCCCAATCAATTTCTTCTTTTGTAATCAGTAAAGGAGGAGCTAATCGAATGACATTTTCATGTGTTTCTTTGCAAAGCAATCCTTTTTCCTTTAATTTCTCGCAATAGGGTCTTGCTGGCTCTGTTAACTCCACGCCTATAAACAAACCTCTTCCTCTAACCTCATGAATGATTGGATGATCTAAGGTCCGAAGTTTAGACATAAAGTATTCTCCAAGTGTGAATGAATTCTCTACCAACTTCTCATCTTCAATAACTTGTAATGAAGCAATAGACACTGCACAAGCGAGTGGATTCCCACCAAAAGTGGATCCATGCGAACCAGGCGCAAACACCCCTAATATGTCTTCGTTGCTTACTACCGCAGAGATAGGCATGACTCCACCACCTAAAGCCTTACCTAAAATATACATGTCGGGTACTACACGCTCCCAATCACAGGCAAAGACTTTTCCAGAACGACCGAGTCCAGACTGTATTTCATCAGCAATAAATAACACCTGTTCCTGTTTACACAGATTTGCGGCCTCTGCTAAATATCCATGGGGCGGCAGGATAACACCTGCCTCTCCCTGAATAGGCTCAACAAGAAAAGCAGCCGTATTTGTAGTTATTGCTTTCTTTAATGCCTCAATATCTCCATAAGGCACAATTTTGATCCCAGTTAGCATTGGACCGAACCCACGCTTATATTCTTCATTTGAGGAAAGCGAGACTGCTGTCATTGTGCGTCCATGAAAATTATTTTCGCAGACAATGATTTCGGCCTGATTGATTGGTACGCCCTTGCTTTCATACGCCCATTTTCTCGCTGCTTTTACAGCTGTCTCTACAGCTTCAGCCCCAGTATTCATAGGCAACACCATATTTTTATTTGTTAGCACTGCCACTTTTTCATAAAAAATTCCTAGCTGATCATTATGGAATGCTCTAGACGTTAGTGTAATCCGCTCAGCCTGTTCCTTAAGCGCCTTAATAATTACGGGATGGCAATGCCCCTGATTAAGCGCCGAGTAGGCACTTAACATATCTAGATACTTTGTACCCTCCGGATCCCATACCCACACCCCTTCTCCTTTTGATAACACGATGGGGAGCGGATGATAATTCCTTGCACCAAATTGTTCAGTTTGTTTAATAATGTGATCTGTACCTTCCATCAAAAAACCTCCTCAACCGAAATGGTCCTGCAACTTCATTGTACGATTGGTAGTAAGAAGTCGGCAAGTGAAGGATAGAGTTCATGCTTATGTGTAATTGATATCGATGTAAAAAGAAAGGGTAAGGACATGTTTTGTTTCTTCGGATGTCGCTCCCGAAAATGGGGGTATGCTTACCGCAGGAGTACCTGAGCTAACGGGCGATGCCATCTTATCTCAATGAACTTTTTTTCGAAGCTACTGAAAAAGTCATGTAAGAATGAGCTGAATGGCGCCGCTACAGGGGAACCCTACGCTTTCCGCGGGAACGGCCTCAGCCCTCGAAGTGGAAAACCACCACTTCGATGTCTTCAGACGCGTTCTGTTCCGCAGGAGTCTACGGGTTCTCCTTCCGCTAACGTTCGGACTTAAACAGTTGAAGAAATTTCGCAGTCTTATAAAGATCGTTTTTCAGTGACCTCCTTTTCATCCCACAGGTGTTGGCCCTCCATTTTTTGTCCGCTTGTTTAGATGAATACTATCATCAACATTTAAACAATAATCAGGACTTTTCCTCTCTATTATTGCTGTTCAAATCCATTTTTTTAATAGTCATACCGATGCCTACTAACAAGCGGAAAAAGTAGGGTGCCACTGAATGATAGCGATCTACTTCTAAACAAAAAACAGCCCTCATTGCCTCAGATAAAAGTGTTTGAGCATTTGTCTAATCGGTAACATGAGCGGAAGGAGAAATCGAAGACTCCTAAGGGACCAGCACGAGTCTGAAGACATTGAAGGAGTGATCTTCTCCTTCAATGGCTGAGGCCGTGCCCTAGGAAAGCGAAGATTTCTCCTGTAGCGGTGCTCCGAGCTCATTTCTAGATGACATTTTCAACAACTTCCTTTTTCTCCCCCAAGTGTCAGCCTCCATTTTCGTCCACTTGATTAGATAGGTCTCAGAATCATTATCTTTACAATCATAGGTACTTTTCCAAGTGAAGAAAAGCTTGCAAGCATTGTAGACTTGTAATAGGTTAAATAGGAATGTCTTTTTTAATCTAGGGGGAGCTCCAACGATGGCACGTGTTCTACAAGAGGCAGAAACTACAATTACAATAAAGGATCATATCCTTTTTCTATCTACCGTTTTCTTTTTTTGGTTTGCTACATATATCTATGTCCCTACCTTCAGTCTCTATTTAGAGCAGAGAAATTTCAGTTACGCTGCCATTGGAATTATTCTTGGTAGTTACGGGGTCACACAGGTGCTCATTCGTTTCCCGTTAGGAATTCTTTCAGATATGCTGCAACGAATACGTAAACAGCTTTACATAGGTGGATTTGGGGTAGCTGCAATAAGTGGCATCATGTTTGTGTATTTAGATTCCTTTACTGCCATCCTGATCGCCCGTCTTCTTGCAGGAATCACAGCTTCTATGTGGGTGATGGCTACAGTTATTTATGCTCAGTATTTTTTGCGTTCACAATCATCTCGAGCAATGGGGACGCTCCAGTTTCTAACGGTGATGCCTCAGTTTATAAGCATGGCAATAGCCGGCTTTCTCGTTCAGGGCTTCGGATGGAATTTGCCTTTTTGGGTGGCTGTGGCTGCCTCGCTCTGTGGTATGTTTTTGGCACTATTTATTAAAGACCTTCCAGTAGAAAGAACAACTACCGAGGTAAAACCTCGTGTAGCGGATTATATCAAGCGAACGTTACAAGTACCATCCTTAATATCGATTACTGCCCTATCAATGATTGGTCATGGCATACTATTTATCACTATATTTGGATTTACACCACTATATGCCTCTAGAATTGGAGTGGATGAAGGCAGTCTCTTTTGGATCGTGACCGCATTTTTTATCCCACATGCCATTGCTTCATTAGGGCTTGCCTTTATTAGCTTAAAGGAGTCCCAGATTCAATTGATATTGGTTGGGTCTCTCCTTGTGACAGCAGGATGTATGTTTGTCTTACCGTTTACTCAAACATTGATTACATTGAGTATGGTTCATGCAGTTATTGGTTTGACCCTGGGTCTATTTCTCCCATTACTTCTTGGAAAAATCGCGTCCCTTCCAGTACAATCCATTCGAACCTCGGTTATGGGGTTTTATCAATCCTTTTACGCGTTGGGAATATTTCTTGGCCCACTGATTGCTGGTGCTATCGCTCAATCTTTTGGCTTACGTGAAACGTTCTGGTTCGGCGCTATTCTCGCATTAATCGCTATGCCTTTATTACTCAAGACTAAAGTAAAAAGTACCAGCCCAGCATAAAAAAGCATTGACCTAAGTGGCTTTGTCCCTTAGGTCAACACCTGCTAACCTCAATCTCCTACCATAATCCAAGCAGCTTCCACCATAGTCCGCCAATACCAATCCACACTGTGATATGAATAATCGAAATGATAAAACCGAGTGACCACCACTTCTGTTGCGTCACATAACCCGTACCAAAGAATACAGGGGCTGGACCACTCCCATAATGCGTCGTACAACCAAATAAGTTGCTAAAGAACCCGAGTAACAACGCTGATAATAAAGGTGGCGCTCCTGCTGCGACAATGACTGACAGGAAAGCGGCATACATGGCACTTACATGGGCTGTATTGCTCGCAAAAAAGTAATGAGAGTAAAAGTAAACAATGGCGAGAATGACAAGGGTATATGTCCACCCTAACCCTTGAACAGTGCCCTGCATCATTTCACTAAACCATGGGATCATGCCTAAGCTGTTTAGATATTCAGCCATCATGACTAAAACCGAAAACCAAACTAGCGTATCCCAAGCTCCCTCTTCCTTTTTGATATCCGACCATGACAATACGTTGGTTACGAGTAATGTCACCAGACCAATAAAAGCAGCTGCCGTTGCATCAATCCTTATGTACGATCCAGTCATCCATAGAGTTAAGAGTAGAATAAATACGGCAATCATAAACCACTCATCTCGCTTGAGTGCTCCCATCTCCTGCAGCTTTTCCATCGCCAATGCAGGTGCCCCAGGCGTTTCTTTGACCTCTGGGGGGTAAAGCTTATAAATCACTACCGGAATTAATAATAAGCTTACAATTCCAGGAACAATGGCTGCCAGCATCCACCCCGTCCATGTAATCTCTTGTCCTGTGATATTAAAAGCAATTTGAGCAGCCAAAGGGTTTGCTGCCATTGCCGTAAGAAACATTGCAGAAGTAATCATGTCACCTTGAAAGGAGGAAGTAATGAGGAAAGATCCTACTTTCCATTCTGTTCCATTGTCAGGCTTTGACCCATATGCTTCAGAAAGGGAACGAACAATGGGCATAATGATTCCACCTGCTCTTGCCGTGTTAGACGGCATGGCTGGAGCTAGCATTAAATCACTAACAATTAATGAATAGGAGAGACCGAGTGTTTTTCTCCCAAATAATCGAACAAAAAAATAAGCAATTCTAGCACCAAGTCCTGTTTTAATGAACCCTCTTGAGATAAAAAAAGCTATGACAATGAGCCATATTGTACTGTTCTGAAATCCACTTAACGCCTCTCCCATTTCCAATGTTCCTGTAATGACCACAGCTGTTAATCCTAAGATAGCCACACTGCCCATGGGCAATGGTTTAATAATTAATCCAGTGATCGTAGCTACAAAAATAGCAAATAGCTGCCAGGCTATTGGGTCTAGTCCGCTTGGAACAGGCATAAACCAGACTACTACTCCTATTAGGATAATGATGAGTAAGCGCAGGTAACGCACCTCAGTGGTCGTCTTCATATCTTCACTCCATTAATTCTTGTCTAATACTTCCTAATAGTTTGTGATACATACTGTTCTTCATACATTGGTTTTGGCAAACATAAAAAGAATGGCTGTTTCTATCATTCTGGCTCTACGGCGCCGCTACAGGGTTCCCCTTCCGCTAACGTTCTGACTTAAACAATTTAAGAAATTTCGCAGTCTTAAAAAGATAATTTTTCAGTGACCTCCTTTTCATCCCGCAGGTGTCAGCCCTCAAATTACGTCCGCTAGTGATGGGAAAGGGACTTGTTTAGCTCAATTCCTCTACATTAACCGTAGGTAGAACCATAGAATTCAACAACATCATAAACCTACACAAAAATCCGAACATACTTTTTTCAGTCATGTTCGGATAGGGGCATGCATTTTTAATTTTGGGTATTAATTCTTGATGGAGTCCTTTTCGGCCTCTGTTAAGACATTTGTTAATGCTTGAAATAGATAGTAACTTGAAACAACACCTGGGTCTAAGAATCCAATTGATTTATTGCCTCGCTTTGCTGCTTCCCCTTTTTGTGCCGTTAAATATTTTGAGGTTTTTAACGCACTCTTCGCAGCATCTTCGAACACTAGATAGTTAGGATGGGTTTGCTTCTCAACTGCATCTGCTACTGAAGCCCACACATCAATTAATGTTTTGTCTCCACGCTTCGTATCTCCAATTTGCTTCATCTTCACGACAGCGGTTTGCAGCCCTGCTCCAAACTGTTTAATCGTTACGTCGTTGCCATGTAGCTCTTTTGACATCTCAAGGAAAGCTTCCCCGTAGAGATGGACCGCCGCTGATTCTGTTTCCTTTTGAAGGACTGAACCTACATAGTTAAATATAGAGCCAAGCGACGTCACCTCGTTTGGCCAATTAGACTCTAGTTGACGAAATGCACCAATCACGTTCTGACCATGGTCTCCATCTCCTACATAATGGTCAAGCGTGGAAAGATATTCTTCATCCTGCTTTAGTTTCTGTACGCAGTTTTTTATCCATCTTTCTACTAGTTCAGCTGTAATCTCAGGCATAATGATCATCCCCCGACATTTAAATATTCTTAAGTAATCAATACCCTTTCTCTATTTATTAAATCATCCATCTTTAAACGTAAGAGATAGGGCTACACTTTTGGGTGACCTTTACGCTAAAGAAAAAAGTGGGTAACGTCATCGATGACATTACCCACTTTTTTACTATGTTTCTTACCTTTATATAGCTGCCTTATTCAAATAAAGCGCCTCTACCTCATTAGCAGGAAGCGGTTTACTAAAATAGTATCCCTGAATTTCCATCGATTTGTTTTGCATAAGAAAATCTAACTGATCCTTTGTCTCAATACCTTCAGCGGTAACATTCATCTTAAGGTGTTTAGCCATAGAAATGATGGTTGATACAATGGCTCGATCGTGATCATTCCTTGTAATATCGTTAATAAAAGATCGATCAATTTTCAGGCGAGTGATAGGAAATTGCTTTAAATAACTCAAAGAACTATAACCTGTCCCAAAATCATCAAGGCTAATTTTCACACCAAGATCACTTAGCTTCTGTAAGGTAACCGTTGACGTTTCAGCATCCATCATCATACCTTCTGTAATCTCTAGTTCTAAATACTTCGCCTCTAAACCTGTTTCATGAAGGACATATTGAATATGTTGGTCAAAGTCCGACTCATGAAATTGTTGAGATGAAAGGTTAACTGCTATAGGAACACGAAATCCGCCTTCCTCCTGCCATATTTTCATTTGCTGGCAAGCCTTTTTTAAAACCCATGTTCCAATTTCAAAGATAAGCCCAGTCTCCTCAGCAACTGGAAGGAAAACACCTGGAGCAAGCAGGCCTTTATCTGGATGCTCCCATCTTACAAGTGCTTCCACCCCAGACACCGTCTGCCCGTCCACTGAAAACTTAGGTTGATAATGGAGAATTAATTCATTGTTAGCTATCCCTTTTCTTAAATCTGATTCTAACTCTAACTTCTCTTCGATTTGTGTATTAAAGTCTTTTGCATAAAAACGGTATCCATTTTTTACGTTCTTTTTCACTTCATACATGGCAATATCCGCATTTCTAAGCAGTTCATCAGGCTGATCTCCATCATCTGGGTATACCGCTAGACCGATACTTGCTGAAATGTATAAGTCGTGCTCCTTTAGATGAAATGGCTTTTGAATGACCTCTACAATATGCTCAGCAAATGTGGCTACTGATTTTCTATTTTGATAATTTCTATATATGATTACAAATTCATCTCCGCCAAATCTTGCAAGGGTGATGTCCTCATTTTTAGTGGACTGGCTAATTCTCTTACTAACTTTCTTTAAAAATAGATCCCCATACATATGCCCGAGTGAATCATTTATCATTTTAAATCGATCAATGTCCAACGCTAATATGGCAAAGGATTGCTTGGTAGACTCACAATATTGAATAGTATCTTTCATCAATTCATTAAATTTCCGTCTGTTTGGCAGACCTGTTAATTCGTCATGATACGCTAAATGTTCAATTTGTTTAGTTGACTGCTTTTCAAATGATATATCCCGCATCATAATATGTATGCCAGCTACTTTTTCAGCAATAATGACTGGTAGATGCATTACCTTCACATCTATACGAGCGCCGTCCGGTCTGACAAAACTCGTCTCGTAGCTTTTGCGATTAAATGGTTGAAAGTCTTTAAATAAACCCAATTCATGAATGGTCTTATTTAGAAACCGGCTCTCTGGCATACCTGTAATCTGTTCAACAGATGGGTTCACACGCAAGATGCGTCCTTCTTGGTTCACCGAAAGAATTCCGTCATTATTGTGATCATATAGCGAACGATACCAACGCTCTTGCCGCTCAATATCAGTATTTTTTTCGTTAAAGCGTTTATTTAGATAGATACCAGCCATCGTTAAGCAAAAGGAAATGAACGTGGCTGCAGCAATCCAAAAAGCAAATCTTTGTGGATTGATTAACCCTTCACTTTGCGAATGAACTGTATAAAGAGTAAATGTGGCTGCTGCCATACCGGTGTAATGCATGCCTGTAATAGCAACAGCCATAATTAATCCGCTTCCTATTTTGTAGAGCACTGCGTTAGGTGATTGTGTTGCTTTCAATTCTAATAATAGCCATAAGGCAGCAAAGGAGGCTAACGCTGCGATTGCTACTGATAGGGCAACCGTTCCCCAGTCATAGGTGATCTCAAGCGACATGGCGGCCATTCCAACATAATGCATACCTGAAATAGCAGCGGCCATCAGCAGACCACCAAAGAATAATATCATCGTATCATTAGGCTTTTTAAGCCCTACAATAAAAAGCGCAATAGCGGACGCAATAATGGCAAATACTATGGATAGAACGACAATGCCAATATGATAATAAACGGGAATCGGAAAAGAATACGCAAGCATCCCAACAAAGTGCATAGACCAAATTCCTAAACCCATTGAGACTGCCCCAAATGAAAGCCAAAGCCATTTTCCTTTTCCATGTTCATATTGAACCCTTCCAGACAAATCCAAAGCGGAGTAAGAAGTTAACGTGGCAATTAGGTAGGACAATAACACAAGCGACACATTATAAGATCCGTGAAAATGCTCCATTATGAAATCCCCTTCTATAGTCAAACAGAATCGAGGTTAATTAATAACATTTCTCAATAAAACAGATAATTAGACCCATTAGATCACAACTATATACCTATTTTACCATAAAAAAATGAAACAAGATGTATTATTTCGCATCATTCTCGCTAATGGTTTTCAAGTTCTAATAATGAGGGTAGGCTTAATAAGAGTTTTTGCCAACATCTATAGAAGGAGCACAATATTATGAGTGATCGTGTTAAATGGATTGATGCCGCAAAAGGAATTGGCATCATTCTAGTCGTTATGAGTCATGCACCCATTCATGATTCGATTAAGAATTTTTTATTTGCGTTTCACATGCCTATGTTTTTTTATTTATCTGGCATTGTTTATAAGACTTCATCCTTGCCAACGTCTACTTTTATATTAAAAAAAGCACGGGGATTGTTACTTCCATACTTTATCTTTTCATTTATCACATATATTGTTTGGTTTTTCGTTACTCGACATTTCCCTTTTACTTCGGGAGATCAAGTAGATCCTATCGTGCCATTTTCCGGCATCTTTATCTCTACACCTGTAGATTATCAATTAACGTATAATCCAGCTATATGGTTTCTCACTTGCTTGTTCGTAGTTGAGGTTTTGTTCTACTTGTATCAGCGTCTTTCAAAAGGGCGTTGGTTGCCCATCTTACTTATAGGCTGTGGTTTCATTGGATACCTAAGTTCTATCATTATTTCATCTAATGTCTTACCTTGGAGTATTCTTGTAGCCTTAACTGCTATTGTTTTTTATGGTCTTGGGTATGCAACGAAACACCTTTGGAAGTCCTATTCATGGCGTTCTGTCCTTATAGTCGGAGCGGCTTTGTACGCCATCACGTTTATTGCACAAGGATTAAACACGGAGAGAATTGATATGCGGGGTAATATTTATGGGGAGATTTGGTACTTTTATATCGGCGCAACTGCGGGGTTGATAGCAACCATTTTACTCGCTCATAAGCTTGCTCGGTTTCATTACCTCGTCTACCTTGGACAATATTCCATTGTTATTCTTTTGCTTCATTTTCCTGCTTTAAATCTTATGAAGGCCTCTGTTTACTATGGGCTAAATATGGAGATGGCTGAAACGACGACTCTTCCTTGGACATTATTCTATACTGTGAGTACGTTACTTCTCATGGTTCCATGTATCATCTTTCTTAAGAAATACCCTTTCCTTCTTGGAAAGAAAAAACCAAAGAAATCACAGCGCACCGTAAAACCGGCATAAAGTAGTGAAGCATTTTAAAGAGGAGTCATTAGTCACACAAAGCAGGCTGAGACAAAACATAAAATCTTTCATTTTTAACGCGAACATTGCAACAAATCCGCTACAGGAGAAACCCTCGCTTTCCACGGGCACGGCCTCAGCCCTTGAAGCGGAAAACCACCCCTTCAATGTCTTCAGACTCGTGCTGTGCCGTAGGAGTCTCAGGTTCTCCTTACGCTAGTTAAGATGAAAACACGAAAAGACGATGAATCCTAGTTAGGATCCTTCGTCTTTTCTTTATGTTCATATACTTTTGTCTAGCCTTCTTTTGAGATGTTCAGCCTTTCTATTCAGTTGACTTTGTTCCGTAGAAGTACTCTTTAGGCTTAACTGGTTCAAAATTTGAGATGGAATGAAATCTGAGCAAATCCTGATATAACACGTCATCAGAGAGCTGAAGCTGTTCGCTTACTTTTTCCATTAAGCGCTCTGTTTCCTGATTTGATTCAAGCACCTCACCAGACGCAGTATCATACATAGTGCCAGCTACACTTGTATACGTCGGTGTGACAAAGCTTCCATCACGAAACGCCACAGTCTCATCATGCTCATCAGAAAATAAATCTGTTCCAAAGGTGATATATGGCTTTGCGTCTACTCCTTGCAAATGAAGCAGCGTCGGCATGACATCAATTTCCCCACCAAACGTGTGCTTTACTCCACCCTCCATGCCAGGAACACGGATCATAAAGGGAACTCGTTGATTTTGCGCATTTTGGTAAGGCGTGATCTCTGTATCAAGCACCTCTGACATCGCACGATTATGATTTTCAGAAATTCCTTGATGATCTCCATATAACACAATAACTGAATCCTCAAACAAGCCCGCTTCCTTCAAATCATCAAAAAATTGTTCAACAGCCTCATCTAAATACCGCGCTGTCTGAAAGTAGCCATCTACCGTTTTATCTCCTGTTGTCCCACGTGCTAAAGACGCATCCTCTTCATCCAGGATAAATGGGTAGTGATTCGTTAAGGTAATAAGATGAGCATAAAAAGGCTGATCTAAGGACTCTAGCATCGGAATAGATTCCTTAAAAAACGGCTTATCCTTTAATCCCAGATTCACCACAGCATCATCCTCCATATGATACGAGGAGGCATCGAAGAAATAATCAATACCAAACTGTTTGTAAATCTGATCCCGGTTCCAAAAGGATTTGTAATCCCCATGCAGAACGGCACTTGTATGCCCCTTCTCCTGATTTAAAACGGCCGGTAGCGATTGAAAGGTGTTTTGACCTTTGGTGACAAATGCAGCACCCGTTGGCAGACCAAAGATACTATTATCTAGGATGAGCTCTGCATCCGAGGTTTTCCCTTGACCCGTTTGATGAAAAAACTGATCAAAATACTGGATGTCATCCTCGCCATGCGCTAGACGATTTAAAAAAGGTGTGACCTCTTCGCCATCCAATTCATAATCAATCAGAAAGGATTGAAAGCTTTCTAAATGAATCTTAATTATGTTCTTGCCTTCAGCTATACCAAACAGCTCTTCATTTGGCTCCGCGTAATGCGAGGAGGTATAGTGCTTAGCATTTGTAAGGTCATCACTGCTAGCATACGCTCGTTGAGATTCCATTTGTGCCGTTTGGATGCCATCATAGATCGTATAGTTATATAACCCTAAATACTTCACAATATAATTCCGATCAAAGGTTCTTGTCAGCAGCTGTGGTCGATCAATTTCAGCAAGTGTCAGGTTTACTGTAAAAATGACCAGACTTGCCATAATGGCTAGAGAAGCCATGCTTTTTCTCAGGCGAACCTCGGTTATCTCCACTTTTCGAAGTAGAAAGATTAAAATAGCTACATCCAAAAAGTATAAAAAATCATAGCCATACATGGTGGAAAAAATACCATCAGTCATATTACTGACGTTATCAGTCTGTAGCAAGTTAGGTAACGTCAAAAAATCATCAAAAAACCGGTAAAACATAATATTTGAATACAGCGTAACCGTCATTAAAATGCTTAGTATGACGATCCACCAACATGCTCTTTTTCCCTTAGCAAATAAAGCCAACCCAAATAATAAAATCGTTGCACTAAGTGGGTTTATTAATAGCAAAAATTCTTGCAAGGACCCTTTTACTCCTAAATTAAATTCAAGCTTATACGACGTATAGGTTTTGACCCATACTAGTAAAACCGCAATCAAGAAAAAGGTTCCCTTACTGATCTGTCGTTTTTCAAGCATAGGATCTCTTCTTTCTCATTCAAATTCCATATAAAGCACAATATAATGTTCTGCATTCTAGACCTAAATCCTTCATCCTGCAAGGATCAAATTTTGGTTTTTATGTCTATAACCGTGAGACATTCAAGAATTATTCTGGCCTCTTTATTGAAAACACGTCACTTAAAAAAGCATAATCATGTCCCGCTAATCGAGCAACTGGCATCAATGCTTCTGAGGACAAGTAGCCTTTCTCGGGATCATACACATCCTCGGCTACATGATAGCAAACCACTTTTGCAAGCAGTAAATCATTCGTAATGACCCCATACTCATTTTCTATAGGTATATGATTATGAAGTATACACTCAAAGCGAGCTTTTGCTTCTATTATGCCCGGTGTTTTGACAATTTCACTTGGTTTTACATGGAATTCTGTTCGATCAAGCTCACTTTCATTTGGCTTTAAATTTGCCGCAGTTTCATTTACACCCTCAAGGATAACTTTATCAGTAACATGAATGACAAGTTCGTTGTTATAAAGAGCATTGCGGGCTGTGTCTTTCATTCGTCCATCCTTTCTTCCAATAGAAATAGAGACTAATGGCGGATCCGCTGAAACCACATTAAAAAAACTAAAAGGAGCCGCATTCACGACTCCTGTATCCTCAGACGATAGGGTTGTAATAAAAGCAATAGGTCTTGGCACCACAGAACCAGAAAGAAGCCGATAGTGTTCCTGTTTTGTTAAATCAGTAGCCGTAAATGTATGGTGCATGCCTTTCACTCCTTCATTTTTTTAAATTATATTAATCATTTGCCTCTAAATCATGCATATAATTATAAACCTTATTTATCTCTTCCTCCGCACCGAAAGCATACGTGACATTCCATATTCGGTCGACATTCGTCCCATTTAATTCTGCATCTAAATCATGAAAAATTCGATGAAGATATCGCACAGACATTTCATCAGAGTGCTCCTCCGACACTTCTATAAGTGCTTCTGCATTCCTAAGATCATTCATCATTTCTGAGTGTGAAAGACCATAGTCCATCATCCATTGGACATCTGATTTTAATGTTCTCCATTTCTCACGCTCGGTTAGCTCGGAATGGTCTAACCGTTCAACTCCACCCCAGCCTGCCAAATGGTTCAAAAAATCATGATGCGTTTGTATGAGTTCTTTTACTTTCTCTTCTTCCCCTTCTTGAAAAACCACACGTTCCGTGGAGGCTTCATAGTCAATAATTCCTTCTGCTGCCTCTGTCTTAGTACCTAGCTCTCTCGTAGGAAGATTCTCTACTTCATTAGAGTCCGATGCAAATAAACCTTCCTGGGTCATCCCTATATAGGCAATAGCTGCGCCTGCCAACAAAATAATAATTGTTGCACCAATCGCAATATTCTTCACGAACAGCTTCAGCTCCTCTAACTAATGAAAAAGTATTGTATCCAAGGTACCACATAATCCACCCTACTCCTACCTTAACTTGTATATCTTTAGAAAAATGTAACAAAAAGGTGATGTTGAAGAGATAGGACGCAGTTGAACCACAATATCATGAAGATATCATGGTTCAAAGCGGTTATATTTATATAGCTCTAATCATTCCACCATCTACTAGTATGGAGCTACCAGTCATATAACTTGAGGCCTCTGACGCTAAAAAGGTCACTACATTTGCAAACTCTTCTGGCGTTCCATACCGCTCTAGCGGAATATTTTTTCTTGCCTGCTCCGCTACTTCCTCTTTAGACTTACCTAGCTTGTCAGCTTTTAATTGATCTAAATGGTCGACACGATCTGTAGCGATTCTCCCCGGTGATACTGTATGAACTAAGATGCCATAAGGAGCAAGCTCCTCAGCCAGGCTTTTAGCCAAGCCTTGAATCCCCATACGGAATGTATTTGACAGGATTAATCCCGGTATCGGCTGCTTCACAGAGGATGAGGCTATATTTAATATGCGCCCACCGGATTGTTTAAGGTCTGGAAGCGCTTCTCGTATTAAACGGATATAGCTTAATAAATTTAATTGAAATGCTTGCTCCCACTGCTCATCATCAAATTGTTCAAACCCACCACCTGGAGGACCCCCTGCGTTATTAACAAGAATGTCAATTTTCCCAAAGGCTGTGCTTGTCGCATGCACCAATCGTTTGATGTCCTCAACCTTGGTAATATCAGCCACCTCATATTCAACTCGTCCTCCGTCTACGGCAAGGAGCTCCTCTTTCACTTTAGACAGCTTCTGTTCATCTCTACTTGATATCATTACATTTACGCCTTCTTTAACTAATTGCTTAGCGACAGCCTTTCCTAAACCTTGACTTGAAGCAATTACTAATGCCGTTTTCCCTTTTAAATGTAAATCCATAGCTTCCACCTCCATACAATTTTCAACTAGTTATTATTGTGAACAAGGGATCAAAAAAAGGCAACTGTAACCACTTTCATTTCACTCGACACGCAGCAAAAAATAGACAGTCTCCCTACTCTCAACTTGTGTTATCTTGAGTGACGCACTATCGACATAAGTTTGTAGCTCAACTTGTGTAAGAGCCTGCTTTGGTGCCTCAATAATGAATCCGTCCAAGCCTTCTATTCTTGAACAGACGGTAAATCGACGCAGGGATCCTGAGAAACGCTCCATATTCTCTTGTAACGTTTGCGTCACATCCCAAGGCTTCGCTCCCCAATAGCGACTGCCCTGCTGAAAAACGGATGAGCTATGCGTTTTTAATTGGAGATACCTCTCCACGGTCGGCTCTGTAATGGGGTCCGAGGTTAACGCAAATCGATGGCGATCTCGTTCCAGGTTCTTTTTAAGTGTACGTTCTACATGATCAAATACATTTGTATGAAGCGAGGCAGCAAATGTGTACAGCTGCTGATGAACCAAGGCAATAACGGAACAAACGGACATTTGTTTTTCCGTCACTTTTAATTTTTTGTCCCCATCGTAATGATTTAGAAGTCTAGCTAGTTGACCGGTTGTTTGTACAAGTCGCTGAAAGTTCACAGCAGTCGGCAAATCGTTTTGTTCATGTATTATGTATTGAACCTCTGTTGATAGTCCAAGCTTCTTGTACTCGCTCGTTAAGTCGCACGCAAACTGATTAGCTAAACAGGTGGTAATAATAAAAACATCTGCTAGCTCTCCGCCGACGTCTTCATCATTTGCTTCTTCAACTAGCAACAGCTCTGCTAACTCCCCTATTTCCTCCGTGACCCGTGCCATTCCTGAAAGGGTTCTCCAATAACCGCCAAGATGCCGAATAGATTGATCCACCAGCTCCTGATAATCTCTAATTGTCTGTAAAGACGTGTAACTCATAATGGACCTCCACTCTTTTCGAACGCTATTCTCTATGTATTGAGAACGCTAATTTTTTGTCCATTTTATCTTAACATCAATCACTCTATTTTGATGTAGACACACGAATCAAAAAAATCAATTGACAAGTATGTAAATTAAAATATAAAATATTTGAGAATGATTATCGTTATCGAATTTATTGTTAGAATCTAAAAAACCATTACATAGACAAGGTAGGTAAAGATGATGGCAAAACAAACAAGTTTAATGAAAGTATTATTTGGTTCAGCTCTAGCTACAGTGACATTAGCAGCTTGCGGAGGCCAGACCTCAACTGTAGATGACAACACACAGACCGCTTCTCAAGAAATAGAGTCTGGATACCCTATTGTGATTGAGCATGCTTTTGGCGAAACCGTTCTTGAAGAAAAACCAGAGCGCGTAGCTACTATCCAATGGGGAAACCAGGATGTAGCCCTTGCTCTTGATGTTGTACCAGTTGGATTCTCAGCTGCAAACTTTGGGATTGTTGATGATCGCGGCATGTTACCTTGGACAGCAGAAAAGGTAGAGGCGCTTGGAGAAAGTGACCCTAATGTCTATCAAGATACAGATGGTCTTGATTTTGAAGCAATTTCTGATTCTAATCCAGATGTGATTCTAGCTGCTTATTCTGGTATCTCACAAGAAGACTATGATTTGTTAACCCAAATCGCACCAGTTGTTGCTTATCCTACGTCCCCTTGGACAACCACATGGCGTGAGCAAATCACAATGAATGCTGCTGGAATGGGTATGGTGGAAGAAGGCGACGAGCTTGTTACGAATACGGAAGAATTAATTGCAGAGAAAGTAGCCGAATATCCACAACTAGATGGTAAAAATGTTCTATGGGTTAACTTCTCAGAAAATGACCTATCTCAATTACATCTATATACACCCGTTGATACACGCGTTTCATTTTTAGAGGAGCTAGGTCTCGTGTTTCCTGAAGACATTTCGGACATGATTGAGGACGAGACCGCTTATTCCCTAAATCTAAGTGCTGAGAATGCGGATGCTTTAAATGCTGCAGATATCATTGTTGGGTACGGGGATGATGAGCTACTAGAAGTGTTACAAGCCGATTCACGATTAGGCCAAATCTCCGCTGTTGAAAGAGGATCTATTGTATTTATTAGTGGAAATTCAGATCTTGCTGCTGCAGGTACACCCAATCCACTTTCTATCTCCTATACGATTGATGAATACGTAGAACTCCTTGCAGAAGCGGCTGATAAGATCGAGGAGTAAACAATTGAAAACGACGAAAAGTCTACACGCGCATCTTCCAAATCATTTTTGGAAGATGCTCATTCTTTCTCTTATATTACTCTTTATATGTGTCATCGCTTCCTTTGTATTTGGCTCAAGAGTTGTGGGGAAAAGTGACCTGTTGGCAGGATTGTTTTTCTCTGAGGTTGAATCGTATGGAGCAAGTGTCGTTCGAGAGCGAATCCCAAGAACGGTGTTTAGTTTGTTTTGCGGGGCTGCACTTGGTGTATCAGGGGCTCTTATGCAGGCCGTGACACGAAACCCAATTGCAGACCCAAGTATTCTCGGTGTAAACACGGGTGCCGCTTTATTTGTCGTATGTGGCTTGGCCTTCCTACAAATCAGTACCGCAGCTCAATATATTGGGCTTGCGATTGCTGGGGCTATGATCACAGCAGTATTTGTATATGGAATTGGGTCTATGGGGCGAGCAGGGGCTACGCCCTTAAAGCTTGTTTTGGCTGGTGCAGCCACGAGTGCGGCCTTATCCTCTCTTATTGGCGCCATTATGCTTCCACGCTCTTATGTTATGGATCAATTTAGATTTTGGCAGGTAGGTAGCGTGGGCTCAGCAAACTGGAGTGCGATTACGACGTTTTTGCCCTTTTTAATCATTGGCATTATTCTTGCGATTATAGCCGCTCCAGCTCTTAATGCTCTAGCTCTTGGTGATGAAGTAGCCACCGGACAAGGCGTTCGGACAGGCGTATTAAGGTTGGTTGCTGCATTTGCAGGCGTGATTTTATGTGGAGCAGCCACCGCGCTCGCAGGTCCTATTGGATTTATTGGTCTTTTGTCCACCCATTTGGTCAGACTCGTGCTTGGAACAGACCTGCGTTTTATTATTCCCATGTCTGCTCTTACTGGAGCAGCCATTCTGACCATTTCTGATGTCAGCGGCAGGCTGCTTGGCAGTCCCGGGGAGCTAGAAGCCGGTGTTGTTACCGCCTTTATTGGTGCCCCCTTATTAATCTTCCTAGCGACTAGAATGAAAGTGCGATCATTATGAGACAAACAACCATTGAAAATATTATGGCCGGTAGACGCGAACGCCGCTTACGCTGGATCATGGTTACAGGGATACTGAGTATCGTAGCTATTACTCTCTCTGTCGCCATGCTTATGCTCGGCAACACGATTTATCCAGTAAAGGATGTTGTAGGCGTTCTACTTGGAGCTGACATTCCAGGAGCATCCTTTGCTGTAGAGACCATTCGTTTACCTAGAATGCTAGCAGGATTTTTTGCTGGAATTGCCTTTGGTATTGCCGGAAACACCTTTCAGACCATGCTACGCAACCCACTTGCTAATCCTGACATATTAGGCATTACTGCTGGATCAAGTGTCGCTGCACTTATTTGTATCTTGGTCTTTCAGACAAGTAACACGACGATATCGATCGCCTCAGTTTGTGCCGGTCTCGTCACAGTGGTCATCATCTATGTATTATCAAGAGGAGGAGCCTTTTCTATTGGAAGACTGATCTTAATAGGGATTGGTATTCAAGCTATGTTAAGTGCTGTGATTTCCTATTTATTATTAATAGGGGCACAGCAGGATCTTGCAACGGCTTTACGATGGCTAAACGGCAGCCTGAACGGCTCACAATTACAGGCCGTTTTACCATTAATCATTACCGTAATCATCTGTGCACCGATTGTTATTTTACTCGGGAAGCATTTACACCTATTAGAGCTTGGGGAACAATCCGCGGCGTCACTTGGTTTAAATACGGATCGCACAAGGATGCTTCTTATTCTAAGTTCCGTTGCTATGATTGCTCTTGCAACCGCAACCACTGGACCCATTGCCTTTGTGGCCTTTCTTTCTGGCCCCATCTCCAAACGTTTAGTAGGAATCGGGTATTCCAATGTGATCCCTGCTGGTTTAGTTGGCGTTAATCTCGTATTGGCCGCAGATTTACTTGGACAATTTGCGTTTGAGGTTCGGTTCCCTGTTGGCATCATAACTGGGTTGCTCGGGGCCCCTTACTTGCTCTACCTTCTTATCCGCATGAATCGAAAGGGAAGTTTATAATGAAACCTACACGTACATTTCAAACGGAACAAATTGTCGCTGGCTATGATCAGAAAACCATTCTCGATAAAATTAATGTTGAAATACCCAGCAATCAAATCAGTGTCATTATTGGAGCGAACGCCTGTGGGAAGTCCACCCTGCTTAAAACCATGGCTCGCCTCATTAAACCCATCGCCGGTACAGTGACGCTCGATGGAAAATCCATTGCAAAAATTCCCCCTAAGCAACTTGCACGTGTCTTAGGGATCCTGCCCCAATCACCAACCGTACCAGAAGGAATTTCTGTTACAGATTTAGTAGGCAGAGGAAGATTCCCGCATCAATCCTTACTCAGCGGCTGGACAAAAAAAGACTATGAAGCCGTCGCCGAAGCAATGGAGATTATGGATATTGTTGAACTAGCCAACCGTA
The DNA here is from genome assembly GCF_007293315.1 of Alkalicoccobacillus porphyridii. GTDB lineage: Bacteria > Bacillota > Bacilli > Bacillales > Bacillaceae_D > Alkalicoccobacillus > Alkalicoccobacillus porphyridii. Next base: position 48,487 of record NZ_VLXZ01000003.1, read on the forward strand.
ACATTGATGAGCTCTCCGGTGGTCAACGACAACGAGTCTGGATCGCCATGGCCCTTGCTCAGCAGACAGATATCTTATTTTTGGATGAGCCCACTACATTTCTTGATATCACCTACCAGGTGGAAATCCTTGATTTGTTAACAGATCTAAACCAAAAACACGGCACAACCATCGTCATGGTGCTCCATGATATCAATTTAACCGCACGTTATGCCGACCATATCTTCGCCTTACGTGAAGGAAATCTAATCGCTGAAGGCACACCATCTAAAGTTATTACCAGTGAACTGATTAAGGAAATCTTTGGACTCGAATGCACCGTGATAGAAGACCCTGTCTCAAAAAGTCCGTTAGTAGTACCCAGAGGAAGGCATCATGTGAGAACTGGAAGATAGCTTTAGCTTGGAGTGGTGCTCGGGGCTCTTGGTAAGGAGGGGCTTCCTCTTGCTAGTTTGCCCAATCTTCTTGGTATCGTGCTCGGGCTCTTGGTAGTGCGGGGCTTTCTCTTGCTAGTTTACTCATTCTTCTTGGTATCGTGCTCGGGCTTGGTAAAGCGGTGCTTTCTTTTGGTATTTTGATCAGACTTCCTGGTATCGCTCTGCGGCTCTTGCTAAAGCAGGGCTTTCTCTTGGTATTTTGATTAATCTTCTTGGTATCAGCCCTCCGCTATTGCTAAAGGACTACTTCCTCTTGCTATTACCTCCCATCTTCTTGGTATCAGCCCTCCGCTCTTGCTAAAGCACTACTTCCTCTTGATATTACGCTCAATCTTCTTGGTATCGCCCTGCGGCTCTTGCTAAAGGACTACTTCCTCTTGCTATTACCCTCAATCTTCTTGGTATCAGCCCTCCGCTATTGCTAAGCACTACTTCCTCTTGCTATTACCCTCAACCTTCTTGGTACCAGCCCTCCGCTATTGCTAAAGCGCTACTTCCTCTTGCCATTATGCTCAATCTTCTTGATAACAGCCCTCGGCTCTTGCTCAGGCACTCCCCGGCTACATTTCTTGCTTAATATCACAAGTCGACATACACTACTTACATATACAGAAATATAAAAGGTGGTCTTTTAATGAACATAGAAATTTGGTCGGATTTTGCCTGTCCGTTTTGTTATATAGGGAAGCGGCATCTGGAGAAAGCATTAGATCAGTTCCCTCATAAAAATCATGTAACCGTTGAATTTAAAAGCTTTGAGCTGGATCCTCATGCGGAGAAGTTCACCGAAAAAACGATGGCTGAGCTGTTAGCAGGTAAATACAGAATACCTGTTACTCAAGCGGAAAATATGACGGCTAACGTTGCGTCTCAGGCAAACAGTGTTGGGTTGACTTATCATTTTGATTCGATGCAGCCAACAAACATGCTTGATGCCCATCGACTGACTCAATTTGCGAAAACAAAAGGAAAAGCAAATGAGTTAGCTGAACGTCTTTTTTATGCTTATTTTACGGAGTCTAAGCATCTCTCCACTCCAGAAACACTTGTTGAACTTGCGACAGAGGCTGGTTTGGATTCAATGGAGGCAGCAGACGTGCTTGCATCAAAGCGATATACTGAGGAGGTCAAGCAAGAGCATCAGCACGGTGTATCTCTTGGGCTTCAAGGTGTTCCCTTTTTTGTGATTGATCGTACGTATATTATTTCTGGTGCTCAGCCCCCTTCCGTCTTCTTGGAGAGCTTACAAAAAGCATGGGAAGAGCAACATCCATCAACCTCTGATCAACCTTCCGATGATATGAATTGTTCAGACGGCACTTGTAAAAGTTAGTCTCTGATAGAAGCAGCACTACAAAAAAACCGAGCAGACGCGTCTGCTCGGATTTTTACTAGTCGTTCTTTGCCTGTATTCGGTTGGCAACAATGGTAAATAAACATGCGCTCACGAGTGATGCCGTCATTGCAATAATAAATCCAAGCACGGAATCGGAAAGTCCTGGTGCAGCAAAGGCTGGTACATATGCCGTACCGCGAAGGTTAAACATACCCACAACCGCTCCGCCTATTCCTGCTGAAACGATAGCGCCAATAAATACAAGTCGGTTTGCGAACATAAACGGATAGGCTGATTCGACAAAGGTACCAAAGATCATATTGATACCGAATGATGGTCCTGCTGCAGCTGCTTCGCCTTTTCTACGCGGAGCAATGATGTTTGCTAGGTTAATTCCCGCAGCTACCATAACTAGACCCACCATATCAATTGCCCCTAAAAAGCTATTTCCCGTATTCTCCATTTCAAGCAGAACAATCGGAAGAATGGCAGCATGATAGATTCCCCCAATGATGGCTGGCCAGATTAGTAAGCCAGCAACAACTCCCGCAACAATGGGATTAAAAAGTATGGTTTGGTCAATGGCAAAGCGAATCCAGTCTCCTAGCTGTAGGGCGATTGGTCCCAATACATAAAAGACAGCTAGTCCCGGGATGAGTCCACCAAAACCACCGGCTACGATGTTCACAGTGGTCGCAGGGAAGTTAAGCTTTAAACATTTTGAAAATAAATAGGGTACAAGGTAACCCGCACCAATTCCCGCAAGCAAACCACCAATAATTCCACCATTCACTGCGAGTAATCCAGCTACAATTCCCGCAACAATTGAAACCTCTTCAAGCTCAGCTATCTGCTTAGCCGCAATAACTGCAATGACAACAGGTAATGCTCCAATAAGAACATCAAACACATCGCTTAGCATGGTTAAGCCTGGCACTTTACTTAAAGCTAGAACAATCGCTAAGGCAATAAATGCTGGTAAAGAGGCCGTCATAATTCCTCTCACATTTAATTTCTTGGGTTTGGAGTGCTCTTTGGCTTCAGTCGCGTGAAGCTTTGGTGTATATTTTGTTTTCCAATACTTACTTAATGCCGTCATGAAACCTATAGCTCTCGTTTTATTAGACGTACCGGTTGTTCCAGATTGGGCGATGACGTTTGCCCCTTGGACACCAATATCCGCCATGGAAGTGCCTCCTGTACCAACTACCGGAATTTTTGCCTCCACAGCCGCTTGAATGACTTGCTGGTTGGCCTTAGAAGGATCTGCACTCATGGCAATTAATCCATCAATCTCTCCATCTAAAATAGATTCCGCCAATCTTTTATCAAGATCAACAGCTCGCTGATTTACCTCTTCTAATGTTCCTGAGAAAAGGTGTTCTAATGAAGATGTTTGTGGATCCCATCCGAATAAACTAGCTGGGGACGTTGATTTCACATGGTCCATCGACTGTTCTGTTGCTATAAATTGAATGCCTCTTATTTCAACATTTGCTGCTTCTGCTTGAGTTTGCAATTCTTTTATTAAGACTTCAGGATGACTTCCACCTAGGTGATATAAATTGCCTCCACTGCTTGCAATGACAATAACCTGTTTCATATTTTCTCCGCCTATCTCTAACTCGTAATATCTTTTATCACTCTACCAATTTACCACAGTAAAGCATTATTTGAAAAGAGAATACTAGAAAAAACCTTGTGCCCATATGTAGAGATTGCGCATAGGATGATTAGTAATACAATAACCAACTAAAGAGAGGGATCCATGATGAAAGATTATATTCTCCTTCGATTATATGTCTTTAGTTTCTTAGGTGTTTTAACCGTTTTGCACATTAAACAAGTCCTCCCCGCGTTGGTCATCCTTTTAATCCTTTTAGCGAGCTGTTTTGGATATTTTGTTGGCTGTTATGTTCGTTCAAAAAGAAGAATTCCACCATCCTGACCCGTATATCGAAGGCTGTCCTCTACATAAGATGACATAAGAGCAAAAGTGAGAGGATGATACAAAATGGGGTTTAAGGTACTAGTCGAAACAAACACTGCACTGTTTGTAGAGGACATTGGTCCGAGTGATGGAGAAACCATTTTATTTATACATGGATGGCCACTCAATCATCTCTGCTTTGAATATCAATATAATCAGCTACCAAAGCTTGGATACCGTTGTATCGGAGTTGACTTACGTGGATTTGGTCAATCGGATAAACCCTGGTTTGGGTATACTTATGATCAACTATCAGATGACATTCGCGTCATTATTGATAAGCTTGGCCTTAAATCAGTTACACTTGCTGGTCACTCCATGGGTGGAGCCATTTCCATTCGTTATATGGCGAGGCACGCTGGACATCAAATTGCACGCTTAGCACTCATTTCAGCTGCGGCTCCTAGCTTCACGAGAGGACCTAGCTTTCCGTACGGTATGAGTAAAAGAGAAGTGGATGCACTCATTCAAGAAACCTATACAGACCGACCTGCCTTACTAAGTCAATTTGCAGACTTGTTTTTTGAAAGACCAACTTCCGAGCCATTTAAGCAATGGTTTATTGACCTGGGTTTAGCTGCTGCTGGATATGCTACAGCCTATACAGCCGTTTCCTTGCGAGATGAAATGCTTTGGAATGACCTCTCAAGCATTCATGTTCCCGTGGGTATTTTTCATGGAAAAAAAGATAAAGTCTGTCCTTATGAGTTTGGTGAAATCCTTCATGCTCTCATCCTCGGATCAACCCTGTATCCTTATGAGGGTGCAGGGCACGGTGTATTTTATTGCGATCAGGATGTATTTAATCAAGATTTCTCAACCTTTATCCAAACAACTTAAGTAAAATATGTTGACAATATTGCCATACACCATTAAAGTTTCCTTAGGTAAAATTTATTATGCTTGCATTACTTTGTTTGTTAAGAGCAATTTTATTTTTAGGAGGTTTATGCGTGAATACATTTAAAGTTGTCGTAGGCTCAGTCTCCTGTTTAGCACTGTTAGCTGCCTGCCAATCAGATACAACCGATGGAACAGAGAATGAGTCGATCGACATTGTCACAACCATCGCTCAAATTGCTGACCCTCTTTCAGTCATCGGTGGAGAGCATATTAACGTTACAGCATTAATGGGCCCTGGGGTAGACCCTCACTTATATGAGGCCACTCAAAGTGACATTAGTACACTTCAAAATGCAGACCTCATTTTTTATAGTGGCTTACATTTAGAAGCCAATATGATGGATGTCTTCTCTAATTCAAGTGTGCCATCCGTGGCGATTTCCGAGACGATTCCAGAGGCAGATCTTTTACTTGATGAGGAAGGCTCCATTGATCCACATGTTTGGTTTGATCCAAGCTTATGGATGATTGCATTAGATGAAGCTGTTGAGGAAATCAAAGACGCTGTACCTGATCATGCGGATGAGTTCGAAGCAAATAAAGTGGCATATTTTAAAGAATTAGAAGAGATGCAACAGCAAGCCGAGCAAACTTTTGCCAACATCCCAGTAGAACAACGAGTACTTGTTACCGCTCATGATGCCTTTGGTTACTTTGGAAGAGTCAATCAATTGGAGGTTGTCGCCTTACAGGGCTTAAGTACAGAATCAGAAATTGGTCTGTCAGACGTTCAATCAACCATTGATACGATTATAGAAAAAGAGGTTCCTGCCGTATTTGTTGAAACAAGTATAAGCGATAGCTCCATCCGGTCCGTCATCGATGGTGCAGCCAAGGCAGGAGTTGAGGTCGAGCTAGGAGGCGAGCTTTATTCAGATGCGATGGGAGAGGAAGGCACGGAGGTAGGTACGTATATTGGCATGTATCAGCATAATGTCACGACCATTGCTGAGGCTCTTTCCAAATAAAAAACAAAGGAGAGATGATCTCCTTTGTTTTTTTAATGCCAGCATGATTTTACACTATACTCAAAAGGTTGAATAGCACTTACACAAACGTGCTCATAACTCCTAAGGCTAGTAATATAATAAATAAAATAGCCCAGATAACTGAAATCCATGAAATTACTTTTGTCGCAATGATAAGCCCTCGCTGCTCGGGCGTCGTCACTTTGGCTGCCATAACTAATGCAACAATTGCTAATATCAAGCCTACGTAAGGTATAAACAAACTAAGAATAGCTAAAATAAGTGCCCCTATTGCCATACCTTGTTGATTTGATGTACTTTGAGTTGTCATCATTCTCCTCCTTTATAAGCGTTGAATTCGGTGCGTCTTTCCATCCGTATGCTCATTAATCATTCTGTATTCAGAGCGTCCTAAATAGGTTGGGATACTAATCTTAGCTAAATCCGGTAATCCGTTTTCTGAGAAGAGATTCTTATCTTGATATGTAAGCATCACTTCACCTACAATCCACTCATGGTCACCGTATGTAGTAATATCCACAACTTTGCATTCATAAGCAAAGTAAGCATCTAAAAGGATCGGCACGTCTACTTTTATTCCCCGTTCATACGGGATGTCCAGAGTCTTAAATTTATCGGTCACCGATCCACTGTACGTTCCACTAGCTTGAATCCATTCCGAGTGAGTACCAGTTAGGAAATTTACTCCAAAGGTTCTGCTTTCCTGAATCAGCTTAAAAGAGTATGTTTCTTTTCTTAAAGAAATTCCATAATACCCTGGGTTTTGGCCAATATATGTGTGCCACCCAGCCGCCATCACATTACATTGATCTTCATGCTTCGATGTAACGATAGCCACCATCCCCGGATACGTGTGCCAGCCTGGTTTCTCAGTCGGTGTTCTCATACCATTTCTCCTACCTCGTCTAGTTTTTGTATACCCAATATCCATAAATTCAAACCAATCATTTACAAATCATACTGAAATGCTTAAATATAAAAAAAACTTATTACGCCGAAAAAAGCAAATATGACAAATACCACTTCCAAAGCAATTGAGATCCACGCTATTACTTTGGTGGCAGTCTTAAGACCAAGTTGCTCTTCGTCTGTCACTTTTGAAATCATCACAAGTGCGATAATTGCTGCAACAAGTCCTAAAAGAGGTACAAATAAACTGACAATGGCTAAAACTAAAGCACCTATCGCTGTACTTTGTTGGGTAGTATTTGATTGAGTAGTCATTTGTTTCTCTCCTCTTCTATTTGCGTAATTAGGTATCATCCATCCTTTCCAGTAAAGGTCACATCAATCTGCAAAATCTCTGAACGACTGCCAATCCGAATAGGCGGGCCCCACGATCCATAGCCTGATGATACTATGGCATGCATCGTATCTTTTAACTTGTAACCATAATCGAGTTCAAATAATCGTGATGTTATTAGATGGTTAGGAGCCATCTGACCCCGATGGGTATGACCTGAAAGCATCAAATCAACTCCGGCACTTGCTGCCTTGTCTAGGTGATACGGTTGATGATCCAGAAGAAAAATTGGTTTTGTCTGGTCTAGTGATTCCACTAATTCAGCGACATTCTCTCGGCCTGCTGGTGAAATCTCTGCTGTCTTATCTTTACGTCCCACCAGATAAAAGGATTCATCAATTTTCACGGATTGATCCTGAAGCATCGTAATACCTGCTTCTTCAACGAGTTTAATAAATTCCTCGATTGTTCCCCCATAATACTCATGATTCCCAAGTACTGCGTATGTGCCCATTGGAGCTTGGAGCGAGCTTAACGTTTCTGCCATTTTCTTTCGTTTAAACGGTTCAATGTCTCCATCTAATATATCCCCAGGTATTAAAATGATGTCCGGTTTTAGTTCCTTTGATTTATTAATCAGCTTCTTTAAATAACCGTTCCCGATAATATACCCTAAATGGATATCCGAAACTGTCATTATCCGCAGACCGGAACGCTCGCCAGCCTTTTTATCTATGGTTATTGAGTACGGTCTTATCACTGGGCTCCAGTTATTAAACGAACCCCAAAGTAATATCCCCATCATTCCTAACAACACTACACACCCAATGAGTGAAATGTATTCATTAGTGGGCAAGCCTGCTAGTGAGAGTATCCAAACAACGAGATCTAATAAAGGCAAAAAAAGAACAGCGTATTGTAATACCGCAAAATAATACGAACCAATCCATCTCAACAAACCACTACTAGGTCCGGTTATTCCTTGGGCGATTAAATAGGAAAAAGCAATAAAAGCAAAGATACCCCAGTAATATACATTCCATTGTGATTCCATTCCATTCATAGCACGTAACCAGATGGCACCGTGTACACCTACATAAAAATTAATGCCTACATAGGCCAATAAAATGATGGTAAACCCTAATAGTCTCCTAATCCCTTTCACGCGTATCCATTCTCCTTTTTATCTATCTCTCAAATATTGGTGACTTATGATGTAAGTATACCTTCAGCCGACCTTCTTTCACACAAAAAAGATTCTTGAGAATATATATAAGGTCCCTGAAAAAGTCATCTAGTAATGAGCTTATGCATCGCTACAGGAGAACCCTACGCTTTCCGCGGGAACGGCCTCAGCCCTCGAAGCGGAAAACCGCCACTTCGATGTCGGTCTGCCGCGTTCTGTTCCGCAGGAGTCTACGGGTTCTCCTTCCGCTCATATTCCCGATCAGACAAATGACCAACATTCCCATTTAAGGGTGGGACATCTCGAAAGAGGGTTGGCTGCGCTTCGGAAATACACTCCGCTTTCCGTGGGCGGCTGGTGAGCCCCCTTGTGCTAACGCACTAAGGTGTCTCACCTAGGCCTTCCTCCCACAGGAGTCTCCGTGTATTTCCTACGTTTGATTATGCTTATATTTTTTCGTTCAGTTACATTCTTAGTTTTTCATTCAGATTCGAGTAGATTGTGTCTGAATAGCTACTAACTATAAAAAGAAAATAGAGGGTAAAGTCATACTTCGATGACCTTACCCTCTATTCTTAATATGTTTGATTTTCGCCGCGCCACAAGAAAACGGGTATTTCTAGGTCAAGCCCTTATGATTGTGTAAATATTGATTCCAATACCTAACTAAAACCAGCGGACGAAAATGGAGGCCGACACCTGCGGGATATAAAGGTTCAATGAGATAAATCGACGGAGTCGAGTTAGCTCATTACCTTCCCGCGGTAAGCGTGCCCCCATTTTCGGGAGCGGCAGCCGAAGAATCAGAACGTTTCCCGCCCTCTATCTCTATTCAACAAAATCTCGAGGGAGCTCAGAAATAAACTCCATTATTCGCAGGCTCAGCGTCTACTTTATAAAATAGAAGGAAGCCATAAAGATAGGGCTGGAATATAGGCAACGAGTAAGATAGCAACAATTAAAGCTAGCCAGAATGGCCATACCTCTTTAATAAAGTCCTCAATTTTCACCTTGGTAATCGCCGCGGTTGTAAACATAATGGTTCCAACAGGCGGTGTGATCGTCCCTACACTTAAACAAAGGATAAAGAATAAACCAAATTGCACAGGATCAATCCCAAAGGACAGAACCATCGGCATTAAGATAGGCGTTAATATAATTAATAGAACGTTACCTTCTATTAAGGTACCGACTGCTATTAAGAAAATCATCACAATAAATAGGAACATGGCCGGACTACTGATAAAGCCTGTCACCCATTCCGTTAGAAACTGCGGAACCTGCTCAAGCGTCAGAATCCACCCAAAGGCTGTGCCCGCCGCGATAATAACCATAATTGTTGCTGTTAGATTAACAGATTCTTTTAACGCAACGTACAGATCACGCCCCGTCATTTGACGGTAGATTAAGAAGCCTAGTAATAGCGCATAAATCACTGCGACAGCTCCTGCTTCTGTAGGGCTGAACACTCCGAAACGAATTCCACCAATAATGATAATCGGTAATAAAATGGCTAAAATAGCGTCTTTTGAAGCAAAAAGAATTTCTTTTGGTTTAGCGGCAGGTTTCTTTTCTACTTCAAACCCACGCTTCTTCGCGAGAAAATGAACTAAAATTAGAAAGATTACACTAAGTAATAGCCCTGGTACAATTCCGGCCATAAACAATCTGCCAATGGAGACGTTTCCAATGTACCCGTACATAATAAGAGCTATACCTGGTGGAATTATCGGTGTAATTAAAGATGTTGCCGCTGTAAGTGCTGTAGAAAATGCCGGCGGATAATTCCGCTTTGTCATTTCAGGCACTAGAACCTTTGACTGCATGGCTGCATCGGCAATGTTTGAGCCTGACAAACCACCCATTAATACACTTAGAAGTACATTTACCTTTGCCAGACCACCCGTCATATGACCCGTTAACACTTGGGCAAAGCGCAGCATCCGTTCTGTAATCCCTGTATAATTCATCAGAATACCTGCAGTCACAAAGAACACAATCGCAAGCAACGGAAAGGATTCAATTCCACTCATCATTCGTTGAATAAGAATCTCGTTAGCGAAGCTGTCATTAAAAATAAAATAAAAGGCACAGGCTGCGATCATCGCATACGCAACTGGGATATTCATAACCATCAATAGAAGCATTAAGATTAATGTAATAGCTAGCATCATAACTACTCGATTCCTCTCTCTTGTTTCACATATTCTTTATCTTTTCTTAGGAAGACCCGAATCAGGTGATACAACACAAGTGCGGACCCTATTGGTACAGCCATTGTAATAAACGAATAACTTACTCCGAGTACCGGGGTTACCTTGGCCACTCCGTGAATGGCAAAAGCTGCTCCCCAATAGACAAATACAACGGCAGTCACAAAAAAGATAAAGACTAAACGAAAGACCTGAAAACGAAACAGCCATTGTTCTGGTAACTTCCTCACAAAATAATCAATTCCGACGTGAGAGTTTGTTTTTGTCGCTGTGCTCAGTCCAACAAACACCAACCAAATAAAAAGTGCTAAGCTGATCTCTTCTGTCCATGTAATGGGACTGTTCAAAACAAAGCGAAAGAATACATTTATACTAATTAATAGAATAATTCCAGATAAGGCTACAGTGGATAGAAAGTCATCCAGATGATTCATTAGGTTCTTCATGATGTGCTCTCCTTCACTGAGTAGTCTCTTTTTCTTCTAATAATGTTTCAATTGTTTCTTGAAGATCCGGGCTCCATTCAGGTGTAACCTCAAAGATTCGTTCCGCCTTTTCCCTGAAAGCCTCTTGATCGACTTCATTAATGATAATGCCCTGCTCCTCAAACAGTTCAAGAACTTCCTCTTCCTGCTCATACACAATGGCTTTACCGTACTCACCAGCTTCATCTCCCGTTTCACGAAGAATCGTGAGCAGGTCGTCTGGTAAATCTTCAAGGAAATCTGTCCCGCTTACCCAAGGACTCATTATTTTTGTATGGCCAGTTAAAGCCAAATATTTAGCTACTTCATTTGTTTTTGATGCTTCTAGAACAGGAATTGGGTTCTCTGCTCCGTCAATGACCCCTTGTTGAAGCGAAGCATACATATCTCCCAAAGGTAATGGAGTTGGTGAGGCACCCAGTACGCTAAAGGTGTTGATGTACATTTGGTTATTAGGCACACGGATTTTCATACCGCGTAAATCCTCTGGTGTCAGCACCTCACGTGTTGTCATTAAGTGCCTCTCCCCGTACAACGTATTTGTCGATACGACATCAAATCCAATGTCCCTTAACTCTTCACGTTGTTCATCAAACCAATCCGTTTCAGCCAGATAAAATAAATCATCAACATCTTCAACAATATAAGGCGCTGTAAGTACACCTAAATCGGGTACAAAGTTCATTAGAAAATCATAGCCCGTAAAAATGATGACGTTACTACCAAACAAAGCCTGCTCCACAACATCGGCTTCAGATCCAAGCTGTGAACTCGGATAGATATGAAAATCCAAACGACCTTCACTTCGCTCCTCGGCAAGCTCTTTCCACTTTCTAGCAACCTGATCAACAGGCTCCCCTGGCTGATTCCCGTATGCAATATTGACGGTATAAACATCCTGTTCTGCAGAGGCATTCGAAGATCCCTGACAGGCTGTTAATAAAATGAGCCCCATACACATAACAGGTAGTATTAATTTTTTCATATTAAGTCAACCCTCCCAATAGATAGCGCTTACACATTCTTGAAAATTGAAGTTCCAGTGAGTCAAATTCACTAGAACATCATTCCATTCGCTTTAAACATGGACCATCGCTTTAATAACGTTTGATTCGGGTTTTAACCATGATTCAAACGTCTCTATGACTTCATCAAGCTCACATGTATGAGTAATATATTCATCCATATGATAATTTTTTGAGGCTAATAGATGTGCCACGTCTTCAAAATCCTTCACTGTTGCATTTCTGCTTCCTAAAAGGGTCAGCTCTTTTTTATGAAAATCAGGATCATTAAATGAAAGGTCTTGTTTTACAAGCCCTACATAGATCAACTTGCCTCCAAACCCAACATAATCAAATGCTTGTGTCATCGAATGCGCATTACCTGTTGCATCAAAGACAATGGATGGCATTTTGCCAATCGTAGCCTTTAACTCGGCTTCAGTTGGTTTACTTGTACAAAGTGTGTGCTGCACGCCTGCCCACTTCTTACAGAATGCTAAGCGCTCCTCACTTAGATCGAGAACTGTTACCTCTGCTCCTTTTTGCTTTGCAAAGGCCACCACACCGAGTCCTATTGGTCCTGCTCCAACCACAAGTACCTTCTCACCTGGCTTAATCTCGGCACGATTCACGGCATGTGCCCCTATGGCCAGAGGTTCCATTAACGCGGCGTGATCGAGTGTTAGGTGATTTGTTTGAATCACATGCTCCACTGGCACAACCAATTGCTCACACATTCCGCCATCCGTATGCACACCCAGTACTTGAATAGACTCGCAACAATTTGTTTTGCCTGCTTCACAGGCATCACAGCTACCACAGTGAAGATAAGGAATAATAGCTACCCGGTCACCTTTCTTGATGTGGTTTACCCCATTGCCTATCTCTGCTACTTCACCTGCAAGCTCATGGCCTAACACCCTAGGATATTGAAAAAAAGGCTGGTTCCCCATATATGCGTGTAAGTCAGTTCCACAAATGCCGACTCTTTTTATTTGAACAAGTACCTCACCATCAGATACTGTAGGCGCTTTCATATCACTTCTGAATGTAAACTCTTTTGGTTGATTACATACTATACCTCTCATATGTGCCCTCCTGATTTCATCTTACCATGATCATAACAACAAAATTAATCATTAGATATTGCGTAATTTGACTTATTTATACCTTTTTTTGATACAATAAGATAGAGGTGATGTTCATGAAACTTATACAAAAAAAGACAAGCCCTGGTCAGAGCTTGCCGATTTCCATTACGTATAAGGATACCAAGACCCAAAACATTGAGCTGCCCCACCATATTCATGACTGGAACGAAATTATTTATGTATATAAAGGAAAAGGCACGCTTTTAATTGATCAGAATTTATATCAAGCGACACCGGGTGATTTATTTGTGATACCCAGTAATGTTGTTCATCGAGCCATCCCTGCCTCTGATCATTTAATTACCTCAACAGCTGTTTTTTTTCACTCATCTCTGCTTCATTTACCAGAGAATATCTATACATCTACGAAACACGCCATTATTCATCTGGCTCGCTCTGAAAAAACATACCGATTTCAAATTCATAAAGACGGACACGATGACATTGAATCCTATCTAGACCGAATTCACGATGAGATTCAGCTGGTCACAAAAGAATCCGAGCGTGCCATTTTTTTATGGCTACAGCTATTGCTTGTCTACCTTGACCGCCATTGTGTCATTAGTTCCTTCACTCCAAAATCTACGGGTGAACCCGAATGGATGCGCAGTTTATTACAATATATTGAAAGCCATTTGCATGAAAAATTAGATCTAAACGACCTCGCCACTAGATCCTCGATATCCACAGCACACCTAAGCCGGGTGTTTAAAAAGTATCTTGGAATTGGTTTATCTGAATACATTACGACCAAACGAATGGCCAATGCTAAACAAGAGTTACTTCATTCGAATGAAAATATTGAAACGATTGCAGAAGCTTGTGGATTTAGCAGTATGCCTCACTTTTATCGTACCTTTAAAAAACATACTCAGCTCACCCCCTCCGATTATAGAAAAGCCGGGACCTATGGTAGATAGATCCCGGCTTCTATTAGCTTAGTTCTTTTATTAGTTCTTGACTAGGCTTACTAAAAAGGAGCAGTGGTCTGCTTAAAGATACTTACCGCTTCATGTAACCTATCAACACCAATACGAATATCTGCCTCTGTTAGGCTGCCGTACCCAAGCACCATTTGCTTCGTATGGTAGCCTTTTTGCAAGGCATATTGTTCAACAGGATAGACAATTACTTGATGCTGTTTGCAATGATCTACAAACGCTTGGTCTACTTCAAGCTGTTTCCATTCTACAACCACATGCATTCCCGCCGCATGACCGATGATTTTTAAATCAGGGAAGCTCTTTTTAAGTGCTGCTACAAGCGCTTTTCTTCTTCCTTCATAGATTCGTTTCATTCTACGTACATGTTGATCAAGATGCCCTTCTTCAATAAATCTTGCCATGATTTGCTGTTCCAACGTGGCTGTGTGACGATCGGAGAACCATTTGAGCTCTTTGAATGGGTCTATTAACTGGTAAGGCAGGATGACGTAGCCAATGCGCAAGGCAGGAGAGAGAATTTTGCTAAAAGTCCCTACATAGATGACTCGCTTTGAATCAAGCCCTTGCATTGAATACACTGCTGTGCCCTCGTATGTAAATTCACTGTCATAATCATCCTCTACAATATAGCTATTCATCTGCCTTACATATTCAACGAGCTGAATGCGGCGTTGAATAGGCAGCACGGCACCTAACGGAAACTGATGCGAAGGAATCACAAATACAAAGCTTGGCTTTTCATGATGTGATAACTTTTCCGGGATTATCCCTTGATCATCAGCTTTAACAGGATATACGTTTGCACCGGCATTGGAGAATATATGTCTCATTTCATCGGTGACAGGATCTTCAACCGCAACATGCTCCCCCTCTTTTAGTAATAGCTGTGTAATGAGTGCCAACCCTTGAGTCGCCCCTGCTGTAATCACAATCTGTTCTGGATGACAGGCCACACCTCTCGTACGCGCCAGGTAAGTAGCTAATACTCGCCTGAGAGTCTCATCGCCAAAAGGCGTACGGTATCCAAATAGCTCATCAGCTGAGTCATAGCACACCTCTTTTGCCAGCCTACCCCACACCTTACGTGGAAAGTGATCCATCGCAGGATGACTCGCTCGAAAGTCAATGAACTGCCTTGAATCATGCTGCTCCGTTTGTAGCCAATCTGCTAAATCACTTTCTCTTTTTTCTGTTTCTGCTGCCTTTAACACAACACCTGCCGCTACATATGTACCCGAACGTGGCCGTACCAATAAATAACCCTCTAATATTAATTGTTCATACGCATCAGTAACCGTATTACGTGAAGTCCCTATAGAATGTGCCAGCTCCCTTGTGGATGGCAACTTCTCATGCTCTTTTAACTGTTCACTCAAAATAAGTGTTCGTATATTTGTGTAAACCTGTTGTACTAAAGATGTTGTTGAATGACGATCAATTGGGAACCAAAGCATAATGTATTCTCCTTTCCATTCAAAATTAACCTTACGTCGGTTTAATAGACTTAACTAATCTGGCACCCTGAAAGTTGTACTTTCCTGGACCTTATCCATACCAGTATAGCATGCTACAATCAGTTAAACGCTTGAACGGAGGATGCTACCTTGAAAACCATTGGATTTATTGGAGGGCTTAGCTGGGAATCAACAGCTGATTATTATAGATACGTAAATGAGTATGTAAAGGAAGAGTTGGGTGGACTTCACTCGGCTAAATGTCTACTGCACTCGTTTGACTTTCAAGAGATTGTACAGTTGCAGAAGCTTGGCCATTGGGAGGAAGCTACAGCTAGAATGGTTGATGCCGCAAAGAAACTGGAAGGAGCAGGAGCCGATCTAATCGTCATCTGTACGAATACCATGCATTTGATGGCGGATGAGATTGAGAAGCAAACCTCCATACCACTTATCCATATTGCTGATGCAGTGGCTGTCGCTATAAAAAAAGCTAACATGAGTCGTATTGGTCTGCTTGGAACTGCATTCACTATGGAAAAAACCTTCTATAAAGATCGGCTCGCCACCCATGGAATTGAGTGTCTAATTCCCGGAGAAGAAGATCGGAAAGTCGCTCATGACATTATTTTTTCGGAACTGTGTCGGGGGGAGATTCTTGAGGAATCTAAAATATCCTATCAACAAATTATTCAGCAATTAAAAAAGGATGGTGCACAGGGGGTCATTTTAGGTTGCACCGAAATCCCACTGCTTATCAAGCAAACAGATTCCCCACTTCCCGTCTTTGATTCCACTCGTCTTCACGCTGAAGCAGCGGTTCGTTTTGCCATGGAGACGGCTTTAGTATAAGAATAGCTCTCGCGCGATAGTCAATGACTACGCGCGTTTCTCTTTTTATATGCTTCTACATGTGGATAAGCCTAACCTTTACATTCCCTTCACAATCTATATGATTACTTTATATAATTTCCCCTGAATCTGTGGATAACTAAAACTTATCCTCAAGTTTACCCACATATCCCCGATGAAAGATCTGAATTTTCATTTTCTACTTGTCGAGTTTCCCCAAGATGTTCATAACTTGTTTACAAGCTCAACATAAACCAAGCTAAAGATATCCACATTATCCCCATGTTCAATACCATTCATAAAATACACAGCTTGAGGAAGTCTAAAGGGTAACGATTCAAAAGCCAACGAACGAGGTGATTATTCTACAATGAAGAAATGGCTATTTTTGTGGACAGCGACCGTGCTCATCTTAAGTGGGTGTAACGCAGATGGAACCATTAAGGATCAGCAGCCATCTGTAAAAAACGAAACGGCTGACCCCTCAAATCAGACCGACCAATCAGCCACACCCCAGTTACCTGAGGGTTTAACAGAGGAACCGGACCCCACCTATGCGATAGGGAGTAACGCCACCATACTAACGGATCAGTCGAGAGACATGCATAGAGCAGAGGCTGTTATAGTAGGAGCTTATAATACAACGGCGTATGCCGTTTCCTATAAGCCAACGAACGCAACTGATGACGTTTGGAACCACAAATGGGTAATCAAAGAGGAGCTGACGCCTTCTGACTCAACAAACCTTGAACCGGGACACCAGGTGACCCTTCATACAGATCGGATTCAAGGGATGGAAGGCGCAAAGGCGACGATTGAATCCTCCCAGCAAACCACAGTGTATATGGTGAACTTCGTACCTACAAATGGCGAAGATGAGGTTATAAATTATCAATGGGTAACAGAACAGGAATTAAGTACGACAGAATAATCAGGGTATCTGAGTATCGGTTCTTCGGCTGTCGTTCCCGAAAATGGGGGCACGCTTACCGCGGGAAGGTATTGAGCTAATCTGGCTCTGCCATCTTATCTCAATTAACCTTTTCATCGAGGCCACTGAAAAAGTCATCTAGAAATGAGCTCATGCTCCGCTACAGGAGAACCCTACGCTTTCCGCGGGAACGGCCTCAGCCCTCGAAGCGGAAAACCGCCACTTCGATGTCTTCAGACTCGTTCTGTTCCGCAGGAGTCTACGGGTTCTCCTTCCGCTCATGTTCTGAATTAAACTATTAAAGAACGTTCGCAATCTTATAAAGATCGTTTTTCAGTGACCTCCTTTTCATCCCGCAGGTGTCGGCCCTCCATTTTCGTACACTTGGTGGGTGGTAAGCATTAAGTATATGAAGATTACACAAGCGTATTGATAAAGTACTGTCCCAACCCTATTTCTTTTTTATGTATAGGGAAAGGAGTTAAGCTAAGCCAAACTTAGAGCTCTCGATTCCAAATGACAAACTGAGTTACTAATTGGAGTAATGTAATCATAAACCAGCGTAGGAAATACTGGGAGACGATTGGCAAGATCAATGCTAATCACCAACGTGTTTTGTTTTACTTGATCTAATCAATTATTTATATTATGATTCATAGCAAGTCCTCCTTGGTGTGTTGTGTGGGTACAATTGCATCTTAACGGAGGGCTTTTTTCTGTAAATAAGCTAAAAAGAAATCCCACAGGAATGTTACTGTGGGTGTTGGCCTAGGTGAAATACCTTAGTGTGTTAGCACAAGGAGGCTCACTCACCAGCCGCCCACGAAAAGCAGAGTGTATTTCCGAAGCGGATCCTACCTCTTCTTTCGTTCCCAAAATAGAAGACCCAAGCGATGATATGCTCGATCGCCATCATCGTTTGGGTCTTCATGAGATTAAAACACTTAATCCAATAATATATAAACTCCACGATCTTTTATGGTTACTCCATATGTCTTAACACAACCGACGTCAGGTGCTACGGCCTCGCCTTTTCTTAAATCTATTTTCCAATCATGCATTGGACAAAATACATGCTCTCCGCTAACAATTCCATCAGAAAGAACGCCACCTTTATGTGGACAGCGGTTCTCTACCGCTAGCACCTCTCCATTCTCTTGCTTAAATAAGGCAATTTCCAATCCAGATATCACTAGTTTTTTTCCGATACTCACTGCCAGTTCATCTAATTCCGCAACATAGATATGTTTTTCATCCACCACGTGAGTCATTAAGAGCCCCTCCTTAATTCGTAACCTCAACTTCTTTCTTTTCATAAAGCTCCTGCTGCTTATCCTTGCTTTCTAGAACGCTACTCCACGGGTCATTCTGCTTTGTTAGAGCCAATTCTACTCGTTCGATTAACTGTGCTTTTGTTTCATCATCCGAAAGAACCTTTTTGATATGTGTTAAACCAACACGTTCCACCCAGTGTGACGTTCTTTCAAGATATCTGGCGTCTTCACGATAAAACTGAAGGAATGCACTAATGATGTCAAGAACCTCTTGGCTGGTCTCTACCTTCGAAAATAATTCGGCTCCTCGTAAATCTACACCGCCATTTCCACCAACATATACTTCCCATGCTCCTTCTACACCAACAATGCCAATATCCTTAATACCTGATTCAGCACAATTACGTGGGCAGGCCGAGACAGCCATCTTCACTTTATGAGGAGTACTTAACCCTTCATATTTCTTTTCAATCTGAATGCCTAAACCAATAGAATCCTGTGTGCCGAAGCGACAGAAGTTCTCTCCTACACATGTTTTAACCGTTCGGATGGATTTGCCGTAAGCATAACCAGAGCGCATGCCTAGGTCATTCCACACATTAGGAAGATCTTCTTTAGCGATGCCCAGTAAATCTATTCGTTGTCCACCAGTTACTTTAAGCAGGGGCACCTTATACTTATCAGCCACATCCGCAATTTTTCGCAATTGTTCTGGATCGGTTACTCCGCCATACATCCGTGGCACAACGGAGAACGTTCCATCGTTTTGAATATTGGCGTGTAATCTTTCGTTGACGAATTTTGAAGTAGAATCATCCTCGTATTCAATAGGATTATTTAAGCCAAGATAATAATTAACCGCTGGACGGCATTTGGAGCAGCCGTTTTCAGTTGACCAGCCAAGTACATTCATGACTTCTCTTACGTAGCTTAATCCTTTATCCCGAATTTCTGAGGCCACCTCTTCGTGTGATAAGTCTGTGCATCCGCAGATCGGTTCTTTCTGGGACGAAGCATCCTCTCCCGTCGTTACAGCTAATAATTCAGCGACAAGTGGTTTACATCCTCCACAAGAACGAGAGGCGTTTGTGCATGCTTTTACCTGCTCTACCGTTGACAGACCTTGATCTTGAATAGCTGCTACGATATCTCCTTTGGATACTCCATTACAACCGCAAATGGTTTCACTATCTGCCATTGCTACAACTACGCTCTCCTTCTCATCCGACTCATTTTCAGAAGGAAGAATTGCCACTTTATTCATATTTGAGATATCCTGTCCCGTTCTCATCATAGTCAGCAGTCGTGGAGAATCAGAGGTGTCACCAAATAAGACAGCACCAATAACCTTGTTACCTTCCACTACTACTTTTTTGAAAATACCTTCAAACTCATCATGCACTCGGATAGACTTTGTTTTTTCTCCATCCTGAAAACGTCCAGCAGAAAAAACATCCACTCCAGAGACCTTTAGCTGCGTGTAGATAATTGAGCCTTGGTATCCCGGTTCTGAGAGCGTTTCCTCTGAACAGATGTGTTCCGCTAAAGCCTTACCCTGTTCATATAAAGGAGCTACGAGACCATAGACAGTTCCATTGTGTTCCGCGCATTCACCGACAGCATAAACACTCGGTATAGATGTCTCCATGTAGTTGTTTACCAAAATGGCTCGGTTTGTGTCTAACCCTGTTTCTTTAGCAAGGGCAACATTTGGTTTAATTCCTACTGCCATTACAACTAAATCAGCATCAAGCTTCGAGCCGTCCTTAAACAGCACGCCATCGACTCGTTTTTTCCCCGTAATTCGTTCCGTGTGGGCATTCAGTCTAAATTTCATACCCTGCGCCTCTAGTTCTTCTTTAAGCATTTTTCCAGCTTGGTCATCCAACTGTCTTTCCATTAAATAATCGGCAATGTGAATAACTTCTACTTCCATATTTAAATTTAATAGCCCTCGTGCTGCCTCTAGGCCAAGTAGACCACCACCAATAACCGCAGCCTTTTTATAATGCTTGGCCGTATCGATCATTGTCTCGCAATCCTTAATATTTCGGAATGCGATGACACCTTCTTTATCAGCCCCTGGCAATGGCAGCATAAATGGATTAGATCCTGTGGCGAAAATTAATTTATCGTAGGAGCGACTTACACCACTTTGACTTAGTACAACCTGTTTCTTAGAATCCACCTTTACAACAGGATCACCTGTAAATAATTCAATATGATTCGACTCATACCACTCATAGCTGTTAAGTACAATACTATCAATACTCGCATCTCCTTGTAGAACGGACGATAAAAGGATGCGGTTATAGTTCGGATGTGGTTCTTCTCCAAAGACCGTGATTTCAAATTTATTTGGTTCCTTTTTTAGAATCTCTTCAAGCGTACGAATGCCTGCCATGCCATTTCCTATAAGGATTAATTTTTGCTTCACGCTAATTCTCCCCTTTTTATGTGTGCCGTATTTCTTTAACTTTAAAAGGAATACAGGCCTCAATGATAGGATCTTCTTCCATTACCCGACTTGCTTTAATTCCGTGGCTTTCTAGATACAATAACGTCTCTTTCCCCTGACAAATCCAACGACATGACTTTAAGTCTTCAAAATTAATACCTGATAAATCTATAAATTCAAAAAATTCAAGGCAGTCTTGAATATCTGTAAGCAGAATTGTATTAATATGCTTGTCTTCTATAAGTCTTGTTACAATCATTCGCTCTCGATCAAGCTTCAGTGTACGTGGTGAGAATGAACAAGGATATATATCAGCTCCCTGACTCTTTACACCCTCTATAATTAGATCTTGCTTGGATGTCGGATATAAGATGCCAACTCCTGATAACGGCTTATTCTCAAACCACGATATCTTACTCCTCAGTTTGACAACATTGCCCACTATAATCACAGCGGGATTCTCCATTCCAACAAGCTCTGCTTGGTTTACAATGGTTGAGAGGGTTCCCTCTAAAGAACGCTGTTTGCCATAAGTGCCCCATTGAACAATAAGAACGGGCATCTTTTTGTCCATACCGTTTTTCGTTAATTCTGTCGCAATGGTTCTCAGATGTTTTACTCCCATATAAAAAACAATCGTGTCCACTGCGCCGGCAAGCTCTTTCCAATTCACTGCTGGCTTGCCGTCCTTGGTACAGGTATGACCTGTAACAGTAGCAACCGATCCAGATAATCCTCGATACGTTAAGGGAACACCCGAGTAAATTCCTGCGGCACTGCCTGATGTAATGCCAGGAATAATCTCATACTCAACTTGGTGCCGGGCACATAGTTCAGCCTCTTCACCCACTCTTCCAAAAATGGAAGGGTCTCCTCCTTTTAACCTAACTACCTTTAGCCCTCTTTTGGCATGGATAAGGAGTTCCTTCTGAATGTCTTCCTGCCGCAGAGTATGCTTACACGGCTGTTTTCCACAATAAATTAATTTTGCCTTCGTATTCTTTAATAAGAATGGGTGTACAAGACGATCAAAGATAATGACATCAGCTTCCTGAAGCAACCGTAAGCCTTTTACAGTGATGAGTTCTAAATCACCTGGCCCGGCGCCAACAAAATAGACGCAACCTTGTTTCAAAATCTTCTCCACTCCTCCCTGTCTATTTCGTCATTCTATATGAGATATAGAATTCACTGAGGCTAAATGTGAAAATTTCTGACAAGATTTTTTTGCTCAAAAATACGTAAGATTATTTTACGTACCAACAAATCCTGTTACGAATAACGCATTTAAATTAACTACCACCCATTTTAAATAATGAATAATAAAATTGCTTTGTTATAAAATAAATTGTTGATTCTATTCATCATATTGTTTTCACCTCAGGAATTCGAAAATCGCAGTTGAGGATCATGAAACAGTTTGAAAGTATTAGTAATCTTGTTTTCATAATGCTTTCAAGCTTGACAAAAATAAGCATGTGAAGTAAATCACGATCACAGAAGGACAAATAAGACCCCGTACCACTTTTCATCGTGATACGAGGTCTTAAGGAATATGCACTCTTTTTTGGAGCACTTCTGTTCTTGGTAAAGAGCTTTTTCTCTTGGTATCATGTTCGGGCTTCTTGCTATCGATGCGGGGCTCTTGGTACTTTGCTCTTTCTTCTTGCTATTAAGCCTGGACCTCTTGCTATCGCTCCCGGGCTCTTGGTACCTTGCTCTTTCTTCTTGCTATTACACCCTGGCCTCTTGCTATCGACACCGGGCTCTTGGTACTTTGCTCTTTCTTCTTGCTATTACTCTCAGGCCTCTTGCTATCGACACCGGGCTCTTGGTACTTTGCTCTTTCTTCTTGCTATTACACCCTGGCCTCTTGCTATCGCTCCGGGGCTCTTGGTACCTTGCTCTTTCTTCTTGCTATTAAGCCACTCCTTCTTGCCAAGTCCCGAAACTTCTCATCCATGAATTCCGCGACCAAGCCAAGCTCCTGCAGCTTCATTTAATGCTTCAGACACACTTGGGTGGGCGTGAATCATAGAGGCTAGCTCCTCTACCGTGCCTTCAAGGTGCATAAAGGCGGTCGGCTCTGCGATCATTTCTGTTACATGTGGTCCTGCCATGGTTACACCGAGGATCTCTCCGTATTTTTCATCAGCAATGAGCTTGATGAATCCTGTCGCTTCATCCATCGCTAATGCTTTTCCGTTGGAGCTTAGATCTTGCTTAACCACCTTGACCTGGTAACCCTTTGCTTTTGCTTCGGCCTCTGTTAAACCAACGCTGGCTATTTCAGGGCTTGTGTAGACGCAACGGGGAACCAGTTTGCCATGAATTGAATCCTTCATTCCGGCTGCGTTAGCCGCGGCCACTAGACCTTCTGCACTGGCTGCGTGCGCCAACTGCCAGCCTCCTATGATGTCACCGACGGCATAGATGTCTTTATGGCTTGTCTGCATGGTTTCATCCACTTGTACAAATGGACCATCTAACCTAAGATTTAGCTTTGAAATAGCGGAGAGATTTGGCTTTCGACCTACACATACTAAAACGTCATCAGAAGCAAGCACTTCCTCGTTTCCATTTTCAGATGTAATGGAGATGTTTTTGAGCGTCTGACCTTGCTCTATCTCTGTTACTTTAGTATGCGTGAGGATTCGTACTCCTTTTTTCTTTAAAGCTTTTGCCAGCAGTCTTGCAGCATCTTCATCTTCGTTAGGAACGATGCGTGCTCCCATCTCAACTACGGTTACTTGAACGTTTAGGCTTGAGAAGATACACGCAAATTCAACACCTATGATTCCACCACCAATGATCACGATTGATTTTGGTATCTTCGTCAAGTCAAAGACGGTATCACTTGTATAATAATCGGCAGACTCTATACCTGGAATTGGAGGTACAAACGGACTTGAACCCGTTGCAACAATGATTTTGTTTGCTGTAATGACTTTAGACTCTCTTGATTTTAGCTGGATGTGCACGTGGTTCGTTTCATCCACCTCACCGATTCCATCATACACATCTATGTTTCCCTGCTTCATTAAATAACCGATACCGGTACGAAGCTTTTGAATGACTTGGTCTTTTCTGGCGAGCATTTTTTCTAAGGAGAAGGTGACAGGTCCTGTTTCTATCCCCCAGTCCTTCGCTTGTTCAATATGTTCAATGACCTCAGCATGTCTGAGTAAAGTCTTCGATGGGATACACCCTCGATTTAAACAGGTTCCACCAAGCTGCTGATGCTCGATGATGGCGACCTTCTTACCTAGCTTTGCCGCTCGGATCGCTGCTACATAACCGCCTGGACCTCCGCCAATCACCACTATGTCATAGGTTGACACGTTCTTCCACCCCCTTAAATTAACAGTTGATATGGATGTTCCAAAATCTGTTTAAGCTCGGTCAAAAAGGCAGCTGCCGGAGCTCCATCTATCACACGATGGTCAAAAGAAAGACTTAGACTCATCATTGGGCGAAGCTCTATTGCTCCGTTCATACCTACAGGTTTCTCCTGAATACGCCCTACACCAAGAATGGCGGACTCTGGCTGGTTAATAATCGGTGTAAAAGTATCCACCGCATACATTCCTAAATTACTAATCGTGAACGTACCGCCTCTCATTGAGTCGGGTTGTAGCTTGCCTTCCCTCGCATCTGTTGCAAGTTGCTTCGCTTCCTGAGTTAACGCCTGTAGCCCCTTCCGATCGACATCCTTTAACACAGGCACGATTAGACCACCAGGTATCGAAACAGCTAACCCAATATGAACATATGGGTGATAGACAATCTGCTCACCGTCCAATGAAACGTTCATCTCTGGATGACGAATGAGCGCAGAAGCCGCTGCCTTTGCAATCACTTCCGTATAAGAAAGTCTCTTACCTGTTTGCTCCTCAATAGGTGCAAGTAGCTGAGCACGTAACTCCATTGAAGCGGTCATATCGACCTCGGTCGTTAATGTCACGTGTGGGGCCGTAAATGCACTTTCTGCCATACGTTTGGCAATCATTTTTCGTGTACTGCTCCATTTTTTCCGCTTGGCTTCTACTACTTTCTCAGCTTCATTATTTGCAGACACGTTTTCAACATCATTTCTATAAATTTTTCCATTTGAACCTGAGCCTTTAATACTGCGTAACTCAATTCCTCTGTCAGCTGACAATTTACGTGCGAGTGGTGTAGCTTTGGGCTGTTGAACATGTGTCTCTACATCGGCCTTTTGCACACGTCCCATCGGTCCAGTGCCAGTAATGTCTCCAAGCGTCACATACTCTTCTCTAGCCACTCTTCTCGCTGCCGGTGTTGCCCTTACCTTTTCCTCTGCTTGGTTCGGTGAGGTTGTTTCTTTTACTTTTTCTGTTACCTGATCTGCTGTGCCCGCATCATCTAGAGTCGTACCCGATACACCTGGTGATTCTTCAGGCACCTCTTCATCCTTACTGCCAATATAGCCAATTACGTAATTAACCGGCACTTCCTCATCTTCTCCAATATATCGCTTAAGCAGCGTGCCTTCCTCATAGGCCTCGACCTCAATATTGATCTTATCTGTCATTATCTCAAATAAAGGCTCCCCTACTTCTACCGTCTCACCCTCTTCCTTTAACCATTCTAAAAGGGTGCCTGTCTGCATCGTACTGCTAAGCTTGGGCATAAAGATTTCCTTTGCCATCCTTGCTCCCCTCCTTCCTATACACCTTTGATCGTTTCTTTTACTGCTTCAATGATGTCTTGAACCTGTGGCACAGCAGCTTTTTCAAGCTCGGGGTTATAAGGGATTGGTACAGCCTTGCCTGCCAATCGTTTAATGGGAGCATCCAAATAATCAAAGGCCTCACTTTCTGCAATGACACTAGCAATCTCTCCGCCGAAGCCCCCACGTTTTACCGCTTCATGTACTACAATGAGTTTGCCTGTTTTCTTTACAGACTCAATGATGGTTTCTTCATCTAACGGGACAAGAGTTCTTGGGTCAACGACTTCTACATCAATGCCTTCCTTCTCTAATTCAGCTGCCGCTTGAAGTGATTTATGAACCATATAAGCAGTCGCAACAATGGTCACATCTGACCCTTTTCTTTTTATATCCGCTTTACCTAAAGGAATAGAATATGCCTCTTCTGGTACGTCACTTTTTGTTCGGTAGCATAACTTGTGCTCATAAAATACAACTGGGTTATCATCATCTATTGCAGCCTTTAGCAGTCCTTTTGCATCGTATGCAGTGGATGGCTGCACTACTTTCAAACCAGGCACATGAGTCATCCACGCTTCTAAGCTTTGTGAATGCTGGGCAGCAGCCCCTGTCCCCGAACCGGCAGGCGTTCTGAGCACCATTGGCACCTTGCCTTCGCCGCCATACATATATCTGAGCTTAGCAGCCTGATTCACCATATTATCCATAGCAATCGTAATGAAGTCAGAGAATTGAAGCTCTAAAATAGGTCTCATTCCAGTTAACGCTGCACCAATCGCCGTTCCCGAAATGGCTGCCTCAGATATTGGGGTGTTGCGAATTCGTTCGGGTCCAAACTCCTCAATCATGCCACGAGTCACTCCAAACGCTCCTCCGTAAACGCCGATGTCTTCTCCCAAAATAAAGACATCTTCGTTTGAACGCATTTCCTGACTCATTGCTTCTCTCACTGCCTCTAAATACGTAAGCTCTCTCAATGTGACTCCCCCCTAGGCATAGATATCCTCCATTAATGTCTCAAGCGTGGGTTCAGGACTATTTTTGGCAAACTCAACTGAGCCCTCTATCTCCTGTTGCGCCTCTTGACGAATCTGTTCCGCCTCATCCTCTGTGATCAAGTCCTGAGACTGAAGATACTCTCTAAACCGTGCGATCGGATCCTTTTCTCTCCAGGCTTTTTCCTCTTCTCGAGTACGATATTTCTTGGCATCACTTTTCGAATGACCCTTCCAGCGGTACGTCTTTGCTTCAATCATTGACGGCCCGTTGCCTTCTCGGGCATACTCAACCGCTTCCTGCACTGCCGTCCTAACCTCTAACAAATCATTCCCTTCTACCACCTTTCCAGGAATGCCATATGAGGCTGCACGCTCTGCTATATCTTCAATATTAACCATGTCTTTTACAGGACCAGACATGCCATATTGATTATTTTCACAAAAGAAAATCACAGGTAGCTTCCAGATTGAGGCAAGGTTCACAGCTTCATGAAAACTACCTTCGTTTGAGGCACCATCACCAAAAAAACAAAGGACAACCTTGCCTTGGTTTTTCATTTTAGAGGTTAGAGCCGCCCCAGTAGCAATCGAAAAACCACCGCCTACAATACCATTCGCCCCTAAGTTTCCTTGGCTTACATCAGCAATATGCATAGAACCACCTTTGCCCTTACAATAACCCGTGGTCCGACCAAACAGCTCTGCCATCATTTTGTTGACGTCTGCTCCTTTTGCGATACAGTGGCCATGTCCTCGATGCGTACTCGTAATCATATCGTCTGCAGCTAAAGCAGCGCATGCTCCAACAGCAGATGCTTCCTGACCTACGGCGAGATGAGTTGTACCATGAATCAACCCTTTCGCAAAAAATTCATCGACTTTCTCTTCAAAATAACGAATGAGCCACATTTGTTTATAAAGAGGTACAAGGGTTTCAGTGCCTAGATCAGCTCGTTTTTCCTTTGACATATGTTAATCCTCCTTTAGTTTCTGTCATTTGTTCTAGATATGAACAAATGTAATTCATGAGCGAAAAAATACCTGAACCCCCTGCTTTATCTGTCCATTTGAACAGATAAAGCAGAGGAATTCAGCGATGCTTGTGGTCATGTTTATGATCTTTAATCATATGACGCGAGCCTTTGAAATCCTTAAATAGTCGATAAGGCTTACTTATCACCCGCACAGGTAAGGAGAATAAAAATCTACTTAAATCTTCTCTGTACTCCTGGGTCATCCGTTTGGGTTTTGTTGCAATACGTTTCTGGGTTTCTTCATAAAATTCCTGATCAAGATCCATGACAAATTCCAAATCATGACTGCATTCAATACATTCGATGCTTTTTAGTTGATCGTTCACATATGTTATTTCGTGTAATACCTCTTCCTTGCAGTGAATGCAATACAAATCGGCTTCCATCTGACTTGTTTTCATACGTTCACCACCTTTAGCTGTTAACTCTCCTTCATCCACCTATAACAACGTATCATCCTGAAGCTTACGCAGCTGCCATATAAATGATTCCTTGGTTTGGGTAATATCTGAATAGGAAATGTATTCTCCCTTTTTAATCGCTCGGTTTACACGAACATTGCGATCAACAAGTCCAAGTGGCAACAGGTTCTCTTTCTTAGCATCCTCAGCTTTTAAAATACTTCCATATACGGTAAATCCACCAATGCTATCTAAATGCTCTCCAGCTTCCAAATCTCTTTTGGCTACAGTCACTGTCTCAGCAACTAACCCTTTCCAAGGTGCGATGGTCGCCTCCTGGTAGAAGTAAGCACGTGCTACAGAGATTGGTGTTTCAAGACTAGTCAGATGATATGGTCGATAGAGTACATAGTTTGGTCCATCTCCCATGCTTAAATATTTCATCTCATGATTCACTTCTTCCTGGTCCGATGCAATGATTGCAAACACACCAGGCGCAACGCCATTCACAAATTCTACAATCTGTTTATTTTCTACCAAACCGCCCTCAGACACGTTTTGGAACATGGCAGGCAGTTCTTTTACGTTTCCAGTCAACCCGTGCATACCTGGCTTATCTGGAAGAAACCCTGTTGCATTCGCAACGGCCGTCATCTCTACCATGGTCTTTGACCCATCCTGGAAGGAGGCTATCATCTTTGGACTTGCTCCCTTTTCTGCAGCTACTGCGGCCACCGAGTCTGGATTAGCTTCAAGATTTAAGGGATTATTTTTTCCTTTACCAAGCGCAATGACTTCAAATCCACTAGCATCAGCTAGATCATACAATTCCATAACGGCACCTGGCTCATCTCCTGCAGAGCCTGTATACACAACACCACTAGAATCAGCGAGTTGCTTTAATAGTGGTCCCACCGTTACATCTGCTTCTACGTTAAGCATGACAATGTGCTTTTTGTTCATGATGGTATCCCAGGCAATGCGGGCACCAATATCAGGTACACCTGTAGCATCTACAACCACGTCAACAGAAGGTAATGAAGTGACTAAGCTAGAGGAGGTTGTGCTAATCACTTTGCCTTGATTCACAGCCTTTTCTGCCACACTCGGATCTGTCGTTTCTACAATATCCTCCAGCTTCACTCCAGCATTTCTGTAGGCGTTGACTGCATTCTCAACCTGAATATCTGCAGTAACAACCACACGCATCCCTTTCATTCCTTCAATTTGCGCGACCATACCTCTACCCATTTGCCCAGCACCAATCAGTCCAACATTAATGACCTTCCCCTGTTGTTCTAATGCTGCGAGCTTTCTATTTATACCTAACATACAACCACTCCTAGTTTCTCTATTGGTCTATCCTTTATAAATGGCTAGTTTCCCGCCAACCTCAAGTTGTGGCACGTCCTTCTTCTCCACACATAAGGTTCCAGGTAAATCAGAAGATGATTTTCCACTGAATTCAATCGTACAGTGCCCTAGATCCCTTAGTGTTTCATTTGCTTTCTCTCCCACAAATAGGATCTTGTACTGCTCACCTTGAATGTGGAGCGTATCGCCAACTTCAACATTTTGTAGCAGCTCTGTTTGCTTATGAACAGCTGAAATATCCTTTAAATCGGCTGGTACCGTTTCATTAAAGATAATGAGCATATTTTCTTCTAAAAAGATGCTTGTCTGGGAACCCAGTTCAATAAACTCGGTTTGATAGACAGGTGTTTTTGTTTGATACATGTCTCTCACTCCTTTTTATCTAGTGCTTATGAATATAGTCCGAAGCTGAATACATACGCAATGACAACTGCCAATGGTCCTGTAATCATTCGAGACATTAATACAGCTGGCACCCCAACCTCAATTGTTTCAGGTTCTGCCTCTCCAAGAGTTAACCCCACTGGCACAAAGTCTGCTCCTGCCTGAGGGTTGATCGCAAACAATGCCGGTAACGCCAACTGAGGCGGAATATTTCCTCGCCCGATCTCAACCCCAATTAACACCCCTACCACCTGAGCAATAACGGCTCCAGGTCCGAGTAACGGAGAAAGTAATGGGATGGAGCACAGCACAGATAATAGAAGTAATCCTACAAAGTTACCTGCTAGTGGTGACACAAAGTTGGCGATAAAGTCTCCAATGCCTGTAAAGGTAATGATTCCAATTAACATACTGACAAACGCCATAAACGGGAGAATATTCTTAATAACTTGTTCTATCGTCTCACGCCCGGCCTGATAAAATATACCAACGACCTTTCCTGCGCCTCGACCAACAATCTCAATAATATTTGCTTTCTTTTTTGGCTGCTGAAGCTGAGCCGCTTTAGCCTTTGCCTCTTCTTTAATGCGGTTTGCTTCATTTTTGTCTAAACGCGATGAATCTTCGGAAGTAGATGTAGATTGTTGCGGTGCTCCCTCTTCCGCAGTTACATTCGCTATCTTCACGCCAGACACAAAGTTCTCCTCATTTATAAATCTCATTAATGGCCCTGATGGAGAAGTAGGAGTTAGATTTATAGTTAGCACACCCATTTGCGGGTATACACCACAGCGCGCTGTGCCACCACAATCAATCACGACGCAGGCCATTTCTTCTTTATTTACGGACGTTTTAAAACCGTCAACCGCCTCAGCACCGGTAGCATCTGCAATATGCTGGGCAAGTGGATCGATGCCGCCTCCCGTTACAGATACCACATACTTCTTCTGTTCCGTTGGCTGTATCGTTAATGGTCCACCCCAGCCTCCACTGCCCTTTTCTACTTTTACTTGTTTGTATTCTGCCATAGTCATTACCCCCTAATAATCTTTCTTATGATTGTGAGGCAAGCTCTTGCTCTCGCTTTTTAATTAAACGGCCAGTGATAATTTCGGTGACGATACCACGAATTAAGATTACAATAAGACCTACGATAAAGAACCTGATGGCTAAGGGTCCAAGCGATAATCCGAGCGTGGTAATACCTGAGGCGATGCCCATATATACAAACAACTCTGCAGGGTTACCATGTGGAAACAATCCGGTAATTGGATGAACAAAGGATACAGCTGAGTCATAAAAAGCTGGTTTCTGATGCTCTGGTAAGAATCGTCCAAATGTATACGCCATTGGATTCGTTAAGAAAAATACAGCTAAGAAAGGAAATAATGAGTAACGTAAGATGATGTTTTTTGTGCTCTTTAGTGCTAATTTATTGATACGCTCTTCGCCAACCATTTTAATGATTGCGTTTACAGCAGTGATTAAACAAATCAACGTTGGAATAATGCCAGTGACCATTCCGATAAAGGTTTGACCGCCCTCCTCAAACATTCCGATAAAACCTTCTGCAAGCTGTACTAAAAAGTCCATCTGCCCTTCCCCCTTATCCTGCTATTGTTTTATTGCGTTGCTTATTTATTTGATCTAGAGAGGTTTCAATTGCTTTGCGGAGTGGATGCTCCTGAACCAATTGTTTAACCTCGTGAACGAATAAACCATCAAATGCTGTAAGTGGTGAAAATCTTGAAAAAACGGTCACTCCCGCCATTTTTCTACCTTCTATAACTCTTCCATCCTGGTTGGTTACAAGAATGACAATACTACCTATCCCCAGTCGTTGCTTATGAATCCCGACTCCAAGGTATCCTGATGAGCGTTTACTCATTTCCTTAAGCGTTTTTTGATAATGATTCATTTGAACCCGAGTTAGCAAAAGCTGCAAAATCCACGTTGCAGTAAATAATCCAATCAGCCATCCCCACATGAAATCACCCCTTTAATTACATATGTTCATATTAGTTACTTATGTTTCGATTATAAAAGCGCTTTCAATTTTCGTCAAGTAGTTTTCTGAAAAATATGTCGAAACTACTCATCTACTTTTGAAAACGCTTTAACTATCGTACATTTTAAATGTGGTCATTAACTAATGATTGTGCGGTAGAGTCATCAACGATTAGCACGTTTAAATAATTTGATTTTAGTGCGATCAGCAAGCTTTCTACTTTATGAGACCCTTCTGCTACCCCTACTACTTCTGGAATATCTTTAAGCTCATCTAAGGTAATGCCAATCACCCGATCGTTTAATGGGTGCGTTATTTGATCACCCACCATATCAAAGAAACGAGAGCCGATATCGCCTACAACACCTGACTTCCGCAGCGAAACCAAGTCTTCTTCCTTTAAATATTCCATTGTGCTCATCGTTGAATTCAAAAGTGGATTACCAATCCCTACAAGAGCCATCTCAACCTGCCTACCCTCCGCTAAAACGTTGGCTATATCCTCACTTTCAATGAGCCGTTGCTTTAATTCTTCACTTTCCACCATCGCCGGAGCATACAGATAGGAACAGGTGCCATTTACTTTTTGGGCAAGCTGATAGGCTAATAGATTTGAGTGAATGTTAACTAGCTTCCTTCCCATGCCTCCAACAAGCGGCACGATGTTTAAGTCAGAACGCTGCTCATAAGGATACTCGTTCACCATACTGTAAAGCGCAGTTCCCCATGAAATTCCGAGACTTTTAATCCCGTCCAGATGCTTACTCACATAATAAGCAGCTGCTTTACCAACAGAACGCTTGACCATCTCTGGAGTTAGACCTGAAGTAGGAACAACCACGGCTTCCTTAAGTCCAAACAGGTTTTCTAATTTATGCTCCAAGGTAGCTGTATGAGCATTTTCATCTTTTATATAAATCTCTACGATACCCAGTTCTCTTGCTCTATTCAGCATTTTTGAGATAACTGGTCTCGACACCGACATTTTTTTTGCAATTTGAGCTTGTGTCCAGCCATCAAAATAGTAAAGATTTGCAGCCTTAACTAGTAGACGTCGCTCGTCCCAATTAACCATTTAAGATCACTCCTATAGTAAACTATGTGCACTTATGATCCAATTATAACAGATGTTCCGCCAAAGCACATACGTCATTATTATAGTATATAAAAGAGGGAGAAGAGGTAAAGTCCTGATTATTGTGTACATAGAACATGCGGACGAAAATGGAGGACCGAAACCTAAGGGATGAAAAGAGAGGTCACTGAAAAACGATCTTTATAAGTCTGCGAACGTTCTTCAATTGTATAAGTCAGAACGTTAGCGAAAGGAGAACCCGTAGACTCCTGCGGAACAGAACGAGTCTGAAGACATCGAAGTGGTGGTTTTCCGCTTCGAGGGCTGAGGCCGTTCCCGCGGAAAGCGTAGGGTTCTCCTGTAGCGGCGCCAGTCAGCTCATTCTTACGTGACTTTTTCAGTGGCCTCGATGAAAAGGTTCAATGAGATAAATCGACGTAGTTGAGTTAGCTCATTACCTTGCCTCGGGTAAGTGCCCCCATTTTGGGGAGCTGCGGCCGAAGATACAAAACTAATTTACACATAAGCATGGACTCTATCGGAGAAGACAGAAATGATTGGAAATTACCAAAAGCGTAGATAAATACCTAGAGGTAAAAATAAACCAATGAGGATGGTCAAACTAATAATGGTGATCATCGATATCGTTGTGAACTTAGTCAAATCCCCTTTATTAAGATGCATAAGAAAAATTT
The DNA here is from genome assembly GCF_007293315.1 of Alkalicoccobacillus porphyridii. GTDB lineage: Bacteria > Bacillota > Bacilli > Bacillales > Bacillaceae_D > Alkalicoccobacillus > Alkalicoccobacillus porphyridii. Next base: position 82,002 of record NZ_VLXZ01000003.1, read on the forward strand.
CCATAATGCCCATACTAACCATACCGAGAATCAGCTTAGCTCCTCGCATCAATGAAAAAGGCATCATTGGAACGAGCAGAATGCCAGTAGCTAGCACAAATAAAAATGATACCCTCATAAACTGGTGAAGAATAATGGCTTGTTTTCGCTTTTTATTCACATATAGCTTGTAGACTATTCCAAAAAGGAGGAGTGTTACAGTAATAGCGATTAGATGATATTGAGTCAGCAAATGAAGCACCTCCTTATTTTTATCTTCCGTTCTTATTATAGAAAAAGAGAGCACCTATTCATAGTGAATAAGCAACTCTCTTAAGATTGTTAAGGTATTGTCACTTCATTTAACTGATAGAAGCCTGAAGCATCTGCCCAAAAGCCCTCAACTCCATCGCGATAACCCATTATATGTGAAGGATGATAGAGAAAGGTCATTGGTACTTCTTCGTTTAAATAATTGCTAGCATCTTCATAAAGACCTAGTCGAGTATTTTCATCCTGTTCGATTCTAGCTTGATGCAGCATGTCATCAAACGTATCATCCTCCATAAAGACGCGATTCCCAGGAGGTCCTATATTATCTGAATGGAAGAGCATATGCATTGGATAATCCGCGTCCCCAGTGCCAAGAGATAAGCCAAGGATAAACATATCATGTTCCCCCGATGCTGTAGCGTCTAAGTAGGCACCCCACTCAACGACACGAATCTCAACATCGATGCCAATTTCCTCAAGATTCTGCTGAGCCATTTCCGCAATATCCATACGCTCACGGTTATCGTTTGTCCAGATGGTCGTTGAGAAGCCATCTTCATAACCAGCTTCTGCTAAAAGCTCTCTTGCTCTCTCCGGGTCTCTTTCAATGCCGGTTACATTCTCGCTGTAACCAAAATTCGTGTCGTTTACAGTTCCAACAGCAACCTCTCCAGTCCCTTCAAGAATGCCATTCATCATATCCTCTTTATTAATGGTCATGGCAACTGCTTTACGCACATTCACATCATCAAATGGTTCCTTTTGCATATTGAACCCTAAGTATGTAATACTTGCCGCGTTTCGTTCGTAAGCATTTATTCCATCAGTGTTATTTAAGCGACCGAAATCACTGGCTGTAATTGGACTGATAATATGCGCAGCCCCAGTTTCCAGATCAGCAAGTCTTGTCTGATCCTCAGGTACCACTCGGAACGTTACTGTATCAACTAAAGCCGGCTCGCCCCAATAGTCAGGGTTTTGATCGAGTACAATTTGATCCCCAGGAGCCCAGCTGTTAAATGTAAAATAGCCCGTTCCTATAGGGTTTTCATTGATATACTCACCAGGCTGTCCACCAGCCTCCATATTCGCGTAATCCTCTTCGATCACATCCTGACTCACGATACCCGCAGCGTAATGCGCAAAATGAGCAGGTAATGGTGCAAATGGCACCTCTGTGCTTAGATGAATCGTGTGGTCATCTACGACCTCAATCTCTTCAATAATTTCAAACAATATTTTTCTAGGTGATGCTACTTCTTCATCCAAAATCCGTTCAAGATTTGCTTTTACAACATCTGCATTAAACTCCGAGTCATCATGAAAGGTAATGCCTTCATTTAACTTAAATTCCCAAACATCATCTTCAATCGCTTCCCACGATTCGGCTAATAAGGGCTCAAGCTCCATATCCTCATTAAACTTTGTTAAGGTCTCATACACATTAGTCTGAATATTTCCAGAAGGAACATCATTTCCTGTATGAGGATCTAATGTATTTGCATCTGAAAGTACGGCCAGTATTAGGTCTCCTCCTGGACTTCCTTCTGTGCCATTAGCATCTACCTCTTCCACACCTGAATCACTTGCACAACCAGCCATAAAAAGTGCCGCTGCGCCGATTAAACCGTACTGTAGCTGTTTTCCACCATGAGCATTCATTTGTAGCCTCCTTTGTTATTTGTTCATTCTTTTGTCCACCCTCCAATAAATCCCCTTAAATATCCCAGGGGAGAAGACAAAGGAATGAAAACGTATTTATAGAATAGACTCTTCTAACCTACTATAAATAACTAGTTGAAAACAAAGTATAATGTGAAGGTTTTGTGTCTTTTGTTTATTCTGAAAATTTAAAGTCGTAAAAAATGAAATCCGAACAAGCTGAACGGGCGGTTCGGATTTCACTCATTTTATCTAGCTTTTAACAGTCTTGGTCTCGCTGATCGATACATTAAATATAATAAGTAAGGTGCGCCTATAATAGCTGTTACAACACCTGCAGGAAGCTCTTTAGGAGCAAGCAGGACAACACCAATCCAATCAGCTGCCGCTAAGAGAAGTCCACCAAGCAAAGCCGATAGAATCATCGCTTTTTGATGATGGGGACCCACTAGCATCCGAGCTGCATGCGGTGCTAATAATCCAATAAATCCAACGGCCCCAACATTTGCCGCTGCTACAGAAGCGAGTAAGACTGCAATAACAGCAACAGTAAGTCGCGTTTGGCGAACCTTCATCCCGAGTCCGGTTGAACTTTCCTCATTAAAAGAAAGCAAATCAACCTTTCTTCCTTGCCACCAAGCAAGCAGTATTAGAATACCCACGGAAGGAAGAAGCAAATACAACTCACTCCAACCACGGCCATACGCGCTTCCTGCCATCCACGTAAGCGCTGGAGCGACGGAAACTTTAGCATACACAATGAGTATATTAATGAAGGCTGCACCTGCAGCCGCCACAGCAATTCCAACAAGTGTTAAAATCATTGGATCTAGACCACGACGCCAAGAGATTCCATACACAATCGCTGCTGCCCCCATCCCTCCTAATACAGCTCCGGCCGGCAGCCAAAAGCCTGAAAGTTGGGGAAATACAACCATAATCAGTAAAGCACCAACACCAGCTCCACTTGTAATACCAATTACCTGTGGATCCCCTAGTGGATTGCGTATCGTATTTTGAATCAGGCTTCCACTTACGGCTATAGCCATTCCAGATATTCCGGCAATTAAAAGCCTCGGTAGCCTGAAATCGTACAAAATCTTTTCATGGATGGCCTGCCCTTGTCCAATTAAGGCTGCCCAAACATCAGGGAGGGGAATGTACAAGCTTCCACTTGTGAGACTAAGTGTCCATACAGCGAGCATTAAAATCGTAAATACGGTTGCCCACAGTGAAAACGAGCCAATTCGTCTTGAACCTCCTACACTCATTGATAAATTTGACTGAAAACCGGCGCCTCCTTTTACATGCTTAGACATACGCAAGGCAAGCCAGATGAGCCAAGGGGCACCAATCGCAGCCGTAATGGCTCCAGCAGGAAGTTCTCCATAACTATCAATAAAGCTTCTCGCTATTGTATCTGCAGCGAGCAGGATGGTAGAACCCCAAATTGCACTAATCGGAAGAAGCCAAATATGCTGGCGAACCCCCATCATTCTTACAAGGTGCGGGGCAACCAACCCAATAAATCCAATTGGACCTACAATACTTACACTGACACAAGCTATAACAACCGCAATAGCCATCGCTACGATTCGTGTTTGTTTCACTCTCTGCCCTAATGACTTTGAGGTTTCTTCATTTAAAGTAAGTACATCCAACTGACGAGCAAGCAGACATACAATAAAGATGCCCCCCGCAACCCACGGCCAGGAAAAGCTTACCCCACTCCAATTATTTTGAATTAATGAACCGGACCCCCATAGAAAAACCCCTTGAACTGTTTGTTGATTTAACATGATGAGTGCACTTGTAACCGATGAAAGAACCAAGGTGACAATCATTCCGGAAAGGGCCACTCGGATGGGTGTGCTTCTACGACCACCAGCTAAACTAAAAACAGCTACAGCAGCACCTGCACCACCAGCAACCGCTACAGGAAAAGCATATTGCGTCTGTAAAGCAGGGAAGAAAATCATCCCTGCCACCACTGCAAGATACGCACCTGCGTTTACCCCCAATGTGGTTTCTGAAGCTAATGGATTTCTCGTTACCGTTTGCATAAGTGCGCCTGCAACGGCTAGCGCACAGCCAGAAACAATACCCATGACTGCTCTTGGAAATCGGTTCGCCCAAATTAAATGATGCTCCGCCAAATCCTGACGATTCAGCAGAGCTCCAATCACATCATATACCGATACATCTGCACGTCCCTGAGTCAAGCTAACTAATAATGTGAAAGCTAAGATCACAACACCGCTCAACAGCATAATAATTGGACGCAGGCTTTGTTTACTTAGGACATGTTGGACAGAGGGGGGGTGATTTGACATCCCCTCTGCCCTTTTTTCTCCTCTACTCATTTAAAAAGGCGTCTACCACTTTTTCAGCATAAATTTGAGCTGATAGAGGTCCCCCGTACGGCCACGCATCGCCGCCAAGTGAGTAGATTCGATCTTCCTCTACAAAGGTAAGACCATCCCAGATTGGATTTCCAGTTAAGTGATTTCCGATAACATCATCACTCTCTTGAATGATCGTGAAGAAGTTTGCATCCTCGATAGCTGGAAGAGCTTCAACGTCCGCAGAGGTAAAACCGTATCTTTCAAACTGAGAGGATTGGAACGCATTTACTAGCCCCATCTCTTCAATCATTGGTGCAGCCATCGACGTGTCATCATGTAAGCGAAAGGTTACAGCATTTTGATCACTATAAGCCATCGCCACAACAAACTCTTCTCCAGCCTTGCCAGCATCCTCAATCTTCTGCTTTGATTCTGCAAAAAGCTGGTCAATGCCATCAAGTACTTCCTGAGCTTCCTGCTCCTTATCCATAATGGTCGCAATCTCATTAAAGGTTTCTATCATCACATCATACTGTGTGCCTTCTCCTTCAGCTGGATACGGATCGTATACAAGTGTAGGAGCAATATCATTCAGCTCCTCATAATTACTCTCAACATTTGATTCCAGGCCAATAATAAGATCAGGCTCTAAGGCTAAAATCATTTCAAGATTGGGTGTATTACGCATTCCGATATCTTCTACGCCATCAGGTATTTCCATACCAATATCGACCCACGTATTCATACCCTCAATATCCGCAATTCCAACAGGCTCTATCCCTAATGCAAGAAAGTCCTCAACATAACCCCACTCAAGCACCACCACTCGTTCAGGAACACCGATAATATCTGCCGTCCCTCGTGTATGTTCAAATGTACGCACTTCTTGATCATTCTCATCTGTATTTGTACTCTCATTGCTATTGCTCGTTTCACCACAACCTGCAACAATCGTTAAACTAGCCGTTACTGCTCCTACAAGTCCAAATCCTTTTCTCCAACCCATCCTGCTGCCTCCATTTATGTACGTTATTTAATTATCAATAATAATCATTCTCAATTGAGAATAGCAAAACTCCTAACATTCGTCAATAAAAAGATAGTGGGTTAGTAGACTTAGGTACATTTTGTACACCATAGGATCATAATAAAAAAATAACCCCTTACCAAAAATATTAAATGGCAAGAGGTTATATCACTATACACTATAAGCAATCGTAGACATAAGTGCTAATTCAGGCTGAGTTGTGTCCAATCGACTATATTGAACAATAATTGGCTGTGAGCTTTGCACTTCTATAGCGTAAGGAACACCGACAGGTACTCTACGCCCCTCTTTTTCCAAGATATTTGTCTTAAGGTGGAGGGTGCGTCTACCTTTTACTCTCACTTCAATTTCTTCAATCGGATCTTGATCCTCAAAATAAAGCGTGATTTTTAAAATGGCCATATCTTGTTGACAATTAAGCACACAGATTGCTTCATGGCTTTCGAGTGCACCAGAGCTTCGCTCGGGAATATAGGCATCTGGTATAAACCAACTTTTCTTGCCGTTCATTTAATCACCCTCTTCATTTGATAGACTTCCCAATCCTTTTAAAATGCCGGATTCGGTATAGCTCCTTTTTGATAAGCATCTGTTAATACATCACGAACGTTGTCCACATACCTAAGCTTTGTTTCCTGATCAAACTTCCTGTGCTCTTCTGGAAATGACCGGACTTGATCAAGCTTGCTATTGATTTCCCCCAACACGTGAACATGCGTTGCGGCAGTCTCAAAATCACATGGTGGTGCCCCCCCAGATCTTTTAACCGCATCAATACACCAATTAAGCTTATCTACATGTGGCACATGAGGGTTTCCGTAATCCTTTGTAGCGCCATCTTTAAATTTAGCTAGTATCGTTGGTATCTCATCCTGCGTATTAAAGGTTACCGTTCCCTTTTCAAACTCATATTGAAAAATCGGCCCTTCGTTATCTACTACAGCATGCGAGGCAAGGAATAACAGCTCTGCTCCTTTGACAGTTTTCATCTTCACTAAACAGGTGTCAAAGGTTTCAATCTCATTAACTCGATACAGCTGGGCATCCACATGATTGACTTCAATACTTGTTTCAATTTGCTCACCTAAGACATAAAACATATTGTGAAGGAAGTGAGCCGTTGCATTGTTTGCTATACTGTCCATAATTAATTCTCCAGTTGGACTGAGCTGTCTACCCGCCCATGCCGAGCGGTTAAAATAATCCTCCGTCCGTGGCCAAAGAACCAACGTTTTTAATTGAATGGCTTGGCCAAAAACTCCTTCCATAATGTCCCGCTTAAGCGCTTGAATAGACTCAGTGAATGACCAGTTAAAACCAATCGCTGCCCACTTCCCTGTCTTCTCCGCTGTTTCTTTCCAAATAGGAAGATCGCTCGGGTCACCCGTCAAAGGCTTTTCACATAATACGTGGCTTCCATGCTCCATTGCATACATGGATTGATTCGTATGGAATTGTATCGGAGTCGAAATGATGGCAAGATCAGCTTCGTGATGTTCATAAAATGCTTCAATTGTATGATAGATTGGAATGGATTTCTTCTGAAGAACGTCAAATAAACCACTCTTTTCAGCGGCAATTTCAACAACACCTATTATTGAGGCATCTTCGCGATCAAGTAACGACCGTAAGTAACTTTCTCCATATCCATTAATTCCAATTAACACAACGTGAACCTGTTCCTCTTTGCTCATGTACTTCCCTCCCAGCCCTTTAAACGCACAGCTTGCTCCTGAGCCTCTATTGCCAGTTCAGACACCTTAAACACATGTTCTTGTGTCATGGCATGGTCCGTACCGTTCTGACAATCTATAAGTAGCTCATAAAAATATGGTTTCCCTACGCGTCCACTAACCGGAACGTAAAGCTCCTCTGACTGTGTCACGATATATAGGTGATCTCGTTCTGTAGTACGGCCTACATCAAGATATTTTCTTAATTCAATGTATCCATCGGTTCCAAAGATAACCGTTCGTCCGTCTCCCCATGTTGGTAAGCCATCTGGTGTAAACCAATCTACCCGCACATACTGAGTCGCACCATTATTACCTAATAGGGTGGCATCGCCAAAATCCTCCCAGTTACCGTACTCAGGATGCTGATAATTAGCTGTTTTACTATGAAGCACCTTGGCGTCCGTTGCACCAGAATAAATAAGGAATTGATCCATCTGATGGCTGGCGATATCTGTTAAGATGCCCCCGTTTTGCACAGGATCAAAAAACCATGCCTCGCGTGTTTCTTTTTTAAGTCGATGCGGCCCGGATCCTGTCACTTGAAACACCTTGCCAATAAGGCCTCTTTCAACAATATATTGCGCGAGCATCGCCGATTCGACTCCAAGACGTTCCCCAAAGAAGATCGACCATTTTTTGTTTGTTGCCTTCTTGGCTACTCTAGCCTGTTGAACCTGTTCCTTTGTTGTAAAACCTGCTTTTGCTGAGAAAAAATGCTTATCATGAGCAAGAACTTGCAAACCAAGCCTGGCCCTTTGTGCAGGTATGATACTGGTGGCAATCATGTCTGATGAATCTTCTAACACCTGCTCAGCCGACTCAGCCGCAATAGCAGTAGAATAAGCTTCTAACAGCCGTTTTTGTTTTTCCTTATCACGATCATACACATGGTGAAGGGTTGCGCCTGCTTGGCATAACCCCTCCACCATACCAAAAATATGTGGATGATCCATTCCAATCACCGAAAAAGAAAAAGGTTCTCTGATTTGACGATTCGTATCGATTGATTGAAAGATCTCATCAATGGTTTCCCGAACACCCATCTAATACCCTCTCCTACTTAGTGCTTATACGTGCTCTAAATATCGTTCTTTCATTAGTTGGAGAACTTCATCCCCAGGCCGATCCCATAATTCTTGGTTCATAATTTCTACTTCTATTGGGCCAGCGTATCCAGCTGCTTCAACCTGTTTACGCATGCCATGTAAATCAATGACCCCGTCTCCCATCATTGAGCGCCCTTTAAACATATCATAGATGGGCACCTTCCAATCCGAAACATGGAATCCTAGAATGCTACCTCTTGCCGTTTCAATGTCTTGCGCTAATTGTGGATCCCACCATACATGAAAGGCATCAATGACAACGCCAACCTGCTCAGATTGATAGTACTTCACAAGAGAATTAGCCTGGCCTAACGTATTAATAACCGAACGATCAGCAGCGTACATCGGATGTAGTGGCTCAATGCCAAGCTTAATTCCGTGCTGCTCTGCGTAAGGAATAATCGCTTCTATTCCTTCTTGAACCCATTTTCGTGCCTGCGTAATATCCTTATCTGGAGATGGACCGCATACAAGCACCAGCGTATCCGTATTTAATTCTGCTGCTTCTTCAATTGCACGCTTATTGTCTTCAATTCGAATGTTACGCTCTTCCTGAGTCGATGCCGGAAACATCCCCCCACGGCAAAGGCTTGAAACCTTAATCCCACTATTCTTTAAATGGGTGACCGTTTCCTTCATTCCATACTCTGCAAGCTTATGACGCCAGATTGAAATCCATGGTACTTCATTTCGTTCACAGCCATCTATCGCTTCAGATAAAGACCAATTTTCTGTAGTTATCTGATTCAGACTTAGTCTACTTAATTCTGCTTGACCACTCATACACGTACCTCCTGTTCAATTCCAGCAAGCTGCAATACTAAACTCATTCGTTTCACTGCTAACTCTGGATTCTCAATGAGGTTCGCTTCATCCATAAGCTTAAATAATTGTGTCAAATGTTGTATGGAACGAGTCCCCTCTGCTCCACCAATCATTTTAAAATGGGACTGATGCCCATTTAGATAGGCCATAAAGACAATCCCTGTTTTGTAGGCATAGGTTGGCGTTTGAAAAATATGACGGCTTAACGCTACCGTTGGCTCTAATACACGTTGATACGTTTCAAGATCATTTTGATCTAGAGCCTGCAGGGCGTGTGCAGCTGCAGGAGCAATTGCGTCGAAAATTCCAAGGAGCGCGTGACTGTATCCCTGATCATCACCAGCAATTAACTCTGGATAGTTAAAGTCATCACCTGTATACATCCGAACGGAATCAGGTAGTAAACGACGCATCTTGATCTCTTTGTCTTTATCAAGCAGTGAAATTTTAATACCATCTACTTTTTCCTGATTTTTGTGAATCAGTTCCAAGCAAACATCCATTGCTAGATCATAGTCTTCTTCGCCCCAGTAACCTTGCAGTGCTGGATCAAACATCGGCCCTAACCAGTGTAGAATAACAGGCTTGGCTGTTTGACCTAAGATTTGTCCATACACATGACCATAGTCTTCTGGTTTTTTTGCTGCTTTGGCTAAGGCGCGACTAGCCATTAAAATAATGCCACTGTCTTGAGCCTCTACAAATTCACACTGTTCTGTATAGGCTCGAATAATATCATCTAATGAGTGTTCTACGCTTAAATCTAAATGATCTGTACCCGCGCCAGCGGCAATTAACCCTCCTACTTTTTTTGCTTCAAGAGAGGATTGCTTAATTAACTCCTGTGCACTTTCCCAAGACAGACCCATGCCACGCTGCGCGGTATCCATCGCTTCTGCTACACCAAAACCAAGCGACCACAGATGTCTGCGGTAATGTAATGTTCTTTCCCAGTCAATGTCTCCACCAAGAACAGGATGACTAGAGGAAAGTGGGTCTGCCACTACATGCGCTGCAGAATAAGCTGTACGGGAGGAAAAACCCCCCGCACCACTAAACGCAGATGGTGACCCTTTTAATTCATACGTTTCAACTGTACGATCTTCTGTTGGAAGTTTAATCGAGTATCCCATCATACGCCTCCTATAGATTTAATTCTGGTACATCTACCCATTTACGACCATGCCATGCTTCTAGACCTAAGTCTGAAAGTTGAGTGCCTTTTGCACCTTCAAGTAGATCCCAAGGAAATGCATCATCTTGATGGATATGCTTCAGGAATAATTCCCATTGAATTTTAAAGCCATTATCGTAGGTTTCATTTTCTGGAACTTGCTCCCATTGCTCTTGGAAATCAAACGGGTTTGGAATATCTGGGTTCCAGGTTGGACGCGGAGTCTGCACGCGATGCTGCGTTTTGCAGTCACGCAGTCCAGCCACTGCACTACCTAACTTACCGTCTACTTGAATGGTTAATAGGTCATCACGGTCTACACGTGTTACCCATGAAGAATTGGCTTGAATTACGGCACCATTCTGCAGTTCAAAAATCGCATAGGCTGCATCGTCAGCAGTCGCTTTATAGGTTTCCCCATTTTCATCTACACGGCTATTAATATGTGTTGCTCCTAAGCAAGTTAGGGATTTAATTTCGCCAAACAAGTTGTCAATGACATAACGCCAGTGAGCAAACATATCGACAATAATTCCGCCGCCGTCTTCTTCTCTATAGTTCCAGCTCGGACGTTGACCTTCCTGCCAGTCCCCTTCAAATACCCAGTATCCAAAGTCTAGCTTTACAGAAAGAATCTCTCCAAAGTAACCACTGTCAATTAACCGCTTAAGCTTTAATAAACCAGGAAGGAATAATTTATCTTGGACAACACCGTTTTTCACGCCTGCTTCTTGAGCCAATCTTGCGAGTTCCAAAGAGCCTTCAACACTTGTTGCCGTTGGTTTTTCACAGTAAATATGTTTGCCAGCTGCAATCGCTTGTTTAATGCCTTCAGCACGACGGACCGTTGTTTGTGAGTCAAAATAAATGACGTTATGATCATCAGCTAACGCAGCTTCAAGGTCGGTGCCAATGCGCTCAATCCCATGAGCATCAGCAAGCGCTTGGAGTTTTGCCTCATTCCGTCCAACAAGGATAGGATCAGGATAAAGTACATCTCCATTTGCTAGCTTGACGCCACCCTCTGAACGAATTGCTACGATTGAACGAATTAAATGTTGATTCGTTCCCATTCTACCTGTTACACCATTCATGATAATCCCAATTTTATGAGTTGCCATCAATCTATCCCCTCTCAACGTTTAATCTGTCTCTATCATAAATAAAGCGCATACATAAATCTTATTAGATCAGGTGAAAAATTCTCAATTTCGGAAATAGAATGAAAAAGTCATAAAGGAATACTCTGCTTGCATAAATGTAGGAATTGGAGGGTATCTGTGTGAAATTTCTGCGCCGCCGCTCCCGAAAATGGGGGCACGCTTACCGCGGGAAGGTAATGAGCTAACCCGACTTCGTCGATTTATCTCATTGAACCTTTTCATCCCGCAGGTGTCGGCCCTCCATTTTCGTCCGCTCGGTGAGTGTTAGCCATCAAGAAGAGAGTTTAACACGTAGAGTTTACATATTTTCCTATACAAGAAGTTCAAAAGGTTATCGGGAATGATAGGTCCTCCGGGAGGAAATTGAAATTCATCCGAAATAAGCCGAATACATCGCAAAGTGCAGAAATTACATTGAGCAGAAGTCGGGAAGCACGGTCAATCCACCACCCCCCACGGATGGAAAATGCGCGGAAATATCAAGCCAGTGAGCGAAAATCATCATGGGATGCGCAAAAAGCGGAGTGCGTGCGCGAAAGCCAGTAAGCGCAGCCCATCCACTTAAATAGGAATGTTGGTCAATTATCTGATTGGTCAACAGAGCGGAAGGAGAAAACGTAGACTCCTACGGAACAGAACGCGTCTGAAGACATTGAAGTGGTGCACTTCCACTTCAAGGGCTGAGGCCGTTCCCGTGGAAAGCGAAGTTTTCCCCTGTAGCGGTTCATGAGCTCCTTAAGCCAGGTTAGCTCATTACCTCCCCGCGTTAAGCGTGCCCCAATCTTTTGGTAGTGGCAGCCGAAGAACCAAATCATGAGCCGGTATTTTTTTCTAATATGAACTCTAAACAACATTCGGTTTTCTTTTCTGTGTTTATTGCATATACTTCCTAAGATTAAATTGAAGAAAGGATGATGGTAGTGGATGAACAACTAGAATGGACATTAACTGACCCGTATTTGTATAGTGCTGTTTCGGAGTATTTAAACAAACTGGTGGAAGTGCAAACGACTCGTGGTGGAGTAAGAGGAACATTACTTGATGTGCAGCCTGATCACTTAGTTATTGAGATGGGTGGCACACCTTTTTTTGTGCGGACTCAGCAGATTATCTGGTTTTTTCCGGCAAAATAATATGAGCAGATAAGACATCCATTCACTTGCATATACTTCACCGTACTCATTATGGAACGGAGGGAACTGTCTTATGATAAAACGCATCAACAAGTTGCAAATCGAGCTTCCAAGACCCGAGCATGGTGATGCAAATGCTGCCGCTGCCGTTCAAGAATTGTTAGGTGGGAAGTTTGGTGAAATGTCCACGTTAAATAATTATATGTTTCAATCCTTTAATTTCAGAGGAAAATCTAAATACAAACCCTTTTACGATTTAATAGCTAGTATTACAGCAGAAGAATTTGGTCATGTTGAACTTGTGGCTAATGCGATCAACCTCGTGTCGTATGGAACAACATTTGCTGGAGATCCAGACACCGCACCCCTTCAAAATGGTAAAGATGATAAATACACCACTCACTACACTACGACAGCGCACACTGCATTCCCGGGAGATGGGATGGGGAGACCTTGGAACGGCACGTTTGTAAACAATAGTGGAGCGTTAGTTGAGGATCTCCTTCATAATTACACGTTAGAAATTGGTGCCCGTAATCACAAAATGCGCGTTTATGAGATGTCTGCCAATCCGACTGTAAGAGAATTGTGCGGGTATTTATTAGTGAGAGGCGGAACGCACATTATCGCCTATGCGAAAGCAATAAAAGTAGCAACTGGAGTAGATATAGGTCAAATGCTTCCTGTACCGTTTCCCGATAATACAAAATTTGATGCAGCCAATAAATTTATTGAACAGGGCTTATACAATGTACTCTATACATGGGGAGAGCCTGAATATCGAGACATCCGCCAAATTTGGAAAGGCGAGAACCCCGAGACAAAAGAACCTCTTCGTGTCATAGATGGTGTGCCAGAGGGGGCTCCTATCCCTGATTTAGAAGAACGGCCGGAAATGTTTGCACCAGGTGTGGACCCTGATGATTATCAGAAAATACTGCAACGTCTAAAAGAGAATATGTGATCATAGCTAGAGAGCGGCTTTGCCACTCTCTAGCTTTTTTGTATTAACTTTAGGTAAAAAGGCTAGACATGGCCCGAATAATGTTTTATTATAACCGCTTGTGCTAGAAATAAAGCGTATGAATAGGGGTGATGAAATGAATCGTTTACAAGCTTCAAGACCCATTGTTTTGGCTATATTCATGATTTCAACATTTGCTATTGGAATGACTGAGTATGTTGTTACGGGACTGTTGACTCAATTCTCTATGGATTTGGATGTACCCATCTCAACAACAGGGTTACTACTTAGCGTGTATGCCTTAGGTGTTGCAGTGTTTGGACCAATCCTGAGAATGATTACGATTAAGTTCCCAACCAAAACACTCTTAATTATTTTTATGGGGATTTTTGTTGCCAGTAATATCATTGCTGCTACCGCACCTAATTTTGAGATGCTACTTGTATCTAGACTGCTTTCTGCTACGATGCATGCACCCTTCTTTGGCTTAAGTATGGCTGTTGCGGTCAGCATTTCCACCCCAGAGAAACGGACAGCTGCAATTGCCGCCGTACAGGGCGGGTTAACGATTGCTATTATGATTGGTGTTCCATTTGGTTCCTTTTTAGGAGGCATGTTTGATTGGAGATATGTCTTCTGGTTTATTGTTTTGATCGGAGTCATTGCTTTTGTTGGTATTATCTTAACTACACCAAATCACAGACCTATTGATACACCTAATCTACGGAAAGAATTAGGTATGTTTAAAAATAAAAGCGTGTTACTTGTCATTGCCATTATTGTATTCGGCTTCTCTGGTGTATTCACTGCCTACACCTTCAAAGAACCAATGCTGAGATTATTTGCGGGCTTTGATGTAACAGGTATCACCGCTGCCCTCTTTTGCTTTGGGCTTGGCGCGGTCATCGGTAACTTTATTTCCGGGCGTGTTGTTCCAAAATTATTAACAGAACGACTAATGGCTGCACTTGCAGTACTTGCAGTCATTCTTGTAACGTTCACATACCTATTACAATTTTCTGTCACGGCGTTTATCGTCTGCTTTCTATTTGGGGCAGGAACATTTGGAACCACTCCACTCTTAAACTCAAAAATTATCATTGCTGCAAGAGAGGCTCCTTCTTTATCTGGAACTGTAGCCGCATCTGTATTTAATTTAGCTAATGCGATTGGGGCCTTTTTAGGTACATTGATTTTAGATCTTAGTGCGAGCTATGTCATCGTCACTTTTGTTGCTGCCAGTCTAATAACTCTAGGCTTTTTGTTAACATTGCTTACTCATAGAGTTGAAGATAAGTCATTGTATGAATAAGAGAGTGAATTAAAAAGCAACATGAAAAATTATTATTAGAGAGAACCTCTTTCCAACTGTGGACGAGGTTCTTTTTTAGCGAAACGTTGAAAACTCAAAAAATTTATTTTTCTTACTTTTCACTTAAAAAAACAGTCTCCTTCGCCCTTTAAAGCAATTTAGAAAAACCCCTAGTAATCTTCTATTACTTGTAAGATAAATTGCAATCGCTTACAATGACACCGTGCATCCATATAGATTCCACCTTTGTTAGTAAAGAGGAAATTAGTAGATACATAGATTTTAGGGGGTTTTGAGATGAGAAAAACAGTAGCGACTGTGTCAATCATCAGCGTTGCTCTCCTCGTAACAGCATGTGAACAGGCATCGGTACTCTCCAATCAGTCGACCGATGAAGATACCTATTTAATTCGATTAGGTGAAAACCAGCCTGAGGATTACCCTACTATGGCAGGAAACCTTGCTTTTGCAGAAATTGTAGAAGAGCGCACAAACGGCCGTATTACGATTGACATCTATTCAGGAGGCCAAATTGGGGATGAACGAAGCTCGTTAGAACACGTACAAATCGGTTCCATTGGAATGGCGAGATCAAACGCAAGTACATTGTCTGAATTCGCGACTACCATTGGAGTATTATCGATGCCGTACTTGTTTGAAAGTGAAGAAGCTATGTGGAATGTGCTTAAGTCTGACATTGGCGACGACCTTCTTGACAGCTTACATGAAGCAGGTTATCAGGGGTTAACATTTTATGATAGTGGCAGTCGGCATATTTACAATACGAAAAAACCTATTGAATCTCCTGAGGATTTACAAGGCTTGCAAATAAGGGTGCAAGAATCACAAGTGATGATATCTATGGTAGAAGCATTGGGAGCAACTGCCTCAACGATGTCATTTAGTGAAGTGTATTCCGCATTACAAACAGGTGTTGTAGATGGTGCAGAAAATAACTTTCCAAGCTTTTATACAACCAATCATTTTGAAGTGGCCAATCACTTGTCTCTTAATGCTCATGGGCTCACTCCTGAAGTACTTCTTATCTCAAAGGAATTGTTTGATGGGATGAGTGAGGAAGATCAGAACATTTTAGTAGAAGCTGCCGAAGAGGCATCTGATGTCCAACGTGAGGCGTGGGATGAGCTTGAACAAGAAGCATTAGAGCATATAGAAGATCGAGTGAACATTGTTGAAATAGATGATTTTTCAGAATGGCGAGAAACCGTTCAGCCTGTTTACGACCAATACGGTGGACAATTTCAAGAATGGATAGACAGAATTGAGGCTGCACAATCGTGAGACATGTAGGGAGGTATTAGATGAAGATATTGATTTCTTTTCGTGATTTAATAAATAAGGCCATTGAACACCTTGTTATTGTCATGCTTGCTTTAATGGTTCTAGTTATCTCCTACCAGGTTTTTGCCCGAGTTATTTTAAATGCGGCACCTACTTGGGCTGAATCCTTTGGCATCTTTCTATTTATCTGGGTCGGAATATTTGGGATTGCCTATGGTTTCAAGGAACGAACACATATTAGCGTGGATATCTTTTACAGTTATCTGCCAGAGTCTATTAAACCCTTTATACGAATCTTCAACTCCATTTTAGTCATAGCTGTTGGCGGCTTCTTTCTGTTGTACGGGTTGAATTTTGCCTTTGCCAGCATGGGAAGTAACTTGCCCGGTCTAAACATTCCTACTGGCATCAGATATTTAGTTGTTCCTATCGCCGGAGCACTAATGCTGTTCTACGGCTTGATTAGCCTTATTAACAAGGAAGAGCAAGCTGGTGGAGACATCTTGGCAAAAAAGGAGGAATAGATAATGGAGATTGCTATATTGTTACTAAGCTTTTTACTTCTATTAATATTTCGGGTCCCTGTGGCGCTTGCCCTCGTTATTTCGTCACTATTAACTGCGTTCTCAATCGGAATCCCTTTAGAAGCGATTATTCAACGCATGGTTGGTGGTTTAGATTCCTTTTCACTTCTGGCCATCCCCTTTTTCATCCTAGCAGGTGAAATTATGAATGAGGGAGGGATCTCACGGCGGCTAATTAATTTGTCGAACCTAGTAGTCGGCAAGATCCGCGGCGGGCTTGCATTAGTAAATGTCATTTCCAGTACCTTTTTTGGAGGCATATCTGGTTCAGCCGTGGCAGACGTTTCTTCAACTGGTTCAGTGTTAATTCCTATGATGAAAAAGAAAGGCTATGATGATGACTACACCGTTGCAGTCACTGTATCAAGTTCAGCACAAGGGGTGATCTTACCACCAAGTCATAATATGATCATTTATTCCACCGCAGCAGGTGGTGTGTCAATTAGTGCGTTATTTATGGGCGGTGTTCTTCCTGGGTTATTATTAGCCGTGGCTTTAATGATTACAGCTTACATAATCGCCGTAAAGCGCAACTATCCTACAAGTGAACCAATGAAAAAAGAAGACGTCCCAGGTGTTTTAAAAGAGGGCGTGCTCGGCCTCCTCACAGCTGTCATTATTATTGGGGGTATTATTAGCGGGATCTTTACTGCCACAGAATCGGCAGCCATTGGCGCGATCTATGCGTTTATTATTTCATTTTTTGTGTATCGTGATGTCCCACTTAGAAACATGAGAAATGTACTACAACGGACATTCAAAACCCTATCTATGATCCTGTTTCTAATTGCTGCATCTTCGGGCTTTGGTTGGTTGCTTGCGCTGCTTAGAGTACCAAGTTATGTATCCGACTCCCTTTTGGCCATTTCGCCAAATGATTTTGTAACCTTACTTCTTATAAACTTAATCTTACTTCTTTTAGGGACAATCATGGATATGGCGCCTCTTATATTAATTGCGACTCCAATCTTTTTACCAATTGTTCTTGATTTAGGCATGGACCCTGTGCACTTTGGCATCATCCTCATGCTTAACCTTTCTATAGGATTAATTACGCCACCGGTGGGAGCCTGCCTGTTTGTAGGAGCAGCGATTGCAAAAATACCTATGGAGAAATCCCTGAAAGCGCTGCTCCCCTTCTATTTTGTTATGATTATTGTGCTACTCATGATTACATTCTGGAGTGATTTAGTTTTATTTCTACCAGAACGACTCGCTGTTTAGATATACCTTTTCTTCTTAATTAAAATAGCTTTAACAAAAAAGGACGTCACTTGGGTTTAACGTAACCCAATGTGGATCGTCCTTTTTTTCTTATGCATAAAAACGTTCTCCTCTTATTTCTAAAGCTTCTTCTCCACGTACGCCGTCCTATACCGATTCGGAGGCACGCCCACCTGTTTTTTAAACACACGATAAAAGGTAGAAAGAGATTCAAACCCGACTTCAAAACAAATCGTAACAATGTCCAGATCCGTCTCAACCAGCATTTTTTTGACGCGGGTTAAACGAACTTCTGTTAAATAACGCATCGGCGTTTGGTCAAAGACTTCCGTAAACATCTGATTCATGTAACGAGAGCTGATGCCCATTTTCCCGGCCATTTCTTCAATGCTGGTAATTTGATAGAAGTTTGAGTCAATGTATTCCTTTAACCAGCCTGAGCGCAAGGTATTTGAATCCGGTTGTACAGCGGATTGATTCGTACGCATCAGGATAAATAGAAGCTGACTCAGCAGGAGTTTGATTCCAAGCTGATATTCAGCATTTTTTTGGGATTGTTCATACAGCATTTTTCTAAGTAGTTGGCGGATTTCACTGCTAGAAAAGAGAGTGAGGCTCCAAACTTTAGCCTCTGAGAACACCGGTTTGATGAGCGACTTTTGGCTATCTGTATCAAGAAGCACTTGCGAGAATTCCAAAATAAGCACCGTCATCGTCGACGCTGCTAAAATGGAGTGTTCTGTTCCAGGTGGAATAACCATCATGCTGTCTGGCTTCAGAGTAAATTCTTCATGATTAAGCCTGCATCTGCCCTGCCCATTTAGCACATAAAGAATCTGATGTGTATGATGAGAGTGGGGCTGAACAAAGTCTTTTTCCTGATGCTTACTTTCGTAAAGAATGACTTCCTGCTCCTGCGCCATGACCACTCACTCCTCTGCCTGATTCTCTATTTACATCATATATGATCAGGCAGGGAAGTGAAAGCGTCATCGTATGTGCTAACGTATCGGTGCTTTTAGAATGTGGTCCTTTAAAATGTGTGGATGATTAATAAGGAACGATGAATGGAAGATAAAATATTTATAAAAAGCACAATGATGTCGTTGAGTTTGTAAAGATTACTCTACACTGCTAAGAGTTCAACCGGACACAGAATAGTAGGCCATCTTGGCATTTACCATATTACCTGGAAGGTTGGGAAATCCTCATACCTACTAGTTTTATAGAACATGACCATTATAATTGGACGTACACTATTTATTGGAGGAATACACATTGCCAAAAATGAAGACGGTTAGAAAACTATCATTGAGCGCTACATTTTTAATATCAAGTAGCACAATGAGCACCACTCCTCTCCTTGCACAGGCCGAACCTACTCAATCCCTATATCATTATGAATCCTTGCAAATAATGCTAGATACTCAAGAAAAAGATACGTGGTCATATTCCGGCTCAACGGGTCCTGAATTCTGGGCAGATCTAGATGAGGAATTTAAAGCGTGTACGCATGGAGAGGAACAATCCCCCATTGGCTTGCATAGGGAAAAGCTATTAGAGGAAGATAAATGGTCCATCGATCTTGACTATAATGAAACAGAATTCTCAATAGAAAACAATGGCCACACGATCCAGGCAAATGTAGATGATCATACTTCAAATAAGTTGACGTTAAATGGAACAGTTTATAAGTTAGTTCAGTTTCATTTCCATTCACCAAGTGAACACACCTTAAACAATGATTATTATGAGTTAGAAGTTCATTTCGTTCATCAAGATAAAAATAATAATTTGGCAGTATTAGGTGTTCTAATTGAGGAAGGAGACACAAACGAGACGCTAGCAAACATGTGGGACGTGATGCCTGATGAAAAAGGGGAAGCAGAAGAAACCATTTCACTTCATCCATCAGGGATCGTGCCTACTGATCTATCTACTTTTCAATATGATGGTTCTCTTACGACGCCTCCCTGTTCAGAAGGCGTAAGATGGAGTGTCAGCAATGCCTCCATCACCATGTCAGCAGAACAGATCCAAGCGTTTCAAGACCTCTATCCAAATAACTATCGCCCCATTCAAGAGATAGGTAATAGAGAGATTGGCTATCATTATTAAGAGACTAAGACATAGCAATGGCTGGGGCAGAACTATATTTTACAGATAAAAAGACGAACAGGGCCGCTAAGAATGGGCCGGTTTCCACGTGAACTTCCTATTTCATAAAGTTGAAAAAGCGCCACATCGCTGTCGGTCTGCCTCGTAGAAAGGTTGTCTAGACTCTGCGTGAGACATCTCTGATATCCATGACGCACGCCACTCACCAAGCGGACGAAAATGGAGGGCCGACACCTGCGATATGAAAAGGTTCAATGAGATAAATCGACGAAGTCGGTTAGCTCATTACCTTCCCGCTGTAAGCGTGCCCCCATTTTCGGCAGCGGCAGCCGAAGCGACATCCACACTCTTTTATTTTTTATACAATCATAAAGCTGAACAATGAATGGAGAGACTCCAACATTCTTCAGCTTTTTTATTAATTATCATCCTTCTGCCCCATCCAATTGATTTATCTATTTATTAGTATCATAGCCTCTTATATCTTAAATAGTCGCTTTGAATTTCTGTGCTTCTTTATCAAGATTAGACGCATCTGTAGAAATGGTTTCGAAATCTTTTAGGGTAACGTGGATTTGCTTTTGGTTTTCAACGGTATGATCTTTGACCTTGATAGTTCCATCAGAAATGACATTCACTTCCTTTGTCATCGAATCAATGCTCTCTCGAATTTCCATAATTGAGTCCTCTATTTGTTTAGACAACTTCCGTACTTCTTTGGCCACCACATCAAACCCTCTACCATGTTCACCAGCTCGAGCAGCCTCAATCGCTGCGTTCAGTGCAAGCAAATTCGTCTGCGAAGCAAACCCCTTTATTGTCTGAGTAATTCCTTGAATAGCATTAGCTTTTTCCTGAAGTCCTGTTAACGTGCCTGCATTTTTTGATGACAGCTCAGTCATTTGATTAATAGTCGATAAAAGGGTTTGACTGCGATCTATACCTGTTTCTGCTCTTTCGTTTAGTCTCTCAGACATCTCTTGCAAATTACCGGCCAAGGATGTAATGTTCTGCTGTCTATTTGTGATATTCGTAGCAATTTTAGAAACCCCTACTACCTTCCCCTCATCATTAAAAATCGACATATATGTGGCCTCGAGCCAAACAACATTCCCCCTAGCATCCATTCTCTTAATTTTATCCTGAAAGCTATTTCCTGATAAGAGATGTTGCCAGAAGCGCTCGTACTCAATGCTGCTATGAAATTCAGGAAAACAGAACTGTTTGTGATACATACCTATCATTTCATCGACTGTGTACCCCATTGTTTGCGCGAACAATCTATTTACATAGGCTACGCGCAAATCTGTGTCAAACCTGATGAGTGCCACATTCCTTTCTATTGCCTTAACTACCTGTGCGTCCATTACCTGATCTACTGCATGCTTCATTTCATATCCTCCGTTAATTGGTTCACATTCGCAAAATGTGCTTCAATTATCTATTTAGTTTATCGACTAAGACTCTCCATTCAGCCTCTATATAGGTAACGTAATAAAAAAGCAGAAAGATTACTTTTTGCCCAATTAGTAATCATTACTTAAGTCCTAATTATATACCCCTTAGATTACAGACAAAACCTATTGCTTTCGGATCTCTTGTTCTATCATTGAACTCCCATCTGTCCATGTTTATAATATAGATACTATCTAATGGTCTGACCATATGATGAAATGGAGTGAGTGAAATGAAGGTGTCCTTATTTATTACCTGCTTGGCCGATGTGTTCTACCCGAACGTTGGCAAGGACGTAATAGAAGTGCTAGAGCGTCAGGGCTGTGAAGTCGATTTCCCTGTTAGCCAAACCTGTTGCGGGCAGCCGGCGTATAACAGTGGTTATCATAAGGAAACAAAGGAAGTTGCCAAAAGTATGATTCGTACCTTTGAGCATTCAGAATACGTGGTTGCTCCATCAGGCTCGTGCGCAGCGATGCTTCACGAATACCCCCATTTATTTAAGGATGATACAGCTATTTGGTTAAAACGATCCGAAGAGCTTGCAGCAAAAACCTATGAGTTCACACAATTTCTTGTTGATGTACTAGGCGTGGAGGATGTAGGTGCAACGTGTCCCGCCTCGGTTACGTATCATACCTCCTGTCATATGACACGATTGCTTGGCGTAAAGGAAGCGCCGATGAAACTTTTAAAGCATGTAGACGGATTAAAGTACACTGAGCTGCCAGGCAAGGAGACCTGTTGCGGATTCGGAGGCACTTTCTCTGTAAAAATGAAACCGATTTCAGAGCAAATGGTTGATGAGAAGGTTGCACACATTGAAGAAACAAACTCTGAGGTGTTGATCGGTGCCGATTGTGGCTGCTTAATGAATATCGGTGGACGTTTAGAGCGCCTCGGAAAAAATGTTCAAGTAAAGCACATTGCGGAAATTTTAAATCAACAACACTCGTAAAGGGGGAACCAATGATGCCAATGAAAATTGGAGACAAGCCATTTTTTGACCGGGTGAATAAAGGATTAGGCGACTCATTTATGAGAGGCTCTGTTGTTTCTGCACAGGAGCGCTTAAAAAACGCCAAAACGCGCTCGTCTGATCAGTTGGGTAATTGGGAGGACTGGCGTGAACAAGCCGAAGAAATTAGACAGCACACTCTTGAGAATCTCGACTTTTACCTAGAACAGCTCGCAACCAATGTCACGAAGCACGGTGGTCATATTTACTTTGCCCAGACCGCACAAGAAGCAAATGATTACATCAAAAGCGTTGCTGAGAAGAAAAAAGCGAAGAAAATCATTAAGTCAAAATCAATGGTAACGGAAGAAATCGGGATGAACGGAGCCTTAGAATCGATTGGCTGCGAGGTCATTGAGTCTGATCTTGGTGAATATATTTTGCAGCTAGATGACCATGATCCACCCTCTCATATTGTAGCGCCCGCCCTTCACAAAAACCGAGATCAGATTCGCGATACGTTTGAAACCAAGCGTCAATACCAGGGAACATCCACACCCGAGGAGCTGGCATTATTTGCTCGAGAGCAGCTTAGAGAGGAATTTCTGACAGCTGATCTTGGCATTACAGGATGTAATTTCGCAGTAGCTGAATCTGGATCGATTGCCCTTGTAACAAATGAAGGAAACGCACACCTGACAGCAGATTTACCGAAAACACAAATTTCGGTCATGGGTATGGAGCGAATTGTGCCTACCTGGGAAGAACTCGACGTGATGGTAACAATGCTTTGCCGGAGCGCGGTGGGGCAAAACCTAACAAGCTATGTAACTGGTTTAACAGGTCCACGACGTGATGGCGAAACAGACGGACCCGAGGAATTTCACTTGGTTGTGGTCGACAACGGTCGCTCTTCCATTCTCGGCACAGAGTTTCAATCGGTTCTGCAGTGTATCCGATGTGCGGCTTGCATTAACGTTTGCCCCATCTACAGACATATTGGTGGACATTCCTACGGCTCTATTTACCCTGGTCCTATCGGAGCCGTGCTTTCGCCATTGCTAGGCGGGTATGACGATAATAAAGAGCTTCCATTTGCTTCAAGCCTTTGTGTAGCCTGTACGGATGCTTGTCCAGTAAAGATACCGCTTCATAATCTATTAATCGAGCATCGTCGCAAAATTGTGGAGGATGAGAAGATGAATGGCTGGGGTGAAAAGCTTGCGATGAGAGGTTTTGGCCTAGCAATGAGCTCTTCTAAGGTCATGAGCACTGGGGCAAAGCTTGCTCCACGCCTGATGAAACCCCTTGTGAAGGACGGGAAAATCGTTCGCGGCCCTGGTCCGATGAAGCCATGGACGGACATTCGTGACTTTCCTACACCTGCTGACCAGTCCTTTAGAAAGTGGTATAAGACGAACAAAGAGGGAGCTGGCACACATGACAACAACAGAAACTAACCAAGAGACCTTTTTAAATGAAATTGCAAAAAACCTTGGACGACCGAGAAAAAAAGAAGTCACTCGACCAAAGTGGAAAAAACAGCCGCAATGGGATGTCTCAGCCAATTCGTCTCAAGACGAGCTAGTGGAACAGCTGAAAGACCGCTGTCTAGCGATTCATACACAAGTTGAAATGGCCACGCTTAAGACGCTTCCAGAAACATTAAACAAGGTGCTGGAGCAATATGAAGCTTCGTCTGTTATTCGTTGGAATGATGCTAGATTTGAAGAATTTGGCCTTGAGTCATTTTTTGATAAACATCATAAAAACGGTCATCCCGTCCACATCTGGGATTCAGAAAAAGAAAAAGAAAACATCAACTTTGCAGAAAAAGCAGATGTAGGCATTACATTCTCAGATATGACGCTAGCTGAATCAGCGACGGTGACTCAATTAAATAATGATGGCAAAGGTCGATCCGTCAGCTTTTTGCCTAAGTCATATATTGCGATCATCCCAAAAAGCACTCTCGTACCGCGTATCAGTCAGGCCACTAGAATGCTTCACCACCTTGTCGAAGAGGATCAACCATTTCCTTCCTGTGTCAATTTTGTCTCTGGACCAAGCAATAGCGCAGACATTGAAATGAATCTTGTGGTTGGTCTGCACGGACCTGTTCGTGCTTGCTATATTCTTGTTGATGATAAGTAAAATAAAATGGAGAGACTCGTAGCTTAGGAATCAGCTGAGATCTCTCCATTTTTTTGCTTGTATTCAATGAGCAATTGATTAATTGTGTCGAGGTGCGTCGACATCGCTTCTTTCGCTTTAGTAGGGTGTTTCGCTTTAATAGCTTCTGCTACAGCAATGTGTTGATCAATCAGTTTCTGTCTAATTGAATATCCTTCAATCACCTTCACCATCCAAACCTTAGTGACAACACTAGAGATTTGCAAAACCTCTGTCAGGAACGTATTTCGTGCCATATCTGCGATTAAGCGGTGAAATTCTAGGTCTAGCTCTAGAAAAAGGGCATGATCAGAAGAATCCCTCATTCTCTCTATGACACGATCCAGCTTTACATGATCCTCATCTGAAGATTTCTCAGCTGCCATTTCAGCCAGCACCGCTTCTAGCTTCACCCGTGCTTCTACCAGCTCAAGAATATTCTCATAGCTGATTTTAGACATAAGATCGAGGTGTTTCGTAAAGAAGTCGCCGAAGCTCTCAGCCACAAACGTCCCCTCAGGCACTCGAACTTCAACCAACCCTAACGCCACCAATGCACGAATCGCTTCTCGAAGCGTACTCCTGCCCACTCCAAACATCTCCATCAGCTGCTTCTCTGAAGGAAGCTTATCTCCTCTTGCAAGCGTTCCATTTATAATTAACTCCATTAACTGTTGTACAATATTTTGAGACATTGTTGTCTTAGTTACTGGGTTAATTTGTCCTTCAAACATATCATCACTCCAAAGATCTGACCTTAAGACCTTAATGTTGTAAAGTACTTATTAATGTGTAGATAGTTATACCAATGCCTACACTTAAACAAGCGGACAAAATAGGAGGGCCGACACCTGCAGGAAGAACGTTCGCAGGCTTATAAAGATCGTTTTTCAATGACCTCGAAGAACAGGTTCATTGAAATAAGTGGGCAAAGCCCGATTAGTTCAAATCCTGTCTGCGGTAAGCAGCCCCCTATTTTGGGAGCGGCGGACGAAGAAATGAATCATAGCCGCCCCCTGTCCATGCCCTCAGGCTCATTTACACTTAAACTTGGACACTGACCTTAATGATACCTTAGGGCCAATCAAACAACAAGATGAATGGACATCTAGTTGTTTTCCTGAGTGATGCCTTGAATAATGGTTTCTTTTTTTGTTTTTGATAAAGAATAAAGCATGGATACGCCCACAATAGCAAACACAGCTACAATAACTGCGAGAATATGAAGCCATGGCATCGTAAATCTATACGAAAACGCGTATTGTGTCTGTAAATAAATCAGGTACATAACCCCAATACTGATAGGCAGTCCATATGCTAATGACTTGACCCCATAAATAGCACTCTCAAAAATCATCATCTTACGGAAGGATTTTGACGTCATGCCAACCGAACGAAGCATCGCAAATTCTCTTTTACGTAAAGCCACACTGGTAGAGATTGTATTCAAGATATTTGCAATGGAAATAAGCGTAATGAGCGTGATAAATCCATAGCTAAAAATAGATAGGATCGCAACAATGTTTTCGCCACGCTGTCTATAATCATTTAAATTATTGATTGAAAGCTGGTCAGCATACTCTAGTTCAATTAGGTCTGCATACGTGGCTGAGGGATTATCACTTTGGATATAAACTGACATATGATTATAATCATATTCCGAGCCTTCAAGCACCTGATCAAAGGTTTGCTCAGAGACAATCATATCCACACTGTCTAGCCTTGGATAAAAAGATCCAATGGGGATTTCAGCTGTAAGTCCTGTTACTTCAAGTGATGAGAGCTCATATAGATCACCATCATCATTCTCGTAATACATTTCATAAAGCTGAAGTGTATCCCCTACCTCAGTATTAATGGTATTTGTTTCAACATATTTTCCAAGGGCAGCATCTTCATAGGTGATTTCATTAATGATAACGGCAGCGTAGGGTTGATTCAGAACTTCCTCAGAGATATTTGATTTGAACGCATAGTCTTTTAAGCTTTTTGCATCTAGTCCTCTTAAGTACACCTCATAAAAATATCTTCCTTGCTCATCCTGTATCAGATAGCCCGGTTCAAGTAGCTGCTGAGGGATATGATCTTCATCCACGTGCACGAAGAGCTGAGCCTCTTTTCTGATAGAGTATTCATCTACTCCAGATAGTGTTTGAATGTCTTGAGCTAGCTGTTGTTTCAGTTCAAGATCATCACCGTACAAAGATACATCCAAATCATAGTTCACACCATCATCAGCCACACTATACGAACGCTCTAAGCTATTTGTAAAAGAGGAAACGGATAAGAACAACACAATGCTGACGATTAAGGAGAGAACGGTCACATTGTACCTCTTTTTGTTACGCTTTAAGTTCTTTAATCCAAGCTCTGCTTCTAGTCCAAACCAGTTTCGTACGTACTTTAATGTGCGGACATTTTTTGACTTGAGCTTTACATCATGGGTTTGACGAATGGCATCCATCGCTGTAATTCGTGATGCTCTTAGCGCCGGAATCCAGGTAGATATAAAAATGGTTATGGAAGAAATGATTAAGGCTGAAATGATTGAAAATGGTGTCACTGTAGCTTGCAAGGACTCCTCATACCCAATCGATGACAGCATGGGATTAATTCCAATAAAGGTGATCCCAATTCCCGCAATACCAGCAATAATTCCAATGGGAACACTGATAACACCTATAAGAAAACCTTCAAAATACACCGAGTTACGCTTTTGTCTCTTTGTCGCTCCGACACTTGAAAGCATACCTAAATGGCGCGAACGCTCCGACACTGAAATGGCAAATGCATTAAAGATGAGTGCCACAGAGCCAACCACAATAACAACCATAATGACGGCAAGCAATCCATTCCAGGTTCGTTCCATTCCCTCGTTTGCTGTAATTCCGGTAAAACGAAGTAGCCCGTTATTAAACTCTATGTCCTCTCTACTAATCCCCATCTCATCAGCTAAAACTTGAGCTTCACCATATAAATCACTATTTGCATTCTTTAATGAGACATAGGCATCAAGCTTTGAGTCGACAACGTCCTGAACGTAGGAAAAAGCCATATAGGCCACGTTCCACTCATTTTCCCAGCGTGGTTGTTCTAAGATACCGACGACCGTAAATGTTTGTTCTTCCTGGTCAATGAGCGTCTCATTTAAGTTTCCTTCAGAATCGAGATTGTATTGATCAAGTGCTAGGATTCCTTCTAGATCACTAAAACGGGTACCAATATCTAATGTAATCTCATCCCCCACTTGCCATTTCACAGCTTTGGATGATGAGTCACTTAATATGATTTCGCTGTTATTTTGGGGCAAACGTCCTTCTATAACATTTACATTAAAGTGTTCAAACGCCTCGTCATTCATCTCTTGAATATAGAGATACGGCTTATAGTCTTCAATAGGATCTGGAATCAATGCATATCCATTCTCATGAATAAGCGAAAGCGCCTCTGTATTCTCATGCTCTTCAACGGTGATCGCCTGCTCAAGGGTTAGATCTGAATAAGAGACATGCCAATCACCAGAATAGGCAATCTCTTCTTTTTTCTGTAGATCAGTAAAAGAGACACCTAAGGTAGCTACCCCCGAAATCATGGCTGCTGAAACAATCGTTCCAAACATCGTGACAAGCGTTCGTTTCTTATTCTTAATTAAGTGGCGAATGGTTAGCTTGTTTACAATATTCATGGTCGAATGACCTCATCACTCGCAACTTTGCCATCCTCAATTGTGATGACTCTATCTGCCTGTAAGGCAATTCGATCATCATGTGTAATCATGATTAATGTTTGCTTATAGGTTTTGTTAAACATTTTAAGCAGGTTAATGATTTCCGCGCTATTTTTGCTATCAAGATTTCCAGTCGGCTCGTCAGCTAGCATAATGGCTGGATTGCTTATGAGCGCACGGCCAATCGACACGCGTTGCTGCTGTCCACCCGAAAGCTGATTTGGTAAATGATCAAGTCTCTCTGTTAGACCGAGTTGTTCCACTAAATCTTTTAATTGCTTAGGATCTACCTTATGCTCATCAAGCAAAAGCGGTAGGGTCATATTTTCTTCAACCGTTAAAATAGGAATAAGATTATAGAATTGATAGATGAGTCCAATTTGTCTGCGTCTAAAAATAGCTAGCTGTGTTTCATTTAAGGAGTATACGTCTGAGTTATCTATAAATACTTTCCCACTTGTCGGACGATCAACTCCTCCAAGCAAATGAAGTAAGGTTGATTTTCCTGAACCTGAAGGACCAATAATCGCTACGAATTCTCCTTTATTCACTGAAAACGATACATCATCCAATGCCTTAACAGCCGTTTCTCCTTTTCCGTACACCTTTGATAGCTTTTCTACTCTAAGTAACTCCATCGTCACAACCTCCACTGTGTAATATCTACCTTTAGTCTAGACAATGAAGATGACTACCCCGTGACAACAAAAGTGACAATCTAGTCACTTTCCTCCGCTTTTGAAGAATTTAATAGAAAACGTTGTACCATCGCCTTCCTTACTTTCCACTTCGATATCTCCATTTTGACTTTTAATGATTTGATGAACTAAAGCCAGCCCTATGCCTACACTTCCATCCTTGGCGTGTTTCCCTTTATAAAAACGCTTAAAAATATGCGGTAAGTCCTCCTTAGGAATTCCGCTCCCGTTATCCTCAATTTGAATCTCTGTATAGAGCACATTTTCACTGTAGTTCAGTTGAATAGTCCCGTTCTCCGGTGTGTGTTCGACTGCGTTTTTCACTAGATTAACAAACGCCTCTGTACTCCAGTATTGATCGCCAAGAAACTGAATGGTTTTGTCTCCTTTAACTGAGACCTGTACATTTTTTAGCTCCATTGGTATTTGGGAAGGCTGCAAGGCTTGTTCTAATAGCTGCTCTACCTTCACTGGCTCCCGTTTAAAGGTAATGGTCCCAGCATCAATTTTAGATAGCTTTAAAAGAGAGGAGACTAGCCAGTCCATTCGTTCAAGTTGGATAAGGATATGACGGGTAAACTCTTTGCGTTTCTCTTCCTCTAATCTATTATCACTTAGCAGGTCCGCCATAACAGTCATTGAGGTAAGAGGTGTCTTTAATTGATGTGAAATATCAGAGATCGCATCCGTTAGCTTTCCCTTCTCTTGCGTAATCTCAGCGCTTTGTTCAGATAACATCCTTGTCACACGATAGATGTCATTCTTTAAAATACTTAATTCGCCCTCTTCATTATCTCGCACGTCTAATAAGTACTGGCCAGCTGCAATACCGCGAAGGTACTCTGCGAGATGCTCCATTTGTTGATACCGACGTTTTGTGAAAATGAGAAATATACCGATTAGTAACAGAGCTACGATAAATACAATAATAGATGCGAGTACAGACTCTATGAGTGCTAAGCCCGCACCTAAACCTGTTACAGCAAGGCTACTAAAGAGGAATCTTTTCACTTCTTTATTTCGAAGCATAAGCGTCACCAGCTCTATAACCTAGACCTCTAACCGTTTTAATAATGACAGGGTTCTGGGGATCATCCTCTAGTTTTAGGCGGAGACGTTTAATATACACGGTCAACGTATTGTCGTTTACAAATTCTCCGCCAACATCCCAAATCTGTTCAAGCAGTTGACTTCGCGTCATCACCTGTCCTAGATGATTCGCAAAAATCATCAGTAGTCGATATTCTAATGCGGTTAGAACCATTTCCTTTCCTCGCTTAAACACCTTAGCTTCTAGCGTGTGAATTTGAAGTGGCCCCATGGCGAGGATGTGCTGACTAGTCTGAGAGGCTTGTTTGCCATACCGTCTAAGTACCGTTTTTATTCGTGAAATTAATTCTCTTATACGAAAAGGCTTTGTGACATAGTCGTCTGCTCCCATGTCTAGACCCATGACCACATTCACTTCCTCATCAAGAGCCGTTAAAAAAATGACAGGAAGATCCTGCTTCTCTTTAACTAGCTGACATAATTCGTACCCCGTCCCGTCAGGCAAGGACACATCAAATAAACAAAGAGACACCTCGCTAAGCTCTTTGCTGATTACTTGCTTTGCACTTGTTGCGCTGTCACATAACTGAACTTGATATCCTTCTTGCACAAGAGAATACCGCAGGCCTTCAGCTATCGCTTTATCATCCTCAACTAGCAGGATTCTCATGAGCTCTCCCTACCCTTCCAGATTATGTTTGAAGTGTATCACAACCTTGTGAGCTGTACTAGCTGAGTAGGTAAGAGAAAGGTTGAGGATACTTGCGATGTATTGGAGTTGCTTGCGATGTATTTTCCGCTCCTCCTGATGTATCAGCCTTTCTTGCGATGTATTTTCCGCTCCTCCTGATGTATCAGCCTTTCTTGCGATGTATTTTCTGCCTCTTCCGATGTATTAAATCCTTTTTCCGCTGTTTTCAACCTCATAAAAAAGCTTGTTGTTGATCTCATACTAGATAGATCCTCAACAAGCTCTATATCAATACATTTTCAGATAACCCTTATCTCGGAAACGCCGCAGGCACTCCGCCATCCACTGTAATCATGCAACCTGTGGTTTTTTCAGCTTTAGATGAAGACAGATACAGCACGGCATCGGCAATATCTTTCGGAAAGATCATTACGCCTAGCGTGGTGCGTTTTTTGTAGTGCTCTTCTAATTCATCGGGCTCTATGCCGTATGCGGCGGCACGTTCCTCGCGCCATGCAGATCCCCAAATGGCTGAGCCTTGCAGGACTGCATCCGGTAAAACGGTGTTAACGCGGATTCCGAAGTCTCCTCCCTCAGCTGCAATCGTACGAGCTAGATGAGCTTCTAGTGCTTTTACAGAGCTATAGGCTGAAACATTTTTGCCGGCATAAACGGAGTTTTTCGATCCGATAAAGACCATACTTCCACCAATTTCTTGCTTCTTTAAAAGCTTAAATGCTTCACGCGATACAAGAAAGTACCCTGTGCCAAGTACGTTCATATTCAAGTTCCATTCCTTTAAGCTTGTTTCATCAAAGGGACTTGATGTGGCAAGGCCTGCGTTATTAACAAGCATATCTATGCCTCCATATGTGCGAGCGACTTCGGCAAATGCTTCTACTATGGCTTCTTCGCTTGTTACATCCATCTTAAGTGCCAGCGCTCGTCCTTCCCCATACTCTGCATTGATCTCGTTAGCTATTTTTTCAGCGCCTTCAAGATTCAAATCGGCAAGCACTACGTGAGCTCCCTGTTTCACATATTGTCGGCACGTTTCGCTACCAATGCCTCCAGCGCCTCCAGTGACAAAGGCAACCTTTCGAGAAAATTCGGCTTCTGCTGGTGCTAGTGATAATTTATAAAGCTCAAGCGGCCAATATTCGATTTGGAAGGATTCCTCCGCATTAAGTGAAACAAACTGACCCAGCGCTGTTGTGCCTTTCATAACAGAAATCGCTCTTGTGTACAGGGCACCACTCACCTTTGAGTTCGCTAGACTTTTTCCTGTGTTCACCATTCCGAGACCAGGAATTAAGATGACGCGTGGAGAAGGGTCAAACATCTTATCCCCTTCTGACTGATGTTCTTGAAAATATGCCTCATACTCCTCTTTATATCTCTTAATCCCTTCAACCAGCTTGTCGCTTAATCCAGATGCATCCTCAGCATTTGGTTCCCAACTAATATAAAGTGGCACACGTTTAGTGTGAACTAAATGATCAGGGCATGCCGCACCTACCTGAGATAACGTCTCGGCATCCTGGCTATTCACAAATTCAAGGATATCGTCTCCATCATCGTAGGAAAGTATCGCTTTTTCTCGCTGGCTCACCTGTCCACGGATAACAGGCATTACTTCCGACAATACTGCTTTACGTTCTTCCTCTGTCAAAGCAGTAAACTTCTCACCGCCAAAAATTTCACCCTGCTTTGATTTAATAAAAGCTTCCGCTTCATTGATAACAGAGATTGTACGATCATAGCTCTCCTTGGCCGTGTCTCCCCATACAACCAGACCATGCTTTTCCATTAAAACAAGCTCTGCTTTAGGATTGTTCTGAACACCTTCTGCAATCATTTTAGATAAGGTGAAGCCCGGACGGATATAGGGAACCCACACAAATCGATCTCCAAAAATCTCACTCGCCAGCTCTTTACCATTATCTGCGCAGCATAAGCTGATAATCGCATCTGGATGTGTATGATCCACATGCTTAAATGGTAGAAAGGCATGAAGTAACGTTTCAATTGATGCTCGCGGATGCTTTTGATTAAGCATACAGTTTTCTAAATAAGCAACCATTTCTGCATCTGGCATCTCGTCTTTATCAATTAATGGACGCACATCCTCAAGACGTAATCCGGTAAAATTTTTGGCTCCCATTGTTGCTAGATCTGATCCGCTTCCCTTTACCCACATAACTTCTACTTCACGACCGCGAAAATCGATCTCCGTAGTTTTCATTGATGTATTTCCTCCGCCCCAGTTACAGACAGCGCGGTTAGATCCAATTAAATTTGAGCGGTAAACCAGTTCATCCAAGCCTTGATTCAAAGACTCTGCTGCTTGCTTATTCCACAGATTTTTCACCATTTGCTCTCATCCTTTTCTATTTGTTTTACTTATACTCGTTTAGATTGAACCGCTTCCTCATACTGCTGGATGTCCGTTAACCAGCTTTCCTTAACCGGCACCTGCTGTCTTAGACAGTACTCATCCCAAATCGCTCCAAAAGGATATGTTTTAAACTCTTCTAATAAAGCAAGTCTTTCTGTAAAGTTTCCTTGCTCTTGTAGATTTTTCAGATAATCACTTGGCTCAAGCAAGGCATATAACAAGGCTTTAACCGTGTTTCGTGTACCGATTGTCCAGGCTGCTACGCGATTAATACTTGCATCAAAGAAATCTAATCCAATATTCACTCTCTCAAGCGCATCTGACCGAACGATTTCATGTGCAATCTCTCTTAACTCATCATCAAAGGTCACCACATGATCACTATCCCAACGCACCGGACGCGAAACATGAAGCGCCACTCTCTCATTAAATAGAAGCAAGGATGATAGTTTGTTAGAAACGGTTTCTGTCGGATGGAAATGGCCAGAGTCAAGTAAGCAGAGCTTCTTATTTTGCTGGGCATAGCTCAGGTAGAATTCATGGGACCCTACCACATAGGCTTCTGATCCGATGCCGAATAATTTACTTTCGACAGCATCTAGAACTAGAGATTCATCATAGGACTCTGTAAAAATTTCATCTAAAGACTCTTTTAATCTTTTTCGAGGTGTGAGTCGATCACTCGGTACATCTTTATAGCCATCAGGTACCCAAATATTAACTAGAGAAGGCGTGCCAAGCTGCTCTCCAAAGTAGGCTGCAATCTTACGGCTTGCCTTACAATGATTGATCCAGAACTCTCGAACCTCTGGGTCTGGGTGACTTAGCGTTAAGCCGTCCTCTGCTTTTGGGTGTGCGAATACAGTTGGATTAAAGTCTAAGCCGAGACCCCTTTCCTTTGCCCATGCTACCCATTTCTCAAAGTGCTTTGGTTCGATAGCATCCCGGTCTATATCCTCTCCATCTGTTTCAGCGTAAATCGCATGCAAATTCACACGATGCTTTCCAGGGATAAGCGCCAGTGCCTGATCTAAATCTGCACGAAGTTCATCCCCGTTCCGTGCTTTTCCTGGATAATTCCCCGTTACATCTATACCTCCTGAGAGTTCATTTTGAGCGACTTCAAATCCAGTAATGTCGTCTCCCTGCCAGCAGTGTACAGAAATCGGTACGTTCGCTAATGTTTTAAAAGCCTCTTCTACATCAACACCAAACCGTTCATAATGTGTTTTAGCTTCAGTAAATGCTGTGTTAGCCATGATGAACCTCTCCTCTATGTGGGTTGTAGTATTTTAACGGACATGATCGTGCCACTATTTCTCGAGCCTCTGCTAAATTCCTAATCTTTCCCTTGGCGATCATTTGTACAATGACATTCCCAATAGCTGTAGCTTCAATTGGACCTGCGACAACTTTTTTTCCCGTTTGATTGGCCAGTAGCTGATTCACGTATTCATTCTGAGCCCCGCCGCCAATGATATTAACTTGATCAAAGGTGTTCCCTACGATCTCTTCTATCTGATTGATTGAAGCTTGATAACTGTGAGTTAAACTATGAAACACACATGCCGCCACGTCGCCAGATTTTGCTGGTACTCGCTGATTTGTCTCGATACAAGCAGCTTGTATCTCTTCAATCATATTGAGTGGATTCAAAAAGCGGGGTTGATCGACATCGATGATTGCTGGATCCTCTACTTTTTTACTTGCTTGCACAAGGTCATCAAAGGAATGGATGTCCCCATAAAGCCGTTTTACCTCTTGGATCATCCAAAAGCCCATAATATTTTTCAGAAATCTGAATCTGTAGTCGACACCGCCTTCGTTAGTGAAGTTATACGCCAACGCTTTTTTACTACAAATGGGTTCTTCATTCTCCACCCCAAGCAAGGACCACGTTCCAGAGCTAAGATAAATCGTTTCTTTAGATTCGGGTACAGCCGCTACTGCAGAAGCTGTATCATGTGTAGCTGGAATAATAACCTCTAAATCAAAGCCGAATTCATCAACAAGCTCTTCTCTAAGTCCACCTAAATGAGTTCCTGGCAAGACAATCTCTTCGAATAACTCAGAACGAACGCCAATGCTTTTAAGTAGAACAGGGTCCCATTCCTTGGTGAAGGCATTCATTAATTGTGTTGAGGTCGCGTTGGTATATTCATTGACCTTTTTTCCTGTTAGTAAAAAATGAAAGTAGTCTGGAAGCATTAAATATGACTGCGCTTGCTCAAGGATATCCGGGTGTGTTTTTTTCAAAGCTGCCAGCTGATAAATCGTATTAAACGGTTGGAATTGAATACCCGTATAGGAATAGATCTTCTCCTTCATCATATGCTGAGTGATTTCTTCCATTACGCCATCCGTCCGCGCATCACGATAGGCAACCGCTGGAGTCAGCATCTGACCTTCTCCATCTAACAACACAAAATCCACTGCCCACGTATCAACACCAATGCTGGTTGGTATAATGCCTTTGTCACGACACGCATGAACTCCCTGTTTGATCTCACTAAACAATGCGTCAACATCCCAGACTAACTGTCCAGATTTGCTTTTCATTTCATTTGAAAACCGATGAACCTCCTGAACAGTTAACTTCTGATCTGTTATACTTCCCGCCATCACTCGTCCACCAGATGCCCCAAGGTCTACTGCTAGATGATGAGTTGTCACTTTGAGTCAGTCCCCCTCCCGTGAAATCGCTTTCTTTTTTCAGTATATAAAAAGAATAGGAAAGCCAATAGGTCCTCATTTATCTAATTCTATGTCCTTATTTGCAAAAGAAATATTAGTATGATTTCTACTCTATTTTTATAGCTTGTTATGGTATGATTTTACTTAAAACCAGTAAAAAGGAGAATAAGAATGGATATAACACTTGGACTCATAGCACTTGGTGGAGGAGTAGCCATCGGCGGTTATTTTATTGGAGATGGACTAAAGAATTTCAAAAACCCTTCGGCTAGTAGTAACCATACAGAGGAGCTAGAAGATTGGGGGCAGCCTAAACTAATCAAACAAAAAGATGTACATCACCATTTAGGCATTTCAAAAGAAGATGCACACTCACTTATAAAAGATTACCCTACAATTCCTCACCTAACCATTAATGATCAAATCTATTACCCTACTAAAAAGCTTAAAAAATGGGCTAACACTTTGTCTGAGGAGCAATAAGACAGGGTAAGGCCCTTATATTTTGTAAATACGGATTCCAATCCCTCTCTAAACAAGCGGAGGAAAATGAATGGCCGACACCTGCGAGATGAAAAGGAGTCCACTGAAAAAGTCATATAGAAATGAGCTCATGTGCACCGCTACAGGAGAAACCTACGCTTTCCACGGGAACGGCCTCAGCCCTTGAAGTGGAAGTGCGCCACTTCAATGTCTTCACACTCGTTCTGTTCCGTAAGAGTCTCCGGTTTCTCCTTCCGCTCCTGTTCCCGATCAGACAAATGACCAACTTTCCTATTTAGGGAAATGAGGTCTTTTAAGTTTAAAAGATAAATACCCGCATCCCTGTGTAAAAAAATTATGTGGTACCTGCGTGTGTCACCTCTCACATGCTCGATACCTGCCCCACACCAAGCGGACGAAAATGGTGGGCCGACACCTGCGGGATGAGAAGGTTCAATGAGATAAATCGACGGAGTCGAGTTAGCTCATTACCTTCCCGCGGTAAGCGTGCCACCATTTTTGGGAGCGACAGCCGAAGACCCCCCACCTATTAAACAGATGCCCGAAAGTCCTTTGGAGTCATACCAAACTCCCTTTGAAATACACGATAGAAATAACTGACGTTGTCATAGCCTACCTCGTGAACGATGGTGGTAATCGGCAGGTCTGTTTTTGCCAGCATTTCCTTTGCCACAGCCAGGCGTTTTTCTTTTAGCAATTGCTTGAAGGTTTGGTTGGTAATTTGCTTAATGATTTTACTTAATGCATAATCCTGTAGCTCCAGCTGTGAAGCCATATCTTTTAACGTCGCTGTTTTATACGAACTATTAATATATTCAATTGTCTCTTGGACCCAGCTCGTATGTAGGGTTAACGTTTCGGCCCCTCCAAACTGATAATCACTTTGTGACAGCTCTACCAAGAGCAAACCCACCTTTAACTTCACTCGCGCTTTTGTCGCTTCCTGTGGTTGAAGCATTTCGTAGATAATAGATAGAAGAAGTTCCTGAATCGATTCATCTCCATTGGTGTTAAAAGTAAGATATTGTCCTCGATAAGAATACGTATACAAACTATCCATTAAAAATCGGTAAATCGGTCCTTTCATATTTAAAAAGGAAAAGATATACTCAAAGAAATTCGGCTGGATAATAAAATTGATGATGATATCCTCTTGTTTGCATGGCTGTATTTCATGATTAATATGCTGATTTAAAAACATCAGGTCTCCCTCGTTTAATGTGAGGGTTTTGTCTGCGACCGTTTGAGTGAGTGAGCCTCTTAGTACATAGCTGACCTCAATATAATCATGACTGTGCTTTGGAAAATGAGCAAAGCGTGTATGCTTACGTATCATCATCGATTCATCGTCAGCTAGAAATTTTTTGCTTTCCACCTGTGTAAAATGTGGTTGTGACGTATACGTTATAGTAGAGACCTTTTTATTTGAAAGGATCTCCTTTTCCTCCTTCGTTAATGGAGTAAGCTGTTTCAAGATGCGTTGCTTCATTTAATATCACCACTTCCGCTTTTTAATGAGGATTTATCTAAGTGAGGGCCTGTTATGATTGAACTTCTTGTTCCCATGCTTGAACGGCTGGGCATTATTGTTATGATTGCTTTTATTTTAACTCGATTTAGCTTCTTCCGACACCTTATTACATCCAACCATTTAAACATTCAACAAAAGCTGATTGCGGTTGGATTCTTTGGGTTGTTCGGCATTATTGGTACCTATTCCGGTTTAACCTTTAGTACAACAACTTCAGAGTTTGCACTTTGGGCAACAGATATAAATTCAGATGAAGCAATCGCTAATTTTAGGGTAATAGGTGTAGTCCTCGCAGGGTTGCTCGGTGGATATAAGGTTGGACTTGGTGCAGGATTGATTGCTGGTATTCATCGTTTCTTCCTTGGAGGCTACACGGCCTTTCCGTGTGGAATTGCAACCATCCTTTCAGGTTTATTTGCTGGATTTTTCCGGAAGGATCATCAACGTCCAACCATATCTAAAGCTTTAGTTATCGGGGCCGCTGCAGAGGCGGTTCAAATGCTTTTGATCCTGATCTTTGCCAGACCCTTTGACCGTGCTATGGTATTAATTGAAATGATTGCTCTTCCGATGATTATTGCAAACGGACTAGGCTGTGCTCTCTTTCTTCTTATCATCAAAAATGTAATTGATCAAGAAGATAAGGTTGGTGCCTCTCAAACACAGCTTTCTCTACGGATTGCCGACCAGACGCTTGCCTATTTACGGAAGGGACTAACCGTACATTCGGCTCAAGCCGTCTGTCAGATCTTACACAATGAGACACACACCATTGCCGTAGCAATGACAAATAAATCGAATATCCTTGCCCATGTCGGTCTAGCAAGTGACCACCACCAACAAAAAAGTCCGATTCAAACTCAGGTAACTCGTGATGTCATCCAATCTGGCCAATTAGTCATTGCCAAAAATCAAATGATTCATTGTTCTCATTCATCCTGTCCACTTAGGGCAGCCGTCATTGCTCCGCTTAAACTAAGAGGAGAAACCATTGGTACGTTAAAGTTTTACTTTCATTCTGAGAAGGATATTGGACCTCTTTCCATGGAACTCATCTCCGGATTAAGTGTACTGCTGAGTAGTCAATTGGAAATTGCGAATGCTGACCATGCGTATAAACTAGCTCAAGAAGCGGAAATCAATGCTCTGCAGGCACAGATTAGCCCGCACTTTCTTTTTAATTCTTTAAATACCATTACATCTTTAATAAGAATTGATCCTAAACAGGCTAGGAAGCTGCTTGTCTCTCTCTCGCATTTCTTAAGGCAAAATCTATCAGCAACAACGGAAAGCTCCATTACTCTTGAGCAAGAGCTAAAGCACCTGCAAGCCTACTTAACCATTGAGAAAACGCGTTTCTCAGATAAATTTATGGTTACATATGATGTGGATGAAACCTGTCTTAATCAAAGAATTCCTCCGCTCACACTGCAGCCGATTGTTGAGAATGCGATTAAACATGGGATTTATCCGTTAGATCGTCATTGCACATTAGAAATCACTATTAAACAGGATGACCAGAGGATGATTGTTGCTGTAAAGGATTCGGGAAATGGGATGAATCAAGACCGCGTTGAAGAGCTTGGGCTAGGCTATGTCTCCTCAGAGAAAGGAACGGGACTTGCTCTTCACAACATTAATCGCCGCCTTTCATTGATGTATGGTTCAGAAGCAGCATTGACTATTCAGAGTGCGCCGAATAAAGGAACCAACGTGAGTTTTGCCATTCCATTTAAAGGGGGGAGCCTAAATGCCACAAATGATCCGCACGTTAGTAGTTGATGATGAACGCTACAATCGAGAAGAGCTTATATACTTACTCAGTCAATATGAGACGATCGAGATCATCGGTGAAGCAGATACGGGAGAAGCATGCCTTGTACAAGCGATGAAGCTACAGCCCGACCTCCTGTTTTTAGATATTGAGATGCCCATTATGAATGGTATGCAGGCTGCAAAAGCACTCCAGGAGCTCAGGAACATTCCTTTAATTGTGTTCGCTACAGCTCATCCCCAATTTGCCGTAGAAGCCTTTAAGTATGAGGCAATCGATTATTTATTAAAGCCGTATGATGAGGAGCAACTCTACAAATCAATTGAGCGAATCAAACAGAGGCTACTAATTGAGGAGGCTCCTCAGCCTACAACCACTGGTAAGCTACCTGTAGAAGCGAACGGGGATGTTTATTATTTGGAACCAACTGACATTCTCTATATGTATCGAGATGAAAAGCTATCAAGAATTGTTTCAAAAAAGGGCAGATTTGAAAGCAAGACACCGTTAAAGGAATTAGAGTTGCGGCTAGAACCATTCTCCTTCTTCCGCATTCATAAAAGCTATCTTGTGAACCTGCAGGCGGTGACTAGACTTTCTCCATGGTTTAATGGGGCTTATCACCTTGAACTAGAAGGCGTTAAGGAACAGCTTGCTGTCAGTAGAAACTACGTTAAAGAACTAAGGAAACGATTGGAACTCTAGTCTACTGACCCCGAGTTCCTTTTTACATTTCAGCTTCAAATTCCTGCACCATGAGACCCATTTTTAACATGTTACTCTCTAAAAGAACTACACAGCTTCTATTCCTATTATACTAATGAAACCGTATTCAATCGTTGTAGGAGGAACAGTATGTATACTTTTTTAGGTGGTATTCTATTACTTATTGTCGGCTATTTTACATATGGTAAAATCGTTGAAAAAATCTTTATTCCAAAGGCTGAACGCACAACACCAGCCTATACAAAGGCAGATGGTGTTGATTACCTGCCCATGAGCCAAAATAAAAACTCATTAATTCAATTAATTAGTATAGCCGGGATTGGACCTATATTTGGACCAATTATGGGGGCTCTTTATGGACCTGTTGCTTTTTTATGGATTGTATTTGGTTGTATATTCGCCGGAGCTGTTCACGATTATCTAACAGGCATGATTTCCATTCGTAATGGTGGAGCTCACTTACCAGCACTTGCAGGGAAGTTTCTAGGTAAATCTATGAGGCACGTTGTAAATGCCTTTTCTATTCTTTTACTACTTCTAGTCGGAACCGTTTTTGTCACATCACCTGCTGATCTACTTGTTGATCTAGTGAATGGATCAGTTCCTGCTATTGTCTTTATCGTGATTATCTTTATCTATTTTGTACTAGCAACGATCCTTCCTATTGATAAAATCATCGGAAGCATTTACCCATATTTCGGTGCGTTATTGCTAATAAGTGCGCTAGGGATAGGTTTGGGATTAATTGTGAATAGGGCGGCAATTCCTGAGCTAAGCTTTACCAATTTCCACCCAGAAAGCGCACCGATCTTTCCATTATTATTCTTAACGATTTCCTGTGGAGCATTATCCGGATTTCACGCTACACAGTCGCCAATCATCTCTCGAACTACCCAGAATGAGAGTCAGGGCCGTAGAATTTTTTATGGCATGATGATTGCAGAAGGTATTATCGCGATGATTTGGGCAGCTGCGGCTATGAGCCTATTTGATGGACCGGTCAGCTTAAACGAGCTAATTAACACGATTGGTACAGCTGGTATTGTGGCTGAAGCTTCTACGCTTATGCTCGGTTCAGTATTTGGAACGCTAGCTATTCTTGGTGTTATTATTCTACCAATCACATCAGGGGATACGGCCTTCAGAAGTGCGCGGATGATTATCGCCGATTATATTAATGTTCCACAAAAAAAGATTGCTAGTAGACTATGGATTGCATTGCCCCTGTTTGTCATCTCAGTTTTCTTAACGACGATTGACTTCACCCTATTATGGAGATATTTCTCTTGGGCGAACCAGTCAACAGCTGTGATCGCACTTTGGGTTGGAACGATGTATCTATTTATTGCTAAACGAAACTATTGGATCTCCATCATCCCTGCCATATTCATGACAATGGCGTGTGCTACCTATATCTTAAACGCACCAATAGGATTCAACCTTTCTATGGCCACCTCCTACCCAGTTGCCGCTGTTATCACACTAGTGATCATCGGATTATTCTTTAAAGCAGCGAGGAAGGCTAGAGCTGATGGTCTGCCGCTTGAAGAGGATATTTCGGACTGGAAGAAGCCGGCGTAAGTTGTTTGAAGAGGCTAGGAAACTAACTAGCTAAAAAGGCAAAAAAGATCTCCCTCAACTCTATTTACGTTGATGGGAGATCTTTTTTATAATTTAACTGGTTTTTATCTCATTCATTAAAATTTATTCTGTACCAATGTATATTTCAAATTTGCCTATAATGGTTTTACCATCTTCTTTGTATAAAGGGATTTCAATATCCTGATTACGTTCCCTCTCTTCCTGTTTCTTTAGTGCTTCTACTGGTGATTTAGGTTTATCTGCTTCCCCTGTAACCTCATCTAAATCTATTTTTTTAACATAGCCGTTCGTTCCATTTGTTCCAATAGCAGAGATAAGATCAGGCTCCTCTTCGGAAGATTCTACAAATAGAGCAGACCCGTATGTTTCTCCTGCACCATTCTTTGGATAATCATTTTCTTCTAGCCCACCACCAAATGCTGTTTGAATAGAAAAGACCCCAACTAATACTCCGATCAGAAAAGTAGCTACTATCACGCTTATTTTTAGTGACTGTTTTATCATATTAATTGCTCCTTTGCATATTCAATTTGTTAGTTTTCGTGAAGTAATAGTGACATCCTTACCATAAATTATTCTCTTCTTAAGTATATATCAAATTTGTAAATTGAATAACAATGTAAATCCATTATTTTCATAAAGTTTAGTTCAAAGGATCCGCTTTATTTCCGACTTCTAATTCAAATTCGACAGCATTTTACATGACCCTGCTTTTCACGATATAGTAAACAGGATTTATTAAAAATAGAGAGAAAATTAGGAGTGTGAGTAACATGCGTGTAAACAAGACATTTGGATTAGGGTTATTTGCATTGTCAATGAGTGCAGCCGTGATGGTAGGATGTTCCAGTGATGACCTTTCTAGTAACGAGTCTGAGGAAGGTAATGGAGGTGGCGGAGATTTAGTCGTAGATATGCAATCAGATGCTGTTTCCTTAGATGTACACGGTTCAAACGATACGGCCTCTAGTAATGTAACTTCTAATATCTTTGAAACCCTAGTGACTCAGGATGAGAATTTGGAGTTGCAGCCAGGATTAGCTGAAGACTGGGAGCAGATCAGTGAAACCGAGTGGGAGTTCCAGCTACGGGAAGGTGTTACGTTTCATGATGGGACAGAGTTTGATGCAGAAGCTGTAAAAGCCAATCTAGATCGTGTATTGGATCCAGAGGTAAGCTCTCCACGTGCTTTTTTATTTGAAATGATAGAAGATATCGAAATAGTAGATCCTTATACAGTCCGCTTTACAACAGAATATCCGTTTGCTCCACTTGCAGCAAACCTTGCTCACTACGGCGCCGCCATCATGAGTCCTGCTGCAATTGAAGAGGACTATCAAGGAATGGAAGCTGGAGACGAAGCAGGTAGTTTCCTTAATGAAAACCCTATTGGAACGGGGTATTTCACCTTTGACACATGGAATACAGGACAATCTATCACATTGAATAAGAACGAAGATTATTGGGGCGATGAAGCAAACGTAGACACGGTAACATTCCAAGTCATCCCAGAAGGAAACACTCGTATCGCTAATCTTGAAACGGGTGCTTCTCATATTGCCAATAACATTAGCTCAAGTGATCTGAATCGCTTTGAGCAAACAGAGGGCATTAAAACGAACCAAACTGAAAGTGTTGGTATGCTTTACCTAGGCTTTAATAAAAATAACGAAACACTGAATGATCCACTTGTCAGAGAAGGACTTTCGTTAGCTATAAATCGCGCTGAGATCGTAGAGGGAATCTTTAACGGAGTAGGAGTTGAAGCAAAAACACCTCTTGCGCCAAAGGTATTTGGACATGATGATTCCATTGTTTTTAATGAGTATGATCTTGAACGAGCAAAAGAATTATTAGCTGAAGCTGGTTATGAGGATGGCTTAGAGATTGTTCTAAATACAAGTGATCAACGTGAACGCCAAGACATCGCCGCTTATATTCAATCAGCTTTAGTAGAAATTGGCGTCACAGTATCAATTGAAACAACCGAATGGGGTTCTTTCCTAGACCTAACCTCTCAAGGAGAGTCTGAGCTCTTTATTTTAAGCTGGTCTACAGTGAACGGGGATGCTGACATGGGACTGTATCCTTTATTCCATACTGATAACCAAGGTGCTCAAGGGAATCGTACATTTACCTCGGACGAGCAACTGGATGACATGCTTGAACAAGCAAGAATGAGCGAGGACGAGAATGAACGTTTAGCTCTATATAATGAGATTCAAACGTATGTCGCAGAGGATAGCACCATCCAGCCATTGATTCATGAAGAATATCTTGTCGGTCTTCAAGAAAATGTGCAAGGCTTCTGGCAAAGCCCAACAGGAGTGCTTGTCCTTCATGATGTTTCTATTCAATAACAAATGCAATCTTAACCTCGTACCATGCATGTGATGGTGCGAAGTTTTTAATTGATTATCTTGCATAGTCAATAATTCTTATAAGTTTTATCGGTTTTTTACCGATTAAAAGACTTACAAATTTTTGGTGCAGTGATATAATCAGTACAATACGTACTCGAACACTGCTTTAATATCTATGCTAGGAGGTTGAAACGATGGAATGGAAGATTCAAGATAAACTCATTTTAATTGGAGACAGCATAACAGAGAATGGACGATTTGAAGATCCTGAGGATGTTGGTATTGGCTATGCTTCCTTCATTCATCACTATCTCACAGTAAAACATCCTGAAGCAAAGCTTCAGATTTTAAACAAAGGCATTAGCGGAGATCGTATTACGGATCTTGAAGCAAGATGGGATCGTGATGTTCTCGCTCATAAACCTGATTGGGTATCGATATCCATTGGAATTAATGATGTGTGGAAGCAGTTTGAGCATCCTGAGATGGAACAGGTTGATATCCAACGATTTGAGCAGACCTATGAATATCTAATAAAACAAACTTTAGAGCAGACAGAGGCTAAGATTATATTGATGGAGCCAACGATTATTGAA
The DNA here is from genome assembly GCF_007293315.1 of Alkalicoccobacillus porphyridii. GTDB lineage: Bacteria > Bacillota > Bacilli > Bacillales > Bacillaceae_D > Alkalicoccobacillus > Alkalicoccobacillus porphyridii. The sequence continues at coordinate 126,889 of NZ_VLXZ01000003.1, forward strand.
GAGCATGCCGATTCTGATGAGAATCTAGCTCTTAAGTCATATGTTGAAGTCGTTCACCGCCTTGCTGAAACCTACAAGCTGTTGCTCGTCCCTACTCATCAAGCATTCATAAGCTATCTGAACTCAGAATCACCTGTACCTCTTACTACTGATGGTGTACATATGAACACGAAAGGTGATATTTTAATGGCATCAACCTGGCTAGAGACTTTCTACAAAGGCTAAAAAGAAGCCACTGAAAAAGTCATCTTGTAATGAGCTCATGCACCGCTACAGGAGAAAACTTCGCTTTCCACGGGAACGGCCTCAGCCCTTGAAGGAGAAGATCACTCCTTCAATGTCGGTCTGCCGCGTTCTGTTCCGTAGGAGTCTACGTTTTCTCCTTCCGCTCATGTTCCCGATCAGACCAACATTCCTAACTAAGTGGTTTAGCTGCGCTTACTGGCTTTCGCGCACGCACTCCACTTTTTCGCGCAGCACATGATCCTTTACGCGCATTTTCGTTTTTTTCGCGCGCTGACTTGATCTTTTCGCGCATGACCCGATGTTTTTCGCGCATTTTCCATCCGTGGGGTCGGGATGGTGGTGGATTGGCTGTGCTTACCGACTTACGCACTCGAGTTTAGATATTCTTCCGATGTATTTTCTGCACTTTGCGATGTATTCGGCTTTCTTCCTATGGATCTTCCTCTCATTCCTGATATTCTTGTGATAAGAGGGACCTTGTTCATATTTCACGTCATTAAACTAGCATTTATATTTAAGGTAATACGTCTTTTTCTGTGACCTCGACGAAAAGGTTCATTGAGATAAATCGACAGAGTCGAGTTAGCTCAATACCTTCCCTCAGGTGAGTGCCCCCATTTTCGGGAGCGGAAGCCGAAGAACTAATACTCAGATAAACCTCCAACGTATTTCTGAAGCAACTTTCTAACTTCGTTTAAACAACAAAAAAGCTGAATAATGAATGGAGAGACCCCAACATTTCCAGCTTTTTTTATAGTTATAATACTTCTCTCGACCACGTTTATTTCTTGAATGGTTGCTTATCTACATCTCCAGTCAGGTTAAGTTCAAAGAGACCGGACTCCTTTGCTGAACGGATGGCGATATAAACAAATGGTCCAAGAATTAGGCCCATCACGCCAAAGAACACATACCCAAAGTACATGGAAAGTACCGTCGGCAGAGCGGCAAGACCGATCGAATCTCCAAGGACCTTAGGCTCAACGATGCGCCGTACAATCAGCAAGACAGCTGCAAGGATAATCAACTGCACCCCTGTTTGCGCACTCCCAAGCACCATCGCCAAAATCCCCCACGGAACTAGGATTAAGGCCGGTCCCACATAAAGAGGTATAATGTCAACCAACCAGATCAATACCGACATAATTAATGCATACTCCGGTGAGATGAATAAAAGGCTGACATATGTAACAATAAATACACCAACACTTAAAATAAACTGCGCTTTCCAATAACCAAGAAACACCTTACTCATTCGTTGAAATACAAATCTAAGCTTACTTGCTGTTTCCATTTTGAATAAATTAAAAAATAAATTAAGCAGCCTTGGTAGATCAAGACTAAATAAAAACAAAGTAATTAAGTATACAAGCGATACAAATAACATGTTTGGAATAGCTGATAAAATAGACGTTATCGTAGAGAGAATATCAGAAGTAATGCCTACAGCACGGTCAAATAACCCTTCTGATTGCCTTTCCAGCTCTCTCACAATTTGATTTCCCTGCGGAATCTCAGCAATTGTCTGGTTAAAGCTTACAATAAAATTATCTATAAAGAGTTGAATCTCTCGTGCCGTTTGCGGGAGCTCAAGTGACCAATCATAAATAATTTGGATGACTCTCGTAAAGGTCAGGTATAACAGATATCCACCAACCGTCACAAATAACGTAAAAACGATGGTTACAGGCAGAATTCGTTTCTCTGTTTTAAGATGCTTTTTAAGCATTTTGACAAACGGCTCAAAGATCATAGCCGTTAGCAAGGCAAACAAAATCGGTGAAAATATTGAGAAATTAAAATAAACAAAGATCGCAACGGCAATAATAGCAATCAAGGTCAATATCCGTTTGACTAGTACTTGATTCAACAATTAGCATCCTCCTGACAACGTTTAAAAAAGGGTAATGCCTTGTTATTATATCAGGATAAATAAACGATAGACAATTTATTCATAACAATAATTTATAATTTAAATGCAGAAACTGATTTCTGAAGCTCTTCAGCAACGTGAGTTAAATAAACCGATGCACTTGCTACCTCTTCCATGGCCGCTGCTTGCTCCTCAGTCGTTGCAGCAACCTGTTGAGAGTGCCCGGCCGCTTCAGATGCTACTTTAGAAGCGGTCATGATCAGCTGATACATATTCTCTATTTTAGTTGACACATCATTCACCCAAACATTTGCCTCGTTCACTTGATCAGAGACCTTATGAACAGAATCAGAAATCTGATTGAATTCAACTCCCGCGTTCTCAACTAAACGTATCCCATCCCTAACAGCGAGGTTGGTTTCATGAATCGACTGCGTTGAGTGTGTGATCTGATTATCGATTCGCTGTGTGAACTCCTTTATTTGGGCAGCAGATTGCTGTGATTGTTCCGCCAATTTTTTAACCTCTGAAGCAACCACCGCAAATCCCTTTCCTCTTTCCCCAGCATGCGCTGCTTCAATAGAAGCATTAATGGCAAGCAGGCCCGTTTGTTCTGCTACATCTGTTACCAAAGCTGTCATTCGGTTGATTTCAAGTGACTGTTGTCCGAGCTCTTCTACTGCTTTAGTAACATCTTTGGCTCGATCATGTATAGATTTCATCTGCTTAAGACTCTCAGTGACAATGCCCACCCCATGTGCTGCTTTTGTTTTTGTTTCAATAGAGCTTTGATCTACTTTTTCCATAAAGCTTCTAATCGATTCTGCACTCTTGCCTATTTCACTCACAGAGTCTGTTGCCTTCGTCATTTGTTTCATCTGATGATCTGACCCTACAGCAACCTCCTGTATCACCGTAGCAATCTGCTCTACAGCTTGGTTGGTCTGCTCTGCGCCAGCAGACAACTGTTGAGACGAAGAAGCTACCTGCTCGGATTTAGTTAAGATTGACTGCATAAGGATGATTAAGCTCTGCCTCATCCGCTCATAATGCGTAGATAATTGACCTATCTCATCACGAGATGAGTCAGTAAGAGTGGTTGTAAAGTCTCCTTCTCCCGCCTTCATTAATGCATTACCTACATTTACAAGCCTTTTTTTGATTCGATGTGTAAACCAAAATACGCAGCAAGAAGCCACAATAATTCCACCGACCAATACTCCCCCAAGCCCAATCAAGATGGTTAAAATCGTTTGGTCAACTAACGCCTGCGATACACCTGTGTACCACATACCAATGACTTCTCCATTTGCACTATGTATGGGTTGGTATGCTGTTTGAGTCATAACTCCAGCTACATTTGCTTCACCATAGTATACTTCTCCGTTTGTTAGGACGGTCTCAATCACTGCATCTGAAGCTTTAGTTGAGATCGCTCTTTCTCCATCTACTTCAACATTTGTCGCTACCCGTGTGTCCCCTTGAAAGATTGTAACCGTTCCACCCGTCATATCTGCAATCTGATCAACTAAATCAAAATTCTCATTCAGTACTGTATCTCCTTTATATAGTTGGCCCGACTGAATGGTCCACTCTCCTGGTATTTCTCTTTCCAACGCATAAAAAGAAAGAGCTAAATCGGACTCCGCTTTTTCTAGAGCCATCTCTTTTATCCCCGATGAAACCATGTTCTGTATGACAATGCCTAAGACACATCCAAAAATAATAAGTAGTGATAGAACTAAAGTATTTAATTTAAATGAAAGTCCCTTTGTTTTTAGCATGTTCAATTCTTATACCCCCATATAAAAATTCTTTCTACTTTTTATATCGAGTTTGCATACCATATGTTGATTGGTTTTCCTTTTTATTGTGGCTTTACAACAAAAAAATAAGGGGGAGTTAAGAATAGAACCCACTAGCCGACATACCAAAAAATCCGAACGTAACGCTCCATACCAATATCATGGACGTTATATTCGGATTTCTTTAACTAAACAGGTTATACTGAGCTTGCTCCTTGTCCTCCATCAATTCTGTAGTACGAACCAGAGATAAAGGATGCCTCATCTGAAGCCAGAAAGGCCATAAGATTAGCAATTTCTTCTGCCTTTGCATAACGATTTAGGGGAACACTCGCTTCAAATTGTTTTCTTGGATCTTTGGCGCCTGTAAGTTCGGCATTTGATTCAATGGACCTCATCATTTGCGTATCTACTCCAGATGGAGCCACAGCCGTTACACGAATATTATTCGGCGCGCCTTCCAAAGCTGCTGATTTTGTTAATCCAATGACCGCATGCTTTGATGCTACATATAGAGCCATTCCAGGTGCACCAAGTAAACCGCCGTTAGAAGCTGTATTCACAATCACTCCGCTTTTTTGCTCCGTCATCACCTTCATGACATGCTTCAAGCCGTAAAATACACCTTTTACGTTAACGTTCATGACCGCATCAAAGTTCTCGGTTGTTTGCTCTGTTAAATTTTTGAAATCTCCGTTAATTCCTGCATTATTGATAAAGACATCAATGCGACCAAATGTTTCTTTTGTCTGGTTAACAAAGGCTTCTACATCTTCCTCTTGTGTGACATTGCCGTCCAAAAGTAAAAGGTCTGTAGCATCCATTTCTTCTACAGCTTTTTTTAAGCTATCGAGCTTCAGATCAACGAGCGCCACCTTCGCGCCTTCTGTTAAAAACTTCTTAGCGGCAGCGATTCCTATTCCACCTGCAGCTCCTGTTATGAGCACAACTTTGTCTTTAAAATTCATCGTACGAACCCCTTATTTAGTAATTTTTTACTTTTTACATACGAAATCTAATCACGTTAGCGTGATAAAGGAAAAAATTATGCTTTGTCCGATCTAAATTCGTTTGGTTCCTGATCGTTGATATCACTGTGATTTTTAGTTTGGCTCAGTCTGCCGTTCCGATGCTCGCCATGATTGGTATTTTCTTTAAATTGATTGTTATGCTTTTTATCTTTGTTTGACATGTTCATCCCTCTTTTTTAGTTAATAGTATTAGAATTCATCATTATTTCTAAACTATACATAGGGATTAGCCGCATACTAACCATTAGTATCATTCAGGAAACTATATTACTTTAAAGTGCGTACTATCTCCCCCCATCGTGTCGTTATATAATGGGCAAATACAGAAAAGACTGTATGTAAACAAACTTCTTGGAGGGACTTACACTAATGGCTAAAGTATTATTTGTTAAAGCGAATGATCGCCCTGCTGATCAAGCAGTAAGCGTTATGATGTACGACGCCTTTTTAAAGGCATATAAAGAAGCTAATCCTGGAGACACAGTAACAGAATTAGATCTTTTCAATGCTGATCTTCCTTACTACGGGAACGATGCTATCACTGCAAACTACAAAAAGAGCCAAGGCATGGAATTAACTGCTGAGGATCAAAAATTTGTTGATTTAACAGAACAATATCTTGCACAATTCTTCGATGCAGATAAAGTTGTTTTTGCTACTCCTTTATGGAACTGGACGGTACCGGCACCACTTGTAACGTACATTTCTTACTTGGCACAAGCTGGACGTACTTTTAAATATACGGCTGAAGGTCCAGTTGGACTTGCAGGTGATAAAAAAGTAGCTGTTCTTACTGCTCGTGGTTCTGATTATGCACTTGATTTCATGGCTGATAGTGAAATGGCTGCGAAGTTTGTGAAACAAGTTCTTGCATTCTGGGGAATCCTTGAGCCAACTGAATTGACGATCGAAGGTCACAACCAATACCCTGAGCGCACTCAGGAAATTATTGCTGACGGTTTAGTTGAGGTAACAAAAGCTGCTGCTTCATTCTAAGCTGACATAGAAGCCATTCTCTTTGAATGATTAATTTTAATCGGAGAGATATAAAACCCCGTATCGCTATGATGAATAGCGGTACGGGGTTTTTGATGATTACCGGGAGCACTGAACAAACAACTGCAATTATTTGAATTGAGATTTAGGCTTCGGCGTCGCTCCCGGAATGTGCCACGCTTTCCTACCGCGGGCGTTGAACTTAACTGGTTTGACGTCAGTGTTATTTCAACTCTGCCCGTAATCCGAGGTCACTGAAAAAGAAGCTTTATATGAAAGTGAATCTTCTTATAAACAAAAAACAGCCTTCATTTCCTAAAATAGAAACGTTCGTCTTTTGTTTGTTCAAAAAAGTAGCGGAAGGAGAAACCGAAGACTCCTGCGGAACAGAACGAGTCTGAAGACATCGAAGTGGTGGTTTTCCACTTCGAGGGCTGAGGCCGTTCCCGCGGAAAGCGTAGGTTTCTCCTGTAGCGGTGCATATGAGCTTAGTTCTGGATGACTTTTTCAGTGGCCTCCCGTAATCTCCTCAGTAGTCGGACCTATTCCGTACGCTGGGAAAGTGCATTAATCTGAACTGTATTCTTGCTTCTATTATTTTTTGCTAATTGATTGCTGTTAAACAACGTAGTATAACTTAATCAAACAATAACGGGCGTGCAATTTTATTTATTGCTGCTCCGTCTACCATTAATGTTTGCCCGCTGACGTAAGTAGCTTCATCTGACACCATAAATAAGCAAGCATTGGCAATGTCATCGACTGTGCCGATTCTTCCAAACGGCTGAAACTCTAGCGTCTGGTTGAATGCCTCTTCTGGGTCTTCAAGGCTTGCGAAGGTTTTTTGTAATAATGGTGTATCCACCGTACTTGGACAAACCGCATTCACTCGAATATTATGCGGTCCCAGATCTAGTGACATCTGTCTGGTAAGCGCGGTTAAACCGCCTTTTGATGTAGCATAGGCTGCCAAACGCGTAATTGTTTTTTCTGCGTGCCAGGACGCAATATTAACAATTGCGCCGCCTTCACGTTGCTTCATTTCTGGAATCGCATATTTTGAACAAAGAAAAGCACCTGTTAAATTAACGCCAAGTATTTGCTGCCACTCTTCGAAGGATGTTTCCTCGACAGATTTACGAACTGTCACAGCCGCGTTATTGACTAGGATGTCTACTCCTCCAAATGTGGCGGCGGCTTCTTTAATTAGCTCAATAACCTGCGACTCTTGGCTAACATCGGTCTCTACAAAGTGCGCATCCCTGCCTGCTTCCATTAGCTCTTGGACAAGCTTATCCCCTTGTTCACTATTCACATCTGCAATGACTACCTTGGCGCCTTCCCTTGAAAAGGTTCGGGCAATGCCTTCACCTATTCCTTGACTGCCTCCAGTGATAATCGCCACTTTATTCTTTAGTCTCATATGGACGCCTCCTATAGTAAAAAAGGAACCCTATGCTGAAACAGGGCTCCTTTTATTAATTTAAGCATTAATTTAAGCTACTTAAATCAAGCTTGTAACCGTTCTCGTCATTACTTTCTTTTTCAGGTGCATTAAAGAGTGTATCTTTATTAATCTTGTGTTTTTCGGCTGCACGGTCTGCATAAGCATCTGCTATTTCAGTGTCTTCGTTTAACACAAATTCAAGTGCATTAATTTGAGTACGAAGTCTTTGCACGGTACGATCCAGATAGATGTATACCTGTTGATCATATTGAGATAACTCTCTGAATGCCTTCTCATCAACCTGCATTTCTTTTACCTTTTTAATGCAATTTACAAGCTCTCCACGAAGCTCGTTGCGTTTTTCCTTCACTACTGCAAGATCTCTCATTTCCATGCCACCCTTTCTAAAGATGCGGTTTCTTTTATCGTACCCAAGTGTCCAACTACTTCTAGTATAGCTTGATCAGTCTCCCTTTTAAAGGGAAATTTTTCATTCAACGAGCATCTAGGTTATTTTTTCTTCTACTTGTTTATCCTGCTTTGCTCTGCTACCATGGAGTAATGTTTTGCAGGAAATGAGGACGTTACATCATGACAAACACACATGTACAATGGTCATCAAAGCTTGGATTTATATACGCTACAGCAGGTAGTGCAATTGGACTTGGTGCCATTTGGAAGTTTCCTTATATTGCCGGCCAGAGTGGCGGCGGTGCTTTTTTTCTAGTCTTTTTATTATTAACACTCTTTCTAGGGGTGCCACTTCTTATAGGTGAATATGTGTTAGGCAGACATACTGGTAAGGATGCCATTCTTACCTATCAAACATTGGCTCCACGTTCTTCATTCCAGTTAACAGGCTGGCTCGGAGTGATTTGTTGTTTTCTAATTCTTTCATTTTATAGTGTGATTGGTGGATGGTCCTTGCTCTACTTGGGATCTTCTCTTACTGGTCAGCTTTCCGGATTATCATTAGAGGAATCTCAGGATTATTTTGGTCATTTAATTGCCAGTCCACAGCTAGCACTTGGTGCTCAATTACTATTTATCCTCTTAACCGCCTTTGTAGTTGCAAGAGGGGTGCAAAAAGGAATTGAACGAGCAAGTAAATGGATGATTCCATCTCTACTCATCTTACTCGTAGTTCTAGCCATATACTCACTGAATTTAGACGGTGCTTCAACGGGATTGCGCTACTTACTAGCTCCTAATTTTGCCGCCGTTGATGGTGAGACAATTTTGTTTGCTTTAGGACAATCCTTTTTTGCATTATCTGTAGGAGTTTCCGTGATGGTAACCTTCAGTTCATATGCCTCAAAGGAGCAAAATCTACCAGCATCGGCCATGACGCTCGCCTTAATGAACATTTTTGTGGCTTTACTTGCTGGACTCGTTATTTTTCCAGGTGTTTTTACATTTGGCTTTCAGCCTGACGAAGGCCCAACACTGATCTTTGCCGTCCTTCCAGCAATCTTTGAACAAATGGCCTTTGGACAGCTGCTGCTTATTGCTTTTTTTCTATTATTTTTGTTTGCGGCGCTCAGCACGGCATTTTCGTTACTTGAAATTATTGTTGCTGCTTTTGTACGAGGTAATCAAGATAAACGTAAGAAGGCAAGCTGGTTCTTCGCTATTCTTATCTTTATCGCAGGAATTCCCTCTGCACTCTCATATGGCTTGCTTGCTGACCTAGAGATTTATGGACGATCCTTCTTTGACACCGTTGATTATCTGGCAAGTAACATTTTAATGCCTCTAGGTGCGTTATTAATCTGTTTATTTATCCCAAGAAAAATCAGCAAAGAGACACTCTGGCTTGAATTTCGCTCTGGATCAAATACAGGAAAACGACTATTTGCGTTGTGGTATGCCTTAATTAAATACGTTGTGCCACTTGCAATTTGTATTGTATTTATTGATCAATTATTCGGGCTCTTCGGAAAGTAGATCAATTACACCTAAAAAGAAACGGACACAGGTAATGTTGGCTGGTCCGTTTCTTTTTGTGCTCTTGGTTTTTGCTACTGATCATCTAACCTTTCTTTCACTTCAGAGGGTACATCCGACTCATCAACCTCTTCATAAGTGATCGCTCTATCCCCATTCATTTTCACTGTTAGATAGGCTCCTTGACGAAGTTGCTTAAGCCCCATAAATTCAATGATTTCACCTTCGCCATCCTCTGTAATACCAAGCGTTACATAATTATGGGTAGAGCGTTCATTTTCGTCCGAAACATCGGCAGTAGCTTCGCCCCCGTCCACAATCTTCACATAGTAATCTTCTTGTTGGATCATATTAAAAATCATATATCCTGCAATCGCCATGACAATGATAAACACTAATGTTAATCCTGCTTTTTTCATCTACATCATCTCCCTTGTCTATAAGTCTAAAGGAGTATAGAAACAGGAACTATTGAATTCACTTACAGTAACCTTACATTTTTGTTAGGTTTCTAAAATAACGCTTGGCTGAGATAGATAAAGAAGGTGACTGTGATACAGCTGGCAATCGTAGAAATTAACACAGCCTGAGCTGCATATTCCGGATGATTATCATATTCCAACGCAAACAGTGCGCTATTTCTCGACATTGGAAAAGAGCTTGCAATCAACAACCCTTGTGCTACCGTACCATCAAGACCCATTAGCCAGATAATCACTAAACCGATAAGTGGGGCCGCAATCAGTCGCCCAAAAATGGATACAAAAAAAATGAACGAGAATTGCTTTAAGCTAGGGTATGCAATTTGTGCTCCCAACACGAGTAGCGCTAAGGCAATAAACCCATTCGAAACTTGCTGCATAGGCGTTTGAATAAATGCTGGCAGCTCCCAAGGCATCTGATAAAAAATCAAACCCAGTACCAAAGCATAGATAATCGGTGTTTTAATAAGCTCTGCCAGATTACTCCAGAGACCCGTAGATCTAGTTGATGCTGAAACCATGACTCCATATGTATAGGTGATTAAATTTTGGAACATCAACACGATCACCTGGATAGAGATCCCAAGTGGGTTCCCAGCAAACACTAGTTGGCTGACTGGCAGCCCAAAATTACCCGAGTTCATTAATACAATGCTATTTTGAAAAGTGGGTGCAAGCTTTCGATCAATATTTAAAAGCTTCACAAGACCCCAACTCAATAAAGCCAGGATAACAAATTGAATGATTAAGAAGCCACCAATCTCCAGTAACAATCCTCCATCAAGCTGACTGTTCGATATATTCACAAATACCACAACAGGCAGAAAAAAGTAGGTTAATAGCTTCGATAAGGTAGCTAGATGAAAAGAGAACTTCCGATGCAGCAATGCTCCCGCTATTAACAACACAAAGATTGGCAGCATAACTTGAATCGTAATCTCAATTAAAAATGTCCACATATCCTGCTGATCCCTCTTTTTTATCTAATCTTTTAAGAATGAGCTAACATATTCAGCAGGTACCTCATTCAATGATTGAAAAATAAACGCTGGTTTTGAACCGCGATCCACTAATAAACAACGTACCCCTTCATAAAAATCCTCACACTCCATAAACTTTGCTGCTACCTGCTTATCACGTTCCAGAGCTTCTGAGAAAGAAGAAAGCTTCTTGCTTTGCTTCAGGTGAGCAAAGGTCACCAGTAACGAGACGGGTGAACGCTCAGAAAATAAGTTAATTAATCCCTTGGCCCATTCAGTTGAGTTACTTTGAAGTGACTCAACGATCTCAGGAAAGGACTGGTGCAGAAAGTGCTTTTTTATTTCAGGAGCAAGCGACTCTAGCTCACTTTTAATCGGAGTCTCACTGGCATCCTGAATGTGTTTTTTTAGTAGACGATCTACATTCGATTCCATTAACCAATTTGCTCGTAGTAAAGCGTCTCTCAGCTTAGATAAAGAATCGCTTGTCATGTAATAATCCGCAGCATTTATATACAGGACATCCTCTGCCCTAATGACCTTGCCCGTTAACCCAAGGTACAATCCTGTATTATCAGGTGCTTGATTTAGAAAATATCCTGCCCCAATATCCGGGAAAAAGCTGATCGCCGTTTCCGGCATCGCCCATTTGGTATTCTCAGTAACAATGCGATAGTTGGCCCCGTAAGAGAGACCCACTCCGCCGCCCATGACAATGCCATCCATCAGGGCAACAATAGGCTTGGGATAAGTGGATAGATAGCTATCCATATCATACTCTCTGTTAAGAAACGCTGTTGATTTTTTCCTACCTTCAAGTGAGGATCCGTTTTGGTAGAGCTCCTTAATATCGCCCCCTGCACAAAACGCCTTTGCTCCAGAACCTTCTACTAAGATAATACGTACAGCTTGATCTGTTTCCCATCTTCGCAGTGTGTCATCTATTCCTTGAATCATCTCTGAGGAAAGGGAGTTAAGTGCCTTTTCTCTTGTTAGCGTAATGATTCCCACTCCAGTATCCGTTACTTCTACATTTATATCTTTCATGTGTTTCCTCTCTTCCTACCTTCAGTCTACCATTCTGCGATACTTCCATCTTGATGTCTCCATACAGGGTTCCGCCAATTGTGTCCCTTTTCTGCCTGTTTACGCACATAGTCCTCATTAATTTCAATGCCTAACCCTGGTCCATCCGGTATTTCAACATACCCGTTATGATAGAAGAAAACAGTCGGATCCTGTATATAGTCGAGCAGATCATTTGTTTCATTATAATGAATGCCCAGGCTTTGCTCCTGAATAAAAGCATTATGACAGGTAGCGTCTACTTGAAGACACGCTGCAAGCGCAATTGGGCCTAGTGGACAATGAGGTGCGGCGGCTACATCAAAGGCTTCAGCCATCGATAGAATCTTTTTACACTCTGTAATCCCACCTGCATGAGAAAGGTCCGGCTGAATAATATCCACATAACCTTCTTTTAGAAGATTTTTAAATTCCCACTTGCTATACATGCGTTCTCCGGTGGCGATTGGAGTTGTCACATGATGCGCAAGTTCACGCAACCCTTCATTATTTTCTGGGAGTAATGGTTCCTCAATAAACATCGGTCGAAATGGCTCCAGCTCTTTTGCTAGCACCTTTGCTAAGGGTCGGTGGACTCTTCCATGAAAATCAACACCAACTCCAATGTGGTCCCCAACCGCTTCACGTACCGCAGCCATTCTCTCAACGGCTTCGTCAATTTTACTAAAGGAATCAATATATTGCAGTTCCTCGGTAGCATTCATTTTGACAGCTTGAAAGCCCTTCTCTACAACTGCTTGAGCTGAAGTGCCGATGTCACGTGGACGGTCACCACCAATCCAAGAGTAAACCTTCATCGAATGTCTTGCTTTCCCCCCAAGCAGTTCATGAATTGGTGCGTTATAAAATCTCCCTTTAATATCCCACAACGCCTGGTCAATGCCAGCAATAGCACTCATCAGGATCGCCCCTCCTCGGTAAAAACCAGAGCGGTACATTTTATTCCAATGGTCTTCAATATGCAGCGGGTTTTCTCCAATTAACCCTTCCATCAGCTCATCTACCGCGCCGCGAACCGTTGCGGCCTTGCCCTCCACAACAGGCTCACCCCAACCTGATATGCCTTCGCTTGTTTCAATCTTTATAAATAACCAACGAGGTGGTACTAAAAACGTTTCATAGGCTGTGATCTTCATTCTGTTCACCCTCCAGATACAAGATATTTACGTCCTTCTTTGAACATATCAGAAGAACAAGAAGAACTGCAAGCGCTTGCTCATTGAAGTGTTATGCTGAATGCTTTTTGACTGGGCGCAAATTTTTGTGTAAATGTTTATGAATAGAATGCGAGTGCGGCGAGTATTCCAGTGCACTTCGCTCGCATAAGTACGTGGAGTAGTTGGAATCCTTTCTTCGGTTCCGCTCCGAAGATAAGGAGATTTACCGAGGTCAGGTACCTGTGCTACGAGCATATCCTTTTATCTCAATGAACCTTTTTAGCTAGGCAACTGAAAAAGAAGGTTTTATATGATGGTGAATCTTCTTTTAACAAAAAAACAGGACTCATTTCCTTAAATAGTGTTGGTCATTTGTTTGATCGGGAACATGAGCGGAAGGAGAAAACGGAGACTCCTACGGAACAGAACGCGTCTGAAGACATTGAAGTGGCGCACTTCCACTTCAAGGGCTGAGGCCGTTCCCGTGGAAAGCGAAGTTTTCTCCTGTAGCGGTGCACACGAGCCCATTTTCAGATGGCTTTTTAGTTAATTTCTCATATTTTATTCCCTAATTTTCGTTAGGCAATGGAATAACTATTTACACAATAATAACTTGAATAAAAATAAAAGAGCTGAGTCACTAAGTAGGTTTCCTACTTAATGGCTCAACTCTCGATTAATCACCAAGTAACAGTTCTGGTAAAAACGTTGCAAATTGCGGAATAAAAATAACAATCATGATGGCGATCAAATATATAAACACAAAAATTAATATATACTTCAGCATCTTCATCATATTCGTTCCAGCAATTTTTGATGCTAACAAACTGGAAAGACCGTACGGCGGCGTGACTGTTCCAAGTCTAATCGCCATAACGGTGACAATTCCCGCTAACACCGGATCAATGCCAAGTGCCGTTTTAATTGGCAACAAAATAGGAACAAAAATCAACATCGCAGAGTTTGGTTCCATAACCGTTCCTACAATAAGGTAAAGAAGGGTAATCATAAGTAGGAATGTAACAGGTGAGAAGTTATTCTCTACAAACACATTAACAATCGGGTCTAACGCTTGATAATAGGTTAATACCCAAGATAGTAAGGAAGCTGCGGCTATTAATATGTAAATGGTAGCGGAATCAATGGTCGCTCTTTTTGTAACTTCATAATATTTCTTTGCGCTCCGTTCTTTCTTAATAAAGAAGGCTACAAACAGAACGTACATCACGGCCATTGCCGCTGCTTCTGTCGCTGTAAAGATCCCTGCTAGAATTCCTCCAATTACAGCTACAAACAGAGAGATAGGAAAAATACTTTTACGGAGTGCAACTGCTTTAGAAAGCTTTTCATCCTCCTTTAAACCAAGGAGCTCGTTATCAATTTCTCCAATATCATGTTTTCGTGCATAGATATAAGCATAAACCATTTGAGTTAACCCAATTAATATTCCAGGAATGATACCAGCTACAAAAAGTGCTGCAACTGACGTTTGTGCTAGGGCTCCATAAACAATGAGCAGAATACTTGGCGGGATAATCGAGCCAATGGTTGAGGAGGCTGCGGTCACCGTTGCTGCAAACTCTCGACTATACCCGGCTTTAATCATGGCTGGAATTAGTAATCGTCCCATGGAGGCAACATCCGCAACCGAAGAACCTGAAATTGCCCCAAAAAAGATACTCGTTACAATGTTCATGTGAGCTAGACTGCCTTTAAATTTCCCAACTAGTGCCTTTGAAATATAGATGAGATCATCTGTTACTCCCGTCAAATTCATGAGAGCCCCAGTGAGAATAAATAAAGGAATAGCGAGTAATGTAAAGCTCGAAAATGATTCAATCATGATGGAACTGGCCTGAGTTAAACTGACTAACGGCTCAAAAAGAAGGGGTAATGATGAAGCAATAATTAAGCTAAATACAACGGGCACCCCTAGGAACAAACAGATGAGGAAAACGACCATAATTGTTAATAATATCATTCGTCGTCTAGCCCCCTCTCAACTTTACTAAATACTTTTTTGGCATTAAGAAGATGGAAATAAAGCATAAAGATCGCTCCAAACAAAAGAGCTGCATAGTAGTACGTTAGTGATGGTCTAAACGATAAAAAACTAATTGGAACAAGCTCTCTTCTGTCTAACCCCGCTTGGAAAGCAGCAATGCCAATAAATAGCAAGATAACGACAGCAAATAAAGTGAGTGCCCACACAACGATGTCTTTTATCCTTGCTGATGCCTTACTCATATACTCACTAAATATATCTACTTCCAGATGCTGTTTATCCTTAATCGCTAGAGCTGACCCAATAAAGACAAGCCAGGTCACACATAGCTTTCTCACGACTTCAATTTCAGGAATTGAAATGGAGAATACATATCTCGCAATGACCCCTGAGAAAAGAGCAAGAGCCAACGCAATAATGGAAAGAACACCGATCACTTCAGCGATATTTACAAAATGCTTATTAAATCGTTTGATTAGCATGATATCCCTTCATCCATTCATAGATTTGGTTAGTTCCATTCGTTTAAAAGGCTGATATATTAATCAAAAATATCAGCAATAACTTCCTCTGCTCCTAGCTCTCTAGCAATTTCCATTCTCTGATTACGTGAAATTTCAATAAATTCTTCTTTGTCAAAATCCGTAAAGGTAATATTAAAATCTTCTACTAATCTGTCTTTATAATCATCTGCCATTTCGAATGCATGATCCGTATATTCAGATTGAACACGATCAGATGCGGCTGCAATCGCTTCCTTATGTTCGTCCGAGAGGTTGTCATAGCGTTCGCCATTCATGACCACAAAGCCTAATGCCAATACGTGCTGCGTTCTCGCTACATAGTCAACAACCTCGCCAAAACGGTTCTCAACCATTGAATCCAAGCTGTTATGGCCTCCATCAACAACTCCCGTTTGAATGGCGGAATACACTTCACTAAAGTTTACATTCAACGGATTCGCACCAAGAAGCTGCCACCATTCAAGCTCCGGTCCAGACCCACCGGTTCTCATGTTACGCCCTTGAAGATCATTCACCGATTCAATTGGAAACGTACTCATAATATTTCGTTCAAGTCCTCCAGTGTACATAATGGTTTCTAGACCTGGACTTTCACGAAGCAAATCCTCGAAATAGGCTAATCCATCAGTCTCATTCACGATAGAGTCGTAATGCTCCTGATCATCAAATAGATAACTTGTTGCTAGCACATCAAAAATCGGTTGATGCTCAGCAAACCATCCTGTATCTGTATAAATAATATCGATGTCACCCGATATGACGGATTGATAGCTGCTGGACGCATCTCCAAGCTGTCCGCCAGTAAAGACCTTCACGCTAATTTCGCCATCACTTTCCTCTTCAATCGCATCAGCAAACGCAATAAGCGCTTGTCCAAAAAACGTACTAGAGGAATTAATCGTTGCAGCTACCAATTCAACTTGGGGTTCATGAGCGTCTGCATCTACTTGCTCTGTACTTGAGCATGATGCCAGCAGCCCGACTGCACCCGTTATGGCGATTAATGAATACCATGACTTCCTCATCTCGCGAGTCCCCCTTTTTCACCTATAGAAGCTTATAGGTAGAATGCTGAATATGTTCACGTAAGAACGTAAAGCTAACATGTAAAAGATTATCATGGCCTTCAAGAATAGAAGGATATGAAAATTCTGGCGCACTGTAATCAGATGAAACATCTTTTTCACTTGCCACAACCGCTAGCTCATTCCATGACTTCCCTTCATCTGTTGATTCTGCTATTTTAAGCGGACTCCTCACCACTCCCCAGGTTGCACTTTCAAGCGTTTTAAGATTCAATCCGTCAATATCAGCTTTATCAAACCATGGAGGACGATTCTCTTTTGGTGGTGCCTGCTCTGCGTTGATGTGATTATAAATGACTAAGATGGACCCTTTTTTACTTGAAATCGCTTGGATCGAAGCATTATTGTTTGGCAACTCGATTTTCGCTGGTTTTGTCCATGTCTTTCCATCATCTGAGCAGGTTGTACGGTAAATGGCATCTGCCTTTCTACTACGGAAAAAACCAATAAGTCCATTGGATCCGCTTACAATTGACATATGCACTAAACCCTTACTCTCCGGCACTTCATATTCATCCCAGGTTCTCCCCTGATCCCGACTGATTTTCACTACACTGTAGTCATCCCCAAGAAATCCATTAGACGCTTTCATACTGTAATACGCCGGTAAAAGAATTGCCCCATCCTCTAAAACAACAGGAGGGTTACGAACGAAGGACCCTGGTTTATCAAAGAGCACAGAAGCATCTCCCCAAGTCTGACCGTTATCCGCAGACTTACGGATGTAAACAATAGCCGTATCTTGATGAATATCGTATTGAGCTGTATACATTAACCAAATTTGCTGATCTGGTGCCTCAAACAAGATTGGGTTTTGTTCTGAGCGCTCTGAATTCCCTTTAAATATAATAGGCTCGCTCCATTTTTGTTCTCCTTTAGCTAACCTAGAACATAATATCGAGACATCTGCTTTTCCTTCCTTTGTGCCTCCAAACCAAGTACATAATAAGTCACCATTCTGAAGCTGAAGTAAATTAGACGCATGATTGTGAGAAAATGGAGATGGAATCTTATTTGTAGATACATAGTTAAGCTGCATAACACGATCTCTCCTTCTTTATATTAAAAATTTCGTTGCCAAATGAATCGATTAGTTTAAGCGCTTTCAATGTTTACAATTATATAAACAACAGTTCCATTTTACAACCATAAGTTTTCTAAAATATTGATTTTTATATCTCTTGTTTCATATTTAAACACTAGACAGAAAGATTTACACATAGACAAGTCAATTATTGTAATTAATGACCAGTAAATCCATTCATTTTATCTGTTGCTATTTAGATAATTCACTTAGGGAGAGTGATCAGCCTACAGACCATTTTTATTAACTCATTCCATCGTTGTATTATTAAACGCACGTTATGATATATAGAGATACGACTCTTAATAGCAACGATATAGAGCTAAACATTCTATTGAGCACATAGCTCCTAAGATCGTGTGCTTGAATTGATCCCTTTATTAAAATATGGAATACTATATCCATGTCTCCTTTTTTGTAGACACCGCAAAACATCTATCAAGTGAAGTCAGGAGTTTTCCCTATGTATGCCTGCAAAGTGACTTGTCGAACGACCGTTTTTATCAAATACGATGAGGACACCCCCACACTTCAATCGACGAAGGCTTTCTTTAAACAACAGCTAAAAAAACGGTACAGATTGGTATCTGTCCGAAAAATATACGATCATAAACATTGGAAAAATGATTTTGGAGAGGTAGCTGCAACCATTGAGGTGGATGTACTTGTTAAGCACGATCCCTATGTAGAGTATACTTCTGACTATGAACTAAGAGCCTGCAGAATTGTACGCGAACATTTTTTCACCGGTGGAACGGCCACTCAGGCATTATATTCGAAGCTGTATCAGCCATTACGCACAAGGACGTTCAACTAAAAAAACAGCGAGTACGGGGAAGCTCCCGCTCGCTATTTTTGTTTAAACGTTTATTTAACACGTTAAGCCGTTCGTCTATATATGAAGAAATAAATCGATAATGGCCACCACAACACTGTAAAGATTGGATAAACGGCCCAAATCACGTTTGGTGAGGTTAGCACATTCACATTTATAAAGAAGATGGTGACCAGAAATGATCCTAAAACTGAATAAAGCATGGGTCGCCTAGCAAATGTAACAGATAACGGCCACCATAGGATGACAAATGTCGGAAAAATAAACCATGGAAATCCTGGTTCAAAGAAAAGATTTAATCCAATATAGTACATTATTAAGGCGATACTCGCTAAAACCGCAAACGTGGGGTTTCCAGCTTGTCGCCCTGCAAACGAAATAAGGGGCCAATACAGCAGTGGAAGCCATGCATATAGAATCCATAAATACTCAGGCGTTTGCACAAGATTAATCGTTAGTAGAACTATGATTAGAAGAAGAGAGGCAATAAGCGAGTACCACTTATAACCATTCTGTAATTTAAATAAGACGTTAAGAGGCCAAAATAAAATAAAGATGGCTGGGTAAATAGCCCAAATTTCACCCGGTGTAGTCAACCAATTTACGATAAAGAGAAATACAATTGTGAAAAGCGACGCGAACATAGAAAAAGGTACATACCCCTTCTTCATTACTTCCCTCCCCCTTGTCTTCGCCAGTAATAGTACATTGATAATGGCCACCACAGGATGACAAACGTTGGATACACAAACCAAATATTGTTCGGCGTATACTCTATATTCATAAACCACATTAGTGCAATAAAGAGGCCACTGCCCCACACAGAAAACCATAAATTCAAGCGCGTATGTTTCTTTTTCGTATGGCTAGATTGTACAGGTGTCTGCTGCAATTCAGCTTTGATCTCATCAATATCACCAAAATCAACAATTGTTTTATTTATAGCATCCTCTTCTGTTTTCCCTTGGATGATTAAATCTTGCGCCTTCTCTTGCAGGTCTAGGATAATTTCTTCTTTTACTTGAATGACCTCTTCTGTTTCAGGCAAATCGCGAAATAAGCGGTCCACATGATGCTGTATCTTTTTCATCAATCAAGCCCCTCCATAAATAAGTTCATAATTTCTTTCATTTCATTCCATTCCTTTATTGTTTCTCTTAAATAAGCTTTACCAAGGGTTGTAATGGTATAGTACTTCCGTCTCCCGCCTTGCGATTGTTCGCCAAAGTAGGAGGAGATGAGCTCTTTTTTCTCTAACCTCTGAAATACGGCATAGAGGGTAGCTTCCTTTATTTCAAAGTTACCCTCTGTTCGTTGGCTAATTTCCTTGGAGATTTCGTAGCCATATCGATCTTTTTCGTACACTAAACGAAGAATAATTGAATCTACGTGTCCCCTTAACATGTCACTGCGAATAATCTTACACCTACCTTTATATTACTCTGTCTGATAGAACTATATCTGATAGAGTAATTGTATACTGGATTACTCTACCTGTCAAAGTAATTTTAAAATTTTCCTACATGCGTAAAAAACGAGGTTACTGAAAAAGTCATGTAAAAATGAGCTGAATGGCGCCGCTACAGGAGAACCCTAGCACCCGCAAGAACGGCCTCAGCCCTCAAAGTGGAAAACCACCACTTCGATGTCTTCAGACACGTTCTATTCCGCAGGAGTCTACGGGTTCTCCTTCCGCTAACGTTCTGAATTAAACAACTGAAGAACGTTTGAAATCTTATAAAGATAATTTTCAATGATCTCAAAAAAACAGCGAGTGGTCACCCACCTCGCTGTTTTTCTTCTTATTCATCTAGTAACGCCTCGTACAAATCTTCTTCTGTTGAAACATCCATCAAGCTATAAGCAGTATCTCCGTCGATATCTCTATATGCCGGATCTGCACCGTAATCTAATAAGAGAATCGCTCCATCATAAAATCCAGAATAAATAGCAGTTATCAGAGGAGTCGTTTCATAAGAATCTAAAACATTAGGATCTGCGCCAGCAATGAGTACTTCTTCAAGTATATCCTGGTCAAAGGATTCTACTGCATACATTATGGCTGTATCACCATAAAGATCCTGTTCCTCAAGATCTACATCTTGGTTTATTAATTCAGTCACTGCTTGTAAATCTTCTTCATAGATGGCAATCATTAAGTCTGTCATTTCGTAATCATTATAAAAGTCATACTCGTCATAAGAACCTTCAAATTCTTCAGGTGACTCTCCAAATGCCCAATCGGAGCTTTGACCAAACTCATCAAATTCATCAACAAAAAGACCTGCAAATATGGCTCCAAGCGAAGTACCTACAAGGATTAGACCTCCTATGAATGCTAAGTATGCAGCCATCAGCACAGCCCCTAGTATCGTAACTCCGACCGCTACTTTACCTGCATTTTCCTTATACACTGGTCTTTGAGCGTTCTCCATAAATAAACTAACGGATTGAACACGTTTTGGTAAATTGGGATGTGTTGATAGAATTTCACTAATCCACACGGCCCCGTGAGATTCATTTTGGATTTGCTCTACAAATGCATCTTCATTCACTTCACGATAAACCTGTTTACCCACACTTAGAATAGTTAAAGCTCGCTTAGCAGCTCCCACATCATTAATGGTATATGCCGCCTCTCTGTCACATGTATATTCACAAGAGCGACTATAAGCCTGAGATAAAAATGGAATAAATTGTGCCGGGGCAATCAGAATACTCTTCCACACATGTCTTCGTTTAACATGAGACAATTCATGCGCAATGATAAAATCGAGCTCTTCCTTCCCTTCTTCTCGACCTAAGTCAAAAATCTCTGAGTAGAGTACAACCATGTTTCTTCCCCAGAATCTTGTGGCAAATGCATTAAGTATCCCTTCAGATTGAATGACAAATACATCGGGCACATCTTTTAAGCCCATTTGGTTCGACATTTTAACGACTCGCTCATAGACATCAGGGAATTGCTTTTCATTAATCCGTACGCCATTACCGCGTATCGATCCAAGCATCCGTATATTAAGAACCATCATTAATAGAAAAAATAAAAGAACAATAGCTATTCCAATAATGGAAACAATCGCAAATATGTAAATCATAATACTAAAAATTAAAGCTAGGATAAAATATACTGTTTCTCTGGTTGATACGATGTTCTGTTGGTCCAATTTCTTTCCTCCTGCAAATGAGTAATATAATTATCTATACCATCATAAGGAAAGTACGTTACATTTTCTACTATTATTTGCAGTTATCGATAGCTTTCATAAAAATAGTTCATGAACCGTTCCTCAGGATCATACTCTCGTTTCTTTTCAAAAAACTCATCAATACGAGGATACGCCTGTTGAATCTGATTCTTATCCGGAAACGTTTGATAGGTTAAATAGTAGGTGCCCTCTAGTTGGATAGCGGCGTCCACCATTCGTTTTGTAGCAGCCTGCATTTTTTCTTTACCTTCATCTGAAAGCTCATGATTAAACAGCAGGACAATAGCTAACGTGTCCTCACGTGCATAATTTAAATAAGCTTCGTCATTTTCTGTTGTAAAACGAACTGTAGCATTCAATAAATTAAGCTCTTCCTCTTCAACAATAGCTTTTAAATCCTGTATAAACTCAGGAAATCTATCTACTGGAAGAAAGTATTCTTGAAGAATATCAGTATCTTTGTCTGATTCATAATCTAAGAATTTCACAGGGGGACGCATAGCATTATTACGAGTGATGATGTCTGTTTCATCGGCATTTGCATAGAGCCTCTGTTGAAGATACCAAACAGCATTTTTCCCCCAATCATAGGAGCGCGATAGGTTAAGAAAAAAGGCATCTCGTTTAACATTTTTCTCTTCTTGTAACTCCCATACCTCGTCTTCTTGACCGGGATAAAGCGCATCCTCTGAATCTATTTTATAAAAAGTGGTCGCATACATTTCATCAAAAAGACTACCAGGTGTAGCTGATAATCTAGCAAAATGAAGACCAACCTCCTCCTGTTGCTTAATCGATTGCTTTATAAACTCAGGATACTCTTCAAACGTCAGTGATTCTGTTTTAGATACATAGACATCATTTTCCGTTAACTCAAGGGTCACATCTAAGATCACTCCATAAAGCCCAAAGCCACCAATGACTAGGCTAAACAATTCTTCATTTTCATCTCTGCTCACATTCTGAACGGTACCATCCTCACGTAATAGCCTAAAGGATTCAACCGTTTCAATGATTGGACCGAAGCGTGGATCACGTCCGTGAACATTTGAGCTTAACGAGCCACCAATTGTAAAGATATTTGAGGACTGCATCACTTTAACCGATAATCCATAAGGGTTGATATACTCCTGAATCTCTTCCCACGTAATGCCACTTTGTACTGTAATCGTCTGATTGTCTTCATCTAAATCAAGGACCTGATTATAGCCTTTCATATTTAACCATACAGAATCCTCATAAAAAGCATGCCCTCCCTGACTATGGCGGGCGCCGGCAATAGACACATTAAGCCCATCTTCCTTTGCCTTTAAAACCGCATCTATTAACGCTTCTTCTTCCCTGCCCTCTACAATTTCACTAACATGCACAGACTGATGACGGCTGACATCATGCGCTAATAATGGGTCATCCTCTTGTTGATTAAAAGAAACATAGGCAAAAAACAGCAGTGCAACCAGGCCTATACTTAGTAGCAGAATGAATACTTTTTTCACATGTTTATCCTCGCTTTGTAAGATGATTTTTTTATGTAAATGATACCATATCAGGAAGTTATCCATTGCAAAAAATGCGAAGTAGACGCACAAGGTATTCTTTGATATATTTTATAGATGATAATGATTTTCATTACTGATTAATATTGGAGGACGAAATAGATGATACATAAACAGCTGTCATTACTAGGCATCACACTCGCAGCTTTGCTTTTTGTGAGCGCATGCAATTCGAATTCAGAGAATACTCAGGGAGACGAGCAAGCAGAAACAAAAACATTTCAATCCGTTAGTGGCGATGTTGAGATTCCCGCTAAGTCAGAACGAATTGTCACAGACATTTATGCTGGTGAGTTCCTTTCCGTTGGTGCGAATGTAGTCGGTGCCGGTTCTTGGATCTTCGGTAACCCAACACTTAAAGAGCAGCTATCAGAAGTAACAGATATTGGTGATCCTGTAAATGTAGAAAGTGTTCTTGAGCTCGATCCTGATCTTATTGTAGTGATGTCGGACGAGCATTATGAAGAGCTTTCGCAAATTGCGCCAACCATCGTGATCCCCTATAACACAACAACAAATATTCAGGATACAGTAGAGATGTTTGGCGAACTTGCTGGAGCCCAAGAGCAAGCAGCGAATTTCATTCAAGACTTTGAAGAAAAAGCAGCACAAGCAAAAGAGGAGATCTCTGGCGTCATAGCAAAAGACGCAACAGTAGGCATCTATGAGATAACAGACACAGGATCATTCTGGGTCTTTACTGACAATGGTGGACGAGGCGGACAAGCGCTCTACAATGCTCTGGATTTAGATGCACCAGAGATTATTCAATCAGAGATTATAGACACGGGCGAAGTGAAAGAGCTTTCGCTAGAAGTTGTACCTGATTTTGCGGCCGACTATATGTTTATCACAGACTATAACCCTGATGGTACGAGCGACAGCCTCGACACGATGGAAAGCTCAGCCATCTGGCAGGATCTAGATGCTGTTCAAAACAATCGTGTGTTTATTAATGACTTTGACACGTTTTATCCGTATGACCCGATTTCCGTCTCACATCAAATTGATTTGTTTGTAAAGATGATTCAGGAGCGTTCGGAGGAGAATGGAGAATAATCCATATTAAAGTTAGCACCAGGAATTAAAGGGAACGTGCACCTCGCCAAAGAGATAGTACAAATAGCTGATGATATTCGCGCTTCTGTACATTGTTCATTGAATATTGTATGGTTAAATCACTAAATTCCATGAACAATCAATGCTTAGGATGTGTGAACGATGCGAATTAATAAATTCATTAGTGAAACGGGAAAATCTTCAAGACGCGGGGCCGATAAGCTTATTAACAGTGGACGCGTTACGATAAATGGAAAAGTCGCCAAACTAGGCGATCAAGTAAACCCTGGTGATCATGTAGTGGTGAACGGTGAGACGATTAATATCGTCAAAAACAATGTTTATATTGCCTTAAATAAACCCGTTGGTATCACGAGTACATCAGAGAAAAAGGTAAAAGGAAATATTATTGACCTGGTTAATCATCCACTCAAAATTAATCATGTGGGCCGTCTCGATAAGGATTCTGAAGGATTAATTCTACTTACCAATGATGGGGATATAGTCAATGAAATTCTTCGTGCCGAAAATCGCCACGAAAAAGAGTACATCGTCTCTGTTGATAAACCAATCACTCCTGAGTTTCTTAAGAATATGTCAGAGGGTGTGCGTATCCTTGATACCAGAACACTTCCATGTAAGGTGACTCAGCTTTCAAAATTCGAATTTGAAATTATCCTAACGCAAGGCTTAAATCGGCAAATCCGAAGAATGTGCGAAACATTAGGCTACGAAGTCTTTCGCCTACAACGAACACGAATTATGAACATCCATCTCAAGAACCTGCCCGTTGGCCAATGGCGCGATCTTACAAAAAAGGAACGAACACAGCTTTTTAAAGAATTGGACTACGAACCAAGAGAGTGGTAGATCAATAAGCCCCACTTCCAGAGGGAGAAGGGGCTTATTTTTCTCGTGGGCAGCGCGGATATACCGACTGCGTCCAAGTTTATGTGTAAATAAAGTCTGGAAGTTTTAGGACAGAGGGTTGCTCATGATTTATTTCTTCGTCTGTCGCTCCCAAAATTGGGGGCACGCTTACCGCGGGAAGGTAATGAGCTAACCCGACTACGTCGATTTATCTCATTGAATCTTTTTATCGAAGCCACTGAAAAAGAAGCTTTATATATGATAGTAAGTCTTCCCTCAAACAAAAATTGCGTTCATTTCCTTAGATAGGAATGTTGGCTTGATCGGGAACAAGAGCGGAAGGAGAAAACGTAGACTCCTACGGAAAAGAACGCGTCTGAAGACATTGAAGTGGCGCACTTCCACTTCAAGGGCTGAGGCCGTTCCCGTGGAAAGCGAAGTTTTCTCCTGTAGCGGTGCATGAGCTCATTTCTAAATGACTTTTTCAGTGACGGCCTTTTCCCCCGCAAGTGTCGGCCATCCTATTTTGTCCGCTTGTTTTAGGGTTGGCATCAGTATGACTATGTATAAAATAATAAAGACTTGACCCACATACCTATTTTGATAAGGAGAGTTACTATGAAACGAATTCCATTAAAAATGGTGAGAGCAAATACGTTAGAGATTCCTCAATATGCACTTCCTGCCGGGTTTACAATAAAACCATATGTGCCAGGTGATGAGCAGCATTGGGCAAGAATTGAAACGAGTGTAGGAGAATTTAAAAATGAAGAAGCAGCACTAGAACGTTTCCAAAAAGAATTCGCTCCGTATAAGGATGAAATGGAGAAGCGTTGTCTTTTTATTGAAAACGACCAGGGGGAGTACATTGCCACAACTACTGCGTGGTATGGCGACTTAAAAGGCGACGGTGAAATTTCAGGTAGAATTCATTGGGTTGGTGTGGATCCAAGATATCAAGGGAAGAAACTAGCCAAGCCCTTATTAAGTGCAGCAATGAATATACTCGCTCAGATTCACTCCAAAGCCTATCTCACGTCTCAAACAACAAGCTATCAAGCCATTAATATGTATTTAAATTATGGTTTTAAGCCGTATCTTACTGAAGAAAGTTGCGAGGAAGCGTGGAGCTTAATGGAGAGTACTTTAGATCGAGTGATCCCTCATAAATAGTAATCTAGATTTCGCAGGCGGCTGGTGAGCCTCCTTGTGCTGACGCACTGAGGTGTCTCACCTAGGCCAAGACCCACAAGTCTTCGTGCATTCCCTATGCTGGTTGCTTCCGTTGCTTTTTCACTTAGTTAAACCCCTTGACGACAATCTTACCAATCATCTTTCCACTTTCTACTTTGGCGTGGGCTTCTTTTATGGTTTTTGCTTCAATGGGTGATAGGGTTTCGGTTAAAGTGGCCTGCAGATGCCCTTCTTCAAATAGCTGACTAACCTGGTTTAATAGGTACTGTTGCTGGCTCATATCCTCCGTTTTATACATCGGTCGGGTGAACATGAATTCCCAAACAAATGTCACGCTTTTGCTTTGCAGTACATTCAAATCCAGCAGCTCTGGACTCTCTACAATGGAACAAATCTGGCCTTGAGGTTTAATGATTTCTCCCATTGCTTGCCAATGCTGTTCCGTACTATTCAAACAGAGGATGTAATCTACCTCTTCCTGCAATTGTTCCTTAAGGGACTCATGGTGGTTAATCACATTGTCTGCTCCTAGCTTCTGCACCCATGTTGTGGTTTCCTCACGAGAGGCTGTAGCAGTCACTCTGAGACCCGCTAGCTTAGCTAACTGAATCGCGATGGAACCCACTCCTCCTGCGCCTCCGATGATTAATAGATGCTTCTGCTTATTCTCTTCCTTAGCTTCTAACTTCACATCAAAACGCTCAAATAACGCTTCCCAGGCAGTGATTGTCGTTAGTGGTAAGGCAGCTGCTTTGGCAAAATCAAGAGAGCTTGGCTTTTTGCCAACAATCCGTTCATCCACAAGCTGATATTCACTATTGGAGCCTGGGCGTGTAATACTGCCTGCATAGTACACTTCATCTCCGACCTTGTAATCGCTAACCTCATCGCCAACTTCCACCACAATCCCACTCGCATCCCAGCCAAGAATACGCGGCTCCTCCTCTACCTGATCCTTTGGAGCTCTTACTTTTGTATCAACTGGATTAATTGAAACGGCACGAACGTTTACAAGAAGATCTCGTCCGGTTGGCACTGGCTTTGGAATCTCTACGTTTAAGAAACTCTCCTCATGTTCAATCGGTAAATATTTTTTCAAACCAACTGCTTTCATGGTTTCTACTCCTTTTCTTTATCCTGTTCACCTTCTTCCCTATTGCAAAGGGTACTTAAACGTTTAAAATGCCCCAGTCGGTGCCTCCATGTTCACATAACTCTAATAGACGAGCATATACTTGTACAAAATCTTTTTCGATTGAGTTAAACTTCCACTAATGTAAAGAGATAGAGGACGGCTAATGGTTTAGTTCTTCGACTGCCGCTCCCGAAAATGGGGGGGCACGCTTACCGCGGGAAGGTAATGAGCTAACTCGACTACGTTGATTTAGCTCATTGAACCTTTTCGTCCCTCAGGTGTCGGCCCTCCATTTTCGTCCGCTTGTTTAGATAGATATTAACGTCAGTATGTACACAATCAAAAGGACTTCACCTTTTTTTCGGAAAGGAGTCATCTATGAATACTGCTAACCCCTCAGTGGCTGCCTCTATGTATGCCTTTCTTTCTATTAGCTTTTGGGGTGTGTCTTTTGTATCTACTAAAGCTGTGCTTGGGGTGCTGGATCCTCTTTCATTATTGGTTCTACGTTTTGGAATTGGCGCGTTATTTCTTTTCTTATTATTGTTCGTTCAGCGAGCCCACTTGCGTCTTCGTTTGGCATATGTGCCTCATCTTCTTATCCTTGGTGTATTAGGGGTGTTTGTTCACCAATTAATTCAAGCAACTGCTCTTTTAACGATAGATGCTGCAAATGCGGGCTGGATGATTTCTTTTTCCCCGATTTTCACTGTCGCTTTGTCCATTCTCTTTTTGCATGAACGTGTGTCTGTATTTAAAATCGGTGGGATGATGATGGCAGTGATCGGCGTTCTTTTCATAACATCATCTGGACCCTCGCATACATTATCTTTCTCGCTTAACATTGGATACTTACTCATGCTCCTTAGTACATTAAATTGGGCCGTGTATTCTATCCTTCTCAAAAAGCTTTATATCCCCATGCCTTCCATCGTGATTACCTTTTATATGTGCTTGATTGGTTTTCTACTCACTCTACCCTTTATGATTCGACAGAAGGGGTGGGAGGCTCTGCCCTTGCTTTCGCAGGCTGAGTGGGCTCATCTTTTGTTCTTAGGTGTATTTGTTTCAGGCATTGCCTACTGGTTTTGGGCAAAGGCCTTAGAGGTCATGGAGGCTTCAAGAGTCTCTTCGTTTCTGTATTTAGAGCCACTTACCACACTGATTGCCGCTATAGTTTTGTTACACGAGCATATTTCACTCATAAGTGTACTTGGGGGTCTCATAATTATAGGAGGAGTAGTGTTAGTCAATCGGTCCAACCCAGCAAAGTGATAAGGAGGCTGGCATGACTTATCTTGAGCGAGTAAAGCTTCACTTACAGCCATTGGCATCTCCCAGTCCACAAGATATGCGACGTGCTCTGATTTCTTTAAATACCAAGCTTGAAGAACTTCTACCCTTTTTACATTCAACTGATAAAAAACCATACTATCGCAGACTGCTTTTTCAAAATGAGGAGGTTGAGCTCCTAGTTATGAATTGGTCTCAATTATCCTGTTCACCACACGATCACGGGGATTCCCAAGGGTGGATCCAAGTCATCAGTGGTTCAACCATTAATACGATATACTCGTGCAAACATGGTGAACTGCCAGAAGCCCTCTTCTCGAGAAAAGAGCAGAATGGATCTATATTTTATGCACCTAAAGCAGGTATTCACCGGATGAAAGCAAATGGAGGGCATGATTTAGTCACCCTGCATCTCTACTCCCCGCCCATTCAGAATATGAAGGTGTATGACCTAAAAGCGTGTGCGGCTTGTATCGTTTCGGATGAATGCGGAGCGTGGTGGCCAGAGGAACAGCATCAGAAAATAAAAGAAATGAAGCTAAAAAAGCCCGGTGCCCAGCCACTCGAAAAGCCAAAACAAAAACGGTAAGGTCACTGATGCAAAAAGTGTAGACACAAGAACTGAGACGGTAGCAAGCTTAACGTCTCCACCATATTTTTCTGCAAACAAACTAATGGTTGGAGCACAAGGTGTAGCTGATAACAACACAGCAACTAAAAGCCAATCAAGTGGCAGATGAAGGAAGAGGACGGGTAGAAATAAGGCAGCTGGTAGCACAAGCAGTCTTAGCAACGTAATGAGCCACACCAAGCCAGATCCCAAATATTGTTTTAAGTCATTTTTTGAAATAGAAGCGGTAAAACAACCAATCACAATCATCGACAGTGGCACCGTCATCTCGCCAACACTACTTAATGCGTTATTTAATGTGGCTGGCATCGAGATAGGAAGAAAAAATAAACAAAGTCCTACTAATGTGGCTACAAAACCAGGATTTCCCCAGATAGTAGAGAGCTTCATTCCTTCTTTCCCCTGACACATCAACCATATTCCATATGTCCAAATTAGAATAAAGTACACAAGATTAAATACAACCGCTATAAATAAAAACTCTGGCCCAACTAAATGTGATACCACCGCCACACCAATGAATCCTTGGTTACCAAATAAAAGTAAGCTCTGATACACTCCCGAGGTAAAAGGGTTGAGATTTAACATAACGGAGGACCATTTGGCAATACATGCTGTACCGGCTAGAAAATAAATAGATAAGAGGATGAGTAGACCAACCCCTTTTCCAAGGCTTGAATCAAACGGTACATCCATGGAGGTCACAATCAAACAAGGGAGCGTCACGTATAGTAAAAGATTAGTTAATACTGGCCTACCCACTGATGGAATCCAGCCAATCCAATAAGCCACCAAGCCAACAAAAAACATAAGGTATAGCTCAAGCAAGTCTCATCCCCACCCTTATAGAATAATGGTTGAGGTATTTTATTCATGGGTAGAAAAATCGGCACAAAATAAAAAAGCTTGTCGACCTTTCATTTAACGAAATGATGTCGACAAGCTTTTATTAGGCACCAGCGTAATCAAAATCAAACTGTGCATGATGAAGGCGACTGTAGGCTCCTTTTTTCTGGAGCAATTCCTGATGAGTTCCTTCTTCTTCAATTCCGTTTTCAGTGACAACAAAGATCCGATCAGCTTCCTTAATCGTGGCCAAGCGGTGAGCGATAATAATGGTCGTACGCCCAACCGCAAGCTCAGCAAGAGCACTCTGAATTGCTGCTTCTGTTTCCGTATCTAAAGCAGATGTTGCTTCATCCAAGATGAGGATAGCAGGGTTTTTCAAGAACATACGGGCAATCGATAAGCGTTGCTTCTGCCCACCTGATAGCTTCACTCCACGTTCGCCAATGAGTGTATCCAAGCCCTCTGGAAGAGACTTTATAATAGTTGTCATCTGCGCACGCTCTGCCGCTTCCCAGATTTCTTCATCTGTTGCATCAAGCTTCCCATAGGCAATATTTTCTCTGATCGAAGCATCAAATAAAAACACATCCTGCTGCACCACACCGATTTGCTCTCTAAGAGAAGCCATCGTTAGATCATGTATATTGTAGTCATCAATGGATATTTCTCCATTATCGATCTCATAAAAACGTGGTAGCAAAGAACAAATCGTTGTTTTTCCGGCACCAGAAGGCCCAACAAGGGCAACTGTCTCTCCAGCTCTAATAGAGAAGTTGACGCCATTTAACACCTTATCCTTGTTTTCATAACCAAAGACGACATTCTTATATTCAATGTCCCCCTTTAGCTTTTCCACATGGATTGCATTGGGGTTGTCTTCCTGTTCTGGCTTCATATTTAGTAGGTCGAGATAACGTCTAAACCCTGCAATACCCTTTGGATACATTTCCATCACAGCATTTAGCTTGTTAATGGGACCAATCATTACATTCGCCAATAGAACAAAGGCAACAAATTCTCCATACGTTAGCTGTCCATTAATCACAAACCATGTTCCACATAATAAAACAAAGATTAAAAGAAACTTCATAACAATTTGGCTTGAAGCCGTATATTTTGCCATAATCTTATAGGCTTTAAGCTTTGAAGCACGGAATCCCTTGTTATTATGAGAGAATTTTTCAGATTCATGACCTTCATTTACAAATGCTTTGACCACACGAATACCTGTTACATTATTTTCGACTCTCGAGTTAAAGTCGGCAATGCTAGAGAACATCCATGTCATTGCCACTGACATTTTCTTTCCAAAGAAGTACGTAAAAACAATCAGAAATGGTACAAGAACAAAGGTCATGACGGCAAGCTGCCAATTAATTGAAAGCATAATACCAAACGCACCAAGCAGCGTCATAATAGAAATTGCAACTTCTTCCGGACCATGGTGTGCTACCTCGCCAATATCCATTAAATCATTGGTTAAACGAGAAATTAAGTGACCCGTCTTTGTATTATCAAAATACTGAACCGATTGCTTTTGAATATGGTCAAATAATTCTCTACGCATGTCCGTTTCAATATTGATCCCTAACTTATGCCCCCAATATGTAATCACGTAATGGAAGCCACCATTAAAAATATATAAGGCCAATAAGCCAACTGCACTCCATAGGATAATCGTCCAGTTACCTGATGGAAGTAAGTTATCAATCACTTGATTAACAGCAAGCGGAAAAGCAAGTTCAAGCGCACCAGCTAAGATTCCGCAAAATAAGGTAAAAGCGAATAATCGTTTATATGGTTTATAATAGCTCATAAAAGCACGTAACATTTATGTTCCCCTTCTCTTACATCTGATATTCATTCTCAATTATATTCTACGCTACTCATATTTACTTGGCAATAACTAGTTTGGGAAGAAGTGAAGATTTAGGGAGTAACTCTGAACGTAAGGTATTCACAGAAAAAGAATCCGAACAACGTTTTCATACCGTTGCTCAGATTCTCAAATAATTCAAATGCTCTCTTTCTATGAATATGCTTGAATGACTTCTTTTATGGTTCCAATTAAAAAACGCAAGTCCTCCTCTGTTGATGTTAAAGGGGGAGCAACGATTAATACATTTCCACCTTCCGGAACAGTATCACTATTTTTTCCAATAATGAGACCCTTCTTCTGGCAGGCAGCAACTATTGCTTTCATTGTCGCATCTGACGCTGGCTGCTTACTTTCTTTATTTGTCACTAGTTCAATCCCATACAGAAAGCCAATGCCTCGAACATCACCAATAATAGAAAGCTCACTCAATTGGTGTAACTCAGATAGAACCGTTTCCTCTAACTCCTCCACTCGTTCTACAATCTCTTTACGCTCTATAATATCAATAGCTTTTAATGCAACGGCACATGAAGCAGGATGTCCCCCATATGTGGAGATATGTCGAAAATGGTTATCGGTAGAGCTCTCTTTAAATGAATCGTAAATACTATGCTTTACACAGGTTGCGCCTAATGGCAAATAACCACTTGTTAAACCTTTTGCCAAAGTGATGATGTCTGGTTTGAAGTGCTCAGCATGTAAATGACCAAACATTTTGCCCGTACGCCCAAAGCCGGATACTACCTCATCAAGGATTAATAAGACATTATACTTATCACAGATTTCTCGAACTCGGTCAAAATATAAAGAAGTTTGAGGATAAAGTACACCTCCACCGGAGATAACTGGCTCCATAATAAATGCTGCTACAGTTTCCGGCCCTTCCCAGAGAATCGTCTGTTCAAGATAATTTGCTGTCAACTCATCATCCCTCTCAAAATTTCCGAAGCTTGAACGATAAGCATAAGGTGGCGGAACATGTAAAAATCCCGGAGCCGGCGGGTCGTATTTCATCTTGCGGTTAGCCTGTGCTGTCGCACTCAGGGCACCCAAAGAGTTCCCATGATAGGCACGATAACGCGAGATGATTTTGAACTTCTCAGGATTTCCAGTCTGTTTGTGATGTTGTCTGGCGATTTTAAAAGCCGTTTCATTTGCATCTGAACCACCATTGGAGAAAAACGTTCGATACCCACCAAGAAGGTGATCAAGCTTTTCAGCTAGATCAATCGCTGGTTGATGACCAAACGTCAGAGGAAAATAAGCAAGTTGACTCATTTGCTCGGTAGCAGCTTCAATCAATTCTGTTTGACCATAGCCTAGATTTAAGCACCATAATCCCGATACACCGTCCATAAATCGATTTCCGTTCGTATCCGTAAACCACGACCCCTCACCCTTCTCGGCAATAAAAGGCACTGCGTCGGGATGGTAACGATGAAAGGCATGCCATAAAGACGATTGATCCTTTTCCTCCAATGTTTTGTTCATCGGCGTATTCATCATGCTACAAGCCCCCCTTTATAACAATTCCGTCAATTCAAGCACGGTTTCTAATAATACGTTTGCCCCGTTTTCACATTCCTCCCAGGTCGTGAATTCATCCTCATCATGACTTTTTCCACCTGCGCTCGGAACAAAGATCATAGCCGTTGGTAACAAGGAAGCAATAAACTGGGCATCGTGCCCCGCACCACTTACCATCTGTTTATAGGATAAATTTAATGAATCGGCTGATTTCTCAATAATTTGTCCTAGCTTTTGATCAAACCACACTGTTTCTCTAGACCATAGTTTCTTTGTAGAATATGAGCATACCCCGTCCATCGAATCTATTACGTTACCTAGAATTTGTTCCACCTTCTGTAATATGGCTTCCTCTCGATGCCTTGCTTCTACAGTAAAAACAACTTTATTTGGAATCACCGTATGAACATTCGGATAGACGTTAAATCGCCCCATGGTGTAAACCAACGTCTCATCTATATTTCCTAAACCCTGATGAAGCTCAGTTAGACATTGATTCGCTGCTGTTAATGCGTCTTTTCTCATATGCTGTGGGGTGGTTCCTGCGTGGTTCGATTCACCAGTAATCTCTATTTCATAGCAAACCATGCCTACGACGCATTCAACTGCACCAATTTGCAAGGACTCTGCTTCTAAGATTGGACCTTGTTCAATGTGAAGCTCCAAAAAAGCCTTTCCTTGTGTAAGGCGATTTTCAATTGATCCCTCAAATCCACTGTTGCTTAATGCCTCGGCAAATGACATTCCCTCTGTATCTGTTTTCTTCATCATCGTATTCTTATCAAACTTTCCAGCAATCACACCAGATGCCATCATTGAAGGCTCAAATCGGGCTCCTTCTTCATTTGTAAAATTAACAATGATAAGCGAACATGCCGGCTTCAGATTATGCTCAACAAAGGTACGAGCAATTTCCAATCCAGCGATTACGCCAAGTACCCCATCAAAACGACCGCCTTTTTTGACCGAATCAAGATGAGACCCTATATAAATCGCTGGCTGGTCAGGATCCTCTCCTTCTAATTTGCTATACATAGTACCTAAATCATCAACGCTCACTTGCATGTTTAGTGACTCACATTCGGTGCGGAAATATTCTCTAGCCTGTACGTCATCCTCCGTTAGTGAAAGTCTAGTCACTCCCTCATTTTCGGTCGCTCCAAATGAAGAGAATGTTTCAAGTGTTTGTCGTAATTGTGTTCCATTAATAGCTAGCTTCTGTTGTTTCATACGAGTCTCCTCTCATTCGCTAATTGGAGAGAAAGGATCGTTGTGAGATATTTCCTTGCATTCGCGTTTCCTAAAACGAGAGTAACCAATTCAGATTCCTCTGGCTTTTTCATCAAAACATCCGTTCCATTTAAGTGGTCCCTCATGTTATAAATCTGGTAGCCCTGCTCCAACAGCTGCTCAATTTCCTGCTTCTCGCTTATATACTGCAAATACTCAGCCATTTACCTTCCTCCTCATAGCGACTGATGTTTTATTTCTTCAACCAGCAGCTCATTAGCTTCATCTGTCTCATCAATGGTCCAATCTCTACCCACTGATAGCCCTAAAAAAAGTTCGTCCTTTGGATTCTCGAGCTCTGCTTGTTTGTAGATTTGAAACCACCAATACTTTGCACTTACGTAATATAACAATCCCCCAGTCACAAAGCCGACCAAGTAGGAGTAGCTAGGCACGAATAAGGATACACTTCCACCAATGATCCAAGATAACAAACCAGCTAGGTTCAATCCGTTCCAGTAGTGATATTGACCTTTTTCTTCATAAAGCTCAGTTACATTCACTCGCCTTTTACGAATGAAGTAATAATCACTTACCAAAATACCTACAATAGCAGCTAAGATGCCACCTACAACTAACAAAGCAGGTACAATAATCGCAAACAAATTCCAAGGCTGAACAAGCACCCCGATCACCCCGGCAATGAGTACACCTATCCAATGAGGTACACGAGGACCCCCAACATTTGAGAATATTGTAGCCGCAGGAATTAAATTAGCTGACGTATTTGTTGACCATTGTGCCAATGCAATCATCAGCATTAACACCCCGAGTATCAGAACATTACTTGTTGTCTCAAGCAATGCATCAACAGGGTTAGAGATTGAAACAGCAATATAAGAGACCGCTCCAACAATGACCATAAAGGTATGAACCACTGGCATCGCTATTAAGCTGCCAATCAATTGTCCTTTATTACGTTTAAACCAGCTCCTTTCATACTTTGGTGCTTTAATAAACCTGGATATGGAGGGCATATCGGCAGCTAAGGTTCCCCAGAAGCCCATAGTGGCCATCGCAATCACAGCAAACGAACCAACTACTGCCGTTCCCGTCACCGGGTTCTCGACCCAACCCCAAATGTCCCTCCCCGCAATCTGCGCTTGTTCTGATAAGGCTAAGTACATCCAACCAGATATAATCACAATAATAGGAGCTGCCAAATTGGCAAACCTTTCTACCGCCTTAATTCCAAAGGCTGTATTAAAAAGCTGAAGAGCAGCAAAGATGAGAAAACAGAGGAACCATTGATCGACCCCAAAAACCATAACTAAAATGGCGTTGATTCCTGTGGCACCAAAGAAGGTATTCACACCAAACCAGCAGGAGGCTACAAATCCTCTCATTATGGAAGGAATATGTGTGCCAATTGTGCCAAACGGAGCTCTTAAATAAACGGGGAAAGATAATCCATGTTCAATTCCGATATCTCCCGTTAACGTCATACAAATACCAATGCCAAGAGAACCGACAAGTGTTGCCAATATGACAAGGTGAAGTGGGAGCTGTTGAATCCCATCTCCTCCAATAGCAAATGCCGCTAAGACAACTGCCATACTCACCCAAAGAATGGCAAAGCCAGTGGTACTCATTTTTCGACCTTGCTGAGAAACAGGAAACAAATCAGGAGACTTCAAATACCCTCGTTTGGACATGTGAACACAACCTCTCATTTGCAATCTATTTAGTTTTTTTGTTACACATGCTCTGCTATAGCCGCATTTCTTAATGATTGACCGTATTTAGCTCGTTTGATATAGGTTCCATCTCCAACTGTTCCTTTGTATTCATTGTCCTGAATAATGACCTTCCCTTTTGACAATACCACCTCTACAGCTCCCTTCACTTGCTTCCCTTCAAACGCGTTATAGTCAACCTTCATATGATGTGTCTCGCTGGATATCGTTCGAACAACAAACGGATTAAAGATAACAAGATCTGCATCTGCCCCAATTGAAATTGAGCCCTTTTTAGGATAAAGCCCAAAGAGTTTAGCCGCCCGGGTTGACGTCACATCTACAAATTGATTCAAGTTAATTTTGCCCTCTGCCACACCCTCTGAATACAAAATACTCATGCGGTCTTCAATCATCGGCCCACCATTTGGTATCTTTGTAAAGTCGTCTATACCGAGTTCTTTTTGTCCTTTGAAGTCAAAGGAGCATTGGTCACTACCTATTGTTTGTAATCCCCCCGTACGTAAGGCATTCCATAATACGTCTTGATGCTTTTTTTCACGTAAGGGTGGTGACCACACATACTTTGCCCCTTCGAAATCTGGTTTCCTTAGCTCATCTATATCAAGTGTCAGATACTGCGGGCACGTCTCCCCCCAAATATCTGCTCCTGCACGACGAGCACGTTCGATCTGTTTTACCGCTTCCTCGCAGCTTACATGAACAACATAGAGCTGCGAGGAAGCCAGTGCCGTTAACTGACATGCACGACCTGTAGCTTCCCCTTCTGCTTCTACCGGTCGCGTTAAGGCATGATAAATCGGATCCGTTTGACCATTTGCTAATGCCTCTTTTGTTAGATAATCAATGACATCTCCATTTTCCGCGTGCACCATTACAAGCGCACCTAGCTCTTTTGCTTTTAGTAACGTACGAAATAAAGTTGCATCATCCGCTTGAAAGACATCTTTGTATGCCATAAATACCTTAAACGATGTAATTCCTTCCTCTTCAATCACCATTGGTAGCTCTGTTAATACTTCATCTGACATTTCTCCAATCATCAAATGAAAGCTATAGTCAATCGCTGCTTTTCCCTTTGATTTTTTGTGCCAGTTTTTAATCGCTTTATTAAGCGGCTTGCCCTTTTCTGTCAAACAGAAGTCTACAATGGTGGTTGTGCCACCAAACGCGGCCGCCGTTGTTCCCGATGTGAAATCATCCTTTGTCACCGTTCCTCCAAAGGGCATGTCTAAATGTGTATGTGGATCGACTCCCCCCGGAAATATGTAGCAGCCTTCTGCATCTATAACAGTGGCGTCACTTAGAGGAAATCCACTTCCAATAGCCGAGATTTGCTCTCCTTCAATTAAAATATCAGCTTCATATGTGTCTGACGCCGTGACAATAATTCCATTCCGAATAATGGTTTTCATCGTTATCCCTCCTAAGAATTTGAAGCATGTAAGGTGTTCATAGCCGTTTGCCTTTCATTCCACGAGAGTGGCGGTAAACCATTTGCTACCTTGACCATATCAATGACCCCATCTACCGGACAAACAATGGAACAAAGATTACAACCTACGCACTCGTCCTCATTTACCAATAAATACGATTTCCCAGCTCCATCTTTATAGCGGCTGATGCATTGATGCGCGGTATCCTCGCAGGCTATTTGACATTTATTACAGTTGATACAGGTCTCTGTGTTGATACGGGCAATGATTTGATGGTTGAGATTAACATTGCCCCAATCCGAATATTTGTGGACCGAACGACCGATTAGCTGATCCACCGAATCAAGCCCTTTATCATCTAAATAATTACTCAAACCATCAATCATATCCTCAACGATTCGAAAACCGTGATGCATGGCCGCTGTACACACTTGAATATTCGAGGCACCCATTAACATAAACTCCACAACATTCTGCCAGTTCGAGATGCCACCAATTCCTGATATGGGTACGGTTACTCGCTCGTTTTTAGCACACTCTGCGAGCATGTGAAGTGCAATGGGTTTCACTGCAGGACCACAATACCCCCCATGAGTTCCGATGCCATCAACATTTGGAACGGTATCCCATGTATGAATGTCCACCGCTGCTAAGCTATTCATTGTGTTGATGAGACTAATAGAATCGGCCCCACCCTGAACGGCCGCTTCCGCTGTGGCAGTGATGTCCGTAATATTTGGCGTAAGCTTAACGATGACAGGTGTCTCTGCTACCTCCTTAACCCAATAAGTCTGCTGTTCAACTAAGGCTGGCACTTGACCTGATGCTGCCCCCATTCCTCGTTCAGCCATTCCATGCGGACATCCGAAGTTTAGTTCTAATCCATCCACCCCAACCGCTTCCACTTGTTTGACAATCTCATGCCACTTTTCTTGCTGCGGCTCTACCATTAATGACGCAACAATTGCCCGATCCGGAAACCTTTTTTTGGTTTCGGCAATCTCACGCAAA
Organism: Alkalicoccobacillus porphyridii; assembly: GCF_007293315.1. Lineage (GTDB taxonomy): Bacteria > Bacillota > Bacilli > Bacillales > Bacillaceae_D > Alkalicoccobacillus > Alkalicoccobacillus porphyridii. The sequence goes on from NZ_VLXZ01000003.1 coordinate 166,108, forward strand.
TTCACCTCAAGCGGTCGATCGCTAATGAGCTCAATATTATTAAACCCAGCAACCCTCTGCCCATTAAAGGAAACAGCAGCAAAGCGAGAGGTGGAATTAATAATCGGTTCTCCAAGCGTTTTCCAAACAGCCCCACCCCAGCCAGCCTCGAACGCTCGCTGTACTTGGTAACCTGAGTTTGTTGGTGGAGCACTGGCCAGCCAAAACGGATTAGGTGATGAAATCCCAGCAAGATTGCTATATAAATCTGCCATATACACTCCCCCTACGCACTTGTTTCTGTTCGTTGTCCAAGTAGCTTTTGATGAACACTATATGCGGTTTGTTTTCCTTGCTCAGCCGCAGACACGACCATCGCTTCACCCTGTCCATGTCCAAAAATCACATCTCCACACGCAAATATTCCACTAACCGATGTTTCTAATGTCTCAGGATTCACTTTAATGACTCCATGGTTTGTTTCAATCCCCGCCTGGTCCAACCATGTATAACGGGATTGGCCGATAGCACGGATAACAAAATCGACATTTAAAGAAAAACTACGATTGGTTTGCCTTGTTTTCCTTCTTCCATCAAGATCAGGTTCCGTAAGCTCCATTTCTACGCACTCTATCGATTTAACCCTTCCCTTCTCATCTCCAATAATTTTGGTTGGGGAGGTTAACCAGCGAAATTCAACACCATCCTGTTTGGCAAACTCATACTCAAAATCATAGGCAGTCATTTCTGCTACCGTCCTTCTATATAAAATTTTCACGTTGTCCGCTCCTAGTCTTACCGCACAGGTAGCCCCATCAATTGCGGTATTGCCTGCCCCAATAACGACTCCGCGTTTTCCAATAAATTGTTGGCTTAACTGTCCATCTTTCGTCGCCTTCACAAATTCAATGGCATCGTATACGCCTTCAAGATCTTCTCCATCGATGTGCAAAAGCGGCACGTTTGACATACCTATGGCCAAGATCACAGCATCGTATTTTTGTCTCAATTTATCAAAGCCAATGTCAACACCTACACGCGTATTCGTATGAATGGTAACACCCACAGATTTCACTTGCTCTACCTCCCAAAAGGAGACCTGCTTTGGGAGTCTGAAAGAAACTATGCCATATGTGTTCAAACCACCAGCTTCCTCCTCCGCTTCATAAATAGTGACATCATACCCCATCACAGCCAGTTCCCTCGCTGCCGATAATCCAGCTGGTCCTGACCCAACGATTGCCACCGACTTCCCTTTTGATTGACCAGCTTTAAACAAAACCTTTTCATTTTGCATCGCCCAATCTGTCGCATAACGCTGTAGCTTTCCTATTAAAATAGGTTTGGTAGATTCATTTAGTACACAAGCACCTTCGCATAACTCATCAGTGGGACATACTCTGGCACAGCTCGCTCCTACAGGATTCGCTTCCATAATGGTGCGTGCCGACCCTAGCAGATTATCTGTCGTTACCTTTTTAATAAACGACGGAATATCAATACCAGTCGGACACGCAGTTATACAGGGCGCATCGTAGCAATATAAGCAACGGCTCGCCTCCTCAAACGCTTCCTGAGCGGATAAAGGCGGTTCTACTTCTTCAAAATTCAAACGTAAACGCTCCAAATAAGCACTACTCAATGACAAATCCCTCCCTATAAGCTGACTAATAAAAATTTTTCTTCTTATGCCCACCATAAAAGCGCAATATTCAGATATCAATGACCTTGTCAGATAATGTGATAGATAATTCAATTACAAGCACAAATCCGAGAAAATCTGACAGGATCTGAGCGTCATTTACTAAGGCGCGTAAGAGATAGTTGTAACAATAAATTCCTTGTAATTCTTTTCACAAAATCATGACATCTTTCTTGGATTCCCAATAGACTTACATGGTATGATGAGGTATACAACTATTTTCGGGGGTGTTACTTTGGGTAAACGCTTGATGCTTTTTCTTTTAACCAACGTTTTGGTTATGACAACCGTCCTTATTGTTTGGGGACTGATTGTTAACTTTACTAATTTTGATTTGAGCTTCCAGGCTGGAGGTGAGATTAACTTAGTCGGTATTGCGATCTTCAGTTTAATCGTCGGTTTCGCTGGATCCTTTATCTCACTCGCGATGTCTCGTTGGGTAGCGAAGATGATGATGAAGGTCAAGGTACTAGATCCAGATGGTTCTCTTTCTTACGAGGAACGTGCAATCGTCGAAAAGGTTCACCGCTTATCACGAGCTGCTGGCCTTATGCATATGCCTGAGGTCGGGATTTATCAGTCTGGTGAAGTGAATGCTTTTGCAACAGGTCCATCTAAAAAGAGATCATTAGTAGCTGTTTCTTCTGGTTTACTACAAGCCATGGATGATGACGCAGTTGAAGGCGTTATTGCTCACGAGGTGGCTCACGTCGCGAATGGTGACATGGTAACAATGACGCTTCTACAAGGAATTGTGAACGCATTTGTTGTCTTCTTATCACGTGTGCTTGCTATTATTCTTTCTCGATTTGTTAGACCGGAATTGCAATTTATTGTTCAATTAGCATCAATCATTATTCTGCAGATTCTCTTCTCTATTCTGGGAAGCATTGTCGTCAACGCCTTCTCGCGTTACCGTGAATTCCACGCAGACCGCGGAGGAGCCGATCTAGCAGGAAACGATAAAATGATCCACGCACTTCGTTCATTAAAGCAACACGCCTCTCGCGCAGTTGTTCAAGATCGCACAGATGACTCAGCTGTACAAACAATGAAAATCAGTGGTAAAGGCGGCATGATGAAGCTGTTCTCTACTCACCCTGATTTAGATGATCGAATTGCTCGCTTAGAAGAGCGCTAAGAAAAAGCCAAACTTGCCGTCACCTTTCGTTAACCGAATAGGGCGGCAAGTTTTTTTGGAGTGAATTGAGGGATCGAGCTTCTTGCTAAAGTAGGCTATTTTCGTGGTAATGGATGTAAAGCTCTTGGTGAGGCTCTTCTCTTCTTGGTAAGGAGCTGGTCGCTCTTGGTTTTCAGCTGATTCTTCTTGGTATCGCCCTTCTCTTCTTGGTAAGGACCCGGTCGCTCTTGCTATTACACTGTTCCTTCTTGGTATCGGCATCCTCCTCTTGGTAAGAACCGGGTCGTTCTTGCTCTTACACCGATTCTTCTTGGTATCGACATCCTCCCGTTGGTAAGGACCCAGTTATTAATGCTTATTGTTCAAAAGTGATGGAATAAAGAGATACAACCTTGATTTCTCTTGGGACAATGGATAAGAGGTGATAGGGAATCGGCACGAAGCCTACGAAAGCGGCGGGAAATGAGACGGTATCGGCACGAAGCACTCAAAAGCGGCGGGGGGAGAGACACTATCGGCGCGAAGCCTATCCCCGCCTCTTGCTCTCCTAACGTTTCTTCTTGACACCCCCCGCAAATCCGCACACCTCTCACCCCCACCTCCCAACTCATAAGAAAAAACCGCAACCTATTCGGTCACGGTTTTAACGGTCCATCCTCTGCAAAAAATCGATCCACTCTACGTTCGACTTCTTCATTTTCAATAAGTGGCGGTGCATGGTGCGGCTTGATTCTGGCGTCAATGATGGTAACCTCACATCCCCAATGCTTATGACGAGTAAAACTGTTCACTCCGTACATATCATGAGACGGGTTACTTCGTGTAAAGGTTGTCCAAAGGAAATTGACCTTTGTTGCACTGACAAAGCGGCTATCGTCGGCCAAAATAAGTAATGGGCTCGAGGAGAGGTCTCCTACTTCAGCCAACTCACGGGTCAATGATTCAAGCTCCTGTTCAGCTTGCTCATAGCTTACAAAAGGGTCTAACTCAAAACTAACAACCCCAGGAGTTACAAGCTGAGCGTTTTTTACAGCTTGAAGTGCTACAAGTTTCTCTGGCACAGCCTCGCATAAGCTTCGTTTCTTCTCCCCATAGGCCGCAAACACAACCTTGCTCCCACTATTTAAACCAGTCCCACTGTAATCCAGTGTATCAATAGTGGTGTTCGTGTAAAAATGGAGATCGCGGCGCATATCCATTCGTTCCAGCACATAGCGGATAAAGGCTAGCTCATCATGAGTATCAATTGGCTCGTCCTCTTCTGCTGTAATGAACAAATATTTGGCTAAGCTAAGTTGCCCAAAACCAAGCACCCGATTAGCGATGGTTAATAACTCCGTAGGCTGCTTCACTTTTTGATAAGGTGTATATCGCTCACTACCAATAGCAAATAAGAGCGGGTGTACTCCAGCGGCATCTACAGCATGCACCTCTTTTACACCGGGAAGCTCCTGCGTTACGGCCTTACCTGTTAGTTCGTGAATGATCGCACCAAAGCTTGTGTCCTCCTGTGGCGGTCGCCCAACAACTGTAAATGGCCAAATGGCTTTTGGCTTCGCATACACTTTATGTACTTTTAAAACAGGAAATTCATGAATTAAGCTATAATAACCTAAATGATCACCAAACGGCCCTTCTGGCTTCGTTTCATCTGGATGAATTTCTCCGGTAATAACAAAGTCCGCATCATGACTGATGCAGTAGCCATCTTCATAGCTGTAACGGAATCTGCGTCCCGCAAGCAATCCAGCAAATAAGGTTTCGCTTAATCCTTCAGGTAATGGCATAACAGCAGATAACGTGTGAGCGGGTGGCCCCCCTACAAAAATACTAACCTTTAACGGCTCACCTTTTTTAGCGGCCTCCGTTTGATGTACGCCAATACCACGTTGAATTTGGTAATGAAGACCGATCTCTTTGTTCGGTTCATACTCATTCCCGTCAAGCTGCACTCTGTACATCCCCACATTCGCACTCTTTACACCTGGATTTGCGGGGTCCTCACTATAAACCTGTGGTAGGGTGACAAAGGCTCCACCATCCATTGGCCATGAATGAATGGGAGGAAGATCTGAAATTGAGATCTCTTCAAAACCAGCACCAGCAAGGCTAAACTTCTTTAGCGGCAAGGCTTTTAATGCAGCAAATCCCTTACTCGCATTTTTCAACGGCTGTTTAGCAGCTTTCATTGGATCGTCTCGCAGTTCAACAAGCTCTTTTATCTCATCCCAATTTTTTCGGAACATGAATTTACTACGCTCAGGCGTTCCAAATAAATTTGAAACAGCACGATACTTTGATCCCTTTACATTTTCAAACAGAATAGCTGGTCCACCCTGCTGATAGACTCTTCGTTGAATAGAGGCCATCTCCAGATAAGGGTCAACCTCTTCTTTTATACGGATTAAATGTCCATTTTTCTCTAGGTCTATAATTGTTTCTTCTAGGTTTCGATACATTTGAATTTATTGGAGCCTCTTGCTCTACCGCCCCATTCCTTTCTGCTGTCTATCAGCGCTTCTTACCTTCTATTGTATCATTAGTTACGGAGGGACTTGCAACCTTTGCCCTACCTGATTCAAGCAATATCCGTACCTTTAGTATCGCCACGTTTCTCAAGGAATAAAGCAATCAGTGCCGCACTTATTCCTGCCACCAACTTTCCAATCATCATATAAATCACCATATCACGATTCACACCTGCAACAAATCCAAGATGACCTCCAAGCACAAAGGCACCGCTTACGGAAAAGGCGACAACCACTACCTTGCCTCTAGGTGACATCTCCTTTAAAAGGAGAAAGGCCGGGATAATGTGAGCTAGCGACGCAATGAGCCCCGTGACCGACTTTCCATCCAACCCAATGACATGCCCTAGCTTTTCAAGGTACTTGTCCAAGAACTTAGATACAAAAGCTACAAGCGGAAATGCACCAGCCAAGACAATCGCAATCGAACCCACAATCATCAACCCCTCCGAAAAAGAAGCCGTATTTGAACTAATCTGATACCCTAATAGAATCTCTAAACCAATCACCATTAAGCCAAAAATGGCTAACACTTGAATGAACTTACCAAAATAAATAAACACCTTAATGGATTGATTCGGAATCTTCCATAAACCGATCATAATTAGGATAGAGAAAATAAATGGAATAAGTAAGTTTACCAGCATCATGCCTAGCTGAAAGCCACCCAACGCTCCTCCAATAAAGCACCCAAGAGGAATGGTGCTTAAGCCGATTAATATTCCTTTAGCAAAATATCGATGATCATCCTTTTGAATAAGCGTCAATGCCACCGGAAGAGTAAATACAATCGTTGGTCCTAACATAGTCCCGAGAAACACCCACGAGAATAACGCCGCTTCTGGATCGAGTGACATTCTTTCTGCTAACGCATAGCCTCCCATATCAAGCGCCAATAGCGTATTAGCGAAGGAAGCAGGATCTGCACCAATCCAAATATATAGAGGCGAGACAAAAGGGATTAATAGCTCTGCCGCAATAGGAGCTAACGTAATGATGCCAATCATCGCTAATGCCAACGTCCCCATACTAAACAAGCCCTCTTTAAAGGACTCACCCATACCAAATTTGTTCCCAATCATGAGATCTAGTGCACCGATCAGAAAAAATATCGCCAACACCAGCATGACCGCTTCGTTTATCCACATCATCCTACCAACAACAGCCTCTCTACCAATCTAGTTAATATTAAAATCAGTATACAGTTAGGAATGATTTTATGAAAGAAAAGTCCTGAGGTTACCCTAGACAGATCGTGACTAAAGTAGGGAATGATCGGATGACCACCCATTTTTATGCCATTAATTTCTTATTTGAGATATGCTTACATTTATAGTTATTTAATAGATAGTAAGGAGGAACATATGACAAGCGAACCAGTAAGAGATGCAGATGTAGAAGATGTACCAGTTTCAGAAGAGGAAGCACTAAAGCTTTATGTAGGAGACAAATACAATTACTATCAAAAGAAATGGGCAATTGGGGAGGATGGTAAACCAAAGCTTTTGAGCTTTAATGTTGGAGGTTTTTTTGGCACGTTTTGGTGGGCAGCCGGCCGCTCTATGTATCTATTTGCCACGTATTTCTTTTGCTTAGTGATTGGTGCGGATTTATTATTTTTACTAACAGACATCGCTTTGTGGGAAGGTGTAAGCTTTGGACTCATCGGTTTAGTGGTGTACGGATTATTCGGAAACCACACATACCATCACTACGCAACGAAAAAAGCAAGAAAAATGTTGGCAGAAAACCGCTCAAGGAAAGAAATTATGGATGCGGGCGGCTTCTTGTGGAGGAGATTCTTCGCCTGCCTCGGCATCTATTTTTTATATGCCAGTTTTAGCTTATTTGTACTTGGTATTGAATAGGAGTATTTTTAAAGAAGCCCCAGGCGGTTAAGCTTGGGGCTGTTATTGATGAAATGTCCTTGATTCTTTGTAAGTGTAGCGGTTTTTTTGGTTCTGTGATTAAACCTCTTGGTATCGCCTCTCCGCTCTTGCTAAGCAGCCGGTTCTTCTTGATCCCGCTCTCTTTCCTCTTGGTGTTGCCCCTTCACTTCTTTTCTATCTCTCCCTCACTGCTGCAGCCTCTTTTTCTCCTTCAGTAATGCCTGAAACTGCTGATCTAGCTTACTTTTCTCCTCTTCATTCATAACGGTGGAGAGGCGACCGAGTGTTTCGGTTAGCTGCATTTCAATAGTCAAGAGGTCTGGTTCATGGGCTTCTTCTATAACCTGTGGACGCTTGCTTGAATTAGAAGCTTTTACGACTGGCAAAGCATCGTCCAAGGATAGTTGATGAGTGGCCAGCTTCTTTACAAAGTCACGGTCATGACTAACAAAGATTATTGTACCTGGATAGGCAGATAACACCTCCGTTAATGCTTCTTTTGTTTCCAGGTCTAGATAGTTTGTGGGTTCATCAAGGACAAGAACATTATAATTGCCTAAAAATATCTTGGCCATGGAGGCACGCATGCGTTCTCCACCACTTAATACTGAAGCTTTCTTATGAACATCCTCACGTTTAAATGCAAGCTTTGCCAGAACCTTACGAACGAAGGTTTGATTATACGGACTATCGTTCATTACATTTTCTAAGATGGTTTGCTGATTATTTAAATTCATCAGATGCTGCGTGAAAAATCCTATTTTTGCGGGCTGTGCGATTGACAGCTGGGAACGTCTTTCCACAATGAGATTTAAGAGGGTCGTTTTTCCCGAGCCATTCTCTCCAACAATCGCTAACCGCTGTCCCAGCTTGACCTCTCCTTCAATCCTTTCCTTTAACAACCGTTCGCCAATCGCAAGCGGACATCCATTAAATTGAAGCACTCGTTTGCTGTGCAATACCGGAAACTCTGCTAGATCAAAGACGATGGTATCTTGGTCCTTTGGCCTTTCCTTTTTATCCAGCTGCTCCATCCTCGATTCAATTGCCTCTGCCGCTCGATTTAATTTTGCTTTTTGTTTACCGGCGCTTCTTTTGTGAAGCCTGGCCTCGGAATTGCCCATTCGAGTTGGTGCTTTTTTTATTCCATCAGATTTCACGCGCAATTCACGCGCCGCTTGCTTTAACCGATCTTTTTCTTGAATATATTCCTTATACTCTCTTTCCTGCTTATCTTTTTGTAGCTGCTTCTGTTCTATATAGGCGTCATAGTTTCCTTCATAAACCGTCACGCCCCCATCAGCGATTTCCCAAATGACTGTGCATAGCCGATTTAAAAATTGTTTATCATGAGAAGTTAATAACATAGCTCCTTGATACGCGGATAGCTCGCGTTCTAGCTGTCCAATGCCTGCCGCGTCTAAATGACTGGTTGGCTCATCGGCAATTAACATATGTGCATTTGATGTAAGTGTACTTGCTATCTTTAGCCGGGTTTGTTCACCACCACTCATTTGTTCATTAGAATGGTAGGGCAACTGCCACTTTGCATGGAGCTCAGCTGTGACAGATTGACTTACATCCTCTAACTGAGGAATATAAGCAATACTTCCATACCGTTCAATACTTCCTGCATCAAGCTCTGCCGTTCCAGCTAATGTTGTAAGGAGCGTTGATTTCCCCTCCCCATTCCGGCCTACAAGACCAATACGATCATTGTGGTACACATATAAGCTATCTATGGAAAAGATCGTGCGGCCCCCATAGCTTTTTTCTATATGCTCTGCTTTCAAAAACAACATAAAAAAACCCCCTCCAGTTGCTAGAGAGAGTTCGTCTGATGCTAATAACTATACCCAAATAAGGCCACACGCCTCCTAAAGACAGACGTAGGCTGGTTATAGATTTAGTACCCATACAAACATAGACGAATCTCATCTCTAAACATACTCGTTAATTTCCATTTAAATAAACGCGGACTGATAGCGCCGGCTATTTATTCAAATTCATTAAGATGTACTGTTTATTTGATAAGATTCTACTTCATTGTACGAGGTACCATCCTTTCCACTTAATTGCTATTATCTTTACACAAAAACAATCTCAATGTCAAGATACGGGTTCATTTTCAACAGCGGGCTGCTTAAATGAAAACAGTGCGAATCCGATGGAGAGTATGACTAAGATACTTCCTCCTATGGGCGCAGCTTCAACGGAGAAACCATTTACAACCAAGCCGCCAATTCCTGATCCAATAGCAATCCCAAACTGTAGAGCTGAGGTATTAATACTTTGCTGAATATCCGACGTACGCGGAGCCGTTTTTATTAGATATCCTTGTTGAGCAGGAGCAATCGACCAGCTCAACATGCCCCATATGATCAGGGAGACTGTAAAGAGAATGACCGATTGATTTGTTAGTGGCATTGTTGCTAATACAACAAAGAACAACACCGTAAAAAGAAGAACGGTTCGCTCCGGCCCAATTCGATCCGTCACCCAGCCACCAATTCCGCCACCACTCACAGCTGAAATACCAAAAACAAAAAACGCTACACTCACCCAATAAGGCTCGGCATTCATCGTGACATTTAGGTATTCCGCGAAATACGCATACATGGTGTAATGCCCCGCGAGTACCAACAGTGTAACCACATGTGCACTGGACAGCTTGACATTTTTAAGTGAACGAAGCTGATCACGTACCGAGCTTACCTGCTCAGGCGGCACAGGGTCTAAGAACTTCATAATAATCAATCCAGCAATGAGAGTGAGCACAGCAATAATTAAGAATAATATTCTCCAACCATACGCTTCACCTATCAACACACCAAGAGGTACACCGAGGACAAGCGCCGAGCTTACGCCCATCGTAATAATACCGATCGCACGAGAACGATACTCTGGCTTCACGATCTTTGGCGCGATGGTGAGAGATAGCACAATAATAAGAGCGGCACTCATCGAAGTAATGACCCGAAAGAATATCAGAACCCCATAACCAGGGCTGAGAAATGATCCAATATTCGCTAGAAAAAATACTCCTAATGCTATTAGATATAAACGCTTTCGCTCATATTTACTCGTCATTGATAGTAGCACCGGGCCAGAAATCGCAAACACTAGCGCAAAAATGGTGATGAGCTGACCTACCGCACCTACTGACACACCTAAATCCTTAGACATAACAGGGAGAATCCCCCCTATAATTAACTCCACCATTCCAACTACAAACGCCGAAACAGCGAGAACATATACTTTAAAATTCATGTTGAGGCACCTTCTTCTATGATGTAAAAATCCACCTGTGTTAGTTTACCTCACAAGTTCATAAACAACAAGAAGCCGGCTCAAATAGTTACTGGGAAAAGGAGGGCTAATCTCTTCCTTTAGGTTATTGCTTTGTTTTATTCTTGCATGTCATTCTAGCTTTCCTGCATGTCAAACTTCCCTCTCGCATGTCATTCCAGCTTCCTCGCATGTACATCGGCCCCATCTCCCACTTCGCTCCAAACCCAAAAAGAGCTTCCGCCACGGGAAGCTCTCCGTTGTTTTATAATGTCACCGCAGCAATCCATCCAAAAATGATAAGAGGGATGTTGAAGTGAATAAATGTCGGAACACAGGTATCCCAAATATGATTGTGCTGTCCATCAGCATTTAAACCGGCTGTTGGCCCAAGTGTACTGTCAGATGCAGGAGAGCCGGCGTCTCCAATGGCTCCCGCCGTTCCAATGAGAGAAAGCGTAGCAAGGGGGCTAAAACCCATTGCCGCACACATTGGTACAAAGAGGGCGGCAATGATAGGAACCGTAGCAAATGATGATCCAATCCCCATGGTAATTAGAAGCCCAATGAGGATCATCAGAATAGCGGCAAGACCTTTGCTATCACCCATCCAACTGACTGATGCTTGTACCAATTGTTCTATTTCTCCAGTTTCCCTCATCACTTCGGCAAACCCAGAGGCTGCGATCATAACAAATCCAATAAACGCCATCATTTTCATGCCTTCAGTTAATAAAGCATCAGACTCTTTAAAGTGCACGGATCCACTGCCAACTAACACAATCAAACCCGCAACTCCGGCAATAATCATAGATTCAGACGTCACCTGAACAATCACTGTCGCCACTATAGCCGCTGATGCACTAAGCAACGAATAGGTTGAATATGAGGAAGGCTTTACTTCATTTATAGCCCCAGCTTCTAGTGGCTTATTTTCATATAGACGTGACTTTCTATATGTGATAAACACAGCAATGATGAGACCGATCATCATCCCCAGTGTAGGAAGCAGCATAGCATAAGGCATATCAGTTAGAGAGGCGCTCATGCCATTTGCCTCAATATTATCTACAACAATGCCATGAAAAATGGCTCCAAATCCAAAAGGTAAGAGCATGTATGGAGCTTTTAAACCAAACGTCATGATGGTTGCGACAGCACGTCGATCCACCGTCAATTCATTTAGCACCTGCAAAATAGGAGGAATTAGAATTGGGATAAACGCAATATGAATAGGTACTAGGTTCTGGGACATACACGAAACAAAAAAGATGACCAAAAAAATAAGTACCTTTGGCAAAGTTTTAGAGCGGGCTTCCTCTCTTTTCCCGATTATTTTTATCGAAAAATCAACTAGTACCTGGGGCAGTCCCGTTTTTGAAAGGGCTACTGCAAACGCACCAAGTACAGCATAGCTTAATGCAATATTTGCGCTCGCACCGAGTCCTTCGGTAAATACCTCAACCGTGCCATTAAAGCCTAGGCCGCCCAAAACCCCTCCGGCAAGAGCTCCCATAATTAAAGCAATGACCACGTGGACACGTAACAAGCTAAGAACGATCATAAGTAAAACAGCTATAACAACAGCATTCATAAAAAAACATCCTAACATTCGCTTTAGTTCGATAAATCACTAAACCGAACTTTACCATCCTATTTGAGAGGATGTCAACCTTTCTAAATCCTCCATACTTTTTTCATTTTAGTTTTTGTTTGAGGATCCAGGGCACAGCGGCCTTCAGATCCTTACATACTAAATCTGCACCAAAGGACTGTTTGGTTCGTGCATGAACAAGAACGGTTCGACAGCCTGCATTTTGTCCCGCAAGAATATCAGGCTCCCGGTCGCCAACCATGATGCTTTCTCTGAGATTGATCTGATGCTTCTCTGCCAGTTTCTCTAGCATATAGGCCTTTGGTTTTCGACATGGGCAGTCTGAATTAGGTTTGTGAGAACAGTACATGATGTCATCAATAACGGCGCCATCTTGAGAAAGTTTTTCTTTCATACTCGTATGAATGGTCTCTACCTGCTCCTCACTCATATGTCCTAGACCCACGCCACCTTGGTTCGTGACAACCAGAATCGTAAAACCCGCCTCGTTGAATTGTCTTATGGATTCACCTACTCCGGTAAGTAAGTATAAATCACTTGGACGGTTAACAAATCTCACTCGATTTGATAGTACCTCATTAATGACACCATCACGATCTAAAAAAACGGCTTGGTTCATTCTCGACTTATTCCTCCGTATATTTTCCATAGTCAGGTACTGCATATTGATCAAAATGGTGGAGAAGTTGTTGCAATCCTTGCCTAAACTCTTCACCAAACATCGGCAGCCCGTGCCCCGGTCCGATAAAGCTTGGTTGATGCTGAGATAGCCTCTCGACAGAATCCTTAGCCGCTTTCCAATCGGTAGTAAAATACCGAGGTGGTCCTTGAAGCTGAGTCGACTGAGTTAGAACATCATAAAGAGAATCTTGCTTTACCGTAATGATTGCGTCACCAGATAGTAGCGCACCATCCTTCTGCCTGTATAGGGCGATTTGTCCTGGAGAATGACCTGGCGTGTGGATCCATTTCCATTCAGGAAAACCCGGTATTTTCTGATCGTCCGGAAGAGCACGAACAATTGGTGTTAAATCGATGGCTTCATAAGGAAATGTTTTAGATAATTTGGCTACTACCCCACCCTCGACGGTTGGGTCTGGTTTCACATAATCCTGCTTCCCAGTGAGATAAGGTAGCTCAAGCTCATGGCAATAAATATAAACTCCCCAGTGTGCGGCTAATTCGTATGCCGCTCCAACATGATCAAAGTGACCATGCGTTAAGATAATTCTCTTTGGCGGATACACATCGCCAAACTGTTCAGATAACGTTGATAAAAAGTGAGAGCTTGTTCGACTAATCCCACAATCCACAAGAAACCATTCTTCCGACTGACCAGGATGTCCGACCACAAAAATATTTACTATTTTATCAGTAAAACAGTAAATATCATCTGTCAGTTTTAAAAATAAGCCATCATGGGCCGAGCTTAAAGGTAAAGTTGGTCGTGGTGCTTTGTTTTGTTGGATGTCCATTTTATAATTCCCTCCAAGAACGTGCTATTTACATTCTATCTTATGTTGGCTACTAGAGTTGAAACCTATGCGGAAAAGTGTGAATAGTTCAACATGTTTACACGTCAAATCCACGGGAATTATACACCCTGTAAACAGAAAGAAGGAGAGATCTTATATGTTAAGTTTTATTTGGAGTTTAATTATTGGTGGACTAATTGGTTGGGCTGCAGGAGCGATTACAGGTAAAGGCGTACCATTTGGTATCATCGGTAACATCGTTGCAGGTTTTATTGGAGCCAATTTAGGAACGGCTATATTTGGCAGCTGGGGACCTTCTTTAGGTGGGTTTGCGATACTACCTGCTCTAGTTGGAGCCATTATTTTAATCTTAATCGTGAGTGTCTTACTTCGCGCGATTAGAAAATAAATATGAAGACCTAAGACTTCAGCTAGCCTGAAGTCTTTTTCTGTAAAATTCCAATAAAAAAATCTTCATGTTTAATTCATATCCGTCTGGGGTAATTTTCAATTATTTAGCATTATAATTTCTATAGTAGATAATGGCGGTGCAAAAAGATGAAGTCAGATAAACATTTGGTTAAACGCATGGATTTAAAAATAACGATCCCCTCCATTCTTATTGTAGGAATCTTTAGCTTACTGTTTGCTTTGTATACAAACGAATCTACAGAAACACTAAATTCCATATTTGATTATGTGGTTGAACAATTTAGATGGGGCTATATTTGGTATGGGGCTCTCATAACAGTAGCTGCTTTATATTTTTCATTTTCTAAATATGGACAAGTTGTGCTTGGTGACCCAAATGAGAAACCAAGATTTACGTTATTTGAATATTCCTCCATTCTCATAGCGATGGGGCTTGGAGCTACTATTATGAGAACAGGTATGATTCAGTGGGGCGAGGTTGCTGTAGATCCACCATTTGGATTAGAGCCAGGTTCGAATGACGCAATATTAGCAGGTAATTCATATAGTATGTTCCTCTGGAGCTTCCAAACCTTCGCCATTTTTGTCATGTGTGCTCCCGCTATGGCTTATATTCTTCACGTTCGCAAAAAACCTAAAATGCGTATTTCTGAAGCGTGTCGTTGTATTTTTGGGGATGCCTTTACGGATGGTCTTGGGGGGAAAGTATTAGACATCCTTTTCCTAGTCAGTATTTTATCTGGAGCTGCCGTTACCCTTGGCTTAGGTACTCCCATTGTTACAAATAATTTGGCCGACCTATTGCAAATGGAAGTTACACTTACAATGACCATTATTGTCACCCTGATTTGGGTAACCGTCTTTACGATAAGTGCCTATGTTGGAATAGATAAAGGAATAAAAAGATTAAGTACGATGAACATGTATCTAGCTGGCCTATTTGCTCTTTTTATTATCCTAATTGGGCCTGGAATGTTTATTCTGAACTATTTCACTGATTCGATTCGATATTTATTCTCAAGTTATATTGATTTCTCTTTTTATACAAACTCACTAAATACAGGTGAAAGTACACACGTGGAGAGTCACACCGTCTTTTGGTTTGCTTACAATGCTACATGGGCTATGCTACATGGTGTTTTTGCCGCTGTCGTTTCTAAAGGGCGAACCATTAAGGAAATGATCCTTACTTACCTATTGGCACCCACTCTTCTTTCTTGGGCAGCAACGGGTCTTTTAGGAGGTCTCGGTGTTCATCGTTTTATCACCGGAGAAGTGGATGTGTTAGATTTAGTTCAGAATCAGGATCCTGTTGCAGCTGTGCCTCATATTTTAGCGACATTACCAATACCTGAGATATCCATGGTTATATTTATCATCATCGCTGCTATATTTATGATAACGACACTTGATTCAACTACGTACACGATTGCAACATATATGTCCAAAGAGGACATGAGCAAAAAAGCACCATCAAAATATTTACGTATTTTTGTTTCTGTTGTCATTACTGTTTTGGCCTTAACATTACTTAGCATAGGAGGGTTAGCCCCATTAGAAGTTCTTTCTGGATTAATGGGCATTCCTATCATCGTCATTCAAATTCTAACAGTGTTTGCCGCTAAGAAGATGATTGACCAAGATCAAGCATTCATAACCAATGTTAGAAAGTCATAAGATATAATAAAAAGCTGCTCTCTATGGTCAACCATAGTTGGAGCAGCTTTATCTTATTCTATTTCCATCCACGTCTCAGCATACTTTTCCATTTCCTTCATTATCGGTTCAAGAGCAAGGCCCTTTTCTGTAAGTGAATATTCAATTCGCACAGGCGTCTCAGGTATCACATTTCTTTTGACAATTCCCTCAGCCTCTAAATCTTTAAGCCGCTCCGAAAGTACTCTGCCGCTGACGGCCATGGAGGATTCAATATTACAAAAGCGTTGAGGCCCGTGGGTGAGCTGATAGATGATTAGCCCAGTCCATCTTTGACTTAAGATGCCCATTGCTTTTTCGAATCTTGGACAAATTGACGTATCCATAAAGATCACTCCTCCCTTCTATTATATACCCGATTACCAAAAAATAAATTACTTTTTATAAAAAAGTTACTTGACACTATTAACTAATAAAAATATAATTACTTACATAAAGTAAGTTAGTTACAAGCTAGACGAATATTTTTCACATCTTTAGAATATATAGTGCAGGCGGTGTTTTACGCAATGGGATTCATAAATAAATTATTTGGTAAAGATCAAAAGGAGGAAGTAAACATGGCACAGGAACCATTAAAAATTGGAATTATTTTAGGAAGTACTCGTCAAGGCAGATTAAGCCCTCAAGTAGGAGAATGGGTGAAGAAGCTTGCTGACGAACGTGAAGATGCATCTTACGAAATTGTAGATATCGCTGATTATGAACTACCTTTTCTAGGGACAACTGATGGCACAGAACCTGGCATTGCTGGCTGGAACGAAAAGCTTGCAAGCTTAGATGGATTCGTTTTTATTGTTCAAGAGTATAATCATAGTATTTCAGGAGCACTAAAGAACGCGCTCGACTTTGCTCGTGACGCTTGGTATAACAAAGCAGCTGGTATTGTCAGCTACGGTTCAACGGGTGGTGCACGTGCAGCCGAGCATCTTCGTGGAATTCTTGGAGAATTAAAAGTGGCTGATGTTCGCACACATCCAACATTGTCTTTATTCTTAGATTTTGAAAACGGTCAAAACTTTACACCACAGGATCTTCACCATGCTAACATCACTGCGATGCTAGATGAGGTTAATGAGTGGAGCACCGCTTTAAAAACAATTCGTAAATAACAACAGGGAAGAAACGGTCACGCGTGGCCGTTTTTTTGTGTATGATTTTCTTGATAACTGCCTTATTTCTCTAAGTAAAGTCAACTTACTCTTGGTAATTTCTATCACTATTAATAACAGGTCGCTTCTTGGTAAATGTGTCGATCTTCTTGGTAAATCCAGTCTCGCTCTTGGTAACAGGTCTTCTCTCTTGCTAAGTTCTGCGCCTTTCTTAGTAATTCCAGCTTCGCTCTTGGTAACGGCCTCTTTCTCTTGCTAAGTGCGGTCCTCTTCTTGGTAAATCCAACTTCCCTCTTGGTAACAGGTCTTCTCTCTTGCTAAGTTCTGCGCCTTTCTTAGTAATTCCAGCTTCGCACTTGGTAAAGCACCTTGCTTCTTGATAAAACAACACTGCTTCTTGGTATTGTCCTCCTCCCTCTTGGTAAGGCCCGCTGCTTCTTGGTCTATCACTCATTCATCTTGATAAAATAACCACTCTTCTTGGTAAACTAAAAAAACCGCAGAGTGCATTTCACCCTGCGGTTCCTATTTTTATAACTCTTCCCCATTCGTTGCAATCACATTCTGATACCAAGCAAAGGAATCCTTCTTAGAACGTTTTAGTGTTCCATTGCCTTCATCATCTTGGTCAACATAAATGAATCCGTAACGTTTAGACATTTCTGATGTCGACATACTGACAAGGTCGATTGGACCCCATGCTGTATACCCCATTAGATCTACCCCGTCTTTAACAGCTTCTTTCATTTGCTCGATGTGCTGACGAAGATAATCAATTCGGTACGGATCATGTACGGAGCCATCTTCCTCTACTTTGTCGTACGCACCTAATCCATTTTCTACGATAAATAGTGGTTTGCCATAACGAGAATGGAAATCTCTTAGCGTGACGCGTAATCCTTTTGGATCAATTTGCCAGCCCCAATCAGAGGACTCAAGGTATTGGTTTTTGACGGCTCCTTCAATTAAATTACCGGCCGTTTCTTCAAATTCACCATGCGTCGTAACAGAGAGTGACATATAGTAACTAAACGAAATAAAATCTACAGGATACTTCTTAAGAATCTCATCGTCGCCTTCCTCTTTGTTCACTACAATGTCGTTGTCCGCAAAATAACGGTTCATGAAGGAAGGGTATTCCCCTTTAGCATGTACATCCGTGAAAAATAGATTTAGGTCATTATGTTCTTGCGCCTTTAGAATATCATCCGGATGATTTGTTACTGGGTATGTTTGCATACGAGCAAGCATACACCCTACCTGTGATCCTGGAATGATCTCATGTGCAAGCTTTGTAGCTAATGCACTTGCTACAAACTGATGGTGGGCTGCTTGATACGCAATCTGATCACTTGTTTTCCCTGGAACTTTATCAACTAACACACCACCACCAGTGTATGGGCTATGAACCATTACGTTGATTTCGTTAAATGTTAACCAATATTTCACAAGGTCTTTATAGCGTGTAAATACTGTTGCGGCGTAGTTGACGTAGAAATCAATCACTTCACGACTGTACCAACCATTGTATTTACGCGTGAGTTCAAGTGGTGTCTCATAATGAGATAGTGTCACTAGTGGCTCAATGTCATATTTGCGTAATTCTTTAAATACATTCTCATAGAACTGCAAACCTGCTTCATTTGGTTCCGCATCATTACCATTTGGAAAAATACGTGCCCAGTTAATCGACATGCGAAATACTTTAAAACCAAGCTCTGCAAATAAAGCAATATCTTCTATATAGCTATGATAAAAGTCAATTCCGTCACGTTTTGGGTAACGATCATGAATTTCTCCCGCAAGAACACCTTCAATATATTCAGAAGTAACATCCATAGAAAAGCTTAATCCGCGTTTTTCTTTCGGAATAAATGGGACCATATCTGCAGTTGACAGACCTTTCCCATCTTGATCAAAAGCTCCCTCTACTTGGTTAGCTGCTGTAGCGCCTCCCCATAGAAAATCGGGTTTAAATCCTTTGATTGCTTTAGTCATCTTCTCCACGTCCCTTTCTCTTTCTATTTTCTTTGGGGACCACTGCTCTGTAGTCCCCAAAGCTATTATTTGACTAGTGTTAACAGTTGTTCACCTTCAAAAATTGGACCTGAATCATTAATACTTAATACATCTAGATATTCAGAGGTATTGGTTACAATAATCATGGTTACCGTCTGCAAATTAGCAGCTTTAATAGCTTCACGATCAAATTCAATTAATTTTTGACCAATTTCAATCCGATCTTCTGCTTTAACTAACGCGTTAAAATGCTGACCTTTTAGTGATACGGTATCAATACCAATGTGAATCAAAATCTCTTCACCATTATCCCCTTTAATGCCAATTGCATGCTGTGAATCTGGTAAGACCATAACTGTTCCTGAAATAGGCGCCACAATATGGTTTTCAGTAGGCTCGATAGCAATCCCTTTGCCCATTATTTCCTGAGCAAATGTTGGATCGGATAAATCTTTTAGTGGAACCAGATCTCCTTTTAGTGGTGATTTAACGACGGCTCCTTTACCTGTAACAACGACTTCTTTTTTCTCTTCAACAGCAGTTGTAGGAGCTCCTTCTTCAGGAATATCCTTGAACCCTAACACTAGGACCAAAATAAACGGAAGTAAAAGTGATAGAACAAACAGAATTATAGCAACAACAATCGCCCCTACCGCACCACTTGGATCTGCGAATACCGGTAATGCGAACACGCCAACTAGACCACCAAGCGCATATGCTTTAAAGCCGTACCACCCTGCAAATGCCCCGAGTAAACCACTTGAGATCATCGCTAGAACAAATGGCTTTTTCAGCTTCATGTTTACCCCGTACATGGCTGGCTCCGTAATCCCAATGGTTGCAGAAATCCCTGAAGATACAGCAAGCTGTTTCATTGCTTTATTTTTTGAACGAACCGCTACCCCAAAGGCTGCACCGGCTTGTGCCAAGTTACTAATAAACATCATCGGCTGTAAGAATGAATCATTTCCGATCGTGTTGATATTTTGGATAGCAATAGGTGCAAATGCATAGTGCATACCTGTCATAATAATAAGTGGCATAAATCCACCTAATAACAATCCAGCTACTGGACCAGCAAAATCAAATAACCAAACAAAAACTTGTGATAACCCTGCTCCAATGTTAGTTCCTAGTGGTCCAATGATCCAAAGAGTGATTGGAACAACAATTAAGAATGTAATCATTGGTGAGAACATAAGAGATATAGCGGATGGCATAAACTTTTTGATCACATTGTAAACATATTTTAATAACAAAACAGCTAAGATAATTGGTATAACACTTGATGCATAGCTGAGAACAGGAATCGATATAAAGCTAAGTCCATATATAGAAAAGCTGGTTACATCGGTTAAACCATTTGCTGCATCAATAAAGGTTGGATACATCATCGTACCTGCAATGACTAATGCTAAGTATTCATTTGTTTTTACCTTACGAGCTGCAGAAACAGCTAAGAAGAATGGTAGGAAGTAGAATACACTATCTCCAATAGCGTTCAAAATTGCATATGAATCTCCCTCGTTATTTAACCATCCCAGAGTTACAAACAAAGCGAGGAAACCTTTTAATAAACCAGCCCCAGCTAACGCAGGAAGTATTGGAGTGAACACTCCAGAGATAAAGTCCATTGTTGCAGATACAACACCCTGCTTTTGACCTTTTTTCTCACCACTACCAGACCTACCTTCAAGCATTGGCTCCAATTCCTCAAAGACATCTGATACTTTGTTACCAACAATAACTTGGAATTGATCTCCTGAAAACTGTGCCCCAAGTACCCCATCAATTCTTTTTATCGAGTCCATATCCACTTTTTCTTTATCATTAAGATTAAAGCGAAGACGTGTAATACAGTGCCACGCTTGGTCTACATTGCTAGAACCGCCAACATTACCTAACACTTTTTCTGCAATTTCTTTATACTTTGACATGATAATTCCCCCTTTTTAGCCATAAAAAATACCCAAACAGACGGCCAGTGGCTCGTTCCATTTGGGTAATGCCTGATCAAATCAGTAACAATCCGCCATGATACTATTTAGTTGTTTGTCGATTAGTTACTCTCCAAACATGCAGTGTTAAATACAATCGTTCGTTTGATGATAAACTCCAACCATATCTCTTTTCGAGCAAGGTAGAAATTTTTTCAACTGCTTGATATGCCTTTTCATACTTTGTTTTCACAAGTTCTAGAAGTGTTAAATCCACTTCCTCTTGTTCTGTTTGATCCTGTTTAAACTGCCTGATAAAGAAGTAGCGTAGATGAGTAATAAACCTAGTATAATTAAGCGAATCCTCATCAAGCTTAAGCTGGAAGTGATATTGCACAATCTCAATGATTCGATTGATAACCTCTGTCATCTTAAGCGTTTCTTCAATCTTAGTCTTTTTAGCCTGCTGCCCATTAACAAAGTGATACGTAATAAAGGTTTCTTCACTTTTAGGAAGCAAGACATCAAGACGGTCAAACACCTGACGAATCGCATCTTTAGCTGCTTCGTATTCCTTTGGGTATAGATTCTTTACTTCCCAACGGTTTGTATCTGCATAATCAATCTGTTCATTCGCCCGTTTTACAGCAAAATTCAAATGATCCGCAAGAGTTAAATAGATATTGTTATTAAATGTAATACCCAGCTGCGCTTCTGTATTTTTAATAATTTCAACCGAAACATCGAGGACCTCAGAATCAATTTCATCCAATACCTGCAGCAACGGCTTGCGAGTTGATGATTGCTCAGCAACAAACTTACGACGTATGTTTTCTTCAGAAATAGAATCTCCCTTATTCTTTTGAAATCCAACGCCTGTGCCCATTACAATCCATTCTACTCCAGATGAATCCTTAACCAGTGCCACATTATTATTGAATGCCTTTGTAAATTTCATGGAATGTCCTCCATATCTCATAACACAACAAAATCCCATCTTAAAAACACATTTATAAACAATGCGCTCTTAACATAGGTAATGCCTGATCGAATCAGTAACAATCCTGATATGATGTTGTACCCATACTATACAACTGAATGTAAACGATGTCAATCTCTTTCAAAAAATATATCTTAAAGAAAAAACTGAAAGGATGTATATCCCTTCAGCTACAGTCACTTTATTACTTCTCATTTACTTCTCTGTCGATATAGTTTATTCCAACATTTTAGCTCTCCCTTTGAGGTGTCCTTCCGCCTCTAGCTAAAAATGTAAAGGATAAAAACGCACCAACACTCATCAAAAAGATGATAAGGCCCATTGGGACGGCTGTGTCTTCTCCGGCAATTCCTACTAAAGGTGCAGTCATAGCACCAATACTAAATGGAAGTAGTCCTAATAAAGCAGAGGCACTGCCTGCTTGTTCTGATTTACTCTCCATCGCTAGAGCAAAAGAGGTCGTACCCACCATTCCGATCATAGAGACAAAGAAGAAAATCGGGATCACAATAAAGAGTAATGGTCCTTCAATGAGGGTCATAACAAATAAGAAACCGCTGGCAACTACCGCAATAATTAACCCAATACGTAAAAAAGTGCGTTCTAGCACAATCCCTGCATAACGCCCAACTAAATGAGTACCTAAGATAATTCCAAGTCCATTTACACCAAATAACAGGCTAAATGTTTGCGGACTGACCTCATAAATATTCTGGTATACAAATGGTGTTCCAGACACATATGCAAAGATCCCTCCTACCATTAGACCCTGTGTTAACGCTAGTCCCATGAATAATCGGTCTTTCAATAAGTGTTTAAAGGTTTGTAATGTGCTTTTTATAGAGCTGGGTCTACGCCTTTCAACAGGTAGAGATTCCTCAAGCTTTGTGACAACCAGTAGCATAATAGTAAGACCGAGTATGGCAAGGACAATAAAAACCCAATGCCAAGTAGCTCCTGGTACAAGTAACACAGCTGCTCCAAAAACAGGTGCCATAATTGGAAATAAGCCATTTATGAGCATTAAAAGGGAGAAGAACTTAGTTAAATCATGCCCACTAAACAAATCACGAACTACAGCTCTAGAGATGACGATGCCTGCTGCGGCTGTGAATCCCTGAAGAAAACGAGCCCCTATTAATATGTATATGTTTGGTGCAAAGGCACAAATCACAGATGCCCCCGCGTACAATGCAATAAATAGAACAAGTGGTTTTTTTCGGCCTTGTGCATCACTTAATGGTCCGATCACAAGCTGACCAGCCGCAAGTCCTAATAAACAGGCAGTTAAACTTAATTGAACTAATGAAGCCGATGTTTCAAGATTCCTTGCAATATCCGGAAAGCTCGGCAGATACATATCAATGGTCAGTGGACCAAATGCGGCAAGCATCCCTAATAGTATAGCTAAACCAAGCCGCTTCTTTCCTGTAATTTGTTGTTCCAATCCAATCCCTACTCTCCTGTAAATCTTCATCATATGTGTTCTTAGCGTATACACGTACTCTCGTTCATGGTAAGATAATAAAGAGACTTTATAAACAAGGTTTATTAAGTAAACATACTATGTATCTACGATCTTTTCACAATCAATCTGTATGTAAGAACAGTATAAATCAATTTAATCAAAATGGAGCATTTAATGCTCAGAATTATCTATATAGATTTGGAGGAAAGCTATTTGAGCAGTTCAAATGGACGTTTTGTAAAAGAAATAAA
This sequence comes from Alkalicoccobacillus porphyridii, assembly GCF_007293315.1. Lineage (GTDB taxonomy): Bacteria > Bacillota > Bacilli > Bacillales > Bacillaceae_D > Alkalicoccobacillus > Alkalicoccobacillus porphyridii. The sequence continues at coordinate 189,660 of NZ_VLXZ01000003.1, forward strand.
TTTGAATAACGTTCGAAATAATCTCGCACAGCTTGAACTAGCGACAAAACCTCAGCTTGCAGACGCCACGGGTTTGAGTGTCGTAACCATTAACTCCTTAGTCAAAGAGCTTCTTGTAACAGGAGAAATCCAGAAAGACGAGACAACTCCTTCTACAGGAGGTCGCCCCGCCGCTACATATCGATTTAATTATCAATATAGCCTTGCGCTGATCCTCCTGTTTAACGAACATCATTGGAAGGACGAGCTTGTGGCCTCCGTCGTGGATTTAAGAGGCGAAACGTTAATCAGCGAAACACATATTATTCCGGTTTTTCATTCCTCACACTTTGAGGACCTAATTAAACGTCTGCTCTCTTTATATCCTGCGATCAAAATTATTGCCATTGGTATTCCTGGACAAGCGGTAAATGGAGAGATTACTGTAAGCAGTCACGAACGATTAAAGGGCTTACGAATGGTTGATACATTGCAGAACACGTTTACTATTCCTGTGCTTTTGGAGAATGATGTAAATGCGGCTGTAAGTGGTTATTGCGCTCATACCTGTCAGGAGAAAAATACCTGTGTAGTCGCCGTATACTTTCCAGATAAATACCCACCTGGTGTTGGAATTTATCTGAATGGCCATATCGTAAAAGGTAAAAACGGCATGGCTGGTGAGATTAAGTTTCTCCCTTTAGATGTAACCTGGGATGGTGGTTGGGAGTCCGAGGAATTTATTGAGGTTGCTTGTACAATCGTACAAACACTTAATGCCGTCCTAGCACCTGATCAAATTGTTTTATATCAAAATGTAGTCTCAGAGAATCAATTTCAAACAGCATGGTCTCATTACGAATCAAAATATGAGATGGCATCTAAGCCAGATATCATCCTATCACGTCCTTTCCAGGATGATTTTCATGAAGGTATTCAAAGTCTTGCTCTCAAAGAGCTTAGACCAGAAAATAAATTATAAATAGTTAGGAAGTTACATACTTATGAGAAAGTTAATTTGGCTGGCATGCTTTGCCTACCTACTTACTGGATTTGGTCACATCATTATCGGCTCCGTGCTTGAACCAATGATCCATCATTATAATCTTAGTTATGGTGATGGTGGCCAACTAATTATGAACCAGTTTCTTGGATTCTTAGTTGGGGTGCTGATTGCTCCATTTTTATTAAAAGCGTTTGGCCGTAGAAGTGTTCTACTCTTGTCTTTAGCTTTGTTTGCCATCGCTCAGCTATCGTTATATTTGCTATTACCGTGGTCCATATTGTTAATGATTGTTCCATTTGGAGGAGCAGGATTTGGCATGATTGAAACAATAATAGCTGGAATGATTATCGGAAAATTACAGGAAAAGAAAGCATCGATTATGGTGCTGACAGAGGTCTTCTTTGGGGTTGGAGCATTAGCTGTGCCAGCACTGGCTGCCTTTTTTATTGCAACTGGCCAATGGAATGATATCTTTATTGTTGTTAGTTTAATTGTCTTTACATGCTTCTTGCTCTGGATGTTCCTGCGTTTTGATGAGTACGAATTTCTTCTAAAAAAAGAAGCTATCGATAAAAATGCAGCTGCACCCATTAAATTAAAATACCCAAAACCCGCTTGGCCCATTGTACTATTTGGCTCGTTCTTTTTCTTTTTGTATGTTGGGGTGGAAATGACATTCCCTAATTATCTTCCATCGATATTGTCACTCACCTCAGACCTCTCGCCTGCTGTTCTAGCGCTAAGTATTACGATTTTCTGGGGGGCTATGACCATTGGTCGCTTGATCATGTTTTTTATTGTCGAGCGAGTTGGTTTTTACCGATTGTTTGTGATCAGTGTAATTGGTCAAATGGTCACACTTGGCTTGTTTGCAGCGTCTCCTCATTACATCGTAAGCTTTATTGTTATATTCTTTGCCGGGTTGTTAATGGGTGGGATCTTCTCGTTAGGTCTGCTTGTTATAAATGAAGGCATACCCGGACTGGAGGATCGTACAACAAGTCTGATGATTGCCATGGGTGGTCTTGGGGGAGCTTTTCTGCCAAGAATAGCAGGAAGTCTTCTAGACCATTATCCCGTTGAGGTAACACTGTGGGCAATCTTTGGCATGGCTGTACTGATGGCGATACTTATGCTGATTATATCCAGGGTAAATAAACGATCAAACGAAATAGGTAAAAGCACTATGTAATTTGAAATAGTAAAGCCTAACAATTAAGATAGTCTCCTCTTAATTGTTAGGCTCTTATTATATAAGCTCTTCTCTTTTAAGCACTAATCACCGTGTAGCGCTGGTTTTGCTCTGTATGAAATGAAACAACGTCCGTATCAAACTGGTTGGTAGTAACATCGTGCCCTTCTTTGTTTTTAACTCGTATAGGAGTTAAACTTCTAATGAGACAATCGCCACCCAAGTGACTGATAATCTCTCCACTTTTTAATGAATGATCCGCCCATTTTAGTTCTAATTCAAATCCACCTCGTGCCTTTAACCCCTTCACAGAGCCTTCAGACCATTCATCCGGCAAGGCTGGAAATAGGTGAAGCTCTTGATCATGGCTTTGTACAAGCATTTCTGCAATAGCCGCTGTCCCTCCAAAATTCCCGTCTATTTGAAACGGTGGGTGATTATCAAAGAGGTTAGGCAACGTAGAATGGCTTAGTAAAGCAAGGGTGTGCTCATAGGCTAGATCAGATTTTCCAAGGCGTGCCCACATATTGATAATCCACGCCCGGCTCCAACCAGTGTGACCACCACCATGCTTTAGCCTTTCCTTGAGTGTTTTCACAGCGGCCTCAGCTAGTTCAGGCGTTTTATTTACCGTAATTTGATTTCCAGGGTGCAAAGCAAATAATTGAGAAATATGACGATGGCCAGGCTCTGCTTCTTCATAATCTTCAAGCCACTCTTTAATTTGCCCTCTTCCACCTATCTCTGGGGTAGGAAGCTTTGAGCGTAGTTCTTTTAAATCAGTGGCAAATTCATGATCACTATCTAATAATTCACTAGACTGTATACAACGAGAAAAGAGCGCGTGTAGTATCTGGCTATCCATTGAAGGACCTACACAAAGTGTACCTGATTCTCCGTTTGGCAAAATATAGACGTTCTCTGGAGAAACAGATGGCGCTGTAACCATTCTGCCTTGATCATTCTCCACAAGAAAATCAACAAAAAACAGCGCCGCTTCTTTCATTGTCTCATAGGATTTTTTGAGAAAAGAGAGATTCCCTGTGAACTCATAATGCTCCCACAGATGCAAGCTAAGCCACGCTGCCCCAAGAGGCCAGTTGGTGGCAGGCATATGTAGGTCCTGTGGAGCGGTATCCGCCCAAATATCTGTATTATGGTGAGCAACAAAGCCCCTGCAGCCATACATAGATTCTGCCGTTTCACGACCTGTCACCCTCATCCTCTCAATTAAATCGAATAACGGTTCGTGACATTCTGATAGATGGCACACCTCAGCTGGCCAATAGTTCATCTGTGTATTTATATTAATCGTAAATTTACTGTCCCAAGCAGGCTGCATATCTTTATTCCATATTCCTTGAAGATTCGCGGGTAAAGAGCCAGGTCTACTAGAGGAAATGAGCAGATATCTTCCATAATGAAAGTATAAGCTTATTAACCCGTTATCAGGCTCTCCGGCTTTTACTTTATCAAGCCTTTGATCTGTTGGCAGATGAGATAATGCCTCGTCATGTGTTCCTAAACCTAATTCTACTCTAGAATACAGAGCTTGATAGTCTTTTATATGGTTATCTTTTATCTGTTTGTACGTTTTAGAGCTGACTCGATCCAATTGATTGTTACACCACTGAGTAGGATCTTTATGCCGATAGGAGGTAGCAGCCGTTAAAAATAGCGTGACACTATCCGCATCTTTGACAATAAGGCGATTACCAATCGTTTGTACACTGCCCCCTTCAGTTGAGGCTTGTAATATACTCTTAAAACGGATGCCATCCTCTCCGCCGGTCACGCCCCCCATAAGCAAACGTTGACCAGGCAACACCTTGGATTCGTCTAGGTTGGTACCCTGTTTCCGATCCAGCATCGCTTTAAATGAAATAGAGTTCGGCTTAGATGAGGTTAAACGGATGACAAGCGACTCATCAGGAAAACTAGCCAGAATCTCCCGCTGATATTCAATACCTTCATATACATAACATACCTTGACTACTCCCGTGTTTAGATCTAGCTCTCGTGTATATTCTGAAGTCTCTGTATGATCATGATCAAAGGTTAGAAAAAGCTCCCCTAACGGCTGATAATGACGTTGCCTTTCAGGTACACCTGTCAAAGCTAATTCAGCAAGCTCCTCAGCTTCCTTTAATCTCCCTGAGAAAAGCAATTCTCTTACTTTTGGAAGATTGGCTAACGCATCCGGATTGTTTCGATTCCGCGGACCACCGTACCAAATCGAGTCCTCATTTAATTGAATTTGTTCTTTAGATTCATGCCCAAAAACCATTGCTCCTAACTTTCCATTGCCCACAGGTAATGCTTCATTCCATTTCGTAGCAGGTTGTAAATACCACAGCTTGTGCTCTGACATCTAATAATCGTCCCCTTTTTCCACTTAATTTCACGGATATGACTATGATTTTATTAGTAAAAGAGCTCTAATAAAGCGCTTTCATTATAATCAAACTTAATGCTACCATGATGGTTAATTCAATGGAAGTCGGAAACGGAATTTTCAGAATAAAACAGGATGGAATATTGAAATTAATTATTCTTAAAAGAACAACTGTTTCTGTCAGAAGTGAACAATCAGGCATCTGCACTCAAACATTCTGATGCAAAAGGAGATTTTTTCCCAATGTCTGCTTTTTACAGATCGTGCTACTCTTAGGATATCTTATACATGCGGGGTGAGGCCTATAGTGTTCACATAAAATTAGTTGGAAGGAGAAGCAGGTAGTTGAGTTGTCTGTGCCTAGCCTTAAAAAACTAAACTATGCGAAAGTAGGGATGAAAGTTGAAGTCAATCTTCTCCGTATTCATTGCCATGGTGCTCATGTTAGGTCTGTTTACTGCTCCCGTCAATGCAGAAAATGAAAGCGCTAACATAACAAGTGCTAATTTTGCCATGCAAGGTTTTGCGACACTGAATGGTGGTACAACCGGTGGTGCTGGTGGTACAACCGGTGGTGCTGGTGGTACAACTGTAACCGTGACAACAGGAGATCAACTACTTGCAGCGTTAAAGAACAAACCAAACAATACCCCTCTAACGATTTATGTGAATGGCACGATTACCCCTTCCAATACATCAGCTAGTAAAATTGACATCAAAGATATAAACGACGTTTCCATTCTAGGTGTGGGGACACGCGGTGAATTTAATGGAATTGGAATCAAAGTATGGCGTGCGAATAATATCATCATTCGTAATTTAAAGATCCATCGTGTAAACACCGGTGATAAAGACGCCATCAGTATTGAAGGACCTTCTAATAACATCTGGGTCGATCACAATGAGCTTTACAATAGCTTAGATGTGCATAAGGATTATTACGATGGTCTATTTGATGTAAAAAGAAATGCTAATTACATCACATTCTCGTGGAACTATGTACATGACAGCTGGAAAAGCATGCTGATGGGTTCATCAGATACTGATTCATATAACCGGAAAATCACATTCCATAATAACTACTTTGAGAACTTAAACTCTCGTGTCCCATCTGTGCGCTTCGGTGAGGCTCATATTTTTAGTAACTACTACAGCAACATAATTGAAACGGGAATTAACTCACGAATGGGAGCTCAGATACGTATTGAAGAGAACGCGTTTGAGAATGCTCGTAATCCAATTACGAGCCGTGACAGTAGACAGGTTGGTTATTGGCATCTAATCAACAATACATTTAGTCAGTCTACTGGTGACATTCCGACCTCTTCTACGACAACATATAACCCGCCTTATTCATTTCAGGTGACGCCTGTCAGTCAGGTAAAAGACGTCGTCCGCCAAAATGCTGGAGTAGGAAAGGTTTCACCATAGTATCAAGCCTTAAAAAAAGCCGTTCTCCCGGGGAGCGGCTTTTTTATCGTTCTAATTGGATGAAGAATTTATAGCGGTCCGCTCGATAGATCGATTTTACAACCTCAAATGGCTTTTGATTTTCTAGATAGCCCGTACGATGAAATAAAAGCACAGAGCTTTTTTCCTCAATCTCTAAGATCGTTGCTTCTTCTTTTGTAGCAGAACTCGCCTCAATGGATTGAGTCGCTTTTTTAATGCTTTGTTTCTGTTCATTTTCGACGTACCCATATAATGAATGGGAGGCCACCTCTTCCGTTAAACGAGGGAGAAGAGTTACGGGCATATATGAAGTTTCATAAGCCATTGGAATTGAATCTGCCAGACGAATTCGTTTAATTTCATAGATCTCAGTGCCTTCCTCCACCTCTAACCTGTTAGCTACATGATTTGTTGCTTTAACTCTCTGAAAGCTCAACATACGAGAGCTTGGTTCCATTCCCCTGGCTGCCATTTCTTCTGAAAAACTAGTAAGGCCCTGCAACGATTGCTCTAGCTTGGCTTGAGCGACAAATGTACCTTTTCCACGCTGCTTCTCGAGGATGCCTTCACTTGTCAGATTATTAATTGCCTGACGAACGGTCATTCGACTGATTTCATGTGTTTCTGAGAACTCTCGCTCTGAAGGAATGAGATCTCCCGGCTGCAATTGCTTCTCTTCAATCAGCTTCTTAATTTCTTCCTCAAGCTGATAATAAATAGGAAGATGTGATTTTTTATTAATCATTGATTAGTGCGCCTCCGCTTTTTGATTGACTACTGATAATGCCTCCTGATCGGCAATAATCGTAACATGAGGATGCTTCTGCAAAATAGATGCCGGAATCTGTTCATCTATTTGTCCATATAAACACTGGTAAAGAATCTCTGCTTTTTCTATCCCACTTACAATTAACAAGATCCGTTTGGCTTTCATAATGGTGGCAATACCGAGTGTGATAGCCTGTGTTGGGACCTCCGATTCACTTGAGAAATACTTGGCATTAGCCTGGCGGGTTGACGGTGTTAGCTGAACGACATGTGTCTCTGAATCAAAGCTTGTTCCAGGCTCATTAAAACCTATATGACCATTTTTCCCAATACCCAAAAGCTGTAGATCCACACCACCAAGTGATTGAAGTGTGTGAGTGTACCTCTCTGCTTCCTCTTCAAGATTCGCCGCTAAACCATTTGGTAAATACGTTTGAGTTTTTGGTATATTCGCAGGTTCAAAGAGATGTTTATTCATGTAATACGAATAACTCTGCTCGTCGCTTGGGGCTTTGCCGACATACTCATCCAAGTTAACCGTATGCACCTGTTTATACGAGGTCCCATTCAGCTGATGGTCCCGTACAAGATACGTATATGTACCAAGTGGTGTTCCTCCAGTTGCTAATCCTAGCACTGTTTGCGGTCGATCCTGAACGGTCTCAATGATGATTTTTGCCGCTTGCTGACTCATCTGATCATAGTTCTGTACTTCAATGATTTTCATTCTTTTCCTCCATTCCATTATACACAAGCTGCCCCCGACAAAATGTCAGCATCACTCGATTTTTATCGTTAAGGATCACGATATCGGCGTCTTTTCCAACGGCAATACTACCCTTACGATCATCTATATTTAACTGTTTTGCTGGATTGAGTGAGGCCATTTTAATTGCATCTGCTAAGGAACACCCTGTAAATTCAAGCATATTTCTTATCGCTTCATCCATTCGTAAAAGGCTACCAGCAAGTGTGCCATCTACAAGACTCGCTCTCCCATTCTCCACGTACACATCCTGTCCACCCAGATCATAGATGCCATTTTCTAAGCCCTTTGCACGAATCGAATCTGTAATTAAGATAATATTCTCAGATGACTTTTGTTGGAGGGTTAGGTTTACGATCCTAGGATCTACATGAATGCCGTCTACAATCAGCTCAGCCTTTAGTTTGTCCTCTAAAAAACAAGCACCCACTACTCCCGGTTCGCGGTGATGAAGACCACTCATTTGATTAAATAAATGCGTTACTTGCTTTGCTCCCGCTTGAACAAATGTATCTACTTCATGACAACTCGCATTTGAATGACCAATGGATGCAACAATTCCTTGTTTATCTAGATAGTTAAGTAACTCAGCTCCACCCTCCTGCTCTGGTGCTAATGTAACCAATTTTATTTGCTGGTTCGCTGCTTGCTGCCACTTTTGAAATAAGGATATATCTCCAGGCATAATGTGTTCCTTTGGTTGTGCTCCTGCCATGTCTGGATTAATAAAGGGGCCTTCTAGATGAACACCAAGTACCTCTGCTCCTCTAACCTTCTTCTGCTGAAGGATGTACTGACCTGCATTCTCTAAACTCTTTGTAATTGCTTCTTTACTCTGCGTCATGGTGGTCGCTAGAAAACTTGTTGTTCCCTCTTGCGGAAGTGTTTTTGCCATTGTCTCAAAGGAATCGTAATTGCCATCCATGGCATCTGCCCCGCCTGCCCCGTGAGTATGAATATCAATAAATCCCGGAACAGCTTTTATATGTGGTTGTAGGCTAAAGTCCAATATGTCATATGAATTATCAGGTTCTGCCCAATCTTTCATGGGTCCAAACGAATGAATGAAACCATCTGCTAGTATAAGAAATCCCTTTTCTATCGTCTGCTTTTCTATATATAAATTAATGTTTGTTAAAACATTGACTCTTTCCATATTAACCCCCTAATATAGTTGTCTATACCAGTTCTTTTTCCTTACTATACCTACCTTTAATTTCTCCGTCAAGAAGAGAAAAGTACGTTAGATAATCTATCGCACTGAAACAATGGCACCTAGACAAGCTGTTAAGGTGAAGGGATAACTAACTTGAAGAGGTGAACAGCATGAGAAGAGAAAGCAAAGCATTAAGTGTATTATGTATCGTTACCATGACTCTATCCATGTACCAGCCTAATGTTGCATCTGCCGAGTCCATCCCTTTCCCATTAAACAAGGATAATGACTACAACTTGGACGGAGATCATTTCTTACCATCTAATTTAGATACGATTAGTTGGGGGCATTTGCCGAACCGCCAATCAGAAGCCGTGATGGAGATATCTTCGGGTGAGACGATTACCGTTGATACCGTATCACATGAAGGCATTTTGGATGATCAAGGCAGAGATCCAGTAGAGTATTTTGCCGAGTACGGAATTAGTGAAGATGAAATCCTTGAAGAAGCTAAGACCATTGCCTATTCAGATATTGATCACGATTTTGATGATCACGGACCACATATCGTTACCGGACCTGTTGCCATTGAAGGCGCTGAACCCGGAGATGTGTTAAAGGTTGATATTCTCGCCCTGACACCACGTGTTCCATACGGAGTCATCTCAAATCGGCATTACAAGGGGGCTCTGCCAGAAGAATTCCCAGAGAACGAAGGGCCACAAGAAGGGGCAAGTGCAGATCAACCCGAACTCTATAATAATGTTTCCTTATTTACACCGATTGAGTTGATTGATGGTCAATGGTATGGAGAGATTATTGGAGAAGATGTACATTTTCCAATTGATCCATTTATGGGCATGATGGGTGTAGCTACGGATACCGATGAAGAGGTTCACTCCGTCCCCCCTACTCATACAGGCGGAAATATTGATATTAATGACCTAACAGCAGGAGCCACCCTCTATCTACCAGTTGAAGTAGCGGGGGCAATGTTTTACACAGGAGATCCTCACTTTGCTCAAGGGGATGGGGAAGTAGCCCTTACCGCACTTGAAGCCTCATTGCGCACAACCTTTCGCTTAACTGTACTCAAGCAGGGAGATGAACGAATTCCAGGTAATGCAGATGACTTCACACACCCATTCGGAGAAACGGATGAATTCTGGATCCCAATTGGACTAGATGAAGATCTAAACGAAGCGATGAAGGATGCGACAAGAAGATCCATTGATTTCCTAGAGGATGAACTAGGCATGGACCGCGCTAAAGCTTATGCCTACCTAAGTGCTGCGACGGATTACGAAGTCTCACAGGTTGTTGATATCACAAAAGGCATTCATGGCATGATCCGCAAGTCCGATTTTGCCAATAAAGTTGAGGCTCAAGATGGAGAAACCTTGCCTGATACCGCAACGAACAACGGAGGCTGGCTTGTGATTGGCGCTGGATTACTACTAGTAGGAGCTATCTTTTTCCTAGTAAGTAGGAGACTCAGAGCTTTAAGAAATTAATATAAGGAAAACACAGTGGCAGACCGTGGTCACTGTGTTTTTTTGTGTGGCGTGCGGTGGGCGTGTGAAGACTTTTGAGCATGCACGTGCTAGATTCGCGCATCTCGGGTCTATTTGAGCATTTCAAGAAATATTTTACTGATAGTAGCCTGGTGTTTGCTCACGCCCTCCCTTACTCGCCACCGCACCTCTACTCACTTCATATGACCAGTTCCATTCTCCCTGATCTAACCCTTTTTCCCATGTTTCCCGAAAGGTAACAATATAGACTTCATTGTCAATTTCATTAACAGTCACTTCCTGTTGCACGTCGTACCCATTAATAACACTCGTCCAAGTTCCTTCTTCTTTTGGAAAGTGATCATACTCTACATCACGAGCTGCATGGGCCTCTACTATGGCATCCTGCCTAGTAAATGGAGGTTGCTCGGGCGAGAGCCCTGTAAGAATAAAGGCTATAGCAACGGCTACTATAAGAGGAATCGAGGGCAACGTAAAGAACCTTGGTCTCTTTTTTCTAATAAAGTAATCTATCAATCCATAAGTTAAAGCAGCTGCCCCACCTATCACTGCTCCATTAAAGGATGAAATTAAACCAAAGGGCAGACCGAACAGTCCGTGTATCAACACATATATCCAGCCGGCCATCTGAATAAATGTTCGATCAACCCACTCAATGAATATGGATACTAATGATCCGTATATGAGGATAACGACACCGCTATACACAAAATAAATCATAAGCCACGATAAAAAATGAGTACCTAGCTCATATAAATATTGCTCACGTATGGCAATAGTATAGTCGGCTGATAAGTAGATAGATAGCATGCTTGTAGCAAAAAATGCAGCCTGAAGCTTTCTCGAGAGCCAACCCTTCTCCATAGAGAACTTTCCCCACTTTTGTTTTCTTTTATCATACCATATGTGAAGCGATGAGCAATATCAAATGATAGATAAAACAGACTCTTAGTATTTTCACTAAGAGTCTATTTAGTCACTTAATTTATGCTGCAATCCCCCATGGAGAAAAGACCCAATAGGTTAAGAGAACTATGATGACAATGACTGCACTGAGCCACTTTGCATGCTTCCAAGGAGTCAGATCGACTTTAACTTCAGCTTTTGGAAAGGTAAACGTTTTGGCTGAAGGTTGAAAGCGGCTAATGGCCCAAAGTAAAAGCAAGTCCACAAAGAATATGACACTAAACACGTACAGATAATGAATATCCGTAAACAGCTGCGTGGAGCTATATACGATTAAGTGGAAAATAAATGTCACCTTTGCAGCAAACGGTGTGGCATATTTAGAATAAAATCCAAGAATAATGACTGCCAAAAGCGGCATGCTATACAACCCATTAAACTGCTGGACGATGTGGAATAATCCAGCCGGAGCGAATGAAATCAATGGGGCGATGATTGTTGAAATCAGCCCAACGATGATCGTAAACATCTTTCCTGCTCTGGCAACCTGAGCATCCGTTGCATTTTTCTTTAACGGTTTATAAAAATCCAACGTCATTAATGTCGTCGTTGCATTTAATGCCCCAACAAATGAGCTTAGAATCGCTCCAAAAATGACAGCTGCAAAAAAACCAAGCATCCATTCTGGAAGAATTTCCGTCACAAGCATAGGATAGGCATTATCTGCTGGTTCTACTGAGTCCCCGAAGAAGTTGTAAGCAACTATTCCCGGAAATACTAAAAACAGAGCACCAAAGATTTTAAAGAACCCTACATAAAGAGCTCCTTTTTGCCCTTCTTTTAAATCTCGTCCCGCCAAGACCTTCTGCACAATTAATTGATTGGTACACCAAAAAAACAAGTTATTAAAGAACAACCCAAGAAACAGCGTAGGCCATGGCACCATCAGAGAATCAACCGCACCAAATGAATTTAATTTCTCTGGGGTTTGCTCTCGAATCGTTTCAAACCCTCCTAAAAAACTGCCATCTCCGAGTACAATTAATCCGAGGATCGGTATGGAAAGACCAGCTACTAAAAGTCCGAACCCATAGACTGTATCACTAAAAGCACTTAGTCTTAACCCACCAATTAATAAATAGAGCAGACCAATCACCCCGATAACTCCGGAGATTAGCGAAATAGCGACAAGAGATGAAACATTTAATATGCCTTCAATCGAAAAGATTTGGTTAAATACTAAGGCACCCGAATACAGAACCACAGGTAAAAACGAAATAACATATGTAAAGATAAATAATAACGAGGCAATTCGTTTCGTCGCCGTATCAAACCTAATTTCGATAAAATCTGTGACCGTATCAACGCCATGCTTTAAGTATTTTGGTAGGAAGATTAATGCAAGTGCAACGATGGCTATCGCCGCCGTTACCTCCCACCCCATCACTTCCATCCCAGTTTCATAGCTCTGTCCATTTTGACCCACTATTTGTTCTGTGGATAAATTGGTCATAACAACACTACCAGAAATGGTGATTCCAGTTAAACTACGACCACCTAAAAAAAGGCCTTCAGAGCTTGTTAAATCGACTCCTCTACTGCGCTTATAAGCGAACAGCCAGATGGCAGCCACCAATACAACAAATGTGACCACTGAAAATATGCCCAATCCAACCACTCCCTATCATATGACAATGTAATAATCTGTATAAGACATTATCTTTCCTTTTTTATTTATCGTTAAACCATTGAGTGCGCTTACCTGAAAATAAAATTTTTGTGTGGGAATGGAGGTGTTATAATTTGTGGATATAAGTGTGGATATTAAGTGTTTTCATTGCATCAATATTATTTTAGTTGTGCACTAAAATAAATTTCCATACAATAGGAATAAAAGATGATCTGGAGTGAGGACATGAAGATCTATCAAGCTACGACAAATGACATTGAGCAGGTTGCCTATCTATTTAATTTGTATCGGCAGTTTTATCATCAACCTTCTAATATAGATGGTGCTGTTTCATACATACGTGAACGACTGGAGCAAAAGGACTCCACGATATTTATAGCTGAGATGGAAGGATCTTATGTTGGGTTTGTGCAGCTCTACCCTACGTTCTCATCCATTGCGATGCAAAAAGCACTTATTCTAAATGACTTGTTTGTTTTGGAGGAAGCGAGAAAGATGGGAATTGGGGATATCCTGTTAGCAAGTGCGAAAGAGCACGCACTTCGTGAAGGCGTTACACGTTTAAGCTTAAGTACCGCTATTCATAATCATGCAGCGCAAGCCCTCTACAATAAACATGGCTATGAGCGTGATCAAGATTTTTATCATTACCAGTTGACCATTTAGGGAGAATGAAAGAGAGGGAGAAGACATCATATGATGCCTTCTCCTCTTTTTGAAGCGTACGATAATCTTGGTAAGTATATGTATCTTCTTGGTAACTCCAGCAAAGTTCTTGGTAACATGCTTTCGATCTTGGTAAAAAGCCTATCGTTCTTGGATAGACAGCAGATTTTCTTGGTAAAGCCGATTCCCTCTTGGTAACAGCTCAATTCTTCTTAGTATTAACTCAACTCTTCTTGCTTTAACCTAAATTCGTCTTGGTAAACTTCCACACTGCGAGTCAAGTCCTTATTATTGTGTAAATAGTAATACCGATACCTACCTTAAAACAAGCGGACGAAAATGGAGGGCCGACACCTGCGGGATGAAAAGGTTCAATGAGATAAATCGACGGAGTCGAGTTAGCTCATTACCTTCCCGCGGTAAGCGTGCCCCCATTTTCGGGAGCGGCAGCCGAAGAAACAAAATATTATCCGTCCTCTACCCTCTCCAGAGATATACGTGCCATACCTGTTACTCTCAGAGTATCTCCTTCTCCAAATGTAAGCGTGACTGAAGTTGCTTCCACGGTATCTTCAGGCATTTCATCCATTTGCTCTTGACCTTCTGCTTCTAAACCAATGATTTCAAACACTCGAGGTTCAGCTCCGGCAGTGAACAACTCTAGATTAGCAATGCCTGCAACGTTCGGGGTGATTTGATAGGTGCCTGGCTCAATATCTAGTCCAACCTCCCAAACTCCAGAGAAGAGTTCACTTGTATATTCAGTGGCTAAAGGCTGTAAAACGAGAGCTTGCAGTCCATCGAAGGATACGGTGTCCGTCTCTTCTAGCGTCATTGCGATGACATACGTACTATAAAATGGTCCATATAATGTATCATGGAAAAGCAGCTCACCCTCTTCAGAGTGTATATATACATTACCCGCTGACCCTTCTCCACCCTCTATCATCCAACCACCATCTGCTATCGCATAGCGTCCAGTTGGCACCTGAAGTTCGTGAAGCATTTCATCCTGTTCCATTTCTATGACGATCGAATCATCTGGACTCGCAGCCGGTCGCTCAGAGGTCTCTGGCCGTGGTTCACCAAACCGCTCTAATATCTCCGCCTTCTCTTCATTTAACAATTCTCCATTCTCCTCATATGCCTCCGCTTCGTCGGTTTTACTTTGACATCCGAGAAGGAATACCAAACATAGACCAAAAAGAAACCATTTATCCATACGAACCCCTTTAAGCATAGAATTTCTCGTAGTATTCTAATGTACCGAGCGGACCTATGGTTAAGTCTGTCCCTTTATACTCTAACAACCGTTGGATCCATTCTGTCTGTTGCTCGGCTGACAGAACATCAAAGGGAATACATAATAATCGGTTCGCCAAATATACATGATTGTCGGGCAAGGAAACAGCTGCGCATAATTGATCGTATTGATCTTTTTTGATGCCCACTTTTATATAATCACTCTGTTTCTCATGAAATCGTTGCTCATGGATAAATTGGCCATCCCGTAGATACAGAACACGATCTGCATAAAGGTCTAGGTTTTCAAGCAAGTGAGAGGCAACAAAGACAAGCTTATCTTGTTGCTTAAAATCAAGGAGTTGCTTTGAAATAATGGCTACATTCTCTACGTCTAGGCCATTCATGACCTCATCTAAAAGCATAATTTTCGTATCCGCGGCAACCATCATGGCAAAGCAGAGGCGTTGGCGCATGCCTAACGAGTAGGTTTTAACTTTTTTCTTAACGTAATGATCCATTTTTAACGATGCAGTAAGCGTAGGGATATGTGTTCTTGTGCCTTTCCACATGTCTGCATATAGCTTGAGGTGATCCATGCCCGTTAACTCTGCAAATAATTCGCTTTGATCAGGGAACGTAGTAAGCTGTTTATGGATCGCGACCTGCTGCTTCTCTGACTGATAGGAATAGGTTTTGTCGACGGTGACCTTTC
This sequence comes from Alkalicoccobacillus porphyridii, assembly GCF_007293315.1. Classification (GTDB taxonomy): domain Bacteria; phylum Bacillota; class Bacilli; order Bacillales; family Bacillaceae_D; genus Alkalicoccobacillus; species Alkalicoccobacillus porphyridii. The sequence continues at coordinate 205,128 of NZ_VLXZ01000003.1, forward strand.
CACTGTCCGGTTTGATTGAATGACTGATTACTTTAAATAACGTTGTTTTGCCCGTTCCATTAGGGGCAACCAGACCGATAATTTCTCCCTTTTTAGCTGTTAATGAAAGGTTCTGAAGCACCTGCTTATCTTTATATGCAATCGATACTTTCTTTAATTCAAGCAACCTTCTCACTCCTCTGCTTGTTAAGATAGGGTTTCTTGTGCAACAACGAGATTAGAAGCCATTGCACAAAGATAAAGGCTAGAAGGACAATCATTGCATAGCGGATATCAACCTGACTATTGCCTAAATCTAATGCCATCTCTCCCGATAAAACATAGGGTACATCCAAAAAGGAAGAGACATGAAGCCATGGAATCGTCCAATGAAAAATAGTTAGTAGATCCGCGACAAAAAAGAGAGCTATTGCAATAAAGATAGTCGCGTACGTATTTTTAACAAGCATATTTAACAGGATCGTTAAAAAGAGAACCGCCCCGATTCCAATCGTTAAACCAGCGAATACATAGAAAATATAAATGCCCGTTGAGACTGCCTGGTACTCCCCATTGAAATAGATTGTGACTGGATAAAGAAAGCTTCCTGTACCAGCCTCTAAATAACTAATGAGAAAGGCCACTCCAATGCCAAGTGCTAAAATAAGAAGCGTACTTGTAAAATAAACGGAAAACTTAGCTAAAATCTTATTGATAGCTGAAAGAGGGAATCCGTGCATGATCGTTTGGTGTGTTTTTTCATATACAACAATGGAGCTTGCAAACACAATAATAAAGACAAAAAGATAGAGCCCACTAATCGTTGTTAACGCATCAACTAGATAGTCGCTAGAGCCCTGTTCGTCTGTCATCAATGGCAATTGGTGCTCTTCCATGTAGGATAAAAAAGCCTCATCCTTATGTATCTGTTCTATCGGCACAATCAATCGTTCATGTATTCCAATGTTATCTAGCTCATAATTTCTTAATCTATTCGCATTAATTAGCCTTCCTTGTTCAATGTATTCTTCGAGCTCATTTTCCCTCAGATGCCAAATTTGCATATTCACTGCGGATAACTCTGCAAGTAAATTTTGATAAACCTCTTCGCCTTCAGGCTGTTCCCTCAAGTCCTCGGGGAAAAAATCAATCTGATAATTCACCGAACCACTTTCATATTGTTTTTCATGGTATAAATTTTCCATGTCTGTATCGTGATAGGTGTAGTAAAAGAGGCCAAAGAATAAAAAAACAACAAGACCGAGAAACCAATTTCGTTTGGTAAGAAACAATAGCTTTGTCTCAAATGCAGCAAATCGCCTAAACATACATGCCCCCCTCCTCTCACGCATAATATCTCTCTTTTGTGATGATCTTACTGAGGGTGAGTAAAAGTCCTTCGACCATAACAACGGTTAGTAACAGTATGACTAAGCCACTAATAAAGGTTATTGAATCTGTCATAAATAAATAATTCATTTCACCAGCTGCTATTTTTCCAAAGTCAATATATGTCTGGGGCCAGTACCCTACATCTATTCCTAAAACCGTTTCAGATGTCCGGTCTCTAAATACGCGTTCAAAGAGTAGAATAAACGACGTTACACCTAAAACAAGCCATGCTTGTTTCAATAAAAGACTGCCTACCATCGTCAGTCGAATAAATAAGAATAATAGAATGACTAAATAGACAAGCGATTTCAGCAAAAATGTTCCCATCGACATCAAGTCGTACTGATCAGATGTGAGATCGTCAAAGCTGGTCAAATATGGAATGGCTAAATCAAGATGCCCAAACCCATTTAAGATAGAAACTAAAAGCATACAAAAAGCGAGTAGTAAGGCAAGTGCCGTGGCAGTGTATGTCAAAACAACTCCACTCTTAAGATTGATGATTTTGTACCAGCTTATTGGCATTCCTTGCTTAATGGACGGATGCTCTCGATCTCGCATGAGAACATCGCAGCTAAAGTAAATAGCTAGAAAAATAAACCAAGGACCAGCAACGAGTAGTGCTTGCTCAAGTACTTGAATCGCCGACTTTTGTTCAAGCATTGAAAGAGTAAGCGGTGAATCCATATGTAATAATGACTGATAGCGATGATCTGTATAGTACTCGAAGTGCATTCTGTCCATATTCGGATAAGTTGAGCCTTCAAACATACTTGGATCAGATATGACTGTAAGCTCTGTCACATCGTATTGCAGCTTTAAGCGCAAATATCGTGCAGCATCTTGGTTTTCATACGCATGGATTAGCTTAGAACGGAGCTGATTATGAAAGAACGTCTCTACATAAATCGCTCGTCCCGTACGTGAATTTGTACCTGTGTAGCCTGATCGCACTCTTCCTTCCAGCATAAACTGATCATTTTCCAAATCAATCGCAATCTCCTCATGATCAAGCACATGAACCGTTTGCTTATCAGGAAGAATAATCAAGCAATAGCAAGCCACACCAAGTAATAAAAACAATATAAAATATAAATTCTTTTTACTCCTCACCATTAACCCTAGCTCATGAGTAAAGAATGAACGATACATAGCATAGCCTCTCTTATCTAGATGACATCCACAATATAAACAAAATTATCCATATTAATTGTAGCAGAAGAAATAATAGAAGTATATGAATCTTCGAACAAATTGTATGATCTACCAATCTCTCCCTTTCGAATTAGCGAACATGCACATTGTATAAAAACACTGGCTTGATATACTTGCGCTAATAAATTTCGTTATTGAAAGAAGGGACAAACAATGAGCTTGGTTGTATCAGAAGTAAATAAATCATTTGGTCAGGGGTCATCAAAAAAGCATGTATTAAAAGATATCTCCTTCACCGGAAAGGAACATGAATTTATTTGTATTCTTGGCCATAGCGGCTGTGGGAAGTCAACGCTTCTTAATGTGTTGGCGGGATTTTCTGCTCCTGATGATGGGAGTGTGACAGTAAATGAAAAGGCGATTAAAGGGCCGCACCGTGAACGTGGCGTTGTTTTTCAAGAGCATGCCTTATTTCCTTGGTATACCGTTTTAGATAACATTGCGATGGGACCAAGTCTAGAAGGGCTTTCTAAATCAGAGTCTCGAGAAATTGCCTCTTCTTATCTAGAGCTAGTTGGTTTATCAGATTGCGCCGATCAATTTCCAAATCAGTTATCTGGTGGGATGAAGCAGCGCGTGGGAATTGCTAGAGCACTAGCAAATAAGCCTCGCATTCTCTTGATGGATGAACCGTTTGGCGCCCTTGATATTCTTACTCGAGAGACGATGCGTAAGGAGCTGCTCTCTATCTGGTTACAACTTAAAACGATGGTTATTTTCGTCACCCATAGTATAGAGGAAGCGGTCCACCTGGCTGACCGAGTTCTTGTCATGAAACATGGAGAGATTGCTTTAAACAAGGAAATTACACTTGAGCGACCAAGAAAGTCAGATGATTCTGAATTCATTTCTATCTCCAAGGAGCTGCAATCTGTTTTAGAAACGATTGAATCCACACGGGGGGTGTCCTAAATGGCGGCAACGGATACACCTAAGGAGACCTTAGTCACAACGAAAAGAAAGCCTAAAACAAACTCGCTTCTCTTTGATCGTGAAGGTTTGTTTCGCGGAATCACCGTCGCTAGCTTTTTTATCATTTGGCAACTGATTGGCATGCTTAATCAACAAATTGAGTGGATGAACCCAACCTTCCTTCCTACCCCCGTTAACGTAGCTGAAGCTGCATTACGTTTGCAGGAGCAAGGTGTATTATTTGCACATATTTGGTCAAGTACTTGGCGGTTATTGTTAGGTTTTATACTAGGTGTTGTCATTGCGGTCATTTTAGCTTTTCTCGTTGCAAAATTTAAACCAATCCAAAATGTGATAGAACCACTTATCAATATGATTGGCCCTATCCCTCCCTTTGCCCTATTGCCAATTTTTATTATTTGGCTGGGTGTTGGTGAACTGCCAAAGCTCACACTTATTATGTATGCAACAGCCATTCCGATGATTGCCTATACAGTAGATGGGATCCGCAATGTGAATCCACTGCTGATACGATCAGCTTTGTCACTTGGGGCGACTCAATGGCAGGTATTTAAACGAGTGATTTTGCCATCGTCACTGCCTCCCATTTTTGTTGGAATGCGTGTCACTCTGGCGATTGCCTTTTCAGCGATGGTGGTTGCTGAAATGATCGGCTCGCATTCAGGGCTCGGTTACTTAATTATTGATTCGAGAAACTTCTTTCAGATGGACAATATGTTTTTAGCGGCAGCCTTAATCGGGGTACTTTATTCAATTTTTGCGCTTATTTTAGGTCAAATCGAAAAACGACTATTCAAATGGAAATATGGAACACAAATGAACGACGCCATTTCAAAATAAAAAATACGATCAGGAGTGGATATACGTTATGAAAAAAACAATAAGATGGATGAGTGCTGGAGCTGCGCTCTCCGCTATTACTCTTTTAAGTGCATGTTCAGATAATGAAGCACCATCAACCACAGGAGACTCAGACCTTGAAACAACAGATGTTACTCTTTACGGCGTGATTGATACTCAAGTATCTGCACAGCAGGTGATTGCTGATGAGATGGGATTTTTTGAGGATGAAGGACTAAATGTGACCAACACGATTGTCCAATCCGGACCTGATATCGGTCCGCTCATTGCAAGTGGGGATGCTGAGGCAAGCTTTGAAACAACGATTACCAACATAACCTTAAAAGCATCCAATGTAGATAATGTAATTGTTGCGCCAATGGCGAATATATCAGGTACTCAGGCGGTGATTGCCAGCCCTGAGTTCGAGATCAATAGCGCTGAAGACATTGAAGGAGCCACTATTGGTATGGTTCAGGGGGCTGGGGTGACCATTGCTCTTCAGAATATGGCTGATGAACTTGGTGTCGATATGGACCAGGTAGAATTTATTAATATGTCACCTACTGATCAAATTGCCGCTCTCGATAATGGGAACATAGACATCATGGCTGCTTGGGAGCCTTGGATTACAACCGGTGTAGAGCAGGGAGCGGAGTTTTTATTTAGTGGAAACTATTCTGAGCTACCTGGTGCAGAGGGAGAAGTGGAATGGATGCAATATTATTCTACCTTCCAAGTATCTGAGGAGTTTTTAGAAGAAAACCCTAACACGGTGAAAGCATTACTTCGCGCCCTGCAGCGTGCAACCGATTATATCAATGAAGATCGTGAAGGTGCTTTGGATATTATGGATGCATCTATTCAGAACCTTCCTCGAGAACAGATTGCAGAAATTATGGATCGGAATGTCTATTCCATGGAGATCAAGGACGACTTAAAACCAGGATCAGATACCATAGCTGACCACCTTGAACGTATGGGTAGCATTCAGTCGGTTCCCGCATTTGAGGACTATACTGACTTTACCCTGTTAGAAGAGCTTCAAGCCGAATAGCACATAAAGCACCAGATAAGGCAGACTGCCTTATCTGGTTTTTTGTGCGATGAATGCACCATGTATAAAACTCGATTACTCCACACATGGTAAGGGTGAGTACATAAAGTCCAATTGGGGGTGTGTCGTGTTTAGAAAATGGAAGCAGCATCGTCTTCAAAGAAAAATAAATCAGTCGACACGCCCCTCCACCCATTCCTTTGAAGAGCTTTTAAAAACCTGCAGGCTTTCTTCTGATTTCGAGATATATCAACTCTCAAAAAATAGTCCGATCACGCTCTATTATTATGCGTCTGTTATTAAACCGGAAATCCTCCATGACGAGATACTTCCTGCTCTTCAACAAGTGAATCAACTTTCCTTGGAGGAATTAAGACAAGCCATTTCTATTGAAAACAATGAGATTATAGAAGCTGTGGAAGACTTAATGGATGGCTTAATGCGGGGCAGTGTGATCATCCACTCCACTCAAACACCAAAGCAATTTCTATTAGTGCCAGCAGAGCATATAGAAAACCGTTCTGTCAGCCTACCTGAGGTGGAATTCAGTGTGGTTGGGCCAAAAGAAGCCTTTGTTGAACCTTTGCAGACCAATCTAAATCTTATACGAAAACGAATACCTATTCCTGAATTAGTCGTTAAGGAATACACAATTGGTGATCTCAGCAAATCTAAAACGGCAATTCTATATCTTCATGGTATCGCAAATGAACAAGTCGTTCATACGCTCACACAACGCATCACCGACATCCAATTTGATCAAATTGTCGATAGTTCGTTTGTGGCACAGCTGATCGCGGATGATTCCAATTCTGTGTTCCCACAATTAATTGATACAGAACGTCCAGACCGAGTAGCCTCCCTTTTGGCGGAGGGCAAAGTTGCAGTCATCCTGGATGGCTCTCCCCATGCACTAACCGGGCCTACTTCTTTTGTTGAATTTTTCTCAGCCTTTGAGGATTATTTTTTACCTTGGCCGATTGCATCTATCTTTCGGTTGATTCGGTTATTTGCCATCTTATTTTCCGTGTTATCTACCGCGTTATATGTAGCGGTTCTAACGTATCATTATGAAATGATTCCTACTACGCTACTTAATACATTAGTTTCTTCTCGAAGTGGTATACCGTTTCCACCGGTGTTTGAGGCGTTAATTCTAGAATTGGTCATCGAGTTATTACGCGAGGCTGGTGCTAGACTGCCCGCAAAAATTGGGCAAACCATCGGGATTGTGGGCGGTATCGTCATTGGAACAGCGGCTGTAGACGCCGGGCTAACCAGTAATATCCTATTAATTATTGTTGCCTTAACAGGACTTGCTTCCTTCACCACCCCCATCTATCAAATGGGTAATACCATTCGCCTCATTCGTTTTCCATTTATTTTAGCTGCTCAATGGCTTGGTTTTTTGGGTGTAGCCGCTTGTTTTGCCTTATTCTTGAGCCATCTTTTGGCATTAACTTCACTTGGTCACCCCTACTTAGTGCCTATCTACCCATTAAGAGTAGCGGACTTAAAAGACTCATTCTTCCGCTTGCCTTTTAGACTACAAACAAAGCGCCCGCAAAGCATAAGAGCACAAAAGCAAAACAGATTTAATAAACCTAATGAAAAAAATCACTTGATTCAACCTGATATAGAAGAATAGGAGGAGACAATGATTCCACATCAAAACACACCCTCAAAAAGTAGACAGCTCTCCCCTTTCTTTAGTTTCTTTATGACAACAGGTGTGCAAATCAGTGTGGGTATTTTAGGATTTGAGCGAATTCTAACAAAATATTCAGGTCACGATGCGTGGATCTCAGTCGTATTTGTTGGCCTAGCCGTTCATTTTTTTATGTGGTTATCGTACCAAATGTTGAATCATTACCAAGGTGATCTTGTTGATGTTCATACACAAACATTCGGTGCCTTTGTAGGCACGCTGTTAAATATCTATTTTCTATGGTATTATTCGTTACTTGTTTTCACGGTCATCAGTACGTACATTGAGGTCATTCAAATCTGGATGTTTCCTGATGTAAAAGCTTGGGTCCTATCTTTACTATTACTCGTAGTCTCCTATGCTTACGTAACAAAAGGACTACGTGTGGTTCTCGGGTTAGCTGTAATCAGCTTACTAATTACACTCCCGTTGTTGTTCGCTAATTACTTTACCCTTCCCGATACACATCCTGATAATATACTTCCAGTGTTTGATCATTCACTGAAAGATATCTTGGCTGGCTCCAAAGCGATGACCCTGAATATCCTCGGTTTCTGTGTGCTTTTTATGTGTTATCCTTTCTTCCGCAAAGCTCCTTTATCACAGAAATGGAGTCATCTTGGCATTGCCTTTAATATGTCGCTTTACCTTCTAGCCATTCTTTTAACCACCATCTATTTTAGCGAAGATCAACTCGAACAAACGGTGTGGGCAACGATTACTCTGTGGAAGGTGGTAGACCTTAGTGTGGTCGAACGGTTTGAGTATATCGGAGTCTCAATCTGGCTTTTTGTTGTCCTTCCCTCTATTTGCCTTCTTTTATGGTCAGCCAGTAGGCTCTTAAAGCGAATGCTACCTTGGAATCAGCGACAGCGAACCGGTCTAAGAATAATCAGCCTGCTTTTATTTGGTGGATCATTTTTTGTGGTAGGTAGAGAAGGAGTCGAAGCTCTAAATGACTTCACAGCAAAGGTTGGATTTTACACGATTTATGGTTACATTCCAATTCTATATCTCGCATTTCGAATACGTGTTTTTTGGAACAAAAGGAGGAGTGGGTAATGAAAAGGCTCTTGATAGTAATGGTATGCCTCGTAGCTCTTACCGGCTGTGCGCCTCGAACTAAAATCATTGAAGAGCTGCAATTAATTCAAGCGCTTGGATATGACTTTGAAAGTGATAGTGACTTTCGAACGGTGGCTGGCTCTCAGATTATCCTACCCCAAGTTGAAAACCTACCTGAAACTGAAGTGTTTTCTGCTGTTGGAAACACTTCCAGAATCACACGCAAAAAAATGCAAACCGAATCCTCAAAAACCTTGGTTCTAGGTCGTGTAAACCTAGTCCTTTTTCAAGATCAGCTAGCTGAGGAGGGGATCTATTATTTTTTGGATATTCTACAACGAGATCCTGTCATCGGGCGTAATGTTAGACCTGCAGTAGTGGAAGGAAAAGTGTATGATTTACTATCTCAAAATTACAAACTAGACATCACTGTTTATCAATATTTAAATGAGCTAATTGAGCAGAGTGAAAGTGAGATTTTACCCCAAGTCACCCTTCAAACACTGCTCTACCATTATTATGATGAAGGTAGTGATATGTACATACCCATGATTAAACAATATCAGGACCGTGCTCGAGTGACCGGCCTTGCATTGTTTAAAGGTGATCAATGCGTTCATAAGCTCTCCGTTAGAGAATCATCATATCTTAAGCTACTCAAAGAACCCTTTAACGGAGGATTTTATCAAATTGATCTTGATAACGGGGACTACGTTAGTTTAGAGAACGTGGATGCAGACCAAGACTTTACAATTAAAAACACTGAAAAAGGTATGCGTGTCACGATCACCGTAAATATCAAAGGCATTATAAATGAACAGGGTGATGTGAAGGGACCAAATCATTATAACGGGAGTGCACTTACTCATTTAGGCACGGAGCAATTTGAAAAACACTTAAAGAGCCTATTGAAGACATTTCAAGAGCTAAACGTCGATCCCGTTGGATTTGGCGCTAACGCCAGAAGTAAAATGAGGGACTTTGATATCGAAGAGTGGAAACGTGCGTATCCTGATTTAGATATTCAAGTGAAGGTGAACCTAGACTTAATTAGCAGTGGAATTACAGAAGAATAAAGGAATTGGTTCAATTGATGTTTTTAGATGATACTGACAGGGAACAAATTAAGGTCTCCCAATTCTTTTAATGTTCATGAAAGGATGGCTAATTTGAACCCAATCAAATATATCAAACGCACCTATAAAAAATTAAACAGCTTATCCTACCACCAAGTTATATATGAACTGAGATCCAACGTCTGGCTCATCTGTTTATTCTACGGGATAGCGGGATCTCTAATAGCCGCTGCTGCTTATGTTGGTGATATGCATATGCTCCTTGGAGAAGACGCTCCAGGATTTTTTCAAGCTGATTACGAGTTAACTCGGCAAATTGTTAGTTCCCTTGTTGCCGGTATTATTACACTGAATGCTTTTACACTGAACTCTATCCTCGTTGTGTTGACTAACTTTTCAGGCCAATTTACGCCTCGAATGCTGACAACCTTTATCTCAGATCGACGTACCCAGCATTTAATCGGAATATTTAATATGGCGTTTGTCTTTATTTTACTTACTTTCTTCTTAATTGATGAAGAAGTAACTTCCTATTATGCCATCATTCCTAGTTTAACGATTCTCGTTATGTTGCTAACAGTGGGCACCTTTGTCATTTTCATTAATCACACGATTAAATGGATGCAAGTACCTAATCTTATGCAAAATATGAAAAATGAATCACAGCAGCAAATTCTGACGACTCTTATTAAAGATCTTGAAGAATATCGTACGACGGATCCTAGTATGTCGATCTCCAAGCAGTTAATGGGGGAAGGTGTAACCATATCTGCCTCAAGGACGGGGTATATTCAAATTGTTGATTATAAACGGCTTATTCACTATGCCCAATCCGTTGATACGGTTATTCGTTTTGAAAAACGTATAGGAGAGTTTGTCCTAAAGGGCACCCCCTTACTAACCTATTGGAAAAATGGTCGTTTCCCTATTGATGAGAAGAAAATTATTAGTAGAGTGTTTATTGGTTCAAAGAAAACAGAAGTTCAGGATATTGAATTTGGCATTAACAAGCTTAAGGAGATTGCGATAAAGTCACTGGGTAATGACGACCCGGATACTGCTTCAAATGCGATATATCAGTTGTCGGATTTATTGCTGTCCATTTCTAAAGTGTCGAGATTCACTCCGTATTTAACAGATCCAGACAATGAGCTAAGGGTGATTATTAAAGAAGAATCCTTTGAGTTTTATTTATACTCAACCTTCTCTCACATCACGATTTATGCTAAAGAAGATCCCATTATCACAAACGATATTTTAGAAGCGATGAGTTTGCTTGTTCAAACCATTGACAAACAATTTCATAAGACATCCTGGGATTTTGCCTTAATGGTGGCTAAAGGATATCAAGCTCCCTTCTCATTTAAATATAATGAGAAGAAGTTCTATCGCTCACTAGAGAAAATCTCTAAAACAACAGGAAATGAGCAAGCATATCAAACTTTTATTGACGAGCTAAAAGAAAATCAGCAACAATCTCCTCCAGAAAATTAAATGTTTAACAACTCTCCATAGCGGTAACAGATGCTGTACACCATAAACTAAGGAGAGTGCTAAACATGAAAGCTGTAACTTTTCAGGGAAAAGAAGATATACAGATGAAAGAAGTAAGCGCCCCTTCTATTCAAGAGAACACAGATATTATCGTAAAGATCACAGCAAGTGGTATTTGCGGTTCAGACCTTCATTTATATCACGGGGGTATTGTCCCAGAGCAAGACTATGTCATTGGACACGAACCAATGGGCATCGTTGAAGAAATTGGCTCTGAGGTCAAGAACCTTAAAAAGGGTGACCGAGTTGTCATTCCATTTAACATAAGCTGCGGCGATTGTTTCTATTGTAATCACCAGATGGAAAGTCAATGTGATAATTCTAACGAAAGCCCACATTCGGATGCGGGAGGTCTCTTCGGCTTCGCTGATGACTTCGGAAACCACCCAGGCGGACAAGCTGAATACCTGCGTGTGCCATACGGAGACTCCACATCATTTAAGGTTCCTGAATCAAGTGAGCTTGAGGATGAAAGTGTCGTCTTCCTATCAGATGTCATCCCAACCGCTTATTGGAGCGTTAAACATAGCGGAGTAAAAAAAGGCGATACTGTCATTATTCTTGGTGCTGGTCCAATTGGTCTTATGGCACAAAAGTTTGCATGGATGGAAGGCGCCAAACGAGTGATTGCAGTGGATCAGGTTGAACATAGACTCGATCATGGGAAACGCACAAATCATGTAGAAACCTATAACTTCAAGGATAACCCCGAGCTCGGTCAGCAGTTGAAAGAAGAAACACAAGGTGGCGCCGATGTGGTCATTGACTGTGTAGGCATGGACGGGACCGTACCAAAAGGAGAAACCTTTGGCTCCGAATTCGATAATCAATTCGGTACCATCTCTCCTATCGTTACAGCCAGTGAATCCGTGCGCAAGTTCGGGACCGTACAATTAACCGGTGTCTACGGAACAGAAGCAAACGGATTCCCAATCGGAGACTTCTTCACCCGAAACGTATCATTAAAAATGGGACAAGCACCTGTTGTGCATCTTATGCCAGAGCTTTATGAAATGATCGAAGCCGGTACCTTTGACCCTACAGATATCATCACACATAAAATGAAATTTGAGGATGCATCAGAGGCTTACCGCATCTTTGACGAAAAAGTAGACGGCAGTATTAAGACGATTTTCAAGCCGTAATCAAGGGACTCTAGTCCATTAAAAAATCCGAACCGCCAATATTGGCGCGTTCGGATTTTTTGTGTGTATTGAATGTGGTGCAGCGTAGAGTGGATGTGCATGTGATGAGAGCTTTCCGATTTCTACATGCTGTTGTAGCTAAACCAGCTTCATAACGAGCTCTTCAAATGCTAATGTCTCCTCTGATGGAGATTTTGTTATCAGGTACGTTGATACCAAGGGTAGATTGAGCATTGGGAGCTCTGCTTCTAGCATTCTTCCTTCTGCCAGCTCTCGACGTACTGCCGAACGCGGTAGAATCGAGCACCCTAGACCTTCTTCGATAAAGCGCTTCGCCACGTGGACCTGGGACACTTTCATTTCCCTAAGACCTGGCACCAAATGCTTACATGAAAAAAGCACCTCATCCCAATACATCGGATGATTATGCGTTAATAACACGTGTTCCTTAAATACCTTTTCATAATCAACATAACCACCGGTTTCTGCGTCTCTTCCATCATGAGGCACCACAAAAAACAGCTTCTCTGTTTGAATTTCCCTACATGTCACTCCTACAGAGGCATGTGGCATGCGGGATATCCCGATATCTGACCTACCTTCCTCAACAGACGAACCAATTAATATAGATTCCATCACCTCTACCTTTACTTCGGTGCGAGAATTAGTTCGCACAAAAGCTTTCACCCAATGTGGAAGATAGCTAGTTGCCACAAGAGGTGAGACGGCAATTTTTACTTCGCTTAGATAACCTTGAATCTTTCTATCCATTTTCTCCATTCCAACAAGATAAGCATCATACATTGAATGTGCGTGCGATACAAACTCTCGACCATAATGGGTCAGCACAACCCTTCGACCCGTCCGCTCAAATAAGTCCACGCCTACAAGTTTTTCTAACTGTTGGATATGAACCGTTACAGTTGGTTGAGACACATATAAAGAAGAGGCAGCCTTTCTAAAATTCTCGTACTTGGCAGCTGCTAAAAAGCTTTCGATCCACTGTATATTCATCTGAGCTCCCCTCTCTGATTAATAATCTTAATCAGTACTACCACTATTTTTTAATTTTTATAATCATACCATCCAAGTACACTAAGGAAAATGATTGAAAGGATGATGATGATGTTTTCAAAAGGATTAGAGGGTGTTGTTGCTGCTCATACAGCTATCAGTCATGTAGATGGAAATAAGGGTAAATTGCTTTACAGGGGCTATGATGCAGGAGAACTAGCACGAACTAAGAGCTTTGAAGAGGTGGCCTATCTGTTGTTGAACGGCGAACTCCCTTCAAATCAACAGCTTGAAACATTCACTTTTGAGTTAGTAAAGAAACGAAAACTATTATCCGCACTTGATAATGTGATAACTTCACTGCCAAAAGAGCTCGAAATTATGGACGTTCTGCGCACCTGTATTTCATGTTTAAATCCACAGACAAACTGGCCACCTACAAAGGAAGAAGCCATCCACTTAATAGCTCTCTTCCCCACCATCATCGCCGCATGGATTCGTTATGAAAACGGGGAGAAGCCCATTAAACCAGATCAAACACTAGGTCATGTTGAAAACTATCTATATATGATAAATGGCGAAATTCCAACAAACGCACACAGCTCTGCCCTAACCGCTTATCTTATCCTCACAATGGAGCATGGCATGAACGCCTCAACCTTTGCAGCAAGAGTCGTCTCGTCTACAGAATCAGACTTACCATCGGCTATCTGCGGAGCGCTTGGTGCCATGAAAGGTCCCTTACACGGAGGTGCCCCCACTGGAGTGTTACAGCTACTAGACGATGTAACCTCTCATGCAGAAGGGCCAGAAAAGTTGTTGCGTCAAAAACTAGAGCGTGGAGAAAAACTAATGGGCTTTGGTCACCGAGTCTATAAAACTACGGATCCTCGAGCCAGCGCCTTACGTGACGTATTATCATCATCAGGAGGGGAGGATCACACACTTTCTAAAGCAGTAGAAGTGGAAAAAACCGCTACCCTATTACTTGCCGAATATAAACCCGGACGAGCGCTACACGTAAACGTCGAATACTACGCAGCCACTGTGATGGATGCCCTTTCTTTTAAATCAGAGTGGTTCACCCCGACCTTTTGCGTCAGCCGAGTTGTCGGTTGGTGCGCCCATGTACTTGAACAAGCTGAGGATAATCGAATCTTTAGGCCGGATCAGGAATATATTGGGGTGAGGGAAAGATAGTTTGTTAGAGAGGTGCAGTCACAAATTGCGTGGCTGTGCTTTTTTAATTGCCGCTTTTTTAGCTGCGCGTGGGGCTTCCCGCCGATTCCTCCTCTCTCCCCTACACAAATAGAAGCAGCGAACACAATGTGTTCACTGCTTCATTACATTTTTAATACGGACTAGACGGCTCGCTTAGCTCTTGTGCTTCTTTTACTGCAGATGATTTGTAAGGATCTCCTTTAGCTGCCTTTTCTAGTCCTTCTTTGACTCTGCGGCCATATTCTTCATTGGCCTGGGTGAGATTGTCCACCATTTGCTTCTGGACTCGTTGATCAGCCTCAAAAATTCCTGAGACAAGGTTTTTGATGAGCTCGTCTTTTTCCCAGTCTGATAAGCGTTTGTAGGTTTCACCGGCCTGCCCGAAGTTATTTGGTCGGTCGATTGGGGCTTGAACGACTTTGCCGCTTACTTCCGGTTCATGCGGCTTACCATTTCGATCTGCTTCCTTTAACCCTTCCACAGAGGGTTCAAAGTTAATATGTGGGTTGTGGGATGGCGGTGTGTCTACATGATAGGCCATCTGTCCATCTCGTTGATTGGTCGCTACCCTTTTCTTAGGAGCATTGATTGGCAGCTGCAGATAGTTGGCGCCGACGCGGTGACGTTGCGTATCTGAATAGCTAAATGTACGCCCCTGTAACATCTTGTCATCAGAGAATTCTAGCCCGTCCACTAAAACACCCGTTCCAAATGCCGCTTGCTCTACTTCCGCAAAATAATTCTGGGGATTTTTATTTAAAGTCATCTTCCCAACTTTATGCCATGGAAACTGATCCTTATACCAAAGCTTTGTGTCATCAAGTGGATCAAAATCCAAATTTGGATGCTCATGGTCTTCGATGATTTGCACATATAACTCCCACTCAGGAAAGTTCCCTTCCTCAATCGCATTGTACAAATCCTCGGTCGCATGGTTAAAATTTTCTGCCTGAATTTTTTCGGCTACTTCCTGGGTGAGATTCTTGATTCCCTGCAAGGGCTCCCAGTGATATTTCACCAGCACGGCCTTACCTTCTGCGTTCACCCACTTGTATGTATTAACGCCTGAGCCTTGCATCTGACGGTAATTTGCAGGAATGCCCCACGGCGAGAAGAGGAAGGTAATCATGTGTGTGGCTTCAGGACTTTGAGAAATAAAATCAAAAATCCGCCCGGGATCTTGGAGGTTTGTGACCGGGTCTGGTTTGAAGGCATGAATGAGATCGGGGAATTTCATCGCATCTCGAATAAAGAAAATCTTGAGGTTGTTCCCGACTAAATCCCAATTTCCATCCTCCGTATAAAACTTCACGGCAAACCCTCGTGGGTCGCGTAATGTTTCAGGTGAATGGGTACCGTGGGTCACTGTAGAAAAACGGACAAATACCGGGGTTTGTACCTCTGTATTGGTGAACACCTTAGCCCGCGTGTAGTTGGAAATTGGATCATCTCCAACCTTTCCATAGGACTGAAAAAATCCATGGGCACCAGCACCACGACCGTGCACCACACGCTCAGGTACTCGTTCTCGGTCAAAGTGACTGATCTTTTCAAGAAAATCATAGTTTTCTAATGTTGATGGTCCTCGATTCGTGACTGTTTTGATGTTTTGATTATCAAGAATAGGTTGTCCTTGACGATTTGTTAGGGTTTGATCCGTTTCATTTGCTGCCATACGCTGATCATGTGCATCACCGTCGTGACTCGCACTCGTTTCGGGATTCTTTTCCATGTTATAACGCCCCTTTTATTGGTCAATTTTGGATCGCACTTATTGTTGACCAAATTCGGCGTATTATTCTTGAGAATTTGTTAAATCTTCTTTTCCATAATGTAATCATCCATCACAAAGCCATTTCCGATCTCTTTCACCTCGGTGCGTATTAGTTCAAAGCCTTTTTTCTTATATACTTCTATCGTATGTGTATTTTCACGATTAACAGTAAGCCAAATCGCACCTAAGCCTCTCTGCCTACAAAGCTCTTCCAAATAAATAAGAGCTACACTAGCATACCCCTGACCCCTATACTGCTTTAGCAAATATAGCTTACTTAAAAATAGCTTACCGACCTCTTCTTTTACGCCTATATACCCTATTGGCACACCACGTAGATTCAAATCAAAGTACTCGTACCCTTCGTGATATATCTGTTTTTTTACAGCTTCTGCAGATTGAAACTGCTGAATCATATAATCAACCTGTTCTTTTGTAATAATCCCTATATAGTGTTCATTCCAGATACCAATCGCTAATTCGGCTAATGCCCCTATTTCTTCGTCGGTTTGGACAGTAGAAATTTCTATAATCATTCCTTCATCTCCTTCATCAATAACTCCATTATACGCCCATAAAAAAAAGAGCTAAATACATAATGTATTTAACTCTTGTCTTCTTGATATGTTCATTTATAACTCAATTTTCATTTACGGACGCTGTATCATGTGTCGGCTCTAATATATTCTCAATGTAGTCTTTGCCCCATTCATACATCGCATCCAAAATTGGCAACAAAGTTTCGCCATGCTTTGTAAGCGAGTATTCAACTTTTGGTGGAACAACCGGGTACACTTCACGATGCAAAATTTGATGGTCCTCAAGCTCTCGGAGTTGAGTCACAAGCATTCGCTGAGTGATGCCAGGCATAAGTGTCTTTAGTTCACCAAAGCGTTTTGTTCCTTCTTTTCCTAAATGCCAAAGTATCAGCATTTTCCACTTACCTCCGATGACAGAAAGAGTCAGCTCTTTTTCACAAATAAATACCCGATCACCTAAGTTTGGCATGGGAATCACCCCTTTTTCCTAGCGTACCATACAGTATACTTTTTAGCACTATGTGCGATTAAAATGCGTACTTACATAATTGATATGTACTTAGTATACTGTGTCTCAGACAGATAAATAAGATCATCAGTAGTTGAAGTTGATCTCGTTATGCGTCAAATCAGATTTTCAGAAGGAGATCATTTATTATGAAATTACAATTAGCATTAGACCTTGTAAATATACCCCAAGCCATTGAACTTGTAGCTGAAGTTCAAGACTCAATCGATATCGTAGAAATTGGTACACCTATTATAAACAGCTTAGGACATGAGGCAGTGCGTGCTATGAAAGAAGCCTATCCAAATCTAACTGTACTCGCAGATGTAAAAATCATGGATGCTGCTGGTTATGAAGTGCAACAAGCATCTAATGCAGGCGCAGATATTGTTACCATTCTAGGTGCTGCAGAAGATAGCTCAATCCGTGGTGCTGTGAAAGCAGCTAAAAAAGAAGGTAAAGAAATCTTAGTTGATATGATTGCCGTTAAAGATATCGAAACACGTGCAAAAGAATTGGATCAGCTTGGAGCAGATTACATCTGCGTTCATACTGGGTATGACCTTCAAGCAGAAGGCAAAGATTCTTTCGAAGACCTTCGTAAAATCAAAACAGTTGTCAAAAATGCAAAAACAGCAATTGCAGGCGGTATAAAGCTTGAAACCCTTCCAGAAGTGATCAAAGTCGGGCCGGATCTTGTGATTGTTGGTGGTGGCATTACATCCAAAGAGGATAAAAAATCAGCTGCACAAGAAATTAAAGCACTTATCAACCAAGGTTAATACATGAATATAACTAACTACCTAGAAGAGATCATCCACGAGCTGCAACATACCACTCAAGCAGTCTCAGAAACTGAAGCTGAGCAACTAGTGGATGCTATCCTATCCGCCAAAAAAGTATTTGTAGCTGGGGCAGGCCGCTCTGGATTCATGGGTAAATCATTTGTGATGCGTATGATGCATATGGGCATCGATGCCTATGCGGTTGGTGAAACGGTTACGGCCAACCTTGAACAAGGGGATTTATTAATTGTTGGAACAGGATCTGGAGAAACCAAAACCCTGATCCCATTAGTTGAAAAGGCGAAAAGCCTTGGAGGTACTGTGACCGCAGTCACTCTATCTCCGCAATCAACAATTGGAGAGCTTGCAGATCTGAATGTTATCCTGTCTGGAGCGCCTAAGGATAGACAAGATGTTCATTACGAAACGATTCAACCTATGGGCTCACTCTTTGAACAAACCTCTCTCCTTTTTTACGATGCAGTCATACTGCGTTTTATGGAGAAAAGAGAACTTGATTCTAAACAAATGTATGGCAAACATGCAAATCTTGAATAGCAAAAAAGAAGCAGGCATTCATCATGTCTGCTTCTTTTTATTTGAGTATCTAATTTAACTCCTCAGCAATCTCATCAACAACAATATTAAGCGCAATCGGTGAATAGTATCCAACCCATAATGCTGTGTCTTTTTCATAAACTTGGTCTTCGGTAACGGCCTTTAGTCCTTTCCATACAGAAGTGTCCATAAAATCTGCTGTTAGTTCTGCATTGGTAGCATCTTGAAGTAGGAAGAAGTGGTCAGCATCCATTTCAGGTAGGATTTCAATAGAGATCATGGAGCTTGTGTCAGCTTGCCCCTCTGCCAATTCAGGAGGTGTAAGTCCCAAATCATTATACAAAATTTCTGCCGTCCGATGATCGGTTGTATGAAGTCGGATCATATCGTCTCTCGGACGAATTAGAGCTACTGTCTCTCCCTCCATCTTATCTGCCAACTCTTCTTTTAGTCCACTTACTTTTTCATTGTAGTCATCCACAATTTTTTGCGATTGTTCCTGTTCATCTAATAGTTTTCCTATATTTAGCTGCACGTCTTTCCAGTCCTCCATGCGGTCAAATACAAGAGTAGGAGCGATACTATTCAGTTGATCATACATATCTTCATGTGCATCCGTCGCGATAATGAGATCGGGTTCAAGCGAAAGAATTTGTTCAACATTAGGCTCTTCATAGGTTCCAAGTAATGTAGGATCACCTGGTAGCTCACCTAGATACTCAGGAAGTCCTTGATCAGTTCCTGCATATACCGTTCCAATTGGCTGTTTGCCCAATGCTAATAGATGATCTAGATATTGTACATCAAGGACCACGATATCCTCTGGTATTTGATCGAAGGTGATTTCACCTTTAAGATGATCAATCGTCACTTCACTTTGTGATGAAGACTTTGCTTCTGCCTCAATTTCTTGTTGATCATTTTCCTCGTCTGATTGATTTGCACATGCCCCAAGCATCAAAAGAATTCCTGCTAATAGATTTATGGTCCATCCTTTTTTTATCATTTTAACGATCCCCTCTAATCTAATTGATATTGATAATCATCTCCACTTATACTACTATAAAGGTGCAATCCTTTACCGTCCATGGACATTCCCGTTGTACCATGTATGATAACGACACATTTGATTAGAAGGAGGGGATATTCTCATGCAAACGAACGAAAACCTCAAAAAAGATTTGTCAGCTTTTTTATATACATTAGAAAGTGCTACTTATTTTGAAACAACATCAACTTTAAAACAAGAACAAGCGCTTCATAGCTTGATTATTTTAAAGGAGCCGACTGGATGGATTGATCTAAACGGAGATATCCACCATATTGATGAGGACTCCATCTTTTTCTTACATGCTGACATACACAAACAGCAAATGATTCAGTTCCAACAACGTGTGTCCGGGTATCACTTTCAGTTTTTTTCATTAAAAGATAAAGGAAAAGGAAACTACGAAGCTAGCTCTCTTGCTTGTCCGCAAAAGCTAGTCACGGCTCAATCTTTATTACTCCAATCAAAAGCACAAGAAGTCATGAATCACCAAACTCAGGACAAGATGATGAGCAATATTCTATTTCAGACATTAATACACACCTTACTTAACGAACTAAAAATCGAAAAATCTGTATCGATTGAACAACTTATTCACAAAAGCAGAGAATACATCGACAACCATTACCAATTAGAAATCACTCGCGAACAGCTTGCTCAAATGACTGGACTGAACGCTGATTATTATTCAAGAAAGTTCAAACAACGCTATCAAAAAAGTCCCATCGCTTACTTAAATGATGTGCGACTGCGTCAAGCTAAACAAAGATTGATCCAAACAAACGAACCGATTCGTTCTATTGCGAAACAGGTTGGATTCAGTGATGAGTTTTATTTCAGTCGAAAATTTAAAGCAAAGGAAGGCTCTTCGCCTACCATTTATATCAATAAATTAAAACAATCAAACCGTGTTGCTTCTCTTAATCACCTTGTCACTGGTCACTCCATAGCACTTGGCTTAGAGCCATACGCAGCCATTAGGAATGATTCCTTTCCAATTACGATCAAATCTATTGAGATTGGTCATCATCAGCCTAACCTAGAAAGACTGTTTACTGTAAAGCCAGATCTCATTGTACGATGTGCAACAGCAGATCAAAAGCAAACTACTAAAGACGAATTGTACAATCAGATTGCACCTACAGTCACCCTAGCATTCCAAGACAGCTGGCAAAAAAATTTAGGTATTGTTGCCCGTCTAGTAAATAGAGAACAAGAGGCTAAGACCTTTTTGGAAACCTACCATCAAAAAGCTGAAATCGTTAGTAAACAAATAAAACAGAGCATCGGGAGCGGGAGCGTTTTAATACTCGGAATTGGAGAAGGCTCACTTTGTATATATGGCAAGCGGAATCTTGGTACCGTCCTTTATAACGACTTACACATCTCACAGGCTTCTGGTTTTGAAAACATTGATCATTTGAAAGTCATTTCTCTTCATGAATTGTCGATGATCAACCCTGACCATATATTGCTAACCATCTATAGAGATAAACATAGACTTCCTAGTAAACAGGCCATTCGTAAACAATTGCTGCAGCTACAGCAAAGTGCTGAATGGGCCTCTCTACGTGCAGTCAAACATAACAGAATCTATTCTATTTTGGACACGAATCATTTATATACGAGCTATAACGCATACTCTAACAGCCTATTTCTTAATAAAATGAACCAGCTACTAGTTAACGGTCAGTGAATAAAGTCTTAAATGTTCAGCAAAATCTCGTAAATGTCTATGTTCAACTTTTGCCTACTAACGAATAATGAATAATAACAGTTAGCTAGGAAGGTGAATTATGGCAATTAAGACCTCACAAATGGAACAACTTAAGCCTTTTAGCATTCTTCCCTGTGGCGCGAAAGCAGAGGGTTTACCAGCTAGTCATCTATTGGACGAAGAACTATGTCGTTCGTTTCTTTCTCAATATATGCTAGATATCAAGGCACCTAATCAAAGGGTTGCTGCCTCATTATTTATGAAGCAATACGCTAGAATAACCGTTGCAGCAGCTCTTTATCACATAAGCTTATATAATGGATTTGTATCTTTACCTATTGAACGATGTCTGTTTAGTAAAGACCGTACATTGCATATTCAACAAGATGAATGCGAGTGGATAGAATGGGACTGTGGAGATCGTGAAACGTGGCTAACGGAGATGTTGCACCCACTTTTTGCAGAGCACTTAACTCCTATGATTTTGGTGCTCCAGCGAGAATCTAAGCTTCCATCAAAAATCCTTTGGGAAAATGTAGCCGTGCGTATAAACTCTTTTTATCGCAAGATGTTGACACAGGAGCTTACCCCTGTAGAATCTACACAGATCAAGGATGACTTTCATTTCCTCAAAGAGGCAAGCGGAGACCTTTTTCAATTAAAAAAGAACCCCCTAGCTACCTTCTTACACTTAGAAACTGAGGCCTGCACACGTCGCACCTGCTGTATGTATTACTTAATGGGTAAAAATGAGTACTGTGGCGTATGTCCACTACCTAAAGAGGCTGGGACAAAAGTAATTAAACATAATGAAAAGACGAATGATCCTAAGTGAATTCATTCGTCCTTTCGTATTTTATTATTTTAACAAGCGTAAGGAGAACCCGAGACTCCTGTGGAAAAGAACGAGTCTGAAGACATCGAAGTGGTGGTTTTCCGCTTCGAGGGCTGAGGCCGTTCCCACGGAAAGCGAGGGATTCTCCTGGAGCGGATTTGTTGCAATGTTCGTGTTTTAAGTGAAGGTTTTATGTTTTGTCTCAGCCTGTTAGTATATTTGGCTCTAACAATTGAAAAATCTAGTTTATGAAATCCCTATTTCTACTTCTGTTAAAGTTTTATAGAAGTGTCCTACTCTTCCTTCTTTTTTGCTGTATACTTTCGAATCGCTGGCAGAATTTTTGTTCCAATTAACTCAATATTTTTCTCCAGCTTGTCAAAAGGTACGCCACCAAAGTCCATTTGCGCGACATATCGTTGGTGCCCATACAACTCGTGTTGATAAAGGATTTTCTCTATGATTTGATCAGGGCTGCCCACATTAATGATACTCCGGCTGTCAGCTCCCTGGGCAAAATGGTGCTCTGGAAAACCTCCTCCGTTGGTACGTTTCATACCTTCATTGATATGTGGATAGTACTCTTTGAGAGCCTGCTGTGTGGTTTCAGCCGCATAAAAGAAACCCGCTGTGGCCACAGGCAGCGTCGCAGGATCAATTCCTTTTTCTGTAGCTGCCATTCTGTAGGCATCAATCGTTTGCTTAAATGCTTCGGCAGGCCCGCCAAGATGGGCCATAAACATCGGCACTCCGGCATGCCCGGCTTTGATCGCACTGGCTGGTGATCCACCTACCGCGCGCCAGATTGGAAGCTTTCCACCTACTGGTCGAGGAAGAACCTTGGCATCTTTTAGTGGGGCTCGAAACGCTCCACTCCAATTGACCGTTTTCTCTGCATTAATTTTACGCAGCAAATCAAATTTCTCTTCATATAACTCTTCATAATTGTGTAGCTCATAACCAAGCAGCTCAAATAAGCCCACTCTTGAAGCCCGTCCCGCTACAATTTCGGCACGCCCTCCTGAAAGCAGATCAATCGTTGAGAAATCCTCATACACCCTCACTGGATCAGACGTACTAATAATCGTCGAGCTACTAGCTATTTTAATTGTACTTGTAGCTTGAGCAATCGCTGAAAGCACAACCGAATGCGCTTGTGTTGCAAAGTACTCCTGATGGCTCTCGCCCACACTAAAAAAATCCAACCCCGCTTGCTCAGCTAGCTGGGCCAAACGGATAATTTCCTTTAATCTCTGTTGTGCCGGAATTCTCTCTCCCGTCCATGGATTTGGCAAATGATCACCTAATGTATATAACCCAAATTCCAGCCCTTTTGCTGGATCCATTCGGTATGTCTCCACTCTTATCACCTCTGAACCATTATACGAGCCGATAGGATAAAAGAGCAAAAAATACCTTCTAACCATTACCCCTATCTTTTTTAGAAAAATAGTCACTGTGATTAAATCTGAACAATAACTTAAGCTAATTCAAAATCACAGCAGTAAGGAGGACTTCTCTACGGCTGTGATTTTTCTTGTAACTATTCAATTTTCTTTAGTTGGACAGGGATTAGAATGTTGAATCCTGGTCTTTCGGATAACACATCGTCATACGGGTGAATTTCCACCTTGATAGGCAATGGATCATACGTTTCAATTTCCGGATCTAGATATGGTTTATACGTTTGATTCTCTCGAAAGAACTCTGCCACTTGGTCGTAAGCTGTAGATAAGTCATCTTCTTTTTTATGAATAAACTCAGCATACGAATTAGCAGGAAGTCTAATTGGCTGCATACCTTCAAGTAGAGGACCAAAATCCAGTACTTCCATTGCGGCGTAGTAGGTAAATCCATCTGGACGGTCATGAATGCTTATACCAAGAGCCTGATTTGGATTAGCAAGCTGCGGGATGAAATCCGAGAATTTTTTTAATGTAGTAATCGTATGATGAATATCCCCTCGAATTGCTTCGTCAAAGGTACCGCTCCATTTATACCCGACAGCTAGAATGTCTTTTCTGACTTTTACTAAAGCTGAGTTCATCTGTTCCCCTCTTTACCTGCTATTTTATTTAAACAAACGTTTCATTAATTATTTGTTCTCACCAATTGGAATAAGAATCTCTGCTTTAAATTCATGCATATCATCCTCAGGATAAAAAATTTCAACTGGCATTGTATTGTTTAAATGAATTTGACTAAAGCCCTTCTCTGCCATCCAAGTAAATAGACGTTCATAGCCTTCTCCTATGGTTTGGTTAGAGCATTGTATTTTTGCATAACGCACTTTAGGCAAGCTAAATCCTATCATTCCCTCGGGTACATCTTTAATCTCTGAGACTTCCACGCAAGAAAAATAGGTTGCAACAAAGTTATTGCACATGTATGGGCTGAATATGACATCTCTCTTTTTAGATTCTCTAATCTCATGGACACGTGATTCGAAATCCAGCTGCAGGTTGATGGCTGCTTCAGGGAAAGCATTCGGAAAATTAGCGGTTGTACTTACTCCAACAAATTGAAAAGATGTGGTGATCGTTTCACACGTAAATGTAGCGACAGCTTGATTCATCTTATTTTCCTCCATATCTATTTATAGACTTTATACATCCACAATGATAGAAAATTGATTATCCTCACAATCAAAGAAGTCAAATCCTTTAATCGGTCCATGTTCTCTAATCTCTGTGACCTTTACACTTTTCTTTTTTAATTCAGAATGATAGTCTTCTAAATTTTCTACCGTGAAATTGTAAAAACTGTTTTCAAAACCAGTATGGTCAGGAAATGTAAGCTTTGGCTTATTATTTACCTTTACAAGAGTAACGTATTGTTTCTGTTCGTTAAAATAAAAATCAGCTCCTTGGTGCTCTGGCCATACACCAACTAAATTCAATCCAAAGGTATTTTCATACCAGCTACTGGCAGTCTGCACATCAAATACTGGAATGAACACCGCTCCTATTCGAACCATCTCTTCACCTCCCTCATCAGTTGTTATAGATACTAACGAAGAAAGAGACAGGTTTCTTACATTCTCCTTGTATTTATTTATATTTCTTTACAAATCGAAATTAGGTTTCCTTCAATATCTGTAAATAGAAAACAAAAAGTACGAGCAGAGTGTTGCTGTGTAATAGTGATTTCTCTCGCTGCTATAGTTACATATGTATCGTAAATTAGTTGAACATCTCTTTTTCGAAAGCCATCCATAAATTTCTCAAATTGCTCAGGCTCGATCATCTGTTGGTTTTCTTTGGACCTCTTTGGCGACATTCCTTTGTTTAACAGCTTGATTGAAACATTCTTTAATTTTTCACGCGCCCGATGGACACTGGTATGAACAGCCGATTCACTGTCACCTAATAAGCTTGCTGCTTCTTTTCCAGTAAATCGGAAAACATCTATTAATAGAATTAAAACAAACTGCTTTGGTGACACATAAACAGATAAAAGCTCCAGTGTTTCTCTGACTAAATATTCAGCTGGGTATTCCCCTTTTACTTGCTCTTCCACATATTCTTCTGTCGGTAGCTTCTTTTTTCTTGCGTAATCAATCCATGTATTTCTAGCTATTTTATATAAGAAAGATTTTGAGACATTACGATGTTGGTCTTTCCCCATAGCTACATAACATTTTAAAAACGTTTCTTGCAACAAATCCTCTGCTTCCCACGGACTAGAGGCTAAATAGCGACAATATACCTTCAAATCGCTATACCAATTGAGCATTAATTGATGGTTCATCTCCACACTTTTTCTGTTCATGCTTCCCTCCCCGAGAGTAAGTTAATGAATATTCAGATTTTTAACGCTGGAAAATTTACTGAAAATGATTCTGTGCCTTTATTTTAACAAAACAGGTTGGTTTTGAGGGGGGCGTAGAGATGTTTTTTGTTTGTTCTTATGTTTATTCAACCTTTCAGAAGGTAAGACAGACTAGATTGGTATCAGTAATTTGATTGGAGTCCGATCCCTGACCAGGACCTTACCTTTAGTTTCAATGACATTCCTTCCCTACCGCACAGTAAGATAGTGATGCAGGAAATTAAATTGAAATGACATTGTAAACATAGATAAACCGTTCTGCTTTTGCAGGACGGTTTAGTTGTACCTAAAGTTTTTGATAAAGCTCTCGTTGTTTTTTTAAAACATACTCAACGAATACTTCTTCGACATCATTTCTAGTAGCCTGATCCCAGCTATACTGTTCCCTTTATCATCTAGTGATGGCCCACAAATACCGATTCCGCATGTGCGTGGCAGTGAACCCATAATGCCTCCTGCTACACCACTTTTTGCCGGAATACCTACTTTAATCGCAAATTCGCCAGAGGCATTGTACATACCACATGTCACCATAAACGTTTTTGCGATACGCGCAAAATCTCGCGGAATAATTTGTTCACCTGATACAGGATCTGCGCCATCCATCGCTAACACACATCCAATCCGAGCGAGGTCTAAGCAATTCATCTCGATGGCACATTGTTTCGTGTATAAATCCATTAGATCTTCCACTGGTTCATCAATGACACCGTGCTGCTTCATAAAGTAACAAAGAGAGCGGTTTAAATGACCAGTTTTAAGCTCCGATTGAGCAATGATTTGGTTATAGTTAATGGATGGGTTCCCTGAGAGTTTTCGAATAAAATTCAACAAACGCTCTAGTCTATCCTCTACCGTATCCCCAATAATCATATGAGTAATAGCAAGCGCACCTGCGTTAATCATTGGATTTAAAGGTTTGGATGGTTTGTTGGTCTCAAGCTTGGCAATGGAATTAAACGGATCACCCGTCGGCTCCTGGCCTACGTGATCAAATACATACTCCTCCCCACGATCCATTAAAGCGAGTGCTAGTGTTAGCACTTTTGAAATGCTTTGTAATGTAAAATTCTCCTCCGTATCCCCGGCTGAATAACAGCGCCCATCCGGATAATACAATGCAACTGAGAGCTTATCTTGATTTGCGTGCGCAAGAGCAGGAATATAATCGGCAACATGTCCATCCACTGTCAGTTGCCTCGCCTCTTCAACCAGTCCTTCTAGTTCCTCACTTGAATGACACTGCATAATTGTGGCCTCCTATCCAGGATTACTTACTATTATCTAATAAAAATGCACATAACATTTATAAAGTTATGTGCAATTATATAGGGATTTATGATATTTCTAAAGTCTATACAATTATAATCCTGGCGTTAGTGTATACGAATTACCTGTTCCCGAAGTCACTACATTAAAAATGGTATAACGACGTTCCGGAAATTTTACTGCATATGTTGCATTACTATCAAGACCTTGAATAGTCACAACACTTGGTACAGGAACCGAATAAGCAGCCACCGAAGAGGTTAAGGTATGACTTTCCCGTAGTACCTGACCATCAACGATAATTTGTACCTTATCCTCTGAATCACCAGTGAAATCCCATATTAACATACGTGCTGTACCACCATCAAAATCACCAACTTCAAAATCTCTCGCATCAAGCTCAACTTCACTCATATCAGTTATGGTGAACCCAGATTCAATTGAGGAAGATGTACGATTTGCTATTTCCTCTAACCCTTGTTCTTCACTTAAGTTAGAGGAAATACTAAAAGCTATAATAAGAGTTACTAGTGATGTAATTCCAAATATGAACCGCATCTTTTTGGCTGGTTCTTGTATGTGTGAAGTAATTCTTGTTTGCTTTTTTCTTTTATGACTTTGTTTTTGTTCTTGATCTGGATTCATAGAAGGGTTTGGTGTCCATTCCTGTTTCTGAACATTCTCTTTTTGCTTTTTTTCTTGTTGATTCATTCAAACCCCTCCCCGGATTGATGGATTGGAGCAAGTGGATTTTTATAAAACCACCATGACATAAATACACGTACACATAAAACACTCAAAATTCCTAGAGAGATGGCAAAACCACGAGAAGGTATATTATATTCCGCCCAATAGTTAATAATAGTTGCCGCTATTCCAATTCCAATAAACATAAATAATGCAAGTTGTAAGATTGGCCATAGGATTGGTATCATTCGATAGTACACTTGGAAAGCTGGAACTCTAACAGACAAATAAAGAATAAAACAACACATACTTACCATAAATAAATACAAACCACCGTTTGGAGTACCATACTGTAACATAGTTCTAATATCTGAAAATGCCATTAGAGGTCCAATGACTGTTGTTATTGCGACAAAAATAAAAACAGGTGCAAATCCAACACCAAGAGTGGTGTTCATCATTTTTTTTAGGATATTCATGATAGTTCCTCTCTTTGCGCAACGTCTTCTTCCAAAATCGTTGTTAAAATCTCCATAGAAGCTTCACTTTGATCAACTAACCGGACGGCATGCTTTCTAATAGATGCTTCTACTACATTACGAACAAAACGTCCATTTCCACTAGATGCACTGTTTTCTTCTTTTACACATTGGGTTTCGAGTGTAATCTCAGCTTGTTTCGAGATGCTGTAACCTTTTTTCTGAAGCATGCCTCGGGCAATTTGTAACATTTCATGGGCTGTGTAGTCTGGAAATGGCATATGTTGAGGAAAACGTGAACGAAGTCCTGAATTTGAACTCCAAAAACCTTCCATCTCTTTTTCATATCCAGCTACGATAACAACTAGCTCCCCTTTTAAATCTTCCATCGCCTTCACAATCGCATCAATGGCTTCTTGACCAAATGAGTCTCCCGCTAAACTATACGCTTCATCAATAAAGAGTACACCTCCACGAGCACTTTCAATAACCTCTTTGGTTTTTAATGCTGTTTGCCCTGAATACCCGGCAACAAGCCCACTACGATCCGTTTCCACTAAATTATAAGAAGGAATAACCCCTAATTCGTTTAACCTTTTTGCAACAATCCTTGCTATAGTTGTTTTTCCTGTACCAGGATTTCCTGTAAAGGACATATGAAGACTTTGACCACTAATTTCAGGTAATCCCAATTCTTTACGTCGCTCATTCATAGCGACTTGTGCGAATAGATTTTCCATTAGCGTCTTTACAGACTGTAATCCTATGATATTAGTAAGTTCTTCCTTGGCGGTCGCTTCGTCTTCAGCTTTGGATTGAACCTCAAAATCCTCCAATCGAAGTTCTATAAGCGCATTTCCTATGATAGCTTCTGAGTCCGCTACACGTACCGACTGACGTCTAATCGCAGACTCTAACACATTCCGAACCATACGACCATTCCCGCTTGCTTCCCGCTTTTCTTTTTGCTTTTGATCAAATAAACGCTCCAACGTAAGGTCATGTTCATTAGAAAGTAAGAATCCACGCTGTTCAGTAAACATATGTAAAATCCTTACCAATTCACTCGGCTCATAATCTGGAAAGTGTACATGGAGCGGAAACCTAGATTCCAGACCAGGGTTTTTACTAAGTAAGGTTTTCATTTCGTCATTATAACCAGCCATGATAACAATCACTTCGTTTTTGTGAAGCTCTATTAATCTAACTAATTCATGGATAGCTTCATCCCCAAAACCTGACCCTTCCTCAGCCAGAGCATAAGCTTCGTCAATGAATAACACACCACCTAGAGCGGATTCAACAACTTCCTTTGTTTTTTCAGCCGTCTGACCAACATACCCAGAAACAAGTTCACTCCGACCTACTTCAACAAGATGGCCCCTTTTTAAAATGCCTAATTCTTTTAACATAAGCGCAATGGTTTGTGCAATCGTTGTTTTCCCTGTACCTGGATTTCCTGTAAAGACCATATTAAGTACTTGCTCTGTTCTTACTTCAAGTCCGGCTTCTTTACGACGTTTATTAGCAAAAAGTTGTTTTTCAAGCGTGCGCACAAATTCTTTTACAGAAGATAATCCAATGAATTTAGATAACGCTTCTTCCAACTGAAAGCTTTCCTCTTCCTCTGCACCAAAATCAAACGTGTGTAAAACATGAAAGTCGCCACCCTCTTCTGAAATTCGAGCAGCTTGCTTTCGAATAGCTTCTTCTAATATGTTTCTTACAAGACGACCATTTCCACTGTCATTCCTACCAGGGATTTGCTTTCGTTCAAACAAATTTAAAAGAGCAGGTGCAGCTTCGGGGGCTACTTGATAATCTCTTCCAACAGCCATAAGTTGAAGCATGGTAAGTAATTCTTCTGGTTGATAATCGCTAAATTCCACTTGTAAAGGAAATCTGGAAGGTAGACCCGGATTGGTTTTTAGGAACCCTTCCATCTCTTTCGTGTATCCCGCTAATATGACTACAAGATCCTCGCGATAATCCTCCATTCCTTTGACAAGCGTATCAATTGCTTCAGTCCCAAACGTGTCCTGCTTATTTCTTGATAACGCATAGGCTTCATCAATAAATAATACCCCGCCTAAGGCTTCTTGAACTTTGGCCATCGTTTTAGGACCGGTATGGCCTACATATTCGCCCACTAAATCTTGTCTAGCGACTTCAACAAGCTGACCTCTAGAAAGCACACCAAGTCCCTGCAAAATACCAGCAACTAACCTAGCAACTGTCGTTTTCCCTGTACCAGGGTTCCCGGCAAAAATCATATGTAAAGTTAATGCGGTATTTTGCATGCCCGCTTCTTTCCGTTTTGCCTGAAGCTCAATTGTGCTTGCTAATTCATGAACAAACGTCTTAACTTCTTGAAGTCCAATAAGTTGTTCTAATTTGGCAAAGGATTGTTCTACTGATGTTCTTTCCATTTGCTCTGGTTTAAATAGTAACGTATCATTTATTCTTAAATAAATTGCCCCATCTTTCCAGATTAGAGATTCTGATTCACGAAGCTGAGCCTTAGCTCTTTCACTGATGAGCCTCTCCACCACCTGCCCCATCGTCCACCGATGAATCAAACTACCGAACCCTTTATGTTCAATGGATAGCTTCGCTAAGTGCATTGGCATGTCTGATGTATACGTAACCTGTAATCCTGTTCGTTCTTTTACATGGGTTAATGCTCTTTCAATCATTTCAGTAGTGATTTGATACATTACATCTTGTGTTAGAGGAATGGTTTTAAGCTTTTCAACTAATTGGTCGCTGATAATCTTAGGTAAGTCTCTTTCCTTTTCTGCAACAAATACAAGTAAGTGATCTGCAGCATCAATAACAATTCCTGATTCCGTTCGAAACCAACCTTGCTTCACTAATAAAGTAACGTAATCAAGCACTGCCTGAGTAGCGCCATCTAGACCCTTCAACACAACAGTTGCTTTACCTAATGCAAAAGCGCTTGAACAATCACGAATAAAGTTAGAGTGTACATCCTTATCACTATAGATAGACATATCAAGTGTCATAACTTGAGGAGTAGGAAGCACCTTGTAATGATGAAGAGCTTGAACAGTTTGTTCAACCCCTTTCTTTTTCCCAGTACCATGTGGACCAAATACAGCAATTGCATTGGCTTTTCCATCAAAGCTTCCACCAAGAAGCTGTTGCTTCTTAAACCACAATAGGAGACCGTCAACATATTCTGATTGGCCATACACTTGAGATTTAACCATTTGTTCAGCTAATACAAAGGTTTGATCGAGTTGATCTGGTATCACCGCTGACTTCTTACGCTCTTTTGATGTCTGCTGAACACTTATTTCTTTAGGTAATGCTGCCCCTCCAGATGTAGAAAGACCAGGTGCAACTTGTTGATTCCCCAATTGAATAGCTTGGGGAGTCTGTTGTATCATTTGCTGATTTGGTTGTTTTTGTACTCTTTCTCTTTTCTTAAAATCTAATAGTTGCAGCTCGGGAAGCAAAATTCTAGACCATTTTTTAATTATCAACAATGTATTCCCCCACTTTAAAATGTTTAGTAGAATTTAATTTCTATTCATTAACATAATATATAGATACAGTATAAAATTATTTCTTCTGCATATCTAAAGAACTATATTTAATTCATCATAAACTAATAGAATTACTTTTATATTTCCTTATTATACTAGTAATATAGGTATACCGAAACACTAGAAGTTAAAATCAATAAAAGTGAACTAAAGTGGCTTGGCTTATAACAAATAATACAATGTTACGCAAAGGGAGCAGAGGGCTGATATTCATAAAATGTAAGAAACAACGTGATGGGCGAATGACGCTATTCAAACATGGCTTTACCAATTATAAAAACCAGCTGAGATGACCTCAAGCTGGCTATCACACATTATGACATTTTTAACTTTTGCCCTTCATTGTCTCGGTAAAAGTCCACCTGCTCCCGTACACTTTTTACGACGAAGGCAATCATTTCTTTATGCTGCTCTTCTAACCTTTTTGGATAAATTAAATAGAAACGCTGACAGAGATTCTCTTCATGTGGATCATAAATGGATAATCCTTCTGAATCTAACCATAGACTTGAGCGTGGTAATAATGTATATCCTACCCCTTCTCTCACAAGAGTCTTAGTATCACAAGAGTTTTCTAGTTCTATAATCTGTTTAGGGCGTATATTAAATGCGCGAAAGAACCTCTCTTCTATTAGCTCTCTTAATGGATAGCCTCGCTTTGGAATGATAAAGCGTGCATCTCTTAATAAAAAACTAGTGTGTCTGATATCTTGATATTTCTTATGTTTCTTTGAACCAACGAGAAGAATCGGCTCTTTAAACAATTCAATGCTTGCCACGTTATCTGGAATATAATCATTTTGATTTACTATAGCCATTTGCACGACTTCACAGCTTGTTAGCATAGGAAGTTCTATTGACGTACTTAGTTGAATTTTCCACTTTTTATAAAGATTCTGCTTTTCCATCATAGGCAAAAGTATCGGTGATATAACCCTAATCACTGGATTATTCACACCAAATTGAAATACTTCATTATCTTCCTCATCAGAGTATTGAGTAATTCGAATTCCTTCGTTTAGAGTAAGTAATGTTTTGTAAGCAAAATAATAAAATTTGCGTCCCTCTAATGTAAATTCAGCTCCAGCCTTGGTTCGAATAAATAATTTTTTTCCTACCTCATCCTCTAGTAGCTGCAGGCGTTTAGCGATGGTAGAATACGAAAGTGGATACGTTAAAGCTAGCTTATTCATACTTCTGTCATGGGCTAACGATGTAAATAACTCTAAATCTAACTTGTCCATGTTTCGCCTCCACTTTCTACTAATCATAATTCAAATCCTGTTAAACCTAGCATAAATGTGAGATTATATATCAGAAATAATTTACACATCTACCTGTACAACGTTATCATCTTGTTTGCCTACCCTTTTAAGCAAGTTCACAGTGAATAAAGCAAAAACCGATAAAATAAGCCCTAACAGTAAAAATGATAATGTATAACTCAAAAAAGGAAGAACTAAAGAAAAGTACATCGGATTTAATAGCTGGGCTGCACGGTTCATTAATAATCGTAAGCCAAAGGCAGTTCCCCTTTCCTGACTCGTGGTATGTTCTGAGATTAGAGACATGGAAACCGATTGATTAATGGCTAATGAAAACCCAGAGACAGCGAGCACGGCTGATATCAAGATGATGTTCTGGGTGATAGGTACAACCATCAGAAGCAGCATTGAGAAAAAGAAACTCCACATTAAAATGGTAGACATTGACCATACTTTTGTTAGTCGTTCATACACCGCTTTAACCAATAATCCTGCTGCAGATGCTATAGTTAAAAGAATACCAATTTGTAGATAATTAAAATCATTTACTTCTAAATAAAGAGGGACATAAGACATACGCGTGTCCACTATAAACAGCATCACAAACGAAGCGACTAAACCAGCAGCTACACCTTTATTTCTTACCAGGGCAAACGCTGGTGTCCTTCTTTCAGGTTGAACGGCTGATTCTTTATCTACATGTATTTTTTGTATGCGGTAGCCTGCAAACATAATGACCACGCAAATAACTCCATATAAAAGAAATACACTGAAATAACCAGCCCATTCCAAACTAAAACCTGCTGTAACGGGTCCTAGTAATTGACCAAGCGCCATATAAAAAGAAAATGTGGCGATTCTTTTGGCTTTACTAGGCTTAGCGGCCTCCCCTGTGATCATCACTTGAACGGTAAGCCAGACAAATAATTGCCCAATACCAGCAACGATTTGAGCAACAATTAATATAGAAACCTCCATAGATAGGAGATAGAGAATTGCACTAATACACATAAGCCAGGCTCCCCAACGAAACAAAACCTCTGCCCCGACCTTCTTGATATAACCTCCGATCGGAATGGCTAAAAGTAGGGGAACAACTGCATATATAGCGAGAATTAAACCAATTTGCAGCTCAGATGCTCCAAAAGAAAGTCCATACAATGCAATGACCGGTCTAGTTAACGAATGGGCAAACCAGTACAGTCCACAGCATATAGAAATAAATAGCCATTCTTCTTTTTTTCTTTCACCCATAGGATATCTCCGCTTTCAATCTAGAAAATAAGGTCTGGAAGAAATTCCAGACCCCAAAACACATAGATAACTATTCCACTGTCACCTTATTCTTATATTCACCAAAATCCATTAAATGATCGTAGAGGCCTGTTTCAAGTGTAGTCATATAGCTAAGTGTGTCGTCCAACGCCATGCAGTCTGCATATTTCGCATTCATATCATACAGGGCCATAGCATGAGAGGCCTGTCCTCGGTCAAACGTGCATTCTTCCACCACACCAATTCTATAGTTATAGGAGAAAGCATCTACAACGGAGGCTCTTACACATCCGCTTGTTGTGGTCCCCGTCACTATTAATGAATCCACCCCTAAATGTATGAGATGAGTTAATAGATTCGTACCATGAAATGCACTCGGCTTAAGCTTTTCAATATATATATCCGTTTCTAGAGGAGCAATTTCGCTTACAATATCGTTGCCTCTATACCCTGGGACCCCTTGCTGTTTTTCCACTTTTGAGTTTTTCCAAGCCCAACCTCCCCTATCAAATTTATCTGGCCTTGGGTCAATGCCTGTTGTATAAATAATTGGGATTCTTTTTTCCCTTGCTTTTGCAATTAACGTTTCAGTGTGGTGAATCGCATCCCACGCTTCTTCTCCACAGCTTAGCTTCCACGTTTTCACTGAGTCCTGTACTGGTTCACGCTTATGTCCGCTAAAATCATAGCTTACATCAATGATTAATAGCGCCGGTTTTGACCCAAGTCCCGCTCCTTGTCCGAATCCCGCTTCACCAAAGACTTCTCTATCTCGGTCCGTTAGAAACTCATCCCATACTTTCTTCATAGAATCTCCTCCTTATTTTTGAAAAA
The DNA here is from genome assembly GCF_007293315.1 of Alkalicoccobacillus porphyridii. Taxonomy (GTDB): domain Bacteria; phylum Bacillota; class Bacilli; order Bacillales; family Bacillaceae_D; genus Alkalicoccobacillus; species Alkalicoccobacillus porphyridii. Next base: position 240,303 of record NZ_VLXZ01000003.1, read on the forward strand.
ATGATGATTCAACTATATCTTCATAGGAAATAACATTGGGCTCTAGCATTTCTGCATTTACCACAACTTCTAAGTTTGTCTGAATCGATTGTTCTGTGATTTCTCCTGAAAACTCCCAATGCTGATCCTGAATTGCTCGGTCCATCATGCTTTTTAACATATCATCTTCAAAGGTAGGAAACTCCTTTTTGGCGATGGCTAATGCTGCTTCTGGGTCCTCTTCTATATATGCTAATCCTTTTTTCATTCCTTCAACAAAGGCTTCCACTTGCTCGGGATGCTCTTCTATCGTGTCTAATTGCACATTTATAGTAGAATATGCGTAATCTCCCATTTCCTCTGGAATATTATAAAACGGGGCTGTCCAAATACCCTCATTCATACCTTGCTGCAAGATTGGATCTGCTACTACTGCAATTTCCGCTTGACCCTCACTTACTACGCTTGGGATAGAGGATTGATCTACCTCCAATAACGTTACATCCTGATCAACGTCAAGACCCCATTCATTGAGCAAATAACGTGTAATTGAATTTGGCGTCCCGCCATAAGCAGTGGTTACTATTGATTTACCTTTTAGAAAGGTTGCCATATCCTCTTCAACACCTAAACCTTCTTTCGCAACCATATAGACATTTCCACGATTTACAACATTAATGATTGCCTTAAGGTCAGCATTTTTAGCCTTTGCAAATGCATTATGCTCAGGACCTCCAATAAATGCCCAGGCTTCATTCGTTAATACAGCATTTGTATGGGCGCTCCCTCCGGCAAGCGTGGTAATTTCGATATCGACCCCTTCAAAGTAATCCTCTTGTACGGCTACATAAAGAGGAAGATAACCAAAACCTCTCAGTGGCTCAGCAATAACTAGCGTCGGCACATCTCCATCCGCACCTGTTGAAGCACCTTGGCTACTTGAGCCGCCGCATGCACTTAAAACTATCAACATTAAGCTAGCAAATGTATAAAGTGTAAACTGCCTCATCTATATTCTCCTCCTATCCTTTGTGAAGGACACCTTGTAGTAGTCTTTTTTCTAGCCAAGAAATGATGAGATACAGGAACATTGAAAGTAATGATAAATTAAAGATACCTGCCCAAATCAACGAAATTTCGTAAGTCTGACCTGCGTAGAATATCATCCTACCTAACCCACTACTTGAACCGATGTATTCCCCAACAATGGCTCCCGTTAAGGCTAGGCCAATGTTAATTCTTAGAGCAGAGATGATAGCTGGCATCGTCCAAGGAACAACCACCTTCAGAAATACCTGCCACTTTGATGCACCTAGCGCAAATATCATTCGAATAAGATCTCGGTCCACTTGTTTCATGCCATTATAGGTCGTTAATGTAGTAATAATAATGGTAATCGCAATAGCCATAGCAACCTTTGAAGAAAGACCTATTCCAAAGATAAGAACAACAATTGGGGCTAGGGCTAGCTTAGGCATCGCTTCAAAAATAATTAGAAAAGGCTCGGCCACCTTTGCATAATACTTTGACCACCAGAACGATAACCCGATAGCTGCTCCACCCAATGTACCGATGAGAAATCCATAAATCGTTGATTGAAACGTATAAAACGTGTCATACCAGATAGAACCATTTGCTGCAATCACTAGCCAGGTCTCAAGAATTTCGGACGGCATACTCCAAAAAAATGAATTGATGATCTCTAATCGTGCAAGTAACTCCCATACGAGAATACCAAGGATAAAGACCCCCGCCCTACCAACATGTAAAGCCCATTCTTGAGGTTCCTTTTCCACTGATGACCATGTCTTCCGTTTAGCCGATTTTCTTATTTTTTCGAGATTAGAAGGTAGTGAGACGTTCTCTGCTGATTTAACATTACTTGTCAACTTACACTCCTCCTTATGCGCCTTCTTTTTGGCTCTTTCTCACTTCCTGTGAGAGGAGCTGAAGGGCTTCTTCTTTTAACTGAGTAAATTCGGGTGATGTTGTAATCGTTGGCTTCCTAGGTCTATCTAAATGAACAGGTAAACGAGACTTCACGGTTCCTGGTCTCGCCGTCATAATATAAATTTCATCTGAAAGATAGATTGCCTCATCAATATCGTGCGTTACAAATAAAATCGTCTTCTGAAAATCATCCCAGAGGTCAAGTAACCACTCCTGCATGTTCGCCCTGGTCTGAGCATCCAATGCCCCAAAGGGCTCGTCCAACAAAATAATATCCTTGTTATATAAAACGGTTCTCAGCAAAGCTGCTCGCTGTCTCATTCCACCTGATAATTGTGAAGGATAGCTATGTTCAAAGCCTTTTAATCCATACTTTTCTAAAAGGGGCATGGCAATTTCCTTTGCCTCTTTTTTAGGGGTTTTTAAAATCTCCATCCCGAGAATGACATTATCTAAAATAGAGCGCCATGGAAGCAGCAAATCTTTTTGCAGCATGTACCCAACAAGACCAGTCGCACCATTTACATTCATTCCATCAACAATTAACTCTCCATGACTAGGCTCATCAAGACCTGAGATAATGTTAAACAATGTGGACTTCCCGCAGCCACTTGGGCCGATGATACTGATAAATTTATGAGGGGGGACTTGCATTTCCACCTTATCAATCGCTGTCACCATCCCCTTCTTAGATTCGAAGGTTTTGGTTACATTTCTCAGTTCTACTTTAAAAGGTTGGTCCTCCATCTTGTTACCTCCTTTGTGTGTGTAAAAGAATTCTAGCACCTAAGAAAGTTCTTTCGTTCACGGTAGAATAATGAACCGAACGAGAGATTTATTGACAAAGTATTTTAATTATTCTGATATTATCATTGACAATGCTATGAGTTGGTCCATAAACTTAACTATTATTTTGACTTAAGGAGTGATGTTATTGTTAGATTCTACAGAGCAACAGATGCAAAGCAAGGGGATCTATTTACCAAGTCCAAATTTGCCTCTCAACGGTTACGTTTCCGTGAAGCAAGTGGGAAATTTATTGTATACAGCTGGACAGGACTGCCGTGTGAATGGAGAACTTCAATACAAGGGGAAGTTAGGGAAAGACTTAACAATAGAGGAAGGAAAACACGCTGCAGAAATCGTGATGTTGAACCTTTTAGCAGCAATCAAATTACATACGGGAAATCTTGACGAAATAAAACAAGTCGTAAAGCTACTAGCCTTTGTCAATTCCACAGCTACATTTGCGGACCAGCCCCTTGTCATAGATGGTGCCTCAGCACTGCTTATCAAATCATTAGGTGAAAGAGGGGAGCATGCACGCTCAGCTGTTTCAGCCAATTCTCTGCCGTACCATACACCTATCGAGATTGAAATGATTGTCGAACTAAAATAAAGGAGTAGGAACAATGCCGTTCCCTGCCTTACATGCAGTTAATAAACTGTTTAGCAAAGGGAGGAGGGGCTGATAAGATAACGCTCATTTGGATAATAAACAGGAGCGTATATTATTTACAGTCTATTGTGCTATGTATACCTATCTAGCAATTGGTGACTCTTTAACAACAGGCAGAGGATCTAACCGAGGTGGATTTGTACCTATATACAGACAGATGATTGCCCAGCAACTGCACCAACCCGTTCATTTAAGATATCTAGCCAAAAGCGGGCTTACATGTAAGCAAATTGTTCGCCTTACAGCTCGTCATACTAGCAAAAAGAAAATTTTCCATGCGAATATCATTACCGTGACAGCTGGGGGAAATGATTTGCTTGCGGCTTTATGGCAGCTACAGAGAGACCAATCCGCTGAAATGCTGATTAATACAAGTAAACAAATTAATCATTGCCTACACGAGCTTGTGCACCATATTTGTGAAATAAAGAAATCCTGTGAAAGTCCTTATATGATCAGGGTGTTTAACATCTATAATCCCATCCCGGGCATCCCTCTTTTAGATCGGCAGTTATCCCAGTTTAATCGAAGCTTGTATTCACTCGAACGAAATCGTCATGTGGAAATCGTTAATATTGGGAGCTTATTCTATGGAAAGCACGAGGAGTATCTTTCAAGTGACCGAATTCATCCAAATCAATCAGGGTACAATATGATGGCAGAAGCCGCTATTCAGACAGGGCTTTATCCACTATAAAAAGAGTGGAGATTCATCCACTCTTAACTTGCTCTTTATAGCTTCATTGATCCAATCTCTTCTCTTTTTGAATAGATCCAAAGGAACATGTCTTGATTACTGGCAACCAGTTCTTTATCCCCTTTAAAATAGGCCATAAAAATCATTTGAATGCAGAGCATCATGGTCCAAATAGAGTCTTGTTCTTCTTTTGTTAACGGACATTGACTATGATAACCTGCTACAAGATGATTGACAAAGTCTATCCACACTTCTCTTAAGGATTCATCCTGATACACTTCACTCAAGACACCTGTGGCACAATAACAAAGGTCAAACAGCTTTAGATTGACCTCTGCTAATTCAAAATCAATCACCCAGGATAATTGATAATCCTGAAAGATCATATTATGGATATGTGCATCGCGGTGGATTAGCTGCTTTGGTAACGATACGTTCATAAAGCGTATACTTGGTTCTAATTCATCCATCTGTTGTACAAATGTTGCAGGTAGATTCATGCTTACAATTTGCTCGCGGGCAAAGCCAAAAACTAATTGGTAGAAGTCTTTATTTTCATACCTCGTAAGATCATGTTTTTTCGCTAATTGCTGATGCATGTTGGCGATCGTCTCACCTAATAAATTTGGCACCTCTTTGTCACGTAGGCTTTCACTAGCGCTAAAGGGACGTCCTTCTAAATAAAAATAGACACAGTAAATAGCTTCCTCATCCTGTAACAGAAATTCTCCATCGGCATGTAAAAGTGGCGTCTGAACTGGAAATTTACGCAGTTCAAGAAACTCTATGATCTCTAGCTCCCGCTCAAGAGAGTCTTCATCCACTTTTCCCTTTAAAACTAGCTTATTTTCCTCATCTTTTATAAGTAGGACAGCCCTCTCTGAAAGCTCCTTATAATCATCTAATTCTATACCATAATTTCGACTAACCCATTCTATTATCATCTTACCACCTCTACTTTGCGTATTTATTTGGTAAGCCCTTCAAATATCATCTAAGATAATTTTATCATCTTTCATACGTTATTTTCTAAAATGATCCCAAGTAAAATCAATACTTAATATACCAATGGGTTTCTCCTTTGCGATATACGTTTCGCTACTGGCACTGGCAGGCACCCTAAAACAAACAAGATTTTTATAGTAGCCGAATGCTCTGCATATGGACGGGCGTTCGGAATGAATGCCACACTGATCTCGTGATTCATCAAAAAAGATACATGTCCCCAAAAGCCGTGGTTGGTTTTTTAGTTCCAAAAGTTTCTTATTTGGCATTTTACGTATTGCTTTTTTTATGTTGATTTTTTCTTGTTGAGTAATCGGAACCGGTCCACAGCATAAACCTTTACAGCCCTTACAAGGCAAATCTTTCATCATATACCCTCCTCTAAAGCAACACGACAAAAAAGCCTTTAGACGCAGAAAGAGTCGCTCTTTCAGTGCTGTCCAAAGACTTCGTTCGTATTTGTATTTATGTACATTATAACACTATATACTTTTTTCTAGAAGCGTTTCATGAGGTGTTTCCCTAAATACAAGCCACTCGCAGCAGCTTGAGAAAGTGAACTTGTTACGCCCGAACAATCCCCGATGACATAAAGTCCTTTAATGTTTGTCTGGAACTGTTCATCTGTTTCAATGATTGGGGAATAGAACTTACCATCAATCCCGTATAAAAGCGTGTCCCCATCAATTTCTTGACCAAGAAAACTTTGTAATCTAACAAAAAACTCCTCTACAATGTCTGAGTAGAGCGCTGGAACTTCTTCGTAAAGGTTCCCACAATCAGCTTCTAGACTCGGTCGTATTTGATTTTTTGCTAGTTGGGTGTTCTCGGTAGATTTCTTATTCAAAAAATCCTCTAGTCGCTGTACTACAATCCGGTCACCACCATCATTAATTTGCCCAATCACCTGCTTTGCATAGTCATTCGCTTCTTGCAAACTAACAAAGTAAACTGGTGTAAATAATGTAAAATTCAAATTCGAGGTGTCCGCTTCTTTCTCACGAAAATTTTGCCCATCCGGCATGACGAGCCCCTCTTGATATTTGCGGATAATCTCCCCTTTTGGATTCATACAATAGGTGGTGGATGTTGTATGTTTATATGTAAGAGCCAGCTTGGTTTCGAAAGTATCCTGCAAGACTTGCCGCCATTGTTGCTCGTGCATCTCAATTCTAATTCCTAAGTCTAGTCTTGTTTTCCCTCGTTTTACTCCTAAAACAGCGCATTGTTCTTCTAACCACTCTGTACCAGACCGTCCAGTGGCTACTACCAGTTTCCGAGAGGCAAAGCCTCCTTTATTGGTTGATAAAAAGAACCCATTCTGATCTTTTTCTATAGCTTCTATATCCACTTCAAAGACCATATCTATCTTAGAGCTTACACTTAGCACTTGATAAAATCGTTGAAAAACCTCGGTAGACAGCTTACTTCCTAAATGCCTCACTTCAGTTGATAACATCTGCAAACCAGCTTTTTTAGCTTTCTCGTTTAATGTTTCATTTGAAGTTGAATATTTAGCCACCCTATCTCCACCAAATTGGCAAAGAATCTCATCAACCTCGTTTAATAATTCGTCAAGTGTCTCGTCACCAAGTTTCCGTGACAGCTCGCCCCCAAAGCCACTTGCATAATTAAACTTTCCCTCAGACTTACCTAATCCAGCAAATCCGACATAGTTGTCTTGGTTGATGGAACTGTTTCTATCTGCCAACGGTTTACCCTTTTCAAGGATGAGAATCTTCTGGTTGTCATCAGATTCAGATAATGTTAATGCTAAAAATAAACTACTAACACCTGAACCTACAATGATGATGTCATACATTCTCTCATTCCTTTCCATTGCAAAGGTGAAATGTATTATCCATTCGTTTGATAGATGGTATCAAACGAGTCATATACCTTTACTTGATTACGTCCATTTCTTTTTGCTTCATATAGTGCCTGGTCGGCTTTTTTTATGAGTTGATCCAGTGATTCTTCAGAGTGAACTGAAGTCTCTGCTACTCCACTGCTAATGGTAACAGAGATGGCAATTTCTTGAGTTAAAAGGGGCTCAGACTCAAGTGATACTCGCAGTTGATTAGCCAACATTTCTCCTTCTACCGCTGTATAGTTACGTAAGCCTAGCACAAATTCTTCTCCCCCGTAACGGGCAAACAGTATGTCTTCACCTAGCTGAGTTTGACAAATGTACACTACATGCGCGAGTAATTGGTCTCCAACATCATGACCATATGTATCATTAACCTTTTTAAAATAGTCGATGTCAAAGATGATGAGTGTATAGGGCAACTCTTTCTGCTTAGCTAATAGTAACTCTTGCTCACAATTCTCGAAGAAAGCTCTCCTATTATAAATTTGCGTAAGTTCATCATGATACGCGCGATGCTCTAAAGTCATCTGTAGTCGCTTAAGCTCTGTCATTTCAGTGAAAATAAAGAGCAGTCCCTTTTGATTACCCAATTGCTTTAATGGGGTAATACGAACCTGATAGATGGATCCATGATGCGTGATCTCCAACTGAGCTTGCGCTTCTTTGGACCAATCTATTGAACTGAGCTCTAAAGGGAAGTCCGCTCCGGAAAGGCTATTCCAAACCTCTTGAAAGTCCAATCCATACCTTGATTTAGTCACCATATCAAACATGCCTTTAAACGCCTGGTTGTATTCAATCAGTCGGAGCTGAGCATCCAGGACTAATACACCATCATTAATGCTGTTAAAAATAGCTGCTTTTGCTACTGGCATCACTGAAAACATTCTTGAGGATTGAATCGCATACAAATATAAAATTGAGGTCAGCCAAAGGACCATTGGAACAGGATCTACACCAGGAGGAGTCCAGCCCTGAAGATAAATAAACGCAGTGACCATTGGAATTAATTGCCCAAACATCAGGCTAATCATTTGTGGCCAGTATACTGGTGCTGTCTCTTTCCAACGAAAAAGTAGTAAAAGAAAAGCAACAAACATACACGCAAATGTAAATGTTCCATAGATCCCATACCATATGCCGATTTCTAAATAAAGAAAAGGAGGTCCAAGGACAGGATCAATTTCAAACACCTTGTAGTGAAGATGGTGAAAATCATTGGTTGCCACCATAAAAAAACTAATTACTGGAATAGCAAACAGAGCAACCAATGACTTCTTAGAGGTATTAATTCCAAGATACTTCATGATAAATAATAAGCCAAGCGGAGAAGCAAACGGCAGTCCTATGTAAATCATAACCGTCAAGAATTTCATTTCTTCTAAGCTTGATCCCATTAACCCAAACGCTGATGCAAAACAATACACACTGATGGTGAATGTATATACGATAAAATATAGAGCGATATTCGTATAGTGATGCCTTCTTAAAAACACATAGATACATAGAAAAAGGTTAAACACACCCGAAGTACAGATCAATGCGATATACGCGGTTAAATTGGAAGTCAACTGGTTCTCTCCGCCTTTAGTCTGAATTTATAGTATAAATGTAGCATAAAAAAAGGTGTAGAGTTACGTTCATTTTACGAACGAAATCCAGTTAGACCATAATTTGTGAAGTGATGAATGAGAGACGCCATTTCTGCCGTTGATTCCTGTCTTCCATTGCCTAACCAGTTCTTAATCACTTCAATACTGCCACTTAGAATCAACAGTGGAATATAATCAGAAAGCTTTCCTCGCAGGTGATAATCATCTAACCATTTTTCCATGATAATTTGTTGCGTTAACTTCATGACTCTTCTCTTAAATGCTGTCTCGCCATGCTCACTTAAAAGCACCTGACAGATCTCACTCTTTGTAGCCACATATTCAAGAATTTTCTCAGTCATCTGCAGCACTTCTTCTTCTTTTTTAAAATTATAGCTGTTTAAGGTAGCGGTCATATCCACTACAATTTCTTCACCCATTTTATCTAACAAATCATAGGGATCCTTATAATGACTATAAAAGGTAGAGCGGTTCACATCGGCCAGCTCGCAAAGCTCTTTCACCGTTACAGATGAAATAGGCTTCTCCTTTAACAATTGAATTAACCCATCCTTGAGGACCATTTTTGTATATTGTTTTCGTCTATCTATTTTATTTGACATGATATGTCACAACCTTTTATCCATTTTATCCAACATATTCACAATAATTGTTGGTTAGCTAACACTTTTTAATCAACTGTTTGTTGTTTATCCAACACTGTGTCTTTATACTATTATGGGAAATCAACGAAAAGTCAATATAGGTGGGGAACATATTGCTCATTCAAAAAATCATTCAATATAAACGGTCTGTCGTTTGGTCTTTTGCTGCGCTGACCATTATTGCAGTTATCGCTCAATTTTTTGTATCCGTGAATTACAACATGGTGGATTATTTGCCGGACGAGGCACCTTCAGTTATTGGTCTAGAAGAGATGGAATCTGAGTTTACCGCTTCCATTCCGAATACAAACGTTTTGATAAAAGACGTATCAGTTCAAGAAGCCTTGAATTATAAAGAAAGGCTCGCCAATATCGAGGGAGTAACAGATGTCACCTGGTTAGATGACGTCATGGACGTGCGAATTCCATTAGAGATGGCCGATGTCAGTATGATCGAATCATATTATAAGGACGGCCATGCATTATTGTCGTTAACCATTGAATCGGAGGCTGAAGTAGCAGCGACAGACTCCATTTACCAACTTATAGGTGAAGAAAATGCCGTGTCAGGAGAGGCTGTAAACACAGCAACTTCTCAAAATATGACCAGTTCAGAGACGATATACGCTGCTGCACTTTTGGTCCCGATTATTATTATTATTCTGGTTGTCTCAACTAAATCATGGGTAGAGCCTATCTTCTTCTTAACAGCAATCGGCGTTTCCATACTCATTAATTTAGGAACAAACATTTTTCTAGGAGAAGTCTCCTATGTTACACAATCCGTTGCACCGATCTTGCAGCTAGCCGTCTCCTTGGATTATGCCGTCTTCCTGCTTCACAAATTCTCCGACGAGCTAAAGCTCGGGAAGAAGCCAGAGGATGCGATGGCTGTTGCTATGAAAGCCTCATTTCCGGTCATCTTTGTTAGTGCCCTTACAACCTTCTTTGGTTTTATGTCGTTAATGCTGATGGACTTTGGTGTAGGTGCAGATCTTGGGTTAAATCTGGTAAAAGGGATTGTCTTCAGCTTTATTTCAGTTGTGGTTTTCCTTCCTGCACTCACGCTTTACGGGTATAAATGGATCGAAAAAACAGAGCACCGAAACCTTATTCCAAGTTTTGAAGGAGTAGGAGCCAAGATTCTGAAATGGCGTATCCCTGCTCTTGTTATTGTATTTCTACTACTTGTTCCTAGCTTCCTTGCTCAAAGTAGTACCTCGTTCACATATGGACTCGGCGAGCTTCCTGAGGATACACGATCTGGTCAAGATATCAGAGAGATAGAAGAGACATTTGGACAGTCAACACCGATTGTATTGCTCGTACCAAATGATGATATTGCTAAGGAAGAACAGCTTGCGGTAGAGATTGAACAGTTGCCACATGTGGACTCAGTCATGTCCTATGCCACTGCTGTTGATCCTGCTATTCCGATTGATTATCTTGATGAGTCGATTGTCAGTGAATTTCAATCTGAGAACTATAGCCGCATGATTGTCATTACAAACGCTGGTGTAGAAGGCGATATCCCCTTCCAGCTCGTTGAGCAGACAAGGGAGCTAGCCTCCTCTTATTATGGGGATCAAGCACATAGCTTAGGAGAGAGTGTCACTCTGTATGACATGAAGGACATTGTAAGCAAGGATAATCAATTTGTTAATATTATGACGGTCATTACCATAGCGACCGTATTATTAATTACATTCCGCTCTGTGTCTATACCGATCATTCTACTCCTAACCATACAGGCGGCAGTTTGGATTAACTTATCCATCCCTTATTATACGAATGATTCGCTTGTTTTTGTTGGGTATTTAATTGTCAGTACCGTTCAATTAGCTGCCACCATTGATTACGGCATCCTATTAATGGAAACGTATAAGCATCATCGGGAGAACATGCCCGCTTTTGAAGCAATGAAAAAAGCCTTAGACGAAAAACTATTTTCAATTATTATATCTGCGGCCATTTTATCAAGTGTTGGCTTTATACTCTGGTTTACCTCATCAAATCCAACGGTATCCTCGATTGGACTACTACTTGGAAGAGGGGCAGCGCTCGCGTTTATTCTTGTTACCTTTTTCTTACCAGCATTATTACTTATTGGTGACAAACTGGTCAAAAAGACAACACTTAAATCAAATTTTTATGAGGAGGAAAAGTAATTGAAACGGACTACAACCATTACACTCGCGACAGCTCTTGTTGCTCAGCCCTTTATATTTACTTCCACTGCCTTTGCCGAAGAACCAGCGGAGGGCACAGTCTCATCAAAGGATGAAGTGGTTTATGCAAACCTTCTTGCAAATGGATCTGTCGAGGAACTGTATATAGTTAACGCCTTAAGTATTACTGAAGAGGGTATCATTCGAGACTACGGAGCCTATAACCAAGTAAAGAACTTAACCTCTCTATTTGACATTCAGCAACCGTCTGAAGACGAGGTTGAGCTCGAAGCTACAGAAGGCATGTTCTACTACCAAGGGAATCTACCTGGTGACACGCCTCTTCCATGGGATTTTGAGATTAGCTACTCAATAGATGGACAAAAGATTCAGCCAGAGGAGCTCTTAGGACAGGACGGTTCTTTTCAATTAGATATTGATGTAACTCAAAATCCAGAGGTGGACCCAGCTTTTTTTGAAAACTATCTACTTCAAATCTCAATCCCTTTGGACGGGGAACAGTTTTCACAAATTGAAGCGCCAGGGGCAACAATTGCTAATGCGGGACAAGATAAACAGCTTGCATTTACAGTCATGCCTGAAGAAGGCGGTTCATTTGAAGTCAATGCAGAGGTCAAAAACTTTGAAATGGATGGGATTGAAATTTCCGCTCTCCCTTCATCCTTCGCCATTGAATCACCTGATACTGAAGAGCTTACTGGTGAGTTTGATACGTTAACCGGAGCGATTTCTGACTTAAATGACGGTCTGGGTGAAGTGAAAAGTGGACTAGATGAATTGTCTTCAGGCTTAAGCCAACTTGAGGACGGCTCAAGCCAATATAAAAGTGGACTAAGTGAAACAGCCAATGCTGGTTCAGAGTTAGTGGCTGCTTCAAGCAGTATCCAATCAGGGCTGCTAGAAATTAGTGAAGGTTTAAATGGAAGCGATATGGATATGGACATTGGGCTTGATGAAGGGTTATTTGATGCACTTAACCAATTTGCAGCTGGCATGTCAGAGCTCGCTGGTGGAGTAGATGAATTAAAGACAGGCTATGAGCAGGCCTATGGCGCACTCAAAGAATCGATTGATGACATTCCCTCACATGAAATTAGCGAGGATGACATCCAACAGCTTTACATGGACAATCCAGAATCAGAAACAGTCCAGCAGCTTGTTGACACCTATGTTGCAGCTCAAACAGCTAAAGGCACATTTAATGCGGTAAAAGAAGCCTTTGATGCAGTCGGGCCTGCATTAGAGGAAATTAGTTCTTCCGCCTCTCAATTAGAGGAAGGCATGAACACATTCACCGCATCTGTGCAAGAGGCCTTTCAAGATCTTAATCCTGGTGAAGGCTTAGAGGAATTGAGTAGCGGGATTGCAGAGCTCGCCAGCCAATATGGAAGCTTCCATATTGGATTAACTGAGTATACAAACGGTGTTAGCCAGCTTTCTACAAGTTACAGTGAGCTCCACTCCGGTATTAGTGAGTCTGCGAATGGTTCGTCGCAATTATCTGGAGGCTTATCTGAAATACGTGGCGGAATGACAGAGCTTGAAACAGCCACTGGTGAAATTCCTGAACAAATGCAAAAAGAAATTGATGAGATGATCTCCCAATATGATAAATCAGATTTTGAAGCCATCTCTTTTACGTCAGAAGAAAATAACGATGTCATAAATAATGTCCAATTTGTTATTCAAACCGCAAGCATAACCTCGCCAGATGACAGCGAGGACGAAGTAGAGCAAGAGGAAGAACCAGGTATCTGGCAACGCTTTTTGCAGCTGTTTGGATGGAATTGATACAATGAGACGAGCATACAAGTGCTCGTCTTTTTTGGGGGCTGTGAGTGTCGCACATGGCGCGGGCTGACGGTACAGGTTAGGTGGTCAGATCTTGGTAAATTGGTGTTCTTCTTGGTGAGCAGGGAGTCACTCTTGGTAACAGGCTTAGGAGCTTGGTAACGATGTTCTATCTCTTAATATGGACCTTGTTTTTCTTGATAAAGGCATCTTACCCTTGATAACCCCTGGATTCTTCGTGATAAAGAGTATGTTTTTCTTGGAGAACTTCAAATTCATCTTGGTCATGCTCACGCCACTAAGTCTCCGCCAAAATTATTCATACTCTTTCCACTCCAATGCCCCTTCCTCTTCCAACTCCTCTATTACTTCTAGGAGTCTATTGTGATTTTGAACACGATAAACTTCATGTCTAAATCCTATATATTCCTCGGCAACCTCCACATCTCCAGAATAATTTCCTCCTCTAATGTTTAAACGGTACAGCCAGTCCGCACCAACTCTCTCTCTCATTTTACGCAGCTCCATATCCGCTGGTTCATTCATCAAACGTTGCATGATATCCTCTTCCTCAATTTTCGCAATTGGATCGATTCCTAGGCCGTCGACGATGGTAACCTCCACCTCATTCACATCCCAGTCCTGATCCTCCACCACCTGCTCAAACATAACAATGCGCACATGGTCATAAACGTAGTATCCAATCCTTCCTATAATAATAAGAATCAACGTAATTAAAAGAACTAATACTATAATGGCTAGCTTATAATTCTTCATAAAAAACTCCTTCAAGGTGAATTCCTGGGTGCATTTAGTAATAAATACCCTTTGTTATAAACTGATACTCCTGTATATTGGATAAATTGAAACGATTTCCAAATGAGATCGGGAAGTTTATACAAAAGGGTGATTAAATGAGAACACAGAGAGTATACGCGATGCATGTTGTAAGTTTGATCATAATAACTATTGTACTTGTATCTTGCCAGCCTGAAGATAGCACAAGCCTAGAAGTCGAGGATGTACCCGAGAACACTCAGCCTCCAGAGGTGGATGAAGAAGAAGCTGTATCAGAAGAACCTTTTGAGGAGGAGGAGCCAGAAGAAAATTCCTCACAAAAAGCAGAAGTGACAGACACTGTCCTTGATCATGACATCAAAACATTGGATGACTATGATGAAGATACCTTCCGCACGTTAAAGCAAGATTCTATGCAGCCGAGATTATTTTTAGGTAACGAGGAAGTCATTGGCGTTCAGCAACACTTAGGACTTTTTAAATACAATTTAACAGCTGAAGAAGAAATATGGAGAAATGAAGGTTTTATAGACGGTGAGCATGCTCAAATTGTTGATGAACTGCTGTACATCTATAAATCGAGCCAGCTTGTATCTATAGATATTCATTCCGGAGAGGTTCATCAGACGTACCCTATTGAAAAACAATATGATACGAAACCCTATATTTTTGAAGATTACATTGTCTGGTTTGATCAAAATGTCATGGAGGCATATGACATAGAGAGTGCCGAGCTGATTTGGGAGCATCCCTTTGGTCGAATAAATTCAGGACTTGCTGAAAGTGATGATGCGTTTTTTTATGAATCGGATATGAGTCTATATGCAATTGAAAAGGATACAGGCGATGTCATTTGGGAGGTAGAACGTCCTAATACAGTGACGGAAAGCTCTTCAAAAACCAAGTACCCTTACGTTCATGAGGGCTCTGTTTTTGTACAGTCGTATAATCACCCTGACGATGAAGTTGTTCTTATAGAGGTTGATGCTTCAACAGGAGAAACATTAAATGAGGCTTCCTTTGAAAACTCATACATGTGGTATAGGCAGCCACTAATGACCGACGATGGACTTATGATTTCCACTGACGTTGAAGGAGATGGAGACATTGTGTATATTGATTTTTCCATGGAGGAGAAATGGCGTTTTGATCATGCAGGTTGGACTTTAGTTGATTACCTTTATGATGATGGGATGTTTTACATCATCGCTTCAAAAAGCGAACCTGGGGAAGTCACGATTGGTGATTATCACCTTATTGTATTAGACACGGAAACAGGTGAAGCAAAAGATGTCATCGAGATTGGAGACGGTCTTATGGATGATCAGCTATATACTCAAAATGGAAAAGTGTACATAATGATTCAACAAGGTGATATTCAAACGTTTATTTATGATTATCAAGGTGATACCAATCGCCCTTTTGAATAAACGTAATACTATTAAAAAACCGCCTCATCGTTCTCAAGGCGGTTTTTTAATACTTTAGATAATAGAATCCATTGCTTTTGCTTTTTTCCGAGCTTCCTCAGAAAGGGGTTTCTTCAAAAATCCAATCATTATGCATGTTACAACGGATCCAAGTAAGATACATCCGATGTATAAAAGTGGAGCACTACTTGCAATCGGGATAACAAAGATTCCACCATGTGGTGCTTTTAGTGAAATGTCTAAGGCCATACATGCAGCACCACCAATAGCAGCACCTACGATGTTCGCTGGGATAATCCGTAATGGATCGGCTGCCGCAAAAGGAATGGCACCTTCAGTGATAAAGCTAGCTCCGAGTACATAGCTTGCTTTTCCAGCTTCGGTCTCTTGAAGAGTAAAACGATTTTTGAAAATGGTTGTGGCAAGAGCAATCCCAAGTGGCGGGACCATTCCTCCAACCATTAAGGCTGCAGAGGGTTCAAAGATATTTGCAGCAAACATCGCTAGCCCGAATGCAGATGCGGTTTTATTAATAGGCCCTCCCATGTCAGAGGCCATCATGCCTGCTAATAATGCACCTAAGATGGCTGCATTCACACCTGTAAGTCCTGTTAACCAATTTTCTAAGAATACATTCAACAATGACATTGGGGTATTTAGGATAAAGAACATAAAGGCCCCAACAATGAATGTACTCAATAATGGAACTAATAAAACTGAAATTAAACCTTGAAAAGCCTTAGGTACACCTTTGAAAGCTCGTCCAATATATTTAGCAGAAAATCCACCAACAAAACCTGCAATCATCCCACCTAAAAATCCAGACCCTCCAATGGTTGCAATCATTCCACCGATCATGGCCGGAGCAAGTCCTTGTTTGCTAGCAATACTAAAACCAATAAATCCTGCTAGGATAGGAACCATTAAAGCAAAGGCCGCTTCTCCTCCGACTTGACTAAAGAATTCAGCAAAGACATTGTATTGGTCACTTTCTGGATTTGCCGCGTCGATTCCAAACATAAACGATAACGCGATAAAAATACCGCCGACCACTACAAATGGGATCATGTAAGAGACGCCACTCATAATATGTTTATAGAAATTAATACCTGATTTTTTCTCTGGCTCTTCTTCATCAGATATATCTATGTTAGCTGATGAGTCTCGAATATCATACGAAAGAGCTTTATCTATCAATTGGTCAGCTTGACTAATTGCTTTTTTGACTGGTACATCAACAAATCGTTTTCCTTGGAGACTTTCTGTATCTACAGCAACATCATGTGCAACAATGATCGCATCGGCATTGCGAACATCAGATGCTGTCAATTGATTCTCTGGTCCGTTAGCACCGTTTGTTTGAATCTTAACTTTCATGCCACGCTTAGCTGCTGCTTCCTTTAAGGATTCAGCGGCCATATACGTGTGAGCAATTCCAGTCATACACGCAGTGATTCCAATGATATATTTTCCAGAGTCGGGCTTATCAGCGCTCTCTGTATCCTCAGGAATATCATGATCTTCAATCGCGTTCACAACATCATCTACCGAGGTAGCGACGAGTAATTTTGCACGGAATGTTTCACTCATTAGAAAGGTTGAAAGCTTAGACAGAAGAGAAAGATGTTCATCCGATGCATTTTCAGGCGCAGCAATCATGAAGATTAAATTAGTGTGCTGACCACCATAGTCAACACCATGTAGAGTTCTGCCCATCAAGATGGTTGGCTTAGTCACTGACTTTGACTTTGCATGAGGTATCGCTACTCCATACCCCACCGCTGTAGATATCTCATTTTCTCTTTTATAAATAGCCTTTTTAAATGACACTGGATCACTCGTCAGGTTATTCTCTGCTAATTTATCAACTAATTCATTAATTACATCGTCTTGATTGGTCCCTTTCAGATTTAAAATAATCTGATCTTTTGTCAAAATATCTATTAATTCCACAAAAAATCCCCCCTCGTTCTGCCTACTTAACTAAAGTAGTGATGCGCTTGATTTGTTGAGTTAAACAAGTCCATCTTCTTCTTCACGACTTCTTTTGCTGCTTTTCGTGCGCTTGGCATAATGACATCTGGCTCATAAGCTGTATCGTTTTCAATAAGGAAGCGACGCATCTCTTTAAAGAAGGCATTTTTCATATCTGTAGATAGATTAATCTTGGCTACTCCATGAAGGTACGTTTGCGAAATCTCTTCATCCTTGTTGTCACTTCCTCCGTGAAGAACAAGAGGGATGTCTACTTTCTGGTTAATCTCTTCAAGTAGATCCAGTTTTAATTCAGGTTGTCTAGCGTGTTTATACTGCCCATGAGAGGTACCAATTGCTATAGCAAGCGTATCAATACCTGTCTGTTCAACAAATGTTTTGGCGTCATCTGCATCTGTGAAAAGAATTTCATCTGCTCCACCTTCTGAGCTTCCTTCATTTGAACCAATTGTTCCTAGCTCCGCCTCTACAGAAACATTTACGCTATGAGCTAGCTTCACGACCTCTTTAGAAATAGCGATATTATCTTCAAATGAAGCGTGTGAAGCATCAATCATTACAGAGGTAAAACCGTTTCGAATCGCTGTCATAACATCCTCAATGGAACCACCGTGGTCAAGATGAATGACCATAGGTACTTTTGCATTGCGGCAGGCTTCACGTACATACGTAATAAAATCATTGCCTAAAAGTGCCACTTCGTTCGGATGAATCTGAATAATTGCCGGGGCATTCTGTTCTTCTGCTGCTTCAATAATGACTCTTACAAATTCACTGTTTGCTACGTTGTAAGACCCCACGGCAAAGTTGTTTTTGTACGCTACTTCTAGTAAATCCTTCATATTCATTAACATAATAAATCTCTCCTCTTCTTCATTAAATTTGATTCCAAATGGCCAGAAACTCTTCTTCATTCGTTGTATGGACAAGAGACCTTACACGTTCAATACTCTTGGTTTTTTGAAAAAACTCTGTAAACACGTATTCATTCCGCTCTACATCTGATGAGGGGATATAAATAATGACAAGCTGAACCTTTTCTGTTCCCCATTGAATGACATGATCGTTGACACCTATAACGACACGTTCCTTATACTCTTTCCTTTCAAAATATGGATGGGGAATCGCTACTAAGTTCCCGATAGAGGTATAGGACATGGTTTCTCTTTTCATAATGGGATCATAAAAAGTGTCTAGCTCACTAATTTCCAATAGATGCCGAATGGCTTTTTCAGGGCTTGTCTCATTTATCCAATAAATATCTGCTCGTTCAATAACCATATTTTGAGCTTCAAGAAAGAATCTTATCCTTTTAATATCCGCACTCTTAAAACTACTTTGGATGGAAACAACATTTGCATTGTTTTGAGCTGCCTCCGTTAAGTCCACACCTATATATAAATAGAAATCCGCAAATTCATATCCTGTCGAATACTTTTCAATCCCAACAATGTCTAATTCATCAAAGTAGGTTGTAATCTTTGAAGCCAGAAGCTCTGTACGCTCATACCCTCTTGTATAGAGTAGAATGGTTTTGCGCTTCTTTTTATCCTTTGACTGAATGATGACCTGGATGTGATAAGCCAGATAGGCAATTTCACTATCCTGTATCTCAACATGAAACTCTTTCTCTATTTGCAAAGCCAGATTTGAGGCTACGCTAAACGAAAAGAAATACTCTGCTTTTGTTTCTTTTACAAACGGATTATAGATCAGTAAATTGTGAGAAGCTGGATTTATAATTCGATAGATGTGATTAAGAATATTGTGCCTAAATCGATTCTTCGAATAGGTCGGCACATGATACACCTGTTCTACTTTACGTAGAATGTCTTCAATTCTTTTGACAATATCTGAATTGTGATTCGTGACGTCTTCTTTTTCCAGATCAAGCTGAAGCGACATGAGGTAATTGACTAAGAATACGACCTCATCCTCTGTAAAGCTTACATAGTCCTTTAATTGAGTACGAAAAGCTTGGGCCACTTCAAATTCCTTAAAGGATTTAAGATTATGAAGCTCATTGTTTTCTATCACAACAAACCGCTTCTGATTCATTTGATGGATCATAATAAGCAGTTGTACTGCTAGCTTTTTATACACCGTAAATTCAATGTTAAGCTGATACTCTATATTTAATTCATCCATTCGTTTAAAAACGTTTTCAATTGTTTCTGCATTGACCCATGAACGAAAATGATCAAAAACAAAATCCTTAAAGTTCTCTTTTTTAACGGGAATGGATGTAAAAAAACTCTCAAGTAACGTTCTTTTTTGAATCTCTGTTCCATTCAGCTTGATCCCTTTGAATACTCTTGTATTAATAGAAACGTCGATGCCTAAGGAATGGATATTCATCGTTAATCTTTGCATTCGACTTCGTATGGTTTGCGGTGAATAGAAAAAGGTTTCAGCTAATTCTTCATATGTTGTGTAATCATCACGGTTCATTAAATATTGGATGATTTCAAATTCAAGAATTGCTTCTTCAGGTTCTTTGTTAGTTAGATCAACCTCCTCTTGATTTCCAAGACTGTCATCAGTCACAATGGCGTATCCCTGCGGAGAGGAAATGATGACAATGTCACTGAAGTTTTCGTTAATATCCTTTATATAATTACGGATGGTTCGATCCGTAACATTTAACATGTCAGCAAGCGTTGCCGCTGATACGAAGCCTTGGTTTTGTTTTGATAGAAAGTCAATTAATTGTTTACGTTTTTCTTGCAAACGAACCACCACCTTTCTATATGTCCACTGTACGGCAGGGGATGTGAAAGCGCTATATCACTAGATTTTCCTACCTGTAGGAAAAAATTCACCTCTGTGATAAAAACATCTCAAGACAAAAAAAAAACAAACCCGTTAAGGTTTGTTTGTTGTCTTAAGGCACCATATTCCCCGCCGCCGCATAAAGCTCAAACCATTCCTGTCTCGTAAGCGGAATCTCTGATCCTGCCGCTGACTCTTGTAAGCGGGCTGCATTTGTTGTGCCAAGCACAACTTGAATATTAGCTGGGTGTCGTGTGATCCATGCCACAGCGATAGAAGTTGGAGTGACATCGTACTTCTTAGCGAGTCGCTCCAACACTTTGTTTAATTCTGGAAATCTTTCATTGTCACCAACAAATACTCCATCGAAGAATCCGGTTTGGAATGGCGACCATGCTTGCAAGGTAATGTCGTTTAAGCGACAGTATTCAAGTGTGCTGCTATCGCGATTTACAGCATTATCTGTATTCATGTTGAGTGATACGCCTGAGTCAATGAGTGGTGTATGAGCGATGCTAAGCTGCATTTGATTAACCACTAGCTTTTGCGTAAGACTCTTTTGTAGGAGTTCTATTTGTGTAGGGTTGTGATTGGATACTCCAAAGTAGCGAACCTTCCCTGAATGGTGTAGCTGGTCAAAGGCCTCTGCTACTTCATCTGGCTCCATAAGTGGATCAGGACGGTGCAGTAATAGGATATCTAGGTAATCTGTGTCTAACCTCTGCAGAATTCCGTCTACCGAGGAAAGGATGTGTTCTTTAGAGAAATCGTAATAGCCTTTTCTTATCCCACATTTACTTTGCAGAATTATTTTTTCCCGTATACTTTCATTTCCAGAAAGCGCTTTCGAGAAATGTTCTTCACAGCTACCCCCACCATATATATCTGCATGGTCAAACACATTAATACCCGCTTCAAGCGCTGTATATATTAACCCTTCCGTTTCCTTTACAGACAAATTATTAATACGCATATTGCCCATTATAATATTGGATACATTCAAATCCGTTCCTACTAAATCAATTTTTTTCAAGTCACTTCCTCCTTAAGATAAAAGTTAAATGTAACAACAGCTTACTAAAATGAATCGAGCCTGTATACTTTTATCCCTTTTTGGCGAGTTTTTAAACAAAGGAAAGGTTGCACCTACGACTTGTGTTAGCTGAAAATAGAAATATAAAGGAATTTGATGAACGATATCTCTACACTAAAATGGTCAGCATTCCCCGGGCATGACTCTTTCAAACCATGCTCTCTTTTACATCGAATCCTTCAAAAACTGCTTTGGCGACATGCCAATGTATTTCTTAAACACATGGCTAAAATATTTGTAGTCACTAAAGCCTGTTGTTTCAGCCACTTCATAGACGAGCACCTTTTCATTTTGTAGCTTATCAAGTGCTTTTGTAATTCGGTATCTTGTGAGAAATTCGTTAAAGCTATAACCTGTTGCTTCTTTAAGCTTTGTGTTCATACTCACAGTAGAAAGACCCACTTCCTCACTTAGCATAACGAGGGTAATCTTTTGATCATAGTACCTTTTAATAAAACGAACGGCCTCTGCGGCATAAGTCGCTTCTCCATCTGATGCTACGTTAAAAGAAAGTAAATCCTTCATCACATTGGACTGTTGTTTTTCATTCTCTTGTTGCTTATGCTCTTTAATTTCGATTGATAGTCGTTTTAAGGACTCAGCTAATTCATTTAAATCAATTGGTTTTAGGAGGTAATCACGAACCCCAAGACTAATTGCTTGTTGAGCATAGTTAAATTCGCCATACCCTGAAAGAATGATTGCTTCATATTGATAAATTTCCTTTGTCTCCTTAAGCATCTCAAGCCCATCCTTGAAGGGCATACGAATGTCAGTGATCACAATATCGGGATTGGTCTCAGCGATAAGTTGAGCGCCTTTTACTCCATTTTCTGCAGTTCCAGCAACCACACAGCCGCTATGAAGCCAATCCATGCGATATAAAAGTCCTTTTAATATAATTGGCTCATCCTCAATCAGTACGACCTTTAACATTCCTTCTCACCCCTTATATGGAATTCGCAAAGAAATAACCGTTCCTTCTTTAGGTTTCGTTTGTATCTCAAGCCCATACTCCTTACCATACAAAAGCTGAATGAGTTGATGCGTATTTTTTAGTCCGGTATGCTCTGTTTCTTGTATATCACCCGCTATAATAGACTGGATATTTATGAGTCTGGACAATTCTATTCCTAACCCATCGTCGCTCACTCGGATAAGCATTGTATCTTCTTCAAGCAACTGAATATCTAGTTCTATAGATAGGCTGCCCACTTCATTAATGTTGTGCTTAATCGCATTCTCTATTAAAGGCTGAATCATGAGCTTCGGAATGTTAGCCTGAGACAATCGAGGTTCAATTGATATCGAATACTCAAGCCTTTTTCCATAACGCATCAATTGCAGAGAAAAATAATCTTCAAGATAGTCCAGGTCTTTTCCAAGCGGTACGGTCGTATCACCAAAGTTTGAATTATATCGCATCAGCTTTGCTGTTTTAATAATCATCGTTGAAGCATTTTCAGGGTCAGCCAATGTCTCATATTTAATCATCTCTAATACATTAAATAGAAAATGAGGATTAAATTTTGCTTCTAAATGCTTTAGCTCACTCAAGCGCTTTTTCTCCATTATCTCTTGGTTCTGATCCACAAGCATTTGGATTTCATTAATTTTACTTTTGTATTCTTCATAAATCATTTGTACCTCATCATACATAAGCTCCGTTTGAAAGTGCTGATTGTGATTTTTTGTAGATATCATGCTAACCAATGCATCAAATGGCTGTAAGGACTTCTTAAGAATCTTAGGAGTGGCTAACCACACCACCGTCATAATAATAAAGCTACTAACAACCATCGTTAGAATGCCGTACAGTAATAACAAACGAAAGACATTAATCGAGGTCAGTGTAACCACCTTAGATTGATTCTCTTCTATAACGGTTTGTGTTTGATAGAAATAATCTCCCACATGAGGAATCAGCTTAGCATCGCTTTCAAGATGAAGCTTACCAAGAGGGCTAAGTGGAAATGAGTGATTATAAAAAATCACATTGTCATATGGATCGGTTACAAAGATCAGTTGATTGTTTAGTGGTTGAAGCTGGTTTTCTAGAAAAAATAATAAATAGCCTACTATCTTCTCATCGTCCTTTAAAGCAATAGCAAAAACGTAGGAAGCGTCATGATTCACATCTTGTATACGCTTAGTTAATCTCTCTTCCACCATTCCAATAGCCGCTGCTTTTTGAATGAACGGATGTAGGCGCTTACTTTCGTTGAGTTCTTGTTCTACCCCATCATAGTAACTAGTAGCTACAATCTCTTCTTCACCATTTACTAAGACAAAATCAGCATACATTTGACGTTGATTACGAAAGTCATACAGTATTCGATTCACCCCACTTGGCTCCTCCTCACCAGAGAGAAACCGACGAATGGATTCATCTTGCGCTAGAGCTACCATACCGGTTCGATATTCATCGAAACCGACCTGAACCTCTGAAGCTACTTGTTCATTTATCTTCTGATTCGGGTGAACAATCGTTAAATTAAATACAAGATACAATGAGAGCAAATAGACGATGAGTATAACTGCTATGATTACGACGGCATATTTGATAAAAGAACGTTTAATATCATCCTTCATTTTTCTACTCGCCATATGTGCCAACTCCACTACACACAGTTTTAAAAATAGGGCTACCTCGATCCTTGATCTAAAGGCAGCCCACTCTGCTTTTTATAAATTCATTTCCTTTTTGCCCGTTAGCTTAAAAAACAACAACAGGGAAAGGATTGATGTAACGGTTAAAATAGCTGAATAAGCGGAAGCATTTCCGAAATTTCCACGAATAACCTCCGAATAAATAGATACAGCTAACGTTTGTGTACGGCTTGAATAAAGAATGATTGAAGCACTTAATTCTCCAAGGATGGTAATCCAGCTCATAATCGCACCGGCTAACACACCTGGCATCATCATTGGAACAATGACTTTAAAGAATGTTCTTTTTTCAGAGGCACCTAAGCTAATCGCAGCTTCCTCCATGCTAGGACTTATCTGACTCACAATGGCTGTACTTGAACGGATCGTATATGGCATTCGACGAATAACAAAGGCCAAAATCATAATGAAGGCTGTACCCGTCCAGAAAAACGGAGAGTCATTAAAAGCAAAGACCAATGCTATACCCAATACAGAACCCGGGATAACAAACGGTAGCATGGAGATCGTATCAAGCAATGACGTAATCATATTTCGTTTACGCACCGTTAAATACGCAATAAAGATTCCTAACAATACAATGATAACGATTGCAAATAACCCTAGCTTATACGTGTTTAAGATCATCGATAAATCTCGATTAAACAAGATTGTTTCATAATTTTGTAAAGAGAAACGTCCTGTATATACCTGTCCACCTGTTGTTTCTAAGAAAGACGTGTACACAACGACTAGCTGCGGCAGAATGGATAGAAGCGCGATGACATATACAATGCCATGACTGAGCACGTTTTTAATACCATAGCTACGCTTAACTTCCATTGGCTTTAGAGCAGACATTGAATAAGAATACTGACGTGAAATAATACGTTGAACAAGGAATAAAGCAATCGTGACGATAATAAAGATTGCGGCAATAGCTGCGGCAAATCCTGCATCCCCACCAACCTCACTCATAAATTGAGTATATATTAAAACGGGGATGGTCCGATACCCTTCTCCGATAAGCATTGGCGTACCAAAATCTGCAATGACTCGCATAAATACCAGTAAGGAGCTTGCAAGAATCGTTGGTGTTATTAAAGGGACCACGATTTTCATTACGCGTTGAATTCCAGAATAACCAAGACTTTCCGCTGCTTCTATTAAAGAATTGTCTAAGTTTTTGAGTGCACCCGAAATGTAAATAAAGATTAACGGGAATGATTGAAGTGTTAACACAAGGACAATTCCAGCAAATCCATAAATACCATCATAATTTAAATTAAATGTATCATTGATAAATTTAGTGATGACTCCACCTCTACCTAATAACTGAATCCACGCATAGGCTCCAATAAAGGGTGGTGAAATATAAGAAACAATGATCAGAATTTGAATCGTCTTGCTTCCTAAGATTTTTACTCGTCTTAGGATGTAGGCAAGTGGCAAGCCAATGATAACTGCAAGCAGAGTACTAACAATGGTTACTTTAATACTGTTCCAAAGTGTTACCCAGTAGAATTTACGTTCAAAGAAATGGGCAAAATGCTGTAAGGTAAATGTGCCTGACCCAGAATCGTAGATACTTTTATTTAACACAAGAATAACGGGAAATAAGATAAATAAAGCGAAAAATAGCATAATAAATAATGTGATCAGGTTCCATCCATTCAGGCTTTTTCGAAGCATATTACTCACCTGCCTTAATCAGTGTCATCTCACTTGTCGCATCAAATACATTGATTAACCTAGGTTTCACCTTTACGTTCACCGATGTACCTTCAGGAATGATTGAGTGATCTTCAATATTCTGTACGACCTCTACAGATTCACCTGTCTTTAACGTAATAAAGTAATGCGTGTTGATTCCTAAGAACATGGTTTTATCTACAACACCAGAGATTGCATTGGCATCCTTGCTAACGACAAACTCTTGAGGTCTTACAGAAACAACAACCTGTTGTCCATCCGTCACAGTGTCCAGAAGATGATCCATTCTCTCGCTATATCCATCATTAAAGACAACAAAGGTTCCATCCTGTTGCTTTTGTACCGTTCCTTTAATTAAGTTTGAAGTACCAATGAACTGTGCAACGAATACATTATTTGGGCGTAAATAGATATTCTCCGGTTTCCCAATTTGTTGAATAATCCCCTTGTTCATGACGGCAATCCGGTCGGAAATAGCTAATGCCTCTTCCTGATCGTGAGTTACATAAACAGTCGTAATACCAACCTTTTGCTGAATATCCTTAATCGCATTACGCATCTCTACACGAAGCTTTGCATCCAAATTGGAAAGTGGCTCATCCATTAAGAGTACTTTAGGGTTTATAACTAAAGCACGAGCAAGCGCAACCCGTTGCTGCTGTCCACCAGAAAGCTTATCTGGCTTCTTAGCATGATGATCCTCAATTCGAACCACCTTCATGATCTCATTAATTCGATTCTGCATATCCTTCTTCCCTTGATTCTGAGCCTTCAGTCCAAACGCAATATTCTCCTCTACGGTCATATGTGGAAAAATCGCGTAGTTTTGAAAAACCATGCCCATTTTACGTTTATTAACGGGGATCGTATTGATGACTTGATCATCTAACTTAATTGCTCCACCTTCAATCGAGTTAAACCCGATAATCATTCGTAGCAAGGTCGTTTTTCCACATCCTGATGGCCCCAGCAATGTAAATAGCTCACCCGGTTTAATTTCTAAAGATAACCCGTCAATTACTGTATGGTCCTCGTATTTCTTTACTACCTTTTCAATGTGAATAGCTACACTCATGGTTGATCTCTCCTTTACCTTCTGATAAAAAATAGATATGCAGAGCGAATGATGTACTCTGCATATCCAGCTCATTAATTCATTGTTTGCTCAAGCACATCTACATAACGAGCGGTAATTTCATCCGTATGCTCGATAATATAATCCTCATCGTATTCCTCAAATAAGGAAATTTCATCCTGAGGAGTCATATAATCCGCGACCTCAACACCCTCTCGAAGTGGACGGACGGTTAATTCCATTCCCGTGCGACTTTGGACTTCCTCAGATAATACATAGTCTATAAATTTCTGTGCACCTTCTAAATTATCCGTGCCTTTAATAATCTGAACCGATTGACCAGGATACACGACACCTTCCGTTGGGAACACGACATCAACTGCTGCTCCACTTTGCATATAGTGAATGACCGGATCCTCCCATGTCAGTCCAACCACATACTCTCCATCAGCGACTCCTCGGTGAACTTGGCCAGAGCTACCTTGAACCTTGCCATTAAGATTAGCTAAAAATTCTTCAACAAAGTCCCATGCCTCATCTGCCAGTGGGTCTCCCTCTCCAGCCGCATACAGCATTGCCACCAATGATTGAAAAGCAGAGCTTGAGTTGACAGGGTCTCCAAAAGCGATTCGCCCTTTTAACTCAGGATTTAAAAGGTCTTCAAAACTATCTATTTGAATATCACCAGCAAGATCTGTGTTAACGATAAATACCGTTGGATCTGAAAAGGCTGGTGAGAAAAAGCCAGTTGTGTTCTTAAAGCCTTCCATCATGAATTCATCTTCTGGAGAAACATACTCCTCAAACAAATCCGTCTTATCATGTAGCATCGTTACGTCCGCTGCCCAGAGAATGTCCCCTTGTGGATTGTTACGCTCCGACTCCACACGCGTGACCACCTCACCCGTGCCTGCTGAAATCGTTTGAACCTTAATCCCTGTTTCCTTCTCGAAGTTTGGAATAACCGCTTCATTTAAGTTCTCGCTTCGAGTCGTATAAATAACAAGCTCACCTTCATCTGAGCCTGACCCGCCACAACCTGTCATCACCACTGCAGCTCCCGCTGTTAAAACCATATATTTAAGCGCTTTCATAATGAACCCTCCTCTTTACTTGCTAGCTTTATCTTATAGCAGCAATCAAAAAGTCGTAATCCTAAAATTGATAAAATGTATCTGATATTTGTATGAATTTGTATGAATAATGACATTTCCACCTATTCCTATATAGGAAAAATAAAAAAACAGCCATCGAGTGGCTGTTCGTTAGAATGATTATGTCCTTTAAATGTGTAATCGCTTTCCATTAATTATCCTATTTCAATGGTTGTAAAATCAAGATTTGCTAATGCTTGTGCAATTGATGAATATACCTTGTAACCTTTGAAGTCTATACCCAATTGAATGGACGTTTGTGCAATCTCAGGACGAACCCCAGATAGCGAAGTTTGAGTTCCGACCAATTTTAGTCCATTAATTAATTGAAAAAGCTGATTTGCTACTTGAGTATCAATGATTGGCACACCGGACAAATCTAACAGCAAACAGTGCACCCTTTGCTCTGCACAAAAATTAATTGTATTTGTAAATATAACTTTTGCTCGATGAGTATCAATCTCACCTACTAAAGGTAATAAAGAAATTTGATCATTTAAATGAATGATTGGGGAACTTAATTCTGTTATTAATTCACTTTGTGCATGAATAATTTGTTTAGATTTGATTTGCTTCTTTAAGCTAAATTGCACAACAATCTGTCTAAATGTCTCTGTGATTCTATCTATACTAATACCGTAATCTTCAAATGTGTGGTCTGCTCCATATATTGCAAAAAAGGATTTTACTCGATCTAAGTAAATTTGCTGGTTTCTCAGAAATTCATCTATAATCTCAGGTAATGGAGTCTCTAAATGACCTTGATCTGAGGTAACCTCTTCAATCCATTTATGAAAAGAATCTTCTCCAAACTCTTTTTCATCATTAAAGATTTCAATAAAAATCTCATGAAACTGATAATTTAGATCTTTAAGTGTTTCAACCTCACTAGAATTATCCGAGCTATAAACCCCACTTTTGTTTTTATCCAAACCATTATACCACTCTTCAGTTAATGAACAGAGATTATTTTTTAAATATTCGTAAAATTTCATTGTAATAGCATTCTCCTTGTTAGATTCATTGTAGTATAGGTTTTTTTGAAGCACAGAATGTATAAATGAACAGACAAATAAAGCAATGATCCTAAGCAACCTTTCTCCTATTACCCTATTAAACATTTTTTAAGCATGTTTTTTTAATATAATGATAGAAATGCAAAAAAACATGGCTAATCTGTGACCAAATGCAAAGGGAATAAGCATTTGCAGCAAAAAAAGCAGACACCGTTTGTCTGCTTTTTAAACTTTATTTATGCTTGTTTAAGAAGAGTAGATTTTTCCTTTACCTCTTCTAGTCCTAACACTTCTGCTGATGTCGTGTGAACATGATCAAGCAGCTTCTGATTTTCCATTAACGTCTGTCCATATGATGGCACCATTTCTTTAATTTTCGGCTCCCATTTAGCCATATTTTCAGGAAAGCATCGTTCGAGCACCTCAAGCATTACTTGCACGGCAGTCGACGCGCCTGGAGAAGCCCCTAAAAGCGCGGCAATGGATCCATCCTCTGCACTTATGACCTCTGTTCCAAACTGAAGTGTCCCTTTTCCTGCATCTGTATCTCTAATAACTTGCACGCGTTGACCTGCGACTACTAAATCCCAATCCTCAGTCTTTGCATTTGGAATAAATTCGCGTAGCTCTTGCATACGTTGTTCCTTAGAGAGCATCACCTGCTGTATTAAATACTTTGTCAGCGACATGTTTTTAGCACCTGCGGCAAGCATGGTTACTAGGTTATCTGCTTTTACTGAGGTGAAAAGATCTAAGACAGAGCCATGTTTCAGGAATTTTGGTGAGAAACCGGCAAAGGGTCCAAATAAAAGCATCTTTTGATTATTAATAAATCGTGTATCCAAGTGCGGAACCGACATCGGTGGCGCGCCGACCTTGGCTTTTCCATACACCTTGGCGTGGTGCTGCTCGACCACAGCTGGATTATTACAAGACATAAAGATGCCGCTTACCGGAAATCCACCAATATGCTTGCCTTCAGGAATGCCTGACTTTTGCAGTAGATGAAGACTTCCACCACCCCCGCCAATAAAAACAAACTTGGCTGTGTGACTAGCTATTTTACCGCTTTCAAGATTTCGAACCTTGACTTCCCACAAGCCGTTATCGGTACGCTTCATGTCCGTAACCGCATGATTATAGTGCATATTAACGCCTTCATCAACTAGATAATCAAACATCTTATGAGTTAATGCACCAAAATTCACATCGGTACCAGTATCAATTTTGGTTGCTGCGATATTATCGCCAGCTGGGCGATCCTTCATCATAAGTGGGATCCATTCCAGTAATGTCTCTGGATCATCTGAGAATTCCATCCCCTTAAAGAGAGGGTTGTCTGAAAGCGCTTTAAAGCGTCTTTGTAAAAAATCTACATTTGCTTCTCCTTGAACCATGCTCATATGAGGCAATGCTTTTATAAATTCCTGAGGTGAATCAATTAACTTTTGTTTAACGAGATAAGACCAGAATTGCATGGACACTTGAAATTGCTCGTTAATCTTAATCGCTTTACTAATATCGACCGTTCCATCCGGCTTTTCGACGGTATAATTAAGCTCACAAAGGGCCGCATGTCCCGTTCCTGCATTATTCCATTCATTGGAGCTTTCTTCACCTGCTCGAGAAAGCTTCTCAAAAACCGTCATGTTCCAATTAGGTGCTAATTGCTTTAAAATCACGCCTAGTGTTGAGCTCATGACACCAGCACCAATCAATATAACGTCCGTATCATGTTGTGTGTTCGTCATATAGTTTCAGTCCTTATTTATTAAAATTCGCAGAGAGGTTTTAAGTATGTTTGCTATATTACATTGTAGCACTATTATTATGAATTTAAAATAACTCCCGATTTTTTACATAAGAAATATTTACCTAAGCATTGTACGTATAGATATTCCAAGCGTTTTCATTCGATAAGAAAGATTGACTTGAAGTACACTTTAACCATTATAATCATTTTCATACAAGGCTGGCTACTAGGGAGAGAGGGTCATCATGGAGCGATTATGGACCAAATCATTTATCTTACTGACAATTGGACTATTTTTCTTGTTTACTGCTTTTTATATGCTCTTTCCAACATTGCCGCTTTTTATTGTTGAAATTGGTGGAAATGAGTCGCATGCTGGCTTAGCAATGGGTGCGTTTATGCTCACCGCTGTTCTATTCCGCCCCTTTATTGGCGGATTAATTGATCAATACGGAAGACGTGTTTTTCTTATTGCCGGTGTACTCCTCTTTGCGCTCTCGATGTTCTCTTATCAATTCGTTGGTGGCATCGTCGCATTGATTTTATTAAGAGTTCTTCATGGCTTGAGCTGGGGCATGTCAACAACGGCATTCCTCACTTCACTAACGGATATTATTCCCGTAAAAAGAAGAGGAGAAGGACTAGGATGGTCGGGCATGGCGATGACTTTGGCCATGGGTGTTGGACCCATGATTGGCATTTCGATCGCTCAAAATTCCTCCTATCAAGTGATGTTCCTCGTAGGCTGTGCGTTAGGTATCCTTGCGCTATTGTTAACACTTGTAATAAACATTCCTTTCACTGCACAAAAGGGAACGCTACGCATTGTATTCTTTGAGAAATCATTAACTTCTGTGATGTTGACCACTTTTTTGTTTTTTATCTCGTATGGAGGCATTACTACGTTTATTCCTCTTTATTCTGCGTCTATTGGGTTTAACTCAGGAACGTTCTTTCTTATATATGCTGCTACGTTAATTATTTCTCGGCCCTTATCAGGCAGACTAGCTGACAAATATGGATATGCCATCGTTGTTATTCCTGCCATTTGTACAACCATCCTTTCCTTAATTGTATTGGGCCTATTTACTAATCCACTCGGTATCATTCTGTCGGCTGTTCTATATGGGATTGGGTTTGGCTCCACCCAACCTGCTCTGCAAGCTGCGGCCATTCGTCTTGTTGCCCCCAACCGAACAGGTGTAGCAAATGCTTCATTTACGACGGCTGCTGATTTTGGGATTGGTCTAGGTGCAATCATTCTTGGACTTTTGGCCCCTTACACGGATTATTCCACTATGTTTATCATTAGTGCTATGTCAGTAGGAGCCGCTTTGTGCGTGTTTATTTTTCTTGTGAGAAAATCACTCGCTATCCAAACTCAATCTAGCATGACTTCTTCATAAACAGTTTGTTCGCTTCATCTTACTCTTTTAGATAAAATAAAATCATCTCATCTAAAGGAGTGGACGTATGCAATCAATTACAGGAAAAATAGCATTAATTACCGGAGCAGGTCGTGGCATTGGCAGAGCAACAGCCGAAGCATTTGCGAAGGAAGGTATTCATGTCGGATTAATTGGCCGAACGATCGAAAACCTTCAAAAAGTTCAAGAGGAGTTAAAGCAATATGATGTAAAAACTGCCATTGCCTCAGCAGATATCGCTGACTTAGATTCCATCACAGCAGCCGTTGAATCTATTCGTGGGGAGCTTGGTCCCATTGATATTCTTGTGAATAATGCTGGCATCTCAAAATTCGGTGGCTTTATGGACCTAACACCCGAAGAATGGACCAACATCATTGATGTGAATGTAAAAGGAGTTTATTACACAACACGTGCCGTACTACCGGAAATGATTGAGCGAAATACAGGTGATATTATTAATATTTCTTCAACTGCCGGTCAAAAAGGTGCGCCTATTACAAGTGCTTATACAGCATCTAAAGCAGCTGTGATTGGATTAAGCGAGTCATTAATGATGGAGGTTCGTAAGAAGAACATTCGTGTCACAACCCTTACACCAAGCACTGTTGCTACAGATATGGCAAAAGAGCTTAATCTGACTGATGGCAACCCGGATAAAGTGATGCAGCCAGAGGATTTAGCAGACGTCATGGTCGCTAACTTGAAGCTTCATCCGCGAGTTGTACTTAAAACAGCAGGGATTTGGTCGAATAATCCATAAGAAGAAAAAGGAGAAGCTGAGTAGTTACTTGATCAGCTTCTCCTTTTTATGTTGCAATATGCGTGAATAATGGCAGCAATGGCATGCTCCTCATGATGAATTGTGATCTCTGATGCGATGGCTTTTAAAGCTTCATGGGCATTTCCTACTGCATATCCATAATCCGCCTCTATCAGCATGGAGGAATCGTTGAGCTGATCTCCTACAGCGGTTATATAGGACCCCGCAAATATTTGCATCTGCCTTAATTCTTGCAGTGCTCGCCCCTTTGAAATACCGGTTGGCAGGAGTTCTAAATAGGTGGAGTCGGACTGTACATACTCGGGAAGTAGCTCACCTACAGCCTGCTGCGCATCTATAATTTCCTCACCGATTACAAGAAGCTTATTCAGCTTAGAGGGACTAGTGAGACATTCCTCGCATTGTACATTGTCTTTTTGTTCATATTGTAATATCAATTCGTTTCGATAAGGCACAATGATTCGATCTCCAATATAGCCAAGCACTGCCACTCGCTCCGATCTTAGCTTCCATAACCGATCAATCTCTTGATCTCTATCTGTAAGCAAATAGGTGCGAAGCATTTGCTTGTCCTTTGGGCAATAAATACAGGTCCCATTGCCAAGGATGACAGGATTTTGGATATCAAGCTTATGAATAAACGGTAGAGCAGAAGGCAGCAGGCGCCCAGTGGCTATCGTAAATTTCCCACCACTCACTTCAAACGCCTTAATCGCTTCTTTGTTTTCCTGACTAATCTGTTGGTTTCTATTAAGCAAGGTGCCATCTAAGTCTGAAATAAGCACCTGCTTACACATAGACATGTAAGTCCGTTTGATGGCTTTGCTCTAGAACGTGATTGACACGTGCACCCGTAGCACGATCATAGATGTTTAGCCCCTCTGCTTTTACTTTGATATATACAGTGCTATCGGGTAAATAGTTCCCCACTCCAATTTCTTTAGCCAACAACAGCGACTCTCCACATCGAATGTGGACAATAGTTTCCGAACCAGCTGGTAAAACGGTTTTAATTGTGCCTGTCACAGCATTCTTTAACGGGGTTTTCGATATGCTTATATCCTCTGGACGAACAGTTAAGACCACGTCCTCCACCAACTCAGACACCCACTGTTTACTCATCTCAATCTTCCCGAGATCAGACTGTATTTGCACCGTAGTCTGACCATGCTCTTTGCATGTAGCATCTAAAAAGTTGTTAGCGGGGTTTCCTATAAACTGAGCCACTGTGAGATGATTCGGATATTGATAGAGCTGAATGGGTTTATCCACCTGTAAAATCCGTCCCTCTGAAAACACAGCGATTTTTGTAGACATTGTCATCGCTTCTATCTGATCATGGGTCACATAAATCATGGTTGTTTTTAATTCATGATGCAATCGTTTTAATTCTGCACGCATCTCTACTCGTAGCTTTGCATCAAGATTTGATAAGGGTTCGTCTAATAGGAGGATTTTAGGCTCTGTTACAATAGCGCGAGCAATAGCCACACGCTGCTGTTGTCCACCTGATAATTCAGAAGGGTATCGGTCCTTGTAGGTTAAAATTTGCAACTTCTCAAGAGATATCTCTACTTTCCTCTGAATCTCTTTTTTATTTAGCTTGCGCCCTTCCAGCCCAAAAGAAACATTCTCGAACACTGTCATATGTGGCCATAACGCATAGTTTTGAAAGACTAGGTTTAATTGACGCTCAGCTGGAGGAGCAAAAATATGAGCTTTGCCGTCAGCAACAATCTTGTCACCGATTACGATAATGCCTTCCTCTTGCGTCTCAAGACCAGCAAGCAAGCGAAGAGTGGTTGTTTTTCCACAGCCAGAGGGTCCAAGAAAGGTCATAAAATCCCCTTCTTCAATTTCTAGGTTTATGTCCTTTAACACGTGTTGCTTATCAAAATACTTGTTGAGACCTTGCAATGTAATGAATGCCATGTCTTACCCCCCAATTCCTTTTGTAAAATCGATCTTTCCTAATTTACTGGCTATATAATAGGTGATCAAAATAATGACGACAATGATCAGCATTAAGGCGTTGGCGTATTGCTGGAACCCTGACTCAGCATACTTAAACATAAGCGTAGGCAGCGTATTATTTTCTGGCGTAATTAATAGAATGATTAAGTCTAATTCTTTAATGACACTAATAAAGAGCAACAAAAAGACGGAGAAGAGTGTTTTTTTACTTAATGGAAGTAAGATTTTAGAGAATCGCCTAAACCAAGAAGCTCCCTGCACATATGCTGCTTCCTCAAGCTCTCCACCAATTTGATGCATCGTGCTTGCGCCGGAGCGAGTCGCTATCGGCAGCTCATTTACTACGCAGATTAAGATAATAAGCGTAAGTGTTCCGTATAATCCCGGTAACAGCCAGCTTGGTGTGGCGAACATGGATAAATAAATAGCAGAAAAAGCAATGCCTGGAATCAAATAAGGCAGATAGCTGAGCTGTTCAATCGAGCGTCCATCAAAGCGATTTCTGCGCTTTGAGATAATGTAACCAAACACTATCCCCATTAAGGCTGCAATGCTTGCTGCCACAAAGGAAATTTTCAATGAATTTCCTATCGCAGAAAAGAGGGCATCATTTTTTAGCACGCCTACCTCACCTGAAGCAATCGCAGGATTAGATTCACCTAACCAGAAATGAAGCGTAAAGTTATCGAATGAAAATTGGCTATTTGTCATCATAAAGGTCTGCAGAGTTAATACAACAAGAGGGACTGCTGATACAGCGCCCATGCCCCCTAGTACGATCCATGTTAATGGACGACGCCATCTCTTGAGAGAATAAAGGTGTTTACGAGAATCTTTGCCTGTAATCGTAGCAAAGCTCTTTCGTTTGCCAACTGCTTTCTGATTAAAGAAGATTAGGAGAGCACATACCATAAGTAGGACAATACATAAGACATAGGCTTCTGAAACCATACGGTTTTGAATGCTAGAGTGAAGCATCGTTGCGATCGTGTAATATTTAGTAGGTAGTCCTAAGAAGGCGGGTACACTAAAAGAGCCTAAGGATTTAGAAAAGGTCAAAATAAAAGCGGATGAGATGGCCGGAATAATAAGTGGCAAGGTAATCTTGCGAATGGTTCTGGCACTACTTGCTCCCAATATACGAGCGGACTCTTCTAAACTAGCATTTACCGCTCCTAAGGCGACCGATAATAACAAAAAGAAAAAGGTAAAATAATTTAAAGTCATGGTTAAGACAATCGGGACAAAGCCATAGGCTAGCCAATCAGGTGGACTTATTTGAAACAGGGAATAAAATAGACCCTGTCCCCCACCTATTCGATCATTTTTGAACACCGACATCCAAGCAAAAGCCATGACCCAAGACGGTAGCATATAAGGAATAATCGCTAGCATCGTAACCGATTTTTTATAACGAAAATCTGTCCGCATGACTAACCAGGCAAGCCCTCCACCTAACAAAAATGAAAGCACAGACACGCTTAATCCGATGGATAGGGAGTGCATTAACGGTCTATAAAAGATTGATTGACTGATACTTCCTGAGAATACGTTCAGCCAGTTTTGAATGGTAAACCCTGTCCCATCGGAGCGGGCATCCTCCTGAAAGCTTTCCAGGAGAATTTGTCCAATGGGGAACGCCACCATATATAGAAGAAAAAGAAGAGCAAGCGCAGACATGAGATAAACTGGGTTTGTAAGGACTTGTATCAGTCTATTCACGACTGGAATACGTGAGTGAAAACTAGTAATCATCTTCACGGGAAGGCCCTCCTATTCTTATTGATTCTCTAAGATAAAATTACGGACCTCATTTGTATGGTCATACAGGTATTCACCATCATACGGCCAAAGATCTAACTCATCGCTTGAACGCTGTCCTTCTACAGAAACATCGGTTCTAGTCGACCACGAACCAGGCACGTTATATGGACGGAAGCCTTCTCCTTGTCCGTCAGCCTCCCCAGCCATCCAGCGGATCAACAGTTTTGCTGCTGCCGTATGCTCAGCATTGTTTGCCATATATAAATATGACGTGCCAGCCACGGACATTTTTGGATTTACATCATATAAAAATTCTGCGTGATAGCCTTGCTCCTCAATATGACGAGACTTACTAGATGTTGTGATCCCTACTGGTGGGTTCTCTTGTCCAGGGGTCCCAACCGCTTCTACCACATCATCTCCTGAGCTAAGAAACACAGGATCATTGGCTAATAATTGCTTAATAAATTCATATCCTGCATTATCAGTACCATCTAGCTCAATGTCTGTTCCAAATTTGTCTTTATAAGCAGCTTCCATCTCATCTGTATTTTGAACGATGGTTGTTAATAAATCTAAGGTATCAGAGGAAAGCAACGGATCATCCATTACAATTTTGCTCTGCCACTGATCATCGGTTAAATCCCACCAGTTATTAATTGGTGATTCATCGTAGGCTTCCGTATTCACAAAGATCGTTCGAGTGGAGAAATAAAATGGCAGACCCGGTTCATCTAAGAAAGGCTCGTCTAAGCTTGCTACTAGATCATCCGGAGCATACTTATGGAGCATCCCCTCACTTAAGAGCTCACCGGAAACAATCCCCCCTCCATCTTTTACAAACACTACATCGGCAGTATTTAACCCTGCCTCCTGCTCTCGGGTAACCTTTTCAACGATTTCAATGGTCCCTAAATCAAATGCTTCTACTTGAATACCAGGGTACTCCTTCTCAAAGCTTGCTTTCACATCCTTAATGCGGCTCGATTGGGAGTAAACAACAACCTTTCCTTCTTCTTTTGCTGCCTCATACAACTCCTCAGGGGTTTCATTTGCTTCAAGGTCAGCTTGCTCAAGCCAGGTTGAGTCCTGTGCCGTCGCACTGTTCGAATCATTGCTTCCACAAGCAGAGATTACAAATAATGAAGAGAACACGAGTCCAATTGCTGGCCATTTATAGGTATTTTTTTTCATGGGGAGCACTCCTTTTTATACACTCGTTAGTGAGTGGTTATCTTTATTTTTCTTCCATACTTCCTTCAACATGTCTGCCGCACCAACTCTGGTCTTTAATACAGGGGAAATTCCTACACGGTACGCTCGCTCTTTAATTGCAGCCTTTAATTCCAAAGCCGTCTGACAATCTTGATCAAAATCGTTAAACACAGCACCGAATTGGATAGGCAAATGCGTGTCACTTCCACAGACAACAGGCTTACCCACATTCTCGGCAAATTTAGCAACGTTTATTTGAGTCTGTTCGAATCCTTGACGGAATAGGTCACGGCCGTTTAAGTCAAAGGCATCTAGCTGAGACAGTTGCTCTAGATTGAGCTCAGTTAGAGGGTTACTATCTCTTAAAGGATGGGCTCCGATCTTTAATAATGGATGACCTTTAGCAAGCTTCATTAACTCAGAGAAAGGGATAAAGTGATTTTTTTCAGTGTAATCATCGAGCTTTGAACGAATGTCTTGTATAGAAGTGCGTGGACCAATGAAGAGAATATGGCCCCCTTCCTTTACATCGATCTCTATACCTGTAAATATTTTAAAGCCATCTACATCGTAGTGATCTCCTATGTACGGGTACTTTGCGTCCAGCGTCTGCATCACATCATAAAAGTGGTGCGTGTTAAAATGCTCTGTTAAGGCCGTTGCATTCAGTCCCGCATCACGTGCGTTTTCAATCATTTCCTCAAAATAAGGTAAAGAGAATTCCGTTTGTTTTGTCCATTTGCCATGAGTGTGAAAATCAATTCTCATAATGACCTCCTGTATATAACGTGTACGACCTAAGCATGCACGTGAAGTGTTAAGGAAATATAAA
The DNA here is from genome assembly GCF_007293315.1 of Alkalicoccobacillus porphyridii. Taxonomy (GTDB): domain Bacteria; phylum Bacillota; class Bacilli; order Bacillales; family Bacillaceae_D; genus Alkalicoccobacillus; species Alkalicoccobacillus porphyridii. The sequence goes on from NZ_VLXZ01000003.1 coordinate 278,947, forward strand.
TTGATTGTAAAAAAAGCATCATAATTCAAAAATGTATGTTTTTATACATTTATTCCTTGTATACTTTCCTTAAATGAAGGGAAGGGGAGGGTATGATTGATACCTTTTGAGGAGAATGAGCTCACTAAAAACCAGCAACGAGTTGCTAACTACATCTCTAAAAACATTGAAAACATCGCTTTTCTAACAGAAAAGGATATCGCCGATGCATGTTTAGTTAGTAGTGCCTCTGTATCTAGGTTTTGGGAGGCTATTGGCTACAGAAATTTTAAATCGTTTAAACGGAATCTGCGAGAGCAATACACCTCCACTCCAGTAGCAAAAACAGAAAAGACGATGCAAAAGTATGGACAACACCCTTTTTTACCGATGATGGAAGCACACATTCACAACCTAGAAACGACTCTAGCACGATTATCAGAGGACGACTTCAGGACAAGCCTGTCTCTGCTTATCCAGGCTGACACCATCCATTTGTATGGAAACGGAGCCGCTCAATTTATGGTCGACCTCGTGGCGTTTCGTTTAAGACGGTTTGATTGTAAGGTCAACACACTCGCTCCAAGTGGGCATGAAATCTTTGAAAATTTAATTCATATCCATCCCCCAGATGTGTTAGTGGTATTTGGATTTATGAATTTTTCTCCCGAGCTGCAGGTCATTTTTGACATGGCCCAAAGACGGAACATACCGATCGTGTTGATCACAGATCGACTGATTTCTCCCATGAGAAAAAAAGCAGCAGCCATTCTTTATTCGGAAAGAGGCGAAAACAACGAGTTTCACTCTTTAGTATCGACACTGGCTATTGTTGAGGCTTTAGTGCTTGAAGTCGGGCGTGGTAAAGGCGCTACTGCCATTAGCAAGCTAAAAGAATTACAGGAGCTACGTAAGCAATATGCGAGTAAGCTGCCGAAGCAATAAGGGTAGGAGAGGAGATAATGATGAACTATTACAACGATGGAAAGCTAGTCATTCGTCCTTTGATCGAATCTGACATTCCCAAATTGGTTGAAGGATTTGCTGCTCAGAAATGGCAGAAACCACGGGAGCTTTTTGAAGAGTATTACCGTAGACAAAAACGAAACGAACAAAAAATGATTCTGGCTGAAAAAAACGGAGAGGTCGCTGGATACGTCACCCTACTACCAAGTGCTAATCCAGGTCCTTATGCAGCTCAGAACTTTCCAGAGGTTGTTGATTTTAACGTACTCATTAAGTATCAACGGTCTGGTATCGGAACCAAGCTAATGGATGTAGCAGAAGAATTGGCTACCTCCTATAATCGTTATGTGACTCTAGCTGTTGGCTTACATTACGGGTATGGAGCTGTTCAAAAAATGTATGTCAAACGGGGATATATCCCTGATGGCTCAGGGGTTTGGTACAAGGATCAGCAATTGGAGCAATACGCTCCATGTGTAAATGATGATGACTTAATTCTATACTTTATAAAGGCTTTATATTAAAGAGAAACGGACAGGTGTCCGTTTCTCTGTTTTATCGCGGGCGAGGCCGACTTCTGAGTAGAGGTTGCGTTACTCTTAATTTTCTTCGTATTGATTCATACTTCTTAATAAAACTCGGTTCCTCTTGCTAATAAAATCATTCTTCATGGTGTCGCATTACACTTCTTGAAAAAATGGTGCTCTAATCATATTTCTCTCAATCATGTTTACTTAACACATCATGCTATCTCACTTCACCTGATATAGCACCTTTGACCTTAGCTCATGTACATCCTTTATAACATAATCGGTGTAAGAGGAGAGAGTTGAGTAGGTTCCGACACCCGATAGGACACCCACCCCATATAAGCAGTGCTTTGAAAAAGCGAGATCTACATCGGTATCTCCCACGTGAATAACTTGCTCAGGCAATAAATTCATTTCAGAGCAAAATGCTTCCATCGCTTCTTTTTCTGGTTTTTTGTTATAGCGATCAGCCGTACCTACAAAGTCAATATACTTATCAATTCCGAGCTTTGTTAACGTAGCCGCTGTACTATTATAATTGTCTGCGGTCACAATACCAATGCTGTAACCTGATTGTTTCAACTTAGAAAATAAGGACGGTAGATCACCAATAGCCTCGATCCGTTCAAGCTTATGCTCAATGTCTTCATCGTACGCTTGGTTTATTTCTTCGAGTACTTTATTCTCCGGTGCATGTAGGATTTTTGCAAAAGCGGAAGCAAAATCCTTTGTGGTTCCACTAGCTAAATAGCCATGCTCACTTACGCAATTGCCATATAATCCAATGCTGTTTGCTAGCTTTGATATTATGCTTTCGTCGTTAGGGTAACCATTTGCAGTAGCTACCTTTTCTATGACTTGATAGGTAGCCTCAATCCAAACGGATTCAAAACGAATAAGGGTCCCATCCTTGTCAAATACAATTCCTTTTACATTTATACTCATGCTAACCAAGCCTTTCTAAGACATCTCCCCAAGTGTGCAGGGATGGGGTGCGCTCTCCAAAGTAGACTGGATTAGTGAACCCAACCAAGGTTCCATCTTGTTTTCGAATGGTCAGACGTAGCCACGAGTAGGTGTGCTCATCCCATTGAAACTCAAAGGTATCCTTGATTCCCGATGATTCTCTGATCACTTCCCCTTTTTCAACCCATTGAATGACAAGCGGTTCATCCGAATCCAAAGTAACCCTGGCGATACCTACTGCTGTTGTAAGCTGACTTCCAGCCCGTTGCCCTTCTGCGTCAAAATCTATTTGGAGATTCTCTCTTGTAACAAATACATGTCCTTTTTTCACGTTTCGTAATAGCGCCTCTGCGCTATTGGACTCACTCCATACGAAGGTACCAGGGTCGCCAATAAGGGATGGCTGTTCACTTTCAGGGTAGTGATCCTCCGGCCTAAGATGAGAATCGGAGCCTCCGATGCCTGTCAGTCTCCAGCCATCATTCGTTAACAGATCCCACGCTTCTAGCGCATGTTCCGTTGCTTGTGCATTGTCTATATACGTTGGATCATTCCATATTTCAAAGGTGTCAATGAGCTCAAGCGGAGTATCTTTAAACAGCCATTTCCATATGGTTAAAAAGGGATGGTTTATCGAATTTAACGATCCTGCTTCTCTAGACTTATTAAGGATGGCATTCATTCCACCTTCTGTTTCCATGGCAGCCACATCAAAATCTACAAAGGGATACTCCTTTGCGCCTAGAATATTAAAGTGTCCAGCCTTAGCTGTTATTTCGATCCCGGGAATAACTCGGATTTGTTCAGAAGCACACCATGAGGTTGGCACGAGATTATGATCGGTTGCTACGAAAAAGTCCAACCCTTGCGCTTTAGCACTTATTAAATTTTCTTCTCTAGTCATTTGACCGTCTGAGGCAATGGTATGAGTATGGAAATCGCCCTTGTACCATCTTTTTGTTTGTTCAGATGCTTTTGACCACGGAAACTGCTCCAATAAAAATTGGCCATTATCCTTTGTCCACGAGACACCATATTCTGCCTTAGAAGCTTCATTCGTTTCAATTAATTTAATGGTTGCGACCTCAGTATGAGCAATCTCTTTCCCAGCCACCTGTACTTGTAATGTCCAGTCCCCTTTTGGCAACGGACCTGAAATGGTGTTGGGACTAGTGCTTTGACTTGTGTGACTCACCACAACAGGCTGAATGGTTTTGCCACTAACAAATTGAGCTCTTACTTCTTGATTAGCATCAATGATCTGGTACTGCAGCCACACTTCCTGAAGCATATTCACATGAATCATTAAATGGCTAGCGGCTCCCTGCTCCCATTCAAAGGGTATGCTAAACGAAGCTGTATTCTCTGCAGTCATTTTTACTGATATCCATTGATTTAACATGAGTTGACCTCCTTACTCATTGACCTTATCCAACGCAGCCTGAGCCTGCTCTTTTGCCTCTGCCAACGCTTCTTCAGCAGGAATGTTTTCGAGCTCGACCTTATCCGCTGCGATATTTAAGGCATCGATAATTTGATTGCCTGTAGGATCAATAAAAGCAGAAGCACCAATTTGCGCTTGCTCAAATGGAATCATCAAATAGGGATTTTCTTCAGCAAATTCAACATACGACGGGACTTCCATAGCTGATTCACGAACTGGAATGTATCCAATAGTTTGTGCCCAATCTGCAGTCACTTCTGGAGAGGTAAAGTAAGACATCCACTTCCATCCTGCTTCTTTTTCTTCATCAGACAAGTCGTTTGGAATAGCCATGACCAGTCCATCAATCGATGGCTGTGCTGGATTTCCGTTCATCCCGGGTTGGATCGCTGAATCAATGATGTCAAAATCGAGGTTCCCTTTATCCCCAGAAGAGCCTGTGTAACCCGCTACACTTCCATTTATCACATCATCAATCGTTCGATACCAATATTCCCAGCCTTGTCCTCCAGAGTTAATTTTCATTAAGTCGTCCTCGTGAAGAGCTGTACGGATAAACTCCCATGCCTCTACCCATTCTGGACTATCAATTAAGACTTCAGTTCCCTCATCATTAACAATGAGCCCGCCGTTACTCTGAGCTATATCTATGAGATTTGATTCTCCCCACATAGGAGCCCAGCCATATGACGCATCAGTCTCTTCTATAATTTTATTCCCAGCTTCAAGTAGACTTTCCCAAGAAGAAAATGCTTCGTCTGCATCAATATCTGCCTCTTCAAACAAATCCGTCCGATAATACATCACTTGTGTGGTTCCGTAACCTGGTAAGCCGTAATATGTATCATCCAGCATGACATTTTCCATAAATACAGAAAGATAATCCGCTTCTTCAAACGATTCATCGGTATCCATAAACTCATTAAGTGGGGCTAGTATGTCTCGCCCTGCTAAATCGACCATCGTTGAATTCTCTAATAGTGCCACAGCAGGCGCTGTATTAGAAGCGAGTGCCGCTTGGAGATTTTGATAGGTTTCCGAATAGTCAGCTTGAGAAACCCCTTTAAGAACAACCTCATCCTGGGATTCATTAAATTCAACGATGAGCTCCTCCATTTTATTCCCTGCCTCACTACCTAGACCGTACCAAAATTCGATTTCCACGGGGCCATCTGTTGACCCACTTCCTTCTGTAGAGCACGCAAAGAGTCCTGACATTAAAGCCACTCCACCTAATAGCATTCCTAGTTGTTTTTTCATCTTGATTACCTCCTGGTTTTTTGGAATTTATCCTTTTACACCATTATCACTAATGCCTTTAACAAACCATTTCTGCAAAACTATAAACAAGATAATGAGAGGGGCTACGGCGAACACATTGGCAGCCATAATAAGCGGCCACTGGCTAGAAAACGTGCCTTGAGCGGTAAAAAACTGACGAAGCCCTACAGTAATTAAGTATTTTTCTTGGCTTGAAACAATTAAGGAAGGCCATAGATAGTTGTTGTACATCTGGACAAAGCTAATTAAACCCACGGTAAAGATAGATGATTTGGCCATTGGAAACATTATGCGCCATAGAATTTGCCAATCCCCTGCTCCATCTGCCCTTGCTGCCTCAACCATTTCTTTTGGCACTTGCAAGAAGGCTTGTCTAATCATAAAAATACAAAAGACACTGGCCAAATTGGAGATAATAATACCTGATAACGTATCTAATAATCCGAGTCTTGCCAATATCACGTAGCTCGGCACATAGGTTGCAGCTGCCGGCAGCATATAGGAACCGAGAATAGCCATAAACAGCAAATGCTGCCCCCAGAATCTCAGCTGAGTTAATGCATAAGCAAGCATACAGGATAAGATAATTTGGAAAAGCACGATCATTACAGCTGTAAAAATACTGTTCCATATATATAAACCAAAAGGCGCCATCTCCAGGGCTTCAATGAAATTTTGCCATTGTGGACTTTCCGGGAACCATGTAAGCGGGACAGCAAAAATCTCCTCCCCCGTTTTGAGTGCGCTCAATAACATCCATATAAATGGAAAGATCATAACTAAACTAATAATGCTAAGCGTCCCGTATAATAGGGCACGCTTTGGCAGGTGATGCCAAGTGGTTTGCTCCATAATCGGGACCTCCTTAATAATGGACGTACTTTTTAGTTAGGCGAAATTGCAGGGCCGAGATGAGACCCGTAATCGCTACTAGTAGGGTCGCTACAGCCGTTGCCTGACCCATATTAAACTGCTCAAAGGCTAGCTGATAATAATAATATAAGAGAGTACGCGTACTACCGGATGGTCCCCCTTGCGTCATAACTTGGATTTGATCGTATGCCTGTAACGCATCGACGGTAGTAATGATACTAAGAAATAATGTGGTAGGCGATACCATCGGGAGAGTGATGGTTCTAAGCCTCTGCCATGCCGTAGTATCCTCTAAATGACTGACTTCATATAGATCCTTTGGAATACGCTGAAGCGCCTCACTGTAGAAAATCATCGCCCAACCTGCATTTTTCCAAACTGTAACGATAATAATGGCCCATATTGCAAACTGGGAGCTTTGGAGCCATGCTGGCTGTGGTAAATTTAGCCAGCCTAAGAGCTCATTCATTAACCCAAGATCAGGCTCAAATATCCAGGTCCATACGATCGACATCGCTACCATAGGAGTAATCCATGGCGAGAATAAAAAGGCTCGAAAGATCGTGCTTCCCTTCAGCTTACGATTTAGCAGCAAGGCTAGTAAGAGTCCGATTACAAGTGTAGGAATGATCGTCATAATCGTGAATACAAAGGTATTATTTAGTGCCTGATAGAAGGCGCCACTCGTTAAAAGTGTTGTATAGTTATCGAGACCAACCATATTGTAAGAAGGACTAATATAATCCCAGTCTGTCAAACTTAACCATAACGATACGGCCATTGGTACAAACCAGAATACGATTAACGGAATCATTGGAATCCCCACAAATACGAGTAGCTTCACCACGCTTACTGATCGCTTCATAGCTTCAGAGCCTCCTCTGTCACTGGATCAAAGAAGCGGCACTGCTGTTCCTGAAAACATACTCGGATTTGATCGCCTAGTTTTACATTGGTAGCACCAGGTAGCCGTGCGATGATCTTATCTTCACCAGTATTTAAGGTAGCAAATAAATGAATGCCGGTCTGCTCCGTATATTCAACGACCACTTCCAAGCCTTCTGTCTCAACAATCTGTATATGCTCAGGGCGAACACCAACAAGTATTTCGTTTCCTCTAACTTCTTCAGGTATTGCGTTAGTTGTTTTGATTATTTGTGATTGAGAAATCCTAACTCCATAGCTCATCACTTTTCCTACTATTACATTCATTGGCGGAGAGCCTAAAAATCGAGCGACAAAGAGATTAGCTGGATGCGTGTAAACATCCATTGGACTGCCAATTTGTTGTATAAGACCATCTTTTAACACCACAATTCTGCTTGCCATAGTCATCGCCTCTGTCTGATCATGGGTTACATAAATCGTGGTCGTATTAAGTTTTTTATGTAGACGAGTAATTTCTGCTCGCATTTGTACTCGCAATTTAGCATCGAGATTAGATAGTGGTTCATCCATTAATAGGATTTCAGATCCCCGTAAAACCGCTCTTCCTAGAGCTACTCTTTGTTTCTGACCACCCGATAAGGCCTTAGGCTTCCGGTCGAGTAAAGGCGACAAACCTAACAGCTCCGCAACGGAATGTACCTCTTTGATGATCTTCTGCATGGGAACCTTTCGCATTTTTAAACCGTAAGCCAAATTATCAAATACCGTCATATAGGGAAAGAGTGCATAATTTTGAAAAACCATTGCCACACGGCGTTCTTTTGGGCGAGCGCGATTCATATTCCTCCCATCAATTTCAAGCTCTCCGTTTGAGATCTCCTCCAACCCAGCAATCATCCTGAGCGTGGTAGTCTTACCGCAGCCCGATGGACCAACAAATACAATAAATTCCCGCTCTTGAATGCTTAATGAAAAATCCTGAACAACTGGTTTTTGGTTGTCATACGACTTTTCTAAGTTACGAATCACAATTTTCCCCACATAATCCCCCCTTGATACTGTGCATTTAATTGTTTTATTGTGTGATTACAATTTACGATAACATATATTTGTGGTTTTTTGTTGAATATTGTGTTTATTTTTCGTAAATATCATTATTACATGGGTTTTAGATTGGATTTATGTGGACATACATAAACGGTTCAGTTTAAACTGAACAAGAGAATCATCTCGGCTCTTCCTTAGAGATAATATAAAGAAATATGGTGATGAATAAGAATGTTAGCTCATGAAAGATATCGCTTGATCCTTGAAGAATTGGAGCAGCATGACATTGTTAAAGTCGGAGGGTTAACAAAGAAGTGTAATGTCTCAACTGAAACGATTCGTAGAGACTTGGAGCATTTAGAAAAGGAAGGCCTACTAAAGAGAGTTCACGGCGGTGCCATTCCTCTGCCTACAAATATTACTCAGACAAATTTTGTTCTGAGAGAAGAGCAATACCAGCTTGAGAAACAAGCGATCGCTCGGCACGCTATAGAATTTGTTACTGAGGGTCAATGCATCGCTCTAGATGTCAGCACAACCAATACCGAAATTGCCCGAACGCTGGCAAAGAACTTTCAACAGCTTACGATCATTACTAATTCTCTTACCATAGCAGAGGAACTGAAAAACACAGCCTTCACTGTTATTCTTCCTGGAGGAGTTTTGCGTAATTCAGAGCTTTGTATTGTGGGAGATTCGGCTATCCAATTCATCAATGGCTTCCACATCGATTTGTTCTTTATGAGCATTAGCGGTATTTCATTGGAAGAGGGTTTGATGGATTACGGGGTAGGGGAATGTGATGTAAAACGTACCATGTACAAAAATGCAAGACAGGTTTATGTGGTAGCTGATCATAGTAAGTTTAATGTCACCGCCATGCTTCGTATTTGCCCAGCAGATGCTACAAATGGCATTATTACAGACGCTGGTGTAGAAGAAGTAACACTGAAAGAATATGAAGATGCTGGCGTACTTGTCTTCCCAGCAGAACAAAAATAAGAAGCCAAGCGGATATCCCACCTGGCTTCTTCCACTTACATCCCCAACGAAAAGAGAACAATCGCTAACACCAAACCAATAAATGGGACAATCACAGTGACAGCTCCATACGCTGGATACGCATCCTGATATCGCTCTCGACATATTGAAGCAATCGTCGTGACCGTGTATCCTCCGTGTGGCAGTGAATCCAATACACCTGAGGATAGTGCCGCAACCCGGTGTATTTGGTCAGCAGGCACACCCATATCCATGTAATGAGGGGCAATTAGCGGTAAAGCAATCGTTTGTCCGCCGGATGAAGATCCTGTGATCCCTGCTATTAACAGGATTGCAACGGCACTTCCAATCAGAGGGTTCCCAGGTAGATCCGTCATAAAGGCAACCGTCTCAGAAAATGCGTGTGTATTTCTGGCTACACCACCAAAACCCACGACTGCAGCTGTGTTACCAATAGCAATTAACGCACCTGTTGTTCCATCTGTAATGGTTTGACCTAGATGAACAAAGTATTTGTAGTTAAACAGTAAAACCATAATACTTCCACTCAATAAAGCTACAATTAAAGCTGAATGCTCCAATGTATCATGAAACGTAAACGACACAGCTAACACTGTAAGTAGTGGAAGAAAACTAATAACAGGGTGTGGCAGCTTTTTGTTCTCAGCAGTTGGGTCCCCTACCCTTAACACAAAGGTCTCACCCTTCTTAACAGCTCTTTGGATAAACATTCGCAACCACCAATATCCAATAATCATCATGACTACCGCTACAACCAAGCTCACTTCCCAAGCTGCATAGGGGGAGGTATTTAGAATTGGAATTGGAATCCAGTTTTGAATTTCTGGTGAGCCCGCTGAAGTCATTGTAAACGTAACAGACCCAAAACCAAGCGCTGCAGGGATAAAGCGTCGTGGTAGGTTTGCCTCTTTGAATAGGCTGATTGCCATAGGATACACAGCAAATGCAACAACAAAGAGACTGACTCCTCCGTATGTTAATATAGCGCAGGCAATCACAATTGCCAGGGGTGCATTCTTTAAGCCGATCCGCCTAACAATCCACTGAGCCACACTATCTGCTGCTCCACTGTCCCCCATCAGTTTGCCAAAAACTGCTCCAATTAAGAACATAAAAAACCACGTGGCTACAAACCCTGAGAAGCCTTCCATGTAACTACCGAGAAAAGATGGCTCTCCTTCTTGAACAAGCTGAGGAAAAACTCCTAAATCACTTGTAATGGCTACAATGAATGCAGCGATTGGAGCTGAAATTAATAAATTCATTCCTTTTATAGTTAAGTAAATAAGTAAGGCAAGACCAAAAATTAATCCAATGAAACTAAGCAAATCGATCCCTCATTCCCACGCTAGGAAGCGCTTTCCTGATAGGGATAGGAGGATCGCTTGCCAGTTCCTCCTACCCTACTGTTTTTCGTTCTATTAACTGCCCATCAAATGACAGGCGAGCAGGCTCGATTTGATTACCCTCAATCTCCTTAACAAGTAGTTCAACAGCAGCATTAACCATCTGGTCCATTGGCTGACTCCATGTTGTTAGCTCATACGCTGGCCAAGAAGCCATGGAAACATTGTCAAACCCTATAACCGACACATCTTCAGGGACTTTTAATCCTTTTTGTCTAATTGCATCCATTGCACCAAAAGCCATAATATCATTGCCACAAATGATCACTTGAGGACATCCGCCTTCAAGAAGGTCCATTGTTGCCTGAAAGCCACCTTCGTAGGTGTAATTCCCTTGTTTCTCATGTGTGATCGTGGCTGACAGGGTTTGAATACAATCCTTCAACCCCTTCAAGCGATCCATCGCTGTTGAGGTTTCCATTGGTCCTGAGATAATAGCCAGATCTTCATATCCTCGCCCTGTTAAATAGGATCCAATTTCAAAACCCGCCTGATAATTGTTACAGCATACAGAATTAGTTGAAGGCGTATCTATATATCGATTAAACAAAACTACCGGTACTTCTGAAGTTAAGAAAGGCTGCAGAGCATCTGAAGTTGGAGTTGCATCCGTAATGATGACGCCATCTACCTTATAATCTAAAAGGCGATGCAGTTCATCTTCATTCACTTCTTCATTTTTGGCACTAATGAATATTAGGTGATAGCCCTCTTTAGACAGCTTCTGAGAGAAACGCTCTAGCACCTCTGGATAGAATGGATTTTTAATATCCCTCATAATGATGCCAATCATATTCGTTTTTTGGGTAATCAAACCTCGTGCAATGGCATTCGGACGATATCCTAGCTCATTAGCAGCAGCCATTACGCGTTCATAATTCTCTTTTGACACGTTTGCACCCGATCCAAATACTCTGGAAACGGAGGACTGTGAAACGCCAGCAAGCTTTGCGACATCTATTGCGGTTACATACTTCTTCATATGACCCTCTCCTATCTTCCGACAAGAAAGAGTATAGCACACCTAACGCGATTAATTAGTTCCCGTATCGTTTAACACGGAGAGTGGCCTGTGCTTTATGACCATGAAATCCTTCAAGCTCGCATAGACGTTCTGCATATCGGCCAATTTCTGCGCTTGCTTCTGGCGTGCACCGTTGATACGTACAGTTTTTCAAGAACTTACCAACCCACAATCCACCAGTGTAACGCGCAGCCTTTTTAGTAGGTAGCGTGTGGTTTGTACCAATCACCTTATCCCCGTACGCTACATTGGTTTCTGGTCCAAGGAACAGTCCTCCAAAATTGGTCATATTCTCTAAGAAATAATTCGGATCCTTTGTCAGCACCTGAACATGCTCATAAGCCAGCTTATCAGCCTCAATGACCGCTTCTTCAAGGCTATCAACTAGAATAATAGATCCATTATCCTGCCAAGCCACTCTTGCAATATCAGCAGTCGGAAGAGTTTCTAGCTGTCTTTCAATCTCAGTTAACGTCTCCTCAGCAAGCTGCTTTGACGTAGTAATAAGCGCTCCCGGAGAAGTAGGACCATGCTCTGCCTGGCCAAGAATATCTGTAGCAACCATCTCTGCATCAGCCGTCTCGTCTGCAATGATTAAGGTTTCTGTAGGACCAGCAAACAAGTCGATTCCAACTCGACCAAACAGCTGTCTTTTTGTTTCTGCAACAAAGGCATTTCCTGGACCAACAAGCATGTCGACTGGCTCCATGTTCTCTGTTCCAATGGCCATCGCTGCCATTGCTTGAACGCCACCTAGAATATAAATCTCATCTGCTCCCGCCATATGCATGGCTGCAACCGTAGCCGCAGGGATCTCTCCGTTAATTGGAGGAGTGCACCCAATGACTCTTTTTACGCCAGCTACTTTTGCCGTTAATATGCTCATATGAGAAGAGGCGACCATTGGGTAACGACCACCTGGAATATAGCAGCCTACACTATTAACCGGAATGTTTTTATGACCTAGAAATACACCAGGTCTTGTTTCAATTTCAATATCTTGAATCGATTTTCTCTGCTCCCTTGCAAAGTTACCAATCTGCTCTTGTGCAAACTGAATATCATGAATGGTCTGCTCTGGCAAAGAATCTATTATTTCTTTTATCTCTTCTTCATTTAGAAGAAAGGATTTCGGAGACCACTTATCAAATTTCTCCGAAAGATCTCGAACCGCCTTTTCCCCTTCATTTTCAATTCGATCAATTAATTCTTTCACCGTATTTTCAACCTTAGAGTTAGACTCCTGAAGCTCTAATTCACTTTTTCCTGTTTTCAAAAATTCAGCCATTTAAATTCCTCCTATCTTTTGAATACGTATGCAAAAATCTCATAACTGAATACGTATGCAACTATAGGCAAAAGTATAATCGATCCAGGTTCATCTGTAAACCCTTACATATCTATTTCTTTTAGATAATTATTATCACAATTAAATAACCCATCTACACCATACAATGTAAATGGGTTCATACAACGTTTATAGCTCCTTTACTTCTCCTTCTGCCTCGACTTCCTCTTTCACTTCTATGGGCAACGTTTTTTCCTCTGTTAGCAAGGCAAGGGCTAAGGCAAAAAAAGCGAGACCTGTCACTGTGCTACCTATGATTGTCGGCACACTTATTTCTGAAATAAGTAATAGACTGACTGTGACAATGAGCGCTGGAGTGATCATTAAAATTTTTTTTTGATTCAATGCAAAAACCCTTTCTATGTTTTCATTCAAATCGAACCAGCCTGGCTTTTAGTTCCATTGGAGGTGCCGTAGTGTATCAAGACCGCCACCATCCTTGCTCAAATTTTTTCGTTAGAATGTACTTGTTATGTAGCCGATTCATTAGAAGTTAAAACCTTTAAAGGTTCCTATAAAATGAAAAAATAAAAAAGAGGCGCTTTAGGCCCCTTTCAAAAAAGAATTAAAAATGTTATTTTACGTAAACTCACGGAGTCCCTTTTCTGTCGGAACCATGTGGCTTTCATAGTTGTGGACTTTAAATTTTAAGCGATCGACAGCTCGTTGCATGGTATCTATTCGATGCTGTAAATCCTCAAGTTGACCATTTAAAATATCTAAACGTGCAGGGATCGTGCTATCATCACTATCTTTAAATAGCGAGATGTATTCAATAAGTGCCTCGATTGAAAGCCCTGCATCTCGCATATGTCGAGAAAACTCAATCCAGCGAATATCTTCGTCATCAAAGACTCGTACCCCGTTAATATTCCTTTTCACTGTAGGGATTAGTCCAATACGCTCGTAGTATCTAATCGTATCTGCTGAAACACCTGTTTTTTCACTAACAGCTTTAATGTTCATCTAATCACCTTTCTTATTTTGTTTGATTTTAAGGACTAATTTCAATACCGATCTAAACAAGCGAACGAAAATGGAGGGCCGACACCTGCGGGATAAAAAGGAGGCAACTGAAAAAGTCATGTAAGAATGGCTGAATGGAGCCGCTACAGGAGAGCCCTACGCTTTCCGCGGGAACGGCCTCAGCCCTCGAAGTGGAAGACCACCACTTCGAGGTCTTCAGACTCGTTCTGTTCCGCAGGAGTCTACGGGTTCACACCCGCTAACGTTCTGACTTAAATAATTGAAAAAAGTGCGCAATCTTATTGCGCAGTCTTATTGCGCAGTCTTATAAAGACGTTTTTCAGTGGCCTCGTTAAAGTATAAACCTTGAAGTGGACTCCAAGACAAGGAAATGTAATAGCTATCAAACATTTCAAATACTAAACTCCTCTGCTTGACTTAGAGTGAACTCCAGGGCTTAGTCTAAGCTAAAAGAGGGTACAGCTCTCTTAACCATAAGGAGGTAGTTTATAGTGATAAAAGCAAAAGCACGAGCAGTAGATGGACCCGATCAATCCTTCAGAGTCGCAGAAATTAATAGAAGAGATTTAGATTTGCACGATGTCCTCATAGAAATCAAATATGCAGGGATTTGTCATTCAGATATTCATACGGCTCATGGAGAATGGGGAGAGGTAAACTATCCCTTAGTCCCTGGGCACGAGATTGCTGGTGTTGTTACAGAGATTGGACCCGAAGTTACCCAGTATAAAGTCGGTGACCGTGTAGGGGTAGGCTGTATGGTTGATTCATGCGGAACCTGCGAGAATTGCCTAGAAGGTGAAGAGCAATACTGTTTAAAAGGAAATGTACCTACTTATGCGGGTGTAGACAAGTATGGTGAGCCCACACAAGGTGGCTATTCAACACATATCGTTGTCACCGAAGGGTTTGTTGTAAAAATCCCAGACAATATTGAACTTGATGCAGCTGCGCCCCTTCTTTGTGCGGGCATTACAACCTATTCTCCATTAGTAAGATGGGGAGCAGGACCAGGTAAAAAAGTGGCCGTTGTTGGTATGGGGGGCCTTGGTCACATGGCTGTTAAGATTGCTCACGCCATGGGAGCCGAGGTAACCGTACTTTCACAAACACTAAATAAAAAAGAAGACGGATTACAATTTGGTGCTGCCCACTATTATGCAACAAGTGAACCTGACACATTCACTCAGCTAGCTGGTACGTTTGATTTGATTATTAATACAGTCAGCGCAGAGATTGATATGAATGCGTACCTCTCATTACTTACTCTTAATGGCACGTTAGTTAACGTCGGAGCACCTGGCGAACCTCTGTCATTAAATGTGATGTCACTCATTAGTCATCGCAGATCATTTGCAGGTTCAATGATCGGTGGAATAAGAGAAACCCAAGAAATGCTCGATTTTTGTGCCAAGCATGATATCACACCGAATATTGAAGTGATTTCTGCTGATGACATCGACCATGCGTATAAACGTGTGTTAGCTTCAGATGTTAAATACCGTTTTGTGATTGATACGAGTACACTGTAAACGAATAAAAAAATGCTAGCCCCACCTACTTAGGATGGGAGCTAGCATTTTTTATACCATCCAACTTCTACGCTTCGACCGTAAATCCATGATATGATGCTTAATGATATGGATGGAGGATGCAACATGAACACACATCGTTGGATGAGTACGCGCTTTTTTAGTTTCTTTTTAACATGGGGAATTTTCCTGCCTTATTGGACGGGCTGGCTCGTTTATTCAAAGGAATTATCAGTCACTGATGCGAGCCTAATTATGAGTATGGGGTTGATCGCAAGAGGACTTTCTACGTTGTTTGCTTTTCCCTATCTATCAGGTAGGTTCAGTAATAAAATCATTTTACGAGCTGCTGGGGTAGGTACACTTGCCTCAGTTCTCTGCTATATTCCCGCACAATCGTTTAGTCAATTATTAATTGTCACGATTCTATTTCATCTATTCTATCCGCCATTAATGCCAATTTTAGATACAGCGGCAGGCATGCTTGTTCAGCATAAGCAGCTACAGCATTACGGAAAAAGCAGGCAGTGGGGATCAATCGGATTTGTAGCCGTTGGAATCGTACTAACACTTTTCATCGCCACCTTTGGAGATGACGTTATATATTATGCCTTGCTACTGGGTGTTGCTGCTTTAGTCTACCTTAGCCTTCGACCTGCGCCAGCTATTTTATCTAAAAAGCCACCCTCAACCCTAATAAAGACGGGCGGTTTGCTTAAAATGTTTCATATGAAACATTTCTGGTTAGTATTACTGATTGTTATTTTGATACAGGCTGCACACGCCTCCTATTATAATTATGGTTATCTCTATTTACAGGAAATTGAAACACCTGGCTACTTAATTGGGGTTATTATTAACATCGCAGTGCTTGCAGAAATCGTTTTTTTTGCCATGGCCGATCGACGGTTTCAACGGTTTTCCATTGGCTCGCTATTAGCACTAGCAGCTTTTGGTGCAACATTGAGGTGGGTGCTTGTATTTGCCTTTCCAAATGTCTGGGTCTTCTCAATTGCCCAGCTTCTACACGCCTGCTCCTTTGCAATGGCTCATTATGCCTTTATGCAATATCTAATACAAAATGTTGCATCCGAGCTTATTCCTAAAGTTCAAGGCCTTTATTCAGCTCTTGCTCTTAGCTGGAGTACAGCGGTGTTTACGCTATTTGGTGGATATTTATATGCAATTGAACCGGGATATGCATTTTTGGGCATGGTTGTGAGTACGGTGCCGGCATTGGTATTGGCCCTTATTTATCGACGAGTGGGCGAGCCTGAGGTTTTTATGGATAGAGGGCAGCATTGATTCGTTTCTTCTGCTGCCGCTCCTGAAAATGGAGGCACTTACCTGAGGAAAGGTAATGAGATAACCCGACTACGTCGATTTATCTCATTGAATCTTTTTATCCCGCAGGTGTCGGCCCTCCATTTTCGTCCGCCAAACACTTATCAAGAACAATCCACATAATACCAAGAGAGAAACGGATTTTATCAAGTAAATTCATTATGTTAGCAAGAAGCAACCGGCGTTACCAAGACGAATGGATATATAATCAAGAGAATCGGGACTTTTACCAAGCTCTGAGGTCACTTACCAAGAGCTTCTCATGCTTTAACAAGAGGAATTCATATTTACCAAGACCCCCTCCGCCTCCACAAAAAAGAGGAAACGGCCCCCGTCTCCCCTTTACCAACTTCTCTTATCTCCAAAACGTAATCTGCTCTGCATGGATTTGGCAGGCACCATTAAAAAGGACAGCGGGCATTAATCTGCCGCTGTCCTTTTTCCATTATGCTTTTGTTCGTGATTAAGCAACCATTCCTTACGCCATACTTCGCCCGCATAGCCCGTCAAAGTCCCGTTTGAGCCGATAATGCGATGACAGGGAATAACGATACTCAGCACATTTTTCCCATTTGCATTTCCTACTGCCCGAACGGCTTTTTCTTTTCCAATGCTCGTAGCTAACTCCTTGTATGTGCTCGTCTTCGCATAGGAAATGGCTTCCAGTGCCATTCACGTACTCCTCTGAAAATCCGTGCCCTGCACTTCATAAGGAAACGTAAACTCCATCCGCTGCCCTTTAAAATATTCATCAAGCTGCTGATAGCATGTTCTAAGAACAGATGGTGTATCTGAGCATGGTTTTTGATCAGATAGCCCCTTTTTTGAAAACATAATAGATGTTATCACTTCTGTTGTACCAATGATCTCGATCACACCAATAGGAGAGGTGTAGTCTACCTTATACAAAACTGTCATACAATGACCTCCAAAGATAAAAGACGGCATATGCCTGCCAGCCTTCCCAGTTTACAGCGTATGATTGGATTTCCTCTATAGATGGCTTTTGTTCCAAGCCTAATTGATGCTGTAACGCCTGGTGTAAGCCAACATCCGCAATCGGAAAAGCCGATGGAATGTGCAGGCATTTCATCATGACGTAATCAGCGGTCCAAGCTCCTACGCCTCTGATGTTGGTGAGTTCTTTATGAAGCTCATGCTGATCCATCCCTTGTAGGGTCTCTTTTGTTAATGAACCCTCGGCCATCATTTCAGCGATTCCAGTGATGTATTCAGCCTTTCTTGCACTGAACTGAAGCTCGCGAAGCTCAGCTACTTCCACGGAAGCTATCTGCTCTGCTGATGGGAATATCCAATATGTTTCTCCACTGTCGGAAAAACTCTCTCCATATTGTTCAACAAACCGTTTCTTTAATGTATAAGCAAACGTCAAATTAATTTGCTGGCCTAAAATGGCCCAAACCAACGCTTCAAATAAATCAGGCATACAGATGATACGAAGACCAAAATAGCTGTGAGCTAGTTTTTGCAAGATTGGATCCTGCTCCGCCACATAATAAAAAGCAGCAAGATCCTGGTCTAGGTCAAACCATTCCCAAACAAAAGCAGCAATCTCCTCACGAGTAGCTGCAGATGAGATGTCACCGTGAAGAAAATCTATCCTTATCACTTTATCAGCCGATGTAACACGGATAAGTATGTTTGATTTATTTAGATTAAGGAGCTTATAAACCGCCTCTTCTGTTGTACGATGTAATACTTCATGATCGGCTCTGCCTAAAAATACTAAACACTCCTCAAAGCAAAATTCAGGCGGAGGAAGTAGTTCCACATATGTTTCATAATCAATCCAGTTCATATATGAGTCGCCTCCTGTACTCGCTGGGAGAGCAGTTCTTTACACGTCGAAACACCTGATAGAAGGTCGACGGACTTTGGAACCCAACCTCATAACATATCTCAAGATTGGTTTGCTTTGTATGTGTTAGGAGATAGGCCGCCTTATCAATTCGTATTTTGTCTATATACGTGCGAGGCGTTTCCGACATCTCCTGTTTAAATAAACGCTCTAAATAAAATGGACTGACCCCAACATGCAAAGCAATATCGCGTAGCTGCAATGGCTTCTGATACTCATTTATTAAAAATGATGTCACCTGTCTAATTAGCTGGCGGTGCGGCGACTCCTCTCGCTCAGGCTGGCATCTTTTACACGCACGGTATCCTGCCTCCTCAGCTTGCTCTTTCTCCAGATAAAATTCCACATTCACTTTCTTAGGCTTCCTTGATCGACAGGAAGGCCGACAATAGATTTTTGTCGTTTTTACTGCAGTAAAGAACAAACCATCATAGGAAGCATCGCAATCCAAAATATGATCCCACATCTCTTCAAATGAAAGCTGGCCTACCCTATTACTCGTTTCCATTCACCTATGCCTCCCTATCTAATCGAGGTACCCTCTAATGTGCTTATCTTAACAAGAATGCATGACCCATTTCATCCTAATTCTTGCGCTTATGGTCTGAGAATATGTAAAGTTTAATACACTGACATGATAGAAATGAACGTTATTTTTCTCCATCAAGGTTAAATCTTTTTTAAGTAGGTTATAGAGAACTAGTTGGGCTACTATTTTTAAAAGGGAGCGAAATGTTATGAGAATTGTTGATGTTCAAGAAAAAGCGGTACCTATTAGTAGTACGATTAGCAATGCATTTATTGATTTTAGTAAAATGAACGCTTCGATTGTTGCTGTGAAGACGGATGTCATTCGAGATGGAAAGCCCGTTGTGGGTTATGGATTTAATTCAAATGGCCGCTACGCCCCTAGTGGTATTTTAAGAGAACGCTTTATCCCTCGTCTATTAGAAGCAAGCCCCGATGAGATGTTAAATGAAGCTGGTACGAACCTATCCCCAGAGAAGATCTATGACATTCTAATGCAAAATGAAAAGCCCGGTGGTCACGGGGAACGAACGGTTGCAGTGGGAACGCTAGATATGGCAATCTGGGATGCTGTAGCCAAAATTGAAGAGGTCCCACTTTACCAATTATTAGCGGACCAGTATGGTGATGGCACAATTGATGAAAAAGTATTTGTGTATGCAGCAGGTGGCTACTACATGCCAGACAAAGGTCTTTCTGAGCTAAAGGATGAGATGAAAACGTACTTGGACATGGGCTATTCAAAAGTAAAAATGAAGGTTGGTGGCGTTCCGTTAGAGGAGGATTTGAAACGAATTGAAGCCGTCATTGAAGTGGTTGGCTCTGGAGATAATCTCATGGTAGATGTGAACGGACGTTTTAACCTAGAAGAAGCCATTCGCTTTGGAGAAGCGATTAAAGATTATAAGCTGTTCTGGTACGAGGAAGTTGGCGATCCTCTTGATTACAAACTGCAGGAGGAGCTCTCAAAAGTCTACCCTCATGCCATTGCAACCGGCGAGAATCTCTTCTCTGTTCAGGATGCAACCAATCTTATTCGCTACGCCGGCATGAACCCAAAAACCGACTTTCTTCAGTTTGACTGTGCCCTCAGCTACGGACTGGTCGAGTATATGAAAATACTTAACATGTTGGACGAGCACGGTTGGTCCTCCCGCAACTGCATCCCACATGGAGGACATCAAATGTCGCTTAATATAGCTGCCGGACTACATTTATATGGAAACGAATCCTACCCAGGTGTGTTCCAACCATTCGGCGGATTTGCGGACGGACATTCTGTAGAGGATGGGTTTGTTACACTGCCTGATGCCCCAGGGGTTGGCTTTGAGGCGAAGAATAACTTGTATGATTTATTAAAAACGTTGTAGAGAGTATTGGAAACGAACAAACCGTTCGTTTCTTTTGGAGTGGGGGCGGCTCTTGCTTTGACGCTCGTTCCTCTTGGTATCCGGAGCTTCTTTCTTTGTATCAGGAGGGGGCTCTTGCTTTGGCCCTTGTTCTTCTTGGTATCCGGAGCTCCTTTCTTGGTATCGAGTGATGGCTCTTGCTTTGGCCCTCGTTCTTCTTGGTATGCAGGGCTTCTTTCTTGGTATCGAGGGTGGGCTCTTGCTTTGGCCCTTGTTCTTCTTGGTATCCGGAGCTCCTTTCTTGGTATCGAGAGTTGGCTCTTGCTTTGACGCTTGTTCCTCTTAGTATGCAGGGTTTCTTTCTTGGTATCGGGGGTGGGCTCTTGCTTTGACGCTCGTTTCCTCTTAGTATGCAGGGTTTCTTTATTGGTATAGGGGGTGGGCTCTTGCTTTGGCCCTTGTTCCTCTTGGTATGCGGAGCTTTTTTCTTGGTATCAGTGATTGCCTCTTGCTTGACGCTCGTTCCACTTGTTATGCGGAGCTCCTTTTTTGGTATCGGGGGTTGCCTCTTGCTTTGACGCTCGTTCCTCTTGGTATGCGGGGCTTCTTTCTTGGTATCGGAGGTGGCCTCTTGCTTTGGCCCTTGTTCCTCTTGGTATGCAAGGCTTCTTTCTTGGTATCGAGAGTTAGCGCTTGCTTTGGCCCTCGTTCCTCTTGGTATATAGGGCTTCTTTCTTGGTATCAGGAGGAGGCTCTTGCTTTGGCCCTTGTTCTTCTTGGTATGCGGAACTTCTTTCTTGGTATCGAGGGATGGCTCTTGCTTTGACGCTCGATCTTTATTTTGTACAATTTACCAACTGCCATTCTTGACACATAAAATGAAACCGCTTTAAACTGAAATGGAAATGACATAAATGGGAAAAACGAATAAGGAAGGATGTGTGGAACGTGAGTATTATTGAAAAGTTTAAACTAACCGGAAAAAAAGCCTATGTAACAGGAGGTGCAAGAGGTATTGGCAAAAACATCGCTACCGCTCTTGCAGAGGCAGGTGCAGACGTAGCCATTGTTGACCTTGATTTGGACGAAGCTCAAAAGGTTGCCACCTCCATTCAAGAAGCAACTGGAGCCCAAGCCATTGCCGTTCAAGCAGACGTTACGAAAGCCAATGATGTTAACCATATGATTGATCAAATCGTCACTCAGTTCGGCACCATTGATATCGCCTTTAATAATGCTGGTATCTGTATAAATGCTCCAGCCGAAGAGATGACCTTGGAACAATGGAAGCAAGTCATTGATATTAACTTAACCGGCGTGTTTCTAACCTCTCAAGCAGCCGGAAAGGTCATGATCAAACAAGGAAGCGGCTCAATCATTAATACAGCATCTATGTCAGCACATATCGTCAACTTCCCCCAGCCACAAGTCTCGTACAATGCCTCTAAAGCAGGCGTCATCCAGCTAAGTAAATCACTTGCTGTAGAGTGGGCCAAAAAAGGTGTACGCGTCAATACCATCAGCCCAGGATATATTGGAACAGAATTAACGCTTAACTCACCCGATCTGCAACCTCTTATTAAAGAATGGGAAAGCGTATCACCTTTAGGTCGCATCGGCAAGCCAGAAGAGCTACAAGCTATCGCCGTCTACCTAGCAGGGGACGCCAGCTCCTTTACTACCGGATCTGACTTTGTTATTGATGGGGCTTTTACGAGTATCTAGCTAGCGGCCACACATTCTGGTTAATTCTTTCGTTTTCGTCTACATTGAAAATGATAATTAGATAGAAAAGGGACTCACGCTTGCTCATGAGTCCCTTTCTTTATGAACGATTATTTTTAAGTAAACTGTTGTAGTCAAAATAAATAATAGATAGAACCAAATGATAAGTTCACCTACACTCTTAATAGAAAAAGGCAAACTAAAAAAGGTGACTGCCATTATGACAGAGTAAACTCCATAGCTTTTAGCAATCTTACCTTTATTTGCAGCATTCAATCCCTTCAAAAATACCAATGAAAAGAATGAAATGAACGCTACTTTCCTTTTTACACCCACTAAATAAGAGAGCAAAAAAAGTACTAGAGACAAGATAGTACAAATTAAAAAACCTTCAGGCATGGTAGACTCCTTTTGCTATTGCAAGTACTCACTAAGCTGAAAAGACTGGATGAGCTTATCAAAGGTTTCTCGTTCCGCTGAAGAGCTTGTCGTATAAATGATCGTGAATGCTTGAGAATCCTCTTCCTCTTCTGGGAAAATATATGCCCAATAAATTTGATTTTCTTCTTCCTCAAGTGCACCTGTAAAATATCTCATGCCTTGCTCCATTTCATGGTTCACAACACCGTTATAATTGAGAGAATCAGTGAACTCTCCAACATGACCATCTCTTAATTCCTCTGTCACACCACGATCATACGTAAGCTCTACAATTAGTTCCTCTTGTTCACCCACAGAATACACAAAAGCTTCTTCGCTATCATCTATTACCGTATGTGCGTCTTCATCCATCACTGCATCACGTGGAATAAGCATATCAAACCCATCCAGCTCTCCACGCATTCGATAAAAGCCTTCTTCCTCTTCTTCGTTTGATACAAGGAATTGCTGTGTGTACTCATCTTCAACAGCCCGTCCATCCTCATTCTCCTCTAGAATCTCTTCCTGAACATCAGGCTCACTCTCTGGCTCTTGAATCGTTTCAGCCTCACTACATCCGAGCAATAGCCCAGCACACAACATACCAATTGCAGCTGTCCTCCATTTCATCGTAGAACTCCTCTCAAATGGTCTTAATACGTTTTATCCATAGTTACTCTACTTCCACAGAAAGTGAAATTTCCCTTTAATTAAAATGTATAGACTGCTCCATTTTTTGATGTATGGAACAGCCTAAGGTTAATTCATAATGTATTTTAAATAATCTTTTATAATCTCCTTACTCTGTTCTCTATTCACTAGATGTGGTTCTAAGTAGAGATTCAAAGCTAATCCATTTATAAAAGCATATAGCTTTTCTTTTTCTTTCTCTTCATCTACATCTTTAAGCAGTGATTCATTTTTTAAAAACACGATTGCAGCTTTAATGGCCTTTTCGAGCTCCTCATTATTAACAGTAAATCCTTTTTCCGTTTTTCCATATGTGATAAAAGCAAACCAAACCTCCATTTCTAATAGAGTCTGTTTGTCAGTAGGGATAAATTCCAAGAGGTATTCCACCACTTTATCTTTTGGCTCCATCTGTTTGTTATCCAGCTTGATTAATCTGGTGACCAGCTGTTCCTTTACTAGCTCCATGGCAAACGTTAATAGGCCCTCTTGTTTGGAAAAATAGTGTCGTAAAGCCCCTTGTGACAACCCAGCTTCACTAGCGATTGTCCTAGATGTGGCATGATGAATACCCTGTTCACTAATGACTTTCCACGTCGCTTGAGCAATTAATTGCTTTCTTTTTGTATGATCAACTATTTTTGGCATACATGTAGAATATCATTTATTTTAACTCAAGTGAATTAAAAAATTGATCCTACGCTCTTTTTATGTTATGTTTTAAATAATTCAACTGAGTTAAAAAGAGGTGTTACAAATGAATCAATGGATTATCAATGTCCAGTGGGAACTATTTATTGCCATTGAAGTATTAGGATTTATCTCTCTCTTATTATTTGGTTACATCAGATATAAATTAAAAAAACCTAACCTATCTAAAGGATTTATCATAAGTTTTATTGCTTTAACTGTATTAGAGATGATATTAGCTTGGTATGTTTATTCGTTAACAGGCGAGATCTCTGCGTTCCAGATCATTATTAGCCTGTTTGTTTTATACGCAGTGACGTTTGGAGTGCGAGACTTTAAGAAGCTCGACAGATGGATGAGAAAGAAAATTGATGAAGACAATCTTATAACTGACGCGGACTATCGAGAAATGGCGAAGCAAAAAGATTCACGATATCAAGCCAAATACTATGCCATTTCATGGGTATCTCATCTACTTATTTTTCTAGGGACACAAGTATTATTTTTTGGTCTTAGTGGACTTAGCTTTGAGGAATCAATGGCTTATTTATCAGATTTAGGTTGGATGGGTAGCGAAAGCTTTGAAGAAACACCTTATGCTAATCAAGCGTTCCACTCAACCTCAATGATATGGGGAATTATTCTAGTGGTCGATGCCATTATATCTGCAACCTATGTGTTCCAAAAAAAAGATAAAAAGGGTGATTAAGTCGATGTATAAGTTTTTTTATGTATTACTCATCTCACTTGTAGCTGACTCGTATTGATCTTCTGTTGCACACGCTACTAGTATACCTGTACATACACATATCATAGCTAGCATCCATTTCAATAGCCCACCTTCCTTTCCCGTGAACAAAACAGCTATCAGTGAGAAGAAGCTGTTTAACTCTTGAAATGTTAATCTTTTGGCACCTGCATATACGTAATAGTATAGGGCTGTGTTTTCATATCATTTACCTGTTGCTCATACTTTTGATGAAATGTAATGAATTCATCAAGGGCCGTTTGCAAACGTTCTTGTCCTTTTATTGTGCTCTCCTCAACGGCTTCAATTGTAGCTAAAATGGATTCCCCTTCACTTGAATCAAGGATACCTTTGACTTTATGTTGCAAGCCGCCTAGACCACTCATCATCTCCTGAACATGGTGGGCGACATGATTTCTCTTTTGATCATAACAAGCTTCTCCTTCAAGTTTATAAGTCCCTCTTAAACCATAAGTCTCCAATATCATTACCTCCTTTAAATCTCACCAGATAGATATTTAAACATACCAGCAACATTATGATCCCTATCAAAAATTAATTCAATTCCTTCCCGCATCGCATTAGCAGTTGTTTCAATTTTTTCTCGATTCATCCGGGACATAACAGCTAGGCCTTCAATAGGAGGATCTATCAGTGCATTAAACTCCTCATGAAACCTTAAATTTTCTATTAACCCATGATTACTTGAAGGAATGAGATGTTGATAGGCACGATAGTTACTTTCCATCGTATTCATTTTTTGTATTAATGTTTGTTTTTTATTTTCGTAAGCATCTACATATATTTGTTGAATCATAGCTTGGTAAGTTTCCACCATATTCTCTTGATTATTTAAAACATCAATCATAGCCTCATACGCATCTAAAGTTCTTGATAGATTTAACTTAATATGATTCTGACCGCCCCGACCTTCGATTAATTCAAGATACATTTCATCATTCTGATAGAACTTCCCTTCTGATAATTCATTCATCAAAGCTTCAAGACTGTGATGTTTGTAGGCTGCTTCTGCTACACCTTCAAAGTGTTCTTGAATTCTATCGATAGCGCCTTTCATATTCATTTGGTATTGATAAAATGTCACTACACCATCAGTGATCATTCTAAGACCACTTGTCCCCTCTCCTTCATATGCTCGTAAATAAATAACCTCCACACTATTTAATAATGTATCAAGATCTTCATTCATTTCTTTCGCTTCTTTAGAAGAAAGATAACCAGACTTCTCCAAACCTTCTACTAGACCTACCATTGAACTCTTTAATGAATCAAAATCAATTGGATCTGAACCAGGTTGGTTTTTGTAAAAAGATAAGGCCGCTTCTTTTGCTGCTTCAATTGCCCCATCCCTACCATCTTCGGCGTATACTTCACCGAATGGAGCGAGAAATTCACTAAGAAGACGTAAATCTTCTTGCGGTATGGCCTCGACAGCTTGAACAAACCCAGAGTTTTGACTATCTGTCTCATACTCCGACACATTACCCACTACAAACATTCCGGGAAATGCGTCTAACGCGTAAAGAAAGTCACTTGTTGAGCGGGATTGATTGATATTGATGCCCTTTTCCTTATAGTACTCTACTGCGAATTCCTCTATTTCATGAGGAGGAATGGATCGAATATCAGAATCTCTATATTTATTAATTATTTCCCTTCTAAATTTCAAATCAATTTCGTTTTGCTGATAAACATTGGACTGAGCTCCATTAAAAGTATCAATTGATTCAAATGTATTAGAGTTTAATTGCATCGAGGATAAAGTGTTATGTGCCTTAGAATGTCCCAATCCATAAAACACTATTTCTCCACCATAAACTTTTTCTACTTCTTTTAAAAACACACTAGATTCTCTAGCATATTCTGCACCACCACTCCCAACTCCAACTCCAAAAATGTTATCTACCCAATCTTCGGAAGACACACTCCCTCTAGAAATAAAAACTAAATCAGTCTGTTCTTCCTCTTTAAACACTAAAGCTGTACCTTTAGCGTCTGTACTAAACTCTTGTTTATCGTTAGGGTTGTTCATGTGATGAATATCAAAATCCTTTTCAAGAGATCTACCCTTCTCTTCTAGATATATCCTTTGTATAGCTTCTTTTATTTCTTCATTACTCATATTTGGAAATTCATATTCTAAATCTACAATTCTCATCTGCAACACTTCATCCACAAGAATTGAATTCTGCACATCTATTCCCCCATTTATTCAACCTTAAAAAGTTAAAGATCTGATAATGTCATCAAATATCTTTTTATGATCCTCAATATTAATTTCATTATTATCTTCACTAATCGCAGTAATGTTATAGATTAATGATATTGCTTCTTCAGATTCATCTGAAAAAACATAAGCCCAAAGAACATAGAATGACGGATTATCTTCATATTCTTCTTCAAAGAAACCTTGATATATTGTAGTTAGTTCAACCTCTTCACTTTTAATCTCACCATCATAATCTAAACCCTCAACAAAACTCTCTAAGTATGACTCCCGAAGATCAGTTGAGAAATCTCTGTGGTAATAAATATCAAAGCTTAGATTATAGTTGTCATCTTTATTAATATCCCAAAATATGAACTTTTCTACTGCATTATCTGTTATCCTATAATCTTTGTGATCAACCACCGCATCCCTCGGTATCAACATCTCAAACCCACCTAACTCCCCACGCATACGGTAAAATCCTTCTTCCTCTTCTTCATTGGATACGAGGAATTGGCTTGTAAATTCGTCTTCTGCTGCTTTACCCATGTCTTCTTCAGCTCCTTGCTCGTTATCATTTGGTATGGGTTCAGGCTCATTTGCGTTCCCGCATCCCATTAGTAAAGCACTGGAAAGTATACCGGCCACTATCAATCGCTTCATCTTGTTGTCTCCCTTTTTTGGTTGAAGGTTTTATGTTCATCCCTTACATAAATTGTCTATTTTATTCCACTACCCTTATCCAAGCATATAAAAACCTAAATTTTCCTTCAAGTGGAATTCCCTGATTCAATTAAAACCATACTTACCTCCTAGTGAATCCTGCTTATAATAATTCACTTCAAATTCCAATAGCCTTTCCTCTTTATATTCGGTTATACGTTAAAGAGGAGGACGAATCATATTCGACGTGGTTCAACATCTTTTTCACTATTTAGATTAGGAATACTGTAAAATAAACATATGAAATATGAACTATATAATTATTAATTGGCAATCAACACGAACTTATTTTATAGAAACGATGTAGATATCTCATACGACATAAACCGACTACTACAGATGATGGGAGGCTTTAAAATGCCTGAGGAACAAACGAGGTATTCTCGACTTGCGAATATTACAAAAATGATCAACATGAAGCAGGATCTTCGTGAGGCATTGGAGCAAGTAACACTGGCCATCTCTGAGGAGATTGTGCAATGTGACTCTGTGGGTATTTATTTGCCACAGGAGGACGGAACATTTAGAGGTTATGTTGGTAAACCAGATGTTATCAATGGTATGACATTGGACATGCATGTCATTGATACGCAATATGATCTACTGGCTAAAGAAGTGATTGAAACCAAAAAAACGATTTATATCCCTGATACGTCTAAAGATTCCCGTCCCGATCCTCGTGCAGTAAAAGGCTTTCAAATTAAATCCTTATTAGTGCTCCCTATTTCTGTGGAACAGGAGCTATTTGGTCTGATGTTCCTATTTGATTATGGAATTCCTATGAACTTAACAGATCAAGAGATTCAAACGGTTGAGGCCTATGTGAACATGGCCGCCGTTGCTATTCAAAATGCAAACAATCTAGCCTATAAACAACATCTGATTAATGATAAACAGCTACTGCTTGATGTGAATCGTGCTTTATCCATGTGCTCAACCTATCAAGCGAGCTTAGACACATGCTTCTCCTACCTAACAAAGGTACTTAATAATTCAAATATAGGCGTTCACTTATTGGACCCAATCGCAGGAAAACAAATCAAACCCGCTAATTTAAGCAAGGACAGTGATTGGACCGAGGAAAATTGGATCAAAACTCATGAGAAGACACAGTTTGACCAGGATAATGATCCATTAGTGCAGGAGGTTTCTGAAACAAAAAAACCGATTCAGATTCCAAATGTATTTGAGGATGACCGACCTAACCATGACTTATGCCGTAACTTTGGTATTAAGGGGCTAGCAATGTTTCCATTGATCTCAATGGGGAAATTTCTGGGTCAAATATCCATTGTCAACTTAGATAAAGAGCCGTATTTGTATCTAGATTCAAAAATGCAGCTTGCTCAATCCATTGTTGATGTAACAGCCTCCACCCTTTCTATTCTCCTGTATGTTGAAAAACAAGAGATTATGATTGAGAAGCGCACCTTTGAAGTGATTGAAAAAAACAAAGAACTAGAGCATGTTGTTACAGAGCTGAGACAGCTAAGCCGTGAGAAAGAGTTAATTCTTAATTCTGCTGGTGAAGGGATTTTTGGGTTAGACCTCAAGCGGAATATCACGTTCTGTAATCCAGCTGGGGCTTCTATGCTCGGGTATGAATCTGAGGCTGAATTAGTCGGGCACCCCGTTGAGCAAATTATGTATGGAAAAGAAAATATAGAAAGCTGTTTAGTACATGTCTCATCAACTCAAAGATATACGACGGACACGATTTTTTATAGAAAGGACCTTTCTAGCTTTCCAGTAGAATATGTGATTTCTTCCATTAAAGAAAAAGATCACATCGTTGGCGAGGTGGTTACGTTCAAAGACGTAACCCAACGAAAACAGCTTGAAGAAAAGATTAAATACCATGCGTATTTTGATAGTTTAACAGATCTGCCTAACCGGGTTCTATTACTAGACCGCCTTACACAGGGCTTAGAATATGCAAAACTCCACAATGAAAGGTTAGCTGTTCTCTATTTAGACTTAGATCGCTTTAAGCTAGTAAATGATTCGCTTGGTCACAGCTATGGCGACCTATTGCTAAAGCAGGTCGCTAAACGTCTGTCTGAATGCGTATCAAAGGGTGCTACGGTGTCGCGGCAAGGAGGAGATGAATTCACGATCTTTTTGCCAGCTGTCAAAAGCGAAAAGGACATTGTGAAGGAAATACATTGTATTCACGATGCCTTCTCTATTCCGTTTCAGCTCGGGGATCATGAGATGTTTATAAAAACAAGCATCGGTGTTAGTCTTTTCCCAGATAACGGAGACACAACCGAGATGCTGATTAAAAATGCGGACACGGCTATGTATAAATCCAAGGACACGCCTGGGAACAGCTTTCATTTCTTCAGTGAAGGCATGGATACAAGAACCTTTGAGAGCATCCGTTTGGAAAATGACCTGTACAAAGCTTTAGAAAACGAGGAACTAACGATTGTCTATCAGCCGCAAATTGAATATCAAACGAAGACCATCCGTGGCGTTGAAGCTTTGTTGAGGTGGAATCACCCAACAAAAGGGATGATTTCACCAGATACCTTTATCCCCATTGCAGAGGAAACTGGCTTAATTGTGCCGATTGGAGAATGGGTGTTACGAGAGGCGTGCAAGCAGCTGAAAGAATGGCATCAAAACGGATATCCTTTGATTACAATGGCGGTGAATCTCTCGGTACAGCAATTTGAGCAGAGTCAGCTGTTCACAATGGTTGAGCACGTATTAGAGGAAACAGGGCTGTCACCAGAGTATTTACATCTGGAGATTACAGAGAATCTAATTGTCAAAAACACCGAACGAACTGTGACCACTATGAAGCAATTAAATGATCTCGGGATCAAACTAGCAATTGATGATTTTGGCACAGGTTATTCGTCACTAAGCTATCTGAAAAAATTGCCAATCTCTACATTAAAAATAGATAAATCCTATGTGCAGGACATGCTTCGTGACAATGCCGCCATCACCAAAACGATTATAACGCTCGCGCACAATTTAGGTCTTGAAGTGATTGCTGAAGGTGTCGAAACGAAGGAATTAGCCGATTATTTATCCGAGTTAAACTGCCAGATGATGCAGGGATATTTTTTCAGTAAACCAGTACAATCGTCTGATATTATGATAAAATATTTCCAATAGTGTGTGAATCTATAAACTGAGGGAGATAGGATCATGAAAGCAGCGCGTCTGGTATTAGACTATCTAAAAAGTAATGGTGTCAGTCACATCTTTGGCATTCCAGCAGGATCCGTTAATGCATTTTTTGATGAACTTTATGAAATGACGGAGATCACCCCTATTGTTACAAAGCATGAAGGTGCCGCATCCTATATGGCTGCCGCTTACGCCAAGTATTCAGGAGAGCTAAGCGTAGCCATTGGCTGCAGCGGTCCAGGCGGAACCAATCTTGTCACAGGAGCGGCAAATGCCATGCGTGAGCACCTGCCCGTTTTATTTCTAACAGGTGCCGTACCGGTGAATACCGTTGGCCTAAATGCATCACAAGAATTAGATGCTGAGCCAATCTTTCGTCCCGTCACCAAATATAGTGTAACGGTAAATGAAGCTAAGGACGTTTTGCCGGAACTAGCAAAAGCCGTTGAGATAGCGATATCAGGCGTGCCCGGTCCTGTTCATGTCGCTATTCCGATTGATGTACAGCATGGTGTGGTGGATGTCGTCAATATGCCTGCACCACCTGTCAGAGAGCAGATGGTTCCCGACCTTGAAAAGATTAAACAGGTAGCTGATGCACTTGTCACTCGAAAAAGCGGATATCTCTTTGTTGGTCAAGGCGTGCGCAACTCCGTGGAGCAGTTACTAGAGCTTGCCGAAATGCTTAAGTGGCCGATTATCACAACCCCTCAAGCAAAAGGCTATATCCCAGATGACCATCCCCTTCTAGTTGGCGTGTATGGCTTCGCCGGTCATGAAGCCGCGTCCCAACTCATTGCAGGAGGCGAAGGTGAGATTCTATTTATAGTCGGATCGAGTCTTGGTGAAACGGCAACCAATAACTATAACGTGAAGCTTGCAGAAAACCGTTTTACCGTGCAACTGGATTTTGACGAGACTGTTTTTAATCGTAAATACAAAACAGACCTGCCCGTACTCGGAGATATTAATCTGAGTCTATTATTCTTAATTGAAGAATTGAGAACAAGAGGCCTAACACGAACCGAGCTTGGCGAGAAAGAAAAAACGACTGATACTGAAGATGTAGCAGAGTACAACACAAAGAATGTGCTCTTGAACCTACAGCAGTACCTGCCTGCCTCCACTCGTTATACGATTGATATTGGTGAGTTCATGGCCTACGTCATTCATCATATGAAGGTAGTCGACTCAGACACCTATGGCATCAATGTACACTTCGGCGCCATGGGAAGCGGAATTGGCTCAGCAATCGGCTCCAAGCTCGCCGAACCAGATCGCCCAGTTGCTTGCATCACCGGGGATGGCTGCTTCTTCATGCACGGGATGGAGATTCTAACTGCTAAGGAATACAACCTACCGATCCTTTTTGTTGTTATGAACAACGCGCGCCTCGGCATGGTATACCATGGACACTCGCTGCAATTTAAACGTACGCACCCAACCTTTGAACAGCAGCAAATCAACATCAGCGCCATGGCCGCCTCGATGAACATTCCAACCGTTCGCGTCTCTGATATGTCCGACCTTACTCAGAACGTGGTTGATCAACTAACAAACCTCGACGGCCCCGCCGTTCTCGAAGTCGCATTGATTGATCAAAACACACCCCCAATGGGAGATCGCGTAAAGTTCCTATCATCGTTCGGTAAATAGATTATGAAAAAGGGGGAGATCGGCATGTTACGTTGCCTGTCTCCCCTTTTATTTTTTGGCAGTGGGGTTGGGGGTTCTTGCTATTTGTGGTGGGGCTCTTGGTATTTTCAGCTTTGCTCTTGGTATCAGGGCTCGCCTCTTGCTACATGCGGGGCTCCTCTTGGTATTTTCAACTTTGATCTTGGTAACAGGTCTTCGCTCTTGCTACTTGCGGCGCTTCTCTTGGTATTTTCAGCTTTGCTCTTGGTAACAGGTCTTCGCTCTTGCTACATGCGGCGCTCCTCTTGGTATTTTCAGCTTTGCTCTTGGTATCAGGTCTTCGCTCTTGCTACTTGCGGCGCTTCTCTTGGTATTTTCAGCTTTGCTCTTGGTATCAGGTCTTCGCTCTTGCTACTTGCGCAACTCTTCTTGATAAAATCAGCCTCGCTCTTGGTAACTGGCCTCGCCTCTTGCTACATGCGCAGCTCTTCTTGCTAAAAAAAGTATTCCTCATTATAAAATTTAATCGACTTCCCTACATTTATAAATGGGAATACGCTCCGCGAATTACTTGAACAACCGCGCCAATAGTTTGGCCTTTGAAAGCATCTTGTACAGCTTCACCTGTAGGGCTCACGTAATAGCAACCACCCGTCTCCTCATTGTACGAGTAGCCTAAGTCTGTGAGGGCATCTTTCAATTCTTCAGGAATGGTGGATGCACCTGTTTGTTCTATAAAATATGACGTTGGGTATATCTTTACATCCAGATCACCTGGGCCGGTCCATACCACAAAAAGGTCGGTTTCATTTTGAATGACCCACTGATCCTTTGAAAATAGCGAAATTTTCGCCCCGTCTAAAGCAGAAATCGCATCTAGATTTACACCAAACATTTCATTAATAAATTGGCGGATTTCTGGTCCCGTAAGCTCTCCATCGTGTTGAGCGAGGCGAGTGGCGATGGCCTCTTCAGCTGTTGTACCTGGAGGAAATACGGCCCCAGAAGATTCAGTAGATACAATCGGAAGCTCGTTTAGGTTGATGGTGTAGACGGATTGAACGATGGATACAATACTGGCTGTGGTGATAGATGTGCTTAAATTATGTAGCTGGTTGTCCATAGATTGTGCTTTATTCATGTAGGTGGCCTCCGACAACAAATTGTATTTTTTTTTAGTTTATCATGTTGTACTCTTTTTTTATCAATATAGCTTGCCATTCTACCTGTTCCACCTAATAAAAGCTCAAAAAAAGATGACTTTGGCTCATTCCAAGTCATCTATCTCTAGCTTATTCTTCAAAGGTATCTTCAAGCTCGCCATCAACAACCTCAACACCTTCTGGGGCTTGAAATAGCGATTCATCAAACTCTGGATTTACTTCATACTCCACTACTTCAATTGTGCTATCTGTATCTCCTGCAGCATTCTCTGTATCAGCCACAGTGGAATGTTCTGTTTTAATTTCAAAATAGGTTTCTTGATCAAACCAATAACTGGTTACTTCCCCATCCAACGTGGCTTCAATCTGATAGGTAAGATAGCCATTTATTTCTTCCTCACCAACGTACGCCAATTCTGCCTCTTCTAGTAAGCTCTGATATTCACTCGCCCATATCGTCATGTCCTCTTGGTCGGCACTCGCTCCCGTTTCGAAACGAACAGCCTGATCATCGCCTTCATCGTAGGTAATCGTATAGTTGGGATCATCTAAGTCACTAAATTGAATGTTTGTTTGTTGCTCAGCAGCAAAATCTTCGCCTTCCTCTTCCCCGTCTACGAAGCTTTCTAACTCAAGCCGAGTGAACAAGGCTCCATCCTCAATGAAGTTCCATTGGGTTTCTTTTGTACTCATAGAAATACTGCCTTCTGGAACATTCTCTTGTTCACCATCTAATTCGACATCACTCTCTCCATCCACTACTATGTATAGGCCTGTGAGATCGTCATAGAAAGCGATCGCCTCGTTTAAAATATCTTCAGGCGAAGGAGTGTCCGCATCTAATTCATTTTGATCAGAATCATTTTGTTCCACTTCTCCGTTTGCTGCGCCAAATTCCTCCTCGCCCTGCTCCTCTTCTACACAGGCACTTAAAAACACTAAACCTGTAAGGGCACAAACCAATAATTTCTTCATACACTCATTCCCCTCTAGATGATTATGGCTGTTTACCTCCTTATTCACCACATCCGCCTCATTAAAACTTTATTCTTTTTACCGATCTTCCCTTCTTTGCTGACTTGTCTACTAATTCCACACAAAAAACCCACAGCTTCTCAAAAGCGTGGGCTCCAACTGACTCACTTATCCTTCTTTTCTTGCAAGTTTCACGAGAACATGGGCCAAATGATGCTTCTCATCATCGTCACTGACTTTCCATAATTCTTGGAGAAGCTTTTCTTCAGTATTTTTAGGGTCTTCATGGTTTTTCAGATACTCAGCCACCCGTTCTGCCCCTTTAGCCAACTGATTTTCGCTTAGACCGAGTTTTTCACCTTTATTTATCTTATCGCTTAAATAATTTTGGAACTCATCAAAACTATTTAAAATGTCTTGTTTCTGATCTGAAGACATATTTTCGAGTTGTTCTTCGGCTTGTTTCTTTGGATCTGCCACAATAATCCCTCCTAAATTTGGTTCTACTGTATCGCTTCCCCCTCTAAGAATGCCCTAAACAATTAGAGTGACATTCGTATAAATTTTCTGAAGAAAACCTTCCCGCTCTTTTATAAATGAAGTAGTAACCTTTATCCGTTTAATCCTATTAACTCAGGGTATAGCGAGAATAGACAGGATATTCTACCATTTGTAGGAGGCTAAACATGAGAGCAAATCAAATCCCCCGCTCCCCGGACTCTATATGGCTTACTGAAGCGAGCCAATCTACTTTTCCTAAGCTCGAGCAGGATCTTGAAGTTGATGTTGCAATAATTGGAGCCGGGACGACTGGGGTAACGGCTGCTTATCTATTAAGTCAGGCCGGTCTCGGCGTAGCTCTTATCGAAGCCAATCACGTCCTACATGGAACAACTGGCTATACGACGGCTAAGATCTCCTCCCAGCATGGAGCACTTTATCATAAATTAATCAAACAAGCAGGAGAAGAGAAGGCAAGATTATATTACGAGGCTAATGAGAATGCCTTAAATTTTATTAGAGAACTAGTAGAAAAAGAAAACATAGACGCAGAGCTAGAGACAAAGGATGCCTTTATTTATGCGACGAGTGAATCTTATGTTGAAAAAATCAAAAATGAAGCTGACGCATATCAACAATTAGGCATTAAAGGGATATTAGAAGAAGGCGATGTTGGATTGCCCTTTGACGTGTTGAAATCCCTCCGTCTTCCCAACCAAGCGCAGTTCCATCCTGTAAAGTTTTTTGGAGGCTTGGTTCCATCCATCTTAAAAAACGGTGGGCAGATCTATGAAGGGACTCGTATTGAGACGGTTAAAGGGAAGAGGAATCCCACTGCCATAACAACGGATGGGTATACCATAAAGAGCAAGCATTGCATCGTCAGCTCACATTTCCCACTTAATGATAAAACAGGACTCTACTTCACTCGTCTACATGCCCAGAGATCTTATTGTTTGGCCGTAGAGCCCAAATCAGACCTGCCAGATGGTATGTCATTGAACATCGAACCAAATGGTACTTCCCTACGGTCGGCAACAGGACCGAGTGGTGAGCCTCTACTGTTAATTGGGGGAGCTGGTCACACTGCTGGAAAAATAGAAGACAGCAGCTTTCAATCCTACGAGCAACTTAAACAGTTTGGTGAAAAGTGGTTTGGGGTTGAGGACATTCCCTATCGTTGGTCTTCTCAAGATTTAATCACACTAGACTCCATCCCTTACATCGGTCAAAATGTCGCCGGGGAAGACCATATCTATGTCGCCACAGGCTTTGGCAAATGGGGAATGACGAACGGGGTAGCCGCAGCGCTTCTGATACGCGATCTGATTCTTGATCAAGATAACCAGTACACCACTTTATATGATCCACTGCGAACCAAATTAAAGAAAACAAGCATCGCTAGTTTTGTACAAGAAAATACCGATGTCACCAAGGAGTTCGTTAAAGGTAAGGTGCAAAAAAGAGATAAGGAGCTAGAGGATTTAGAGAACAATAAAGGGGCGGTAATTAAATATAACGGGAAACAAACTGGCGCGTACAAAGACGAGCAGGGGAACGCCCACCTTCTCAATATCACCTGTACTCATATGGGCTGTACCCTAAATTGGAATGATGCCGAACGTTCATGGGACTGTCCGTGTCATGGAGGTAGATTTTCTTATACAGGAGAGGTGTTGGAAGGCCTTCCAACAAAGCCGTTGGATCGAGTAAAGTAAAAAAGCAGCTGATACTCGCTGCTTTTTTTATACTTTTCTTCAATCCTGATGTAAAATAAAAACATCATATCTGAAGTAGGAAAGGACGTACACTCATGACGAAAAAACCCGCTGAAATCAGCAAAGATGGTTCTTTTAAGCGTCAAACCAATCAATTCACCACCCCATTTGGAAATAATTCAAATGAACTACCAATCGAAGCAGGACGGTACCGACTCATTTGGTCAGCTGCCTGCCCGTGGGCGCATCGCGCAGTGATTGTCCGCAGGATTCTTGGCTTGGAGGATGCCATTAGCTTAGGAACGGTTAGTCCGACGCGTCCAAGACTAGATCGGGTGGACTGGGAGTTTTCGTTAGATTCAGAAGGAGTCGATCCTGTTCTGGGTGCTCAGTATATGAGTGAACTTTACCAAAATACAGATTCAGACTATTCCGGTCGTCCAACGGTGCCTGCGATGGTTGAGGTTGAGTCCAAAAAAGTTGTGAACAATGACTACTTTACACTCACTAATTCCTTTGAAACTGTTTGGAAGCCTCACCACAAAAAAGAGGCACCGGACTTATATCCAGAGCATCTTCGCGAAGATATTGACTCGTTAAATGAAGTCATCTTTCACGAGATTAATAACGGGGTTTATAAATGCGGATTTGCCCGCTCTCAGGAATCATATGAGACCGCCTACGAGACGTTATTTGCACGGTTGGACGACTTTGAACAGCGACTCTCCACCCAACGATTTTTGCATGGTGACTTTATCACGGATTCTGATGTCCGTTTGTATTCAACCCTTGTTCGTTTTGATGCAGCTTACTACACGGCCTTCAACACGAACCGAAATCTAATTCGTGAATACGAGCACATGTGGGGGTATGTGCGTGATCTCTATCAAACAGCTGGCTTTGGTGACACAACTGACTTTGATGCCATCAAACGGCACTATCACTTATCGATCACCATCTCACCAGACAAAGCAGAGCCAACCATTTTGCCAAAAGGTCCGGACGTAGCTGTTTGGGATTCCGCACATCACCGCGAAGAGTTAAGCGGAAAAAAAGAAATGTTTTTCTACTCTTAAATAGATGGGCAGATGATAACAATGAACAACCTACACATTCAGGATGCAACAAAAGAGATGTATCCTGCCATAAAAACACAACGCATTGAAGCCTATCGCATCTATAAGGACAAGCTTCCTGTGGACCACTGGAAGGCTCTAGAGCAAACCCTCTCCTCAGATGCCGATGAGCAAGAGGGTGTGGAGCTAATGGTCGCCATTCTTAATGAAAAAATAGTTGGCAGCGTGGTCCTTTTTCCAGCCAAGACCACCGCCTATGAATTCATTGACGAGCTCGACTATCCGGAAATCCGTATGCTTGCGGTCGCCAAAGAAGCACAGGGTAAGGGTGTTGCCTCTGCCCTAGTGAAGGAATGTATCAAGCGCACTCACGCAAAAGACCTACCAGCTATCGGCCTGCACACCGGAGAGTTTATGACCGATGCCATTCGCCTCTATGAAGGGTTCGGGTTTCAGCGATTGCCTGAGTTTGACTTCGAGCCGGCAGATGATGGCATTGTAGTGAGAGCATATCATTTAGAGTTAGCGGAAAGAGCCTCTGTGTAAATTACGCAAAGGCTCTTCTTACTTTTTCTGATGCATATAGCGTCAGCCAACGACTTCATTCCTTGAAAGGATCGTAAAAAGATGTTCTGCAATGTCTTCACTTGAATACTCTAGTGAATTCTTGATCCACCATTCAATCACCCCAATAACGGCCACGGTCCAAAATTGAGCAAAAATCTCTCGATCCATCCCTTGGTTGATTCCCTCCAACTTCACTTCAATGAACATATTCTCTTTTAAAAGGGTTAATAATTTTTCTCTGAATGTTTCTACACCCTTAGTTTCTAACAACATGATAAAAATATCAGAATTACTCTTAATATATTCTAATGTCTGTAAAAGCAATGCTTGCTGACCAGCTTCATGAAGACTGCTTTGATTAGGGGTACATGATTCAATCAATTTATTTAATTCTGCATCCATACATTTGTGCAAAATATGGTATTTATCTTCATAGTTTAAATAAATCGTTCCCCGACTCACATCTGCTTCTTCAGCAATCTCATGAATGGTGATGTCTTCAAAGCTTTTTTGGTTCATTAACTTTATTAGGGATGCTTCTATAGCTCTTTGTGATTTCTTTATTCTTCTATCCACTCGTCTTCACCTTCATTATTTTTATTTTCAATGAACAATGTCACTGATTCTGTTCAGTAATGTACAGTAAAGCAATTATTAACCATTGATATAGCCAATTGTATCACGAATAATAAACATATGTTTATTAATAAACATATGTTCATTAAAATTGGAGAGGTTGGAGTATATATGAGAATCTTAGTTCTGGGCGCAGGAGTAATTGGAAGTTATTTGACACATTCGTTACTAAAAGCTGGTCAGGATGTAACCATATTAGCCAGGGGAAAACGAGTTAAACAGCTACAAATGGATGGGTTAGTGATCAAGCATTTTCTTCAAAGAAAAGTAACCACCGATAAAATAAACGTTATATCTACATTAACGGAAGACGATTTCTACGATTTAATATTCGTTGTCATGAAATATAATCAATTTCCCTCCATCTACTTAGACATCGCACAGAATCGCAGCGAAAATATTGTGTTTATAGGGAATAATGCTAATCCTACTGGCATGGAGAAGGAGATTCAGAAACTTTCAACCATCACCAAAAATATTGGCTTTGGATTTAACGCAAGTGGAGGAATAAGAGAGGATTCTGGTCGGGTTGTTTCTACTCACGGAAAAGGAAATATTATCTTTGGAGAATTTAATAACAATATCCCTCTGCAAAAAAGGGTAAAAGAAGCTTTTGGAGATCATTTTAAGGTGACAATCGAAAAAGATGTGGAAGCTTGGCTACTAACGCATTATATATTTATTATTCCATTTGTTTCGCTATTGTATCTACATGATTTTGATGCTAAAAACCTATCAAAAAGTAAAGTGGATTTAACGATGATGATAGAGGCAACATACGAAGGCTTTTCTATATTAAAGGATAATGGTTTTAACGTAACTCCATCCGCACAAGAAAAATTATTAAATCATAAACGACTCTATTATGTTGCAATGAAACTATTTTTAATATTACCGATTAATCAAATGGTGTCGGGAGGTATGGATGAGATTGTAGCTTTGTATGATCAATTTGAAAAACAAAAAAACGAGTCCAATCTAAAAACAAACAACTGGGATCAGATAAAAAAGCATACGATGAAAAAATACCGAAACGATATAGTTTAATTTGATAAGACCTGCCTGCCATGTCAAAAAGACGAGAGCCTCCCCTCGTCTTTTTTATACATCCTATACGTTTGTTTTATTCATCTTCCCCAAGCACAATCACTTCGGTGTCCAAATCAACATCAAAGGTGCTTTTAACGGTCGTTCGCACTAAATCAATTAAATCCAAATAATCCTTTGACGTGGAATTATCAATATTAACGATAAAACCGGCATGCTTTTTAGAAACCTCTGCTCCGCCAATGCGCACCCCTTGCATCTTACTATCCTGAATTAATTTTCCTGCAAAATGCCCTGGTGGACGCTTGAAAACACTACCGCATGAAGGATATTCAAGCGGCTGCTTTGATTCACGCGCTTCCGTTAAAACATCCATTTTTGCCTTAATCACAACCGGGTCAGCTGTATCTAGCTTGAATTCAGCCTCTAAAATAATATAGTCGCTGTCCATAAAAGTCGTTTTTCTATAGCTAAGTTCGAGATCTCCCTTATCAATCATCAGAACATCACCAGACTGTGTCATCACGGTTGCTCTCTCAAGCACATCGGAGATCTGTCCGCCATAGGCACCGGCATTCATGAACAAAGCACCGCCCACGCTTCCAGGAATTCCGCAGGCAAATTCAAGACCTGACAGACCGAAATCTAAGGCAAGTCTTGATGCTTCAATTATCGCTGCTCCAGCCTGAGCATGTAGTCTTTCTCCTTCTATAGAAAGGTTCGTCAGTTTACCCATGCCAATAGTAAGGCCACGTATACCGCCATCCTTAATAATGACATTTGATCCACTACCAAGGACAGTCAAAGGAAGATCATGCGCTTTTCCGATCTCTAAAGCCGCTTGTAATTCTTCAATACTCTCCGGTGTCACAAAAAGATCAGCCTTGCCCCCAAGCTTCGTGTAGACATGATCTCTGAGAGGCTCCGATAATCGAATGTTTTCGGTCTTCATATATTTGATTAATTCATTATAAATAGGTTCATATTTCATTATGCTCGCACCCCGTAATCTTTAATAACCAGATACCTAGTATACAATATGAGCAATGAATTGCTATCGTTCATTTGAATGATTTTTTACTCTAAACTGGTATAAAGATTATTGTAACAGGTTTTTTTAATCATTTCAGGTCTAGAATTGATCTCAAATCAGGCGGTGCAATTCTTGCTTTAGTTTTACATCGTAAGCAAAATTGGTAGGCCCGCTGCTGATGCAATAATGCCAATGATGAGAATCCACGCTGTGGGTCTGGCAAAGTTTACGGTCCAGCCAACGCCAAAGCGTTTTTCCAAAAATAGCGCAGGATCACTTGGATTAAAATAAATCTGACCAAGCTTCCAATACCTATCATCATCTCGATCCACAGAGTCCGTGTGCTCAGATTCAGCGGTACGAATTCTACTTCCACTTTGCCCTGTTGAAAAGGAGAGCACGAGTGCGGCAATCAAAATAATCCCACTAATGATTAAGCTAATGATGGTCACCAGCTGTTGGTTTTGCGGGTAGAAGTACGTCCATTGCATAAATGAAAACATTAGCGTTAAAAGAGTTGAAGTGAAGAGGAGGAATAAGGACCATCTTCTTCTAAATAACTTGAGCTGTTGAAAGGATTTATCAGGTTCATCTGCTTGTAGTTGTTGTTTGCTCTTGGCAATCATCGTATTGATAAAGATAAACAGTAAGATAAGATACGATTGCATAATGGGTAAAAGAAAGGCTGTACGATAGCTTTTCTCAACTGCATTCGTCACCTCTCCAGCAAAATTCATTTGCATGGGTAGAATGTTTGGCAACCGATCATAAAATAATGCCGTCAACAATGTTGTTATAATCGTTAGTGCAAACGGAAGGCCATACCAAAGATTTGAATAAGTTAGCTTCTGTGAACGAAAGTCTGTGCGGATAACCACCTTTTGCGTTTTATCCTGAGCCCAATTAGCCTCTTTTTTCATCTGTTTCATTTCGGTATGGAACCGTAAGTAAACAACAAATGAAAGGATTAAGAAAAGCAAAATAACTGCGGCAAATACTAAACTTAAACTCTCTTCAGTCAGAGTTATCCATGTTCCAACCCCAATGAACCCACCAACTAGCAATACCGTTAATAGTGCCATATACTGCACATACCGCTTCCTCATCGTTTGCAGTGGCGTTGAATCATACACACTCTCAGGAATCGAAACCCCGAAGCTTTCTGTTCTGCGGGTTAGATAGGGTATAACTGATAAGATGAGCGCAATGGGTAACAAAACAAGTGACAAAACAATGATAAGTGTACTCGTAGTCATTTTTTATCCCCCTTACTACCAAATTCATCAAGTACTTCTTGGTACAAAGCCTCAATGGATTCCTGAGTTAAATCTTTACAAAGTGCTTCCGCTACAATCGGGCGCAGTGTCTGCTTCAGCGATTCCTTGTAAGCATTGTCCGCTTTCGGTACACCCTCCGGATGAATAACCACACCCTTTTGACGGTGAATTAGAATGTATCCTTCTTGTTTTAACTGCTGGTAAGCCTTATTCACAGTGTGCAGGTTAATGCCTATGTCAGATGCTAATGAACGAACAGACGGCAGTGGGTCATTAGGATGTAGCTCTCGCTTCGCAATGCCGATAATCACCTGCTGCATAATTTGCGTGTAAATGGCATCCTTTGATTCAAAATCAAGTGTAATGAGCAAGTGAAGGACCTCCTTTTTCTAGTCATGCAAAACAATACATTTAAATCCAGGAAGT
Organism: Alkalicoccobacillus porphyridii; assembly: GCF_007293315.1. Classification (GTDB taxonomy): domain Bacteria; phylum Bacillota; class Bacilli; order Bacillales; family Bacillaceae_D; genus Alkalicoccobacillus; species Alkalicoccobacillus porphyridii. The sequence continues at coordinate 321,768 of NZ_VLXZ01000003.1, forward strand.
TAAAATGGAGATGATGACGAAGGTCACATGAGTAGCCATATGAGCAATCATTGCCGCTTCAAGTCCCTTGCGCCAGTAAAGCCAACCATAGATAACACCACCAAGACCATTTAAAAAGATCATTCTAGCAAATATAATTGGAGTCATCTCTGTTGCTGCAACCGTTGCGCCATAATGCCCTAATCCAAACAGTAGAGCCGATAGAATGATTCCACTCCAAACAATAACTGAGCTGGGTTGAGCATTTTTGCGTTGAAAAATTTTCCACAGGATGAAGACAACTAAAGTCATGACACCCCACCGAAGCATTAATTCTTCCGCAATTCCCCCATATAAAAGCCTAGTAGCAAGATCAAAGAAATCAATTGTCGATCCAGCATCTGAAAGATAAAGGACTTCTGGAAGAAAGGGTTGAAGCAGGAAATCTACAGTTAACATGATGACACCACCCATTACCCCGAGCAGAGAAGAAATGTTAAAAACCCCCGCCAAGCGACTCAGCAATGGCTTACCATACCGATCTTTTTCATAAACAAACGAGAAGAACCCCGTTCTCTCAGCTAGAAAGTGCCCAACGAGCAAACCAGCAACAATAAACAGCAAAGGATTAATAAGTGATAACAAGGCTAACAGTTCAACAGGAAGAGTTAAAGGCACGCCAAGTTCTTCTAACTGCTGCGGCAGGAGCTCAACTAACATGGGAAGTAAGGTAAGAACAGCAACAATTCCTATTAAGAAAAAAACTAAAAACGACCGCCATGGCTTTCTAGATGGCTTCATGGTTTCACCTCTTTATTTGACATCGTGTTGAGAAAGAAGGATCATACATCCTTCAATTCGTTCTATCTGTTATATTTATAGTATAACAGATAGAACGAAGCGTCAATGGAATTTTTTTAATAATGGGGGAGAGGGGATTTGCTCACCATATCGACATGCGGAGGCTCTATTTACATGCGGCGATCCTTATCGACACGTGGAGGCTCTCTATTCACATGCGGCGGTTCTTATCGACATGCGGAGGCTCTCTATTCACATGCGGCGGTTCTTATCGACATGCGGGGGGTCTCTATTCACATGCGGCGGTTCTTATCGACATGCGGAGGCTCTCTATTCACTTGCGGCGATCCTTATCGATATGCGGGGGCTTTCTATTCACATGCGGGGGCTCGTTATGGCACCTATGACTTCTACAAGCCCCAAGCTAAGATACTTTTAAAAAGAAAGGCTATTTGCATGAGTCTTTAGTAATGAGTAGATTGGGTACCCATCCTACCTTGTGAACAACTCCAGCCCCCTTTATACTGAAACCTACGCAACGTATCAGATAGGAGTGTATGTAATGAAATACGTAATCTCAGCCATCTTACTACTAATCCCTCTATCTTTTGTAGATTTTTCGCCGTTAAAAGTAGAAGCACAGGGCATCATAACTGGTTATTCTTCCTCACCACAAACAGAGGAGAATGGAGAAGCCATTAAGAGCCAAGCTCCCAAGCAATACTTCCAACAAAGTAGACTCTACAATTCTGAAGCGGAGATTCCATCTCGAATTTACTTTAGTGATCGAGGGTATGGTGGTTATTTAGGAAAAGTCAGTCATGAAAAGCTCGTAGATAATATTTACAAAGCTGACTTTGCTGGATATCTTCCTCCTATCTGTGTGGATTCGGCCTGTCCTACTTTAATTCAAAAGTAATTAAACATAATGAAAAGACGAATGACCCTAAGTCATTCGTTTCAGATTTTATTTTAACGAGCGTAAGGAGAACCCGAGACTCCTGTGGAAAAGAACGTGGCAGACCGACATCGAAGTGGTAGTTTTCCGCTTCGAGGGCTGAGTCCGTTCCCAAGGAAAGCGAGGGATTGTTGCAATGTTCGTGTTGAAGATTTTATGTTTTGTCTCGGCCTGCTTTTTAAATTCTCTTATCCCACAAAATTAAAAAAATGCGGCCACAACGCACCGCATTTCTCAATTTCCTACATAATATTAAATAAACAATCCTACGACCGTTCCTGACATCAAACTAACCAATGTAGCAGCTGCCAAAAGCTTTAGTCCAAAGGAAGCCACCTGTTTTCCTGTTTTTTCATTAATGGCTTGTGCTGTACCGGCAACAATACCGACAGAACCAACAGCCGCAAAGGACGTCAGGAATACAGAAATGATGCCCGTCGCTCTAGGTGTTAAATCCATATCTACAAAGTCCAACATGGCCACAAACTCATTGGCAACGAGCTTGGTTCCCATTAAATTACCTGCTTGAAGTAAATCAACGGTTGGGATCCCCATTAACCAAGCGAACGGTGCGAAAATATAACCAAGTAATTCCTGTAGTGTCAGTCCAATCGTTGCTGCAAACAACCCATTCAGCATAGCGATTAATCCAATAAACGCCACCAGCATGGCTGCTACAATCAAGGCTACCTTCCCACCATCTAACGCCCCTCTACTAATGGCGTCAAATAGTGAGGACCCTGATTGGTCACGTAATACCTTTGTGTCCACCTCCACTTCTTCATCTACATCACTTTTCTCTACTGGTGCAATGATAGAAGCGATAATCAGTCCATTAAACATATTTAATAGCATAGCGACTAATACATATCTCGGTTCAAGCATGGTGAAATAAGCACCAATAATAGAAGCAGAGACAGAGGCCATCGCTGACGTGGTAACGATGAAGACACGGTTTTTTGTCATCGTGGGCAATTGACTCTTAATAGCAAGTAACGCTTCAGATTGTCCAAAGAAGACACTGTTCACAGCATTAAACGTCTCTACCTTTGGTAATCCTGTAATCTTCGCCATTAAACCGCCCACATATTTAATTGCCATGGGTAGAACCCCTGAATACGTTAATATAGAAAGTAAAGCGGATGTAAAAATGATGATCATTAAGACATCAAGGAAAAAGACAGATCCTCCCTCAACTATCATCAAATCACCAAGAACAAAGTTCACCCCTTCATTTCCATAGGAAATTACAGTAGCAAAACCGTTTGAAATCGTCTCTATGATGAAGAGACCTACGTCTGTTCTAAACATAAGTAAAGCAATGGCTGCTTGAAGTCCCAGCATAATGCCCACGGACTTATAATTAATCGCTTTCTTATTGTTAGACATGAGAAAAGCTAGTCCTAAAAAGACTAATATCCCTAATACTCCAATTAATATAGACATGAATAACCCCTTTAAATCAGTATATAAGTAGGGAAAGAAAGGAACCCGTACCACTTCTACATATAGGACAAATGAATAAACATCCTCGTTAGACTATATCGTAGCCTTCACACCAGTTTCAAGCGAACCGTAACATTTCCAACTTTTACAAATTATTCGTCCTAAAAATGGAAGAATAACTGTCAGATAAAAGTGGTTTCAGGCAAGACTAATCAGGTAATAGAATGTTAAAAAGTAGGAGAGATGATCATGAAGCCTACCGAACACGATGTTAAAAACCCTAAAAGTCCACCATATAAGAAACTCCTGATTGCACTTTTCCTTGGAAAACTCTCAGCCTTTGTTTTGTATTACTATGTTCTTTGAAAAAAATGAAAAGGAGGTTTGTCCATGCATTACGGTGAAGCGGCCATTCGTACATTTTATCTCGGTATTTTCATCTTTTTAGCCCTTGGCTTTTTATTTATATTACTCCCATTTTTCTTTAAAAAGGCACAGCAATCGATCAAGCTCATTTCTTTAACAGTTGGCAGCTTAATTATGATTCTTGCTATAGCTATATTTCTGAACTCAAATCGATATGGAGTATTGAAGTTGTTCTTCTAGTGAAGAATTATAAAATAACGTATCTACAATCCTCTCTACATACAGCGTTTCTTGTACCTCTTCATTTTTCCTATTACCCTTCTTCTTAAACCGCCAACCATCAAATAATATAAATAAAATAAATAATTGACAGAAGGAATGAATATTGTGACCATATTACTTGGAACCAAAATCAAACTATTCATACAAGAAGGGGTAACAACATGGCCACTTTCACAATTAATCAAGAGAATAATAGCTCTGAGTCACTTCCCTCATTTTCCCTTACGATAAGTGATTCAAATATTACAACGATATACAGCGATACAGATATGCAGACTGAGCTGGCCAAGAACCTCATTGAAAATACGAACATTCCAATTTTTGACCAAAAAGATGGTTTATACACGCGTATAACTGTTCAAGACAATGTAGCTTTTTTTCACAAATGGTTTGGACATGGAACGACCCTTCCTGAAATTCTTGTTCAGTTTGAACTTCAGCATTGCGCAAAGAAACCATTACACACATGCTCGGAATCTGAAATTCGACGGGTTTACTTTGCCAAATACTTTATGAGTGCACCCGAATCCATGGTGTTTATTGAGCCCATTCATGGTGTTGATATTAAGACCACTCACACCTTCATTTCCATGCTCGAAAAGATAAAAGCCCATCCAGTTCCCGTCCTTATCTTAGTAGCGAACATGGAGCATGCCTTGTTACTTGGAGATATCCCTTACAAGCTCCAGCATAATGGCTTAAACAAAATTGAGATTGCTGATGAGGATGCAATGGAGGAAGATGAGACGCCACCTCCCACGGCGTTTGATCACTTATTCAAAATTCCAGCGAAGATCGATGACAAAATTATCCTATTTGATCCGCTTGAGATTGATTACATAGAAAGCCAGGATGGCAAAGGAAAGATTGTCATTAATGAAGAATCCTATCTCATGGATTCAACGCTTGCCGAAATTGAACAAAAGTTAAATGCTTATGGATTTTATCGGTGTCATCGATCGTATATCGTGAACCTACAAAAGGTACGTGAAATTATTACCTGGTCAAAAAATGCCTATTCTCTCAGGATCAACAACAGCGTACAATCGACCATTCCACTCTCGCGGACCAAAATTCAGGAGATCCAAGAGAAATTCAGCCTTAAATAGGTACCATTCAACGGGAATAACTGGTGCATCAAGCCTCTTCTCGCAGTATTTGATCATATAATAGGTACCATTCACTGTGATTTGGGTACATCTCGTTTGAAATCTAATGCTTGCTTACCTCCTCAGAGCTATGATGAAGGCAAGACAAACGAAGGAGGATTTCAAATGATGAACGCAGTCGAAGTAACGGGAATGAAAAAAGTATTTGGTTCACATACCGCCATAAACAATGTGACGCTTACCGTAAAAAAAGGAGAAATTTTTGGATTACTTGGTCCAAGTGGATCTGGCAAAACAACCACTAACAAAATATTAACGGGGGAACTAAAGCCTACTTCCGGTGAGGTGAAGGTGCTCGGAATGAACTCAACAAAGTTTGGTACTTCAGAGTTCAAATCTAAGATTGGCATCTTATCCGATAACAGCTCTTTGTATGAGCGTCTGACTGTTTATGATAACTTAAAGCTATTTTGTAAATTATATGGTGCGCCCTTAGAACAAATTGACGTGCTGCTTAAGGAAGTTAATCTTCAGGAGGCGCGGTCAAAAACCGTGTCGAAGTTATCCAAAGGCATGAAGCAACGTGTCTTACTAGCTAAAGCTCTCATTCACAAGCCTGAGCTCGTCTTTTTAGACGAACCAACATCTGCCCTTGACCCTGGAAATATGGCTCATATTCATCGCGGGTTGCAAAGGTTAAATGAAGCAGGAACCACTATCTTTTTAACCACTCATAATATGGAGGAAGCAACAGAGTTATGCGATCGTGTAGCCTTTCTTCACAATGGAGAGCTGCAAGAGATAGACACACCTTCTGCCCTGCGCTATAAATACTCAACCCATGCGTTTCATGTGGAAACCTTTGCAGGTGAACAGCTTGTCATCAAAAACGAACCAAAGAATGCAGATCACATTAACGAATTAATCATAAACAATCAAATCAAAACCATGCATACCGATCACCCGACCCTTGGTCAAATCTTCCTCAAAGTAACTGGAAAGGAGCTGGTATAATGAACATTCAACGCATATCCGCCATCTTCGAAAAAGACATGAGAGATTTTATGAAGAATATGATGCTACTTGTTATGCCAGGTATCCCGATTGCGATGGCCTTACTTTATGGTCAGCTAGGTGAGGACGCTGTGCCCATTGAAATGATCTATATTATCGTCGGTTCTGCTTTTTCAGCCGTGACCAGTGCCATTATGATGACCATGATGGCCGAAGAAAATGAGAAGAATACATTACGAGGGTTGATTCAATCCCCAGCTTCATTTGTAGACATTCTTATTGGAAAAAGCCTAGTTACCGCCATTATAACCTTTGTCGCTCTTACAATATCTCTAGTCATTATTGATATTGATCCGTTTTTAGACTTCAGAGTGATGATTGGACTACTTTTACTGTTTCTGTTCTTTCTGCTGCTTGGTATCGGAATTGGTCTGTTCTCAAATACACTTGCCTCAACGTCCGTTTACCTAATGCCCGTCATGTTTCTGTTTGGTTTTACTCCATTGTATACGTCTCTTGGAGTCTTTGATGAAGATAGTATCATCACGACAATCTTTTCTTACTTTCCCATTTTGCAGGCCATTGAAATCCATGATAGCAGCTCATGGCTACCTCTAGGCATACTGTCACTATGGGTTATTGGTTCAGCGATCTTTGTTATTATTTGCTTTAAGAAAACAACCACGGATGACTAAGAAGGGTTTTAGACTGGCCACCTGCGAATGCTGGGTGGTTGGTCATTTTCTTATTAAGAGAACACCATGTGAAAATGGTTTCATGAAAAAACTCTAAGGAAATGGACAATTATGAAGACTGGAAATGATGGAAACTCCCGATCGTAGCTTTATATCTTCATAAATCAAACTCTCTATTAAGAGTAAAACCAATGGAAAGAGGAATCATTTTTATTAGAATGGGGTCTCTCACCATCCTAATCCCTACATTTATACTGTTGTTAAACGGTTACTTATCTCAGACACTTGTTTTTAGTATGGCTATTATTCTTCTAGTAATTACTATAACTACAATTACAATTCTAGAAATAAAACTGGAGAAGAAATGGAGCGCTTTTCTTTCAGTTATCTCGGGCTCCTTTGCACTTCTTATTGCAATATATATGCTGTTTTCTAATTCTTAAGATATTTATGATGCCATGACTGATTATGTAGAATACTTTAACGGATTAGTTGATAGCCTAATATACAAGGGAGAGAAGATACACTCTTTCTCCCTCAGTCTTCTTAACTCTCATCTGTTTTGTAATCTAAGAGCTTACACTAATATCGCTCCCTGCCCCTCCAATATTCCTTGCAACTCCCTCACATCAATGTCACGAGGATTACATTCCTGTTTATTAGCAATGGCTGCTGCAGCCCCTGCCGCTTCTCCGAGAGCAAGGCAGATTGCTTGCACCCTAAAAGAACCTAGTGCTTCGTGTGTAGCGGAAATGCAGCGGCCAGCTACGAGGAGGTTGTGAAGCCCTTTTGGTAATAAGGAACGGTATGGGATATCATAGTGGGTTCCTTTTGGTAGCTTATAAATTTCTGTGGTGTTTGAATCGGGAGAATGGATATCAATCATATAGCATGACTGAGCGATACAGTCATCAAACTGTTTAAGCTCAACAATGTCTTCCTGTGTGATTACATAGTCGCCAATCACTCTACGTGTTTCACGAATGCCTATTTGCGGAGCGGTTTGTAAGAGCTCAGCATGAGTGAAACCAGGTACGTATTCTTTTAGAAAAGCAATGCCATCGAGTACCTGCTCACGTCCGATGACCTCGGCTTCTGTTAATTCTTTTGGATCAAGTGCACTTTTCCCCTGAACACGTCCAAAGTTGACACCCACTACCTTTTCCATCCACGGAACCGTGAAGATGGCTGCGACATGATCTCGGTTCACCTTGGTCAGATAACCGTCTTGTTTTGCTTGGGCGATTTCATCTGCAAAACCTGTTGCATTTAAGTAGAAATGGCCCTGGTCTGTCTTCCAGTGTCCACGCCGGTTCTGATCATCTAACATCTTTCCGAGCTTCTCCGTTTCTACATTACCAAGTACATACATGAGTGAGGAGGGCTGTGTGCCTCCATCCTTTTCTCTACCAATCTTGCATTCTGCTCCTGCTCGTTCCGCAAGGTCCCCATCACCGGTTGCATCAATAAAATGCTTAGCCACAATAGCTTCCCTACCCGCCTTGCTTTCAATAACAATCGCTTGAATCGTCCCGTTCATAGTTATTGCATCAACTATCGACGTATGACATAGCAATTCAACATTCGCTTCTTCTAATAGCTCAAAGGCAAGAATCTTATATTGCTCTGCATTAAACGGCTCCCACCCTTTGCGGTCGGTCATAATCAACCCGCCACGCTCATGTAATTTCTGTCGGATCTCTTGAAAAATTCCTCCTGTAATAAATCGCTCCTTGTCATGATATCCGTACGCAAATGACGTCACCATGCCAGCTGTTCCCATACCACCTAAAAAACCATGTGACTCAATTAAGACTGTCCTTGCTCCATTTCGAGCAGAGCTTAAAGCAGCCCCAATACCAGCAGGTCCACCTCCACACACAACAACATCTGCCTCTATGCGAACTGGTATCTGGCGTTCTATTTCTTTAATCCTTTTCATTACAATCAATCCTCCGTTTTTATTCTTTGGATCCGGACATTGCCAGGCTCTCAATAAATTGCTTCTGCGCAAAGAAAAAGACAAGTAGCACAGGTAATGTGGCGAGAACAGATGCACTCATGAGTGAACTCCAATCTGTTCCAGCTTCATCAGTAAAGAGTGAAAGAGCCAGTGGCAATGTCATCAATTCTCTTGAGTTAATAAAAATAAGCGGTTCCAAAAACTCATTCCAGTTAGTTAAGAAGGTGAAAATGGTCACTGTTGCTAGGGCCGGTTTTGAGAGTGGTAGCATAATTTGCAAGAAAATTCGAAAGCGTGAACAGCCATCAATTTTCGCCGCATCCTCTAGCTCTGCAGGAACCTGGCGGAAGAACTGTCGCATAACAAATATGCCAAACGCTCCACCAGCGCCAAAGATAGGGATCAGAATAAGCGGCATATGCGTGTCAATCCATCCAAGCTCTCTCATAAACAGAAACAATGGGATGATGGTCACTTCACCTGGAATCATCATGACGCTTAGGAACAGAAGAAACATGACATTCCTGCCCTTAAACGGAATACGCGCAAAAGCATATCCTGCCATAGACGCAAGCATTACCGTGCCTATGGTTACAAGAGCGCCTATATAGATGCTATTAAACATCTGTTGTAAAAAGTAAGTACTGCTAAGCACCTCAATATAGCTACCAAATTGGATGGGGTTTGGAATAAAGGTAGGCGGAAATGAAAAGATCTGATTCGGATCCTTTAGTGATGTCGTCAGCATCCAGACGAATGGCAATAACATGAGAGCAGATACAGCCACCAATAGACTATAACGAACAATAAAGGAAGTAAGATTAATCTTCATTGTAGACCCACCTCTTTCTCAGCGACCATTGAACCAATGTGAAAGCAAATATAATAAAAAACAAGATAAACGCTGCAGCTGCCGCATAGCCCATTTCAAATAATCGGAACGACTTTTCCCAAATGTAATACACAATCACTTTTGTGCTATTTTCAGGACCCCCGCGTGTCATGACGAAGATTTGCGCAAAGATTTTCATCGCACCAATTATGGTAATAATCGTTGCAAGGAAAATAGTTGGCGAAATAATCGGTAACGTAATGTTACGGAACTGACGCCACCTCCCTGCACCATCAATCCGGGCAGCCTCATATAAATTATTTGGAACCATCTGCAAACCTGCCAAAAAAAGTACCATATTTAATCCAACATTCTTTAATACACTTGTGATCACAACAACAGGCATGGCAAGGCTGCTATTATAAAGCCACGCTTGCTGATCTATACCAATTAGTGCAAGTATAGAATTCACAAATCCAAAGTCCGTTGCAAACATGTATTTCCATACAATTGCCCAAACGACTAAGGAGGTGACAACAGGTACAAACATAATTGTTCTGAATATACCCATTCCTGGAATGGGATGTCGAAGTAACAATGCCAGACTCAGTGCTAAAGCTATATTTAAAGGAACAAGGCCAGCAGTAAATACAATCGTATTTTTCATCACTTGACCAAATTCAGGATCTTGAACAATGGCTTGATAATTAGCTGTCCCAACAAACTCGGCTTGGCCTAGCAACGGCCAGTCAGTCAAGCTCATATAAAACGCAAAACCGATTGGAATAAACATAAAGATGGTAAATCCAAGTAACATCGGGCTGATAAATAGCCAACCCGATAGCGTGTCTTGATTAATCCACGTTATTTTTTGTAAACCATCTCGCTTCTTGTTCACCTTCGCATTTACATCCAAACTCATACCTACTCACCCCAAGACACTATGCTTATCATTGTTCAACTAATGGATTAATGTTATCTTCCATTTGTTGCAAAATCTCATCTGTATCCTTTGTTTGACCAAATAGCTGATCGAATCCCTGAAGAATGTGGTTATCAATATTTTGCCATTCTGGATGGATCGGCAAGACACGAGACTCTTCACTTAAGTCCAAAATGGTTGTTTCGATACTTTCTCGTGGTGGATTACCAGGCTGTTCAATAAATGCATCTGATTCAAGAACCGATGTACGTGGTGGCGCAAAGTACGTAGATGTCGCTTCCATTCCTTCTTGACTTGCAAAGAAACGAATCAAATCAAGCGCTTCCTCTGGATACTCACTTCCATCAAACATGACATAGCCAGCCTGCCCTAGGATTGGCGAACGCCCTTGTGATCCAAGTGGAACTGGCGCAATATCCCATTCAAAGTCATCAATTCCCCTTGCAGTAGAAACATAGCTATACACATCGAAAAACATACCAATGTTGCCAGCCTCAAACGCAACTTGGTCACCAGCTCGAGGGTGAGACATGTCTTCAAACATCATTCGCTTCAGCATGTCAAAGGTGCTAATACCTGCCTCACTATTCCAGGTAAATTCCGTCATATCCTCGTTAAAAAGATCTCCACCTTCTGCACGTGTATGGGCCAGTAAGTTCTCCCACGTCTCCCATGCCCGGAAGAAATTAGCTCCATATACCCCTTCTTCCTCAGCGATAATCGCTGCTGACTCTTCAAACACTTCCCATGTCCATTCACCGCTTGCCTCAAGCTCCTGAGGCGTAGGTAGATCATTTTCTTCAAATAGTGTCTTATTATAATAAATAATGTGAGGTGGACTGGAGAAAGGGATCCCATACAATGAGTCGCCTTCTTCATACTGCGTAATGGTTCCAGGCAGAATGTCATCAAATTCAAATGCCGGGTCATCCTTTAGTGCTGAAATGTCTTGTAAAATACCATTTTCAATGAATTGTGGAACCATACGTTCAGCTGCCCAGCCAATATCGGGCAATTCTCTCCCAGCAGCAAGTACAGTCGTATTCTGTTGATAATCAGGAAAAGGTGTTGTTTGAATCGTCACGTTCACATGTGGATTGTCCTCATAATAAACATCTAACAACTCTTCATACACTGCGATGTGATTTTCATTTCCCCATGTCGAGAAGGTCAATTCAATTTGTTCATCTCCATTGGCGTTTGTATCTGCTCCGCCTGATGATGAACAACCCGCTACAACAAACAATGCTGCAACACTTACTCCCCATTTTTTCATAGCCTAGCCCCCTTTACTGTTCTTATAGACAGCTTAAAATAAAGCGCTTTCATTTTTTAGGTACCTCTCTTAAGATTTAGTATCTTTTTATAAGGTAATCGGAATACATATTGTCACCTTTGTTCCTACGCCACGTTCGCTTTCAACCGTAAGTCCATATGGCTCTCCTAACAATAGATTCAACCTCTCTGCAATATTCGCTAACGCAATCCGATTGCCATCATGAAACTGTTGTTGCTTTGTTCTGATCCTCTGCAGTTGTTCTAACTCCATACCTTGTCCACTATCTGCCACTTGAATATAGCACTTACCGTCTTCTTGCCATCCTTTAATACAAATGTCGCCTTTGATGCCACCATGTATGTGTCCATGTTCAATTGCATTTTCTAATAATGGTTGTATCGTAAGCTTCGGAATTTTTATTGTAAGTAATTTTTCAGGTACAGAAATAGAGAAAGTAAGCTGACCTTCCAAGCGCTTCTGTTGAATACTTACATAAGATTCAACAAAAGCTAGCTCGTCCTTTAATGGGACAAATCGTGTTTTCTGATCAATACTATAGCGAATTAATTTCCCTAAAGATGCGACCATATCAGAAATCTCGTATTCTCTCTTAGTGATCGCCATCATGTTAATATGCTCCAATGTGTTATAGATAAAATGTGGGTTCATTTGGCTTTGGAGAGCTTTGATCTCTGCTTCTTTTTCTCGTATTTCAGTTCGATATACACGTGCAATTAATTCATTGATTTGTTCCATCATATGATTAAAACTAACCGACAATTGTCCTAGCTCATCCTTTGAATATGTTTTGATTCTATGATTGAACTCCCCTTTTTCCGCCAATGCCATATGATGACGCAACTCAAAAATTGGTTTCGTTAAACGTCGTTCCGCAAGTAGTCCTAACATAATAATAAGCACTGTCGCTGCTGCCATTAATCCTAATGTAAACATACGAAGCGACTGTGAAGCACCGAAAATCTTATGTTCAGGTAAAAACACAATGGTTTGTACTTCTCCTCCTGGAGTTTCCCGAATGACCGGCAAATACGCGATTCCATCGGCTACCACCGATTCTCGCTCCACGAAGTCACTAATGATGTATCCCTCGTTTTGGAGCATTCGATAGACTGGTTTTCCTTTCTCAAAGAACAAATTTCCTTGATTATCAATAATACTAATGGACGGGTCTTCTGATAATGAAACATCCTCAAGTAGCGACTCTATAAAAGTTAATTGAATATCGATCTTAATCATTCCCAAATGGTTAAAGCTTTCAGGATCGCGAATGACACGCCCCACCGAAAAAACATCTGTCTCTGCTAATAGATAGGATGGGTTATGGGTGGGAAGAAGTAATGATCGTCCATCTCCTACCATAAGTGTCTGATGCCACTCATCCTTCACATCGTTTGTCATACGGTGAACAGACCGAGGAGAACCTAGATTGCCAAACAAACTACCATCGTTAGCCATTATATGAATACCTGATAATTCTTGACGATTGTAGGACAACGTTGATAAAAACGAACTCATTCGCTCAAGCTCATCTGTTTTAGGAAAGGTATAGTGAGTTGGGTCTTCATGATCCTGTAATATAGCCAAGACTTCTCGATCATATAATGGTAAAAGCGAGAGTCTGTGCATTTCTTCAATATACGCATTAACATTTTGGTTTACCTGATCAATAATTTGGACAGTGAAGCGATAGGTTTGATCCTCTAAGGTTTTAGAAAAGTAGTAATAGGTGACCATACCTAATACATTTAAAGGGATTAGTACGATACATAAAAACAAAACAATAATTTTTTGGCGTAACGCCATAGAGGTTGCTCCTTTCATACAAAGATCAGTGGGTTCAAGAATGGCGGTACTGTGAAGGAGTACAGTTTTTAACTTTTTTAAAAATTTTCATAAAATGCTTTTCACTTTGATAACCAGACATGCGGGCGACCTCGTATACACGAAGATTGGTTTCCTTCAGTAATTGTTCTGCTCTGTGAATTCGCTTAGCTGTCACATAATGTGAAAAATTCTCTCCCGTTTCATTTTTAAAACATTGGCTAAAATAACTTGGGTGTAAATGCACAAGCTTAGCTACAGTTTGTAACGAAATTTCCTGATCTATATTACGCTGAATATAAGAATCAACCTGGCGAATCATCTTGTTCTCACTCGTACTAGTGAAAACTTGGCTAAGACTTCTTTTTACCTCATCAAACGCCAAAATCATCTCTGTCCGCTCAATCGGCTTTAATAAGTATCGTGTTACCCCCATTTGGATGGCTTTCTGCGCATAAGTAAATTCCTCATGTCCACTAACAATGATAATAGGTAAATTTGGATATTGAGTTCTAACTTCCTTTATAAGCGACAATCCATCACGCTTTGGCATCCGAATATCCGTAAGTAATACATCAGGGCAATCATATGTGAGTAATTCTAACGCGCGTTCTCCGTTATCTGCTTCACCAATGACTTCAAAGTCAGTAACAAGCTGATCTATAAGAGCAACCAACCCTTGACGAATCATTCTCTCATCTTCTGCAATCACGACTTTATACATGTCCTCATCTCCTTATCAAAAAAGAACCCCCGTTTTTACAGAAGGTTCCTTTAAACATACACATTCATAGATGGTCAGCCTAGTTATTTTCATTAAATACATTATTCGACAACTTTAAAAATTGATTTAAAGAGGTATCAAGTTGAACTCTCTCTTTATCAGTATTTGCCTTCGCTAGCGCAATTTTTGTACTTCCTCGCTGTCCCGCCTCATAGATCATATACAATTTATCCTCTGAATAGATAAATGAACGTGACGCAGCACGGCCATTTTCAGGAGTTGATTCAATAGGCTGATAAAAAGATCCAAGATGAACTTCTTGATCAAAGTTCTCTCCAACATCTACAACATACTGGTTTCCAGAGCTTCCATGGACGGTAACATAATGATTCCCTTCATAAGGGAAGTAATAAGCGCCTGATAAATTACCACCTTGTCCTGTTATTGGCGAAATAAGAGGCTCTTGCTGTGTTTCCCAATTCCGACCATCATCAGACCAAGCTAAATAGATCTTACGTGTCTCTTGATTGTTTCCCATTAACATCATAATGTATTGATTGTTTTTTCCAGAAAGCTCATACTCGAATACCCTCGCATAAGAAGCCTCACTAATGTCGGAAAAATCAGATGTGTCGACCACTGTTTGTTCATAATCAAAATGAATACCATCTTCAGACGAAGCTAAACGAGTCTCAGTATTTTCTCCATGAAAATACATAAACAACTTCTCTTCCTCTGAGTTCCAAATTGGATGAGCGGATGCTACATGAGATACGCTATAATGGGGCTCCCAATTACGTTCAA
Organism: Alkalicoccobacillus porphyridii; assembly: GCF_007293315.1. GTDB lineage: Bacteria > Bacillota > Bacilli > Bacillales > Bacillaceae_D > Alkalicoccobacillus > Alkalicoccobacillus porphyridii. The sequence continues at coordinate 336,805 of NZ_VLXZ01000003.1, forward strand.
TAATTGGGTTATTGCTGTACTCTGTCCATGGACCTTCTATAGAATCCGCATAAGACATTGCGATGCCACCAGGACCATCATGAGGTCCATAATACATATAATACTCTCCCAATGGCTCCTCAAAATAATCAGTAGCTCGTATGACAGAAGGGAAATCATACTCTCCAGTTGGATTATATTCCATTTCTGAAGGCTCAATAAGTGTTTTCATGTACTCAAAGTTCGGCATCTCATGAGCTTTTGCATCATTAATACCTATTATAAGTATTAACAACACAGACATTGTAATCGCTTTCAGAAATACTCTCATAAATACACTCCTCTCTAATTTAATTAACCATATCAATTAATGTCTACTTTTTTAATTCTCATATTTTAAGATTTAGTAGTGTTATGATTAGATTTGGCCATACTAAGATTATTCAATCCAACTATTGAAAAAGCCAATCCATAAATTGCGGATTAGCCCTAAATCATCCTATTATTCAAACACGTTCGTCTTAATCCCCTTCTCCTCAAGAAACTTCTCTATCTTCGCCTGTTCACCTCCATTCACAATGTCAGGCGTGCTTCCTATACCTTTGAGATTATTTATGGAAATCTCTCCATCAGTTAGTTCATCTATCGTGTCATCAAACTCAATAAAGTACTGATTTAGCGTTGAGATATAGTTACTGATATGCTCTGACTCGTTCTGATAACCCTCTGGTAGAGTGTTTGTTGAAATGTATGTAGAGAAATTCTCATCGTTTTTTTGGAGTAATGAATTAATTTCCTGATAGGCTTCTTTTTCTTTCTTATCTAGCTTTCTATCTGAATCTAATATCTCTTCATATAGATATCTTGCTCTATGTAAATCTCCGCTGCTGTCCAAATAAGTTTTTAGGTTACCCTTTATTTCAACTTCAGTAATAGAATCATTGGTTTGATTCGTCTCAAAGATTTCAATATCCTCTATATTCTTAATTTCTATACTCTCAGCTTCTACCGTTTCTGTTTGATTACAAGCGCCTAAGATCACGACGCTGAGTAATCCAAGTAGTAATTTCCTCATATTACCCTCTCCCTTTTAACATCGCCATATTCCATTTAAGATGGTTGATGAATAGTTTCATAAACGCTTTTGCGATGTAATAACCAACTACTGCTAATAAAGAGCCTATCACAACCCCTTTTATAACCTCATACACCTCGTGCATGCCAATAGTGTGGAACCCATTCACAATTCCCATCACAATTAAAATGATTGGGGATGCAATCATAATAGGAACACCAATGATAAAAGCCAATATGATTGGTGAGAAAATTAGCAGCAAAAATAAGCTACCGATTACCATCATAAAATTCATTATACTTAAACCCATAATTGATAATACGGCGTTCGAAATGTTTTTGAAGCTCTTTTTGTCTTCCACCTTTTGCATGGCATAATCTGCATTTAATTCTTTTGCAATGTCTTTGGGATCGCCTAGATTCCTTGATATGTTTTCTTCACTCTCTTGTTCACTTGCACCCTCTACATAGTGCAGTGCATAATCGTCGAGAATATCTTTCTTTTCTTGGGCAGACATATACTTAAGGTTCTTTTTTAATAGGTTCAAAAACTCATCCTTGTTCATTTTGTTCATTCTCCTTGATAAAAAAGTTGATGATGTCAGTAAACTCTTTCCACTCTGACTTCAGCGCAGCAAGCTTACACTTTCCTAAACTTGTTATGCTGTAGTACTTTCTAGAAGGACCATCCGTAGAAGCTTGAAGATACGTAGTTACGTATTCTTCGTTTACCAGCCTACGTAAGATTGGATATACAGTTCCTTCTGTAATATCCATTCGACCTGATATTTTCTTTACTAGAGAATAACCATACTCGTCATTCTGATTAATGATTAATAAAACCACTAACTCTAAGACACCTTTTTTAAACTGAACATTCATAAATAACCACCATTACTAATTTATGTTTATAGTATAACCCCTAGTACTATGTAATGCAATGTAGTGAAGTAAAAAACTACTTGCATTTCAGATTAATAGTTACTAAAAAATAGAAAAATATCGCAAATGAATACTTCATTTGCGGATTTGCACGTTATTTCTGAACCTGTTTTCCAATCGGCGTCAGGATACCATCCATGCTATGCGTGTTTTTCTTTTTGCGATAGGCTTTTATCTCTTCATCTGATTTGTTATTTGTCCACTGCACAAGGGTGTCACGTTCCCCCTCGTATGTGTAAAAGGGAATGCTGAAGCCACAGGAGGTTTTCACGGTGTCTATTTTTGCTCTTATAATTTGCCGCGCACCGGGTAGCATGTCAAAATGCGGTGCAAGTTCATGCCATTCAGATGTGTTAGGCAGGATCACCTCGGCTCTGCCGTAAAGGCGTAGGATCATCGGAGCCCCTTCAAAAGCCATAAACATGATAGTCATGCGGCCGTTCTCGGTTATATGAGCACTTGTTTCATTGCCGCTCCCCGTTAAATCAAGGTATGCCACTTCATTTGTAGATAAGATACGAAAGGAATCATAGCCTTTGGGAGAGATGTTGACGTTTCCTTCCTCGCTTAATGGGGCTGAGCCAACAAAGAAGACCCGTTGCCTGGTTATAAATGCTTCATGAGCTGGTAGGATAGATTCATATGTTTTTGCCATTAGAATGCCTCCTTGTAAATGCCTTTTATTTGTAACTATACGTTTAGTGTATGATAGACATATAGATAAAAATAATATATATATTTTAATTATTCATAACTTTTATTTATGTATTAGGAGGCAGGCATTCTATGAATCTGCATGGCTTACGGTTGTTTTACCATGTTGTCCAGGAAGGAAGTATCACAAGAGCTGCCGAGGTGCTTCACATTAGTCAGCCGGCTGTTTCAAGTCAACTAAAGGTCTTTGAAGCGGAAATGGGTGTCTCCTTATTTACTAAAGAGGGGAGAAAGCTGCAGGTCACTCCTTTTGGTATGAAGTTAGCAGAGAAATCAAAAACGTTATTTGCTGTTGAGCACCATATCGAATCATTTATTGATGATTACCATCATGCCAGAACCGGCCATATACATATTGCCGCTACCTATTTACCAGCCAACTTTATGCTTCCAAAGTGGGCTGGTGCGTTTAAAGCGAAGTTTCCAGAAGTTGATTTAACCATTGAAACAAGTAATTCGAACGATGCCTTTTTACAGCTAGCTGAGTATAAAGCTGATATTGCCATGTATGCTGGCAGTCCGGAACAACGTCCAGAGCAAATTATTTGGGATGAGATGTTTGAGGATGACTTGTGGTTTGTCGTCTCTCCATCGCATCGCTTAGCAAACAAAACAGTTTCCTTAGATGAGGTGGCTGCCGAACCCTTTGTCATGCGGGAAGAAGGCAGCTCTACAAGAAGCCGCTTATATGCCATCTGCCAAGCAAATGAAGTGAGACCACCGCAAATCGCCTTGCAGTTTACCGGATTACATGAAGCTCTTTCAGCTGTGATGGCTGGCTTTGGCGTCAACTTTGTCTCTTCCTTTGCTGCAAAGGAATACGCCTCACGCGGTCGATTAGCAAGAGTATTCGTGCCGGGTATATCCGCCATCAATAAAATTGCCATTTGCACAAGAAAAAATGAGCCGCAAAGCGAGCTTGTGGAAGCTTTTATTGAGCATTGTAAAGAAATCAAATAAGGGGAGGTGCTTTGGAGTGAGCTTACAAACAGAGAATATCTATCCCAACTGTCCAATTACTATTAGAACAATTCAGTTAGGCGTCCTAACAAAATTAAAGCTTATCGAGAAGTTCCGACAACACTCTATATTACTAAATGAGGCTGGAGAGAAATTATTTGCTAGTGATCTATTTACGACCTCTGAAACTAATTATCTTTTAACGACGGTTGAATTATCTGTTGGTGACCTTGGTCTCTATGAGGGAGCAACAACCGATCAGTTATTTAAGAGAGCAAAAGATCTTAACTTGAGTTTGGGTCCCCTAGAGCTCGGTCCACTTCTTAGGCTTCAGTATCTTGATCAGCCTGAAGGATTTTTAGGAAAACCTATACGGCAAAATCAAGCTCCATTCGGCTCAATCACAATCTCATCAGAGATTCTGTCTGAGAACGATGATTTCCCTAAAGGCTTTTATATTAGAAAAATAGACGGAGCGTTATGGTTACGTGGATACCGTGCGGATCAGCTCCATGTTTGGCAAGCGGATGATCAGTTTGTCTTTTGCCGATCATAATCTCACATCGGCGGTATATAAATATTCAAGAACACGGGAACCGTCATAATGCCGATATTAACTAAGAAATGTGAAAATATCGCCCACCTTAAACTTCCTGTCGTAAAATAAATGATAGACCGGGACGATCCCGAGTATAGTCAGATTGATAATTACGTGATAATGATTATTTGCTATTGAAAATACGCCCCACGTGAATGGATGACTCAGCACAAAAAAGAGTGCAGAGTAGCACACACTTATCCATTTTGGAAACCATTCAATAGCTGCATCGAGTAAAAGCCCTCGCCAATAAAGCTCTTCAAACCAGGGATTAACGAGAGCAAACGCTAGCCAAAGATTGATAATTAAGATTAAATCAAATAAGTGATAGTTAAAAACCAAGATGAGCATCGGGAACAAACCGAATATGAATGCAAGACTGATCGATAGTTTGGAGGGTTTCGATTTCTTGACCCAGCTTGTGATTTTTTAAAGTACATGATACTTATAAAAAGAACTGTCCAATAAAAAAGCCCAGACCAAATCCATGGTCTGGACTCCTTCATCACTTATCTCTTCCTCCGAATTCCCATCGGCTGATTTGCAACTTCTGGCCATTCGTCTTTTTCAAGAAGTGGAAGCTTTGATATTTCCGTCTGAACCTCCGCTGGGAATGGGGCTGGACGACCGATACTCTGGTCCATGCCCATAACCATTTGTTCGCTTGTCGCAACGGTATTCCCTTGGTCATCTTTCATGACAAACCAAAGGTGCATGCGTTTTGGGTCAACATCAAGTAGTTTCATAGCAACATGGAGTGTTTGTCCTTGATGCACTTCTGATACATATTTGATGTGAGCTTCAAGCGTAAAAATGGTGTATTCAAGCTTTGCTATTCCTGTTGCGTCCAAGCCGATGTGAGCCATGAGAGCATCTAAGGATAGGCTAAATACTTTTGCATAGGCAGCGTCATTCATATGGCCATTATAATCGACCCAAGCCTCTTGGACGTTGCCTGTCCACACGTCTACCTCTTTTACGTTACTCATGGTGGCGCACCTCTTTCTCCGAGGGCCAGAACCCTTCTTCATCAAGGAGCTGCATCAGTTTTATCAAAAAGCGATCTCGACGTTGTTCCAGCTCTTGAACGTTGCTATCACCACTTTGGATGGCGGTACCTTCAATGACCTTGCCTCTTAATTCTTCGGTGAGTTCAGGGGCAACCAGTCTGGTCCATGGAAGCTTGAGGGCTGGGCCGAATTGCTCAAGCATATGCGCCATGCCTTTTTCTCCGCCAGCGAGATGTAGTGTTAAGAAAGGTCCCATGAGTGCCCAACGCAGCCCTGGTCCGTAGACAATTGCATTATCTACTTCTTCCGTTGTCGCTACACCATCATTGACGATATGAAGAGCCTCGCGCCAGATCGCCTCCATTAATCGATCCCCAATGTGTCCGTCAATTTCACCAGACATGACAAGGGGTTTCATGTTCATTTGATCATAAATCACTCGTGCATCCTCTAATACGGAGCGATCTGTTTTTTTCCCAGCAGCCAGTTCCACAAGTGGAATAAGATACACGGGATTAAAAGGGTGTGCGACAATCACTCGTTCTGGATGGTGAGCACAGTTTTCCTGCAGGACAGATGGCATATAGCCAGATGTGCTAGATGCGATAATAGCTGTAGCAGGTGCATACTCATCCACCTGAGAGAGCACTTGTTTTTTTAAATCCTCTCGTTCAGGTACATTTTCCTGAACAAGATCCGCGTCCTGAACAGCCTCTTCCAATGTTTCTACAAATGTCAGGTTATCAATCGAGGCATGTTCGGTCATGCCATAGTTCGTTAAGCTTTCCCACACATCATTCAGATATTTTTTTGTCTTTTCTTCTGCACTAGGAGCAGGATCAAACGCGCGAACCTTGTGTCCGTTAGCAAGGAAACGAGCAATCCACCCGTTTCCGATCACTCCAGTGCCTATAACCGCCATTGTTTTTTGTGTCATAATCTTAGACCTCTTTCTATTGATTAAACCTTTTAAGATTCAGAGCTTCGCGTGCTTCTTGAGGTGTCATTGGCTCGAGGTTGATCTCCTTTAGGACGTCTACAGCCTTATCGACTAACTGAGCATTGGTTCCAAGGACGCCTTTTTCAAGGTAAAGATTATCCTCTAAGCCCACACGAACATTTCCGCCAAGCTTTGCTGCTTCAGCTACAATCGGCAGCTGCAACCTGCCAATGCCAAACGCTGACCATGAAGATCCCTCTACAATTCGATTTTGCATATACGCAATGGTTTCAGCATCTGCTGCCGCGCCCCAAGGAATGCCTAAGCAGAATTGGTACATCGGATTCCCGTCAATTAATCCTTCACTAATCAATTGATTGGCTAATCGAATCTGGCCGGTATCAAATACCTCCAACTCCGGTTTAACTCCGCTCTCTTGAATGAGCTTTGCATGCTCACGTAACCAGTTTGCTGGGCCAAGATAGATTTGGTCACCGAAGTTTAAGCTTCCACAGTCCAATGTACAAATTTCCGGAAGCAATGCCCCTACAGGCTCATGCCTCTCTGAAGGTGTTTGGATATCACTACCCGCTCCCGCTTGATATGGGTTTTCAGGATCTGGGATAAAATCTCCCCCGCCTCCAGCCGTGATATTTAGAATGACATCTGTTTCATGCTCACGAATACGTTCCACTACTTCACGGAATAAGGCAAGATCATGACTGAGCTGCCCCGTCTGTGGATCACGTACGTGAATATGGGCGATGGCTGCCCCTGCCTTTGCTGATTCAATCGCCGCTTCTGCAATTTCCTTCGGTGTTACCGGTACATGTGAGCTTTTTTCCGTTGTGTCTCCAGCCCCTGTGACCGCCGCTGTAATGATTCTTTTATTATTCATGAATGTATGCCTCCCTGATTATGTTTCAACGTAGTTTCTTTAAACGGCAGAATGGTAAAAATCTCCCCGCTCTCAAAAAATTCTACTAACCTCTCAACCCAATGGTAATAAGCAACCCAATCGTCTAGCTCCTTGTTAAGTGAGTGGATTCTATTCTGCACTTCAATAGAAGGCTCCCCTTCAATAGACTCCTCGAGCCCGTTAATACGCTCTCGCAACCTTCGTTCGAGCATACTATTTTCTTTAGATACTTCCTTCCAATTAGAAGTTAGAACAGAAATAAATGCATGAATATGGTCTTCTTCATCTATCTCTAATAACTTCATCGATTTCAGTTTTGCCCCAGATGGTCCTAGAGGCTCCATCTCGTTCTCTACTTGCTTTAGCTTTGCTACTAATTGTTCATTTGATATCGAGTTCAAACAAGATCTCCTCTCACTATTGCAACCCATAAAAAATACATGCAGTTTGTAAAGTTATTATTGCACGAATTTTATCAAATAGTTATCTTTTTTTCAACCGAAACCATGTGCTCAGCTAGATATGTAGAAAAATTTCCACCAATCGTTTCTGAGGATTACTAGAAGTAGCTATAAGAGTGACAATGTTCACCTCTGGTCTGCTCACAGAAATGGTAACGATTTCAATTGACAAAGTTTTCAGTTACAAATATACTGAAAGCGCTTTATAAAATGTAAAATTGTGAAAAAAGGAGGAGTTTGATGAGGAAGAATTGGATCGCTTTACTTATGACAAGTCTAGTAATCTTCGTTCTTGCGGCTTGTGGCTCAGGGAATGATGGAGATACAGCATCAGGTGAAGGTGGCGACACCGACGGATTAGAATCAAATCTAGTAACAATTGCAACAGGTGGTGCTTCTGGCCCTTATAACATTATTGGTACAACGCTTGCTGACAATTATTCCAATACGTTTGATGTGAACTCACGTACGCAAACCACTGGAGCGTCTGCAGAGAATTTAAACTTATTGGCAGATGGGAAGGTAGAGATGGCGTTTGTGATGAGTGATGCACTAAGTCAGGCGTTAGAAGGGGAAGCAAGCTTTTCTGAGCCGTTAGAGGGTATTTCTCAAGTAGCCAATCTGTATCCGAACGTAGTGCAAATTGTCGCTCGTGCTGATGCTGGCATTGAAACCCTTGAGGACCTTAAAGGGAAGCGTATTGCGGTAGGTGACCAAGGCTCTGGAGTAGAGCTGAATGCTCGTGCGTTATTAAATGGAAATGATATCACTTATGATGATGTACAGGTCGATTATCTTGGATACGCGGAGGCAGCGGATGGTCTAAACGCAGGTCGTATTGATGCCGCCTTCTTAACGAGTGGTCTGCCAAATGCATCAGTACTAGAGCTATCTGAGACATTAAATATTAATATCGTTAAAGTGCTTCCAGAGCAGGTCGAGGCCATCGTAGATGAGCATCCGTACTTTGTATCACTTGAAATTCCAGAGGGCACCTATGACAACGAGGAAGCCATTCCAACAGCTGCTGTGCCAAATGCGCTTGTTGTCCGTAGTGACCTGAGTGATGATGATGTGTATAAGCTAACAAAAGAGTTCTTTGAGAATCTTGATACATTAGCAAACTCTCATCAGGCGGCTTCTGAGATTTCAATTGATCATGCACAAGAGGGATTAATTGCCCCGTTACACCCTGGAGCAGAACAATACTTCGATGAGCAGTAAAAAAAAGAAAATCTGGATTGGGAGTGCGTTTCTCATCGCGCTCCCTCTTCTTCTGTTTTACCGCCTGCCTGTGATTGAAATCTCAGGGGAAGAGTCTTCTTATTTTATTCGTGAGGATGAGTTTGAGCTCGGCTGGATTCACTCAATCGAAAAAGAAGAATGGGTCGAACATTATGAAAGACAACAAGACATACTCGTTCTAACTGAGACCCACTTTAAAACCTTTGGGGCCGGGACACCTTATCAAGGAGAGGAAACGACTACAGAAGACGGGTTTATACGTATGGCGCTGAACATTGAACACGAAGAATTAAACGTTACAATTTCTGAGCACGTTCAAACGACCCTGTTTATTCTTGATCGCGAAGTACCCCTATATCATTGTTTTGAACAATATGAATCAGTGACAATAAAAGCAAGGAATCTAGCATTATGGGAATATAAAAGGGGGGAATTCTTATGAAGAAAGATGACAAACTAGTTGAGCCTACAGCGATTGCTGATACGGAGATCCCAGATAAAGAGGTTCAAAAGGTACTTGAGAAATATGATATAGAATCTAATACGAGAAACTGGAGCAATAGGGGCCTTGTGTTGTTTTTTAGTCTATTAACGATTGGTTATGCACTATTCCATTTATATATTACCTTTTATCCACTACCAACCCTCTTACAGCGTAGCTTTCACTTAACGTTTGGGATGGCTTTGGTCTTTTTACTCTATCCAACCTATAAAAAGCAGGATCGCACGAAAATTCCATTTTACGACTGGATTTTGTTTGCCTTAAGTATTGGCTCGTGTATTTATTTATTTAACGTCTACCAAGAAATTGTGACTACTCGAGGCGGCGTAGCTAGTACAACAGATATTTTGATGGCGATCTTAACCGTCATTTTAGTCTTTGAAGCGGCACGGAGAGTAACCGGGTGGATCCTACCTATCCTCGCCTTCTTATTCTTACTGTATCCGTTCTTTAGCCATCAGGATTGGCTTCCAAGGATGTTGCTGACAAGGCCATTTGACTTTGCTGACATCTTTGGACAGATGTATACAAAAACAGAAGGCCTATTCTCGACAGCCATCGGGGCATCCGTGCAGTTTATCTTCTTATTTATTTTATTTGGAGCCTTCCTAGCCAAATCAGGCATGGGGAAATTCTTTAACGACCTAGCTTTAGCTCTAGCCGGTCATAAGCAGGGTGGACCTGCAAAGGTAGCGGTGCTATCGAGTGCGATGATGGGTTCAGTCAATGGCTCAGCTGTCGGAAACGTTGTAAGTACAGGGGCCTTTACGATCCCACTTATGAAAAAAATCGGCTACGACAAAAACTTCTCCGGAGCCGTTGAAGCCAGCTCCTCCATTGGTGGACAGATCCTCCCACCTATTATGGGAGCCAGTGCCTTCATCATGGCTGAAACAACAGGCATTTCCTATGGAACGATTGCCCTGGCAGCGATCATTCCAGCGTTTCTATTTTTTATTACTAGTATTATGCAGGTTCACTATCGTGCAGGACGTTCCAACCTTAGAGGTTTACCAAAAGCCGACCTTCCTGAAGTGAAAAAAGTTATGAAGCAGGGCTGGCATTTGATGATCCCGCTCATCAGCTTAATCATTATGCTATTTTCAGGAGTGCCTGTATCCTACGCAGCCTTCTATACCATTCTTGTATCAGTGGCAGCTTCCTGGATTCGTAAGCACACTAGAATGTATCCAAAGGACATCCTAAAAGCATTAGAAACCGGAACAAGACAAGCCCTATCCACGATCATTGCGTGTGGAGTTGTTGGGATTGTGATTGGTGTCGTGAACTTAACAGGCTTTGGCGCTACACTGACATCAGCCATCACTAGCCTTGGTCAAGGATCACTATTGTTAACGTTAATCTTAACAATGCTTGCATCTCTTGTACTTGGAATGGGCCTACCTTCCATCCCGGCTTATATTATTACAGCTACGATGGCAGCGCCAGCTCTAGCGACATTTGATGTACCCATTCTTGTGGCGCACTTATTTGTGTTCTACTTTGGAATTTTTGCGAATATCACGCCTCCAGTAGCCCTAGCATCCTTTGCTGCATCTGGCCTGGCGGGAGGAGACCCCATGCGAACGAGTATTATCTCACTGAGATTATCCGTTGCGGGCTTCCTCGTCCCATTTGTTTTTGTCTATAATCATTCGATGCTGTTAATTGATGCAACCGGACTACCGGCTAATACAACCGAGTTCGCCTTTGCCTCGATACCAGATATCGCCTTTGTTCTCATCACGTCGACCATCGCCGTTATTGCTATTAGTGCAGCGGTAGAAGGCTACATTAGAACAAACCTAGGCGTGATCAACCGACTCGTTTTAGGAGCGGCCTCTGTACTTGCGATCGTGCCAGAAATGGTATCGAGCATAATTGGCATTGCCGTGATTATTGTGATTTATGTGTTGAATTACATGAAAGCAAAGAAGGATCAAGATCCGCCGGTTGGGGTGGCGTCGAGTCAGGCATAAATTTATATGAATGAAGAAAGCTAGAAGCGAATGCCGCTTCTAGCTTATCTTTTGCTGACTGTGACGACCGAAAAAAAACTGGCTCACTCCGTCCGTTAAATTGAGTCAGAGATTGAAACTATAAGGGCTAAATCCTTATTCAACAACATCTTTAAGCTGGTTAATTTCAATTGGGGCATTCATTACAACATAATAAGTGCCACTACTATAATGAATAACACGACCTTCGTAAATACCTAGCCATACCGACTTATTTTTCATATTAAATGTAATATGAACTCCATTTTCTTTTGATACATCCTCATTCCATTCATCATCTTTCAATCTTTTTATATTGTATTGACTTAAAAAATCTACTAACTCATTTGCAAAAATTCCGTTTCATTCACACAACCATTTGTTAGGAAAAGAATGAACGTGAGACATGTTAAAGAGCTTTGTATCATATCCTCATGTCAGATTACCTGCTTAGAAAATTTATAATTATTAGATTTTTAATTGGAATCAAGAATTGAATGTGCTATTTTTATTTAAAGAACAATTAAAGACAATTGCTTAAAAAGAGGTGTATAATATGAATAATAGCGATAGTTCAAAGGGTTCAACGGTTTTTACGAGGGCGTTGGACTGGATTGAAAAGGTAGGTAACAAGCTTCCTCATCCGTTTATGCTCTTTGTTTATTTAGCATTGGGGGTCATTTTAATTTCCTCCGTCATCGGCTGGTATGGGGTGAGCTTTGAGGATCCTCAGTCAGGGGAGACGATTGCGGTTCAGCCGCTGCTATCTGTAGATGGGCTTGAATACATTCTGTCGTCGATGCTTAGCAATTTCACTGGCTTTGCTCCACTTGGTCTCGTTTTAGTGATGATGTTTGGGATCGGGCTAGCTCAAAAGGTTGGCTTAATGGAGACATTCATGAAGAAGACCATTCTTCAGGCACCGAAACGACTTGTGACGTATGCTGTTATTTTTACAGGCGTACTCGGAAATCTAGCCTCTGATGCAGCGTTTGTCATTGTTCCTCCCTTGGCTGCGATGGTCTTTTATTCTATTGGTCGTCATCCACTTGTAGGGATTGCAGCTGGATTTGCTGGGGTAGGGGCAGGATTTACAGCGAACATCATGATTACGGGAACCGATGCTCTGCTTTCGGGGATCACTACGGAAGTCGCTCAGACGGTGAATCCGGAGATCGTGGTTTCACCAGTTGATAACTATTATTTCATGGCCTCTTCGGTCATCATGCTTGTGGTGGTTGGCGCATGGATTACCGAGCGTATTATTGAGCCGAGGTTAGGTACATATGATTCGAAGCTAGGCGATGACTCTGTGACCTCAGATGAGATTGAGCAGATTACGCCAGAAAAGAACCGAGCGCTTCGCAATGCAGGAATCTTTGGTCTGCTCTACGTACTCATCGTAGCAACAACGATTGTTCCGGCTAATGGCATTCTCAGAGGTGAAGATGGTGGCTTTTTGAATTCACCGTTTCTTAGCAATATTATTCCGATCATTCTTTTCTTCTTTATTATTATTGCGGTTGCTTATGGAGTATCTGTTAAAGCGATTAAGAAGCCTGGAGATGTACCAGACTATATGGCGTCTGCGATCAAGGATATGTCAGGCTACATTGTCCTAATCTTTGCAGCCTCTCAGTTTATTGCGTATTTTGGGTGGACGAACTTATCTTCCTTTCTCGCTGTGTCTGGAGCAGACGCCTTAATTTCTGCTAACTTTACAGGCATGCCAGTCATTATCGGCTTTATCCTGCTCGCCACCATCCTGAACTTATTTATCTTTAGTGGCTCTGCCCAGTGGGCGTTAATGGCCCCAATTTTTGTGCCGATGTTTATGTATTTGGATTACAATCCGGCCTTTGTGCAGCTGGCTTACCGGATTGCGGACTCATCCACAAATGTGATTACGCCTTTAAATCCATATGTGCCGATTATTTTAGCGTTAATGAAACGCTATGACTCTCGTTCTGGTTTTGGGACATTGTTCTCGATCATGCTTCCGTATTCCCTCATCTTCTTAGGACTTTGGATTACGATTATGATTGTATGGACGCTCATTGGCTTGCCAATCGGACCTGGTGTAGGCATGTATCTAAACTAAGACTCTATGTAAAAGGAACGTGATATAAATGACTACGATTTCTGTCGAAAAGTGGGTCAACAACCACAGGGATCTTTTAAAAAGTTGGCGGCAAACTCGACACCAGCTTCCTGAGGTAGGTTGGACCGAGATTATCGCCACATATACAATAACGCAGCATCTAAAAAACTTACATGGACGAGTGATTTACGGGAAAGAGCTGATTGACACGAACTCAAGACAGGGCATGGTATCGGAGGTGGAGTGGCAGGAAGCGGCTACTCGGGCGGAGGAACATGGCGTCCCCGCTTCATTTATCGAAGAACTAGACACGGGGCATACTGGCGCTCTTATCCAATTTGATACGGGTAGCCCCGGCCCTCATGTGGCGTACCGATTTGATATTGATGCCTTGCCTATTAAAGAGTCTGATGATGCATCACATGAACCTAGGAAACAGGACTTTCCTTCACAGATTCCAGGAGCGATGCATGCTTGTGCCCATGATGGTCATGCGGCAATAGGCCTCGGTGTCGCAAGTTTTATCTCTGAGCACCTCAATCAACTCACTGGTACTATCACAGTCATCTTCCAACCAGCAGAGGAAGGCAGTCGCGGGGCTAAGGCAATTGTGAACAAGGGCTGGCTCGATCGTGTCGATTATTTTATAAGTGGTCATATTGGCATCTCGTCCCTCTCTGTTGGGGAGATTGCCTCCACCACCCATTCCTTTCTTGCTACAACAAAATTTAATGTCTCGTTTCAGGGCGTGTCCTCACATGCCGGTGCTAAACCAGAGGAAGGACGTAATGCCCTTCTTGCTGCAGCGACTGCAGCGACTCAGCTTCATGCGGTATCACGTCATTCCGGTGGTGCTTCACGAATTAATGTTGGCTCCCTTCACGCTGGCTCGGGTCGCAACATTATTGCCGATACAGCCGAGTTACAAGGAGAAACGCGAGGCAGTACAACGGAAATCAATGAATTCATGATCAAGGAAGCAAAGCGAATCATTCAAGCAGCCGCGCTTATGTATGATGTTGAGGCTCACATAGAGATTGTTGGCCAAGGCGAAGCAGCTGACTGTGATGAAGAGTGGAAGCAATGGATTCCCGCATCGCTTCAGGGTAGCGAACTCATTACAAACGTTCTGCCTACGATGGCAGTTGGTGCTTCTGAGGATGTGACTGTCATGATGAACCGTGTTCAACAAAATGGAGGTAAAGCTACCTATATGATCTTTGGCACTCCACTGGCAGCCGGGCACCATCATCCAGCCTTTGATTACGACGAAAATGTGCTAGCGATCGCTGTCACCGCGTGTCTTCATCCTTTAGTGACGCAAATATGGAGTAAATAGGAGGAGTATTCATATGAAAGAATGGCTACATCAACGTTTACTTGAACTTAATACAACCGATTCGATGGATCAATCAGAGGGCTTTACACGATGGGCCTATTCAGAGGACGAAGTAAAGGCCATGCAGGCTTTTAAGGACATTGCCCACTCCCTTGATATGCAGGTGGAACGCGACGAGGCTGGAAACCTGCACGCCATCTGGAACCCAGAAAAAAGTGAGGAAGCCACACTAGCCTTTGTTTCACACGTAGACACGGTAACAAATGGTGGGGGCTATGATGGGGTAGCCGGTGTGCTCTGCGGACTTGGTGTGATCAAACGTCTACAGGAGGAAGGCTTTAAACCCGAGCGTCCCATTTCCGTGATTTGCTTTGCCTCAGAGGAGTCCGATCGCTTTGGCGTCTCCACTCTTGGAAGTAAGGCCATGGCCGGTAAAATGACGAGCAAAGTCAAAGAATCGCTTGAAGGTTTACTCGATAAAGAGGGCATTTCCGTCAAAGAAGCCATTGAATCTACTGGGTTAAGCTGGAATCAGTTTGAACAGGCCGAAAAACATGAGGATAGCTACCACCATATCATCGAGCTACACATTGAACAAGGGACGCAAATTGAGGAAGCAGGAAAAGAAGTAGCCGCTGTAGAAGCAATTGCCTGCCCAATTCGTTTAATAATCACCATTGAAGGAAAAAGCAGTCACACCGGGACTACGCCGATGCACCAGAGAAAGGATGCCTTACTTGCCGCAGCTCCGATCATTAGTTTTACCGGCGAACATGCTGTGACCATTGCGGAAGAAGCGGGTGTGCCATTAGTTGCCACCGTTAGCTCTATTAACTGCTTTCCCAATGCTATGACAGTCATCCCAGGCAACGTCGAGCTTGGCATTGATATTCGCAGTGTGGATGATGATGCCAAGGAGCAGATGGCCACCGCCATCCGGGATAAGCTGTTAAGTATTGAGCAAAAATTTGGAGTGACGACAGATGTACAGGTCCTGGTCCATAACCCTTCTGTCAAACTCGACACAAAGGTTCATCAGTCTCTGTTGCAATCGATTGAGCAGACAGGGTATCTCTCGCATTCTATGAACAGTGGCGCAGGACATGATATTATGAATATGCAAACCAAATGGCCATCTGGTCTTTTATTTATCCCCTGCAAGGATGGAGTGAGTCATCATCCATCTGAACACGCGGAGCTAGAAGACCTTGAAAAAGGAGTTAAGGTTATGACACATTACGCCAAAAAAGAAGCAGGCGGA
Source organism: Alkalicoccobacillus porphyridii (assembly GCF_007293315.1). Taxonomy (GTDB): domain Bacteria; phylum Bacillota; class Bacilli; order Bacillales; family Bacillaceae_D; genus Alkalicoccobacillus; species Alkalicoccobacillus porphyridii. The sequence continues at coordinate 352,847 of NZ_VLXZ01000003.1, forward strand.
TCAACCCTTGAAGATTAAAATTGGCACCGTAGGACCAGAGGATTCCGTGGAAATTTTAATGGAAGAAGTTAAAAAACACGAAGAATTTGAAGCGGTTCCAATTTGCTATAAACAAACGAGCGACCTAATGGAGCTGATTACGAAAGATCAATCTGAGATCACCTACTGGTTGTTCTCTGGTCAGGCTCCCTATGATATGGCCGTCTCTAATGGGTTAGTAGACAGTCGTAATGCAGGCTATCCTCCGTTGTACGGGGCTAGTTTGCTGGGCCGTCTAGTACAGGGACATTATCAGGCTGGCAAGCTCTTTCAGTCGATTAGTCTGGATACCATTCAGGAAAAAGAATTAGACGAAATCAAACAAACCTTTTTGCCTCAAGAGCTCACTTTACATACGCTTTTCTACCCAGGGTACAAACCATCTGAGGACATTATAGCGTTTCATAAAGAGCTCTATGAACAAAATAAAATTGACGCGGCCTTTACCTGTATACGAGAGGTGTACATCGAGCTGCAAAAACAAGGAATTCCCTGCTACCGAGTCACTGCGACCAAGCAATCGATTCAGCAGGCCTTAAAGTACCTAAAAGAACGCGCACAGGCAGAGCTCTACAAAAAAGCGCAGATTGCCATCGTCGCCATCGACATTCGCAACCAGAATGAGAAAAAGGATGCCAGCTTCTACTCAATGAAGCAAAAATACCAAGAGCTTGACCTCAGAAGATGGCTCCTGCACTACGCCGAGAAAGTAGGCGGCTCTTACATGCAAATCGGTGATGGAACCTTCTTTATCTACACCACCCGTGGCGAATTAGAATGGCACGGAGACAGACTCTGGTTCCAGTTTATGAAGGATGCAGAATCTAATACAACGCTACAAACCAATGTTGTCATAGGCTATGGCAGAACCGCACTAGAAGCAGAAAGCAATGCAAGAAGTGCGCTGAAGGAAGCACAGGACAAAAACAGCGGCACGATCATTTACGTAGACGAGAATAAACGAAGAACCGAACACCAGCCTAACAACGAGGTTTTATCCTACGAGACCCGTCGAATCAGCCAAGAGGGCTCTGCTGATATGACGCTCAGCCCAGCAGTGATAAACAAAATCAGCTCCCTCAGTCGACACTATGACCAGGATCTAGTTACGGCCCAGGACATCTCAACCTGGCTGAATAGCTCCCTACGCAACGCCAACCGAATCCTAGCCAAACTAGAGGACATGAACCTAGCCAAACAAACCGGCGGAGAGCAATCGGGGCAAAGGGGACGACCGAGAAGAATCTATCGGTTAGATATTCATTAAAAATATGTACGAAGTAAAACACCTCTCCACTAAGCGAGAAATGAGCTCATGCACCGCTACAGGAGAAAACTTCGCTTTCCACGGGAACGGCCTCAGCCCTTGAAGTGGAAGGGCGCCACTTCAATGTCTTCAGACTCGTTCTGTTCCGTAGGAGTCTTCGTTTTCTCCTTCCGCTCATGTTCCCGGTCAGTCAAATGATCAGCATTCCATTCTAAAGAAATGAGGACTGTTTTTTTGTTGAGAAGAAGGTTCACAATCATATAAAGCTTCTTTTTCAGTAGACTTCTTTTCATCCCTCAGGTGTCGGCTCTTCTATTTCGTCCGCCTGTTTTAGGGTAGGATTGGTATGACTATTAACAAAATAATAAGGACTTGACCACGACACGCAATCTCTCTTCTAGACATGCATGCAAGATACTCGTGGAAAACGTATGTTTCTCCTGTAGGTGCACATGAGCCTTAGTTCTAGTGACTTTTTCAGTGGCCTTAATAACCAAAGGAGTGTTTTCTGCCATCTTTTATGTAGGATCCGGAGTCGTCGTTTTTTTCATTTCTTTATATTTTTTATATGTTTCAAAAGCTGTATAGAGAATGACAATAAAGAGCACCGGACTCACAAGACCGGATTGAGATTCAATTCCCTGAAGAGAACATAGCAAGATAAATAAGATGAAAACAGACATTGCGATGATATTTATCCAGAAATGTTCTTTATCTGATTTTGTTTTAGTCGTATAGCTGAGAATTGCCTCAAGTAAAGCAAATGTAATTATAGGTAGAGCAATGTGAGTAGTGGTTAGTGAATCGAAAATCAATAAGCTTGGAAAGAAATCTTTAATGACCAGTAATAGTAACAAGGAATATACTGTAATGTGTATGGTCATGATGGCTTTTTTCATAGGGCCTCCAATTAAAGGTAAGTACCTTTATTTTATCAAAAAAATGACTGATTGACGTATATTGGAATAAAAAAACAGCCATGCAGCACATGACTGTTTGATTCATTTAAAATCACTTTTCTAGATTGCTTAATGGCTCGCGATTAGTTAGAGGCCCTGGGTTTAATGCTTCTAGCTATGGGACCTTTACTCAGCTTCACTCTTCTCAAAAGTAAAGGTAATTTGATTCTTCACGGCACCTGTTCCAACGAGTCCTTCATTGACAAGAACATAGTATTCATCTGCATCATAAGTGTAGTAGAGTGCCTGAGCAGTGGCTTCCTCATTAGGATTGATATCACCCTCAAATGAATTTACTTCTTCAAAATACTCAGCACTATCAGTCATTCCTGCGCCCTCAGGCATATCAGTTAATTCTAAATTACCGATTGTATCCAAAGCATCTATAGGTTCTTCGCCAATATTTCTGATCGTTAATTCTGCAATCATATATTCATCTAACTCAGACAGCTGTCCATCTACCTCTTGGGTGACTTCAACACCATGTAAGGTGATTTCATATAAACCAATGGTACTCTCTATTGTGGCAGTGTCACCAATTTTTAGATCTAGCTGATCCTCCACATTCCCCTCTGCCATGGCATCACTTTCATTAGAATCGGCTTCGCTATGATCATCTTCCTCGCCATCCATGGTTTCACCTGTGACCTCTTGATCTGGTGCTTCCTCCACAGGATCTTCAGTTTCCCCACTGTTACACGCTACAAGTACCCCGATCGAAACCAATAAGACTGAAGAATTTACTATGTACTTTTTCATCTCTCTCTTCCTCCTAGTATGAATAAACTGTTTTTTGAATGTAGAATTTCCCACCTTCAACACTACCATTTAAAATGCCTGAATCTCTAGCTAGAGATATTCTTGATCCTATTTATGTAACCAAATACCCAATTACAGATGCGAAATGATCCCGTTTATTAAAAAATTCTCTCTTTATACATTCGTCTCTTTTTCTTTTGATCTGTGATTAAAATGTGCAGCACCTATAAGACCAAAAATGATACCTACTACACTAGCGTTTATAAAGGTTTTATCAAACTCATAGGTAAGAGGGTTATTATGATAAGAATTACTTATTATTCTCACCAAAAAATAGGATAGATATGAAAGTGCAAGGTAAGCACAAAACATTAATATACTTCTCCATATCCTACTCAATATTTCACACCCCCTGGCTCTCATATAAAATCAATCTTGGTTAAATGGTTCAATCCTTTCTAAGACACCTTTATTAGTCTCACTGTTACTTTTATAAACCATAAAATATTCAGTCTCTACCTCAATCAGATTATAGACATTCTCATCTAACTCAAGCATAAAGAACGCATCACCCATATCTTTAATTTCAATCATATACTCGCCATGATTCTCTACCTTGTCAATGACCTCTACTATTGCACTTGTACTTGTGTCGAATTCGCTACATGCCATTAAAATAAAGATCGATATTGACAAGATTAGCTTTTTTACCACGTTTCATACCCTCCAAAGTTGTGCTGTCTTTTCCCAAAGATCATCCCAACCTATAAAATAGCCTAATTGATGATGAATATATTCTTTCGAGAACTCTACCCATTTCCAAATCTGGTAAAACGCTAATTTCAGAATGATAATCTAAAATCTGCCTTACGATAGAGAGGCTGAGACAATTGAAGAAATATCGCAGTCTTATAAAGATCTTTCGTTTTTCAGTGACCGCGATGGAAAAGTTCATTGAAATAAAAGGGTACCACCCGATATCGCGGGTACTCCCGCGGTAAGCGTGCCACAGTTCGGGGAGCGATACCCAAAAAAGCGGAACAATCAACGGAGGGACTCCAACATCGTTTCGCTTTTTATTAGTTAAACTACTTCCTAGCAGTTCGCTTCGTCTCTTTTCTTCTATCATACCAAACAAAATATTTATACAAGAGAAAAGCGATAACAAATAAACCCACCATAAACGGTAACGTAATCATTGTAAGTAAGAGAAAGCTAAACAGATCATCCCTACTTTGATTGTCCACCTGATTAAAAAAACTAATGATACGTATGCCTATTACAAAGATAATAGACAAACAGATCGATGAAACGGCCGCCGTGAAAACAGTCAGAATCAATTGTCCAACAAATGTTGTTCTTAGAAAAGCTACGAAACTCAACTTCAATCACCTCTGTACTACATTCCTACTACATGACTCTAATGGACAAGGATATATCAATCCTATCTAAAAAGAAACCTTCCTTTGCGCCTCTCGTAGATAACTAGAAAATACAATTAAGGGAGATAACGTGATGGCAACGTGAGGCTGGGACAAAAGAATTATTACTAATCTAAAAGCTGAAGAATGTTGGAGTCTCTCCATTCATTGTTCGGCTTTTTATTGTACAAATAAGGATAGATGTATTCCAGAAGTACACTTCACACGCTTAAATACATAGAGGAATTGGAGGTTATCTGAGTAACAGTTCTTCGGTTGTCACTCCCGAGAATGGGGGCATGCTTACCGCGGGAAGGTTTTGAGCTAACGGGCTTCGCCCATTTATCTCAATGAACCTTTTCATCCCGCAGGTGTCAGCCCACCATTTTCGTCCGCTTGGTGAGAGTGGTGGCATCAAGGATATGATAGTGAACCTTCTATTAAACAAAAAAACAACCCTCATTTCTTTAGACAGGAATGTTGGTCATTTGTCTAATTGGGCACAAGATCGGAAGGAGAAAACGTAGACTCCTACGGAACAGAACGAATCTGAAGACATTGAAGTGGTGCCCTTCCACTTCACTGGCTGAGGCCGTTCCCGTGGAAAGCGAAGTTTTCTCCTGTAGCGGTGCATAAGCTCATTTCTAGATGACTTTTTCAGTAGCCTCTTTTTATCCCGCAGTAATAGTCCACCATTTTCGACCGCCTAGTGAGTAGCAGGTATCTAGTATCTAGGATATAAGATATTACACATGCAGGGCAGTTTCTTGTACGTAATTCTGATAATGAAGAAGTATGGCGAATGGTCAATCGTTTTAATGGAACGGGTTTCGTTTACCTTCTAATGAGCAAAGACACGACTGCCTTTTAGATAACCTTCGTGTCTTTGCCATTCTTTTTTAGTTAATTGTTGCGGATAGTATGTTCGGGTCTATTTTTTCATGTGCACTTAGAAGGACCATTTCGTCACGGAAGGTTTATCGTTTGATATCCGTGCCCTTCGTTTCCATCGATTCAAAAATCTCCACATCTGATAGGACGGGCGTATCGCCTACCGTCGTATGCTTCAGCATTCCTGCTGTTGTGGCAAAGTCAACGGTTTTACGAGCAGACATCCCCTCTAATTCACCGTAGATTATTCCACTCGTAAATGCATCTCCGGCACCAATACGGTCGTGCACCGTAAATGTCAATGTGTCAGAGAAGCTAAATTGATCCTCTTTATAGAGGTAGCCCTGTAACGAATGCGTATGGTCCTCATGAATCGTTCGGTGAGTACCTGCGATAACAGGAATAGAGTATTTTTTTGCTACTTTCGGAATGAGATCTTTAAGTTGCTGGTGGCGATCTGTCTTTTCCGTTTGCATACCAAGCACATGTATCGCGTCTTTCTCATTCATTAACACAATATCCGCTAAGAACAATAATTCTTCATAATAAGGCTTTGCTTTTTTGTAGCTATTCTCTCCCCAAAGCGTGGGACGATAATTGCAGTCAAAGACAACGATCCCATCATTGTCTTTCACAGCCGTTGCAAACCTACGTATATTATTTCTTGCCACGTCATTCATTGCTAGAGTAATGCCGCAAAAATGAACAACATCCGTTTCCTTTGCAATCTTTTCAAAATCATAGATCGCTTCTGGTGCTGTATTAAAGCTGCTCTCTAGTCGATTTGAATAGGTCACGCGACTTGGCCTGACACCTACTCCAGACTCGAGAAAATAGTGGCCAAGATACTGCCCAAATCGAACCAGATAGTTCTTTGAAATGCCGAGCTTGCCAAGGTAGCTTTCGGCCGCTTGTCCAAGCGGATTGTCAGGTAGAGCCGATACCAAGTAGCCCTCATAACCATAACGGGTCATGGTAGATACAACATTCACGCCGGTTCCAGAGAACGAATAATTCAGTGTATTTGCCTGCGACAATAGCTCAAAACCAGGGACCTGCAACCGCATCATCACTTCACCAAAAGCCGCTATTTTTTTACTCATATTGATCAACCAGTTTTTTTATAATGGCGATTAATTCTTTTACGTCCTCGATTTTGGTGTCACCGGAGGCTTTATCAATAATGGATGAATACACATGCGGAATTATGTGTGGGACCTTTGACTCTAGTGCAATGCGTAAAATCGCCTCAAAGTTCTGCTTATCAATGCCACCAGTTGGCTCTAGGGCAAACCCAGCTTCTCCACAAGCCTTGGCAACAGCGCGAAATTCATCCTCTGCTGACAAACCATTCATTGGAAAGTACTTTAAGGCATTGCCTCCCATATCTTGAACGAGTGCAATCGCGGTTTCCACGGGGACAATGGCTTGTTCGTTTTGTGCGGCACTAAGAGGACCAGTGGAAATATTCACGTAGCCACCTTTGCCTGTCGGAGACACTAAGCTATTAATCCAGCTTTCTTCTCCATTAAGATTCGCGCGTGTGGCCCCAACCGAAGGAAATACCTGATTGATATGACTGCCAGGGTAATGCTTCGCAATGTCTGCAACAACCGCCGCCTGACGATTATCTCCAGCTCCGAGACCAATGGATACAGCATCCTCAATTTCCTCACCATATTCCTTCATCGCTGTTACAGCTTGAGCGACGGTTGAGTAATTTTTTGAAAGCACACCCACCACAACATATCCTTCCGCTGCTTGAAAGATCTCCTTTGCATTTTCAACACTATTAGCTAACACATTTAGCGCAACCCGGTTTTTATAAAAGCGTTTTGAGATCTTAGACATGGTCATTGCCTCCTATAAGTTCACGTGTTCGAGACTCAATCACCTGCAAATCATCGCCGCTGAGAGGTCGAGGGTCAATATCAAAATAACCTTCCCTGATTCCATAGTCGCGTGTGTAAATCGCAATACCACCCTCGCGTAATGCTTCGGTGAGCTGCATGGCTGTTAGGCTTGCTTCATTTGGATCAAGCTTCACTCGTGCACGAAAGATGCTACGTCCGGCTTCATCTTGAACAATCTGCACAGAGACACCAGCTAGCTCGTCCAAGGAGAGTAACGCCTGTAATTCTGCCTTCTCTTGTGCGCTTGTATCTTGCTTTGCCCCAAATTCATCGAGGGCCTGAAGCAATCCGAAGGTCGTCTCTTTGCCAACCTTCATACTTCTACCAATGCCATGCAATTGAACCTTTAGCCAGTCAATATACTGCTTCTTCCCTGCAACCAGCCCTGACGTCGGTCCTTCAATAGCTTTTGATCCACTAAAAATGACTAAGTCCGAGCATGATATATATCTCTGAAGCTCCTCTTCTGCTGCTGCATCGACAATCAGTGGAATATCATGTCGCTGCGCCACTTCCCAGGCCTCTTCCACAGGAATCATATTCTTTTGCACAGCATGATGAGATTTGACGTACACAATGGCTGCTGTCTTTTCTGAAATGGCCTCTTCAATATGACTAGCCTTACCCTCGTTTGCATAGCCTACCTCCATTAATGTTCCACCACCTAAATAAATCATCGTTTCAACCGGTGCGCCGTATTGAACGTTATGACCTTTTAACATAATGATTTCATTATGAGTAAGTGCTTCTTGATGGAGGCGTAAGCTTTTGCGTTGATTGCCTTTTGTCACAAGCGCTGCAACAGAGAGTGCAATGCCACTGGATGCCGAATTGACCACAACTGCATCCTCAGACCCGAGCTTTTGCGCGATGTATTGGCCTGCCTTGTCTACCAAATCCGCTATTTCTACATAGTTTTGTCCACCACTTTTCATGGCCTCCATCACCGTATCTGATGTTGTAGAGGTTCCAAGAATCGTCATCCGACCGCTTGCATTAATCACACGCTTCAATCCATACTTAGCACTTAATGTATTCGCCATGTACAAATACCCCCTCTGCGTTAATTGTGGTTTTTGAGATTCTCTCATCTCCAAGAGAATCAACAAGTTTAACCTCTTGATCCTTAAGAGAGAATAACGTTAGATTAGCCGGCTCCCCAACTCGGATACGACCAAGCTCCGGCTTCCCTAACCAGTTAGCTGCATTAACGGTCACCCCGTTAATCACCTCTTCAAGTGAATACCCTATTGATAGAAATTTGGTCAAAAGATTGGCCATACTATATACAGGTCCATTCAAACGATTGCCCTTATACATATCCGTGCTAATCGTATCAAAGTGGACGTTATTCGCTTTCGCTGCTTCCGCTACCTTAAAGGAGAAGCTCGCTGTTCCATGACCGACATCTAAATGCACGCCTCTTGAGATCGCATCCATGAGGACAGAGAGTGGCCTACCTTCTTTATCAAATAAATTATTTTCTTTGCCATTTAAGTAATGAGTGATCACATCGTTTGTTTGCAGAAGTGGAATCACCTCTTCTATGTGAGGAGGTCCTGAACCGATATGTACCATGAGTGGCTTTGACGTCTCATCGGAAAGCTCGCGTGCGATTAGCAACGGCTCGACGCCATTTTCCTTCACCACAGACTGGCTTATGCGCGCTTTTAATCCGATTACTATATCTTCATTCAAACGAACGGCGTCATGGATAGCTTGACGATCGATCCATTCTAGATTCGATAGCTCGTCCACTCGTTCCAACCCAATTTTGGAAATATTCAAAAAAGCAAAGACATTCGTTTTTGCTCTTCTACTATTAGCTGACAGCTCTCCCATGCGATTCGCTCCCGTACTCCCTGCATCAACGATCGTTGTGACCCCTTGCTTCACACCAATCTCATCAATCTCATCACCATACGGATTAAACTCGGGAAAGGCATGAACATGTAAATCGATCCATCCACTGGATACAAACATTCCAGTGCAATTTATCACTGCTCCTTCCCCACTCCCAGGCTCGGTCACATCAGCGATTTTACCTTCCTTAATAACCAAATCCACCTCTTCGCCAGTAAGCTTTTTGATATTATGTAATACGATTTGGTTGCTTTCCATTGTGACCTCCTTCCCTACTCCTTCTATGTTTGATAGTTTCAACATAGCATAATAAGAATTTTCTGTAAACATAATGTTATAATGTTATGTTATCTGATAAGTAAACAACTTGTATACCATAGAGGACAATAAAATTTACGAAGACAGAGTAAAAATATTTAGTTTGCTTAATAGTAAATCAAGAAACCAATAAACGCTTCAACTCGTACTTAGAGGTATCACGTCAAAGAAAAAAGGCGGTAAATTAATGAGTTCTTTTTCAATGATCAAAAAAGATCAACAATTTCTCGTTTGCAATTCAGACGGAGTTGTACTAGCGGAGATTCATAAGCTACATGCAGCACCCTATGAAAAAGGTCATGCCTTTATTTATAAAAGTAAAGATAATGCCTCAGCCATTCATCTAGGCATAAAAAAAGGACGGCTTCTTTTCGCTCAATATCTACTTCAAATCGAGAGTGAGAGCTATACCCTTCAGGACCATAAGGCAAAAACATTACTATATTTCGCTGTTTCTGGGAAGATAAACGGAAAGCAGATAGATGTGGAAGAGAACTGGAATGAACATATTGATCTCAGAGTAGCGGGCGAAAAAGTAGCTATTTTGAAGCCATATGCTATTAGAAGTGGAGCGAATATCGACATTGTGCATGAAGCTAAGAATGAACTCTATTTGTCTATTCTAGCGTTGTTTTACTTTATGTATCAGATTTACAAAGAGGAGACCGCCTTTGTGGAGGATCTGATAGAAGAGGCATTGGAGTTTTGATGCCCTGTGAATCATTCGCCTCGGAGGAATGTTGCCTATGAGTAGAAAATGGTTATGCCGTTCAATTATGCTTACAACCTTTTTGATTAGTTTTTGGTTTTACCTATACCTCCCCAACACAGTAACAATCCCTTTTATTGGCTCTGTATCAACATGGGCTTGGCTGTTTTTCCTACCTGTCACCCTATCTGTTCTTTGCCTTTTACGTCAAAGCAGGCTGTTTGTTGTGATTACAACGCTTCTAGCATTATTACAGTGGGTTCTTTTATATCTTTCAATCTTCGTAGGATTGGATGTTGATACCACCATTTTTCTATTTGTTTCATATGTCATTGGTTTTCTCTACATATTACTCGGCTATCTTTCTTCACGTGTAAAACAGAATCCGATTTTAGGGTTACGCGTGAGCTGGACATTACATAATGAAGAGGTATGGCGAAGGGCCAATCGCTTTAGCGGGACGGGGATGGTTTATATAGGCCTTATGACGATGGCTGCAAGTCTCATTGTCACCATGCTTTATCGTTCCAGTGCCTATGCGGAAATGGTGTTCTTCGGCTCCATTGTTTTGCTGGTGGTTTTTATCGTTGTTTCTCTAATTTATGCGTACCGTGTTCATCGTGAGGTTACTGTGGAAGGTAAATAGGAGGGATTAAAGCAAGCTGTGTTCGTTTGTTTTTCCCTTCTTTGTTTTACTTTTTTAAACGGCTTTAACAATACATTTGAAACCATCAATTATCCAAGGTTATTATAAAACCACAACACGATAAGAAACATACTCACAATTCCCCAAGCGAAAGTACTGATAATCCACCAAATAATAGATGTAGCTTTTGTTGAGCTTTCCTCGTCTTCCTTATTCGCTTTTATAACATCGAGCTTTCTTTCCATTCCTTTTTTCATAGATATGAGAACAACAAAACCGATGATTATGAAACCAATCGTTATCCAGAGTAATAAGTCCACTTTTAACACTCCTTTTTTGTGAAATCCTTTCCTTCCTACCTTATTTATTCAAGTATCCTGCTGTTTGTTGAACTAAGTAAACAAAGTGTACCATATATGATATGTTTCCATGCTCTGTATTAAAATTCCTTTAATCATCAAATCCTTCTTAGTAACTTGTTTCTCTTACAGAATAAAAGCACCGCCATCATGGCGATGCTTTTCATCAATATAAAGATTACATTAAGCCACCACGGACTGCTCGTCCTCGGAAACTACTTGTACTCCTTTTTTCATTACATCTTCACCCTCAACCTGTTGATTCGTCACATTCGCCAACGTCTCAGCCGAAGCGTAAATTTCCTCCATGGAGGCATTTAGTTCTTCAATGACGGCTGCGGCATTTTGCACGCTTCCGTTAGATTCAACGGCTGAGGTAGAGACTTCTTTCATCGTGTTGGACACGTCTTCCATGCTACCTGTTAACTCGCCAATGGATTCTGAGAGATCCTGGATGAATTCATCCACTTCCTGCGCGTTTTCATTAATGGTTTTGAAGACGGAGCCGATTTCGCGATTTAAGTCTATGCCTACCTCAACTGAATTCGCACCCTGCTGAATGGCAGAAATGGCATCATTACTTCCTTCTTGCACTTCAACAATAAGCTTTTGAATGTTGGCTGTGGCCGCATTTGTTTGTTCCGCAAGCATACGGACCTCGTTGGCAACAATCGAGAAGCCTCGACCATGCTCTCCTGCCCGCGCCGCTTCAATCGCTGCATTTAAGGCAAGTAGGTTCGTTTGTTTGGAAATGCCTGTGATCTGTAATAGGATTTGTTCGATCTCGGCTGTCTTTTGGCCCAGTGCTTCAATACGTTCTTTTGAAGACTGAACATCCTGTCCGATTAAATCCATTTGGTTCATTGATTTTTGAACGGCTGTATTTCCTTGTTTGGCGTTTGTGTACGTTGCGCTTGAAGACTCTGCTACAAACTGTGTGCTTTCGCTTATTTCTTTTAAGTTAAAGAATACAAAGGACAGGGATTCCTCAATGGATTTAATCGCATCCACTTGATCGTTATTATTAGACGCTAAGTCCTGCATCGTTTTTGCAATTTCTTCTACACCAGCGCTTGTCTCACTTGCCGATACCTGTAGATGATTCGCTGCTTCCGCTGTCTCAGCTTGTTGATTATGATTGCCACCCGACACTTCCACTGGCTGCGGCTTTGAATGAATAGCATGTAAAAACTGAGCAAACGAATTCTTTTGAATTGATTCTTGATCAAAAAGGTATAATTCTTCCGCTTCTACGCCTTCTTCTGCCTCGCGTAATGTACGAATAAGTTTCATGTGAAACAAAAACGCAACGGCTCCAACGACGACCCAAGTGAGGGCCAGTCCTGCCCATAGAAATAAGTTCCCATCGAGCCCGCCTCCGAGCAACACTGTAGCAAGCGAGATAACCATTACACTAATGACTGCTATAAGCATAACGTTCTGTAGTTTTTTATGAAGTTTGTTCAAATGGACCATTCCTCTCTAGCTAAGCTCTAAACTTGGTACCCCTACAAACTCAAGCGCCTGCTGAACATCTGTGAACGCTCGAACACTTTCATACGTTCCTGCTGTTTTCGAAAGTCGGTTTAACTGCATCTTTAATGACGTATTTGGAGCAATGGTTGCGTTCTTTTCAACATTTGTAGATACCCAACCCATTAGTTCTCCCCAGACAGCACCCACTTCTGGAGCAGCCACAGCTGTAATGTTGCGGTTATCATTCAGAAACTTGGAAATCGCTGGCTTGGATAATTGGCTACGAACAAAGTTAGCCTGTTCCTGCGCCTCTTCTACCGTACTAGCCATTTCTAGATAGTTAAAATAAAACACGTCACCTTCAACTTTGTAATCATACTTTTTCATTGTATATATCCCCCTATTCTTTTTCTAAAAAATCTTTAAATACATGTAGTGCATGAATCGCCTTTGGAAACCCAGCATACGCACTGCAGTGATTAATTAACTCTAAAATTTCTTCCTTCGATACGCCCACACGAAGCGCTGCATTAAAATGGTAGGTTAATCCTCTACCTTGATCCCCCTGGGTGATTAACGATGATAGGGTGATCAGAGCGCGTTGCTTTGAATCAAGCGCTTCTCCTAGATACACATCCCCATAACCAAACTCAAGGGCTAGCTTTGCCAGCCTCGGAGAAAACTCCTCAACGGCTTTCATCGCTTGAATGCCTCGTTCACCAGCTAATTCATCGATCTTCTTCCAGCCAGCTGCTGCTTTTTCACTCATAAGATCCTCCCTTATCCACGACCAAGCGTAGGTGGCACTTCCTCTTTATTCACTAACACTTCAATCACTACAGGACCCGCTACCTCTTTCGCTGCTTCGTATGCTTCTGTAATCTCAGCTTCTGTTGCACATTGGAACCCTGTGGCCCCTAGCGATTCAGCAAACTGGGCAGCATTAATGCCTTTTATATAACGAGTTCCAGTGACGACACCGAGATTATACTTCATGCCTTTATCCACCATATCGAGCATCTCATTATTAAAAACAACAAAAAGTAAGTCAGCATCAGCATCAACCGCCGTCGCAATCTCTGTTCCATGCATGAAGAGACAGCCATCCCCTGTGAAACAAACAATGTTCTGATCTGGCTGTGCCACCTTCGCCCCAATTGCCAGCCCTATGCCATTCCCCATTGCGCCAAACACATCATCAAAGCGGAACGTCCCAGCTACATGGGTGGTGAAGTGTTTAATCGTATAAAAGGAGTGACTGCCATCATCGCCATACACAATGGCATCGTGGGGCAGGAGGTCACGTAACACCTGAACCGTACGCGCAGCGGATAATCGACCCGTTTCGGGTTCGGCTGTTTCACCCGTTTCCTTTTGAACATAGGAACTCAGATCAATGGACGGAAGTGCGGAATGATTCGCTTGCTTTAAAAGCTGCTTCAAGTTTGTATCGGCATCACCCTGAACCAAAATGGTTTCACTTTCTAGTGACTTTCCAACAAATTCAGCGTGCCAATCAAACTGAATCACCTTTCTCGGTTCGCCTCCCGCCAGTAACCCAACGGTCGACATATCACTAAGCTTCGAACCAATCACAACAAACAGGTCGCTCTCTCGATCCTTCACATAAGCCGCAGCCGCTTCCGTTCCACCCAGTCCAAGTGCGCCTAAAGACAGGGGATGCGTTTCCACAAAGGCACCTTTTCCGCCTGGTGTGGTCACGACAGGAATCTGCCAGCGCTCCGCCAGCTCTTGAATAGAGGCATACGCCCCGGATAGATGAGCCCCTTTCCCAAGAAGCAAGAGGGGTCTTTCCGCGGCCTCTAATGCTTGAATCGCACGCTCGATGTTACCCGATATCACATCGTCCCTAGCAGGCACAGCAAACTCAAACGAATCGATCTCGCTCACCAAGATATCAAGGGGTACAGAAAGATGTACCGGACCCTTTGAACCCGTAAGCGCTTGCTCCTCTGCGTGCTGCAGAAGCTGTCTCAGCATCTCCTTGCTCTCAACCTTCGCACTAAACTTCGTGACCGGTTTAAATAGCTCGACCAAATCCGTCCCAAACATACTAGAATCCTGCCCTAGCGCCTTGCCAGATAAAGCAAGTGGCGGATGGCCCGTAATAAATAGCACAGGTGCATGAAACGCAGCTGCCTGAGCCGCAGCCGTCAGCATGTTTGTGCCCCCAGGACCCGATGTACCAATGGCTACCCCTAGCGACTGATTCTGCAAGGCATAGCCAGTAGCCATATAACCAGCCCCGCCCTCATGCCGAGCCAGCACAAACTCCACGCCTTCCGCTTCCATTGCTAGTATAAGCGGGACAATCGGCTTACCAGGAATGCCAAAAACCTTGGTGCAACCTTTTTCTTTCATAAATTTAACAATCATTGATGATACCTTTGGCATGGATGCCCCCCATTATTCAAGTATATGGCCATATGTATTACACGTTTCATAGAGCGCTTTCATAGCCAGTAGTACTTTTTTTAATGAATCATCTTATGTATCGGCAGGTGTCGGTGGGGTTTCTAGTATTTGTAGGAAAATAGGAGGGGGAAAGTTTTCCTAATTAGAGAAGAGTTGAGGGGAAGAGGTGAATCATAATCATAAGCCCCATAACACCAACTGTGACAAAGAGTTATTGATTAGGGGGTTAATAAATGATAAAAACCCGAAAATAGACCTTTTTAAAGTGTCCATCTCTTCGGGTTGCAGTTTAGTACTCTTCAGTTTTTATTAGATTCTCATTTATTTCTCTAACCCAGCTAGCATTCCGCTTATCCATACCATTGTCATAGAGCCACATAATCGTCTCCTTATATTTTTTCTAGTTCACAAAATATCCTTCTTGAAATATATCAAATAGACCAATTTTATTAATTTCCTCTGTCGTGTAGTCATTGAATTGAAATACATTATCATCATACTCTATATTAAAAGAAAGATAGGGAAAAAATATCACTATGAGAGGACAGAGGTTAACAATGGGCCATTTTATTGAAAAAGTACATAATGTTGAAGTAGAGGTGAGCTCATTTGAAGCGGGTGCTACTCATAAAAAATAAACGGTCTTTAGCCAAAAAGATTGTTAGTGGTCTGAATCAAGAAACTGGCTTTACTTTGACACTTCATAATGAGAATCAAGGGCTGGAGATCGCGTTTGAGCAGGACTGGGACTTTATCATTTTGGATTGGGATTCCTTAAGCATTCCTGGACCAGAAATCTGTAGACAAATCCGAGCTGTTAAAACGACCCCAATCATCATTGTGGCGGACCGTGTGTCCAGCAAGGCTTGCATAGCAGGCTTACGGGCTGGAGCAGATGATTATATAAGAAAACCTTTTGCGAAAGAGGAGTTAGTGGAAAGGATCAAAGTCATATTAAGAAGAGTAGATGGCTTCCATTCAAATGCGACACATGAATTACCATTTAAGGACCTCTCTGTTGATACAACACGTAACATTGTGACAAAAGATGGAGAAACCCTTTCCCTTACAAAACGGGAATATGACCTACTCTTATTTCTAGTCAGAAATAAAAATACCATACTAAGTCGAGAGATCCTTTTAAATAAGGTTTGGGGATATAATGTTGCTGTCAATTCGAATATCGTAGATTTATATATTGGCTATTTAAGAAAAAAACTAACGTGTACAAAGGACAACAGGTATATTCAAACCATACATGGCAGGGGCTATTCGATGGTTGAATAGGACAGATAAAATATACACACGAGTAAGCCGTTCGCGCGGAACCTTACTCGTGTTTTTTGTATTGGTCTGTCCCTTCTTAATTCAAAATCGTAATCCAGAGGAATAAAAACACATGAAAAAAATGATTTTTCACAGGATTTTCACAGAATTAAAATCTATACTTCTAGTTAGAAACTTGTTGAAAATGATTATCAATATCAATAATAGGAGGGGACAGATAATACGCGGGCAATACATAAAAGAAAAGCTACAGTCTTGTTACGACCTAGCGATGAGCTAGTCTACAAATATGATGAGGAAGAGGTATAGACGATGAAAAAATTAAGCTATTTTAAATTCCCTGTGATTGCGGCAGTTTTTACTTCAATGCTGGTAGCTTGCTCAGATTCAACGAACGAAACAACAACGGAAGAGCAAGTAAGTGGTGACGATACGACTGAGACATCTGAAACCGTTGAAATTACAGATGCACATGGTACTGTCGAGGTTCCTGTAAATCCTGAGACTGTTGTTGCTTTAGATAACCGTACGTTTGAAACATTATCTGATTTTGATGTTGAGTTAGCCGCGGCTCCAAAGGATGTTATGCATGCCGATACTCCTTATGCAAGTGATGATTCAGTTGAGAATATTGGAAATCACCGTGAACCGAATCTAGAAATCATCGCAGCAGCTGACCCTGATCTTGTCATTGTTGGTCAACGCTTTGCTAGCTTCTATGAAGACATTAAAGAATTAGTACCAAACTCAACGGTCATCGATCTAAACATTGATGTATCTGAAGAGGCGGACGCACCTGGAGAGAACTTCATGAACGGACTAACGGATTATACGCTAGTGTTAGGACAGATTTTTGATAAAACAGCAGAAGCTGAAGCATTGGAGGCTGACTTTAATCAAGCGATGGAAGACGTGAAAGCTGCGTATAACGGAACAGATACAGTCATGAGTGTCATTGTTTCCGGTGGCGATATCAACTATGCAGCGCCTCATAATGGACGTGTGTGGGGACCACTCTATGACATCTTTGAATTTGAACCCGCACTAGAAGTTGAGAACACAACCTCCGATCACCAGGGTGATGATGTTTCAGTTGAGTCGATTGCACAGAGCAACCCTGACTGGCTTCTTGTCCTAGATCGTGATGCCGCTGTATCTGCTGAAGATTCGTCTCCAGCAACAGACGTGATTGAAGGTTCACCTGCGCTTCAAAATACAACAGCTATATCTGAAGGTCACGTTTTCTATGCACCAGATGACACCTACACAACAGAGTCGATTCAAACCTATATCGAAATGTTTGAAGACCTTGCGAATGCTTTAAATTAAGTAGTGTAAAGGAGCCTAACGTAGTGCCTAAACACACAGTAACCGGGGCTGGGAATCATTCTTCTCAGCCCCGCTTTTATAACCAAAAGACATTATGGACAAAACCATTTATATTCGCCATTATAACGGTCCTCATCTTAAGTATAACTTCCTTATTAACCGGCGTATATGACATCTATGGTCAAGAAGATGGACTACGAATGTTCTTCACCACACGTGTTCCACGGACAGCCGCCTTACTACTTACGGGAGCGGCGATGGCGATGGCGGGGCTTGTGATGCAGTTGATTACACAGAATCGTTTCGTCGAGCCTACCACAACAGGAACCATTGAATGGGCGGGTTTAGGTCTTCTGCTTGTTTACTTAATTATTCCTTCCCCTACTTTAGGTGTGAGAATGATTGGCGCCATCGTTTTCTCATTTGTGGGGACGATGATTTTCTTTTTATTCTTACGACAAGTGACATTACGTTCGTCGCTGATTGTCCCGATTATTGGGCTGATGCTTGGAGCCGTTGTCTCTGCGTTTTCCACCTTTGTTGGACTCCTGTTTCAAATGACCCAAAACATTCAGAACTGGTTTATTGGTTCTTTTACGGCGGTTCAAATTGGACGATATGAATATTTATGGTTCATCGTCATCATCAGCATTCTTATTTTTATTTGTGCTGACAGACTAACGCTTGCAGGTCTTGGAGAAGACATAGCCACAAGCCTTGGCGTCAATTACAATAAGATCGTTCTAATTGGTACAGCTCTTATTTCTATCGCGGTGGGCATAGTGGCGGCGGTTATAGGATACTTGCCTTTTTTGGGGTTAATCGTACCAAATCTAGTATCCATGTTCAGAGGGGATGATCTGAGGAGTAATTTGCCCTGGGTCGCTGTGATCGGCATGGGAACCATAACCGCCTGTGACATCATTTCTCGAACGATTATTAAGCCTTTTGAAGTACCTGTTTCCCTCATACTTGGAACAGTAGGGGCCGTGGTATTCATCACGATCTTATTGAGACAGAGAAGACCAAGGAGGGCCAGATGAGCACATTAGAGCATAGAAAAACCATTCAAGCAAACCTCCACCATGGATCTAGGTCTGCTAGAGCCTTTCGTTATAAAAAAGAAGAGAAACGATACTGGATATTGCTGATCTCCTTGATTGTCTTAGGTCTGCTTGCTTCCTATGGACTCTTGGTCTATAACAATCCCGTTCCTATTGATTCACCATCATTCGTCCCAGTGACAAAAAGAAGGATGGTCGCCCTCGTAGCGATGATTATTGCGGCGATCTGTCAAAGCTTAGCAACCGTAGCCTTTCAATCGATCACAAATAACCGAATCATTACACCGTCCCTCTTAGGCTTTGAATCACTGTACTCGGTCATTAACACAAGTACGATCTATTTCTTTGGGGCAGCAGCATTCATTAACTTTACTGGCATTGGATCCTTTCTGTTTCAAGTCGCTGCGATGGTGCTAATGAGCTTAATCCTTTATGGCTGGTTGCTTTCCGGAAAATACGGCAACCTACAGATTCTCCTGTTGGTCGGTATTATTATCGGGGCAGGACTAGGTTCCGTTTCTTCATTCATGAGGAGAGTTCTTTCGCCTTCAGAATTCGATATCCTACAAGCAAGAATGTTCGGCTCAGTTAATAACGCAGATTCTGACTATTTTCCGATTGTCATTCCAATTGTCGTCATTGTCATGTTCTTAATTTTTGCTTATGCCAAGAAATTAAACGCCCTGTCACTCGGCAAAGAGGTCTCTACAACGCTTGGTGTTAATCATCGCTTTAGCATCATCTATGTGCTCGTCTTAGTTGCGATCTTGATGTCGATATCAACCGCTTTGATTGGACCACTTACGTTCTATGGATTCCTAGTGGCCACACTTAGCTATCAAGCTGCACCAACCTATGACCATAGATATATCTTTCCAATGGCTCTAGCCATAGGATTCTTGGTATTAACCGGTGCCTACTTCTTGATGTACCATGTATTTAACGCGCAAGGCGTTGTTTCTATTATCATTGAACTAATTGGTGGCGTAATCTTCTTATATGTCATCCTACGAAAGAGGTCGTTATGATACAAATTAGTAATGTGAGCAAGTCATATACTAGCGAGGAAACGATTGGCCCGTTAAATATCAACATCCCAAAAGCAGGTCTTACCTCTTTAATTGGACCAAACGGTGCCGGAAAATCAACAACACTCTTAATGATCGGAAGACTCCTAGATATTGATAACGGACAGATTCAAGTCGCCAATATGGACGTCTCTGGGTCAAAATCAAAGGATCTCGCCAAAATCCTCACCATCCTGCGACAAGAAAACCACTTTGTCACAAGACTCACAGTCAGACAGCTGGTTGGCTTCGGACGTTTCCCATACTCAAAAGGGAGACTAACCAGTGAGGACGAGTCCATTATCTCAAAGTACATTGATTTTCTCGAATTAACCAAACTCGAAAACAGATACCTAGACGAGCTTTCCGGTGGACAAAGACAAAGAGCTTACGTCGCGATGGTTCTGTGCCAGGAAACCGAATACGTACTCCTGGACGAGCCCTTAAACAACCTCGACGTCGCCCGCTCCGTGCAAATGATGGGCCACCTAAGAGAAGCCGCCAACGAACTCGGCCGAACCATCGTCACAGTCATGCACGACATCAACTTCGCCGCCAAATACTCCGACCGCATCTGCGCCATGAAAAAAGGCCAAATCGCCGCGTTTGGATCGGTGGATGAGATTATGCAGGCTGAGCTGCTGACTGATATCTTTGAAACGCAGATCGAGATTATTCAGGGGCCTTATGGGGGAGTGGCGATATATTAGAAGTACCTCACAGTGTGGATTTTTATGGAGAGTTTACATCCGCACTGTGCTCATTAATCAGGTCAAAAGAATATTATCATTATTGCGCAGGTATGGGCTATGTACAAATTGTAGCCTGCCTAAACGCTATCAACCACTAACGTACAATATCACTTAATGGGAAAAATAAAATCAGATAGAAGACATAGTCCTCTATCTGATATAAATAATTTCCTATATAGCTTTCCTACGACTAAGAAGCAGAGTACATCCACCAAGCATGATTAGCACAAGTCCAATCAACAAGATATTATACGTATTCGTTGCGGTATTTGGTAACGTGTTCCCCTTGTTTGAATCTGTATTTTCTCTAGCTGGTAGCGTATTTCCCTCGCTAGCATCGGTAGCTTCTGTAGCTGGTACAGTATTTTCTCCATTAGTATCTGTCTCTTCTATGTTTGGTAGAGTACCTTCTTCATTTGAATTCGTATCTTCTGGATTTGGTGCGATACTTTCCTCATTAGATTCTTCATCTTCTGGATTTGGTAGAGTATTTTCTTCTTCATTAGATTCTTCATCATCTAGAGTTGTAGTAAATACACCATATCTAGAGAAGTGGTCTACTTCTATTGTAATCGTACCTTCTTCTTCATTTACAGTCCCGTGTTGTTTTACCCATATCCCTTGGTTTTCATCGTAATAATAAATATCGACGTCATCTGCACCGTATTGATCCTTGTCATATTCCATTGTTAATAGATAGGGTCCAACAACGTTTTGATTATTTGCGTCGAAAATGGATACATCAAGCACATTTCCTGCCAAAACTAGGTGTTCATTCTTCAAATCTATGAGCTCGCTTGCATCCTCCACTATTAGTTTCGTTCCTTGTGGAAGTTGCCCTGGCATGGTAATGGTTGATTTCGTCTGACCCACTTCAATCGAAATGGTATCATGTGCACGGACATCATATTCTTTTCCAAGCGTTACATGTATATGACGTGGATGGTTTTCATCCTTTTCACCGCTATCGTCTTCTCGGTCCGTCATTTTTGTTCCAACGATGATGATTTGATCTACTGGCTCTCTTGTCACTTTTTCTGACTTTAATTCACGATGAACTTCTTCACCGTTTTTATAAGTCACTACGTATGTCATCACTTTCTCGCCAGCTAACCCCTGTTGTTCAATGACTTTTTTACCTTGCTCTAAGGTTGGGTCTTCTTTTGTTACCGTTTGATAAGGAATGTCTGTTTTTACTTCTTCCATTTTTCTATCGTCATTATTATAAATGTGTATATCATATTTCCCATTAAAGTCGGATGCTCCAAATCGGGTTTCATTCCCTGCGCGATCCATAATGATTAATGTAGCCAGTTCCCAAACTCCTTCTTGGTCTAACTCCCTGACGACATAGGAACCACTGCCATTCAAGGATGTGGAGTTCAAATCTTCGTTGTAAATACTGACATCGATGTATTGATTTCTTTGAGGAGAGTCATAGATGACTCTTGCATAATGTACGCCTGATGCATCATCATCTGCCTTTACGTTAAAGTTGATTCTCTCTCCTACCAACGCTTCTGTTGTACTCACTGAAAAATCTTCTAATGTCGGTGCTGTAATATCTGTGTTCTCATTTTGAATCGTGATATCATATTTCCCATTAAAATCTTCTGCTCCAAATCGAGTCTCATTTCCCGCTCGATCCATAACGATTAATGTAGCTAGCTCCCAAACTCCCTCTTGGT
The DNA here is from genome assembly GCF_007293315.1 of Alkalicoccobacillus porphyridii. Lineage (GTDB taxonomy): Bacteria > Bacillota > Bacilli > Bacillales > Bacillaceae_D > Alkalicoccobacillus > Alkalicoccobacillus porphyridii. The sequence continues at coordinate 375,090 of NZ_VLXZ01000003.1, forward strand.
CTAACTCCCTTACCACATAAGATCCAATGCCGTTCAAGGATGTGGAGTTCAAATCTTCGTTGTAAATACTAACATCAATATATTGATTTCTTTGAGGAGAATCATAGATGACCCTTGCATAGTGTACGCCCGATCCATCATCCTGTGCTTTTACGTTAAAGTCAATTTTCTCTCCTACCGACGCTTCCGTTGTACTCACTGAAAACTCATCCAATGTCGGTGCTGTAATATCTGTGTTCTCATTTTGAATCGTAATATCATATATTCCTTTAAAATCTTCTGCTTCAAATCGAGTCTCATTTCCCGCTCGGTCCATAACGATTAATGTAGCTAGCTCCCAAACTCCCTCTTGGTCTAGCTCTCTTACTACATAGGAACCCATACCATTTAAGGATGTTGAGTTCGAGTCTTCATTGTAAATACTGACATCAATATACTGATTTCTTTGAGGCGAGTCATAGATAACTCTTGCATAATGAACCCCTGAAGAATCGTCATCTGCTTTAACTGTAAAATCAATGGTTTCCCCTACCTTCGCTTCTGTTGTACTCACTGAAAAATGTTCTAGTTCCGGTGGGGTAAGATCCGTGTTTGCACTGGTTTCATTTGGTATAAAGACTGTTTGTAAAATCAAAATAATTGCTAGAATCAAGGATACATTGTAAAACCTTCTTTTCTTAAAGCCCATCTTATTTTCACTTCTCCCATTCAAAATATTTACTAATACCTAGTAAAATTGTATCATATTTATACACAGTATTAATCCTATCGATGGAATACAATGAAAATATTCTAAATTTCTAGCATTTTAATTATTCTATAGTTATATCTATTGAAAAATAAATTAAATGCAACTTTAAGTCTACTTTATAAAAAGTATGAGGAAAAATAATACAAGATTTTTATACAAGTGGCCTTAAAATACTTACTTAATAGATTAAAAAGCATTAGAAGAAATCGCTTCTAATGCTTTTTAAAGTTCAAAGGAATATCTTTTTCTCTAATAAAATAAATATCTCCGCTACTTCTTGTACAGGCTACATAAAATTTTCGTAGTGTCTGAGGGGCTAATTCTCCTAATTCATTTTTTACGTATTTCTTAAATGTAGTATCATTTAAAATTATGCAAACATTTTCAAACGTCATACCTTTAGAGTTCCCCCAATTTTCACCACTTACACTAAACTTACTTGAATTCTGATAAAATAGTTTCTTGATATTATTATTCTCCAGGATCTGTTTAATTTCCTCAACGTCTATAATGTTCACAATTTCTGATGAATGATCTTTTGCTGATTCTATGTTTATTTCTAAATTAACTTTAATAAAACTGCAGACTGTTGAGGTACATCTATAACTTTTTACTAAAGTAGTTGTATCGAAGTAATACCCTGCGTCTCTAATTATTCCCTCATAGTTTGAAAAATTATTATATAAATTTCCTAAATGATTTCCTCGTCTACTTGAAGCAAAGGTTGATTGAAAAAAGTCACCTACTAGTGTCACTGGGATTTCTAAATCTTTTAGTGACAGCATCCACTTAAAATCATCCGAAGCTAAATCCTGCATTTCATCTATAAAAACCTCATCAAAATATTTATCCATCCTTCTTTTAAAATCCGCAATATTGTCCAATATATATTTTGCCATCCTACTATGATATATTTTATTTTTATCTCTAGTAAAAGGACTACGGTATCTAAAATTCGGTAACTCAAAACATATGTCTTTAACAGGATAAGAACATAATGGTTTAATAATGAATTTTAATAAAAACTCAAAATATCCATAAACGAATATATTTGAGGGCATATATCCAAACTTTTTAATTATCTTCCCTTTTAAATTCTCCTGATTTGTAGTTGTATATGTTAGTATTAAACTTTTTTTACCTTCAAACGATAGCTGGTCTATTATATAACTTGTTTTTCCAGCCCCGGCAACCGCATTAATCACTTTTTTATTATTTAACCCGTAATCCATTGAATTGATTCCTCAATATATGGTGGTATTTTAAATTTATCTAAATTGGTCTCAGGATTTTCATCAGAAAATAAACATAAAAGTCTAAAGGCAGATTCAGCCTTATTATTTAGCATAAAATTTTGAACTCCGTTAGTCATAAATGCAGTAGCTAAGTAATTATCTACAAACGAACTGTTGTGTCTATATAAACTTACTTCAAAAGTGTGATTTAAATTATCATCATCTGCAAAAATCTGTACATTTTCCATTTCAAAATCTAAATAGTTTTTAGTGATATTTTTTTCATAGTCGTGATCATTATCCGTAATAACAACTACTTTTTTATTCAATAATTTAGCTATTTCCAGATACCTTTTGAAAGTCTTACCTCCACAAGAAATAATAGAGATATCCCTATTATAAGGTTCATCACCTTGCAAGTAATTATAGAACTCATTTAATAAAATATACTCCGCGTCTCCTTCCACTAAAATAGCCTTTTTGGAGAGAATGAAGTTTAAAACGTTATTATCTGGGGCTTTTTTGAAAAACCCGGCAGTTTCTTTGTCTAATTCATATAAATTCATGATACTATTTTCGCTAAAAAAAATTGCATTTTGTAAATCTAATCTTGAAGCAGTCATATTACTATGTGTAGCAATAAATGTTTGTTTTTCATTACCTGCTGCGATTACTTTATCAATAAGTTTATGCATGTTTAAATAACTTAAATGATTTTCTGGTTCTTCAATTAGAATAATCTCAGAATTTCCTGTGGCGTTTGAAAGCAAAAATTCGGTGTTAATAAACATCTTTTCTCCCTGACCAAGATTTTTGATCATTATACCTGATTTTTCAACAGTAATATTTTCTTGAAAGCTATCTTCATTTTCGGTGTTGAGTTTAATTTTTAAATCATCTGTAGGTTCTAAGGCAAACTCCAAATATAAATCATCTGAGAATTTTTGGTTAATATCTCTATATCTATTGTTGATTCTTTGTCTTAGAGTTCGATCTGTTTTACTTTCATAAATTCGCTTAATATAATCTTTCATTGCATAATTTGAATTTACTTTTGAACTATCTAGATATGAGTACTTTATAAAGTCTGGATACTTCTTATAACTACTATATGCCCGGTCTGAAAAGGTATAAAATTCAACATTATAATATTCAAAAGGGAATATATTCGTACTTTCTAGTGATTCTTTTATTAAATCTGAATACTCTTCATTCGGACTGATTTGTAACCTTAGTCCATTTTTTTCGTGATTAGCAGAATTTTTCTTACCGTTAATTTCATGATTAATTACTTCCTCGATTATAAATAATTCAATTTCAATCACTGGTAACATTTCATATTTTTTATCACCATTCATAAATTCATTAATTGTATGTATATTAAAAAGATTATGTAAGCCTATTTTCTCTATAGTAGAATAACTGCCACTTAAAACACAGGATATAGCTGATAATACTGATGATTTCCCTACTCCATTTTCTCCAATTAAAATATTTCTACCTTTATTAAAAGTTATTACTTGTTCTTTGAATCCTTTGAAATTATGTAGTCTTATTTTCTCAATCAACATATTCACTCCAAATTAGTTATTAATCCCCTAACAAAACTCACTCAATTTCATTTTTGATCTCAAAATATCTAAGTAGAATTATTCCACTGCATGATCTAACATCCAAACTTTCTTAATAGGAATTTCTTTCTTAATCTCATCACTGATATTTTCGTAATTTTCAAATAACTCTCGGATGATTATTTTAGAATCCCATAGTCGAACCTTAAAAAACTGTTTAGGAATTTCCTTTGTAACTGAAGACTTAAAACCACTCCATGAAACTAACAAACCAAAATCTGCACTATAATTGCTCATTGTACCTATTAATTGATCTAATGTCGGTCTATCGAGTGGTGTATCAGATGTCTTTACTTGCACACAAATTTTGGGATCGCCAAACCCTAGTGTATTAGAAGCTGCTAATATATCTACACCATGGTCTGCTCCCTCTGGACTTCTAAAAGTCGTAAATCCTTTTGCCTTTAAAATTTCCTCAACCAAGTTCTCCATCTTATGACCCTGAAATCGTTGAATAATCCTCTCAGAAATCTGATCATAGATATATTCCTCTAAATCAACGGAAACTGATTCCTCGTTCTCTTCAACTAATTCCTTTACATTCTTTTTCTTGGGAACATACCAGTTATTATTATACATTTCTTTAATTCTTTCTTCTGCATTATTTCTATGTATTTTACATACCGTCATAAATGCACCTAATGAATATAAAATGTCTTGATCAAAACGATCCCTTGGGATATCTTTTGATACCCACTTAATTTCACGGTAATGATAATATGGGCTTCCAAGTGATTCATCATATACGTAGTTACCAGAAACTTCACCAATGTGAATTGTTCGACTAAATTTTGAAGGTAAAATTACCAAATCACCCTTTTTCATTGAATGTGCGATCGGCCAAATTTGTGAGGCCCAGTTAATTGCCGTTTTCTCTTTATCCAAATCATAGTGTTTAATTAACCTTCTATATAGGGTTTCCTTTGATTCAATCCCTTTTAAATTTATATTAAGTCTATCCCAAGTAAGATAGATTCTTTCATCCTCAAGGAACTTATTCTCAAACTCCCCTTGTTTACCTGCACGAAATAACCAAATTGTCATAAAACTCAACTCCTTATAGTTAGAAAAAATAAGACGCTTTGATTAGAATCTCCATTATCCTAATCATACCTATCCACTTTAATAAATGAATATCTCATATATTAATTCTTCATACATATTTAAAAACCTGTTACCTTTTGTAGTCATACCTTATATATCGACATATAAAGTATTTTTTCACTTAAAAAAAAAGACCTGTATAATTACAGATCTTTTTAGTACATAAATTAGAACAATATTCAATTACTGCGCCGTATACCCACCATCAACAATCAAGCTGTTCCCAGTCATATAAGAAGAATCATCAGAAGCCATAAATAATACTGCTTTTGCCATTTCATCAGCTAAGCCAAGACGTTTCATTGGTGTCATTTCAGATAACGTCTGTTTGCTTTCTTCAGGAATGATTGGCGTATCAATAAAGCCTGGGCATAGTGAGTTCACACGAATGTTCTTATCTGCATACTCAAGGGCTAGAGAACGAGTTAAGTTCACCACCCCGCCTTTTGCTGCGTTATATGCTGCTGAACCAGGTGATCCAACCCATCCGTACATAGAAGCTGTATTCACAATCGTACCGCCGCCAGTCTTTAGCATTTCACGGATCGCTTCACGTGCGACTAAGAAGACGCCATCTAAATCGACATTCACCGTGTTGCGCCATTCGGAGTACTCAAGATCATGGGTTGGGTGAACACGACCAATTCCTGCATTATTAAAAACAACATCTACTGTTCCAAATGCTTCAACCGTTTGTTTGAAGACATTTGCCACTTCTTCTTCACTCGTAATATTTGCTTTGATAAAAAGAGCCTCTGCCTTAAGCGTTTTCAATTCCTCTTCAAACACTTTGCCCTTCTCTTCATTTAAATCAACTAGAACCACCTTGGCTCCTTCTTTAACAAATAACTTTGCAGTCGCTGCTCCGATTCCAGATGCACCACCTGTAATCACGGCTACTTTATCCTGTAATTTACCCATCATAAATTCCCCCTGTTAGCTGAATTGTATTAGCACATTTTAGACATGTATAATAGATGGTATCTACTATTCGTGCTGTTCTTATTCATTTAAATTGTACTCTTTTGTTCACATGTAACAATCAGTAAGTTATGACGAAATGTCTAGTAGATAGACACTTATAAGAAAACTGTCTAAAATCAAAGGAGATTTTTTTATGAACCATGAAAACACAACCCCATCCCAACGACAAAATCGAACCAAAATCCATCTACAGCATGCCTTCATTGAACTCATCAAAGAAATCGGCTACCATGCCGTCACCGTAAAAGATATCGTCACACGCGCCGCTTATAACCGCAGTACATTCTATGTTCATTACAAGGATAAAATAGACTTAGCTGAAGACCTGCTCGTCTCCATGCTTCAAGGATTAGAAACAGCCGTAGGCAAACCCTATACACCAGGTCAAACAGTCTATACAGACAAGCTAGGTAGCCCGTCCTTCCATATCGTTTCCTATATCTATACCAATCGAGAGTTCTTCACGTTAATCAAATTCGAAGACACATTACCAGGCCTACACACACGCCTCCCGCAAACGATCTTAAAGATTTATAAGGAGCAATTTGAATTTGAAACCATTAATCACACACCAGTCAATATGGAGTATTTTGAACGATACACCGCCTATGGGTTTTACGGATTGTTGAAGCTTTGGATTAAGGAAGATTTTAGGGAGAGTCAAGAGGTGTTTATTCAGGAAGTAATTGAATTGACGAAGACGCATATGCATTCGTTTAGGTATGTTGGGGGAATAGATTAGGATAGGCTTCACGGCCAATTCATATTTAGAGCAATTATATACCTTCTTGTTAAATAGAAGTTAGACAAGTAAGTATAACAATATTTATATTAAATTAGTAATAAGTAAAAGGAGATAACTATGCGTGTGACATTTGAAGAAAAAACTTATGAAAGCTATTTTAATAACGAATTAGACAATCGTTCCAAAATTTATTTTCCTCCAGGGCAATATCAAGAAGGCTTTTTAGGCTTCGATTCATCAGCTTTTACAGAAGATATAGAACTCTGGCGTTATTTGGGTCATCCATGGTTACCCAATTTGCCGTTTGAGGGCATAAAACTTAGAAGGATTGCTGATGAAATGGAACATTTTTTGAGTATTAAGATTCGAAATATGCCATCCATAAGTGTTAATCTCTTGTTTCAATATAAGAAACCAGAGTACATAACAACTAGTTTGGGTAAGGAATGGAATAAATGGAGTCAACCATACTATAGATACGAAATTTATAGAGAGCAGCAAGAACTTTTAATGAATATTCATTCTAAGCTAGGAGATAGAGTTCTAGTCATCTATGCTTCACCTGCTTTGCTATCTAATGATGAGCTCGTAAATGCTCATATGAATAGAAAAATTATAGAATTTTCAAATTTCCGGAAAGCATCTGAATTAAATACTCATCACAGAAATACATATATAAAAGCTGGTAACTATTCTATAGCTTGTAGTGACCCTGAATTTTTAGATAATTTCGATCTCATTAATGAAATTAATAATTTTAAAAGAAGTAAAACTGATATGGATTTAAACAATATTGATATTATAAATAACTTTAGAAATAGTTTAATAGAATTAATTAATAAAGATCTATATATCTCAAATTCTTTTAACAAGTTAAATGAGAAGATTAGTGAATTCCAAAACCATGAATTACTATATACCTTTTTAGTCTTAAAAAATTTTAGATTGTTAACTGGTATGCAATGGGTTATTAAATTTGAAGATGAAGAGAAATTCAAAAAAAAAAGAATTCATATCAAATAGGTTTATACAATAATTTTAGTATGTATAATGTATGAATATTACATAAACCCTATACACCAGGTCAAAAAGTCTATACAGCCAAGCTTGACGTTCCTTATATTAATTGTCTCATTATACTTTTTTAGAAATTCTTATCATTCACTTTAAAAATAATTTCAGCTACATTAGAAAAGGAGCAAGCGAAATATCTTGTTCACCTACTCTAAATTATAATCATTTAATAAATTCTTCATTTTACTTTAATTGGTTTTGTACTATAAAAAACCTCATTTACTTATGGTAAGGCTCACCCCTCATAATCCTAAACCCCCTATACACCTGCTCCACCAAAATCAATCGCATCAACTGATGTGGAAACGTCATTTTAGAAAACGACAATTTCTCATTCGACCGATTCAGAACTTCATCCGACAATCCCAACGATCCACCAATCACATAGCAAATCTTACTCTTCCCATAAAGGGCAAGCTGATTAAGATTCGCTGCTAACTGTTCGGAGGTTAGCATCTGGCCTTCAATCGCGAGGGCGATGACGTGGGCGTCTTGGGGGATTTTGGTGAGGAGGCGATCTCCTTCTTTTTGTTTGATGATGCGCATGTCTTCTGGGCTGAGATTCTCGGGTGCTTTTTCGTCGGGGACTTCGGTGATGGTGATTTTGGCGTAGGCACCGAGGCGTTTGGTGTATTCGTCGATGCCTTGTTTGAGGTATTTTTCTTTTAGTTTGCCGACTGTTAGAATTGAGATATTCACAGTGTTGAAAACTCCTTTTTATATGTTATCCACAGAACTTATCCACATATACACATTGTGGGTATCTGATTATTTCGTTACGGAGTAAATGGCTTGTTTTTTGCAGAAGCTGCAGGCTGTGGATAAGGCTTGTTCTGATGTAAGCTTTTCCATGACCGGGAAGACTTCATTTTCGTCGACAACGACGTCGAGTGCGAGCTCAATGTGCTCGTCGCATGCGTAATACATAGATGATCCGTCCTTTCGTTTTCATGGCTATTATATCATAGGTTGAAGGTTGTTCCCACAGGCTGTGGATATGTGTGGATAACCTTTTACACAGGAAAAAAGCAGTGCCTGTTGATAGGTCACTGCTTTTTTGTGGATAGCTGTATTAGAAGCTTTGTGGTTCTTGTAATTGAACGTCGATTTCTTGTTGTTCGCCGTCTCTATAGAGAGAAACGGTAACTGTGTCTCCTACTGCTTTATCGGTGTAGAGGAAGCGACGTAGGTCGGCGCCATCTGCTAGCTCTTCTCCGTCAATGGAGATGATGACATCATATTCCTGTAAGCCCGCACTGGCTGCTGATGAGTTAGGTGCAACACTTGTGATCACAACTCCATCTTCTACATCCTCAGGCAGGTTCAATGTGCCTGTGCGGTGCTGAACCGGAATTTCAGAGAGGGAGCGAATGCCGACACCTAGCTGCGGACGTTTCACTTCTCCAAAGGTTTCAAGATCATTAATGATTGGTTCTGCTACCGCTGTTGGGATGGCAAAGCCAATGCCTTCGACTGCGCTTTGAGCAATTTTCATCGAATTGATGCCAATCACTTCACCGTTAATGTTAATCAATGCGCCACCGCTGTTCCCTGGGTTAATGGCTGCATCGGTTTGCAGTACCTCTGCATTCCAGTCTGGTGTGCCGTCGCCGTTAATATCAACCGGGATGCTTCGTTCAGTGGCACTGATAATCCCTTGGGTTACAGAGCTTGCAAAGCTTTGACCAAGTGGGTTCCCAATGGCAATCGCTGGTTCGCCGGCACGTAGGCTTTCGGAATTTCCGAAGGTCGCTACGGTATCAACATGCTCATCGTCAATTTCAAGCACGGCAAGGTCAGTAATTTCGTCTGCACCTAAAAGCTGTGCAGGGACCTCTGTGCCGTCTGTTAGCGTGACGGTAATTTCATTTGCGCCTTCGATGACGTGATTATTGGTGACTACATAGGCCTGGCCGCCTTCTTTTTTGTAGATGACGCCAGAGCCTGTGCCTTCTGCAACCTCTTCACTAAAGAGGTCTCCCTGGTGGCGGTTGGAAACGCCCACCACTGCATCCGAGACATTTTCGACTGCATCGGTGACGCCAGAGCTGACGTTCAGGTTAATGGCTTGATTTGAATTCTCTTCTCCCGTTGAGAGTAGGGAACCGCCTGTTTCTTCAGTAGGGGTACCAGACTGCGTATCATCCGGTAGCAAGCCGAGGCTTGAAAGCGCTGGTGTGGAAAAGACAACAATCAGCCCGCCGAGTACTGCACCGGCAAAAGCCGAAGCTCCTGCGACGCGTTTAAGACCCTTTGGTTTACGTGTCCTGTGCTGTGGCTCTTTATAACTTGGTTCATTTGAATAAGTAGGTCTGTTGCGATTTGGGTCTTGAGAATCATAATAGCCCATATGTGTTGCCCCTTTCTTTCTCCGTGGGGAGGTTAGTGTGTTGCTTTGAACTTATTATAACGCTTTTGTACCGCGGGTCTAGTGGCCTGGTCTCTTTTCGACTATTTTTTATAGAGATTAGTTAATTTGCGTCAAATTTGACGCGAATTTATGTAAATAGACGCAAAGTCGCGGTGAGGCTTTTGCCCTAAGAGGCACATCAATCTATCTTCATAATTCCACATATGTGGAAGGATTAAACATCTATTTGTGAATGATGAGAGGAGAATTGCTGTTTACTCGCTTCAATTAGTGATTTCAGGAAGGGTGTGAGCTGTTTATCCTTATGCCAGATGATGTGATGATGGATGCTATGATCATCCGTTTTTGCCCAATTCAATATATATAGCTCTCCGTTTCTCACTTCTTGCGCCACTGCTTCCCTAGGTAATAGGGCAATACCTAAGCCTGACTTTACACAGCTTTTTAAAGCTTCAATGGTGGTGATTTCATAAGTAGAGCGTGGTTTGATGTTGAATAGAGATAGAGAGTGCTCCAATAGATTACGGTACGAGCAATCTTTCTCTGTGACGATCCACGTTTCTTCTTTTACGTCCTCGATTGTACATATGGGCTGTTGCACAAGCGTGTGCGTAGTGGAAGCAACAAGTACAATTTGGCCTTTGGCGAGCGTTTGCTTTTTTATGTGTGAGGGTTTGCTTTGATCGCTGTCGCTAAATAAAAAAGCGATGTCTATTTCCCCTGTCTGAAGGCCTTCGTGAATCCGGGCAATCTGGTGCATTGGCCTCATAATAATTTGTGTATGTGGATGTAGCTTCCGTATCTCTGATAACAAGGCGGGAAGCTTATAGGTGCTTTGACTTTCTGTAGCGGCAATTGTGATCGTCGATTGCTGCTGTAATTCTTGGACCGCCAGGTTGTACTGAGAGAGTATGGCTTTTGCATGCAAGATAAAGCTTTGTCCAGGTGCCGTTAAAACAAGCTTATTGCCTAAACGTTCAAATAGAGACACACCCAGCTCCGTTTCGAGATTTTTTATTTGTGAAGTGACGGTCGATTGGGCATAATTAAGCTGCTCCGCACACTTGGTGAAATTTAGGCATTCACTTGCTACGATAAACGTCTTTACTTGCTTCATATCCATGGTTGTTGCCTCCAATCAAACATTCCGATGGATTCCATCGTTTATTTCAGCTGGGATCTATTGTCATCCTATCATACACTAAGTGTATTCATTTAGAGGATGGGAGAGAAATCAATCATGAAAATTGGCATCTTTTATGGAAGCACGAGAGAAGGCGGGAATACTGAGGCACTGACAGAAGAGGTTGTAAACGGATTGGCTGAGGTCGAAAGGGTTCATCTCCGAGAGTATCACATTCTAGATATGGTCGATCAACGACATGCACAGGGTGGGTTTAGTTCGGTAGATGATGACTATGACAAGCTTATTGACACCTTATTAGAGAGTGAGGTGCTATTGTTTGCGACACCGATCTATTGGTACGGCTTTTCTAGTGTGATGAAACGATTTATTGATCGCTGGTCGCAGCTACTTCGAGATGAACGTTATCCAGATGCTAAGAACAGGCTGGCCTCAAAAAAAGCATATTTAATTGCGGTTGGAGGAGATCAGCCGAGAGTAAAAGGGCTTCCGTTGGTGGAGCAATTTAAACATATATGTGCGTTTTCGGGTCTGCAGTATAGTGGGTATGTCTTGGGAACAGGTAACCGGCCGAATGATATATACCAGGATACAGAGGCGTTGGAGGAGGCGCGGGAGCTTGGAGAGAAGTTGAAGCTTAATCTAAGATAGTCAGTACCTCTTGCTGTTTGTGAACAGAGATTTTCTTAGTTACGTGGTGAATTATAAAAGACATAATAAAAGAGGCAGGCACACCATCGTCCGCCTCTTTAACATCGTTCAGATAAAATAAGAGGAAATAAATGCAACAATCGTACCCAATAAATTATTCATACCATGTACTATAACAGCAGGCCATACCGACTTCGTGCGATAATACAAGTATCCAGCAGCCAATCCAGTGATGAAGGCGATTGGTAGGATTTCATTGATCCCGTGTGCCAATGCAAAGATAAGGGAGCTCACACCAATTCCTATCCAAGGTCCATACCGGAGTAAGGCATTTGTGAGAACACCTCTAAAAGCAAATTCCTCACCCAAAGGTGTTAAGATACCAATGAATAGTAGCTGGATAGAAAAGATTAGTACACCACTCGATGAAGCAGCTTGGTACGCATCCTGAGTGTTCAGATCGCCCCCCCATATATATAGCAGTATCAATAGGCCACGATTTAGAAGAAAAACCGCTAAACCTATTCCTATGCTAATCAAAAGCCACTTCCACGTGGTTTTTCGAATTCCAAAGGCAGCTCCTGAACGTATACGAATTAGATATGCTGCAGCGAAAGCGGCGAGCCCTGCAAAGGCTGACAATGCTGAAAGACTTAGTCCTACCAACGTGATGTCGGAAGAAAACATATGTAATATGATTCTTGATACCACTACGACTACAATAAAATACACAATACCCAACACAATAATCTCCAACCATCCAGGTCTTATTTCATTGGTTGGATTATGTCCTTTAGATTGATTGTTCATACATAAGTCATCTCCTAGTTATGAAGGGTTCTGCCTTTTGCTTAAATGGGGAAGGCAGCTTTCAATCATTGAATTCGATCTCTGAAAAATAATCGCTCGATAGATCATTATCATTTAATTACCCAATAATGCTCGTAGGAAACAAAGAGCTTTTGCAGAAAGCAGTCATTGCGTCTTTGGATGACCATATTAATAGCGGTATGGTCCATAAGATTTGGGGCGTTATTTTTTTTGTCGCTTAAAAGCATAGGATTCAAAAAAGCCCAGCTGATGCTGGGCTTTTTTTATACCACCGTCAACGCAGTGGGTTTGATTGGGTCTGTATCATATAGCTCGAATTGTTCACCTACGCCCATACCCTGCTCATGAAGACTTTGCGCGACGGTGAGTCGGGCGAGGTCCTTCATGTTGTTATCGAGGCTAAGGTGGGCCAAATAGATGCGCGACGTGTTATCGGCAATGACATCTGTCAGGGCGAGGGCGGCGTCTTCATTAGAGACGTGGCCGACATCACTTAGGATACGGCGTTTGACGTTCCAGGGATAACGGCCGATGCGCAACATGTTCAGGTCGTGATTGGATTCAAAGACATACATGTCTGCGCCTTTAATTGTGCCTTTGATCCGGTCGCTAACATAACCCATATCGGTGGCAAGCACGAGCTTGCGCCCATTGTGGCGGAAGACGTAGAACATCGGTTCCGCGGCATCATGGGAGACGCCAAAGGATTCGACCTCTAAATCGCCGAAGCTGCGCACGGTTTCCATGTTAAAGTGAAATTTTTGATCAACGGGAATCGTGCCTAGGTGTTTGTCCATGGCATTCCAGGTTTTTTCGTTAGCATAGATCGGCAGCTTATGGCGCCGTGCGAAGATGCCTACGCCTTTAATATGATCGCTGTGCTCGTGGGTAACGAGAATGCCGTCTAGCTCCTTGGGATCACGGTTAATCTCAGTAAAGAGCTCGTCCATTTTTTTGCCACTGAGGCCGGCATCTACCAGCAGACGCTGAGTTGGTGTTTCTACATACATGGCGTTGCCAGTACTGCCGCTTGCCAAGACGCTAAATCGTAAGGCCATAAGCGGCCTCCTTTCCTTCTACTACCTATTCCTCTTCACGTAAGTCTTCTTCCGGGCCAAGATCTTCGCCTTCCATTTCAGGCGGGTTATCTAGTAATGGCTCGGTGATCTCTTCATCTTCAACTACCATGCCATGCTCCTGAACCGTTCCTTCAAACGCATTCACTAAGTAGGAGATTTCTTCATCATCGCCTTTATCGACATCAACCTTAAGAATGGGGGCAAAGACTGGGGATTCACTAAAAAAGCTGTAATAACCAATCTCAAAATTAACAACCGTCTCATTCATTGTGATGTACTGCCGATTAATCAGCGTTTCTATGGCACGTAGGTTAGCCAATGTGTCCTTTGGGTTCCCCTGTTTCTCAAAAAGAGAATAGTGTTGCTCGTAGCCTATAATCTCACCCTGTTCATTTAAAGAAAGAATTAAAGGTTCATTGTGATTGGTAAATACGGTTTTATCCTCAAACACTTGATCAAGGTAGATTGTGAACTCTTCACTTCTAACCACCTCATATTCGTCTCCGTGTAATACATACACTGAAAGAAATTGGTCAATGTTCACCGTGTCCGCTTCTAAAGAAAAGGGCTCATCCAGAGTGGAAAGAAGGGTGCGATCTTCGTTTAAAAAATCAAACTCTTGACCTGAAAGCGACGCGACATCAATTTCAGTAAAGGTTTGTTGTTGACCCACAATATACTCAGCTTCCTGCATGTCATCGGGAAGAGGAGTGGCAATGTCAATCTGATTTTGTCTCAATTTATCTTGAATCGTGCTGCTAGTTATCGAGCTAAGTTGATTATCATCGTTCACTTGATACAGCTGCCAGCCAAGATAGATGTTTAACAGGAAGAAGGTGAGAATAAAGACCGTTTTGGTTCTACTCCAATTCATTGATTGCCCTCCTCTGTAAACGAAACCTTCTCCCAGCCATTATCGGCTAGGATAAACCAGGCGGGCTCGAGCGTCACAAGTCCAAGCTGATCCTCATCATCAGTCATCTCATACCCAATGCGAACGTCCCTAAGTGTATTCATGTTCACATTCTCACCCTCTTGTAGACGAGTGATCAGATCTTCACCAGATTCAAGCATAATCGAAACCTCATTAATGGGGCTGCTATCCAGAATCAATAGTGGTCGAATGTAGTTTGTTGTTTGCGACCCATTTCTTTCTACGTTTAATGTCATGCTATCACTGCTATTTTTTATATTATAGATAGGTAGATCATTCATATACAATCGATAGACTGCATATTCCCTGTCATTCGATGAGGCTCTCCACCAGCTTAACACATAATCATTGGTCCAGCCGGCATGGCTATTAATATAGTCAAAGCTAGACTCTGGGATACTCGTCCTCGGGCTATTCGAATCCGTGCTCGATGAGTTTCGGTAGGTCATAAAGTTCTCATTATCCCGTAAATTTATGATTCGGCTACCATCTGTATAGGATAATTCACCATTGCTTTGTCTATATCTTCTCACGGAATCCGTATCTGGGAACAGCAGACGATTGATGTCATTTGTACTGACTCGCTCTGTCGAATAGGACTGACGATTGACTTCTACTGGTTCAGCAGGAATATAGATATTTTGCTGTGTAAGAATTGATTGATCTTCATTTGCATCATTCACCGTTAAGGCAGCGACACTATTATCTTCTTCCAAAAAACGTGTCACATCAGATCCAGAAAGAGAAAGCCCTATTTGAATGGCATCATCATCCGTTCTTGAATAAACCTGAAGCTGTGCCTGACCGTTTGTATCCTCATAAAGCAGAAGTCGATCTACCCCGACTAACGGAAAATTCTCCTCTTCTGATTCTTGATTATTTGAAAATAGGTTCATAAACATATTCATCGGTACGGTATCCGGAAACACAATCTCAATCCCTGTAGAGATATCTGATCTAGGGGAGTAATTTATATCATATAACTCAGCATCTAAAAGCCGGTCATAGATTTGATCAAAGGTAGATTCACTTTCAAGTACAATGGTTGTTTCATCCGCTTGGTGTTTCACTACTTTATTAGGTCGTACCACATCTCGAACCGATTTCTCTTCACCAATCGGATGAAATTCAACCGCCTCAGAATTTTGATCGGCAATATCAGGTTCATACGTCCAAAGTCTCCATGTCAAAAGGAGACTAATTGCAACAAGAATGATAAGCGCCCAGGTTTTTAAACGTTCATAGCAGAGACCCCTCACCATTACACGTCGCCTCCCTTAGTTGTGGAATAAGGCAATGTGAAATAAATGGTGGTGCCTTCTCCATACTCACTGTGCACCCAGATGTCGCCACCATGTGCTTGAACGAGCTCTTTAGCAATGGCCAACCCAAGCCCGGTCCCCCCAACACTTCGCGCTCTAGCTCGATCGACGCGGTAAAATCTGTCGAAGATTTTCATTTGACTTTCCCGGGGAATACCCATGCCTTCATCGGCAATACTCACGCGAACGTGGTTACCCTGATGTAGCAATGTGGTCGTAATATTTGCACCTTCAGCAGAGTATTTTAACGCATTAGAAATAATATTGTCTAATACTTGAATTAACTTATCTTGATCGATTTCGACATAGCTCGGTTTTTTAGAAATATGACGATGCAGCTCGATATTCTTTTCCTGGGCAATAATTTCAAAGCGATCAAGCACTTGATTCAAAAATTCCCCGAAATTAATCCATTGTAAGGTGAATTGATAATCATCGCTGTCGATTTTTGATAGCTGTAGTAGATCATTAACGAGACGAATCATTCGTTCTGTTTCATTTTGTGTAACCTTCAGGAAACGTGGTCCCATCTCAACATCCTGCATCACACCATCTTCAAGTGCTTCCAGATAACTCTTCATGGTTGTCAGTGGTGTACGCAGCTCATGGGAAACGTTGGCCACAAATTCACGCCGTTCCTGTTCATTCTTTTCTTTTTCAGTGACATCATGTAAAACAGTAATAATCCCGTTAATGGGGCCTTCATCCTCCTGAATCACAGAAAAGTTAGCCTCAAGTAAATACTGACCATCCTCATTACTGAAATCAAGTAGAATCGAATCAGATTGATCATATAAATCATAGACACCTACTGTTTCAGTTAGATGAAGAACATCGGTTAAAGGCTGTCTCATGACCTGTGTACTGGACACATTCAAAAGCTCCTCGGCCCGTTTATTTAATAGAATCACACGACCATTTTGGTCAGTAGCGACCACACCATCGGTCATATTCGAAAGAACAGAGCTTAATCGTTTTTGTTCACGATCCCGTGTTAATGTGGCTTCGTGTAACCTCATCGTCAGCTGGTTAAAGGAAGTGGCAAGCTGACCAATTTCGTCCGTGCTATATACTTTGACCTGACGGGAGAAGTCACCATGACTCATTCTCAACGCCTGCTTTCGCATCTCAATAATTGGCACAATAATCGTTTTTGCCAGCAAAATAACAAGTACAGCTGAAATGGCAAGAGCGATAGACGTTCCTTTAAAAAGAATGCTGTTGATTTGCTGAATCTGGTCGTATATTTCGTCTAGTGACGCTTGAATGTATATGACACCAAGTACGGTTTCATCACTACCTGTAATCGGAACAGCCATGATGCGGAAACGTTCCTGGTCGGAAGGATCCCGCACCTCTCCCTCTTCCTCGGAGCCAAGCAGTGCCCGTTTGACCCGAATTTCATTATTCCGCAACCCTATTTGATCCCGAGCCTCGGTACTTGATGTACCTATAATAACCTCGTTTCGGTCAATAACCTGTGCTGTGGCATTATCGACTCTAAATAAATCCGTCAGAATTGAATTAACCTCAACTGCGAGCTCCTCACGGTCGTCACTTGAGCCACTCATTACCTGTGAAAGCTGGAATAGCAGTAAATTAGACTGCTCTCTTAGCTCTGTATCATGACTACTCAAGAGATCCTGCTCAAGCTGACGAGTAAAATAAACCCCAATGACCTGAACCGCCACGAGAATAAGCAAAACATAGGCAATAATTAGCTTAAATTGAATCGACTTAAAAAAGCCAATCTTTCTATCCATTACGATTTCTCCTGCTCCTGTGTATCCGGTTCATTTAAGAAATATCCTACCCCACGCCTAGTAATAATCCATGCTGGGAAGCTCGGGTTGTCTTCTACCTTCTCGCGCAGACGACGAACGGTTACATCAACGGTTCGCACATCTCCAAAGTAATCATATCCCCACACAGCCTGCAGAAGGTGCTCACGGGTCATCACCTGTCCGAGATGTTTGGCTAAATAATGAATCAGTTCAAACTCTCTATGAGTCAGCTCAATCGGTTCTCCTCGCCTTTTAACCTGGTAGGCATCCGGGTAGATTACTAGATTACCAATCACAAGCTCTTTATGAGAAGGCGCCTCCTCTGAGGTTTTTTGTCTGCGTAAATTGGCTTTCACACGAGCCAGCAGCTCTCTGGTACTAAAGGGTTTTGTGACATAGTCATCCGCCCCAAGCTCTAGCCCTAGAACCTTATCAATCTCGGAATCTTTAGCTGTAAGCATAATAATCGGAATATCGTAACTCTTGCGGACCTCTCGGCAAACTTCCATTCCATCCTTATGAGGTAGCATAATATCTAATAATATTAAATCAGGTTTTTCCTGTTTGACTTGTTCCATCGCTTCGACGCCATCGTATGCACAAACGACATCAAATCCTTCTTTTTCAAGATTAAATTTCAGGATATCTGCAATGGGACGTTCGTCATCAACAACGAGAATTCGTTTATCCATTCCATTTCTCTCCTATTCTTATCTAACTCATTCTATTTTAACACAAATAACCTGTAACAAAACGACATCCATATGATCGTTGTACAGGAAGATAGGCATATATATGCATGCTACAGTTCATTTACAATCACTCGTACAAAAAGAACCCTCATTGCATATAGACCATGAGGGTTCTCCAAACGTGAGTGAATGCCGGCCAGAGGACTTGAACCCCCAACCTACTGATTACAAGTCAGTTGCTCTACCAATTGAGCTAGGCCGGCAAATGGTGGCTCAGGACAGAATCGAACTGCCGACACACGGATTTTCAGTCCGTTGCTCTACCAACTGAGCTACTGAGCCACAAATATTAAAAATAAAATGGCGGTCCGGACGGGACTCGAACCCGCGACCTCCTGCGTGACAGGCAGGCATTCTAACCAACTGAACTACCGGACCATGGTGACCCGTACGGGATTCGAACCCGTGTTACCGCCGTGAAAGGGCGGTGTCTTAACCGCTTGACCAACGGGCCATGGAAGTTTGTACTATGTACAATGTGAGCCAAACATATAAATCTCGGCTCTCTCTTTTGATAAGAAGTGAGCCATGAAGGATTCGAACCTTCGACCCTCTGATTAAAAGTCAGATGCTCTACCAACTGAGCTAATGGCTCATGTGACATGAATGTTGCCTTGGCGACAAGATTTATCTTAGCATATATGGTTGACCCATGCAATATTTTTTTAGAAAAATATTTGATTCATCTTCTTTTTTTCTCTCTACTCAGAATATCGAATAAACATAGCGAACGCAAGGAGTGATTTCACTCCCTGCGTTATCTAGTTCTTATGCGAATACTCCACGTACTAAGTTCGTTTGCTCACGGTCCGGGCCAACAGAAAAAATAGTTAATGGAATACCAGACAGCTGTGAAACTCTCTCAATATAATGACGAGCATTAGCAGGTAATTCACTTAGGCTTTTGACTCCTGTAATATCCTCTGTCCAACCAGGCAATTCTTCATAAACAGGTTCACATTCAGCCAATACCTTTAAGCTTGCTGGGAACTCTTCCATGATCTCGCCACGATATTTGTACGCGGTACAAATCTTTAACGTTTCAATGCCGGTTAAAACATCAATCGAGTTAAGAGACAAATCCGTAATTCCACTTACTCTACGCGCATGACGTACAACCACGCTGTCGAACCAACCCACACGGCGAGGACGACCAGTTGTTGTACCATACTCATTTCCAACATCACGAATTAAGTCACCTGTTTCGTCATGAAGCTCCGTTGGGAACGGGCCATCTCCTACACGTGTCGTGTATGCTTTTGAGACACCTACCACATGATTAATTTTAGATGGGCCAACACCAGAACCAATCGTCACACCGCCGGCAATCGGATTAGAAGACGTTACAAACGGGTATGTCCCTTGATCAATATCAAGCATAACTCCCTGAGCACCTTCAAATAATACACGTTTGCCCTCATCAAGAGCATCATTGAGAACCACAGAAGTATCACATACGTACTTAGCAATTTGCTGTCCATACTCATAATACTCTTCAAAAATTTCTTCTTTTGTGAATCCTTCTGTTTCAAAAAACTTCTCAAACATCCGATTTTTTTCTTTAAGATTCATCTCAAGTTTCTCTTCAAACGTTTCTTTATCAAGTAAATCAGCAATACGAATACCAATTCGCGCTGCTTTATCCATATATGCTGGGCCAATCCCTTTTTTCGTTGTCCCAATTTTATTGGCACCTTTGCGCTCTTCTTCCACAATATCAAGCTTTAAGTGATACGGAAGAATGACATGGGCACGGTTACTAATTTTTAAATTGCTTGTATCAACATCACGATCATGCAAATATTTTAATTCTTCAAGAAGTGCTTTTGGATCAATGACCATTCCATTCCCAATCACGCAATCCTTCTCTTTATAGAAGATTCCGGATGGGATAAGGTGAAGCTTATACTTCGTTCCACCAAATACAATGGTATGTCCTGCATTATTTCCACCTTGGTAGCGCGCGACAACCTCTGCTTTTTCTGAAAGGTAATCGGTGATTTTTCCTTTTCCTTCATCGCCCCACTGAGTTCCTACAACAACAACTGATGACATGTGTTGCACCTCCAATACTCTTCTAAAAACCCCAAATAAGTATATCAGCTAAGCGAGAGAGCGTCAAACTAAATCCGAACGTTTGGAATGAGAGATTGAAAGTTTGTTCGTGAAAAGGGGAGGGAGATAGGTAAACCGATAGAGGAAGAGCTCTTTTAAGTCAAAAGCGATTGGTTGCGGTGCGTAATACTTGTTAAGGCGCTTCGGTTTCGCTACCGAAATGGGGGGCACTTACCCGAGGTCAGGTATTGAGCTAATCTGGCTCTGCCATCTTATCTCAATGAACCTGTTCATCCCGCAGGTGTCGGCCCTCCCATTTCGTCCGCTTCGTTGGGTGGGTTTATGGGGGGAAGTTCAAGGGATTCTTCTTGCTTGGTGTTTCGTTCTTCTTGGTGTTCCTTGCTTTTCTCTTGGTAACAGGGGCTACTTCTTGCCAAGGGCTCCGTTCCTCTTGGTGTTTCTTGCATTCCTCTTGGTATCAGGGTTTGCCTCTTGCTAAGTGCCCCATTTCTCTTAGTGTTCCTTGCTTTTCTCTTGGTAACAGGGCCTGCTTCTTGCTAAGTGCCCCATTTCTCTTGGTGTTTCTTGTTTTTCTTTGGTAACAGGGTTTGCTTCTTGCTAAAGGCTTCATTCCTCTTGGTGTTCCTTTCTTTCCTCTTGGTATTAGGGTTTGCCTCTTGCTAAAGGCTCCGTTCCTCTTGGTGTTTCTTGTTTTCCTTTTGGTAACAGGGTTTGCTTCTTGCTAAAGGCTTCATTCCTCTTGGTGTTCCTTTCTTTCCTCTTGGTATTAGGGTTTGCCTCTTGCTAAAGGCTCCGTTCCTCTTGGTGTTTCTTGCTTTCCTCTTGGTAACAGGGCCTGCTTCTTGCTAAAGGCTCCGTTCCTCTTGGTGTTTCTCACTTCCCTCTTGGTAACAGGGTTCGCTTCTTGCTTAGTGCACCATTCCTCTTGGTGTGCCTTGCTTTCTTCTTGGTATCAGAGTTCACTTCTTGCTAAGTGTCCCTTCCCGTTGGTATCACCATTAATGCCATAAAAAAAGCAGAACGCTCTTTGCGTTCTGCTCTCCAATCTCGATTATGCTCCGGGTGGGATGTCTCGTTCGTCGTGGCGGCGGTCGAGATTGACGAATTTATTGTATTCTTTTACAAAGGCTAGTTCTACGGTTCCGACTGGGCCGTTCCGCTGCTTTGCGATGATAATTTCTATGATGTTTTGGTTCTCTGATTCCTTGTCATAGTAATCATCGCGGTAGAGGAAGGCGACAATATCCGCATCTTGCTCGATACTTCCTGATTCCCGGATATCTGACATCATTGGGCGCTTGTCTTGTCGCTGCTCTACGCCACGGGAGAGCTGAGAGAGGGCGATGACGGGCACTTCTAGCTCTCTGGCAATGGCTTTGAGAGTTCGAGAGATTTCTGATACTTCCTGCTGGCGGTTTTCGCCGCTACGGCCATTTCCTTGAATGAGCTGCAGGTAATCAATCATAATCATACCGAGTCCACTCTCTTGTTTGAGACGGCGGCATTTGGCGCGGATGTCGTTCACTTTTACACCGGGGGTATCATCAATGTAGATACCGGCCTTTGAAAGTGAGCCCATCGCCATCGTTAACTTCTGCCAGTCCTCATCGTTAAGTGCACCGGTTCTCATCCGTTGTGCGTCAATATTTCCCTCGGCACACAGCATCCGTTGCACAAGCTGGCTGGCTCCCATCTCGAGACTGAATATCGCAACGTTTTCCTCTGTTTTTGTGGCTACGTTCTGAGCAATATTTAGAGCAAAGGCTGTTTTACCTACGGAAGGACGGGCAGCAACAATAATTAAGTCGTTTCGCTGGAAGCCTGCCGTCATTTTATCAAGCTCGGAGAAGCCTGTAGCAATTCCAGTGATATCTCCCGTTTGGTTCTGAAGCATTTCAATTCGGTCGTAGGTTTCTACTAGAACATCCTTAATCGAGATAAAGGCACTTGAGTTCTGACGGTGAGACACCTCGAGAATTGTTTTTTCGGCTTCATTTAAGATGGTGTCTACTTCTTCCTCGCTGGCATAGCCTTCTGCAGCAATATCTGTGGCCACACGAATGAGCCTTCTGAGGACAGACTTTTCTTCGACAATTCGACTATAGTATTCGACGTTCGCGGCTGTAGGAACTGCATTTGCGATATCTCCAAGATATGAGACTCCGCCAATTTCCTCGAGCCATTTGCGGTCTTGTAGATCTGAGGTTACGGTGACCAGATCGACGGGCTCTCCTTTTTCGGCAAGCTCCACCATGACCTGATAAATCCGCTGATGCGCTGCCCGGTAGAAATCCTCGGGAATTAAGCGCTCAGTCGCTGTAATTAGAGCTGTATCTGCTAAAAAGATGGCGCCAAGCACCGCTTGCTCTGCTTCTATATTTTGAGGGGGAGTCCGATCAGAAAATAACTCGCTCATGCTTCATTCTTCCTTTCAAAAAAAACAGCTCCCCCTCGCTCCTGTTAGAGGAAAACAAGGAGGATAGCTGTTTGATCAGGTCGCTCTTATTCTTCAACTACATGCACTTTGACAGTAGCTGTTACGTCAGGGTGAATTTTGATTGGCACATTGGTGTAACCGAGCGCTCGAATCGGCTCGTTTAAGCCGATTTTACGCTTATCCACTTTTTTCTTCATTTTCTTTAGGGTTTCGGCGATTTGCTTTGTAGAGATGGCTCCAAATAGACGTCCGCCTTCTCCAGCCTTAGCTTTGATCTCAACAGTGAGAGCTTCAAGCTCGGCTTTATATGCCTTGGCTTGCTCTAGCTCTTCTTCTTGTTTTTTGTCTTGGCTTTTTTGCTTTGCTTCAAGGTCCTTCACATTACCTTGTGTGGCAGCTACAGCTAACTTGTTTGGCAGAAGATAGTTGCGAGCATAACCTTCAGACACGTTTTTGCGTTCGCCCTTTTTTCCTTTACCTTTAACTTCCTCTAAAAAAATGACTTCCATTACGCTTCTCCTCCAATCGCTTCGTCTATCGCTTGCTGAAGCTGTTCTTTAGCATCTTCAATCGATACATCCTCTAGCTGAGTGGCTGCATTAGATAAATGCCCACCGCCACCGAGGCTCTCCATTATAACCTGTACATTGACTTCCCCTAAGGATCTTGCACTGATACTAGTAAGACCATCTGATCTCTTTGAAATAACAAAGGAGGCAACCACACGCTTCATCGTTAGCAGGGTATCCGCTGCCTGTGCAATGACAAGCTGCGAATACACTTCAGATTCATCGGCAGTGGCAATCATATAGCCATCCTTATACATTTCACCTGACTCGACAAGCTTTGCTCTCTTTTTGTAGTGCTCCAGATCTTCTTTTAACAGCTGCTGAACCATCACTGTATCAGCGCCGTTTGACCGTAAGAAGGAAGCGGCATCAAACGTTCTTGCCCCTGTTCGGATAGCAAAGCTTTTTGTATCAACAATAATTCCGGCAAGCAATGCTGTGGCTTCCAAGCGATCCATATTCAACTGCTTCGGCTGATACTCTAAAAGCTCCGTCACGAGCTCGGCTGTTGATGATGCGTAAGGCTCCATATAGACGAGAACTGGGTCATGTATAAAATCTTCGCCACGTCTATGATGATCTAAAACAACCACGCGGTTCACCATATCAAGCAGCTTTGGCTCAATAACCATCGAAGGCTTATGTGTATCAACTACGACCAAAAGAGTGTCCTTATCAATTAAAGAGACCGCTTCTTCAGGTGAGATAAATTGTGACCAAAGGTGATCGTGTGTTTCAACCTCTTCCATTAATCGTTGTACATCGGCATTCATATCACTTTGATCAAGAACAATATAGCCTTCTCGATCATTCACATCTGCAATTTTTAATATACCGATTGAGGCACCAATGGCATCCATGTCTGGACGCGAATGACCCATCACAATCACACGTTCACTTTCTGTCACAAAGTCACGTAGGGCATGGGCTATCACTCGAGCACGAACCCGAGTACGTTTCTCCATGGCGTTTGTTTTGCCACCATAGAACCGAACTCGTCCATCCTTTCGCTTAATCGCTACTTGATCTCCTCCGCGCCCAAGCGCTAGGTCTAAACTTGATTGAGCGACATTTCCAAGATCACGCAAGGATGCTTCCTCTGTCCCCACCCCAATACTTAAGGTAATCGAGGCTTTCTCCTTACTTGTCACTTCCCGTATCTCATCAACAATCGCAAATCGATTCTCTTCAAGCAATAGCAACGATTTGTAATTCATTACTGCTAAAAAGCGATCTGACGCCGTTCGTCTAAGAAAAATATCATACTCGTTCGCCCAGTTGTTTAAAGTGGAAGTGACCGCACTCATCATTCGACTGCGCACCTGATCTTCCATCCCTTGGGTCACTTCATCGTAGTTATCAAGATAAATTAAGGATACAACCGTTTGGGTATCCTCAAATAATTCCTTGGTTTCTTCCTTCTCCGTCACATCTGTAAGGTAAATCAGACGCTCGTTGTATTCAATTTCTACATGATAATAGGAAGAGTCAATCTGAACCGTATCCGTATCAGATTCCTCATCCAAAATGACCAGAAGATCTTCACTAATATGTGAAAGCTGCTTACCGATCACATCATGGCTTAGTCGATTTAATACAAAAGGGTTTACCCATTGTACCTTTAAGTCTTCATTATAAAGAATAATTCCTACTGGCAGATTGGCTACCGCACCCTCACCTGCCTTATTCACACGATAAGACAGAGTCGAAATATAGCTTTCTAAATCTCGCTTGAAGGCTTGCTCTGCCTGTAACGAGTAAAATGCAACTAGTATAACAGCAGCAAAGCTAACCAGTCCCATCTGCCAATGCCAAAACGCAATGACAGAGCTCAACAGGATCGACAACGCAAACAGGGTCATTACATGATAGCCGTGCCAGCGTTTCGTTAAAGACTTCGGCATACTTGTCAACTCCTACTTCCTCTGGCTTCCAAGCCTGCTTTTCAAATCAAGAACCATATCTGCTATACCAATTAATCGAACCACTAGTTGGAGTGGTGCAAGTAGTATAGTCATAAAGATAACAATGACTCCAAACACCTTTGGGTATTTCTTATGATCAAAGAAGAAAAAGACAAAGCTGAGTCCCTGGATCATCATGATGGTATTAACCAAAAGATAAATATTAGTAACCGCAATAAAAAGCGTGCTTCCTTCTTCAGGATTGCTAAGTATTAACACAAATACAATCAAATACACCCAAATAAATACCTTTGGAAATCCCCAATTTTTAAAGGCAGGTAGCCTTTTCACATCCATACGGTACTTGCGAAGCAGTATACCTATTAGCCACACAGTAACAAGTGCCATCATCGTTGCAAAAAAGACAATAAGAAAAGGCACTATATATGGAATTTGATTCATTCCATCTGTTACTAAGTCAATTTGCTCCTGCGATTGACCAGCAACTTGTAAAAGATCTGTTACCTGTTCTCGCTGGCTGCGGACCAGCTGGTTTATTGTCATATCTGAAAGAACTGAAATCCAGACATAAGCCATGGTTAAAAACAAGGTATAGGTTAGGCTGACCCCTCTAAGGACGGCAAATCCGTCTGCTTTTCTACGGTGAAGCTCTCCTGTAACCACTCCCGCAAGCGCAAATACAAGCGTTACAAGAAGTCCGAGGGTATGAATCGGCCACGAAATCATACAGAGCAAAAGATATAGAACCAATGATTTTTTTAGTTCATGCCTACTAGCAAAATACGCTAGTGGCAAAGGCAGTGCCCAAACAACAATGATATTTACAATGGGTACAGCAA
Source organism: Alkalicoccobacillus porphyridii (assembly GCF_007293315.1). Taxonomy (GTDB): domain Bacteria; phylum Bacillota; class Bacilli; order Bacillales; family Bacillaceae_D; genus Alkalicoccobacillus; species Alkalicoccobacillus porphyridii. The sequence continues at coordinate 401,328 of NZ_VLXZ01000003.1, forward strand.
GCACCACCAACAAAAGCAGGAGATAAATCCCCGTTATCAGTGTGCCTTCTTTCCAAGGACTTGTATGATTCACACATTCACCTCATTTTACCAACAAACAAAATGGCCCTTTTTTTGTATAGAAAGGCCTTTGACAATTCCACATATACTTGTTTATTTTAGCGCAATTACCTTAAAAATTAAAGGATTGCTTTTAGTCTATGCGCTTTTGTCCAAAAAAATAAATCGACAGGATGCTACGTTCCCGTCGATTTATCATCATTTAAATTAATTTACTTCATTTACATAAGGAAGCAATGCGATTTGACGAGAACGCTTGATAGCGATAGTCAATTTGCGTTGGTACTTTGCAGAAGTTCCAGTCACACGACGAGGCAAGATTTTGCCACGTTCTGAGATGAAACGTTTTAGAAGCTCAGTATCCTTATAATCGATGTGCGTAATTTTGTTTACAGTGAAGAAACAAACCTTACGGCGCTTAGGACGACCACGACGAGCCATAACGGAACAACTCCTTTCCTATAAATGTTCAGTCAGTTACCTATTAAAACGGTAGATCATCATCTGAAATATCAATGGGTTTTCCGTCATTTGCAAACGGATCATCATTGTATCCACCCTGCTGGCGATTCGAATTTTGGTTATAATCGTTCCCGCCACCCTGGTTATAGTTAGCATTTTGATTACCGCTTGATTGGTTATTCTGACTATTACGCGGTTCCAGGAACTGGACGCTGTCGGCTACAATCTCGGTCACAAAGACGCGACGGCCTTCATTGTTGTCATAGCTTCTTGTTTGTACTCGGCCATCTACGCCTGCCAAGCTGCCTTTGTTTAGAAAGTTAGCTACGTTTTCAGCTGGTTTACGCCACACCACACAGTTAATGAAATCGGCTTCACGATCTCCCTGTTGATTCGAAAATGGACGATTCACAGCGAGTGTAAAGTTAGCGACTGCCACACCATTTGGCGTATAGCGCAATTCAGGGTCTTTTGTTAAACGACCAACCAGGACAACACGATTTAGCAATCCATATCCCTCCCGCTTTTAAGATGTATGAAGACGGTCCCCGAGAGGATGTCACATGTTAGATTGATGCTCATCACCAATCTTTGGGTTAAAATTAAGCTACGTCTTTAGTTACTAGGACACGAATAACGTTGTCGTTGATTTTGATTAAGCGATTAAATTCATTAAGCGCATCAGAATCAGCAGCAGCGTTCACGTTTAGCAATACGTAGAAACCTTCAGTGAAATCATTGATTTCATAAGCTAAACGGCGTTTGCCCATTTCATTAACCTTTTCGATCTCAGCTCCGTTAGTTGTTAACACGTTATTGTAACGTTCAACAATCTCTTTATAAGCTGATTCTTCAAGGTTTGGAGCGATAATGTACATGATTTCGTACTTACGCATTCCGGCCACCTCCTTTTGGTCTAAGCGGCTCCGATCATACGGAGCAAGAAGCAAAACTCATCAACAGAGTCATTTTACTCACAACAATTAATGATAACAGATAAAACAGGCTTAGGCAAGGATTTAAAAGAGGTTAAAACAAAATTTGGTTGCTCCGGCTTCGCTCCCGGGATGAGGGACCGCTTTCCGCGGGCAGGCGTTGAACTAAATGGGCAAAGCCTTGTATTTTAACCTTGCCTGTTTTTCGAGGCCACTGAAAAAGTCATGTAAGAATTAGCGGAATGGCGGCCGCTACAGGAGAACCCTTCGCTTTCCGCGGGAACGGCCTCAGCCCTCGAAGCGGAAAACCACCACTTCGATGTCTTCAGACGCGTTCTGTTCCGCAGGAGTCTACGGGTTCTCCTTCCGCTAACGTTTTGACTTAAACAATTGAAAAAAGTACTTAGTTTTATAAAAATCATTTTTCAGTGACCTCTTTTTTTCCCGTAGGAGTCGGCCCTCTCATCTCGTCCGCTGATATAGATTTACTCTCAAAATAATACTTGCTGAAAATATCATTCTTTTTTTGAAATGTTGAGATCCATATATTTACACAAATCAAATGTACTATTAAATAAATGTAAAATATATCTTCAGGTATGGAGGCCAAAAATGACTAATAGTTTTATTGTCATCATCTTAGGTTTGATCTTGGTTATTGGTATTCCTGTTGGTGTTTTTTTTGCTATAAAACATTTGATTACGTATTATTTTAAATGAAGAATAAATATCAAGAGTAAGTAGGTAAAAGAAAAACGAAGGCTATGATGCCCTTCGTTTTTCTTTATATATGAGAATTCACCTTAAACGTTAAAACGGAAGTGAATGACGTCGCCGTCTTGGACGATGTATTCTTTTCCTTCTAGGCGGACTTTTCCACGTTCTTTAGCGACGGTCATGGATTCTGCGTCGACTAGGTCTTCGTAGGAAACGATTTCTGCGCGGATAAAGCCTCTTTCAAAGTCAGTATGAATGATACCGGCTGCTTGAGGGGCTTTAATTCCTTTTTTAAATGTCCATGCACGGACTTCTTGCTCGCCTGCTGTGAAGTAGGTTTGAAGTCCAAGAAGCTGGTAGGCAGCGCGAATGAGCTGATCGAGTCCTGACTCAGCAATGCCTAAATCATCGAGGAATTCCTGCTTTTCATCGCCATCAAGCTCAGCAATTTCCTCTTCAATTTTGGCACAGACGACAATGACCTCACTGTTTTCATCTGCTGCAAAGGCTCTAACCTTTGCCACGTATTCATTCTGGTCTGGATCCATGATATCTTCTTCACTTACGTTGGCTGCATATAATACAGGTTTGCTTGTTAAAAGGTGCATGCCTTTCACTAGCTTAGCTTCCTCATCTGAGAAATCAATGCTTCTCGCTGGTTTTTCTTCCTCAAAGGCTACACGTAGCTTTTCTAAAACGGCAAGCTCTGCGACTGCATCCTTATCTTTAGTCCGAGCCAATTTAGATACACGCGCCAAACGCTTGTCCACTGTTTCAAAATCAGCGAGGATTAGCTCTAAATTAATGACTTCAATGTCACGAATTGGGTCAACGCTACCCGAAACGTGGGTAATGTTATCATCTGCAAAGCACCGTACCACGTGGGAGATCGCATCTACCTGACGAATATGTGATAGAAACTTGTTTCCAAGCCCCTCACCTTTACTTGCTCCTTCTACGATTCCAGCGATGTCCGTAAATTCAAATGCGGTAGGGATCGTCTTTTTAGGTTTGACTAACGTTGTTAAGACTTGTAGTCTATGATCTGGAACCTCAACAATCCCAACATTTGGATCAATGGTACAGAATGGGTAGTTTGCTGATTCTGCACCCGCCTGTGTAATCGCATTAAATAATGTCGACTTGCCGACGTTAGGCAAGCCTACAATTCCGGTTGTTAAAGCCAATGAAGTCACGTCCTTTTTTTCTTATATTTGTTCGCATAACAAAACAAGGCAGCGGGCAAAACCCCTCACCTTGTTTACTCTTCGGGTTGAGCATGTTCTACGATTTTTTTTAGCTTACGGGAAAACTCTTTGCGGGGAAGCATGACACTGTGTTGACATCCCAAACACTTAATACGCACATCCATACCGACTCGGATTATTTTCCACTGATTGGCTCCACAAGGATGCGGTTTTCTCATCTCCACGATATCGTGCAGTGAGAATTCTTTATCTGCCATACCATCCAACCTCCTTGCAGCATACTAATCACCATTATACACGATTATGAATTAAAATGGGAAATCGTCTAGTCTGCTTTTTTGTTTCTAAGAAGAGCGGGATGATGAAAAAATGGATAAAGAATGATGCATATGAGCAGGTAGACATTAACTACCCCATACAATGGATATAGAAAGGCAATCATAGACGAAAAGCCAAAGGTGGTAAGAGGGGCCATAATGGCGATTAACAGCATAGCTATAAGCCAGCTTTCTCCTTTTATGTGTCCTCTTAATCTAGAAATTAATCCAAATATTCCTGCCCCTGCCGTAGTATAGATAGCCAGCCACAATAGAACAGACATCGCCACCACCATAATCGATGGATATTGTTTAAGAATCACAAATAGTGGAATTTCATAGAACATAATCTCTCCTGCAATTTGAAGCAGTGATTCATTGTAAAGATACGAGATGGAGCCCATGAGCAGCCCACTACCCAATGAAGCAATCCAAATTTCTCCGCGATGTTTCATTTGACGCCCGATCGCTGAAACAACCGCAACGATCGGCAGTATATTTAATGAAGTGAATGTAATCGCAGCTGGCCAATTATGCTGATGGGACCACTCAAAGGTAAATTGAAAGCCTAAAGATGACTGAAACACTAGTAAAATACTAACCAATGAGAGAATTAAGATTGGAATTAGAAATGCGTTAATCGTTGTCATGCCATGTGTATCTTTTAGAAACAGTAGAACCACCATGGCACCACTGCCTGCCATACCTAGCCAAAACGGAATATTATATACTTCAAGGGTGGCTCCTGCTCCAGCGAGCATAATTGTTGTTGTTGAAAACAAATATGAAAATATCACCCAATCATACGCCTTCGCTAATTTATCTCCCACTAACGTTGTGAGTAATGGCACATATTGAGTAGATTGTTGCTTAAAGGCTAGATTCATGATGACAAAACAGCTAATGGTAAACAAAATCGCAAATAATAGAATGGCGACATTACTTTCCGCTCCAAAAAACTGCCAGAGCTCTCGGCCCGATGCATATCCTGCTCCTATTAACGTACCAACAATTAAAAACATCCATTTTAGACCGTTTGCCCACATCCTGCCCGCTCCTTTTATCTAATCTGCATGTATAAAAACGCCTTTAAACTACTATACTGTTACTACTATGGCAAAGGAGTACAAGTTATGAGTCCAAACTTATGGCGTTTCACCAAAAAGAAAGAGCTTAAGCCTTTTCGTGTGCCCTTTGAGGATATTCATGCCTCACACGAGCCGTTTGCCGATAAAATTTTCTCCTATTGTCAAAATGTAAGTAATCAAAACATGGTTATTCTTTGTGTAGGAACGGATCGATCCACAGGTGATTCTTTGGGCCCATTAATTGGATCCAAGCTTGAAGCCATGTCTTTACATCACTTTTCTGTATATGGCACGCTTAAATATCCTGTACATGCAATGAACCTAACAGAAAGACTGGAAGACATTAAGAAAAAGTACATGAATCCTTATATTATTGCTATTGATGCTTGTCTTGGTCAGCAGATGAATGTGGGTTCGCTTACTTTACAGGAAGGTCCACTTTACCCTGGGGCTGCCGTTCAGAAAAAGCTTCCAGAGGTGGGGGACATCCATATCACGGGTATTGTAAATGTGGGCGGTGCGATGGAGTTCTACGTCCTACAAAATACGCGCTTACATGTCGTTATGTCGATGGCTGAAAGTATTGCCCAATCTATTTATCTTGCAGATCAAAAATTATCTGAACATTCGACAAGTTTATTACATGTTGACGCTTTTAAGCCATTCATGATTGAAAAAGATGTATAGCCTTACGCATATTGTGATTGATATAAATAGCACAAAAAAGACTCTTTTCCTATGGTGGAAAGAGCCTTTTTATGTGTTGAACACTTAAAAAATACTATTTATTAGCCACATCAGACCAGCTAACACTGGGAGGGCTGGGAGGAGGTTAGCCACTCTAATCGCTGTTAAGCCTAAGATGTTTAATCCAATCGCTACGACCATAATTCCGCCTACAGCTGACATTTCAAGTATAAACTGATTCAAAAAGTAATCGGGTACAATCACAGCGATGTAGGTCGCCATCAGGGCAATTGAGCCTTGGTATAAGATGACGGGTATAGCTGAAAGCAGGACACCAACTCCAAGTGTTGAGGCGAAAATAATCGCAGATAGACCGTCTAACATGGCTTTGGTGTAAAGCAATGAATGATCGCCTCTTAATCCACTATCAATGGACCCGAGGACAGCCATGGCTCCAACAACATAAATTAAGGTTGTGGTGACAAATGCTTGCGCTACTTTTCCCGATTCTCCTGATTTTGCAGGTTTTATAACACTTTCAATCCAGCGACCAAATTGATTCAAATACGAATCAATACCAATCCACTCACCCATGACGCCTCCTATGGCTAGGCTTGCAATGACAAGTAGAAATTGCTGCGTTTGCAAACCCATTTGAATCCCTAATAGTATGACAGCAAGGGCAATCGCCTGTAGGACCGTTGTTTTCATTTTTTCCGGAATATTTTGTACGAGTAAGCCTAGGCCACCTGCAACTACAATTGCAGCTCCATTTACTAAAGTTCCTGTAAGTACCATATATATTATCCTATTCTATGCTCCAAATTTTACATTGAAAATGCTTCGACTATTTCATGTAGAGCGTTCACTAGCTGTTTTACTTCTTCTTCGGTGTTATACGGTCCAAAGCTAACGCGGACCAATCCCTCTTGTATTGTATCTAAATGCTGATGGGCTCTTGGCGCACAATGAAGCCCTGCTCTGACTGCGATCTGATAGCTGCTATCTAGAATCATGGCAACCTCGTGACTCGGCACATGTTTCACGTGAAACGAAACCACGGACACGCGATTTTCCACGGAGGTTTGTCCAACCATTTGAATATCTTCTACATTGGAAATGCCTTCAATAAATTGTTTCATTAATGCTTCTTCATGTTCAAAAATAGCATCAATGCCTTTGAGTTTAACTGCTTTCACTCCAGCTAATAACCCTGCAATGCCCGGTGTATTTAACGTTCCCGCTTCATAGCGTTCTGGCCATGTTAAGGGCTGGACATCCTCTTCAGAGCTTGTTCCCGTGCCTCCGTGGATGAGTGGAGCTAGCTGATAATCATGTTTACTAATTAACACCCCTGTTCCTTGGGGACCAAGTAAACCCTTATGACCGGCAAAAGCTAATAAATCAATATGATCATGTTCCATTGAAATATTCAGCTTACCTGCAGTTTGTGAGGCGTCTACTACGAATATCGCTTGGTGCTTTTCTAATCGTAAACCAAACTCTGCTACGGGAAATATTGACCCTGTTATATTGGAAGCATGAGTCACGACGACCATTTTGGTTTGTTCCGTTAATTGGCTTTCAAAATCATCTAGATCAAATTCATCCAGTTCATTAGGTTTAACATAGGTAACCCGTACCCCTTTTTCTAATTCAAGCATTTTTATGGGGCGTAAAACAGAGTTATGCTCATACACGGTAACAAGAATGTGATCTCCTTCTTCAAAAGGATAGCCAAGAATGGCTTGATTTAGTGCCATCGTGGCGTTTTGATAAAACCATACATGTTCATTTTTGGGCACTTTAAATAAAGAAGCTATTTCTGTTCGTGCTTCTTTTACAATGGCTGCGGCTTTTTGCGAAAGAGTGTGTCCTCCCCTGCCTGGGTTGGCGGCGTATAGGTCTACTGCTTCTTTCATAGCCTCCCCTACTTCATGAGGCTTAGGAAAAGATGAGGCGGCATGGTCAAAATAATACATGTACATCTCCCTCCATTAAAAAAATGAAGTCATCTCTAGAGGATGACCTCATTCTATCTACTCTTTATGATTGTTTCTCTTCAACAGATAAAATTTGTAGAATTCGATCTAGATCATCCTCAGAGAAATAGTCGATTTCGATCTTTCCTTTTTTCTTACCGGGTTTGATAGCGACAGATGTTCCTAAAGTAGAACGTAGGATATCCTGTCTTTCTTTTAAAAATGGACTAAGATTAATTTTTCTGCGTTTTGTTTCACGTGAAACGCGATCATTTAATTGTTGGATGAGCTGTTCTAATTCTCTAACACTAAGCTTATCATGAAGGACCTTCTCTAACAACGAAGAGAGCTTCTTCTTATCAGCTAGCCCGAGTAATGCTCGCCCATGTCCCATTGATAGCTTCCCATCTGAGATAAATTGCTGTACCACAGTTGGCAATTGAAGTAGTCGAATATGATTGGCAATATGCGGTCGACTTTTGCCAAGTCGTTTGGCTAATTGCTCCTGCGTTACATCAAGGTGACTCATTAATTTTTGATAGGCAGTTCCTTCTTCAATAGGATTAAGATCCTCACGTTGAAGATTTTCAATTAACGCTAATTCCATCATCTCATCATCGTTAAATTCTTTAACAATAGCAGGAATAGACTCTAGCTTTGCATGCTGCGCTGCGCGAAACCGTCTTTCCCCTACAACGATTTCATAGCCTTTAATACTTTTGCGAACCGTAATCGGCTGTAACACGCCATGGGTTTGAATAGAATGAGAAAGTTCACTTATGGCTTCATCCGAGAAGTTCTTTCGTGGTTGGTAAGGATTCGGTCGAATTTGTTTTAGTGAAATCTCTTCAATCTGTTCTTGTTTTTCATCTGAGTGTTCAGGAAAAAAAGCTTGAAGTCCTTTGCCTAACCCTTTAGCCATTTGCTACCACTTCCTTCGCTAAATCTACGTAAACTTCTGCTCCACGTGACTTTGCATCATAAACAATGATTGGTTTACCGTGACTTGGTGCTTCTCCAAGACGAACGTTACGAGGAATAATGGTATCAAATACTTTTTCTCTGAAATATTTCTTCACTTCATCAATAACTTGAATTCCTAGATTCGTTCTGGCATCAAGCATTGTTAAAAGAACACCTTCAATAGCAAGGTCTGTATTCAAATGCTTTTGTACCAGTCGAACGGTGTTTAACAATTGGCTTAATCCTTCTAATGCGTAATACTCACATTGTACGGGAATTAGTACAGAATCAGAGGCAGTTAATGCATTGATCGTTAATAGACCAAGAGATGGAGGGCAATCAATGAAAATATAATCATATTCATCGGCTACCTCTGACAAGGCTCGTTTAAGACGAACCTCTCTGGAAATCGTAGAAACGAGTTCAATTTCAGCTCCTGATAGCTGGATGGTTGAAGGGATAACGTGTAAATTCTCAACCGTGGTCCCTCTAATCACAGATTTTGTTTCAATATCCTCTACTAACAGATCATAGACACATTCGTCTACGTCTCCTTTTTCTACTCCTACCCCGCTTGATGCATTTCCTTGCGGGTCTATATCAACCAAAAGGACTCGCTGTCCAAGATGAGCAAGACATGCGCTTAAATTTACAGCAGTGGTGGTTTTGCCCACTCCTCCTTTTTGATTGGCTATCGAAATAATTTTGGCCACTAAGCCACCTTCTTTCCCTCAAAAAAGAACTAACATAAGTCGTTCTTATTCTATCATAATTTTAGGGAAAGGATTTTAGAAAGTTGTGTGAGATCAAAAAATCGTTCAAAAAGAATGGTAAAAAAATAATCTATCAGCCATAGATAGATTACTTTTTGGGAATTCGAATCGTAAATTGATAGAAATCATCATTTTCTTCTTCGTTTGTGTCTATATGAAGCCCACTTTGAAGAACCATATCCACTGATTGTCTAATTGTATTCATCGCAATACGCATATCTTTAGAATAGGCTTTTCTCGTTGCTTTTTTCTTTTTTTCCTCGGAAGCAGGTGCTACTTCCAATAGTGATTTGACTAGCTCTTCTGTTTGTTTCACATTTAATTGCTGCTCAATAATTTCTGCTAGAACTGTAGATTGCTTTTCAGCATCCTTTAGTGTTAATAGGGCTCGTGCATGTCTTTCAGAAATTTGTCGATCCAGAATTGCTTGTTGAACCTCTTCAGGTAGATGCAACAATCGTAGCTTGTTGGCAATGGTAGATTGCCCTCTCCCTAGACGTTGAGCTAAGCTTTCTTGCGTCAACCCATGAATTTCAATAAGCTTTGCATAGGCTATAGCTTCTTCAATAGAGGTTAATCCTTCACGTTGAAGATTCTCAATGAGCGCAATAGAGGCTGTTTGTGAGTCATTAAATTCTTTAACTAGAGCAGGAATCTTCTCCCAACCTAGTGACGTGACGGCTCTCCAGCGTCTTTCCCCTGCAATAATTTCATATTTGTCATCACGTGCACGTACAACGATTGGTTGGATGACTCCGTGGGTGCGAATGGTTTGAGCTAGTTCTTCAATCTTTTCCTGATCAAATACGGTCCGAGGCTGAAAACGGTTGGGTACAATTTCTGCTAAAGAGATTTGTTGCACTTCCTCGTTCTCTCTAATCTCTGCTGTCTCATCCTGTTTGTCATTAAAGCCAAATAGGCGTGAAAACGGCTGCTTCATCGCCTGACACCACCTTCTGTTTATAAACCTCTACGTCTTATCTATCTATTCGACATAAGGGCTTATAATCCCTTTTTATATCTAACTCCTTTATATCCTGAGAGCGTTTAAGCGTCAAGCCTTTATTTGTCTCAATTTCCCACGTTATGTATATACCAGATAGCGTTTCACGTGAAACGCTATCTGGAACGTTATAGAGGCTGCTTGGCAGGAACTCCTGCTTTACGTGGATACTTCTTCGGTGTAGGTCGTGTTTTTTCAAGCAGATAAATGGTACGTTCACTTTCCTCTTCAGGCAACGTAAATTCATACGTTTCACGAACCGTTCCACCTAATGTTTTAATTGCCTTTTCAGCATCTTGTAACTCTTCCTCTGCGCCTGCACCTTTCATTGCTAGGAAATCCCCACCCTGTTTAACAAAAGGTACACATAGCTCTGATAGCACTGAAAGCCTGGCAACAGCTCTAGCGGTGACAAGATCAAACCGTTCACGATACGCGGGATCCTGCCCTGCAATTTCTGCACGGTTATGCTGAAAAGAAACATTGGTTAAAGCAAGCTCTGAAGAAAGATGCTCAAGAAAACCAATCCGTTTTTTTAGAGAATCAATAATCGTTACATGAATATCTGGAAAAACGATTTTAATTGGAAGACTAGGAAAACCCGCTCCTGCTCCAACGTCTAATAGGCTTTTTCCATCCGAAAAGGAGTAATAGAAGCCCGCACTAATGGAATCATAAAAGTGTTTTAGATACACATCACTTTCAGACGTTAATGCCGTTAGATTCATCTTTTCGTTCCACTCCACTAATAGTTCAAAATATCGTTCAAACTGCCATTGCTGATGCTCTGTTAATTCAATTCCTTTTTTTGATAAAGATAGAACAAATTCACTTTTATTCATATGTCCCTCTTTCTATGGTTTCACTTTTGCCAGTTTCCCTTGCTCCATATAAACAAGCAGGATGGAGATGTCGGCTGGATTCACTCCTGATACACGTGAAGCCTGACCGAGTGAAATAGGTCGTACCTCTGCCAGCTTTTGTTTGGCTTCCGTAGCAAGACCGTTAATGGCCATATAATCAAGGTCTTCTGGCAGCTTTTTGTTTTCCATTTTCTTTGAACGTTCAACCTGCTGCAATTGTTTACTAATATAACCCTCGTACTTCACTTGAATTTCCACCTGTTCTGCCACATCCTCAGGAATCAAAGCTCCCGCTGGTGGAATCACCTTGGCGATATGCTGATAGGTTAATTCAGGACGACGTAGGAGCGCTGCAGCATGCATAGCTTCAGTTAGTGGTGAAGAGCCTGCTTCCTCAAGCATTTGATCAACTTCAACAGATGGCTTGATCACAAATTTTTCGATGCGTTTCTTCTCAGAGAAGATTTGCTCCTTTTTCTCAAGGAAGCGATTAAAGCGGTCCTCTTTAATTAAGCCAATTCGATGACCTACCTCTGTTAATCTTAGATCAGCATTGTCATGACGTAGAAGTAGCCTAAATTCGGCTCTAGAGGTCAAAAGACGATAAGGCTCATTTGTACCCTTCGTTACTAGATCGTCGATGAGAACGCCAATGTAGGCCTCTGATCGATCAAGTATTAATCCTTCTTCGCCTCGTACTTTAAGAGCTGCATTGATACCTGCCATAACCCCTTGTCCTGCTGCTTCCTCATATCCAGATGTTCCGTTTATTTGTCCTGCTGTAAATAAGCCCTCTACCTTTTTAGTTTCAAGGGTTGGCCATAGCTGGGTTGGAACCATTGCGTCATATTCAATCGCGTAGCCTGGACGCATCATTTTTACGTTTTCAAGTCCAGGGATCGTTTTTAACATGTTGAGCTGTACATCCTCAGGTAAGCTCGTTGATAACCCCTGTACATAAACTTCAGTTGTGTTACGTCCTTCTGGCTCTAAGAAAATTTGATGTCTCGGTTTATCGTTGAAGCGGACAATTTTATCCTCAATGGATGGACAATATCTTGGACCGGTTCCTTCAATCATTCCCGAGTACATTGGAGAACGCTTCAGGTTCTCATTAATGATTTGATGCGTATTTGCAGACGTATAGGTAAGCCAGCAAGGCAGCTGATCGGTAATATATTTCGTTGTTTCATAGGAGAAAGCACGCGGGACGTCATCTCCAGGTTGAATTTCTGTTTGATTATAATCAATCGTGTTTCCATTTACGCGTGGAGGAGTACCTGTTTTAAAGCGAACCATATCAAATCCTAGTTCTTGCAAGTGATAAGACAGCTGCACAGATGGCTGCATGTTGTTTGGGCCACTTTCATAGGCAAGCTCGCCCAAAATAATTTTCCCACGCAGATAGGTTCCTGTTGTGATCACCACGGCTTTACTGCGGTATTCTGCGCCGGTATTAGTGATGACACCTTTGCAGACACCCTCTTCAACGATCAGTTTTTCTACCATACCCTGACGAAGTAGCAGATTCTCCTGCTCTTCAATTGTTTTTTTCATTTCATGCTGGTATAGAAATTTATCTGCTTGTGCGCGTAATGCACGTACAGCAGGGCCTTTGCCCGTATTTAACATTCTCATTTGGATGTGCGTTTTATCTATATTACGGGCCATTTCTCCGCCCAATGCATCTAGTTCTCTTACAACAATTCCTTTTGCCGGTCCTCCAACAGACGGGTTACACGGCATAAACGCAACAGCATCTAGGTTCAATGTTAGCATTAATGTGTTTGCACCCATACGGGCTGAGGCAAGTCCTGCTTCTACGCCTGCATGCCCTGCACCGATGACGATCACATCAAATTCTCCACCTTGATAGCTCATGGCTAATCCTTCTTTCTTTAATATAGTGTAATTCTGGTCTTCGGCTTCGCTACCTGGACGTGGGGCACGCTTTCCGGGGGCAGACATTGAACTAAACTGGCTATGCCAGTTCATTTCAATTAGCCTGTTCATCCCCTCGGAGTCGGCCCTCACGTCCAGTCCGCTGGATCAGTAGTCCAGCCTACCAGCAAGCATTAAAAACCAAATAATATTGTATCGATTTAATTAAGAAGCTTCGATTCAGCTTCAAAGATTAGGGATACGCTTTCCGGGGGCGGGCGTTGAACTAACCGAGCTTTGCCCGTTCATTTCAACCCTGCCCGTACATCCCCTCGGAGTCGGTCCTCACGTCCAGTCCGCTGGCTGAGTGAAATACTCAAATGACAAAATCAAAGCAAACTACACTAGTAAAACCTTATTTCCCTAAACAGAACTGCGAGAAGAGTTGGTCGATGAGGCTTTCTTGTACGCTGTCACCGATAATTTCTCCTAGTAGCTCCCATGTTCTTGTTACATCTATTTGAATTAAATCGATTGGCATGCCTGATTCTGAGGCTTCTAATGCGTCTTGTGCTGTTTGCTTTGCCTGTTCTAGAAGGGCAATATGACGGGTGTTTGATACGTACGTTGCATCCTCGCCCTCAATGGCTCCTTCAAAAAACAGATTCGCAATCGCCGTTTCTAGCTCGTCAATGCCTTTATCTTCAATAAAAGCGGTTGTCACTAGCGGGCGTGCCCCTGCAAGCTCCTGTACTCGGTCCAGGTCAATCTTCCGTGGCGTATCCGTTTTATTAACAATGATGATGGCATTCATGCCTGCCACTGCTTCAAAGAGCGCTTCATCCTCTTTGGATAACTCTTCCCCGTGATTTAATACAAGTAGAATCAAGTCTGCTTCTCGTAATGCCTTCCTCGAGCGTTCCACGCCTAGTTTCTCAACGATATCCTCTGTTTCACGAATACCTGCCGTATCCACTAAACGCAGAGGTACGCCTCGAACATTGACATACTCTTCAAGTGTATCTCTTGTGGTACCCGGGATATCCGTCACAATGGCTTTATTTTCGTGAACCAGACTGTTCATTAATGATGACTTCCCTACGTTGGGTCTACCTATAATGGCTGTAGCTAAGCCTTCCCGCAAAATTTTACCCTGGCTAGCTGTCTCTAAAAGCTTATCCACTTCTTTAATAACAAAACCTACTTTATCCACCATTAAATCCTGTGTCATAGCTTCGGCATCATATTCCGGATAATCAATGTTTACTTCAACATGGGCCACTGTTTCCAGAAGCTCTTGGCGCAGCACAGAGATTTTTTTAGATAATCGCCCTTCAAGCTGACCTAACGCCACGTTCATCGCTCGGTCTGTTTTTGCGCGAATTAAGTCCATGACACCTTCCGCCTGCGATAAGTCAATCCGACCATTTAAAAAAGCTCTTTTCGTGAATTCTCCAGGTTCCGCTAGCCTCGCTCCATGTTTTAGCGCAAGCTGAAGAACTCGGTTGACAGAGACCAACCCCCCGTGACAGTTAATCTCTATAACGTCCTCCCTTGTGAAGGTACGTGGCGCTCTCATCACACTAATCATTGCTTCTTCTACTTTATTGGTTCCATCTGTAATGTGACCATACACAATAGAATGCGAGGCAACTTCCGCGAGCGGCTGCTTTCCTATATATAAATGAGAGGCAATGGCAATGGCTTCGTCTCCACTTAGCCTAACAATGCCAATCGCTCCTTCTCCTTGTGCTGTGGATATTGCTGCAATCGTATCAAATTCAGTAATCATCTACTACTCACCTCCTACAAAAAAAAGATTTGTTTAATAAAAGTCCGCAGTTCTTCTAATATAATAGAATAGCACAGAGTAGGTGGAAAAGCTATGAAGGTAGCTGTGGATACAGGACCATCATTTGGCACACGAAACTCTACTCCCATCTAAAGTAGACGCGAAAAAATCCAAACATCCACGCATTGTTCACGTTATGTTCGGATTTTTTTACTTCGTTCATTATGTCGATTTCTTAACAATTACGTGTCGATGAGTGCCTTTTCCTTTTGAATAGGTCATGACACCCTCTTGATTATAAAGCATTTGGTGGACAATTTTTCTTTCTCGTGCACTCATCGGCTCTAACGGGATCTCCTCTTGCTGTTCCTGCGCTTTTTTAGCGACTCGTATAGCAAGCTCACGTAGAGATTGGATTCGCTTTGCGCGGTACCCGCCGGCATCGACTAAAAAGTTAACATTTTTTGTATGTCGTCGATTCGCTGCTAGGCCAACTAGATACTCTAGTGAATCAAGGGTTTGTCCCCTTTTACCAATCAAACGAGCGGTATCTCTTTCCTGCTCACAAGCAACGGAAAGACTCACACCTTCATTCGTTGTTTGTTTGTCGATGGTTGCCGGGATCCCCATTTCTTTCATGGTTTGAGTCAGAAATTCATACGCCTCTTCTTCAGGATCAGGCAAAACATATGCTTCAATTGTTGCATTCTTTACACCAATCAATCCTAGAAAACCCTTTTTTGCCTCTTCAAGAACCTCAAAGTGCACACGATCTTGGGGGACATTTAATTCGTTAGCGGCGTTTTTTACTGCTTCTTCTGTTGTTTTTCCTGACGCCTTTACCTTTGTTACCTTTAACATCAGATTTCCCTCCAACGCCCGCTTTCGTAGCCTTACGTTGTTCTACGTTCGGGCCCGTAATAAAGTACGTTTGAGCAATCATAAACAGGTTTCCAACAACCCAATAAAGAATAACGGCTGAAGGCAGAAATAATCCAAATACAGTAATCATAATTGGCATAGCATACAGCAAGATTTGCATCTGCGGGTTGTGTTGAACCATCATCATCTTCTGCTGAACATATGTGGCGGCACCCGCTACAAGAGGCAGCAAAAAGATAGGATCCGGTTGATCAAGAATAAACCACAGAAAACTGTGACCACTTATTTCCGATGTTCTCATAATGGCGTGGTAAAGCGCCAGTAAAATAGGCATTTGAATAACTAACGGCAAACAGCCCGCAAATGGATTCACGCCTCTTTCCTTATAAAGACCCATTAATTCACTTTGCAGCTTTTGTTGAGTATTCTGATCCTTTGCACTATACTTCTCTCGCAGCTTCTGCATCTCAGGCTGCAATAATTGCATGGCCTTCATACTTTTGGTCTGCTTAATCATTAATGGCATAATGACAAGTCTAATGAGAATGGTCAATGCCACAATGGCTAACCCATAACTGTTAAACGCCTCGGCAAAGTTTATAATAAGCCAGGAAACTGGATAAACAAAAATACTGTTCCAAATTCCCTCACTATTACTTGTGATCGGCTCATTTACACTAAAGCACCCAGTTAATAGAAATAAAAGACCAAATGATACAATAAGTAGGCCCCACTTATTTTTCACTCTTTCACACCCTCTGCACAACTTTTCATTTTCTTGATGTTTGTTGATTACGTGTTAATACGCCACCTTTTCTCATTACATGAGCAAGACTAGCGTGAAATTCCTGATAATCCATTGATGCAGTAGGCTTTCTCGCTATGACAACGTAATCACAGTTAGGAAGCAGCGTTTCCTGTTTTTCTTGAAACACCGTACGTATTAAACGCTTGATTCGATTACGCATCACCGCATTGCCTACTTTTTTACTCACAGAGAGTCCTAGTCTCAGCTGCTCTTGATCCTCTTTCTTAAGAACGTACAGAACAAACTGACGGTTCGCAACGGAACGACCATGATTAAATACAGCCGAAAATTCCTCATTCTTTTTAATCCGCTGTTCTTTTCTCATATTTCCGCTCCTCTAAAGTTTGTTCTACTTGAAGCAAAAAAGACCACTGTCTGCCAGTGGTCTCAGATGTTTGATCCTTGCCGCGAACGCGTGCGCCAAAAGAAGCACATGCACAAAGCAAGTCCAAGAATCTGAAGTTGCTTATCACTGGCTATCAGCGGTTTTTATGCGGACAATACTTTTCTTCCTTTTTGACGACGACGAGCTAGAACTTTACGTCCGTTACTAGTGCTCATTCTTGCACGAAAACCATGCTTTTTCTTACGCTTACGGTTATTTGGCTGAAAGGTTGGTTTACCCATTAATTACACCCCCTGCGAATTGCTCATAAAAAATAAAATTCTGGCTGTAAGACAGTCCTGTAAATTATATAGAAAATAAATGACTATTGTCAAGATTAAATTAACACGATTGTCAACATCTTATTATAAACCTCTAGAAGGCTTTTCAGCAAGCCTTGATGTTGGAGGTGGATAACTGACAATTTAATTAGAGGAAAAATTCACTAAAGGATCAACGTATTCGCTACCTGGATGGCAGGCACGCTTGTGTAGAGTGAAAATCTTTGAGGATATGGTTTATCAAGAAGAATTCTGTCTTACGCAGGAGGATCTTTATTTTAGTAAGAACTTCGGCGCAATTCCCAAGAATAATTTTTTTTGGATAGAGGGCGACTCATGATTCGTTTCTTCCGTCGCTCCCAAAATAGGGGGCACGCTTACCGCGGGCAGGCATTGAACTAACCGGGCAAGCCCGTTCATTTCAATAAGCCTGTTCTTCCCGCAGGTGTCGGCCCTCCTATTTTGTCCGCTTGTTTTAGATAGGCTTTGATATGACTATTTATACAAAATAAGAACTTGACCCCGGTAGTAAAAAGATCCTCTGCTTTTTCATAAATAATTGGGGCAATTACCAAGATCGCTCCTCCCTCCCCGAGCGAAAAGCCCTTTAGATGAGGTATATCAAGAAGAATTTAAGCATTGCCAAGAAAGATCCTTACTTCAGCAAGAGCTCCGCAGCACTTACCAAGAAAGACAGCACGTTAGCAAGAGAATCTTCATCTTCTCCAAGAAGACTGGACTCAATACCAAGAACCAAAGCCTTTTAACAAGAACTTTCTTAGATTCATCAAGAAAGATTTCATTTTACCAAGACCGCTCCTCTCTCACCGTGCGAAATGCCCTGTGGATGGTAAAGCCCTCATATTTGTCTAAATACTGATGCTAATACCTCTCATAGCAAGCGGACGAAAATGGAGGGCCAACACCTGCGGGATAAAAAGGTTCAATGAGCTAACTCGACGGAGTCGAGTTAGCTCATTACCTTCCCGCGGTAAGCGTGCCCCCATTTTCGGGAGCGGCAGCCGAAGAAACAAAACATGATTCTCCCTCTATCTTCACAACACTCTTCTACCTCTTTTCAAAGACAATCCCCTCACCAGCTCAATTTGAAATTGTGACGACCGACGATTCTGACGCTCACTTTTTTCACAACAATAATTATTTCTCCACATGATCGAAATAATCCCCAAGATCATTTTTCATTCCAAAATTCTCTTCTGCCTCTTTCAAAAATCTCTGTGGACAACTCTAAATGACATATTTCGACTTATCCTCTGAGTCATCGACAAGTTACTCACATATCTTGTGTTGTGGAAAAAAATTAGACACAACATAGTGTGGTTTGTGGATAAATCGAACAAACCATTGCGGTATCAAGTTTGTTTTGCTATGATTATATTGTTTTCATTCGTGGATATATTATTTTGTAATGAATCCTGTCCACAGCCTGTGGGTAAAGTTGTGGACAGGATATTTTTCTATGGATTATCTTGTCCACAAGAATGTTAGTCATTCCATTTTTGATGCTTTTCTACTATACTATTATTTTTCCACACTTTCTTCAGGTTGAATAATTATTCAGTCTGATCTTTTATGTTATACAAAACCTATACAAGCATTCCATTTAAAAGGCCTAAAGCAGGTCTTTTCTCTGTCTGTTAAGCCTGTACCATCTGATCTAAAGGAGGTCTAATCTTGGAAAATATTCACGACCTGTGGGAGCGGGTGCTCGCTGAAATGGAAAAAAAGGTGAGTAAGCCGAGCTTTGAGACGTGGCTGAAATCAACAAAAGCAACGGTCATTCAAAATGACACGATTACAGTGACGGCTCCAAACGAATTTGCACGTGATTGGCTAGAGGATCATTATGCCAGTTTAACTTCAGATACGATTGAACAATTAACGGGCTCCAGGCTGGATCCTAAGTTCGTGATTCCGCAAAATGAAACGGTCGACGACTTATTGCTTGAACAGCCGCCTAAAAAGATGCCGAAGCCTGAGGCCGCTGATGAGATCTCAAGTCGTACCATGTTAAACAGTAAATACACTTTTAATACATTTGTTATAGGCTCTGGTAACCGATTTGCTCATGCAGCTTCACTAGCTGTAGCTGAAGCACCAGCTAAAGCCTATAATCCGTTATTTATTTATGGTGGAGTCGGACTCGGGAAGACCCACTTGATGCATGCGATTGGACACTATGTGATGGAGCATAATCCCAGTGCCAATGTAGTCTATTTGTCGTCTGAAAAATTTACGAATGAATTCATTAATTCAATTCGTGACAATCGGGCCGTAAACTTCCGTAACAAATATAGAAATGTAGATGTACTGCTTATTGATGACATTCAATTCCTTGCAGGCAAAGAGCAGACGCAGGAAGAGTTTTTCCATACATTTAATGCGCTTCATGAAGAATCAAAGCAGATTGTGATCTCAAGTGACCGACCTCCAAAAGAGATTCCAACACTTGAGGACAGGCTCAGATCACGCTTTGAATGGGGTCTTATTACTGATATTACGCCACCTGATTTAGAAACTCGGATTGCTATACTTAGAAAAAAAGCAAAGGCAGAAAATCTCGATATTCCTAATGAAGTCATGCTATATATTGCGAATCAAATTGATACAAACATCCGTGAGCTTGAAGGTGCCCTTATTCGTGTTGTGGCCTATTCGTCATTGATTAATAAGGATATGAATGCTGATTTGGCTGCTGAAGCATTAAAAGATATTATTCCAAATTCAAAACCAAAAATGTTAACCATTACGGATATTCAAAAGCTTGTGGGTGATTATTACCAAGTAAAGCTTGATGATTTTAAAGCGAAGAAACGTACGAAGTCAGTTGCATTTCCAAGACAAATTGCGATGTATCTGTCACGCGAACTTACAGATTCATCACTTCCGAAAATCGGTAGTGAATTTGGCGGAAGAGATCACACCACCGTCATTCATGCACACGAAAAAATATCAAAGCTGCTTCATACCGATCAAGAACTTCAACAAAAAATTCAAGCGATCACTGAACAGCTTCGGGGATAACACCTGTGCATAGTGTGGGTAAACCATTCAACGCTATACACAGCTTACCCACATGTGTATAACCTTGTATTAATAGGCTTTTTGGACTTATCCACAAAATCACAGCCCCTATTACTACTGAGACTATATTTTTAATTATAATTAATTAGATTAAAGGAGCCATTTAGCATGCATTTTGTGATCGAAAGAAATCGTTTTGTTCATGATGTTCAAAACGTAGCAAAAGCTGTTTCTTCAAGAACCACTATTCCGATACTAACAGGAATGAAACTAGTGGCCACAAATGAAGGAGTCACACTAACTGGTAGTGACTCAGATATTTCCATCGAGACGTTTATTCCTGTAGAAGAAGGCGATCTTCAGCTCGTAGATATTAAGCAAGAAGGAAGCATCGTTCTACAAGCACGTTTCTTTGCGGAAATTGTAAAGAAACTGCCTGGAGAGCAAATTGAAATTAGCGTGCTGGATCAGCTAAGTGCCACGATTCGTTCAGGTGCGTCTGTCTTTACGCTAAATGGACTCGATCCAGAGGAATATCCGCGACTTCCACAGTTGGAAGAGGATCTAATGTTTAAATTGCCTCAGGATATGCTAAAGAACATTATCCGCCAAACCGTATTTGCCGTGTCCACTCAGGAAACACGACCTGTGTTGACAGGTGTAAACCTAGAGATTGAAAACGGGGAATTAATCTGTACTGCAACAGATAGCAGAAGATTGGCGATGAGAACATCCACTGTAGAGCGGAACGATCAAGAGCTATCGTTTAAAAATGTTGTTATTCCAGGTAAAAGTCTTACGGAGCTTAGTAGAATTCTTGAAGAAAATGATGAGTTGATAGAAATCGTAGTAACAGAAAACCAGATTCTATTTAAGCTGGGACATACGATGTTTTTCTCAAGACTACTTGACGGAAAATATCCAGTCACAAGTAGCATGATTCCAACACAATCCAAGACATCGTTTTCGGTTCAAACGAAATCACTTCTGCAGACATTGGAACGAGCCTTATTACTTTCAGATGGGAAAAACAATGTGGTGACCTTAAAAACGTTACCGGATCAGCAAATCGAAATTACATCTGTATCTCCTGAGATCGGAAAAGTCACAGAGGATCTAACAACTTCTGAACAAGAGGGAGAAGAGATGAGAATTTCCTTTAACGGAAAAATAGTCATCGATGCCTTAAAGGTTATCGATAGTGAAAAAGTTAATATCATGTTCACAGGAGCCATGAGTGCATTTGTGTTAAGACCAACAGATCATAAGCACTATCTGCATTTATTCTCTCCAGTACGTACATACTAGGACCATGTGGCTCTCTTAAAGATTGGACTTGGCTAGCAGGCGCTAGTCTAGTACAATAGTTATTAGAGAAAGTATGTAAAATTGAACGGAACTAGAAGACAGCAGCTCAGATGAATTGCTGTCTTCCCTTTCTTATAACCCTCAAAAATGAGGAAGAAAAAGAGGTACAACATGAATGTACTAAAGATTTCAACGCCGTATATTACCCTTGGTCAGTTGCTGAAGGAAGCTGGTGTGATTGATACAGGGGGGATGGCTAAATGGTATCTCAGTGAGTATGAAGTGCTGGTGAATGATGAGTCAGAGGATCGTCGTGGCAAAAAGCTGAGAGTGGGTGATGTGGTCCGTTTCTCAGACGGCACATCCATTGAAATTGCACAGACCGAGGAGTAAAAAGATGAGGGTCAACAAGCTATCTTTAAAACACTATCGGAACTATGCCAAAGCTGAGCTTACATTCAACAAGCAGGTTCACGTCTTTGTTGGCGAAAATGCGCAAGGGAAAACCAATGTCCTAGAAGCGATTTATGTGCTCGCCATGGCAAAATCCCACCGCACAGCGAAGGATAAGGAATTAATTAGCTGGCAGGAGGAGTATGCAGGTATTTACGGTGAAGCACAGACAAGAACAAGTAAGCTAACACTGGAATTAGCCGTTTCTAGTAAAGGGAAAAGAGTAAAGCTTAATGGGTTGGAGCAACGACGCCTCAGTGAGTACGTCGGAGCTCTTAATGTCGTTATGTTTGCACCAGAAGATCTTCATCTGGTAAAAGGGAGCCCTCAAGGAAGACGTCGCTTTATGGATATGGAGCTCGGACAAATTAGTCCAGTCTATCTTCATCATAGCAGTCGTTACCAGAAGATTTTGCAACAACGAAATTCTTTGCTGCGAGATTGGCACAGAAAACCTTCTGTCGATATGATGGATATCCTGACCGAGCAATTGATTGAAACGGCTGCTGAGTTGATTAAACGGCGAGCTGAATTTATAAAAAAGCTTGAGCGTTGGGCTCAAACGATTCATTCTGACATTTCGCGTGGCACAGAGGACCTACAGCTTCTCTATCTTTCATCCATAGAGGTATTAGAAGACTTGAACTTGTCGAACCTAAAAGAGAGACTACATGCTGTCTATGAAAAGAAAAAAGAAAAAGAACGGATTCGAGGAACGACTCTTTTTGGCCCGCATCGTGAAGATTTGGGTTTTCTCGTGAATGGCAAGGATGTTCAAAGCTTTGGTTCTCAAGGTCAGCAACGAACAACCGCACTGGCTTTAAAGCTGGCTGAGATTGAGCTAATCAAAGAAGAAGTGGGTGAGTATCCAGTATTGTTGCTTGATGATGTCCTCTCTGAATTGGATGACTACAGGCAGTCTCATCTGCTAGAAACGATCCAGAAAAAGGTACAGACATTTGTGACAACAACGGGGCTTGCCGGAGTGCACAAAAAGGCATTGGAAAGTGCAGAGATTTTTGAAGTGAAAGCGGGCCATATTCAAGTGCTCCCAACGCTTTCTTAATATAGACATATACAAGGGAAAATGCTCGAGTGAGGTGATGGTGTGTTTATTCATTTGGGCGGAGACGTAATGGTACAAGCAGAGGAAATTATTGCGATTCTTCACTACGAGGAAGACAATGTGGCAGACGCAACAAAAACCTTTTTAGAGCATGCTTCTCATTCCGAAGCAATTACGATTACTCCGGATCTTATAAAATCTATTATAATTACAGACCAATTTATTTATTATGCTCCTGTCTCTTCTAGTACATTAAACCGAAGAATGCTTATAGGGGTCGGCTTAAAAGAAGAAATAGAGTAAGACAGGTCATTTCGTAAGATGTTTAAGATAATTGGGAATGAAGGTGACGCAAGTGAACAGTGAACAGCAAACAGAACAATCCTATGATGAAAGCCAGATACAGGTACTTGAAGGTCTTGAAGCTGTACGGAAACGTCCAGGCATGTATATTGGATCCACAAGTGTCCGCGGTCTGCATCACTTAGTATGGGAAATTGTAGATAATAGTATTGATGAAGCGATGGCCGGACACTGTGACACGATTACAGTGACGATTGAGCCTGATAACAGCATCTCAGTGGAGGATAACGGGCGCGGAATCCCTGTTGGAATTCAAGAGAAAATGGGACGTCCGGCTGTAGAAGTTATTATGACAGTGCTGCACGCAGGTGGTAAGTTTGGCGGTGGCGGTTATAAGGTTTCAGGTGGACTACATGGTGTAGGGGCATCGGTAGTTAATGCGTTGTCAACATATCTGGAGGTCAACGTTCACCTTGGTGGCGGTATTCATTATCAAAAGTATGAAAGAGGCGTACCGGCCGCTGACCTAAAAGTGGTAGGAGAAACAGATAAAACGGGAACCGTCATTCGCTTTAAGCCTGATGCAGAGATTTTCCAGGAAACACAGGAATATGATTTTGATACACTCGCGACTCGTCTTCGTGAACTAGCTTTCTTAAATAAAGGATTAACGATTCATATTCATGATAAACGTGAAGGAAAAGAAAAAGAGTCCACGTATTATTACGAGGGTGGAATTGGTTCGTTTGTTGAGCATTTAAATCGTACCAAGGAAGTTCTTCATCCCGAGCCTATCCATATTGAGAGTGAGAAGGATGGTTTGACCGTTGAAGTTGCGGTTCAATACAACGATGGATTTGTCAGTAATATCTATTCCTTTGCAAATAATATCAACACACATGAAGGTGGAACACACGAGTCCGGATTTAAAACGGGTTTAACACGTGTGATTAACGATTATGCGCGTAAAAATAGTCTGTTTAAAGAGGCGGATCCAAACCTTACAGGGGAGGATGTACGTGAAGGGTTAACAGCGATTGTGTCCGTGAAAATCCCTGATCCTCAATTTGAAGGGCAAACAAAAACAAAGCTAGGAAACAGCGAAGCAAGAACAATCACTGATTCATTATTCAGTGAGCATTTTGCCCGTTTTCTTATAGAGAATCCTCAGGTTGCTCGCAAGGTGGTCGAAAAAGGATTAATGGCGTCACGTGCGCGTGAGGCAGCGAAAAAGGCTCGTGAGCTGACGCGTAGAAAGAGTGCCCTTGAAGTGAGCTCTCTGCCAGGTAAACTAGCGGATTGTGCTTCTAAAGATGCATCCATTAGTGAGCTGTATATCGTTGAGGGTGACTCGGCCGGTGGATCTGCAAAGCAAGGACGCAGCCGTCATTTCCAGGCGATTTTGCCGCTACGTGGGAAAATTATTAACGTAGAAAAGGCGCGTCTCGATAAAATTCTGGCAAACAATGAAATCAGAACAATTATTACGGCACTTGGAACTGGAATTGGTGAGGAATTTGATATCACAAAAGCTCGTTATCATAAGCTAATTTTGATGACAGATGCCGATGTAGATGGCGCTCATATCCGGACCCTGCTGTTAACATTTTTGTATCGTTACATGCGTCCAGTGATTGAGAATGGCTATGTATATATTGCTCAACCGCCATTATACAAAGTGACACAAGGGAAACAAGACTTTTACACGTACAATGACCGCGAGTTAGATGAGCTATTAAAAACGTTCTCTGATCGCTCTAAGATTGGTATCCAGCGCTATAAAGGACTTGGAGAGATGAATCCGGAACAGCTTTGGGATACCACAATGAACCCAGACACGCGGAGCATGATGCAGGTGACTCTTGCTGACGCCATTAAAGCAGATGAAATTTTTGATATTTTAATGGGGGATCGAGTAGAGCCTAGACGTGATTTTATCCAGGAAAACGCCCAATACGTAAAAAATCTTGATGTATAAGCGGGCAAAAGAACTCAAGTAGCATTGATGGAGGTTTAGAAAATGGCTGAGCAGAATCAATCAAATATTACAGAAATTAATATAGGCCAGGAAATGCAGACATCCTTTATGGATTATGCAATGAGCGTTATTGTCAGCCGTGCACTTCCCGATGCCAGAGACGGTCTTAAACCCGTGCATCGTCGGATTTTGTATGCAATGAATGATTTAGGTATGACCCCTGATAAAGCCTACAAGAAATCAGCCAGAATTGTCGGCGATGTCATCGGTAAGTATCACCCACATGGTGACTCTGCTGTATACGAAACGATGGTACGGATGGCGCAGGATTTTAGCTACCGTTATATGCTTGTGGATGGTCACGGGAACTTCGGTTCTGTAGATGGTGATTCCGCAGCAGCCATGCGTTACACGGAAGCAAAGATGTCCAAGATCTCAATGGAACTTGTGCGCGATATCAACAAGGATACAATTGATTTCCAAGACAACTATGACGGCTCTGAGCAAGAGCCTGTTGTTATGCCGGCCCGTTTTCCGAATTTACTCGTAAACGGGGCTTCAGGGATTGCTGTTGGTATGGCTACCAATATTCCCCCTCATCAATTGGGAGAAGTAATAGATGGGGTTTTAGCTCTATCTGAAAATCGTGAAATTGATATAGCTGAGCTTATGGAGTACATTCCAGGTCCAGACTTCCCAACAGGGGCAGAGATTCTTGGTCGTTCCGGTATTCGCCGCGCCTACCAAACGGGTCGAGGCTCGATTACACTACGTGCAAAGTCAGAGATCGAAGAAAATGGTGGTAAGCAGCGTATTATTGTCACAGAACTTCCTTACCAGGTGAATAAAGCACGTTTAATCGAGAAAATCGCCGAGTTGGTTCGTGATAAAAAGATTGAGGGAATTACCGATTTACGTGATGAGTCAGATCGTACCGGGATGCGTATTGTTATTGAAGTGAGACGAGATGCTAATGCCAATGTTCTTTTAAACAATTTGCATAAGCAAACCGCGCTTCAATCAAGCTTTGGAATTAACCTGCTTGCTTTAGTAGGCGGACGTCCAAAGGTATTAAATTTAAAAGAGTGTTTAGAGGAATACCTGGATCACCAAATTGTTGTTACACGAAGAAGAACAGCCTTTGAATTAAAAAAGGCTGAGGCTAGAGCTCATATCCTAGAGGGATTACGTATTGCACTAGATCACTTGGATGAAGTCATCAGCCTCATTCGTGCGTCACAAACAACGGAAATTGCTCGTAATGGCTTAATGGAGCGTTTTGAATTAAGTTATGATCAATCCCAAGCGATTTTGGACATGCGTTTACAGCGTTTAACGGGTCTAGAGCGTGATAAGATTGAGGGCGAATATAAAGAGCTTCAGGAACGAATTGCTGAGCTTAAGGAAATTTTAGCAAATGAATATAAGGTTTTAGAGATTATCCGCACGGAGCTTTTAGCTGTGAAGGAACGCTACAATGATGAGCGCCGCACAGTGATCTCAATGAGTGAGGATCATCTTGAGGATGAGGACTTGATAGCGCGTCAAAATATCATTATTACCTTAAGTCATAATGGGTACATTAAGCGACTACCCATCTCCACCTACAAGAGTCAAAAGCGTGGAGGAAAAGGCATTCAGGCAATGGGCACAAATGATAATGATTTTGTCTCCCATCTGTTTACAACAAATACTCATCACACCATTCTATTCTTTACAAATAAAGGGAAGGTGTATCGTCTGAAGGGATATGAGATTCCTGAGCTTGGCAGAACAGCTAAGGGTATCCCGATTATTAACCTACTTCAAATTGAACAAGGCGAGTATATTAGTACCGTTATTCCAATTGAAGAATTTAACGATGACTCGTATCTGTTCTTCCTTACAAAAGAGGGAATTGCTAAGCGTACACAGCTTTCAGCCTTTGCCAATATTCGCAAGGGTGGATTATTTGCCATTAACCTGCGTGGAGAAGATGAGCTTCATGGCGTACGCTTAACGGGCGGCGATGAAGAAATTATCATCGGAACAAGACAAGGGATGGCGATCCGTTTCCATGAGAATGATGTAAGGCTGATGGGCCGAACAGCTGGTGGGGTAAAAGGGATTACCCTTTCAAATGAAGATCATGTTGTCGGTATGGATGTGGTTGTGTCTGATCAGGATGTATTGATTGTTTCTGAGAAAGGGTACGGCAAGCGTACACCGATAGAAGAATACAGAATACAGAATCGTGGCGGTAAAGGCATTAAGACCTCAAATATTACAGATAAAACGGGTGCACTCGTTTCTTTAAAAGTGGTCTCGCTTGAAAGTGATATAATGATTATTACTGCAAGTGGTGTCATTATCCGTACTCAGGTAGAGCCAATTTCACAAACAAGTCGTAACACGCAAGGGGTTAAGTTAATCCGCGTCGACGAAGGTGAAGAAGTAGCCACAGTAGCACGAGTGGATATTGAAGATGATGAAGTAGAAGAGCTTTTAGAGGAAGAGCAAGCTCAAACAAATGATGAGCAAGAATCCGAATCTACAGAAGAATAATCATGAAACCGACCGAATGAGGTCGGTTTTTTCTTTGCTATTTTTTAATAATATTTCCCAACTAACAGATTTTGGCGTATAATAAAGGAGTATAGATCTAGTTCTAAAGTAATATTAGATAGGGGAGTTCATTATATGATTGTGCCTGTTCATGTTTTGCAAGAGGGCTGTATTGTTAAATCCGATGTGTACGCAGCGGCCTCTATTCCGTTACTAAAAGGTCATACTGTCATTACAGAGAGGCACCTCTCTTTTTTACGTGCATTTTTTATTAAAGAAGTGGATGTAGAACATTTGCTCGCAGACGGTCAGATCTTCTCTCCCGCTCTTTCTAGTACAATGAATAAAGAGGAGTCGCTTCCCGCGGCAGAATCTTCATTTTTTGACATGTATACTGAGGCAGTCCAGTTGTTTAAGAAGGAATTCGAACGATGGCAGGCGGGAATGCCCGTGTCAGTCCATGAACTTCGGACGATTATGCTACCGTTGTTTGAAAAGGTTATTAAGGATCCGGAGCATTTGATGTCGCTTCATCAATTTTCCCATAAGTGTGATTACCAGTATCATCATTCTGTCTCTGTGGGCTTATTATCCGCATCTCTTGGCTACAAACTACAATACGAATCCGGAGACTGGATTCAAATAGGTTTAGCTGGATTGTTGTCCGATATAGGCATGGCTAAAATTGCATCCACTTCTTTAAATAAAGGCGGACCTCTAACTGCCTTTGAATTTGAAGATGTGAAAAAGCATCCTATCTATAGCTACAAAATGGTGAAAGATTCTACTGGATTAACAGCTGCAGCTAAGTTAGCGATTTTGCAGCATCATGAACGAACGGATCGACAAGGGTATCCGATGGCTATTGGAGCAGAGAAGCTTCATCCTTATAGTGAGATCATTGCTGTAGCTGATGTGTACCATGCCATGTCTTCTGAGCGACCCCATCGAGCTAAACATTCTATCTATTATATTTTAGAAGAGATGCGCCGCCAAAACTTCGGCCCTTTAAATATTCCAGCCGTGTTAGCTTTAACCGAGCAGCTTTTGCAGTTTACAGTTGGTGCTTCTGTTCGTTTAAATACTGAAGAAGAAGGGGAAATTATTTTTGTTACTCCGCAAGATCTAACTAAACCTATGGTTAAATTATATGAGTCAGGTGAAATCATTAATCTTAACTATCAAACTCATATTTATATTGAAGATATATTATCTAAGAAAAAATCTTAAAAAACAGTTGTGGAGAATCAATTAGTTATGCTATACTATTTCTTGTCCTAAAGAACAACATTATTATTTATTTGAAAAAGTTGTTGACGAAGACATCTGGAAATGGTATATTAGTTAAGTCGCCAAATGAGCGACGGAAGTTCTTTGAAAACTGAACAGAAGCCAAGCGTACGAAGAGATACACGATATCTCATAGTCATAAAAAGTCGCAATTTCGATTGCGCAAAGCAAGTCAGCAATGAGCAATCAGCTCATCCACTTTTATGGAGAGTTTGATCCTGGCTCAGGACGAACGCTG
>NZ_VLXZ01000399.1 GCF_007293315.1 Alkalicoccobacillus porphyridii
GGTTATTACCCTTAAAGTCACTGCTCATTTGAGTATCAATACTCTGGAAACCTGAAGTCCGTTGTTCAGTGCCAAGTAATTTTTCAATAGGAATGGTGAAACTGAGATAAACGCTATCGTCAGTGTCGCCGTCTTCATTCCATGAACGCTGGGCACTGACACTGTAGCTGCCCCAGGATGCACTGTTACTGTAGCCAAGAGAGTAATTGCTACGATTTTGTCCGGAAGCCCAGTAATCG
>NZ_VLXZ01000400.1 GCF_007293315.1 Alkalicoccobacillus porphyridii
GAATATTGTGGTTATTCTACCATCATCGGGTGAGCGTTATTTAAGCACCGCATTGTTTGCCGATCTCTTCACTGAGAAAGAATTGCAACAGTAATGCCAGCTTGTTAAAAATGCGTAAAAAAGCACCTTTTTAGGTGCTTTTTTGTGGCCTGCTTCAAACTTTCGCCCCTCCTGGCATTGATTCAGCCTGTCGGAACTGGTATTTAACCAGACTAATTATTTTGATGCGCGAAATTAAT
>NZ_VLXZ01000401.1 GCF_007293315.1 Alkalicoccobacillus porphyridii
GTGAGTTCCTCAATCTTGCGGCGAAGTATGCGGTGGGCGGGATGACGGCATTAGCGTTGTTTGATTTGCTCAAGCCAAATTATGCGCTGGCGACTCAGGTAGAGTTTACCGACCTGGAGATTGTTGCTGAGTACATCACGTATCCTTCGCCAAATGGTCACGGCGAGGTACGGGGTTATCTGGTGAAACCCGCAAAAATGAGCGGCAAAACGCCAGCCGTGGTGGTGGTGCATGAGAAT
>NZ_VLXZ01000402.1 GCF_007293315.1 Alkalicoccobacillus porphyridii
CCGGTATCCTTCAGCAACACCTCGAGGCCCTCGAGGTGTTGCTGAAGGATACCGGGGTGCGCACCCTGGCGAGCCGCGAGTGGCTGTTTCGCCAGGACGCCCCGGCCCGGCGAGTCTACATCGTGATCAACGGCCTGGTGCGCCTGGTGCGCAGCGGCCGTGACGGTCGGCTGGCGACCATTCGCTGCGTCGAGCGCGGCGGCACCCTGGGTGAGCTGAGCATGGTCTCGGGGCCGGGG
>NZ_VLXZ01000403.1 GCF_007293315.1 Alkalicoccobacillus porphyridii
TGGCACCGCGTGTGCATAACAGCGGTCACTGGACACAAAACGGTGCCAGCATCAGCCAGTTTGAGCTGCATCTGCGGGCGATTACCGATCTGCCGTTACCGCAACCGGTAGTGAATAGTCCGTCGGTGATGATCAACCTGATTGGTAGCGATGTGAATTATGACTGGCTGAAACTGCCGCTGGTGCATCTGCACTGGTACGACAAAGAAGTCCGTCCGGGGCGTAAAGTGGGGCATCTG
>NZ_VLXZ01000404.1 GCF_007293315.1 Alkalicoccobacillus porphyridii
TAGCCTCCGTTGCGTTTTTGCAGTAATTGTTCATGGCGACGTTTTTCGCCAATCATCACAACAATCAACAAGATAACCGCCAGAATGCTGCCGCCAATCATTACCATAAAGCCGCCATCCCAGCCGAAGAAGTCCACGGTGTAGCCAACAATCGCGCTCGCCGCCACCGAACCGCCCAGGTAACCAAACAGCCCGGTAAAGCCCGCTGCCGTACCTGCCGCTTTTTTCGGTGCCAGTTC
>NZ_VLXZ01000405.1 GCF_007293315.1 Alkalicoccobacillus porphyridii
TTGTGCACCGTATTGCTGTTGAATTGCTGCCAATGCGTCAGTGCTGGCGGTGGCAAAAACCAGTGGAGCAAGTACACTTTCCTGGCCCAGAACCCACTCTGCCAGTTCGTGTGCATAAGCGGCCAGAGTTTCAATTGAGAGGCAGCGTGCCACATCAACTTCACGGGCTGGTGCAATTTGACGGTAATGTGCTACCTGGCGGTTGGTCATTTGAGAGCATGAACCGGAGAGCACTACGC
>NZ_VLXZ01000406.1 GCF_007293315.1 Alkalicoccobacillus porphyridii
CTCACCATTAAGACCCAACAAACGACGCTCTGCGTAACGCACTTCCGGTCCTTTGCGGCTGACGCGATCGCGCAGGCCATAATGGTGAACGCGGGCAATGCGCTGCACCTTACTTTCAAACTGTACGCTGGCAGAGTCGGCGCTGGCGGCGGTTTTCAGGTATTTGGTGGTGCGCAGCTTTGCAAACATCTGACGTTTGATGCGGCCTTTTTTACTGCGCGCCGTGACCTTGCGCGGT
>NZ_VLXZ01000407.1 GCF_007293315.1 Alkalicoccobacillus porphyridii
TGATACCCAGGGCGCGATCGCGAATTTCCACCAGGTCGTACACCGGGCCAAAAACGTTTTCGAGCGTGGCGAGCGCGAAGGTGACCACCATCTGTGTGCCGATATAAGAAGAACGTTCAGAGCTGGTGGCAATCCATGCGCCCAACAGGAAAATAGGTGCCAGCACAAACAGCAATTCGACAATATTGTCCAGCCAGGGCATGACCAGTAGCGTGAATAACAGCGCCAGAATCGCGCC
>NZ_VLXZ01000408.1 GCF_007293315.1 Alkalicoccobacillus porphyridii
TCATTCATAAAGAAAAATTGAGAACTTACTCAAATTCCTTTGAGTGTAAATTTTAGTCACTATTTTCTAATATGATGATTTTTATGAGTAATTATCGCACCACGCTCATTTTAAATGCAATTCTTTGATCCATCTCAGAGGATTGGTCAAAGTTTGGCCTTTCATCTCGTGCAAAAAATGCGTAATATACGCCGCCTTGCAGTCACAGTATGGTCATTTCTTAACTCATGCGCATCGG
>NZ_VLXZ01000040.1 GCF_007293315.1 Alkalicoccobacillus porphyridii
CGCCCAGCAAGAACGCGGCAGCCTGCGTCAGGAACCACATCCCGAGAATAAAGCCCATCAAATGCTGCGGCACCAGGGCAGCAATCATCGCCAGGCCAAGGGCGCTAATAAACAGTTCACCTAAGCTCTGGAATAAGTACACCAGCACGATAAACCATGGCGATGTCAGCCCCTGGGCATCCGCAAACCACATTCCCGCAGCTGCAGCCGTCAAAAAGCCCAGAGAGCACATAAACATGCCGAGAGTAAATTTCATCGGCATCGAGAGGTCTTTGACTTTGTTACCCAGATGCGTGTAAATGCGTGCGAGGTATTGGGCTGGCGAGTACCACCCAGAACGGGTTAAGCGCCTGGAAGCTGACCGGGTTGATGGAAAAACCGAGAATTTCATGATGCACGTTGTTGATGGCAAAGAAGTTCAGCGATGTTGGCATCTGGGCGTAGAGAATGTAAAACACCACCGCTTCGAGCATCAGGACAAAGGCGACAAACATTTTATTGCGCCCGGTTTTATCCAGCTTGAATGCCTGACGAAAGAAGATGATGGTGACGACGATGGAGAGAACAATCAGCACCAGATTGGCGACTTCTACGTTGTGCATCAGCCATGCACATACGAAGATCATCACCACGCTGCCAAGTAATACCTACAACAGTTTGCTGAAGCTCATCGGCTTGAAGT
>NZ_VLXZ01000409.1 GCF_007293315.1 Alkalicoccobacillus porphyridii
CAGATGGTGGTGCGTAAAGGCGGCGAAGTGCTTACTCGTACTCGTGCTACTTCTGCTCGTCGCGAAAACGGCCTGTGGATTGTGGAAGCGGAAGATATCGATACCGGCAAAAAATATAGCTGGCAAGCGCGCGGCCTGGTTAACGCCACCGGCCCGTGGGTGAAACAGTTCTTCGACGACGGGATGCATCTGCCTTCGCCTTATGGCATTCGCCTGATCAAAGGCAGCCATATTGTG
>NZ_VLXZ01000410.1 GCF_007293315.1 Alkalicoccobacillus porphyridii
GGTAATGAAGAGAACAATGTCTGGCTATGCGATTGCGCTAAAGTCTACGGTCACGCGCAGGTGAAAGCTGGCATAGAAGAAGATGCCATTCCGACGATTCATTACAGTTCGCAGGTGGCGGAATATGCCATTGTGGAAGGTAATTGTGTGTTAAAACATCATGTCTTGGTTGGCGGAAATGCCGTGGTACGTGGCGGACCGATTCTGCTCGACGAGCACGTTGTCATACAAGGTGAG
>NZ_VLXZ01000411.1 GCF_007293315.1 Alkalicoccobacillus porphyridii
TGTCCAGACGCAGTTCAGTCGCTAAGGATTTCGGTCCCTGAATCACAAACAGGTAAAAGTGTTCAGCGGTGTCGAGAAAACCATCGTGATAACCCAGTTCTTCTTCCAGTTTAGCCACTTCATCGCGCGGATAACCGGTAACGATACGGTCCACCAGCGTAGAACAGAAGCTGTTAGCCTGATCCAGCCATTGAATAAATGCTTCTGGCAGTGCCCACTCTTGCGCATAGCGCAGCA
>NZ_VLXZ01000412.1 GCF_007293315.1 Alkalicoccobacillus porphyridii
AGGCGTGAAGAAGATCGCGGCCCTGACGAATAACCGTTTGCGAACGTTCAATCAGTAATGCGCGTTCTTCGCTGTCCAGTTGACGCTCCAGCGCCACGCGTTGGCACATCTCTTCACAGGCATTAAACGCCGCATGCAGACCTATACGAATTTGCAGATAAGTGCGCAGAGCCGTGACTTCCTGCTGGCGTGGGATCCGCATTACTTTACTTAACATACCCAGCGCGCCAGCCAGTT
>NZ_VLXZ01000413.1 GCF_007293315.1 Alkalicoccobacillus porphyridii
CATTGGGCGCTTTTTCAAGCCCATGAACGAAACGGCTCCGCTTTCAGAGGATTCCTGTATGACGTTTTAACCACCATTCAGCCCGCTGTCGCTTGTCGTTTCAGTGGCAACGGGTTAGCTTTAAGGACGTTTTGTCTTTTCTGTCTGGAGGGGTTCAATGACATTGCAACAACAAATAATAAAGGCGCTGGGCGCAAAACCGCAGATTAATGCCGAAGAGGAAATTCGTCGTAGTGT
>NZ_VLXZ01000414.1 GCF_007293315.1 Alkalicoccobacillus porphyridii
TTTCGTCGAGGATTGCGTGATTAATGTGCTGGATCACACCGTGAAAGCTGTAATCGATGACCGCTTTATGGGCGGCATAACCACGATAAACC
The DNA here is from genome assembly GCF_007293315.1 of Alkalicoccobacillus porphyridii. Taxonomy (GTDB): domain Bacteria; phylum Bacillota; class Bacilli; order Bacillales; family Bacillaceae_D; genus Alkalicoccobacillus; species Alkalicoccobacillus porphyridii. The sequence continues at coordinate 93 of NZ_VLXZ01000414.1, forward strand.
TCCAGTTGATGGCGTAACCGACAGCCGTTTGGGCCAAATCCCATATGGTCAATAATGGTTGTTGTACCGCCACACGCAGCTGCGCGGGTACCGGTAAAAAAATCATCACAACTGCGCGCGATGCCGACATCAATATTGAAATGC
>NZ_VLXZ01000415.1 GCF_007293315.1 Alkalicoccobacillus porphyridii
ACTTATTGGACAGAGAAGCGAATTAAAAGGGGAAAAAAAATAACTGAAGAAACCAATTTTTGTTGAAACGGGGGCCCCCCGCATTTTTGTTTACAAAGGCAAAAAGCTTTTTATAAAATTTTTAAAAAAATTTAAAACATGATAACCATAGGCTTTAGGGCGATTTGAAAGTAACTAGATTATTATGACTATTGTGTGAAAATAATTATTATAAAACGTTTTAACTTCGCTTTTTA
>NZ_VLXZ01000416.1 GCF_007293315.1 Alkalicoccobacillus porphyridii
GAGTTGTTTTTTTCTTTCAGCTCTTCGATTTCCATCTGCAACAGAGTGATGGTATCAATCGCCTGCTGTACTTTTGCTTCCAGTTTCTCAAACACTTCTAATGACATTGTCATACCTCTCCTGAATTGCAAGGCGTTGATGGATAAAAAATCCTCGTCCCGATTACCGGTGACGCCTTAATAAATACGAGCGCACTTTAGTTAGCTCCGATTGTATGAAGCCGCGCCATCGCTGT
>NZ_VLXZ01000417.1 GCF_007293315.1 Alkalicoccobacillus porphyridii
TAGGACATTCCGTTTGCATTCGACGGCCAAATCCGGCCGCCGGAACCACGGCGCAAACATCCAAATGAGTGGTTGCCATGTTAATTCCCGGGCTGATTTATCGATTGTTTTGCCCCGCAGACTGTGCGCGCTTCGACGCGTCAGGCACCAGACGATAAAAAGTTTCGCCCGGCCTGGTCATGCTGAGTTCATTACGCGCACGCTCTTCGAGCGCCTCCTGGCCGCCATTGAGATC
>NZ_VLXZ01000418.1 GCF_007293315.1 Alkalicoccobacillus porphyridii
TGGCAAGAGTCACCGACATAAAATACACTAAATAACATAATTTGTATGTTAATAAACTCTATATATAACAGTTATATAGAGTTTTTATTTTGTGTGACGTAATTTAAGGTGGGATGGGGTACTTTGATTTTTGGTCACTAATTTATCGTGATAGTCAACAATAATAACCAACATACATATGCTTAATCTAAGGGTATTTTACTGACTGGTATAATTTTATGATGAGAGGGGTGTT
>NZ_VLXZ01000041.1 GCF_007293315.1 Alkalicoccobacillus porphyridii
AGCGGCTCGAACTGGCCGTCGAGGTGGGAAAAGCCAAACTGCTCTCGCATCGCCCGGTACGTGATATTGATCGTGAACACGATTTACTGGAAAGATTAATTACGCTCGGTAAAGCGCACCATCTGGACGCCCATTACATTACTCGCCTGTTCCAGCTCATCATTGAAGATTCCGTATTAACTCAGCAGGCTTTGCTCCAACAACATCTCAATAAACTTAATCCGCACTCCGCACGCATCGCTTTTCTCGGCCCCAAAGGCTCCTATTGACATCTTGCCGCTCGTCAGTACGCTGCCCGTCACTTTGAGCAATTCATTGAAAGTGGCTGCGCCAAATGTGCCGATATTTTTAATCAGGTGGAAACCGGCCAGGCCGACTATGCCGTCGTACCGATTGAAAATACCAGCTCCGGTGCCATAAGCGACGTTTACGATCTGCTGCAACATGCCAGCTTGTCGATTGTGGGCGAGATGACGTTAACTATCGACCATTGTTTGTTGGTCTCCGGCACTACTGATTTATCCACCATCAATAC
>NZ_VLXZ01000419.1 GCF_007293315.1 Alkalicoccobacillus porphyridii
TGCGTTGCAACGCATACATTGGGCACGGAATCGTGTACGCAAAAATGCCCGGTAACCACATGCTTACCGGGCATCAGAAAGGAGTTTAAGCCAGCGCCTGGGCCAGTAGCGTAATCGGATGTTCGCAGCGAAGACTTGTGGACATCTCAATCTGCCTTTTACAGGTTTCGCTGTCGGTGACCACCAGATCTGCGCCGCCTTCTTCTATCTGGCGGAACAGTGGTGCGCCGATGGC
>NZ_VLXZ01000420.1 GCF_007293315.1 Alkalicoccobacillus porphyridii
GTTGTTCATAACGCAAAGGCGTGGAGAAAATCTCCGGCGAGACGCGCTCCATGCCACGAGCAAACGCAAAATTTTCTGCCCCTTCGCCAATCATCATCACATGCGGGCTTTGCTCCATCACCAGCCGGGCGGCAAGAACCGGATTACGCAGATGACTAACGCCCGCCACCGCACCGGCTTTCAGGGTGTTACCATCCATCACACAGGCGTCCAGTTCATGGGTTTCATCACGCG
>NZ_VLXZ01000421.1 GCF_007293315.1 Alkalicoccobacillus porphyridii
TACGACATGTCGTTATGTGATGGATATTCCAATTTTCAAATTAAGTTGAATTATTGAGATTATTATTAACCACCTAATTTTACAGCAGATAAAATTCATAAAGTTCATTAATTGATAATTGATATGGATTATTTCATAACCATGATATGGATTATGATGATCTACAGATATAAAAAACCCTGCCATGCGGCAGGGTCATAAAAGTAAGAAGAATGAATTAACGCGCCAGCCAAC
>NZ_VLXZ01000422.1 GCF_007293315.1 Alkalicoccobacillus porphyridii
GGCTACACCACATGGGGCTGTATTGATTTAGTTTCCGCCTCTACGGGTGAAATGAGCAAACGCTACGGTTTTGTCTACGTAGACCGTGACGACGCAGGCAACGGCACGCTGACGCGCACACGTAAGAAATCGTTCTGGTGGTATAAAAAAGTGATTGCCAGTAATGGTGAAGATTTAGAGTAAGTAACAGTGCCGGATGCGGCGTGAACGCCTTATCCGGCCTACATGTCGCAC
>NZ_VLXZ01000423.1 GCF_007293315.1 Alkalicoccobacillus porphyridii
GAAAGCGAAAGCTCATCCTTCTGCACTGGCGCACGTCGCCAGAAAGTATTGTTAATAAAGCGTAGTGAAACTTTTGCACAAAACAATACAAACTGTGTGGATTTATCTTTTAGCGATAAAAATGGACCTATTTTTCTTTTGGCCGGGCGGTGGGGATGTTTAGCCGGTTGCTAAACGAGTAAAAGAGAAGGAATTCATGGTGATGAAATGATCAATCTGCTGTTATTTCACGCT
>NZ_VLXZ01000424.1 GCF_007293315.1 Alkalicoccobacillus porphyridii
TCGCCCTCGCTGCGCGAATGGCCGGGCAGCGGGGCGTTGGTGGAGTCGCCCACCACCAGGTCCACCGGGGCGATGGCGCGGAAGGTGGTGGCCGAGATCGGCGGGCCGATCAGCGGCTCGGGATCCAGCTTCCAGTCGCCGGTATGCAGCACCCGATGCTCGCCCGCGGCGATCAGCAGCGCGCAGCTCTCGGGAATCGAGTGGGTCAGCGGTAGGAAACGCAGGGTGAAGGGG
>NZ_VLXZ01000425.1 GCF_007293315.1 Alkalicoccobacillus porphyridii
CCGATGAAGCTTTATAAAACGCTGGATCGCCGCGAAGCATTGAAAGATGCTGATTTCGTTACTACCCAACTGCGCGTTGGCCAATTACCGGCGCGTGAACTGGATGAACGTATTCCATTAAGTCATGGTTATCTTGGTCAGGAAACCAACGGCGCGGGCGGTTTGTTTAAAGGTCTGCGTACCATTCCGGTGATTTTTGACATCGTAAAAGATGTCGAAGAACTTTGTCCGAAT
>NZ_VLXZ01000426.1 GCF_007293315.1 Alkalicoccobacillus porphyridii
GGAACACCGCAAACTGCCCCGCTTCGATAAGGATCACCTGATCAGGCTCTGCACTGTGTTCATCAGGGTAGCCGAAATATTTGACCGCCCCATGCATAACGGAAAGGCGTGGGTAAACCCCATAAGCGCGAACTTAAGGGTTGTGGTATTACGCCTGATATGATTTAACGTGCCGATGAATTACTCTCACGATAACTGGTCAGCAATTCTGGCCCATATTGGTAAGCCCGAAGA
>NZ_VLXZ01000427.1 GCF_007293315.1 Alkalicoccobacillus porphyridii
GGAAGTCTTTAGAGAAGACGTCAGCAAATTTATTAACAATAGAAATATTATTCAAAATTGTGACTCTCATCCAAGACTTGGATAGCACATGTAATGAAGGTTTCTCCTAACGGAGTTTCAACCGATAAGTCAAAGTCTAATTTCTCCGGAGACAAGTTTAAACATTGAGCACAAGCAGGAGAGATAAAAGAATGGGTAGAACCGGTATCTCGTAAGGTATAAACTTCGCAAGAA
>NZ_VLXZ01000042.1 GCF_007293315.1 Alkalicoccobacillus porphyridii
TATGGCTTTTTGAATCCACACTTAAAATAAATGACAACCATCCCCTAACGTGTTCTATCTCAGAAGACTTACCGCAAAATATATGATGTATCTTTGCTCTAATTTCTTTATATTTTTCTCTACCTATCCCAACTTTCTCTTGTGAAATAACTAAACCTGTAACTTTCCTCTGACTACGAGGCCCACTAATACAAGTTTTTTTTGAGTTAATAACCAATCCTTCACTTGGGATTATAGAAAATAAAAAATCACGTGCTTTAACAACCTTTTTCATAGACTGTGCAGATAAGGTGAGATCATCGGCATATCTCGTATATATCAAGCCCCGACTACCTGCATAACTCTGAATACGATAATCAAGTTTAGAACATATTAGATTAGCTAATTTAGGTGATGATGGAGCACCTTGTGGTAGCAGATTTTTATAACAACATATTTTTGTCAAAACTGAAGATATTAGTCGATTATAACCAAGAGAATGGAACACTCCAAAAACTTTGTTAGCAGTTAAACTTGGGAAAAAATCCTCCAAAT
>NZ_VLXZ01000428.1 GCF_007293315.1 Alkalicoccobacillus porphyridii
GTATGGAAACTGCCAGCCAGAATCTGGAGTTTGAAGAAGCGGCACGTATTCGCGACCAAATTCAGGCGGTGCGACGCGTCACCGAAAAACAATTCGTTTCCAATACCGGCGACGACCTCGACGTTATTGGTGTGGCGTTCGATGCGGGCATGGCTTGTGTCCACGTATTGTTCATTCGTCAGGGCAAAGTGCTCGGCAGCCGCAGCTATTTCCCGAAAGTGCCTGGCGGTACG
>NZ_VLXZ01000429.1 GCF_007293315.1 Alkalicoccobacillus porphyridii
TATGAAATTGCGCTGCCCAATGAAAAAGCGGCCGATTTCTGGCGTGCGCTGGTGGAAGCGGGTGTTAAGCCATGTGGCTTGGGCGCGCGTGACACGCTGCGTCTGGAAGCGGGCATGAATCTTTATGGTCAGGAGATGGACGAAACCATCTCTCCTTTAGCCGCCAACATGGGCTGGACTATCGCCTGGGAACCGGCAGATCGTGACTTTATCGGTCGTGAAGCCCTGGAAGT
>NZ_VLXZ01000430.1 GCF_007293315.1 Alkalicoccobacillus porphyridii
GTGTTTGCCAGCGTAAATAATCTCTACCATCGACCACAGCAAAAAAAGCAGATCGATCGCCAGCATGCGCGGATCTACAACGCGGTGTTGCAGCGGCTGCCGCACGTCGCCCAGCGCGCAGCACGCGATCATGTGCGGACCGTGAAAAAGAATCTCCACGATATCGAGCTGGAAGGCCACCATTTGATTCGCTCGGCGGTGCCGCTGGAGATGAACCAAATGGGCCTTCCAGC
>NZ_VLXZ01000431.1 GCF_007293315.1 Alkalicoccobacillus porphyridii
AGCTCATCGAACAACTATCGCTGGGCGTTTACGACGCGGTGCGCCGTTTGTTGGGTCGGTTACGTCCGCGCCAGTTGGATGATCTCACCCTGGAGCAGGCCATCCGCTCACTGATGCGGAAAATGGAGCTGGAAGGGCGCGGTATTGTCAGCCATCTCGAATGCCGAATCGATGAATCAGCGTTAAGCGAAAACCAGCGCGTGACGCTGATTCATCGATTCGCCATTCGAGAT
>NZ_VLXZ01000432.1 GCF_007293315.1 Alkalicoccobacillus porphyridii
TTTATTCCGCGCAACGATGATCTGAAAGTCTTCGTGATGGGTGAAGTGGGTAAACAGAGCACGCTGAAAATGGACCGCAGCGGTATGACCCTGGCGGAAGCGCTGGGTAACGCTGAGGGTATGAATCAGGATGTCGCTGATGCGACGGGGATTTTTGTTATTCGTGCAACGCAAAACAAGCAGAATGGCAAAATCGCCAATATTTATCAGCTGAATGCGAAGGACGCATCGGC
>NZ_VLXZ01000433.1 GCF_007293315.1 Alkalicoccobacillus porphyridii
ACTACGACTTTCTATTACTATGAGATATCGTGTATCTCTTCGTACGCTTGGCTTCTGTTCAGTTTTCAAAGAACTTCATAACGTGTCGCTTTTTGGCAACTTTTATATGTTAACAATTCAGAGATAGAATGTCAACAACTTTTCCAAAAAATAATTTGGTGGAGCCTAGCGGGATCGAACCGCTGACCTCCTGCGTGCAAGGCAGGCGCTCTCCCAGCTGAGCTAAGGCCCC
>NZ_VLXZ01000434.1 GCF_007293315.1 Alkalicoccobacillus porphyridii
CTGAAGAATGCCGGTTGCTTACCGCCAGAACTTGAGCAACGGAGAGAAGCAATTCAGCTTCTGGATATTCTCAAAGGTATCCGTCACGATGATCCGCAATATCAAGAGGTTAGCCGTCGATTGTCATTACTGGAATTGAAGCTGCGACAAGCTGGATTGAGTACCGATTTTTTACGCGGCGATTATGCTGACAAGTTGTTGGACAAAATCAACGATAACTAGTGGAGTATGT
>NZ_VLXZ01000435.1 GCF_007293315.1 Alkalicoccobacillus porphyridii
TGTCTGCGTTTTTTCAACTATTCAGATACATCACTCCCATCACATTCATTCCTCCGCATCAAAGGCATATAGGCTATATCACCTTGATATTTTTCTTCTTCAGATAAAAACTGTTATCTATGTATACTTTTAAACCCAATCCGTGTAGAGTCTCTGCATAAGATAGTTTGCAGTTGCCGCTTCAGCTTGCGCCATAAACCGCCTGATTTTTGCTGCCACCTGTTAGCATTCC
>NZ_VLXZ01000436.1 GCF_007293315.1 Alkalicoccobacillus porphyridii
GAAATCATCCTTCAGCGACGCACGCTGACTAAAATGTCTGAATTCACCCATTGCCGTTTTAATAATCTGATAACCCAGCTCATTGATAAACCCGATATCTTCAGCAATGGTAATGAACTTCAGCGGTGAAATGATCCCCCGCTCCGCAGAAACCCAACGGCACAACGCCTCCGCGCCCAGAATGGCGCGGGTGTTAATATCAACGATCGGTTGATAGACGAGGAATAGTTCG
>NZ_VLXZ01000437.1 GCF_007293315.1 Alkalicoccobacillus porphyridii
TTTTTGATTTTTCCGTTCTGAACGGATCGTTTGGGCAACTGCCTGGTGCGAACGGAGCCACCACCTCATTTCGCGGCGCGGGTGGCGCGGGGGCTAAAGATGGCTTTCTCTTTGCGCTGGAGCTGGCACCGTCAGTCATTCTCTCTCTGGGGATTATTTCAATTACCGATGGTCTTGGTGGATTACGCGCCGCGCAGCAGTTAATGACACCTGTGCTAAAACCGTTGTTGG
>NZ_VLXZ01000043.1 GCF_007293315.1 Alkalicoccobacillus porphyridii
CAGATGGGATTAGCTAGTAGGTGGGGTAACGGCTCACCTAGGCGACGATCCCTAGCTGGTCTGAGAGGATGACCAGCCACACTGGAACTGAGACACGGTCCAGACTCCTACGGGAGGCAGCAGTGGGGAATATTGCACAATGGGCGCAAGCCTGATGCAGCCATGCCGCGTGTATGAAGAAGGCCTTCGGGTTGTAAAGTACTTTCAGCGGGGAGGAAGGGAGTAAAGTTAATACCTTTGCTCATTGACGTTACCCGCAGAAGAAGCACCGGCTAACTCCGTGCCAGCAGCCGCGGTAATACGGAGGGTGCAAGCGTTAATCGGAATTACTGGGCGTAAAGCGCACGCAGGCGGTTTGTTAAGTCAGATGTGAAATCCCCGGGCTCAACCTGGGAACTGCATCTGATACTGGCAAGCTTGAGTCTCGTAGAGGGGGGTAGAATTCCAGGTGTAGCGGTGAAATGCGTAGAGATCTGGAGGAATACCGGTGGCGAAGGCGGCCCCCT
>NZ_VLXZ01000438.1 GCF_007293315.1 Alkalicoccobacillus porphyridii
TGTTGATTCCCTCCACGTTTGTTGTCACCACTTCAATGACTGCTACCACTGGTATTGTCGTTTTGCCGGCTGCTTTTTCTTGGTTGAGTTAACTCGTTATCGCGCTCCAGTAACTGAGCTCTATTTACAACATCTGAATACAAACACAATTTGTGAGAACTGGGGTATTAACGTATATCGAGTTTTAAACCTCTTAGAAACATTCGCGTCATTCGCTCCTCATTATCAACC
>NZ_VLXZ01000439.1 GCF_007293315.1 Alkalicoccobacillus porphyridii
GATCGTCTGACAGGTTATTTGAATGCGTTGGCAAAAAAAGGGATTACCCATCGCGATTGGGTGCGGGAAGGTCCGGTAAATACTCCGGAAGGCGGCTATGTCATTATGGAAAAACTCATTGAAGAGCAGGGATGTCCGCAGGCATTTATCGCCTCGTCTTTGCCTGTGCTTGAAGGCGCTGTCCGCGCGATTCGCGACCGTCTTGGCGCTGTACCGCCAGAAATCAATAT
>NZ_VLXZ01000440.1 GCF_007293315.1 Alkalicoccobacillus porphyridii
TGATATACATGGTTGGTTTGATGTTATTTAAATTACTTTTGAATATATGTTATTTTTAAAATATAGTGTAGAAATATTTAAGGAGGGGTATCTTGATAGAAAACAAAGAAAGTTTTAGATTACTCTATCAAGCTATTAGTGAACTTGCAGCAGAAATGGGAGATAATCAGTTTGAAACTAAATCTATTAGTCTCATATTTTTAGATCTAGATATCGAACATGAATACTTT
>NZ_VLXZ01000441.1 GCF_007293315.1 Alkalicoccobacillus porphyridii
CTAGGAAGAGAAGGGGCTGGTGACGCCGCCGATGCGCAGCGAAAACGGTTATCGCACCTACACGCAGCAGCATCTCAACGAACTGACCTTACTGCGCCAGGCACGGCAGGTGGGCTTTAACCTGGAAGAGAGCGGCGAGCTGGTGAATCTGTTTAACGACCCGCAGCGGCACAGCGCCGACGTCAAACGGCGCACGCTGGAGAAGGTGGCGGAGATCGAACGACACATTG
>NZ_VLXZ01000442.1 GCF_007293315.1 Alkalicoccobacillus porphyridii
AACAAAAGAGTAATATCTGTGCTTCTTTTATTAATTAATCTGCATTTATCTTAACATCAAATACCCAGTTAGAAGCCTTAAACTAGTTAGTGAAGGCGATTATATTTAAAATCATACCATTTAACAATTTGATTTTCTTCCAGCATCAAATAAGCAGTGAAAATAGTTAAACAACATAAATGAGTTTTGTTGGTGTATTTTTTTAATCAATCTGATTTTATCTCAGCATC
>NZ_VLXZ01000443.1 GCF_007293315.1 Alkalicoccobacillus porphyridii
GTCCGGCAGCATAATATCGAGGATTATCAGATCATAATCACCGGTCATCGCCAGATGGTAGCCATTCAGCCCGTTGTCGGCCAAATCGACCACAAAACCGGCTTCGGTTAACCCTTTGGTCAAGTATTCTCCGGTTTTCTTTTCATCTTCGACAATCAACAGTTTCATTTTTCCTCCGCATGTTGCCCGGGCAATTCTAGAGTAGCGGGATCAGATGGCAATCGCTTAT
>NZ_VLXZ01000444.1 GCF_007293315.1 Alkalicoccobacillus porphyridii
TATAGCGTTCAGGTCGGTAACACCCACGGAGGTAATACATCGTCTGGCACCAGTGGTTACAGTTCTCTTAATTATCGTGGAGCTTATGGTAATACTAATGTCGGTTACAGTCGGAGTGGTGACAGCAGCCAGATTTATTACGGAATGAGTGGTGGGATTATTGCTCATGCTGATGGCATCACCTTTGGACAGCCGCTGGGCGACACAATGGTTCTGGTTAAGGCTCCTG
>NZ_VLXZ01000044.1 GCF_007293315.1 Alkalicoccobacillus porphyridii
GCGCCGAGGCTTCGTCGGTAATAGTCGCGCCTTCATTTAGAGCGCGCGTCAGACAGTCATGTAACAGCTCACGAGGGAAAAATTGCGGCGTCAGCGCGTGCCATAAGCCGTTGCGATCAACGGTATGAGCAATGGCATTTTTGCCCGGTTCGGCACGTTTCATAGTATCGCGCACTGGTGCGGCGAGGATCCCCCCCGTGCGGCTGGTTTCGCTCAACGCCAACAATCGCGCGAGGTCATCCTGATGCAAACAAGGACGAGCGGCGTCATGCACCAATACCCACTGCGCGTCGCCAGCGGCTTTCAAACCTGTCAGCACGGAATCGGCACGCTCATCACCGCCATCTACAACGGTGATTTGCGGATGATTCGCCAGAGGAAGTTGTGCAAAACGGCTATCGCCAGGACTTATGGCAATGACGACACGTTTCACCCGGGGATGCGCCAGCAGCGCATGCACCGAGTGTTCAAGAATGGTTTGATTACCGATTGAGAGAT
>NZ_VLXZ01000445.1 GCF_007293315.1 Alkalicoccobacillus porphyridii
ATGCCACCAGCCCGCTGACTGGATTTCTGGAGGCATCGGCATGAAAACCTTCAGCGATCGCTGGCGACAACTGGACTGGGATGACATCCGCCTGCGTATCAACGGCAAAACGGCTGTTGACGTAGAGCGGGCGCTAAATGCCTCGCAATTCACCCGCGACGATATGATGGCGCTGTTATCGCCAGCCGCCAGTGGCTATCTGGAACAACTGGCCCAACGGGCGCAGCGT
>NZ_VLXZ01000446.1 GCF_007293315.1 Alkalicoccobacillus porphyridii
TTTCACCGGTATTGTTACTGTTGCCGTTAGGGTATGAAGTCGCGCTGGGCGGCTTTATTATGTGCGGCGTGCTGTTCTGCCTGGTTTCTTTTATCGTGAAGAAAGCGGGGACCGGCTGGCTGGACGTGCTGTTTCCACCTGCGGCAATGGGCGCAATCGTTGCCGTCATCGGTCTGGAGCTGGCCGGCGTAGCTGCCGGTATGGCGGGTTTACTCCCGGCTGAAGGGCA
>NZ_VLXZ01000447.1 GCF_007293315.1 Alkalicoccobacillus porphyridii
CTTTCGGTTGTTCCTCCTCCTCCGGGCGCTCCAGTTGCTCCTGTTGTCTCTGTTGCTCCGCTTCCCCCGGGATCTCCCGTGGCTCCCGTTGGCCCTGTTGCTCCCGTGGCTCCCGTCGCTCCCGTTGCTCCTGTTGCTCCCGTTGCTCCCGTTGCCCCGGTCGCTCCCGTTGCTCCGGTTGCTCCCGTTGCTCCGGTTGGCCCTGTCGCTCCCGTGGCCCCTGTCGCTC
>NZ_VLXZ01000448.1 GCF_007293315.1 Alkalicoccobacillus porphyridii
TCTCTTTCCCGATATCTGCTTCTCTTTCCCGATATCCAGCCCTCTTTCCCGATATCCACCTCTCTTTCCCGATATCCACCTCTCTTTCCCGATATCCAGCCCTCTTTCCCGATATCCACCTCTCTTTCCCGATATCCACCTCTCTTTCCCGATATCTGCTTCTCTTTCCCGATATCCAGCCCTCTTTCCCGATATCCACCTCTCTTTCCCGATATCC
>NZ_VLXZ01000449.1 GCF_007293315.1 Alkalicoccobacillus porphyridii
GGTAGTGACCCCTAAAAGTTAGAGTTTTTGTTATGCAGTTGTTTGGCTGGTTTGAGTTCGGTATTGTACCGGACTTAATCCACCCAGTTTTAGTTTAATTCGGTCGTTATTATAATACGCTATGTATGCCTCGATTTTCTGTTTCAATTCTTCGTAAGACAACAGAGCCTTCCCATAATACATCTCTTGCTTCATAATACCGAAGAAGTT
>NZ_VLXZ01000045.1 GCF_007293315.1 Alkalicoccobacillus porphyridii
CGATTTCTCTCTCCTTCGACCACCGCGTGATCGACGGTGCTGATGGTGCCCGTTTCATTACCATCATTAACAACACGCTGTCTGACATTCGCCGTCTGGTGATGTAAGTAAAAGAGCCGGCCCAACGGCCGGCTTTTTTCTGGTAATCTCATGAATGTATTGAGGTTATTAGCGAATAGACAAATCGGTTGCCGTTTGTTGTTTAAAAATTGTTAACAATTTTGTAAAATACCGACGGATAGAACGACCCGGTGGTGGTTAGGGTATTACTTCACATACCCTATGGATTTCTGGGTGCAGCAAGGTAGCAAGCGCCAGAATCCCCAGGAGCTTACATAAGTAAGTGACTGGGGTGAGCGAACGCAGACGCAGCACATGCAACTTGAAGTATGACGAGTATATTGCTGTCAACCGCCACCAAGTGCGGTATACAAAGAAATTTCGTTAACCTGACGGGCATAATTCAGATCAAGTAAAGTTTGTCGGGTTGCAAATAA
>NZ_VLXZ01000046.1 GCF_007293315.1 Alkalicoccobacillus porphyridii
TTAACCAAACTCACGCAGGCGATGGGCCATTTTACGGAAGAACGAATCCTGGCTTTCGTCGCGATCTTGTTTGCCAGTGACCACCACTGTAGCAGTGGTGCCCGCAGGCCAGATGTTCTCTTGCTGGTTGTCGAGACGAATACGAACCGGAACACGTTGCGCCAAACGCACCCATTCAAGGTTAGAGTCGATGGTCGCCATCCCTTTGTCGTCACGCGTGCTGCTGGCGTTGGTGACCCCTGCGGCAACACTATCAACAGTCCCTTTCAGCACTTTGTTACTGCCAAGCGGCGTGATCTCCGCACGATACCCAGGGCGCACCCCTTCCAGCTTAGTTTCTTCCATATAGGCCAGTACATAGAAAGAGTTCTGTTTCACCAGCGCAACCGCCGTTGATCCACGAGTAATAAACTCACCGGTATAGACGTTGAGGTTGGTCACCCAGCCATCCGCTGGCGCGCGGATCACCGTGCGTTCAAGATCCAGTTT
>NZ_VLXZ01000047.1 GCF_007293315.1 Alkalicoccobacillus porphyridii
GCGGAGATACGCTTGCCCAGTTTCGACAGAAAAAGCGCGTCGTCTTCGCTACCAAACAGGTCGCGCAAATCAAGCCAGTGCTCAATCCACGCCACAGCGTTGCGACCAATCGGCAGGCGGCGCTCTTTGCTGCCTTTCCCCATCACCCACACTTCGCCGGACTCCAGGTCGAGGTGTTTGATATCCAGCCCCACCAGCTCGGAAAGACGCAGACCCGCGCCGTACATCACTTCCAGCATTGCACGGTCGCGTACAGCGAGGGGATCGTTGATATCAATATCCAGCAGCCGATTCATATCGTCGACGTCGATATTTTTCGGCAGATGACGCGGCGCTTTCGGTGCCGAAACACCTTTCGCCGGGTTAGCTTTGAGTTCGTTCTGGCTGACCAGCCAGTCAAAAAAGCTACGTAGCGCAGAAAGCCGTAACGCGAGGCTTGCTGCTCCCAGCCCTTTACGGCGACTGCGTACAGCAAAATTGCGTACCATC
>NZ_VLXZ01000048.1 GCF_007293315.1 Alkalicoccobacillus porphyridii
TTGTGTGCCGTCTCCCGTTGCGCCCGTTGCTTTCAGCCCATAGCGCCAGCTGCCAAAACTGCCGTAGTAACTACTGGCTTCAATGGTTGGTGGCTGTTGTCCGGTCTGGGTGGTGACATTCATTACACCGCCAGACGCGTTGCCATACAGGGCAGAAAAGGGGCCACGCAGCACTTCCACATTTTGCACACTGCTTAAATCGATGTTGGATGTTTGCCCTTGCCCGTCGGGCATGGTGGCGGGAATACCGTCCACATACAGGCGAATACCGCGAATTCCGTAAGTGGAGCGGGAGCCAAATCCGCGAATCGACAGCTGTAAATCTTGCGCATAGTTCTGCCGATTTTGTACCTGCAAACCAGGCACGCTGGTCAGTGATTCGGACAAGTTAATGCGCGGTGTTGCCAGGCGCATCTCCTCGCCATCCACCACGCTTACTGCTGCTGGCGTATCCAGCTCGGAAACCACCTGCGGTGCGGCACTGACA
>NZ_VLXZ01000049.1 GCF_007293315.1 Alkalicoccobacillus porphyridii
GTTTCCCGAGATTTTGACGATGTCTATTTTTCCAACGATAACGGGCTGGAAGAGACGCGTTATGTTTTTCTGGGAGGCAACCAATTAGAGGTACGCTTTCCTGAGCATCCACATCCTCTGTTTGTGGTAGCAGAGAGCGGCTTCGGCACCGGATTAAACTTCCTGACGCTATGGCAGGCATTTGATCAGTTTCGCGAAGCGCATCCGCAAGCGCAATTACAACGCTTACATTTCATTAGTTTTGAGAAATTTCCCCTCACCCGTGCGGATTTAGCCTTAGCGCATCAACACTGGCCGGAACTGGCTCCGTGGGCAGAACAACTTCAGGCGCAGTGGCCAATGCCCTTGCCCGGTTGCCATCGTTTATTGCTCGATGCAGGCCGCGTGACGCTGGATTTATGGTTTGGCGATATTAACGAACTGACCAGCCAACTGGACGATTCGCTAAATCAAAAAGTAGATGCCTGG
>NZ_VLXZ01000004.1 GCF_007293315.1 Alkalicoccobacillus porphyridii
AACTTCTTCGGTATTATGAAGCAAGAGATGTATTATGGGAAGGCTCTGTTGTCTTACGAAGAATTGAAACAGAAAATTGAGGCATACATAGCGTATTATAATAACGACCGAATTAAACTAAAACTGGGTGGACTAAGTCCGGTACAATACCGAACTCAAACCAACCAAACAACTGCATAACAAAAACTCTAACTTTTAGGGGTCACTACCTTATCGCGCATTTCTCATCCGCGAGGGCTGGATGGTGGTGGATTGGCTGTGCTTACCGACTTACGCACGCTTGTTTAGATCGTCTTCCGATGTATTTATCTCTCATTCCCGATATCCTTGTGAAAATAGGAACAAGGTTCACTTTTCACGTTATTAAAAGTTTAAGGTAAAACGCATTTTTCAGTGGCATCCTTTTCATCCCCCCGAGGTGTCAGCCCGCCATTTTTGTCCGCTGGTAAAAGGCAGGATTCAAGTATGTATGAGATAACTCACGTAGAGTCTATTACACAAAGCTACTGCTATATAAGTACTCGGAGGGAATGTAGGTTGTCTGAGTGTGAAGCAAGCAATAACAGCCCTCATTTCCTTAGATAGGAATGTTGGTCATTTGTCTGATTGGGAACGTAGGTTTCCCCTGTAGTGGTGCACATGAGCTTTGTTCTAGATGACTTTTTCTCTCACAATCACCTCCTGTGTTATTAAAGATGCTCATTCCTTGATTTTTCTTAAATCAAGTGATATGATTCACACAACTTCAATGATAATAATGAAGACCAACTTAATACTTTTTTTGCTTCGGGGCCGGGTGAAAATCCCGACCGGCGGTGATGAGACGTATTGTCTCTTAGTCCGTGACCCGTTTTTCTTTGAAAAACGGTGGATCTGGTGAAACTCCAGGGCCGACAGTGACAGTCTGGATGGGAGAAGGAAAAAAGCTACAGGCAGAAAACTGCCGCTAAACATGCGGGAGAGGACTGTCTATTCGATTAGCGCATTTTCAACGATACTTGTTTGAAATGTTATTTGTGCTACGATTGTATGCTTATTTAACGACGCCTTGAAGCAATAGCTTCAAGGCTTTTCTTTATGGAAATGGCGGTGTTTGTAATGGATCAGGAGTATATGAAACTGGCATTAACGCTGGCCGAATCGGCAAAAGGGCAAACCGCACCCAATCCAATGGTGGGTGCGGTGATTGTGAAAGATGGCCGTATCGTTGGAACTGGGGCGCATTTAAAGGCTGGGCAGGCTCATGCAGAAGTGCATGCTTTAAAAATGGCCGGTGATGAAGCAAACGGTGCAACGATGTATGTGACGCTTGAACCTTGCAGTCATTTTGGCCGGACGCCACCATGTGCTAAGCAAGTAATAACTTCCGGAGTGAAACGAGTAGTCATCGCGGTAGTGGATCAAAACCCAAAGGTTGCAGGTAAAGGTGTAGCTATGCTCCGTGAGGCTGGAATTGAAGTAGAAGTGGGTATGTGTGAGCAAGAGGCTAAAGAGTTAAATCGAGCTTTTTTTCATTTTATTAAATCTCACCAGCCTTATGTCACACTTAAGGCGGCGTTAACCTTAGATGGAAAAACGGCCACTGTAAAGGGAGAGAGTCAGTGGATTACTGGTCCAGAAGCAAGATTAGATGGACACATAATGAGACATGAACATGATGCCATTCTTGTAGGGATTGGCACAGTGCTTGCTGATAACCCATCACTAACAGCTCGATTGCAAAATGGGGAAGGACGTCATCCAACTCGAGTCATTCTGGACTCCCATCTACGTATTCCCTTAAATGCAACCATTGTTAATGATCAAAAGGCTGATACTATCATTTTTACAACTAACACAGCTCCAGAAAAACATGAGCTTTTGTTAGCAAAACCGCGCGTTCATATCATTAGTTTAGAGCAGCTAACAATTAGCAACGTGTTACAAGAGTTAGGAAAGCTTGAGATCGTGACGCTCCTTGTAGAAGGTGGGGCAAGGGTACATGGTAGCTTTGTGAAGGAGCACGCGGTTCATGAGCTTGTTCAGTACATCGCACCTAAGCTAATAGGAGGAACACACGCAACTCCTGTAATAGGGGGCGAAGGAATTGCTCGCCTTGATCAAGCTTTAAACCTTAGCATTGTATCTGTGAACAAAGTAGGAGAAGATCTTCGAATACTCTCTAAAGTAAGGAGCGAATAATATGTTTACTGGAATTATTGAGGAGGTTGGCACCATCCAACAGATCACGTCGTCCGGTGAGGCGGTTGTGATGACCATAAGAGCTTCAAAAGTATTAACTGATGTACAGGAAGGGGATAGTATTGCGGTGAACGGTGTTTGCCTCACGGTTACTTCCTATACCGAGAACTCTTTTGAAGTTGATATGATGCCAGAAACCGTTAGAGCGACTAGTTTACAGAATCTTAGCACCAATTCAAAGGTTAATCTAGAGCGGGCTATGCATGCACAAGGACGTTTTGGTGGGCATTTTGTCTCTGGACATGTGGACGGGGTAGGAACCATATCTCATAAGAGCCAAGACCATAACGCGATTTACTACACAATTGAAGTAGCAAGCGATTTAAGAAGATACATGATTAATAAAGGCTCTGTTGCAGTAGATGGCACAAGCTTAACGATTTTTGGGGTAAGCGAATCATCCTTTACAATCTCAATAATTCCTCATACAGTGGATCACACGATTATCGGGGATAAGAAGGTAGGGGACATCGTGAATATCGAATGTGATTTAGTGGGTAAATACATTGAGCAATTTATCCAATCTCCTCCTAAAAAAGAAGGCATCACATCAGAGTTTCTTACAAAGCAAGGATATGATACGTAGTAACCGGAGAGGACATGAGAATATGGAAGAAACACTGTTTGATTTAATTGAAGATGCCATTACAGATTTAAAGCAGGGAAAAGTTGTCATCGTTTGTGATGATGAAGACCGTGAAAATGAGGGGGATTTTGTCGCCCTTGCTGACCAAGCAACGCCTGAGGTTATTAACTTTATGGCTGTTCATGGGCGCGGTTTAATCTGTGCACCGATCAATATGGAGATTGCAACTCGACTTGAACTAAGTCCGATGGTTCAAAACAATACAGATCCACATGAAACGGCCTTTACCGTTTCGATTGATCATGCGAATTCTACAACTGGTATCTCTGCGCATGAGCGTTCTGAAACCATAAAAGCTTTGGTCGATCCTAAGACAAAGGCTGCTGATTTTAAGCGACCTGGTCATATTTTCCCGTTAATAGCGAAAGATGGAGGAGTTCTTCGCCGAGTGGGTCATACTGAGGCTGCTGTTGATTTAGCAATGTTATCTGGAGCGCAGCCAGCGGGTGTTATTTGTGAAATTATGAATGAGGATGGGACAATGGCTCGTGTTCCTGAACTACGAAAGCTAGCGGATGCGCATCAGCTAAAAATGATTACTATAAAGGATCTCGTTCGCTATCGACACAGAAAGGACACGCTTATTAAGCGAGAGATTGAAACAGTTTTACCATCTGATTTTGGGGAATTTACAATCGTTGGTTTCTCGGATGTGCTGGAGGGCAAGGAAAGTGTAGCGATGGTTAAAGGCGATGTGACCACTGATGAGCCGGTGTTGGTCCGCGTTCATTCAGAGTGTTTAACGGGTGATGTCTTTGGCTCTCATCGTTGTGATTGTGGCCCTCAGCTCCATGCCGCATTAAAACAAATTGAGGCAGAAGGTCGCGGAATATTATTATATCTTCGTCAAGAAGGTCGCGGTATTGGATTACTGAACAAGCTGCGTGCGTATAAGCTTCAGGATGAGGGACTTGACACGGTTGAAGCCAATGAAAAGCTAGGTTTTCCAGCTGACCTAAGAGAATATGGAATAGGTGCTCAAATTTTGCGTGAGCTAGGTGTACGTCAAATGAAGCTACTGACAAACAATCCACGAAAAATTACCGGTTTATCAGGGTATGACCTAGAGGTTGTGGAACGAGTTCCTATTCAACTAGCTCATCATAAGGAAAATGAACAGTATTTAAAAACAAAATCAGATAAGTTAGGTCACATTTTAAAATTTTAGGGTTTATTGGAGGAGAAAATGATGGGAAATGTATTTGAAGGAAACATGAATGGAGAAGGATTAAAGATAGGAATTGTTGTGGCTCGTTTTAATGAGTTTATTACAAGTAAACTACTTGGTGGAGCAGAGGATGTATTTAGAAGACATGGAGTAGCGCAAGCAGATGTAGATGTTGCCTGGGTACCAGGAGCATTTGAAATTCCGTTTGCTGCTAAGAAAATGGCAGATACGGGACAATATGATGCCATTCTTACATTAGGCACCGTGATTAGAGGCTCGACTCCGCATTTTGATTATGTGTGTAACGAAGCTGCGAAGGGCGTTGGTTCCCTGTCGATAACTACGGGAATCCCCGTCATCTTTGGCGTATTAACAACAAATACAATTGAGCAAGCGATTGAGCGAGCTGGTACAAAAGCTGGAAATAAAGGCGCTGAAACGGCGATCGCGGCCATTGAGATGGCTAATTTAAGTAAACAATTTGAGTCTAAATAAGTATTCTTTTGTCACTTCATCCGAACACTGACGTTTAATTTTGGTCAATGTTCGGATTTTTTGTATGGTGTACCGCCTACATCATCCTACTTTTTTTCTTTGTTATTTTGTCTACGCTTTAATTGATTGGCGCGCTCATCGATCACGGGTTGGCGATCGCGTAAGGTATGCTTATGGATAAGCTGGGTGTTACTTAGTACACTTGGACTGCACCAAGTTACACGGAGTTGTTGACTTTTGTTTAGACAGAGCTCAAGTAACGCTGAATCCTTGATCGGAAGGTTCAGGTCAACAAATTCAGATTCACTACTTAGTCTTTTATATCTTTCATCTAGTAAAAGTATTAGTTCCTCTGAGTGAAGCCCTAGCTTTTGAATGGGAGCTGGATGAGCTGAAATCAAACGCCTTGCATTTGTTAGCATACGCTCAGCCCCTTTTATATTTCCCCTCCGCTCGTGATATAAAGCGACGGCGATTTGGATTAAAGCCACCCAATGAGAGTTAGCGGAGCCTCTTGACGTTGTTTTCCAATGCTCCTCTAAGATCTCATGACATTCAAAATAATCTCGTTCAGCATGGAAGTAGATTAAATAATCAATATAAGCTGCTGGATAAGTCATAAGAAAAACTCCTTGCCACGTTTAGTAGATTCACTATAACATAAACGAATTGTACCGATAAATGAAATACATGGTTGAGTAACGCTTTCAGTGCATGTTAAGAGATTCCTAAGTATGGTATACTCCAATTGTAAGTAAGCAAAAGGCCGTGATAATTTGAATCCATATAGCGTAAAAGTAGAATCATTTGAAGGACCCCTTGATCTACTCTTGCATCTAATTAACCAAGAAGAAGTTGATATATACGATATTCCAGTTGCTCGAATTACAGAACAATATTTGCATTACGTACACACGATGCAAATCCTTGAGCTAGATCTTGCCAGTGAATATTTGGTGATGGCTGCGACATTGTTAGCCATCAAAAGCAAGATGCTGCTACCAAAAGAAACGCCTGAGCTTTTTGATGATGAATGGAGTATGGAAGAGGAAGATCCTCGCGATGAGTTAATGTACCAGCTTATTGAGTATCGCAAATACAAAGAAGCCTCCTTAGAATTACAGAAAAAAGAACAGGATCGAAGTTTAATACATACTAAACCACCTGAGGATCTTGATCCTTATATAAGTGACGAGGAAAAAAGGAACTTAGCGATACAAGGTGTTTCCTTATTTGATATGTTGTCTGCTTATCAAAAATTAATGAATCGCAAAGCCTTTACAAGTAAAAAGACACGAACAATTAAAAGCCAGGAGTATTCGATTGAAGAGAAGATGAATGAGGTCATGGAACGGTTACTCATAACGGACGGACCTCAACCATTTGAAGCATTTTTTGAGTCAGGAGAGAAGAGCCAGCTCGTGGTCACATTCTTGGCTGTATTAGAATTGATGAAAACAAATGTCATTCGCTGTGAGCAAAGCAGCCATTTCTCTGATATTATGATTTATCAGTCAGATGGAGGAGTACAAGCATGAAACTAGAAGAGCTACATGCAGCCATTGAAGGACTGCTTTTTGTAACAGGAGACGAGGGCTTATCCCACAAACAGCTTGCCGAGGTATTAGAGCTAGAAGAGCATGATATTAAAGAGGCTGTGCATTTCTTAAAGCAAAACTTTCAAACACAAAAACGAGGTTTACAGGTGATTGAGACGGCCGGCATCTTAAAGCTCGCAACATTGCCTGAGCATACAGATTATTTTAAGAAACTGGCTGCTTCCCCGATCCATTCTGGGCTATCTCGAGCAGCCCTTGAAACATTAGCTATTATTGCATATAAGCAGCCGATAACACGCTTAGATATTGATGAGGTAAGAGGTGTTAAATCGGAGAAATCATTACAATCACTTATTTCAAAACTGTTAGTGACAGATGTTGGACGAGTGGCTGGAACTGGAAGAGCCATTCTTTATGGCACTACATCCTATTTCTTAGATCATTTTGGGTTAAAAAGTCTAGATGAACTCCCACCGTTGCCTGATCATGGTGACCACGGTGAGTTAGAAGATGAAGCAGATCTTTTCTTTGAAAAAATGAACGAGACCCCATGGAATTCAGATTAGAGAGGCATGTTGAGTAAGTTTAAGCGTGCCGAATGTTTCAAACTGAAGGAATAGCCAGGGCCTAACGATTATGTGCTTAATCGTTAGGCTCTTTTTCGTAGAGTTTACATAACATCCTCTCTTTTTTATGCACGTACTAGGCAAATGCACATAGTATAAAGCATTCTGATGAATCGGGGGAGTAAAGGATGAGTGCATATGCGCAATCAATTATCACGTGGGCACGGAATTTAGAACAGATGTGGCAACAAGAACGCGTTCAATTAAAAAGAAATCAAGTGAACACGGATGATTTTGAACGGGCTTTGTTTCAATTACAAGATGGTCTTCACTATCGTCAGCGAGATGAAACGGGACTTGCTTATGCTGCGGAAGAGGCATACCGACAGTGGCAATTATTACAATCGTTTAGTAGTCAGAACGGGGAAGTAGATCTTGCGCCCGTACCAATTGGTGGCCACACGCTCCCCCCTCTCCCATACAGTCTTGACGCATTAGAGCCATATATTGACCGGGAAACAATGCGAATTCATCATGATATTTTACATCAAAATTATGTGAATGATTTGAATAAAGCAGAGCTTGCTCTCCAGCAGGCAAGAAACAATAATAATTTTGATTTAGTGAAAAATTGGGAACGTGAGTTAGCTTTTAATGGGGCAGGACATTACTTGCATACCCTATTTTGGAACGTAATGAGCCCTGAAGGTGGAGGGCAGCCAATGGGTGAATTGGCTGTAGAAATTCAACAGGATTTTGGCAGCTTTGAACAATTTAAAGCGCATTTTTCAGCTGCGGCCGAGAAGGTGGAAGGGGGCGGATGGGCGATATTAGTTTGGTCCCCTCGTGCGCATCGTTTAGAAATATTGCAAGCGGAGAAGCATCAAAACCTTTCACAGCAAGATCAGGTACCACTGCTTGTGCTAGATGTATGGGAGCATGCCTATTACTTGCCTTACAAAAACGAGAGGAAAGTATATATCGAAAATTGGTGGAACGTTGTTAATTGGCCAGAGGTTTCAAAACGTTACGCCGAAGCCAAAAAATTAAGATGGCAACCATACTAAAGATAGATTACGTAAGGAGATCGGGACATAGGTAAACAATCTCATAATGCCCCAAACGATTAGATAGATTTACTATATACTCGTTTAGGGCTTCTATAACGGCGAGGTAGGCTCCCCTTCAATACACTGTGCTGGATTAGCTGCGATCTGGCTAAATAACTCAGTAGTGTCTGCGCCTCTCTTAAGAGGCTTTTTCTTTTAAATGCTTGATTCTGTTATGCTTATAAGAGAGGTAGCTGTGAAGTAGCATGCCTACCATAATGATGAGAACACCTATTATTGCAATCCCAGTTGGGGGAGCAATGGAGAGTAGGAGCATTTCTCCAAGTATCACAAACACCACCTGCATGGATTGTGTGGCTTCAACAGAGGCAAGCTGTGCTTGATGCGTTCGAACCTGATTTGTCGCATAAAAAAGTAGGGTGGTAGCAATGACTCCTGAGCAGATCCCAACGATGCCTGATTGAACAATTTGTGAGGGAGCGGGTACACCGACTTGCCAGAGAGCGACGCCACTTAAAACGATCCAAAAAGGTAAGCTAGCTAATGTCATACCTAACACACGTTGAAGTGTGTCGATACGCCCTTCGCAGAGCTCCATCATTTTTCGGTTGCCTAGTGGAAAAGCGAAAGCAGCAATAACCACTGGAGAAACACCTAAAAGCATCTCAGATGTTGAAAGTGAACTTGCATTAGGTAGCTGAATCATCACAACTCCTGCTAAAATGAAAAAAGAAACAGCCAATGTAGAGAATGGAAGACCAAAGCGGGCTTTAACGTTTGGTTTGAACAAAGGAGTAAGTAGGGCACCGCATACAATAGTAAGCTGCCATGTGCCAGCTACTAACCATCCTGGTCCAAAGGATGCTGCAAAGGTTATCGGTCCATAAAAAAGGACAAAACCTACAAAGCTCCAGAGTAACCATTGTAGTGGATATTTCCTCATTTCTAACCAAAGTCCTTTAAGATTACGTCTTAAAAGGACAAGAAGTAAAAGGAAAGGGATCATCCAGAAATATCGTAAAGAAGCAGACCACATCCAGCTGCCACCGGCCAATTCCATTGAGCGATTTAAGACAAAGGTTACAGCAAAAAACGCCGATGCAAGAATTCCAATTCCTATTTCTCTCATGACTAGCCCTCATTTCTGGTTATTATAATATACTTTAAGTAATGTATAATATACCATATTATAAAATAGAAAAGGAGTGCTTCACAAAAATGAGTTCATTTTTAAGTGAAAAACAATTAGCTGCTCAATTTGGCCGTATGTTAAGAAAGGTACGTTCTGAAAAGGAGCTAAGCCTTCAAGAGCTATCTGAGCAAGCAGATGTAAGTAAGCTGACTCTAGGTAACATTGAAAGAGGAGAGGCAAATCCTTCATTAACGGTAATCTGGAAAATAGCGAATGCATTAAATATTCCAATCTCCACACTATTGCAAGAATCTCAGAATGTCGTTGTTTCTAAAAGTCATTCGGGAAGTAGAGTATATAGCCCGGGTGAAGTATGTGTTTTAGAGCCAATGTTTGCCGATCGGGTGTATGGACCGCTAGAGGTGCACAGGGCTTTTTTAAAAGCAAGGAGTACCTATTCTCCGGGTAAGCATCAAAAAGGAGTCGTCGAGATTGTTACTGTCATGAAGGGGGAGGTAACCATTTCAGTCGATAATCAGCAAACGCTTCTTCAGACGTATGATTCTATGAAGTTTGAAGCTGATGTTGCCCATGCCTATACAAATGAGACCGATGACGAAGCGGTTCTGCACTTTGTTATGACGTATACATAATGAAAGGCGCCTTCTCAAGTAAAAAGAGGGCGCCTTGATGAATCCTTATAAGATAGGGGAGAGTAAACGTGAAATAGATTCCTTAAAGCGAATCATTTTGGATCTCTGTTCGTAAATCTCCCAAGTGAATAGTTTAGAAACTTTAAGATCCTCCTGAAATTTAACGAGAAGCTTCTCCGCTGTTTCTTTTTCGTAAATAAACGCATTTACTTCAAAATTCAACTTAAAGCTACGCATATCAATATTGGCTGTACCCACAGAGCTTACTTTGCGATCAACCATTAAGACCTTAGAGTGAATAAATCCATTTTCATACGTATACACCTTCGCTCCAACCTTTAATAGTTCTCCCACGTGCGAGGTAGTCGCCCAATAGATAAACATATGATCTGGTTTATTAGGAATAATGATCTGGACATCAATGCCACTTAGGCAGGCAACCTTTAGAGCATCTAGTAGGGTTGGGTCTGGAATAAAGTAGGGTGTCTGAATGTAGATAGACTCCTCAGCCATCATGATCATCTTTAAATAGCCGTATTTAATTTGCTCCCATTCTGAATCAGGACCACTCGATACAATTTGCATAGCGGTTGTTCCGGTTGTTTGAATCTCCGGAAAGTATCGATCTTCATATGCGATGTGATAATTTTTGGCTGCTTGATTCCAATCAAGAATAAATCTTGTTTGAATCGAATGTACGGCGGGCCCAATGATGCGCAAATGAGTATCTCTCCAATAACCGAATTTCTTGCTTTTCCCTAGATATTCATCACCAACATTAAATCCACCAACATAGCCTAGATGTCCATCAATATTCACAAGCTTGCGGTGGTTTCGATAATTTAATCGCAAATTAATAGGCGAGAATTTAGAAGGAAAAAACACTCCGATTTCTCCACCGGCTTTCTCAAGCTCAGCCAGATGCTTATTCTTCAAGCGACGAGAACCAAGATCATCATACAAAAATCGAACTTTCACGCCTTCTTTAGCCTTCTCCGTCAAGGCACGGATGATTTCTTTACCAATGTCATCATACCGGTAAATATAATATTGCATATGAATGAAAGATTTTGCTTGTTGAATATCAGACAAAAGCTGATCAAATTTTTCTTTTCCGTCTGTTAATAGTTCAATCTGATTTTGTTTGGTTAGTACCGCATCGTTGTTGATTAAAAGCATATAAATTAGATCTCTGCTTTCATCCACCATGGGTTCATTGAATGTAAATTCAGGATCACTAATCTGTTCTTTTTGTTCCTCAATCAGGCTTTCTATTCCTATCTTTTGGATACCTTCCCATTCAAACATTTTTCTTCTTGTCAGGGTTTGCCCAATCAATAAATAAATAATAAATCCAAAGAAAGGGATGAAATACAGAACTAATAACCATGCCCAGGTTGCCGTGGCATCCTTTCGTTCGATAAAAATGAGAACAATCGCTAAAAGCAAATTTACAATAAATAAAATGATTGCGAGAGCTGTTAAGATATCAAATTCAATTGTCAACATAGTGTGTACCTGCCATCGTTAGTATTTGCGTGACTAGAACCGGCCTGACCTGATGATCGAGTAGATAATCCAAATAAACATTAGAGTAGCTATAACAAAACCAACTTCAATAGCCGGAAGCTGAAGTAAGATCGTCGGCTCGCTTGTAAGGGAAGCCCCTACAATAATGCCGACCATGATAATACTGAAGGACATTAACACGATGGCAAATGAAACCTTATTGCTAACTTTGTCAATTTTGTTGATCAGTCGATCTACTTCAGGTACTGAGATCTCGACTTTCACTTTTCCGTGTTGAACAGTTTTGGAAAGGGATCTAAGCTCACGTGGAAGATCTCTTAATAATTCTACTGAATCAACAATTTCATCTTTTAGAAGAGAGCTGAGTCTTCGTGGGTCGTAGCGTTCCTTAATAAGTGTGCGACCAAATGGTTCGATCAAATCCATAATTCTTAAATTAGGATCAAGCGTTGATACTATCCGCTCAACGGATAATAACGATTTGCCTAAAATGGTTAAATCAGAAGGAACCTTACAATGATGTTTATTAGCAACGGCGAATAGATCCTGCACAGCTTCTCCTAAACTAATATCACTTATAGGCATATCATAATACCTTAATCTTAAGGCATCTAAATCATCTCGAAGTAATTGCTGATTTACATGATCCTGTACAATATTTGTATTTTTAAGTGCTTTTAATACTTTATCGGTGTGACGGCTTTTTAGACCAATTACCAGTAGTGCCATGTTTTGTCGCATTTCTGGAGTTAAGCGACCAACCATTCCAAAATCTATAAGAGCGATCGTATGATCTTTTTTCACAAAAATGTTTCCGGGATGCGGATCGCCATGGAAAAAACCATGAACAAATATTTGTTGAAAAAGGCTTTTTGCAAAGGTTTCAGCTACTTTACTAAGATCGTACCCGTCTTCCTCACGAATGGAGGTAATTTTGATGCCTTCTACATAAGCTATGGTCATCATTCGTTTGGTTGAAAAAGAAGGGTAAATAGTAGGGATTTCCACATCCTCTTCATCTTCAGTCTGTTTATAAATTCGTTCTGTGTTTTGTGCTTCCTCTTTATAATTCATTTCCAACTTTAACGCTTCAGCAAATTCATGGAATACTTCAAGCAAATTAAAGCGTTTGGCCCAAACTAAGCGTTCCTCAGCTAATCCAATTAAATCCTCCATAATAGCTAAATCCGTGAGCACTTGCTGTTCAATATTCGGTCTTCTAACCTTTACAACTACCTTTTCTCCTGAAGGCAGAATCGCTTTATGTACTTGACCAATGGAAGCTGCAGCAATCGGCTCTTCATCAAAGTGCTGAAAAATAGAATCCAGAGAATTACCTAAATCCTCTTCAATAATTGCTTTTACATCTTTGAAGGGGAAGGGCGGGACGTGGTCCTGGAGCTTGGATAGTTCCTTAATTAGATAATCAGGAAAAATATCAGATCGTGTGCTGGCCACTTGCCCCATTTTAATGAAGGTAGGACCTAACTCTTCAAGCAAAAGCCGTAATCGCTCAGCTGTTGACCTGTAATAATTAGGATCCTTTTTTCTTTTAGGAGTGCGGACAAAGTCTAATAGTCCAAGATCTCGTACTAGATGACCGAAACCATAATGAAATAAAGCGGTGAGAATATCTTGATATCGCTGAATATAGCGGATCCGTTTTTTAATCATAACACGTTCTCCTCCAACTGCCCGATTATTCAGACGTAACACAAATCGGCGGTTCCTAATGATAAGAGCCGCCTCTTTACTATTTGTTAAACATCATTTTTATTTACTCAGATTCCTTTTGCTCCAACATACGAACTCTTTGTTCAAGTGCAGCAATCTCATCCTTTGTGGCAATGTTCATAGAATCAAGCACCTGTTTCACCCGTTCCTGAACGATGCTATCTATCTGCTTTTGAGTTTGGTTTCCCTTTTCTACAAGCTCATCAACTAGATTAGAGGATTCAGAACGCTTCACTTCGCCTTTTTTGACCAAGTCATCAACGGCCTTTTCAATTTGTTCTTTACTGGTTACAGCAGCGCCTAAACCAAGTGAATACACATTATTTAATAAACTCCGTACCATACAGTGATTCCTCCTCGTTATATCTTATATTTTTGACGAGTGTGTATCTCTTTTCCTTATTCTACCGCAATCTAAACCAAATGAAAAACATTTGCTTAAAGACTGACCGAATCTTACGACTGATTCTCGAGAGGACGGAAGGATTCTACATATAAGCCTTCTCCTTCCACCCATTCTGCGTAGATAATATTTTTGATGTCCGTTTCCCCTTGTCTTGCCATTTCATCATAAAGCCATGACTCCGTAAGGTTTGCTTTTTCTAGATTTTTTGTAGATATCTCCCCATCAAGTATTAATAACATGGGCAGGGGCCTTGCTGTAGGAAGAATATTCAATTCCTCATTTTTTGGTGTATCATATGCGTGTTTTTTCATAACGGTAACCGTACCATCAGTTTCTAAGATTCCATGCTCAACTTCTTGGATCGCAAAGGAGCCTTTGTCACGTAATAGATGCTGTAATTGATTAATGTCTAATTTATTCTTTTTTAGCTCATCATATTGCACTTTACCCTTATGGATAACGATTGATGGGCTGCCCTCTAATATAGAACGAGATCTACGAATTTTTTGTGTGAGTAGCTCGATTAAATAAATGAGAGCCCCCCAAATGGCAATCGCCACTAATACTCGAGTTAAGGTAACCTCATCATCATAAATGGCGTTCCCTACTAGCTCACCAACCACCAGCGCAGACACAAAGTCAAATGGAGATAGCTGTGATAATTGATTTTTACCTAAAATTTTGGTTAACAGTAATAGTGCAAAGAAACCAACAATCAGTTCAATTGCAAGTGAACCATAGACGGAATTCATTCTTTACCCTCTCCTCTAGTGTTCTTATTGAACGTTAGTGTAAACAAAAGGTTTTATCCCTATCCGTAGAATTAATGCAGGAAGGTTGTAATAAAAACAACAGAAAATGTCATCCTAATAAAATCAGGCTCTGCTAAAAAAGAGTAAAAGGGGTGATGGCATGAAACATCGATATTTAGCGGTGTTATTAATAGTGGTTTTCATAACTGGATGTGGTGAAGCAGACAACACGAAGGCTCTTTCAACAGAGGTAGGTGAACCGGTTCAACGACAAGCTGAGGTTGACGAGGCAAAGCAAATTCTCTTATCGATGGAGGAGATTAAAGATGTAAAGGGTGTACAGTATACTCATCTTTTATTTCTTGCTCCAGACGTTAAACAATTTGACAGATTAAAGCTAGAACATGTTCGTCAAGAAGCCTTTCAGAAAGTCAAAAAGGAATATCCAAATGCAAAGGTGCATGTGTCAACGGACAAAAAAATCTACATGGAGCTTGATAAGCTGGAACGAAAGCTTTATGACCACGATATTAGCGAGGAAGAACTTAAAAACAAATTAATGAAACTTGAAGAAGATATGAAAGGGTAGATGAAGGATCATGGCAGCTAAAAATGCTACAGCCGAGCAGAAGAATTATCAAAAATTAGCAAAGCAATATGAAAAAAAACGTCCTGTATTAAAGAATTGTATCCGCGCTTTTTTTGTGGGTGGTTTTATTTGTATCATCGGACAAGCATTAAATATCTTTTTTTATACGTTTTTTGATTTCACTGAAAAATCAGCTGGAAATCCTACGGTAGCTGTTCTTATCTTTATAGCTACTTTGCTAACAGGACTCGGTGTGTATGATCGCTTTGCTCAATTTGCTGGTGCCGGAACAGCTGTGCCCGTGACAGGATTCGCCAATTCTATCGCCTCTGCTGCAATTGAGCATCGTACGGAAGGCTATGTACTGGGAGTAGGCGGAAATATGTTTAAATTGGCAGGCTCAGTTATTGTTTTTGGAACAGTAGCTGCGTTTTTTGTTGCAATAATTAAAACCCTGATTCAAGGGGGCTTGTAAATGCTAACAGGGAAACAAAGCTGGGTGTTTGAGAGCAAACCTATTATTAGAGCAACAGGCACGATTGGGGGTCCATTCGAAGCAAAAGGAAGGCTCGCTGAAGAATTTGATCTTCTGCACGACAACTTATGGATGGGCGAAAGCTCGTATGAAAAGGCACAGACTGTATTAATTGAACAAGCATGTGAACAGGCGATACAAAAGTCAGGTCTTAACAAAGAACAAATTCAATTTATGTTATCTGGAGATTTAGTTAATCAACTAACGCCATCTACCTTTGCTGGAAGAAGCCTCAAAATACCGTATATTGGTTTATTTGGTGCTTGCTCTACGTCAATGGAGGGCTTGGCCATGGCCGCCTATTTAGTGGATTCAAAAGGGGCTAATCATGTGGTAACCGTTGCTTCTAGTCATAACGCTGCAACAGAAAAACAATTTCGCTACCCAACTGAGTACGGTGGTCAAAAGCCACCAACCTCCCAATGGACCGTGACAGCTGCTGGTGCTGCTGTGGTCTCTACTGAGGGAAAAGGACCTCGAGTGACGTCTGCTACTATAGGGAAGATTGTAGACATGGGATTGTCTGATCCATTTAATATGGGTGGAGCGATGGCGCCAGCAGCTGTTGATACATTAGAAGCTCACTTTAATGATACTCAAACTAGTCCAGCGGATTATGATTTAATTGTGAGTGGGGATCTTGGTGAGATCGGTTTAGCTATTGCGAAAGATCTCTGTCAGCAGAAGGGAATTCAGTTAAAGGAAAATCAATTTAAAGACTGCGGATTAATGATTTATCGTGAAGGTCAGCCAGTTCTTGCCGGAGCTAGTGGGCCAGGCTGCTCTGCCGTTGTTACGTATGGACATCTCTTAAACCGTTTGAAAGCTCGAGACTTAAACAAAATTCTCGTCATAGCTACGGGTGCTTTGTTATCCCCCTTATCCTTTCAGCAGAAAGAATCGATTCCATGTATTGCTCATGCTGTATCGATTGAAGCGGCGGAGGTGAGTCTATGATATTTGTTTGGGCTTTTTTGGTGGGAGGTCTCATCTGTGTAATTGGGCAGTTGTTAATGGATGTGGCAGGTCTAACCCCAGCCCACACCATGTCTGCTTTAGTGGTTAGTGGAGCTGTGCTTAATGGAATTGGTGTATACGATCGATTAATTGATTTCGCCGGTGCAGGAATGACGGTGCCTATTACAAGCTTTGGAAATTCGCTAGTTGAAGGAGCCATGGCTGAAGTTGAACAGAATGGGATTATTGGCGTATTAACAGGAATCTTTGAAGTAACAAGTGCAGGTATTTCCGCTGCGATCATTTTTGGATTCTTAGCGTCACTTGCCTTTAAACCAAAGGGTTAATGCTGAATGGATTCGTAACGATAATCAGTCCTATCATAGGATAGATGAATGTTTAAATTAGAGTCAATGGTACAAAGAAAAATGGATGCATACGATGTAATACCCTTCTCGGATAGCTTATTCAGAAGGGTATTTTCATGTAGGTTAATACTTTTTAACACTTCCTTTTGAATTTCCCCTTCTATAATCACTGGATAGGACATACCGCCTGGTTTTTTTTGAATGTGTAGATCCTCTATTAAAACAGATTGTTTACTTGCTTTCTTAAATACGCTCAGCTCACCACTTGCTTCAATAATCCCCAATTCCACGTCGTTAATATCAAATACATCCTTTTCTCTTAGTAGCTGTAAAATATTATCTAAAGAATATCTAATACTTGATAAATTCTTCACAAGTATTTTTCCGTCACGAATAATAACGGTAGGTTCAAATGTAATCCACTTTCCAAATCTCCGTTTACTTATGGCAAGCTTTGATACAAGGACTTGAAATAAACAGATGCAGATAATTGCAAAAGCCGTTGGCAAATGCTTGACATTAGGATCAGCAATATCTGCCCCAACGACAGAGGCTAATGAAATAATAATTAAAAAATCAAAAATAGGAAGCTCACCGATAGACCGCTTACCCATATACATAGTCATGGCAAGTAAAAGGGGGAATATCGTTATAATTCTTCCGAGTATAAGGACTAAGTCTTTTAATTCTTCAAACATGCTGCTGAGCTCCTTCCGATTAGTAGCTAGTGTAATCAGATTTTGCCTTGTTTAAACTTGGTTAAAACAGCTTTTGGCGGAATAAATAAGGTTGTCCGGCATACATATGGTGGTAATACGTGAGGGTGCAACCCCGCATACAGGAACGAGGCGAGGTTACAGATGATAAAGAGACTACTTATTATGCTGGTGTGTGGTTTGATGATTACGGGAGCTCTGCCCCTGCCACCTGCAATGGCTCAAGTAGATTTAGAGGTCTCAGGGAAAGCAGCAGTGTTAATGGAGCAATCAACAGGCAGGATTCTTTATGGGAAAAATGAACACGAACCAATGCGTATAGCAAGCATCACCAAAATCATGACAGCCATTCTAGCCATTGAATCAGGTAAATTAAATGAAACGGTGACTGTTTCTGATCGTGCATATGGTACAGAGGGTTCCTCTCTATATTTGGAAGAAGGAGAGAAGGTAAAGCTTGAAGATTTAGTATATGGTCTCATGATGCGCAGTGGGAATGACGCAGCCGTAGCCATAGCCGAGCATGTAGGAGGAAGTCTTGAGGGCTTTGTCTTTATGATGAACGAAAAGGCAGTTGAAATTGGCATGGATCAAACGTTATTTGAAAACCCGCATGGACTTGACGATCATGAACATCATCGTTCTAGTGCTTATGATATGGCGTTGTTAACCCAATATGCCATGATGAATGATACCTTTAAGACCATCTCGGGAACTAGTGACTATCGTACAACAGAAGGAAAGGTTCGTGTGTTTCATAACAAAAATAAACTACTTACACAGCTATATAAGTATTCAACAGGTGGCAAAACGGGCTATACAAAGCTTGCTCACCGCACACTAGTTTCAACAGCTACAAAAGATGACCTAGATTTAATCACAGTCACACTGGATGCATCCAATGACTGGGATGATCATATGAACTTATTTAATTGGGCTTTTGAACATGTCCAGTTAAAAGAGGTTATTAAAGAAGGTATTCTCCCGCAAGTTAAAGATGATTATTATAAAGGGCGCCTGTACTCAAAACAATCTTACTTTTACCCGCTACAAAAAAACGAATGGCATAAGCTGAAACAGGAACTGACCCTGCAGACGCCTCCAGTTAAAGAAGAGCAGGAGAATCAACCTATAGGAAAGTTAACAATGAAACTTGATAAACAAACACTTGCTAGCATTCCATTATATTATGAGGCTCCTACAAATGAAGAAAAGCGTTCTTTTTGGCAGCGGTTGTTTGGTGTTATTTCAATTGTTGTGGGGGTGAGCCTCATTGATTAATAAGATCTGGGTTTCTATGTTCGTGATTGGAATCCTTTTCGCCGCGTGGAATGGAACGATGGATCAAGTGAATGCAGCTATTTTTTCTGGTGCAAAAGAAGGAGTCGCCATATGTTTAGGCTTAATAAGTGTACTTGCCTTTTGGCTAGGGTTAATGAAGATTGCTGAGAACTCGGGGTTACTCGCTTCATTTGCCAAACTACTAAAACCACTCGCAACTCGAATATTCCCAGAGGTGCCGGAGAATCATCCAGCGATGGGTTACATCCTTAGTAATGTAACAGCAAACATGTTTGGCCTCGGAAATGCTGCGACACCAATGGGCATTAAAGCCATGGAGCAGCTTAAGCAATTAAATCAAAACCGAGATTCAGCGAGTCGTTCAATGGTTACTTTGCTTGCATTAAATACAGCGTGTATCACATTCATCCCCACCACTGTTATTTCTATTCGGATGAGCTATGGATCCGCGTCACCTACAGATATAGTTGGACCAACCATAATGGCCTCTGCCTGCGCATTCACCGGAGCTATATTAATTGACCGATATTTTTATGCCAGAAGACGTAAGAAGGCAATATAGGCATGGGTTGGCTATCAGAATTGTCGATATGGTTTATTCCGTTGCTAATAGGTGGCATTCTTTTATACGGTACGATGAAGAAGGTACCAACCTATGAAACGTTTGTTGAAGGAGCTAAAGAGGGCTTTGGTATGGCCGTTTCTATTATTCCTTATTTAGTTGGAATGATGGTGGCGATTTCTGTGTTTCGTGCTTCAGGTGCATTGGATTTTGTCATGAACGCCCTATCGCCATTTTTCTATGCCATTGGAGTACCTGCTGAGGTTGTGCCGCTTGCTTTATTACGACCGATTTCAGGTACTGGGGCGCTTGCTTTGATGAGCGATTTAACTGCAACGCATGGTCCTGATTCATTTATTGGCAGGCTTGCTGCTACCATGCAAGGAAGCACAGACACAACCTTTTATATTCTCACAGTCTATTTTGGGGCAGTGGGAGTAAAGAAAATGGGAGATGCTTTAAAAGTAGGCTTGCTCGCAGACGCGGTCGGCATCATTGCCTCAATCGTTATCATTACTGTTCTATTTCACGCGTAAGTACCACGATGGTATAACGAAAAAGAGATCGTATCATTCGCTCCCGAAATGAGCGTATGATGATAATCAACCAAACGTAGGACCGTGGTTGGTCAGAAAAAATATAAATAATAGGAAGAGGCTGGGACAAAAGAATTATTACTAATCTAAAAGCTGAAGAATGTTGGAGTCTCTCCATTCATTGTTCGGCTTTTTTTATTGTCTAAACAAGGATAGATGGTACTCTAGGTTACACTTTATACGCTTAAGTACATAAAGGAATTGGAGGTTATCTGAGTTACAGTTCTTCGATTGCCGCTCCCGAAAATGGGGGCACGCTTACCGCGGGAAGATAATGAGCTAACTCGACTCCATCGATTTATCTCATTGAACCTTTTCATCGAGGTCACTGAAAACGATCTTTATAAGATTGCGAACGTTCTTCCGTTTGTTAAGTCAGAACGTTAGCGAAAGGAGAACCCGAAGACTCCTGCGGAACAGAACGAGTCTGAAGACATCGAAGTGGTGGTTTTCGGCTTCGAGGGCTGAGGCCGTTCCCGCGGAAAGCGTAGGGTTCTCCTGTAGCGGCGCCATTCAACTCATTCTTACATGATTTTTTTCAGTGGCCTCCTTTTTATCCAAGCAGGTGTCGGACAACCATTCTCGTCCGCTTGATGAGTAGTAGGCATCAAATATCAGAGATGACTCATCCTGACTCAGAGTAATTAAATCTGAATACCAAACTGAAAATGTTACTTAATGAATGTAAGGAAGCATAAACCAGCGTAAGAAATACACGGAGTCTTCTATAGGAGAAAAAACCTAGGTGAGACACTACAGTGTGTAAGCACAAAGGGCTCAACAGCCGCCCATGGAAAGCGAAGTGTATTTCCGAAGCGGGACCTACCTCTCACGCTCCAGAAAAAACACTAATCTTTGTTGTTTTTCTGTTGATTTTCAAACTTGTTTAATGAGGTTCACAGAGGTATGATGGTACGTGAGGTGAAGGATAAATGGAACGGTTACAAAAAGTGATTGCCCATGCAGGCATTGCATCAAGAAGAAAAGCGGAAGAGCTAATCCTGCAAGGACGGGTGACAGTGAACGGAAAACCCGTAACTGAACTTGGCGTTAAGGTTCAGGCTCAGCGAGACAAGATTGAGGTCGACGGTGTACCGATTGATAAAGAGGAGCCCGTTTACTTTTTGCTGTATAAGCCTAGTGGAGTTATCTCAAGTGTGAGCGATGATCGAGATCGTAAGGTGGTCACAGACTATTTACACATAGAGCAACGAGTATTTCCAATTGGAAGATTAGATTATGATACCTCTGGTTTAATTTTGCTAACGAATGACGGGGATTTTGCTAATCTACTCATGCACCCTAGACATCAAATGAATAAGGTGTACGTGGCGAAGGTAGAAGGCACTCCAACAAAAGAAAGCCTAAAGAAATTAGAGCGTGGAGTTATGCTTGAAGATGGAAAAACCGCTCCTGCCCAAGTAAAGCTAATCTCAGGCGACAAGAAAAAAAATACGGCGATCGTGCGATTAAGTATTCATGAAGGGCGAAATCGTCAAGTTAGACGGATGTTTGAAGCGATTGGACATCAGGTACTTAAGCTGAAAAGAGAAGAGTATAGCTTTTTGACACTTAAGGGGCTTAATCCTGGGGATGTTCGTCCATTAAAACCAATTGAAGTTAAACACTTACGTGAATTGGCTGTCACGAAACCGTCATAAAACGTAAGGTAATGCGAATATCGAGAGCGTTATACTAAAGAGTAGGGTACCATGTGAACAAACGGATGGATTAAATAATGTTTGTGTGGAGGCTGCCTATTTAGGTAGCCTGTTTTAGCAAAGGAGGTACACCATTGAAAAGAAAACGACTCATCATGAGAACAGTGATTCTACTGGCAATTCTTATAGCGGTTGGCTATGCGTTTTACTCAAATTTTATTGCTGATCATAGTATTGCCCAAGCAGGTAATGCGTCAATTGATTTTTCCTTAGAGGATCTTCAGGGTGAGCCGCATCAGCTCTCTAATTATGAAGGAAAGGGTGTTATGCTTAATTTCTGGGGTACGTTCTGTCCGCCATGTGAGCGTGAAATGCCACATATGGAAGCTTTGTATGAGGAATATAAGGACAAGGGTGTTGAGATCTTAGCTGTTAATGTTAACGAAGCACCGCTAACGGTAAATACCTTTGTAAATCGATATGGGTTAAGCTTTCCGATTTTGCTTGATAAAGGCATGAACGTAACGGATGCGTATGGTGTGAGACCACTTCCCACGACTATTTTAATAAATGAAAGCGGTATGATTACAAAAGTTCATGAGGGTGGAATGACTGAAGAAATGGTAGAGGAGTTTCTTGATTCCATTGTTCCACAAGAGTAAAACGGGGTGAGGAAAAATGAAAGATCAATCATGTGAGTGTGGACAGCTGAATCCCGAAGGTACACTGATCTGCCAAAAGTGCGGTAAACCTCTAGTGAAAGAAGAAGCTGAATCAACCCTTCTAAATATGAGATACGAAGGAGCAGCAAGGCGATCTAAGACCTATACAACAACGCTCATTGATAAAATATGGGTGTTTTTTTCCTCTGTAAAGGTAGGCATCTGGATTTTGGTTGTCTTATTAATTGCTTCAGCCTTGGGCAGTGTTTTTCCACAGGAGATGTATATTCCCCCTGAACAAAATGCATCCGTCTATTATAGAGATGAGTATGGGTTTTTGGGGCAGCTTTATTATCAGCTAGGTTTTCATAATCTTTATGGCTCGTGGTGGTACATGCTATTAATGGCCTCTTTAGGTATCTCACTCACGATTGCTAGTCTTGATCGTGTTGTACCATTATATAAATCTTTATCAAAGCAACGAGTAACAAGACATAAGATTTTCTTAAGTAAACAGCGCTTCTTCTCTAAAACGCCACAGCCTGATATGTCAGATGCTGAGCTACTGGAAAAAGTGAAGGACAATCTGCGGAAAAAACGCTACATAATTAAAGAAGAGAATGGTAATTTGCTGGCCGAGAAAAATCGATTTGCCAGATGGGGACCGTATGTAAATCATATTGGAATCATCATCTTTCTTATTGGCTGTATGCTTCGATATTTTCCAGGTATGTATGTTGATGAAACGATGTGGATACGTGAAGGCGAAGAGGCCGTTGTTCCAGTAAGTGATTCCGAATTCTATGTGAAAAATGAACGTTTTTTTGTTGAATATTATGATGAGACTGACCCTACGTTTCAAGATGCACTAGAACGTAACGTGGAACCAGTTGTCAAAACCTTTCAGACTGATGCGGTTCTTCTAGAATCAACAAGTGAAGTCATCGGTGTAGCAGGTGAGAAAGAAGAGGTAGCAAGACAAGAAATACGGGTTAATGAACCATTAACATATGAAGGCTTATCCTTATATCAAACACAATATAAATTAAATGAGTTAAACGAACTGTCGTTTACCCTAGAGGACAAAGAATCTGGAGAAACGTTTGGCAGGATAGACATAGATCTATTTAATCCTGAAGACGAGTATGAATTTGAAGATGGATATCGAGTGGAAGTAATGGGATATTTCCCGGATTACTTTATGAATGATATGAATCAACCATCAACCAGGTCTCGTGTGCCGGATAACCCGTATTTCTTCTTTAGAATGTTTACTCCTGAAACACCAGAGGGCGAAGTAAGCTTTGTGGGTATCCAAGACAATCGAGAACCTATGGGTGAGAATCAGTATAAAATGACGTTTGTTGATGTTGTCATGAAAAATGTTAGCATTCTTACGGTGAGAAGAGACCATACCATTCCTTTTCTTGTTGTAGGAGGGGCTATTTTTATGATTGGACTGATACAAGGTGCGTATTGGATGCACCGTCGGATTTGGTTGCAAAAGGTAGATGGAGAATGGTGGATGGCTGGCCATACGAATAAGAGTGGGCTAGGACTCCAAAAAGACATGTCTGCTGCAATAGAGGAGACAAGCTTACATCAACCAGAGGATCAATCCGAAAAGAAATCAAAAAATCAGTCACAATCTGAGGAGGGGTAACAAGATGGTTTCATTAAGTGGAACATTAATGTTGATTGCTTTTTTCTTATATCTTGCATCAACCATTGCGTATGCTGTGGCTGTTACAGGCAGAAAATGGAGAAATAAGCAAGGTGAGATGAAAGGGAATCACTGGGGCCGTTTTGGTTATATCTTTAGTATATTGGCGGCAGTTTGTGCCATAGGCTACTTCGTCATTCGATGGAACGTAGCCGGGCATCCGCCTGTAAGTAATATGTATGAATACATGACGTTCCTCGGCATAGCTATGGGACTGGCCTTTATTTTAATTTATGGTATTTATAAAAGTAATGTTATTGGATTGTTTACGATGCCAACAGTGATGTTACTAGTAGCCTATGCTTCATTATTTCCAAGAGAGGTTGAGCCACTTATCCCAGCGTTACAAAGTAACTGGCTTAAAATTCACGTGATTACAACTGCTCTTGGGCAAGGTATTTTATCCATTGGTTTTGCAGCAGGATTAATTTATTTAATTCGAACACTAGATTATCAAAAACCTGGAATAAAAACCGCTGCCCTTGAATGGATTATGTATTCAATTACAAGCTTAGTTGGATACATTGGCATTCGTTATCTATTTAAATTAATGAATTATGAAGCCACATTCGCCTATATTAATGAGTTTGATGCAGAGGCTGAAATGACGTATTCATTGCCAGCATTAGTTGGGCCAAACCAAGCAGAAATGCTTTCTGACGGTCGTCTGCAACCATTTTTTAATGTAGGTGCTAATATTCGTAGTGATGATTTAAACACGGTGATTTGGTCCTTTATTGCAGGAGCAGTGATCTATCTAGCTTTACGATTAATTCTTAGAAAAAGAATTGGCCATGCCATCCAACCTCTATTAAGAGCTGTTAAACCAGATCAAGTAGACGAAATAAGCTATCGTGCGATTGCCATTGGTTTCCCGGTATTTACATTAGGGGGACTAATCTTTGCTATGATTTGGGCTCAAATAGCATGGACAAGATTCTGGGGATGGGACCCTAAAGAGGTTTGGGCGCTTATTACTTTCCTATTTTATGCAGTGTATTTACATCTACGCCTATCAAATGGCTGGCATGGAGAGAAATCAGCCTGGTTATGTGTTATCGGTTTTGCCATAATCATGTTTAATCTTGTTTTTGTTAACTTAGTCATTGCAGGTCTTCATTCCTACGCATAAATTCGCAAAAAGTGACTGAAATAATGGTGACATGGTACACTACAACGTATAGTTATTGTTTGTAGCAAAAGGAGGCACTTACTTCATGGACCAACACGAAGCAACGATATTGGTAGTGGATGATGAAGATCGTATCAGAAGATTATTACGTATGTATTTGGAAAGAGAAAATTACGCAATTGAAGAAGCTGTGAACGGCCGTCAAGCGTTAGAGATGGCAAATGAATCAGAGTACGACTTAATTCTACTTGATGTCATGATGCCTGAAATGGACGGAGTAGAAGTGTGTCAGGAGCTTAGAAAAACAAAAGCAACGCCAGTGATGATGCTGACGGCTAAAGGTGAAGAAGCTAACCGTGTTCAGGGCTTTGAAGTTGGTGCAGATGATTATATCGTCAAGCCATTCAGTCCGAGAGAGGTTGTTCTTCGAGTGAAAGCCTTGCTTAGAAGGTCTTCAACAACAAAGTTCTTACAAACAGATGTCCAAACCAAGGATCTGCTTGTGTTTAGCCAGCTAACCATTGATAATGATGCGCACCGTGTGAGTGTGGATGGACAGGATATTGGATTAACACCTAAAGAGTACGAGCTTCTGTATTACCTAGCGCAATCACCTGATAAAGTGTTTTCTCGTGAGCAGCTACTTAAGGATGTTTGGAACTATGAGTTTTTTGGGGACTTGAGAACAGTTGATACGCATATTAAGAGACTTCGCGAAAAACTTAACCGAGTCTCGGAGGAAACTGCAAGTATGATTGCAACGGTTTGGGGAGTTGGCTACAAGTTCGAGGCTATGAAGTCATAATGCTGTGGCAAAGTGTCGTTGGAAAGCTTTGGTTTACGATACTACTACTTGTTTCTGTTGTGTTATCTATTCTAATGGTTCTTCTCCTGCGTTCACTTGAACAGCACAACTTAACCGAAGCTGAGACTCAGCTGCAAAAGCATGCCTCCATGCTCGCAACTATTTATGAGGAACAGGGCAATGATCCTGATAATAGAGAAATGATCGATAGATACGGGGAAAATTTTTCGAGTAACATTGCCATTTTTGAAGCAGGTGAAAAGGTATGGAGCTCAGAAAATTATCTCCCATTTCGATTGCCTCCTGAAGTATTTACTGAGGATACAGATCTTTCAAGAGTCCTTCAAGAGGGAGCAGTTGTTGCAAAAGAAGCTGACTTTAGACCAAGGTCGGCTTCTATTGATAGTGAAATGGAGACCATTATGGTTGTAGGTGTTCCTCTAAACAATGTAGATAATGGCGCAGTCTATATGTACCAAACGCTTTCTATCATTGAACAAACATCTAATGAAACAAGACGAATTGTTTATTTATCTGCAGGTATTGCTATTATTCTTACGACCGTTTTTGCTTTCTTTTTATCTTCTAGGATGACTGCTCCACTAAGAAAAATGCGTCAGGCTGCACTTGAGGTTGCTGAGGGCAACTTTCAAACAAAGGTTCCGATTCTGACACATGATGAAATTGGGCAGCTTGCTATTGCCTTTAATCGAATGCGTCGAGAATTAAATCGGAATATTGCGGCGCTTAATCAGGAAAAGGAGCAGCTTGCCCGTATTTTAAGTAGTATGGCAGACGGGGTCATGACCTTTAACCGTAAAGGAGAGGTTGTGGTGATGAACCCTCCGGCTGAGCGTTTTTTTGAGGATTGGCGTTATGAGATGGAGCTGCAAGAGTCAATCGCTCATCAGTTGCCTGAGGAAATGAATGAACTCTTTCAAAAGGTTGTAACCCAAGAGCGTGAGGAGTTAATTGAGATTGTAGTTCAAGGCAGAAGCTGGGCTATTTTAATGGCACCCTTATATGATCAAGAGGATGTCAGAGGAACCGTTGCTGTTATCCGTGATATGACGGAGGAGCGTCTACACGATAAATTGCGCAAGGATTTTATTGCTAACGTATCTCATGAGCTACGAACACCCATTTCATTACTACAAGGATACAGTGAAGCGATTGTTGATGATGTAGCAGGCACAGAAGAGGATCAAAAGGAAATTGCCCGTATTATTTATGATGAATCCTTACGTATGGGTCGATTAGTGAATGAGCTTTTGGATCTAGCACGAATGGAAGCTGGACATACAGAACTTAATAAAGCAGAAGTTAATATTCAGGAGTTTAGTGAACGGATGATTCGTAAGTTTTACGGTTATGCCGCAGAGGATGGGCTTCATTTAACAACTCATCTAACAGGCGAGAATCCTATTGTTTGGATTGATCCAGACCGGATGGAACAGGTTCTTACCAACTTACTTCATAATGCGATTCGGCATACGGAGCAAGGTGGAGATGTAGCTCTAAACATTCGATTAAAAACAGATATAATTGAGATTGATGTCGCAGATACGGGCAGTGGAATTAAAGAAGAAGATTTGCCATTTGTCTTTGAGCGTTTTTATAAAGGCGATAAGTCACGTACAAGAGGAAGATCTGGTACGGGCTTAGGTTTAGCGATTGCTAAAAACATTGTTGAAGCACATCAGGGTGAGCTCTCTGTTCATAGTCGAATGAATAAAGGTACAACTTTTTCTATCCATTTGCCTCGAATTACTGTTGAAGCTGACGAACGATAAAGAAAAATCTTGTTTCATACGGAACAGTATAAGGTAGGAGAAAAAGTGGGAAACAGACGAGTATTATCGATAAGTATGTTTGTTTTTTTAATATGTGGCATGGCTGGCTGTGTTACGGATCTATCTAATGACACGCCTGAATCGAATTCCTCTTCTGCCTATCCTATTGAACAAACCGATGCTATCGGGTCTGACTTCGTATTAGAGAATGAACCAAAACGAATTGTTTCTCTCATTCCAAGTAATACGGAGATCATTTATGCACTGGAAGCTGGAGGTATGCTTGTAGGGCGTTCTGACTTCGATGATTATCCGGAAGAAGTGTTGGATGTACAAAGTATTGGTGGCATGGAATTTGATGTTGAGCAAATTATAAAGCTGGAGCCGGATTTGATACTGGCGCATGAGTCAGGAATAGGACAGGCAGAGGATCCATTAAACCAGCTTAATGAAGCAGGATATCCAGTATATGTAGTCGAAGATGCTCAAACATTGGATGCTGTATATGATTCAATTCAATCAATTGCTGGTCTGATTAACCGGAATGAAGAAGCTGTTCAGTTAATTGAGGAAATGCAAGATGAGCTGGCGCAGTTGTCTGCAATAACAGAAAGGTCTGAGGAAGAGCAAAAAAGTACATGGATTGAAATTTCCCCGCAGCCTATTTATGTAGCTGGTAAGCAAACATTTATAGATGAGCTGCTCCAAAGGATTCATGCACTAAATGCGGCTGAGGATGTTATTGGTTGGACAGAAGTAAGTGAGGAAGCTGGGGTCACGTATAACCCAGATGTGATTATCTCTACGTATGGTGGAACTGAAGATATTTCCAATAGGCCTGCCTGGCAGCAAGTACAAGCTATCAAAGAGGACCAAATATACGATATTGATCCCAACGTAGTTAGTCGACCGGGACCAAGGCTAGTAGAGGGTGCAAGAACGCTTGCCGAAATGATTTACCCTGAGGATTTCTTAGAGTAAGAATGCATTTAAAAAGGCTTTTTATAACCCGATAAAGGTATAAAAAGCCTTTTTTCTATGAGTTTATCTACAAAAAAGGAGTGAGCATATGAAATTGTATACCAAAACAGGAGATAAAGGTAAAACATCCCTAATAGGCGGAAAGTTATTTAAGCATGACCTGTTGATTGAAACATTGGGCGCATTTGATGAGGTTAATAGCTTTACAGGTATGGCAAGGGCAGAAATGCAGTGTTCGGAGCTAGAACAAATTAGTCAGGAATTGCTAGAAATTCAGCATCAACTATTCGATTGTGGAAGTGATCTGGCTGTCCTTCAATCTAAAAATAAAGTCGATCTAAAAGTAACTTCTGATATGATTACTTGGCTTGAACAGCGAATTGATAACTGGGTTGAACAAGCGCCGCCTATAAAAC
This sequence comes from Alkalicoccobacillus porphyridii, assembly GCF_007293315.1. Lineage (GTDB taxonomy): Bacteria > Bacillota > Bacilli > Bacillales > Bacillaceae_D > Alkalicoccobacillus > Alkalicoccobacillus porphyridii. Next base: position 28,751 of record NZ_VLXZ01000004.1, read on the forward strand.
GTTTTATATTACCCGGTGGAAGCAAGGCTACAGCAGCTCTTCATGTGTGTCGAACCTCCACGCGTCGAGCCGAACGAAATCTCTCAAGGCTCCAAAGTGAAACTAATTCTGTACCCGCAGAGTTATTGGCATATACAAATCGTTTATCAGACTATTTTTTTGCAGTCGCTAGAGCTGTAAATGCAATCGATTCAAATCCTGATATAGAATATGTACGTGGATCCTCGGTGTTCTCTTTTTCAGAAGACAAAAATAAATAATCAAACATGAATTAAGCCCCTCTCACATAGATATATCGAGGGGGTGAAAGTGTTGCTGAGAATCCTAGCTCGTATTGGCTATATATTCATGAGTGTCATGATTTTAACTGCATGTCAGGCACAAGACAAGCTTATAAGTAAACCGAATCCCAAAAAAATTGTGAGTTCGATTAGTGTAAAGGAAAGCTTATCATTTGATTCTATAGAGATTGAGGATCACCTAAATCAACGTAAAATGATTCAGTTGGCAGATGTGGGATTCCCCGAGCAGGGAGATGAACAGGAGCTAGATCAGGAACGAATTATTCAATTTGCTAAAGAACTAGCAGGAGAAATTGATACACCGATGCGTAATCCGTCTTTATCAGAGTCTGGAGATGTAACGGAAGGAACGAACCGACTTATTCTGGCTGAAGATGAATTAGTCGACATGATGCTTGAGTTATCACCGAGAACAAAAAAACTGACGCTCCCGATTTATGAAACTGAACCAACGGTGACAATCGAAGAGTTGGCTGGAATTGATGAATACGAACGAGCAAGCTTCCATACATATTTTGATGGGTCTGTAGATGGCAGGGTAAACAATATTCAGTTATCAGCAGAAGCTATTAATAACTATGTATTAGGTCCCGGAGATCAATTTTCTTTTAACAAGGTAGTTGGTGAACGAACGGTAGAACGGGGCTATGAAGAAGCTCTAGAAATTGTGAACAAGGAATTTGTTCTTGGAATTGGCGGAGGCATCTGTCAAACCTCTTCAACGCTATTTAATGCTATTGATCAGGCAGGGCTAGAGGTTATCCAGCGATATTCCCATTCTCGTGAGGTAGGCTATGTTCCATCAGGTAGAGATGCAACTGTATCCTGGGGAGGGCCTGATTTTGTATTTAAGAACCCATTTGATTATCCGGTTATCCTTCGGGCTGAAGTTTTGGATCAAACAATGAGAGTGAAGGTGTTTTCACATCATCCTTAAATGAATGAGTATATTAGGAGGCATACATGTTCGATTACATTAGACGATTATGTATCGCATTAGTATTAGCCGTTTTTATTGGCGCGTTATTTCTGGGGGCTGCAACAGCAAACGTTGGAGGAATGGATATAACAGATGCAAAAGAGACTGAAAGTAAAGACATTAAATATTTATTTGTGCTAAACTGAACATAAGAATGTGTAAAAGAAAGTATCCATGCTTTTGTGTATGTTTTTAGCGATGAATAGAGTTAAAGTGGCGGCTAAAGGTTTGTTTCTCTGTCCACCGCAAAGAATAATAAGGAATTGAGCAAAAGAAAGGGTTCGGCACGATGACAACTGATGGATTAAAAGCTGAGCTGCTTTCATGGTTTAATCAGCAAATGGATTTATCGAGTGCACAAATTGATATTGTAGATGGTTTTGTATTTATGCTAAAAAAAATTCGGGCAGAGCATAATCAGTGCTTCGTTCGGAATGATCGATTACACAATCGGTTTTGGAAGGCCCATAATCGTGCATTTGGATATCGTATTCAAACAAGGGAAGATCACGAGATAGCAAAGCAAATGCAGAATTTTTACTGGACTGTCGCTCTCCAAGAGGAGTTTCTGAAGGTCGAGCATCAGCAGGTCCAATTAACGGAAAAAGGGCACAACTACTTGCAGCTCACGAAAGAACAACAGCTTGAACAAATTCTTATGCATATTTGGTTATGAATAAGCTGTATAGAGATGTGTAAACTAAGCCAAACACTTAAATGGACGATACTGTTGTCCATTTTTTGGTTTGGGGGTACACGATGAATGAATACAGCATTATTGCTTGAATACGCATGGGTTTTACTCGTACTTATTGGGCTTGAAGGTATTCTTGCGGCTGATAATGCGGTTGTTTTAGCCATGATTATTCGCCATTTGCCAGAACAACAACGAAAAAAAGCCTTATTTTATGGTTTGGCAGGAGCATTTATTTTTCGGTTTGCCTCATTATTTCTGATTTCATATCTTATTGATGTGTGGCAAATCCAAGCCATAGGGGCCATTTACTTACTTTATCTTTCTCTTCATTATATTTGGAGAAAGTTCATTCTTCATAAAACAAAATCGGCAAAGTCGGTAAAGGCACCAGCAGGATTTTGGAAAACGGTCTTAAAAGTAGAACTTGCTGACTTTGCCTTTGCGGTAGATTCTATTCTTGCTGCCGTTGCACTGGCCATGACCTTGCCGGAAACAGCACTTCCTACGATAGGTCAAATGGACGGTGGTCAGTTCATTGTGATATTAATTGGGGGAATTGTTGGCATTATTATTATGAGGTTTGCAGCCAGTAAGTTTGTGAATCTTCTTGAGAAGCGTCCTAATTTGGAAACAGGTGCTTATATTATCGTTGGCTGGGTAGGCGTTAAGCTTCTTGTCTTTACAATTAGCCATCCTGATTTAGCGATCTTACCTGAACATTTTCCAGAATCAACCCCATGGAAGATTGTGTTTTGGAGTGTACTCGTGCTAATCATTCTAATTAGCTGGTTTACTTCAGGTACAAAGAAGAATGAATAAACAAATGCCCGAACCCCTAGGGTATAGGCAGGGTCATGAAAGAGCACAAACCAGCGTAGAGAATACACGAGAATCCCGCCGCCGAAGCCTTTAATGTTAGTAAGACAAAAGAACCGAACCATTACGTTAGTCTATGGCTCGGTTCTTTTTTTAGCTAAAACATATAGTCTGTCTATTGTGGAAGTAAATTTTGTCTTACCTCTTGCTTATGTCGTTAGCAGTTTAGCATTCAATCGTTTCAACAAACTGAATTTCTTCTATTTTCTGCAGGCCTTCTAATACCGCCTGATCCACTAATTTATCAACAGTTACAAGCATAATCGCTTGTCCACCTGCTTCTTGGCGGCCCACCTGCATCGTTGCAATATTAACCTCATGCTCTGCTAAAAGTCCACCCATTTTACCAATAACACCTGGTTTATCATTATGTTGGATATAGAGGATGTGTCCTTCAGGTACAAAGTCAACCGAAAAGCCATTCATATTAACAATACGCGGCCCATATTCTTTAACATAAGTACCCTGAATAGAAAAACTACGATCTTCCCCTTTTACAACAGCATGAATAAGATTTGCGTATCCATAAGAGTCGGATACGTGTTTTTCACCAAAGCTAATATCACGCTCCTTAGCAATAAACGAGGCATTGACATCATTTACCGCTGCATCAACACGAGGTTGCAGGAAACCTGCGAGCAAGCTACGTGTGGTTATTGTTGTTTCAGAGTCCGCAACCTGTCCACTATAATGAACATTTATTTCTTGCACGGGAGTTCGCATAACCTGAGAAAGAATGTTACCCATCTTTTTAGTAAGTTGATAATATGGCTTTACTTTTTCGTAGACCTCTTTTGATAGGGTCGGTAAGTTAATTGAATTTGTAGCAGGAGCTCCTTGGAGGAACTGCAACACTTCTTCAGCAACTTGTGAGGCCACATTTAATTGGGCTTCCTTTGTAGAAGCAGCAATATGTGGCGTAGCGATCACATTTTCAAAGTCGAGTAATTCTCGATCGGTTGCTGGCTCTTCCACAAATACGTCAAGAGCAGCACCGGCTACATGGCCAGTATGGAGATAGTGCTTTAATGCCTGCTCATCGATAATTCCTCCACGAGCACAGTTAATGAGAAAAACACCTGGTTTGGTTTTTGCAATATTTTTCATGCCCAGTAAGCCTTTTGTTTCCTTAGTGAGTGGAGTGTGAACGGTAATGATATCTGCCGCAGCTAATACCTCTTCAACCGAACCTAATTCAACGCCAAGCTTCTCAGCACGGTCTTTTGTTAAAAATGGATCAAAGACAATTAATTTCATTTCAAATGCTTTTGCACGTTGAGCAATCTGACTACCGATTCGACCAAACCCTATGATGCCGAGAGTTTTTAGACGTAATTCGGAACCCTGGTATTTATTTCGATTCCAAAGACCCTCCTTAATGGATGCGTTCGCCTGAGGGATCTTTCGTAATAAGGAGCTCATCATGGCAAAGGTATGTTCAGCTGTCGATATTGTGTTTCCGTCGGGGGCATTAATGACAACCACACCATGCTTTGTCGCTGCGTCTAAATCAATATTGTCTACACCTACACCAGCACGAGCTACAATTTTTAAATTAGGCATTTTAAGCAACAATTCTTCAGTAACCGTTGTTGCACTGCGAACAAGTAGTGCATCAAATTGATCCAATTGATCTAGTTCGTTCACATTTTTTTGTACACATTCTACGAGGGGGCTTTCAAGTAAAGGCTGTAGACCTTCCTTGCTCATTGTGTCTGAAACTAAAATGTTAAACGTATTTGTTCGGCTTTCTCTTTCTTTTGTTTTCATTTCAAGTTGTTGTCCCATTTTACACTCCACTCCCTTGATTACTTTTATGCTTTGTCGCGGCACTGTGAAAGCGTTGCTATCTCAAAAAAACTCCGCCCCTCACAACAATTAGTCGTGAGGGGCGGAAGTCCGCGGTACCACCCTCATTATCTGAACACGTTCAGAGCTCTTATGGAGATATACTCCAATCGTAACGGGATTCACCCGAATACATCTACTTACATTCGATGTATTGACTCAGAAGGGCTATCCAAAAAGACTCTTACTGACTTACACCAACCGTCAGCTCTCTGAAAAGAAGTGCTTTTTTTCATTCTTCTTCGATGTCTGTATCAATATAAAATTAATTAAAGTTCTAATTGTTAGATAACTTATCATACTCAATTAGTACTGTCAACAGGCTACTTAAGGCTAGCTTCATTAAAAATTTTTAACTTTTTTAGAGTAGAAGAAGAGGGGAGAAGCGATATGAACTATGTAGTCAAGAAGGGGGATACCGTTTCACTCGTCGCTTACCATCATCAAATCCGACCGTTTGATCTAATGCTTTTAAATCCGAGTATTCGTTTTGAATATGATTACCTACCTGTCGGAAAAAACCTCCTCTTACCAAAGCAAGCACGTTTCATTAAAAACATTTCACTTGATAATGATCTTCTTTGTGAGTATGGGGCCAACCAATTAGAGCAAGATCGCTTAAGACTTGAGGAGTTAGGAATAAAAGCATCCGTGATAGGATTCTCAGTTCTTGGTCAACCCTTGTATGCGTGGGTGATAGGCACTGGTAAAAAAACCTGTTTATATTCAGGAGGCTGGCATGCAAATGAGTGGCACACCTCAAAGTTTCTCAGTCGATTTATGATGAGCTATGTGGAAAAACAACAGGCGAAAGAGCAATGGTACGGTTTTGATTTAACGGAACTTTTTAAACGGGTTCAGTTGCACGTAATTCCGATGGTTAACCCCGATGGGATTGAGCTCGTACTGCAAGGGTTGTATGAAGGGCATCCATATGAGCATCAAGTAAAAGACATCAATCAAGGGATAACCAGATTTAATCATTGGTCAGCCAACATTCGTGGGGTGGATTTAAACCATCAGTGGCCAGCAGGCTGGGCTCAAGAAGCAAAAGGAAGCCCACATCAACCTTGGCCTAGGCATTATGGTGGTCCCCACCCTTTATCTGAACCAGAAGCAATGGCTGTTTATGAATATACGAAGCAAATACAACCTGATTATGTGTTAGCGTACCATTCCCAGGGTCAGGTCATTTATTGGGGTTATCGAGGAATGGAGCCGGCAGAAAGCGAGGAAATGGTTCAACGACTTTGTCAAGCGAGTTCATACACGGCCATACGCACTGCAGAAAGTGACGCAGGTTTTAAGGATTGGTTTATTAAAGACACACATAAACCTGGATTTACAATTGAAGTGGGTTCAGGGGTAAACCCTTTACCACCCCAATCATTTTCAGAAATATGGACAAATAATGCCAGGATGGGTCTCGTTGGGCTTACCTTATAATAAAAACTAACAAAAAAGACTTGCTCTCACACTTAGAAGGTGAGGGTCAAGTCTTTTCTGAGGTGTATCTATTCAAACTTCAGTGCGTCTCCATTAAATGGTTCGTCTGCGACTTTAATGGAATCAGTCGGACATCCTTCATGGGCATCAACCATGTCTTCCTCTAACTCATCAGGTATTGCTGTTGTACCTGCATTGTCATCTAGAATGACAAATGCTATGCCTTCATCATCGTAATCGTAAATATCAGGGGCTGCTGCGCCACATGCTCCACAGGCGATACAGGTATCTTTATCTACAATCGTGTATTTAGCCATATTATTAACCTCCAATTCGGCAAGCTTTCCCTTTTTACTCATTGTCAATTTATCAGGGAATGCATTTTCTTTACCTATTGTAAAGTCTACCCGTTTTTTTTTCAACTGAATCCTGCTGCTTATTACGCGGAAATCATCGAATGTAGATGAAAGTTCACGAAATCCATACTCTGTTAACACAAGGAAAGCTGAAATTTGTTACAATGATTGAATAGAATGAAGAATCAAAGGGGCTGGCCTAATGAAAAAAGCGTTGCTTCTTTCTATCCTAGGGGCGTTTAAGGGAGAGCGGACGATTTATGGGGCTTTGCATATCTTACAAGGAAAAAAATCAGCACAGGCCATTCAGGATAGTCATTTCTATTCTTTACTCCCTTTTTATAATCTTACACCCCAAATGACAAGAATTGATTTGGAGAAGCTAACTCAGGAACTTGTTCATGAACAGAGTATTATCTTAGATGAAGAGTTTGCAGTCTTGACAGATAAGGGTCAAGAAAAGCTCGCCGAGTTTGCTCAAAACCATCCATACATGACAGAATTAAATGGCTTAAAGTATCTTCAACAAACGACTGAGTACTGGCTACGTTTGACATTACTTATCCAAACAGCAACACATCTTATAATAAAGCAACCACATTTTGTACCTGTCACCTCAAACCATAGTGTGCAAAAATGGGTTAAAGCTCAAATTAAGCAGAACAGAAATGGATTAGACCACCTAGTCCATCAATTGTATAAAGAATGTGACGCATTTCTTTCCACCTGTTCAACGAGTCAGGCGACTGCTTTTGTATTACAGCTAAGCTCGCCTGCTCAAATAGGTTTAACTATTCAACAAATAGCAGAACGCTTACAAATGGAGGAGCTTAATGTAGCTGTTATGCATAAGGCGACATTACATAGGCTTTTCAATGCATTTCAAACACATACTTTTGAAACGCTAGCTATTTGTAAAGTTAACGAGCAAACATTCTCAACCGCCACGGCGCAGAAAACAGCACAATTACTAAAAGAAGGATACACATTACTCCAAGTGGGAAACAAACGAAGACTTAAGCAAAGCACAATTGAAGACCATATTGTGGAGCTAGCTTTGTATGATTCAACCTTCTCTATTGAAGCATACGTTACTGAACAGGAAATTAGAGCTGTTGATAAGGTCGCAAATGAATGTAACACACTAAAGTTAAAAGAGCTGAGAGAAGCACTTGGTGAAGAGTTTACATATTTTAAAATTCGGCTGGCATTAACTCGAAAGGATTATTTGAATGGATCTACTACAATCATTAGATAAGTGGTTTGGATATTCAAGCTTTAGAGCGGGGCAAAAAGAAATTGTTAGCTCGCTTTTAGAAGGATCTGACGTATTAGCTATGCTGCCAACAGGCACGGGAAAGTCAATATGCTATCAGCTTCCTGCATTTTTATCTAAGGGTTTAACCATTGTTGTGTCTCCACTCCTTTCACTGATGCAGGATCAGGTCCAAGATCTTCGTAGTAGGGGGTTAAAACAAGTAGCAGCATTAAATAGTATGGTTTCATACGAAGAAAAACAATATATACTAGCTAATTTGGACTCATATCAATTACTTTATATATCTCCAGAGATGCTACAAACTGACTGGTTAATGACAAGACTAAAACAAGTTTCTATCAGCTATTTTGTTGTGGATGAAGCTCATTGTATTTCTCATTGGGGAAAATCGTTTAGGACGGATTATTTAAAATTATTTGAGGTTCGAAAAGAGCTCGGCCTACCTCCTTGTCTTGCCATAACAGCTACTGCTACACAAGTAGTCCGCAGTGACATTAAGAAACACTTAAAACTTGATGATCCCGTCAGTTTTATCTACAGTGTGGATCGACCAAATATTTCGATAGCCGTGGAGCCTGTATCTTCAATCCAAGATAAGCTAGAGAAACTGATAGAGTATGTCACCACCCTAGAAGGTCCAGGAATGATCTATGTTCAAAGCAGAAAGTGGGCTGAAAAGGTTGCTTCGTATTTAAGACAGAATGGACAGACAAAGTGTAACCATTATCATGGGGGCATGGTTCATGAAGATCGACTACTCATTCAACAGCAATTTATGAATGGTCAGCTCGATATTGTTTGTTGTACAAGTGCATTTGGAATGGGGGTAAACAAAGCAGATATACGGTTTGTTATTCATTTCCATGCTCCTCTTGATCTTGAATCCTATCTACAGGAAATGGGCCGAGCTGGCAGGGACGGGCGACCAAGTGTGGCCATTTTACTGTATTGGGATGAGGATAAAGCATTCTCTCAGGCAATGCTACAAAAGGATCACTTTGATTCTCAGCTTCTTAGACGTGTACTTCAATCTTTTTCAGCGGGCGGCACGTATAACAAAGAAGAAGAAATGGCCATCTATTCTGCTCTAGGCTGTTCAGATACAGCGTTTAACATGCTACGATATCTTCTTGAGCAAAAGCATTACATAAAGGGCAAGACATGGTTAGCCTTTGATCCGCTTACTGTGTATTCTTCACTTGTACCTTCCATACGCTCTTCTCAGTCACTTATACAAGAAAGGCTATTAGCCATGTGGGACTGGGTAACGTCTGATCGTTGTAAACGTGAGCACATTTTATCTTATTTCGATGAAAACTTAACTAATAAGCCCGATCCATGCTGTTCATCTTGTGGAATTAAGCTGACTCGTGTTCATTCACCTACTCAGAAACAAACGTCTCAACATCAAGAAATAAACTGGAGGCAAGAGCTTAAAAACGTATTTACAGGAAGGCAACTTTATGGAGAGTAAGCGAGGAGAGATTGATCAATTTACAAGTAGAGAACTGATTATACAAGCGTATATCACTCAATTAATTCTACTTATGATAATCGTTGTTTTACTTTTGGGTTTTAAAGAACATGTGCATCCCGTTTTTCAGATGAACCGCTTGGACATTGGACAGGCCATTTGGCTAGGGAGCTTAACCGCTGTATTAGTTGTGATTGCTGAATGGTTTTTACTGAAAAATGTGAGTCCCAAAGCCTTGGACGATGGTGGTATTAACAATAAACTGTTTAGTACGATGAGTCATTCTCATATCGTAGGCTTTTGCATGATTGTTAGTATTATTGAAGAAATTCTATTTCGAGCTATTTTGCAAACCCTACTAGGTTTAGTGGGGGCAAGTATCTTATTTGCACTCGTGCATATCCGTTACTTAAGAAAACCACTGCTCTTTAGTGTTCTTATTATTGTTAGTTTTCTATTAGGTGTTTTATTTCATCTTACTGAGAATATTCTAGTACCAATTACAGCTCATTTTTTAATTAATGTCATAACGGGTATGTATATTCGTAAAAAGTCAATATCAAGAGGTGAAGAAATATGAATTCATTACCAGAGGATGATCAGAAGCAAACATCCTTACCACCAAGAAGTGAAATGAGAGAGCGAAGAAGAAAACGAAAGCAGAAACCAGTGGTACCATTAGCAACCCTTCTTTTAATTTTGTTTCTAACCCTTGTTGGTATGGCTTTATTTATTTTGCCAAGGCTATTCTAAATAGGCAAGGCTGTTCATATATTGGGGCTAAAAGGGGGTGCAGGTGTGACACTGCATCAAGAAATAGAGAATAATCCTGTAGCCAAAGTCATCATTTATGAACTAATAGATAGAAAAAAGAATGTAACAAAATTGGAGCGTTTAAGAAATTGGACGAGTGTGGCTCTGCTTTTACTATTAGCAGCTTTATTATTCCTTGGCCTAGACTCAGCTCAGGTAGGCATATTAGGTTTACCTTTTCAACTGACGACATACGGAATATATATAGTAGTTGGTGTGGTTATTATACTAATTAGACTTTTACATCTCCAGAAAAAAGCAGAGAAAGCCGATAACGACTTTGAAGAGCTTCGTGGGGAACTAATAGAAAGAGCCGAGGAACTATGGAAGCAAGATGAAGGCTGGCAGAAACGGAAACTGGTATTCCAGCATGTTCTAACTGATTATGGAATCAACCTATATTATCGATAATTTATCTAAAGTATAATCAGCTTTGACAACATGCCAATACTTCAGCTAAAATATAAGATAGATAAACAGCTTGGGGAGTGAGCATAATGTCAATGAGTCAATTTTTGGCCGTTCTAGGTTTTGGGGGACTGGCCGTTCTGCTTGCGGTATTTATGGCAATTGGGTTACTGAAACTTTCACAGAAATCGGATTAATCAGGTTGATACTCTGAAGCAGGGTATCAGCCTTTTTTTAGCAAAATGAGCTATTATTCCAAGGAGGAGAAGACCATGGCAACGATAATGGAGCAATTAGAAGAACTATACCCAGAGATGGTGGAAATTAGAAGGAAGCTTCATGCACAACCGGAACTTTCCTTTCACGAAGAAAAAACACCCGCTTTTATCGCTGACTACTTAGAAGAGTTGGGAGTAGACGTTAAACGTGGGGTCGGTGGCCGAGGAGTAGTTGGATACATAAAAGGAGATTTACCTGGTAAAACCGTGGCCTTGCGAGCAGATTTTGATGCGTTGCCAATTCAGGAGGATACGGGTTTGCCATTTGCTTCTGAAGTTCCAGGAGTAATGCATGCGTGTGGACATGATGGACATACAGCAACCCTTCTCGTATGTGCAAAGGTGCTAATGGAAAATCGTCACCTAATAAAAGGAACCATTGTGCTCATTCATCAATTTGCGGAAGAACTAGCTCCAGGTGGTGCTATTGAGATGATTAAGGATGGTTGCTTAGATGGAGTGGATGTCATTTATGGTACACACCTTTGGAATCCTCTTCCATTAGGACAAGTTGGATATCGTAGTGGTCCAATTATGGCTGCCTCAGATCGCTTTGAAGTGAAGATTCAGGGTAAAGGTGGACACGGTGCAGCTCCACACGAAACCATTGACGCGGTAGCAGTTGGAGCCGCTGTCGTTCAAAATCTTCAGCATGTAGTAAGCAGGCAGGTAGATCCTCTTAAATCAGCTGTTGTAACCACCGCGTCATTTCATGCAGGAGGGCCATTTAATGTCATTTCCGATACTGCAGAGTTAATCGGTACGGTGAGAACCTTTGAAGAGGACTTGCAAGAGCTCGTCATTAATAAAATGGACCAGCTAATTACCGGGGTATGTGCCAGTATGGGCGCTACTTGTGAATTTACGTATATAAAAGGATATCCAGCTGTTGTAAACGATCCAGTTGAAACGGAGCGGTTTGCAAGCATTGCAAAAGAGATTCATTCAGAACAGCTTGTTACTGAAATGGCTCCAGTCATGGGCGGAGAAGATTTCGCATATTATTTGAGAAAAATTCCTGGTACTTTTTTCTTTACGGGTTCTGGAAATTCAGAGATTGGTGCTGATTATCCTCACCACCATCCAAAGTTTACATTTGATGAAAACGCAATGTTATTGGCTGGGAAGTTACTTTTACATGCCGCAATGACCTATCAAGAGCAATAAAGCATTTTTCTAGGAAAATTTGGTGCGCTATTGTATATTGGATAAAGAAATGGGGAGTACTTTTTGAAATGGTTGCCATACGTTTTGCTAACAGGTTTGTTAAGCGTACCGCTATTGTTTCATATGAAAAAAGAAGCCGCGAAACATCGATTAATTAAACAAACTCTATCCTTTGATAAATTGCCAGAAGCATTTGATGGATGTAAAGTCTTCTTTGTTTCTGATTTGCATAAACGTTTGATTTCAAAAAGTCTTCTCGATGAAGTCGGGACATGTGACATCGTTATCATTGGAGGGGATTTGCTTGAATCAGGGGTATCGACTCCACAAATTAAACAAAACCTTCAACGTATATCAGCCTGCGGACCAACTTATTTTGTTTGGGGTAATAATGATGTAGAAGTGGATGAGGAGATACTTAGAGATCTGCTAAATAAAACAGGAGTTCAAGTACTTGAGAACTCAGGAGCTATTATTAGTCGTCATACAGACGCTCTGTTTATAGCAGGTGGTACAGAGCCATTGGAAGTTGAACAGTATCACCACCTTTCAAAACAGGCGAGCGACTATCCTTTTTCTATTTTTGTCTGTCACTTTCCACAGGCATTTAAGCAGCTTCCGGTTAAGCATCCTTTTTCTTTCATGCTTGGTGGACATACACATGGTGGACAAATTAGACTTCTAGGGTTAAGTGTAGCCAGACATGGTTCTATTCAACAAAAACAACAAGCTATTGAATTAATAAGTAATGGATATGGAACAAGTAAATTACCACTTAGGCTGGGTGCACTGCCAGAAGCGCACCTCTTTACCCTAAGGGCAGGTTTACCTTCCATACAGCCTCAAGTCATATACCAATTTGAAGATTGAGCATGCAAATGTTTATGTACTTGGGAGGAGAGGAATATGACAACATCAGATGGGAAATATAATATTAAGGCTCTATCCATTAAACTTGGCATCCAACCCGGGACTCTCCGGGCATGGGAGCGTCGGTATAAAGTGATTCAGCCATCCCGTAACGCTGCCGGTCATAGACTTTATTCAGAACAGCAAGTTCATATTTTAAATTGGCTAATTGATAAAATAAACCAAGGTTTTACAATTGGACAAGCAGTAGATTTAATGGAGGCAGAGTGGCAATCTCATGAAGAGAGTAAGTACAAGCAAAAAGCAGATTTCATTACACAGCTTGCAGATGAGATCCAAGCGGCATTGTTATCTTTTAATGAGCATGAAGCGACGCAGTTGTTAAACAAAGCATTTAGTATTTATAGTATTGAAAAAGTTGCAAATGACATACTTGGTCCAGTTTTTAAACATGTGCATTTAGAAGCTAATGAACCATCCATTAGCTCCGCAAGCAAGTATATGGTTAAGTCGTTTATCAATACAAAAATTAAACATATTTGTTCAAACCTTCCTGTGGATAGTCGCCTTCCAAAAGCTGTCACTGCACCATTTCACAAAGGTGAACTCGCAAGCATTCAATGTCTGCTTTTTACGTTATTTTTAAGACAACGTGGTTTTGAGGTCATCTATTTAGGAGAAGGAGTTTCGAACCTTGATGTCGAAATAGTGTTGCGGGAAGTAAGTCCAGGATTAAGTTTCTATTTCTGTCAAGAAGATGGGTGCGAGGAACAGGTTCAGTTGTTTCAACAACATATGAAAAAGCAGTTCCCTAACATGTATATTGCATTCGGAGGAAATGTGGATTTAACTATGTGTGACTGTGACTGCTTTTTAATTGGAACGCAGCTTTCTGAATGGGAACAATGGTTGAATCAATGGTTTAAATCAAGGTAGTAAATGTAAAGAAGGGCTTTCAAATAAGCACCATATGCATTGAAAGAACATACCGTATGATATAAGGAAAGATAAGTCGGTTACTAGTAATGGTTTCGTGATAAGGGAGGGACCAATATGCGTCTTGAGCGCTTAGCTGTAGATAAATTTAAAGTGTTTCTAACATTTGATGATATGCAGGATCGCGGCATTACAAAAGAAGACTTGTGGCAAGATGTACCTAAGGTTCATGACTTGTTCCGCGATATGATGCTGGAAGCAGACGATGAGCTAGGCTTTAAGGTGGATGGTCCTATTGCTGTTGAAGTCTTCGCGATGCCTGCTCAAGGAATGGTCTTTATTGTCAGTAAAGGTCAAGCAGATGATGACTTTGACGATGAAGGATTTGACGAGGGCTTTATTGAGATGCAGGTAACGTTGGATGAAACAGATGAAATTTTCTATGAGCTCTTTCATTTTGAGGCGGCAATCGGTTTAGCTTCTAGATTGTATTCCTTTGGAGTGAAAGGTGGGAAACTGTATTCATTTCAAGATCGATTCTTTATGAAATTTGAAGAGCAGGAGATAGAGCAGGTGAACGAAGATGCCTTTATTGCCTTATTGGCTGAATTCGGTAACCCTTCGACCATCTCGTCATTTAGAGTGTATGAATACGGTAAAGAATTAATGAATGAAAACGCCGTAACAACCATTTATGAATATTTTGTAAAGAATAGCATGTGACTAATAATATAGTCATATGCTATTTTTTTGAAAAAAAAATGAAGTCGTTTACGCTAATCTTTGCTAAAATGAGTTTGAGGTGAATCGTTTTGGAAAATGCAATCTTAATTATTGAGGACGATGCGGAAATTGCAAAGATTATACAGGATTACCTTGAAAGAGAAGGGTATCGTGTAAATTGGAAAGCTGCAGGGGATGAAGGCTTAAAAGCTTTTCACGATGAATGCTATTCACTAATATTAGTGGATTTGATGTTGCCAGGAAAAAGCGGTTTTGAAGTCTGTCAGGAAATTAGAGAAACAAGTGAAGTTCCAATCATTGTTGTGAGCGCAAAGCAAAGCGACCTTGATAAAATCCACAGTCTTGGTATCGGAGCCGATGATTATGTAACAAAGCCATTTAGCCCACTTGAGCTAGTTGCGCGAATTCGTGCTCAAATTCGTAGATATCAAGTGTTTCAATCTAAACTTCTTCAACAAAATCAACGTGAGCTCATTTTTCATGATGTTGTTATAGATCAAGGGGGCCGCTTGATTACATTAGATGGCCAACCGATTTCATTTACTGCAAAAGAATATGAACTATTTATCTATCTTGCTAAAAACCCCGGACAGGTTTTTACTAAGGAACAGCTCTATCGACAAATATGGCACCAGGCTGATTACGAAGATATTAGAACCGTAACCGTACACATAAAAAACATTCGTCATAAGCTAAAGGATGGGAAAAAATTTCCGAAATATATTGAAACTGTTTGGGGTGTAGGATACAAATTTATAGGGCACCAGCATGAGTATTCGACTTAAACTATACATAATTTTACTATTAACAGCGATTGTTCCTTTTGTTGTTACTTTGGTGTTTTATATACAGTTAACGGGTTGGTTTGATCGTGAGGAGAGTGCGGAGAGGCTTAATGCAATTCTAAGAGTGAATCAAATTAGTGATTTTATGAAACAGCACAGAGATCTTATGGAAGAGGCCGATGAATTAAGGGAAGCTGTAATCAATGAGCTTGAACCAAATGAAGATATGACTGTATATACAGCAGGATATAACCAGCTATTTTCAACAGGTAATGCTAATTCTGGCAGTATGACATCAAGAAATCAAGTCATGAGAAATTTGTATGAGCTCAAGACCTCTATGAGAGGTTACACGTACAAAGAACCGATCTTTACAAACGAGGGGGAAATCATTGCTTTTTTCACCCTACAAATTGAACGGACTGAAGTACAAGAAAAAACAAACCAAACCTATTGGATGGCACTTCTTATATTTTTGTTTGCAGTTGGAGGCACATTAACTCTTGTTCATTTCTGGTTAAAACGTAGAATGATTGTTCCAATTAATTATATTTTAGCGGAGATGGGCGAAATAGGGCGAGGACTTCCTAATGATGATACCAAAATCAATAAAAAACAAAAAGACGAAATGTCCCAATTATTGGCAGGATTTGGAGATATGAGTCAACGTCTAATTGAGGCTAAGAAAAATGAAGAAGAGGAAGTAGCAAATCAACAAAGACTAATAGCGGCCATTTCTCATGATTTACGTACTCCACTAACATCCATCCGTGCGTACGCTGAGGGAATGAGTGATCATCGTGATAAACAAGAGGATTACGCAAAAGTCATTCTCGCAAAAACCGAGTTTATGCAGAAGCTAATTAATGATTTACTTGCATATTCTGCCATACAGGCAACGAGCTTTTCTCTAAACCTTAAAGAGGTTGAGGCGGAGGAGTTAGCTGAATTGTTAGTTGATGGTTATAGCGAGCAAGACTTAAAAGTACGTGTTTCCTCAGAAATCAAGGTCGAACCGGCCATGGTTTCATGTGATGTAAATCGACTTATTCAAGTAATGGATAATTTAATTATGAATGCTGTAAGGTATTCTGATCCTTTTGAAGAGATTTCAATTCTCATTACAAACAAACGTAATGAATTGCCATCCTTTGTGTCCTATTCACCAGATCAGTTATATTTCCTTGTTAGTGATAAAGGGAAGGGCATACCGAAAGAAGAACAGGAACGTATCTTTTCATCTTTTTATCAAATTGAAAAAGCTAGAAATCAAACAAATTCAAGTGGAGTGGGGCTAGGTTTATCCATTTGTCAGGAATTAATTCATAAGCATCATGGAACGATGCAAGTATATTCAGGTGGGAAGGGAAGTACATTCTACTTTTCCATTCCGAGCTTTAACCACGATTTAAAAAAGGAGTATTCCAAATGAAACGTTTAATAGCAATTGGCTTAGGATCAGTACTGCTCTCAGGCTGTTTCCAGGAAATGAAGGCCGAGGATGTGCTGTACGAGGTATTTGAAAATGGTGGTTCTAAAGATGTATCCTATACAATTAATATGACTTCAACAGATTTGGATGGAGCTAAAACTGACATGCACGAGTGGTATGATGGTAACGGTCAATCCAAAAGGATTACGTACAAAAATGATGAAATTATTTACGAAGATGTGACAAATAATGACGTATCCATGACTAAGGATTATGAAAATGAAGTGGTTACCAATAATGACTATTACGGAGAAGAACGAGATGCCATAGGTTACGTTAGTCCATTTGAACAGGTAGAAGAACTAGTACGATATTATTCGGGATCCTTTAAAGCCGAGGTTGTAGGCGAGGAAACCCTATTGGGCCGGGAGACTACACATCTTCGCTTGGAGGTTCGACCTGAACGTGATATAGGGATGATAAGCGAAATTAATTTATGGTTTGATAACAAAACGTGGGTTGTTTTAAAGGAACAAATTAAAGATGGAGATAGAGATTTCACAAGAGAGGCTACCTCATTTGAACTTGTAAATGATTTTCCGGATGGTACGTTTGAAATTGAGAACGAAGAAGGATTTAGTGAGGAATCCTTCATTGATCTTTTTAAGCCTGAGCCCGTTACGTTAAAGGAAGCGTCAGAACAATATCAGTCCGACTTTTTAACATTTGATGAATCCTTTATTTATGATTCCGGCTTTATAAGACCAGACCCTGATATAGATAACAGCTACGTTTTAAATCTGACCTTCACAGATGATCGTGGGGAGGTATTTCTTTACATTGAACCCGAATGGCGACTCGTTGAAATAGAGGGACTAGAAAAGAAAACCGAAGTAAGGGGCCAGGAAGCTTTAATGGTAGATGAGACCTCGTTACTCACTTTTAATTGGCAGGAGAATGGTTTGCAATATTTTGTAGAATTTACTGGTGACTATTCAAGCGAAGTCGCGGAAGAAATTCTTTCTAATATGACGTTTACTAGCAAATAAAAAAAGATATTAGTTGATTTTTAACGTGACAAGTTTCACTATTAGAAAGAGTGAATAGAGTAAAAGAACACATGGGCAGGAGAGTGGAAAGTATGAAGGTAGCAGTTTTATATGGCGGTATATCAGCCGAACGAGAGGTGTCGTTATCTTCTGGTAAGGGAATAATGAATGCTTTAAAAAACCGAGGGCATGAAGTGGTTGCTATTGACTTTCATCCAGAAAGGTTAGATGAAATTCTTAATTTAGAAGCTGATATTGTCTATATTGCGCTTCATGGACGATATGGTGAAGATGGAAAAATACAAGCGTTACTTGATATGCTTTCAATTCCATATGTAGGATCTGGTGTGCAAGGCTCTGCCTTAGCAATGGATAAAGCTAAATCAAAATTATTCTTTGAACATGAAGGTACACGCGTGGCAAATGAACAAATTCTTTATAAGTATGACTTTAATGAACAGGATTTTAAGTTGTCATTAAAGCTGCCTGTTGTTGTTAAACCAAATCAAGAAGGCTCAACCATTGGTTTAACAATTGCTGAAGATATGGAGACCTTGATGAACGGAATTAAACAAGCGTTTGAATTTGATCAAACCGTGATGCTTGAAGAATTCATTTCTGGAAAAGAGGTTACTGTCTCTGTTCTTGGCGAGCAAGGAGAGGAACAAGCCCTACCGGTTATTGAGATTGTACCGAAAAACAAGTATTACGATTATGAAGCTAAATATGCGGTGGGTGGCAGTGAGCATATCATTCCAGCGAGGTTAAGTGCTGAACAGACGGCATATGTTCAAAAGCATGCCGTAAGAGCACATCAGGTTCTTGGGTGTGAAGTTTACTCACGAGTTGATTTCATCGTGCCAGAAGATGAAACCCAATTACCTGTTATCCTTGAAGTAAACACTTTACCCGGCATGACACCAACAAGTCTTTATCCAGATGCTGCAAAAGAAATTGGTTTATCTTATGAGGATATGGTAGAAAAGCTGATTGAGCTTTCTCTTAAAAAGCATAAGTAACAGCAGAAGCTGTTTCTACAGGGCTAAGCCCATTACATTCTAAGAGTCGAATAATTATGTGGTGAATCTAACATAATTATTCGGCTCTTTTTTAATGTTAGCTTCATGAATAAAGGGAAAACGTACGATATTTTTGCGTTTTGCTGCATGTCTAGTGTTATTTATAATATATTTATTGAACATCTGATAGATTATTTAAAAAAAATCGCAAAATGGTGGAAATCTATTTCGTTTGTCATTATAGTTAGGAGGAGAGGCTTGTTTGGGATATATAAAGACAAGCGATACACAGCTCAGAGGTGAAAGAAATGGACGATTATGAGAAGCAAATTGATCAGCTTGATGTTTTAGGTTCCACTCAAACCGTAATTAAACAGGCACTAACAAAACTTGGATATCCAGATGAGATGTATGAATTATTAAGTGAACCATTACGTATGTTGACTGTTCGTATTCCAATTCGGATGGATGATGGATCAACGAAGATATTTACCGGATACAGAGCTCAGCATAATGATTCTGTAGGACCAACTAAGGGTGGCGTTAGATTCCACCCGGAAGTAACAGAACGTGAAGTAAAGGCCTTATCCATATGGATGAGCTTAAAAGCTGGCATTGTTGATTTACCTTATGGTGGAGGTAAAGGAGGCATCGTTTGTGATCCACGAGAGATGTCTTTTAGGGAATTGGAACGTTTAAGCAGAGGTTATGTTCGGGCCATTAGCCAAATTGTAGGACCTACTAAAGATATTCCTGCACCTGACGTGTTTACAAACTCACAAATTATGGCTTGGATGTTAGATGAGTACAGTAAAATCCGTGAGTTTGACTCACCTGGATTTATTACCGGTAAGCCTTTAGTGTTGGGAGGATCTCACGGTAGAGAGTCAGCTACAGCAAAAGGTGTTACCATCTGTATTAATGAAGCAGCGAAAAAAGTTGGCATCGATATGGAAGGTGCTAGAGTGGTGATTCAAGGGTTTGGCAATGCGGGTAGCTTCCTAGCGAAGTTTCTTCATGATGCTGGAGCCATTGTTGTTGGTATTGGTGATGCATATGGTGCATTATATGAACCTGACGGCTTAGATATTGATTATTTACTAGATCGTAGAGACAGCTTTGGCACTGTAACCAAACTATTTAAAAACACCATTACAAATGAAGAGCTGCTTGAATTAGATTGTGATATTTTAGTACCGGCAGCGATAGAAAACCAAATTACCAAAGAAAATGCGGCAAATATAAAAGCATCCATTGTTGTTGAAGCTGCAAATGGTCCAACAACGATGGAAGCGACAGAGATTCTGGCAAAACAAGGAGTTCTTCTTGTCCCGGACGTTTTAGCAAGTTCCGGAGGAGTCACGGTATCTTATTTTGAATGGGTACAAAACAATCAGGGATACTATTGGACGGATGAAGAAGTCGAAGGAAAGCTTGAATCTGTTATCAAAGGTTCATTTAACAATATTTATCAGCTTGCAAAAACCCGTAAGGTAAATATGCGATTAGCTGCATATATGATAGGGGTTCGTAAAATGGCTGAGGCATCAAGATTTAGAGGATGGGTGTAATCCTTTTTCATTGTATATATTTCACATAGCTTCAGCGAAATCTCTTTGATTTCGCTGTTTTTTTTAGTTTAAACCCGTATGAACTGCAAGCTTTATACAGAGTATGCTATACTTTTTTAATGAAAAAGGAGCATAATAAGCGGAAAAGTGTAGTAGCTACCCGTTATAGTGTTGGAATGGAGTGAGTTGAGTTCAATGCAAAAGGAAGACGTGATTATCATTGGAGCGGGCCCATGTGGCCTAGCAGCAGCCATTGCTTGTCAGGAGCAGGGATTATCCCCTTTACTAATAGAGAAGGATTATATTGTTAGCTCTATTTCCAACTATCCTACCCATCAGACATTTTTCAGTACAAGTGAGAAACTAGAAATTGGAGATGTGGCATTTGTGACCGAGCAACGTAAGCCCCACCGCAACCAAGCCTTGGTTTATTACCGGAGTGTGGCTGAGCGAAAGCAATTACGTATTAACTCTCAAGAAGAGGTAAAACAAGTACAGAAACAAGAGGACGGCACATTTATTGTTGAAACAATAAAAACAAGCTACAAAGCCGCCTTTGTAGTCATCGCTACGGGCTATTATAACTCTCCTAACTTAATGAATATAAAAGGAGAAGACTTGCCCCATGTCTACCACTATTTTAAAGAGGCACACCCATACTTCAGGCGACATGTTGTTGTGATTGGTGGGAAAAATTCAGCCATTGATGCTGCTCTTGAACTAGAGAAGGCGGGTGCGCATGTAACAGCTTTATATAGAGGTACGGATTACTCGCCGAGTGTAAAACCGTGGATATTACCGGAGTATGTGTCACTCGTAAATCATCAAAAAATAAAACTGGAATTCCAAGCAGAAATCAAACAAATCACTGAAACAGAGGTCGAATACTCTGTGTTGGGAAAATTAAAACGAGTCAAGGCAGATTATGTTTTTGCGATGACAGGTTATCATCCTGACCATCAATTCCTAAAGAGTATGGGAGTTAGTGTTGAGGATGAAACAGGACGGCCTGAATATAACCCAGATAGTTTTGAAACAAATGTTGAAGGCCTATTTATCGCTGGAGTTATTGCGGCGGGCAATAATGCAAATGAAATCTTTATTGAAAATGGCCGTTGGCATGGATTGGGTATTGCCGCAAGAATAAAGGAATTGCTAGCAAAACGATAAAGGGGCAACTTAGATGAAAAAGGTCGTACTTATTACAACTGGTGGTACTATTGCAAGTACTGAGAATAAGGATGGTAAGCTCGTTGCAGGTGAACTTTCAGGTGAAGAGCTTGCAAAATTATGTCAGCTTCCTGAAGATATTCATGTCGTTGTAAGGTCAATGCTTCAAAAGCCTAGCATCCACATTACATTTGATGACTGGCTTGACTTAAAAAAAGAAATTGAATTAGCATTTATGCAGGATGATGTAGACGGTGTGGTTGTCACACACGGAACAGATACGTTGGAAGAAACAGCCTATTTTCTAGATTTGGTTATCAAGGATGAGCGACCAGTTATTGTGACAGGTTCCCAAAGAGGACCAGAGCAATTGGGTAGTGATGCATTTATCAACTTACGTCATGCCATTTATGCGGCTTGCCATGAGGATTTGCACCAAGTTGGAACATCTGTAGTATTTAATGAACGAATATTCGCAGCCAGGTATGTAAAAAAAGAGCATGCTTCAAACATTCAAGGCTTTAATGCTTTTGGATTTGGTTATTTGGGGATTATTGATAATGACACGATTTTTTTGTATCAAAAACCAATTGAACGTCAGGTCTTTCATTTACAAGAGGAGCTCCCCCAGATTGCCATTGCAAAGATCTATTTGGGCATGCATCCAAACGTGCTTAAAGGATTACTTGAAACCATGGATGGCGTTGTGATAGAAGGAGTAGGGCGAGGTCAGGTTCCACCACATTTGGTTCCTTTGCTTGCGGAAGCGCTACAAGTAGGAAAAACCATAGTAATGACTACCTCTGCTGAAGAGGGTAAAGTCTATCCTACCTACGAATATGAAGGTAGTGCTCACCAACTAGAACAATTGGGTGTCATTTTGGGCTCGGATTATGATAGTAAAAAGGCACGAATCAAAACAATGGTCCTGTTAGCTTCTCAATCAGATGTAAGGTCTGGCTTTAGTAGATAATAGTTTCTTCTTGAAATGGAATATCATTAGAAATATAATGACCTTACTACGTGTAATGGACAGGTTCCATCCTCTAAGCAGATGCTAACGGGACATTTGTTATAAGGACCTGTGGCTTATAGAAAGGCAGGTCGTATATGTTTTCGTTGCTAACGGCTGCAATAGCGCCTGCGCTGGCATTGTTAACATACTTTTATTTAAAGGCAGATTATCGTCGTAAGCTGCACGAGACCATCATTCGAACATTTCTTTTAGGAATTCTATTGGTATTTCCGGTCATGGTTTTGCAGTATGCATTTATTGAAGAAGAGATATTTACAAAGGAATGGCAGCAAGCTATTATTTTATACGGTTTTACCGAAGAGTTCTTTAAGTGGTTTATTCTTTTGATTTTTGCTTATCAGCATGGGAGCATTGCCAGAAGGAATGATGGAATTGTTTACGGGGTGTCTCTTTCTCTTGGGTTTGCAACAATGGAGAACGTATTTTATTTAATTGCTCATGGCATTGAAACAGCTGTCGGGCGTGCGCTTATGCCGGTTTCAAGCCACGCACTGTTTGGAATTATTATGGGATATTACCTAGGCAGTGCTAAATTAATGCCTACAAAGAAACGCTGGCTACTTTCACTATCACTGCTATTGCCTGTTGCTTTACATAGTTCATATGACTACATTGTATTTTTATTTGATCATTATGTGTTGTTTGGAATAATTCCTTTCATGCTAATGCTTTGGGTGTTTGCCATCTACAAAATTAGGCTTGCAAGTAAGCTGGATCAACAATCACCACGTACAAGGGGGAATTAAACCGTCATGGAAGAACGTTATCGAATCGTCATTCGCTGTCCAGAGTGTCAGGAAAAGTATATTCTTAGAGGCAGACTAAATGAATTTGGTGAATACGAGACTGGATTCAAGCGCTGTGTTTGTGGAAATGAAGAGCGACTTCTTATTGAAGCCTCTCCCGAATCATAAAAACCACTTGCATTTATAATATTCGTCAGGTATGTTATAGTGAACATCCAAAAACAAAATATGTTTTCTTATCAAGAGAGATGGAGGGAAAGGCCCTATGAAGTCTCAGCAACCAGCCTATTTTTGGCAAGGTGCTAAATCCGGCAGGGACAGTTCTGCTAAGATAAGAGGAAGCTTTATGTGCAGCAGACAAAGCACCTTCTTCTTATTAAAGAGGAAGGTGCTTTTTTAATTTTATGAGATGGAGTGATCACAATGGATAAGCGAGCCTTAGAAACTTGTTTGGTGCAAATTGGGAATCGAGTAGATCAACGTACAGGTGCTGTGAACGCTCCCGTATACTTTTCAACGGCCTATCGTCATACTGGCATTGGAGAATCAACTGGTTACGATTACGCAAGAACGGGGAATCCAACGAGAGAGGTATTAGAACAGGCGATTGCAGAACTTGAAGAAGGAGATAGAGGATTTGCGTGCAGTTCAGGTATGGCCGCGGTTCATACAGTTTTATCTCTTTTTCAAGAAGGGGATGAAATCCTTGCTTCTAAGGATTTATATGGGGGGACCTATCGCTTGTTTGAAGAGGGCTGGAACCGCTGGGGTTTAACCTTTAGGTATGAAGACCCTAGAGACTTGGAGACATTTGAGGCAGCAATAACGTCTGAAACAAAAGCGTTATTTATCGAATCTCCTACAAATCCACTTATGCAAGAGGCTTCAATTACTAGCTTAGCAACCATAGCAAAGAAATATAATCTGCTATTAATCGTTGACAACACCTTTTACACCCCGTTAATTCAACAACCCATTGTAGATGGGGCAGACATTGTGGTTCATAGTGCTTCAAAATACATAAGTGGCCATAATGATGTCATTGCTGGTCTCATTGTATCTAAAGGGGCGGAGCTTTCGGAGAGAATTGGTTACTATCATAATGGAATAGGGGCAACTCTTTCGGCATTTGATTCCTGGTTAGTAATTAGAGGCATGAAAACCCTCGCACTTAGGATGGAGAAGCATGAAGAAAATGCTAAAGAAATTGTTCGGTTTCTAGAAGAAGCTCCTGCGGTTGAAGAGGTGCTTTACCCAGGGCGTGGGGGAATGATCTCCTTTCGGGTCAAGGAAGAATCATGGATCAATCCAATTTTGCAGCATTTGTCTTTGATCTCATTTGCAGAGAGTCTTGGAGGGGTAGAAAGTTTAATGACGTATCCTGCTACTCAAACTCATGCAGACATTCCTGAGGAAATCCGCACAGCCAATGGTGTTGACAATAAGCTATTACGTTTCTCCGTAGGGATTGAACGTTGTCAGGATTTAATAGAAGACCTAAAGCAAGCGTTCTCAGCTGTAGATAGATAGGCATCCATCGATTATACGAAAGGAGATCATTATGGGACTATTGGAGAGATTAAAAACAGATATTTTAGTTGGCGACGGTGCAATGGGGACTTTATTGTATGAGCGGGGAATTGAGCACCAGTGCTTTGAAGAGATAAATATTACGCAGCCTGATCAGGTTATTTCGATTCATCGTGAATACCTTCAAGCGGGTGCAGACGTTATTCAAACAAATACCTATGCCGCAAACCACTTAAAGCTTAGCAAATATGGATTGGAAGAGAGAACTGCCGAAATCAACAGAAGGGCAGTTGCTTTAGCAAAACAGGCAGCAGCTGACAAAGCTTATGTAGTTGGCACGATTGGTGGAATCCGACGCTTCCAAATGGAAGAGTCGACTTTAGATGAGATTAATGAAGCATTGACTGACCAGCTTATTACTTTAATTGATGAAGGTGTAGATGGACTTTTATTAGAAACGTTTTATGATCTTGAAGAAGCTTTAATGATCACAAAAGAGGCAAAAAAGCATAGCTCGTTACCTCTTATCGTTAATGTAAGTCTTGGTGATATTGGTGTGATGAGTGGGGGCATTCAAGCAACTGAAGCATTTAGTCTATTAACAAAAGCAGGTGCAGATATTGTTGGGTTAAATTGTCGGATGGGTCCTGCCCATATGCTGCGTTCTTTTGAAGAAATTCCGATTCCCGAACATCATTATCTTGCTGTTTATCCTAATGCAAGCTTGCCTGATTATCGCGACGGGCGATTGTTTTACTCCTCTAATCCAGAATATTTTGCAAATATGACAGGGCGATTTATTGACCAAGGGGTCCGTTTGATCGGGGGATGCTGCGGTACCTCTCCTTCACATATTAAAGCAGTGGCTGAGGTAGCAAAAAGTCGAGTCCCTGTTCAAAAAAAGACGTTAAAGTTCACCGTGCGTGAGCCTATTCCAGAGGTTGATTTAACAGGAAGTGAAAAGAAGCTAACTGAAATTGTCCGTAAGCAGAGTTCCGTAATTGTTGAACTAGACCCTCCCAAAAAGCTCAGTACAAAAAGATTTATGGAAGGGGCACATGCTCTGAAAGAGGCAGGAATTGATGCCTTAACGCTTGCCGATAATTCACTTGCATCTCCTCGTATTGATAACCTTGCTTTAGGGACGATGGTAAAGGAACAGGTAGGGATGCGACCTCTTGTTCATTTAACATGCCGTGACCGAAATCTCATTGGGTTGCAATCACATTTAATGGGATTGCATGCGCTTGGTTTAAACGACGTATTAACGATTACTGGGGACCCAACAAAAATAGGTGATTTCCCTGGGGCTACCTCTGTTTATGATCTTGCATCGTATCAGTTGATCTCTATGATCAAACAGTTAAATGAAGGAATTTCTTTCTCGGGTAAGGATTTAGGAGAGCGAGCTAACTTTACAATAGGTGCGGCTTTTAATCCAAACGTTAAATACATTGATAAAGCAGTCAAGCGCTTGGAGAAAAAAATCGAAAGCGGCGCTGATTATTTTATGAGCCAGCCAGTCTACGATCATCAACAGTTAGAAGCAATTTATGAGGAAACAAAGCATATGACACAGCCTATCTATATTGGAATTATGCCATTAATTAGTGCACGTAATGCTGAGTTTTTACACAATGAAGTGCCAGGTATAAAGCTGACAGATCAAATAAGAGAAGCAATGTCAACTCATGAGGGCAATCGAGAGGCTTCTAAGCAAGAGGGATTGGCCATTGCTAAGTCTTTGATTGATACGGCCATGGACTATTTTAATGGTATTTATTTAATCACACCGTTTATGCACTATGATGTAACCGTGGAACTTGCAGGATATATTAATGCGAAAACAAAAATAAAGCAAAACCAATCTATATTTGAATAAGTTATAACATGTGATTTGCCACTGCTATGATGACAGTGGAAAATTTTTATGTGTAAGTAAACCTGGGAGTTTCTCGGCCGACTCCGAGGGGAGGTACGTGCAGGGGTGAATTAATATTGGCGTTAGCTAAGTTTAGTTCACCGCACGCCCCCGGAAAGCGTGCCCTATCCCTGTAGCAAATTAAAAGCACTACTAATAATAATTTAGATTAGGGTCAATACACACCGAAAAACTCGGATCACTATTTATAGTGGTTTGAGTTTTTTTATTTATTTTTGCTTTTTAAGACAGTCACTTTTTTTATGGCAAAAAAGGTATGAATAAATCCTTTTTTCCAACAAACACTAACATCACGCACGAAGTATACGCGGATAAAAGTGATAGGAGGGAAAGAAATGTTTATTCACTCATTAACAGTTAAAAAAATAGTTCTAAGTTCAATGGCTGTTATTTGTCTTTTAACATGGCATGCTCAGGATGTTCAAGCCTTTTCTGACCAAATTATTCAGAAGGGCGCGACAGGAGATGACGTTGTAGAACTTCAAGCAAGACTGCAATATAACGGCTTTTACACCGGGAAGATTGATGGGGTGTATGGCTGGGGCACATACTGGGCTGTTCGAAACTTCCAAAACGATTTTGGAATGGAAGTAGACGGGTTAGTAGGAGATAACATGAAACAAATGTTAGCCAAGTCAACAAAGTATGATGAAGGCTTTGTGCAAAATGCTCTAAAAGAAGGTAGGAAATTCTCCCACTACGGAGGAACAGATAAGAAAAAGCAGCAAGGACCTAAAGGAAGTGCAAAGGGCGGAGGCAAGAAGGGAACAAGTGGAAGTCAAGCACCTGCACCTGATAATGAAGGTCAAACAGGTGGGGATGAACAACCACAAGCTCCTGAAAATGACGAGCCGACAATTGAAAAAGCAAATAATGTTCCCTCTGGTTATTCAGACAATGATATTCGCTTAATGGCTCAAGCTGTTTATGGTGAAGCTCGAGGAGAGCCATATGTAGGCCAGGTGGCAGTAGCAGCGGTTATTATCAACCGAATAAACAGTGCAACTTTCCCAAATACAGTGTCTGAAGTGATCTATGAGCCTAGAGCATTTACAGCTGTAGCAGATGGGCAAATTAACAATGAGCCTGATGAAACAGCAAGGCGCGCAGTTATTGATGCATTGAATGGGCAGGATCCAACAGGTAATGCTATTTACTACTTTAATCCAGTGACTGCTACGTCCGACTGGATCTGGTCAAGAGAGCAAATTAAAAAGATTGGTAAACATATCTTTTGTTATTAGAAGACGGAGGTGAATGAGAATGTTAAAAACCATCATTATAGGACTTGCCGTTGCTGCGGTGATAGGAACTGGCTGGTGGGGCTATCAACAAAAAAGTGAAGGGGATCAGCTTAGAATTCAAGCAGAAAACAGTTATCAACGTGCGTTTCATGATTTAACATTCAACCTTGATCAGATTGAAGATGAGCTCGGGAAAACATTAGCCATGAATTCAAGAAAGCAGTTATCACCCTCACTCGCAGAAGTATGGAGAATAACAAGCTTAGCTCAAAAAAATCTAGGGGAATTACCGGTTCAATCAGTCAAAACAAGTGATGCAGAAGAATTTCTTTATAAAATGGCTGATTTTAGCTACAGGACATCCGTGAGAGACTTAGATGAAGTACCGTTGACCGACAAAGAGTACCAGACCTTAAAGGACTTGCATAAGCATGCAGGGACAATTCGTGAAAACATGAGAAGTATGCAGGCAAAGGCAATGAACGATCAACATAGTTGGGTAGAGGCTAGTTTAAATGAGGACAATCAAGGGGAAGAAAGTATTCCTGGAAAGTTTGAATTAATGAATAAGTCGGTAGAAGGGTTTAGTGAGGTAGATTGGGGAGCTAGTAAGGATTCTATCCGCAACATTAATGGAGAATTAAAAGAAGCTTTAAATGGTAAAGAGATTAGCGAAGAAGAGGCGAAGGATATCGGCAGAAACTATGCTGGTGTTGGAAAGGGAGCTAATGTTCAAATCTCAAAAACAGGAAAAGGGCTAGAGTATCCTGCCTATACCCTGGTTATAGATGATCCTGATCATGAAGCTGACTATTATATGGATATTAGTCAAAAGGGTGGCGAGGCGATTTGGTTCATGCAAGAGAGACAAATGGGTAAGCAAACGGTTGGTTTAAATGAGGCAGCCGAAAAAGCTAAAACCTTCCTTGAGGACCACGGGAAATCCAATATGGAGTTAGTCGATAGCACACAATATGACAATACTGGTGTATTTGAATTTGTGTATACTCAAGATGATGTGAGGGTTTATCCGGAGTCAATATTAATTGAAGTTGCACTTGATAATGGAGATGTCACAAGCTATGAAGCCAAAGGCTATCTAATAAATCATCAAGAGAATCGAGATATTCCAAGTGTCAAGCTTTCAAGAGATGAAGCAAAAGAGAATGTAAACCCTAGAGTAGAAGTCATGGAAGAACATATTGCTATGGTCAAAAACTCCATCGATGAAGATGTGCTGTGTTATGAGTTTTTAGGTGTGTTAGATGACGATACATTCAGAATTTTTATTAACGCTGAAGATGGACAAGAAGAAAAGGTTGAGCGTTTGATTCAATCAGAACCAGTTTATCAATAACGAATGAGTTGGGAAAAAAAGAATACAGTCTAACAGAACCCGAACAATGATGATGTCATTGTTCGGGTTCTTTATTTGTACAAGCGTTTTCGCGACCATCGGGAATCATGTCTGCCGTTAATAGAACAGGTTTGGAGCTTCTTCCAAACATCTGTATCACGCTTTGCGCTAGTGAGAGTGAAGGTAATAATCGTACTTTAGACTTTATCATCAAGCTCAACCATTACCTTGCGCTTTTTCCAATTCGTGCGATAATAAAGATAATTACTTGGAGAAGGGGCGGCGAAAATGTGGAAGTAGGAATGACCTTATATCTTGAGGCTAAACACCAGGAGATGGAGAAACCCGTACCTGTCTATCGCTGTCGATTAGTTGATATTGAAGATGGACGACTGGTCATTGATTATCCAATTAACGAAAAAACAGAAAAACCTGCTTTTTTTTACGATGGAACACAGTTTAAGGCATGGTGGATTTCAAAGGATGAAGCGGTTTATTCTTTTGAAGCAACAATCTTAGGAAGAAAAAAAGCAAATATCCCTGTATTGCTATTAAATCAACCCGATTCCGATCAAATTATGCGAATGCAGCGACGTGAATATGTACGAATCTCAGCACGAGCCGATGTTGCGGTGCACCCCTTGCACTCGGATTATTATCCATTCGCCTCTACTACGGTTGACATTAGCGGCGGTGGGTGTGCGGTATCACTGCCTCGTAATTATACATGTCCTCCGATTGGTGAAATGGTTATGCTTTATCTTGTTTTACATAGGCCGTCTGGAACTGTGGACTATCTGCAGGTTAAAGCAGATATTGTACGTTTAGCAAAACCAACCGATTATGGTAGAGAGCGAATTTCGTTTGAGTTTTTGAATTTACATCAGCGGGATCGTGAGAAGATCATGACCTATGTTTTTGAGAAGCAACTGGTGGAAAAGAAAAAGATGAAATTATAAATAGCGTGAAGGTGTCTGTCGCACCAAGGTTTCATTAGACCCAACTACGTATCTATGCTACAATTGGGTCGTAGAATTAGTCCATTTTTAAAATGGAAAGTAAAGAAAACGTATATGTGACGGGTGTTACGTGATAATTTGAGGTGTTTGACATGAGTAATTGGGTGAATATTGCTATTGATGGTCCAGCTGGTGCCGGTAAAAGTACCGTGGCAAAGTTGGTTTCAGAGAAATTATCTTTTTTGTATATTGATACAGGTGCGATGTATAGAGCATTGACTTTAGCAGTGCTTAAGTCGAAAACAAATCCATCAAGTGAGACGGATGTTAGTGAGCTCCTTAATCATAGCCATATTCAACTAATTGTTGATCAAGAAGGATCAAGGGTTCTGCTTAACGATGAAGATGTAACACTAGACATTCGTTCTTCAGAGGTGAATCAGCTGGTTTCACTTGTTTCAAGCTACCAGGCAGTTAGAGAGGAAATGGTTAAACGTCAACGTCAGCTTGCTGGTACTACAAACAGTGTTCTTGATGGGCGAGATATTGGCACGTATGTATTACCTTATGCTAATCTAAAAGTGTTTCTTACAGCTGCAGTTTCTGAAAGAGCCCGTAGACGTCATCAAGAGCAGATTGCTAAAGGGATGCCATCTGATTTAGAGCAGCTTAAAGTAGACATTGCAAAACGAGATGAATTGGATTCTACTAGGGCTATCGCTCCTCTAAAAAAGGCAGAGGATGCTGTAGAAATAGATACCACGGCGTTAACCATACCTGAGGTTGTTCAAGCCATCACGGAACTCGCAAAGGAGCGGACAGCATAAGATGGGACTCTATGAATTAGGTCAATTTGTTTGCAGAACCTATCTTTCAACGATGTATAAGGTTGAAATTGAAGGGAAAGAGAATATCCCAGACGAGGGTGGCGTACTTCTTTGCTGTAATCACATCAGTAATTTGGATCCCCCTTTTCTTGGTGCCTATATTAAGCGCCCAACGAGGTATATGGCTAAGCAGGAATTATTTGAAAAGCCTATCCTTAAACAATTGCTGCCAAAGCTTGGCGCATTTCCGGTAAAACGTGGAGGAGCTGATAAGCAAACCTTACGTAAAGGAATCTCTTATTTAAACGACAATGAAATACTTGGTCTTTTCCCAGAAGGGACGAGAAGCAAGGATGGTAAGCTTGGAAAAGGATTGGCAGGCGCAGGGTTCTTTGCTCTAAAAACGGATGCAGTGGTTATCCCTTGTGCGATAATTGGAGAGTACAAACGCGGTAAGCCATTAAAACTGGTTTACGGTGAGCCGATTGACCTTAGTAAAGAAAAAGAGAATAAGGTAAACTCTGCAGACGTTACGTTAATCATCATGACAGCAATTCAAAACCTATTGGATCAGCACAAACAACCTCAAGATTAAATTTCTTTCACTTATCATGAAAGTTGTTTATAAAACTAGTTCGTTCCGCTACGTAAGTTGTGCGGGGATTGAAGGAGGCAGATGTCAATGGTCGAAGATATGAATAACGAAGTTTCTGAAATGAAGTCATTCTCTGTTGGAGATATCGTCACTGGAAAAGTCACAAAGGTAGAAGAAAAACAAGCCTTTGTTGATGTGGGTTTTAAAGTTGATGGTATTATTCCTATCAGTGAATTATCCAGCTTGCACATTGAAACGGTTAGTGATGTGTTAGCAGTGGATGATGAGCTAGAGCTTAAAATTCAAAAAGTCACCGATGATGAGCTAGTATTGTCTAAACGTGCAGTCTCCGCTGAAAAAGCATGGGAACGTCTTCAAGAAGCCTTTCAATCTGGAGAAGTCATTGAAGCGGAAGTAGCTGACGTGGTAAAAGGCGGATTAGTTGTTGATGTTGGTGTACGTGGATTTATTCCAGCTTCATTGGTAGAGCGTCATTTCGTTGAGGATTTTTCTGAGTATAAAGGTCGTACTCTTCGATTAAAAGTAGCTGAAATTGATAAGGAGCACAATAAACTTATTTTATCTCAGCGTGCTGTGCTTGATGAAGAGGTAGAAAATACAAAACGCAAAGTACTTGAATCCTTAAAGCCTGGAGATACCGTGGAGGGCACGGTTCAAAGATTAACAAACTTTGGAGCGTTTGTTGATGTCGGTGGGGTTGATGGGCTTGTTCACATTTCACAGCTTGCACATTATCGCGTAGAAACACCGTCAGAAATTGTTTCTGAGGGCGATAAGGTAAACGTAAAAATCTTATCTGTTGATACGAACAGTGAGCGAGTGTCACTTTCAATTAAAGATACAGAACCAGGCCCTTGGGAAAAAGTTGCACAACAATTCTCTGCCGGTGATGTTGTTGAAGGCACAGTTAAACGATTAGTTTCCTTTGGTGCTTTTGTTGAAATTGCTCCTGGAATTGAAGGGCTAGTCCACATTTCACAAATAGCTAATCGCCACATTGGTACACCATCTGAGGTACTAAGTGAAGGAGAAAGTGTTCAAGTTAAGGTACTTGAGGTTAGTTCAGAGGATAAACGTGTTTCTTTAAGTATACGTGAACTGTTAGCTGATGAAGAAAGTAGCCAAGAATATACTCAATATGAAAATAATCGTGAAGAGGATTCTGGTGGATTTTCTTTAGGAGATATGATTGGTGATCAGCTTAAGAAGTACAGACCATAAATTGAAATATGGTAAGCCAGTAACCCGATGAAAGATTCGGTTACTGGCTTTTTTAGGTTTAACAAATCATCTTATAGCCCATACTAGTTTATGAAACTAGGAGGGCTAAAAATGATTGAAGGATTACTCATGTATTGGTTATGTTGGGCAGCATGGATTACCGTTACGTTTTTGTTACCAAAGTCTACTAAACGTTATCGTTATTCTGTATTTATTTTAATGTTTATCATTCTATATTCAGTGAATATTACGATTGCCTCAAGTACGTTAAATGTCGGCATGATATGGCTTAGCATGGGCTGTTATTTACATGTCAGAAACCAAAAAGCTCTAACGCTTCTATTTTATATGATTTCTGCCTGGTTGCTTTCGGCCTTGTATGCAGGGTTTTCTTTGTGGGTACTATACGATCCTATCATTTTAATTGCGCCTCAATCGTGGATGGCAGCCTTTATTATTTGTTTTTCCTCTATTTTTATTGCTAAAGACTATAAGATGAAAGTAGGTATTTCTATTCTAGGAATGATTCATGGTGAGGTGTTGGCACAGCTTGTCTATGGGCAAATATGGGGAATGTATGTCATCGGTGATTGGATGTTTTATGATGTATTGGCGATGGTCTGCGTATTCTTTATTTTTATGGGAATCTTTGCAGCATGTATGCGATTCTTCGAAAAGTGGGTGAAAAGCCATCCTTATGCCTCACAGAGCCTATAAAACCTTGCTTATAGGGTCGACAAGCTTGGTTTTCTTTAGTAAGATAAGTGAGTTAGAAACGGCAAAGCATGCACTCTGAATTAAGTGGATGGAGATGTCGTTTTTTCGTATGAAAAAATGGCTGTAGAAATCATTTTGATCCATACAGCATTTAAGAGAAAGGTTGTGGCGCTGTGACGAAACCAGTCGTGGCCATTGTAGGTCGTCCAAATGTTGGAAAGTCAACGATTTTTAATCGAATAGTTGGAGAAAGAGTAGCCATTGTAGAGGATATTCCTGGTGTAACACGTGATCGAATTTACAGTCAGGGAGAATGGCTGGACACAGAATTCCAGGTAATTGATACAGGCGGTATTGAAATAGGAGATGAACCACTTCTTGTACAAATGCGTGCTCAAGCAGAGCTAGCGATAAAAGAATCAGATGTCATTATCTTTATGGTAAATGGTCGTGAAGGCATTACTCACGCTGACCAAGAAGTAGCAAAGCTATTATTCCGTTCTAAAAAACCAATTGTGCTAGCTGTTAATAAAATTGATAATGTAGAAATGCAAGAGCAGCTTTACGAATTTTATTCTTTGGGAATGGGCGAGCCTTTTGGGATTTCCGGTTCTCACGGACTTGGTCTTGGTGACTTGCTTGATGAAGTGAAAAGTCATTTTCCCGATCAGGTGGAGGAGCCGTATGATCCAGATACCATCCGAATTGCGTTAATTGGTCGACCAAACGTCGGTAAATCGTCACTGGTTAATGCGATGCTTGGCGAGGACCGTGTTATTGTAAGTGATATAGCTGGAACTACGCGAGATGCAATCGATACACCGTTTTCAAAAGACGATCAAGATTATGTTGTGATTGATACAGCGGGTATGCGTAAGCGGGGGAAGGTCTACGAATCAACAGAGAAGTACAGTGTGTTACGCGCTTTAAAAGCGATCGAACGCTCAGATGTCGTGTTAGTCGTTTTAAATGCCGAAGAAGGAATTATTGAACAGGATAAAAAGATTGCCGGTTATGCCCATGAAGCAGGGAAAGCAATTTTAATTGTAGTAAACAAATGGGATGCATTTCAGGAAAAAGATGATAAAAGCATGAAGAATTTTGAACAAAAAATACGAGATGAATTTTTATTTTTAACGTATGCACCCATTTTGTTCTTATCTGCTTTAACAAAACAAAGAATGCAGCATTTGCTACCGCTTGTGAACAAGGTTGCGGAAAATCATACGCTACGAGTACCAACCCATGTACTCAATGATATGATTATGGATGCAGTGGTGATGAATCCGACACCTACAGATAAAGGAAAACGTTTGAAAATCAACTATGTAACTCAGGTAGCGGTGGGCCCACCAACATTTGTGTTCTTTGTTAATGAGCCTGAATTGATGCACTTCTCCTATCAACGATTCTTAGAAAATCGTTTACGGGCTACATTCGAATTAGAAGGCACACCAGTGAAAATTATTTCTAGAAAGAAAAATGATTAATAAATAGAAAACATGCAAATGGAGGAGAACGTCTATGGGAGTAGCCCTTCTAGTTTCCATAACTATTGGCTACCTGCTCGGTTCAATTAGTTTCAGCTATCTTATTGGCAGAAAGCTGCTTAAGCTGGATATTCGAACAATGGGGAGCGGCAATGCTGGTGCCACCAACACATTACGGGTGATGGGTAAGGGTCCGGCCATATCCGTTTTGGCACTAGACATTGCAAAAGGGATTGCAGCTGTTTGGATCGGAGTGTTTATTGGCTCAGGAAATGATTTAGTTCCTGCTTTAGCAGGTTTGGCAGCGATTCTTGGTCATAACTGGCCCATTTATTTTGGATTCAGAGGGGGAAAAGGGGCCGCAACCACGATTGGTGTGATTGCGACTCTAGTATTTATACCAGCTCTAATAGCAGGTGTTGTGGCGATCGCTAGTATTTTTATTACTCGTTATGTGTCACTTGGGTCTTTATTATTTGTTATTTTAACTCCCGTCACAACCTGGTTACTTCTGAGTACTTTTGATTATCCGATAGAGTTTTTCTACCTCACATTGGCGGTAGCCTTGCTTTCGCTATGGAAACATCGAACCAATATTCATCGGTTAGCAAGTGGCTCTGAAAATAAACTTGGTTCAAAAAAAGAAGCATAATTATGATCGTTCAAGGAGTTGACTTGGTATGAGTAACATTGCTGTAATTGGCTCAGGAAGCTGGGGGACAGCGCTAGGTATGGTTTTAGCTGACAACGGCCACTCTGTTCGTATGTGGGCTAGAAGAGCTGAACAAATAGAAGAAATTAATACTCATAAAACAAATAAACGGTATCTTCCTAATATTCTTCTTCCTGAGAATATACACGGTTATACTGAAGTCAACGAGGCTATTAAAGATACCGATATTGTTGTTCTTGCGGTCCCGGTAAAGGCAATCAGAGAAGAAACTAAGAAGCTACTAAAAACGGCGACTAAGCCTTTAACGATTATTCATGTAAGTAAAGGAATTGAACCTGGAACGCAAAAGCGAGTATCTGAGATGATTGAGGAGGAGGCAGTTGGGTTTACAACGTTAAAGTCTGTTGTTGCCTTGTCTGGCCCAAGTCATGCTGAAGAAGTCAGTCTTCGGCAGCCTACCACGGTAACCGTCTCTTCGTTAGATTCTAATGCTGCTATGCTTGCTCAGGATTTATTTATGAACCAGAGCTTTCGAGTATACACCCATACAGATTTAGTCGGTGTAGAGTTAGGTGGTGCTTTGAAAAATATTATAGCCTTGGTCTGTGGGGTAACGAACGGACTAGGTTATGGTGATAACACTAAAGCTGCCATTATGACGAGAGGGCTTGCTGAAATGACGAGAATAGGAGTTAAGCTTGGAGCGGATCCATTGACGTTCTCAGGGTTATCAGGTCTTGGCGATCTAATTGTTACATGTACAAGTGTACATTCTCGAAATTGGAGAGCTGGACAAATGATTGGGCAAGGTCTCTCACTAGATGAAGTACTAGAGCAAATGGGCATGGCTGTAGAAGGCGTGCGTACAACCCAGGCAGCCTATGAGCTTGCAAAGGTTCATCAGGTCGAAATGCCAATTACAGCTGCGATTTATAAGGTATTATTTAATGGAGTGAAGCCTCAAGAAGCTGCTGAAGAGCTAATGGGCCGTGTCAAAAAGCATGAGGAAGAACAATTAAAGGATCGCTAAGTAAAAAAGAATGAGCTTGATGACGCACCTTCTCCTAACGTACGCATACGATATGTTGATACTACGTACGGAGGAGGAAAACCAGTGGCCTCAAAAAAGGACCCATCGTTTTTTGATCATATTCAAAAAAATACAAAAGTAAGACCTGATGAGCTTCTTAAGCTGGCGAATTCGGTCAGTAAGTCTAACCTTAAGGATGAAGAGACTGTCCGCAGACTCATTCACCAAGTAGCACAGTTAGCTGGCAAGCCCGTTTCAAAGGAAAAAGAAGATCAGTTAGTTCAAGCTATCATCAAAAATAACGTTCCTGCGGATTTTGCTTCCCTTTCAAAAATGTTCAACAAAAATTAAGCGCCACTAGGCACATGTTCTTGCAAATAAACAAGTAGTGCATATACTTGTAAGGAACAACAAATATAGGGCTTGTTACAATATGGGTTATGTCGGAAGTTGGAGAAGGGGCCCCTCTTTTCTCCAATTTTTTGCGAGTGTAAGGACAAGCTATTAATAAGTGCGTGATATTTAAAGGAGGATGACAATGTCTCAAGCAATGCTACATATGTATATTTCATTCGCCGGTATGCTGTTGATGTTTGTGTCTGCTGCATTAGCATTGTTCAGTCGGACTAAGCTACGTGGTATCGTACAAAAAGTAGTGCTTAGCTTTTCTTTTATTTGTTTAGTTGTTTCAGGCCTTATCGTTTTTTATATTGTAATTGGCGGTCCAACTTCAACTTAACTTTCGAATACATCAAAGGGGGGACGAAGTTGAAATCACTACCCATGAAAGCGTTGTTACTCGGAGCTATGCTGTTACTTACGGGATGTTTTTATCCACAAGGTGAGAGACAGGCGTCACAAGTTCCTTATCTTGATCAATTAGCATCTGTACAAAGTGCTGTGGACTCATTTCAGGAGAATACAGGTGTGTTACCTATTCAGACCTTTAATGAACAGACCCCTACCTACAATCGTTACGTGATAGATTTTAGACAGCTGATTCCTCGATATATGCAGGAGCCACCAGGCACAGCTTTTGAGAATGGTGGAGTCTATCAATATGTACTTGTTGATGTGGAGGAAGATCCAACAGTTAAACTAATTGACTTACAATCAGTGAGCACCATACAAGATTTCACTAGAAAAATTAATACCTATCGATCTCAACATACATATGCGCCTGTAAAAGAATTTGTCGCAGACGGGATATTTGAGCTCGATTATGAGAAACTCTCATATGATCAGCCTCCCGTTGTAATCAGTCCATACACAGGGAATACACTACCATTACTATATTCAAATCAAGGTGAAATCATCATTGATTATGCTAGTGATATTAACCAAATTATTCAAGAGCATGAGGTAGAAGAAGGCGAGGATTTACGCC
The DNA here is from genome assembly GCF_007293315.1 of Alkalicoccobacillus porphyridii. Taxonomy (GTDB): domain Bacteria; phylum Bacillota; class Bacilli; order Bacillales; family Bacillaceae_D; genus Alkalicoccobacillus; species Alkalicoccobacillus porphyridii. Next base: position 67,025 of record NZ_VLXZ01000004.1, read on the forward strand.
CTTTACTATATGAAAATTCACCATTTGTTCCCTTTCATTCTGTGCCATATACATTGAATGAAGATCAGGAACCCGAGCTAGATCCACAGTTTATACATACAACCGAAGAATAATTAGAAAAAACAAGGTCTATTCTGCCTCTTCCATTGATATATATACGATAATGGAAGGGGCATTTTTGTCGTTGCCGGTGTCCCCTTCCCGAAAAAGGAGTGAAACCGATAATTGAGTAAAACCAAAAACATGATCATATTTTTGGGACAACGCTCATAGCATGAAGTATGTGAGGTTTTGCGAACAATCGGAGCAGCTCTTACATTGAGATGATCGGGAGGGGATCACGTGGAAAAAGTAGACATTTTCAAGGATATTGCTGAGCGAACTGGCGGAGATATTTATTTAGGTGTCGTGGGGGCCGTACGTACAGGGAAATCGACGTTTATCAAAAAATTTATGGAACTCGTTGTTCTGCCAAACATTGAAAATGAATCGGATAAAATCAGGGCACAGGATGAGTTACCACAATCTGCTGCTGGTAAAACCATTATGACAACTGAGCCTAAATTTGTTCCAAATCAAGCTGTCTCTATTCATGTCGGAGATGGACTCGATGTCAACATCAGATTGGTCGATTGTGTGGGGTATGCTGTACCAGGTGCCAAAGGATACGAAGATGAGAATGGACCTCGTATGATAAATACGCCTTGGTATGAGGAACCTATTCCGTTTCAGGAAGCAGCCGAAATTGGAACAAGAAAAGTGATACAGGAGCACTCAACCTTAGGTGTGGTAATCACAAGTGATGGAACGATCGGAGACATCCCACGCTATGATTATGTAGAATCTGAAACAAGAGTGATTGAAGAGTTAAAAGAAGTAGGCAAGCCGTTTATTATGGTGGTCAATAGCGTCAGACCTTACCACCCTGATACAGAAAGGCTACGAGCTCAGTTAGCTGAAGAGCATGACATACCAGTCCTCTCCATGAGTATAGAAAGTATGACAGATCAAGACATACAAAATGTATTAAGAGAGGTACTATTTGAATTCCCGGTTCATGAAGTGAATGTGAATTTACCTAGCTGGGTTATGGTATTAAATCAAGAACATTGGCTGCGTCAAAGCTATGAAGAATCTGTGAGAGAGACCGTGAAGGATATCAAGCGTCTTCGTGATGTTGACCGGGTTGTGGGCCATTTCACAGAATTCGATTTCATTGATGATGCAAGGCTTGCAGGTATTGAAATGGGTCATGGTATTGCCGAAATTGACCTCTACGCACCTGATACACTATATGATGAAGTTTTAAAAGAAGTAGTAGGTGTAGAAATCAGAGGGAAGGACCATCTGCTTTCATTAATGCAGGATTTTGCTCATGCAAAATCTGAGTACGACCAAGTGTCAGATGCACTGCAAATGGTAAAGCAAACCGGTTACGGTATTGCCGCACCTGCATTATCGGATATGAGCCTAGATGAACCAGAGATCATTCGCCAGGGAGCTCGTTTTGGTGTCAGATTAAAAGCCGTGGCACCTTCCATCCATATGATTAAAGTAGACGTAGAATCTGAGTTTGCCCCGATCATTGGAACAGAAAAGCAAAGCGAAGAGCTCGTTCGATATCTTATGCAAGACTTTGAAGAGAATCCTTTATCCATCTGGAATTCAGACATCTTTGGACGCTCATTGAATTCTATTGTGAGAGAGGGGATCTCAGCTAAGCTCTCCTTGATGCCTGAAAACGCCCGCTACAAGCTAAAAGAGACACTAGAGAGAATCATTAACGAAGGCTCAGGCGGTCTAATTGCGATTATCCTTTAAAACAATATAGTCGCTAAACATTACCGAAAGCTTGTCGAATCAATCGACCAGCTTTTTTTTGTGATCAAAATAAAGAAAAACGTCTAATGATTATGACGTGAAAAATGAACAAGCCCACTCTTGTCACATAGATATCGAGATGGAGAGGTAGATCCATCGGGAGAAAGTCGAATACTTCGCAAAGTGCAGAAAAATTTACGGGAACAGCACGTGGCAGATCGACATTGAAGTGGCGCCATACAATTTCAAGGGCTGAGGCCGTTCCTGTGGAAAGCGTAGGTTTCTCCTTTAGCGACGCAAGGAGCTTATTTCTAGCGGACTTTTTCATGGCCCGTTTTTATAATACTAACGAAGAGCAATCAAATCCTGAACGTTTTCATATTTATTGTTAGGGCCCTCTATCCCAAAGGGTTCCTTTTGCTTTTTATGAATTGAATATGCTAAGCTTTAGGGCATAATGGTTGATATTATCGGTTAAAAGCAAACTTAACAGGAGAGATGAATATGTCTAATGATAAAGAATATATCGTGATTAAAGCAAAGGAAAATGGTGTCACTGTCATTGGTCTAACCAGAGGGACAGACACACGCTTTCATCATTCTGAGAAATTGGACAAAGGGGAAGTCATGGTCGCTCAGTTTACAGAGCACACGTCAGCAGTAAAAGTTAGAGGTAAAGCAGAGATTCAAACTAGCCATGGAACCATAGAGTCTGGTGAAGAGTAACAGAGAGGCTAGGAATAGGAAGATTCAAGTCCGGACAGATCATGGTTGGGGCTTCCTGACTATGCTATACTAGTATAGATGAATATGTTTAGCACTGGAGGCAAGACAATATGGGGAAACGTAGCCATATCGAAGAAGAGGTCACAGCAATCATAGAGAAATTTAATCGACTCACGTACCACCCATTTTTAAATGATTATATCCCTGAAGTCGGGATAGATGAGGGAAAGTGCAAATTATTTTATGCTGCCCTAGCGAAGAAGGTACCAAAAGAAGAAGCGTCCGTTGTTACGTTATGTGTGATGTTAGTACAAGCGGCTTTAGACGTTCATGAACAAGTATCTCTTCATGAGGTTGATTCAGATACAGCACGTAAACATCGACAATTACGAGTGTTGGTTGGCGATTTCTATAGTAGCCTTTATTATTATCTGCTAGCAGAAGCTGACCGCGTTCCTTTAACAAGAATATTTAGCTTTACATTACAAGAAATAAATGAAATGAAAATGGAAGTATACAGTACAAGCTCAGATAGCTATGAAGACATAGCTAATAAACTGGTCTTTATTGAATCTATTCTCTATGAAAAAATATTAGAAGAATACAATTTACAGGAATTGAAACCCTTTTTTCAATTGTCCTTTTATTACCACCGTTTCATGGCGGAATGGAATTATTGGTCTCAAGGTCAGAACTCTACGTTGATGAGTTTATTAATTAATTCTTCTGGTTCAGATAGTGCTTGGCAACGCATTCATCATAAACAAGAACAATTAAGAAAAGAAATAGATCAATTAACAATGGAGCAAAAAGGATTCACACAAGAGCTTGAATTATTTTTACAGGAGTCCGTACCGGCGGCTCCTACTGGGTTTATTGAAGGAAGGGTGCAATAGTATTATGACTCAACAATCAAAGGAAGAGCGAGTACATCAAGTATTTGAGTCTATCTCGTCCCAATATGATCGAATGAACTCTGTGATTAGTCTCAAAAGACATATTGCCTGGCGAAAAGATGTCATGAATATGATGCAAGTAAAACAAGGAGACGCGTCCCTTGATGTATGCTGTGGTACGGCTGATTGGACCATGGCACTTGGACGTGCAGCGGGACCTGAAGGACGAACGGAGGGTATTGATTTCAGTCAGAATATGCTTGATGTAGGGAAGAAGAAGCTTAAAGATAGCCAACTTGAATACATACGCTTACAACATGGGAATGCAATGGAGCTTCCTTATGAGGATAACCAATTTGATTTTGTAACCATTGGATTTGGCCTACGAAATGTACCAGACTATCTTCATGTTTTAAAAGAGATGAGACGAGTAGCTAAACCAGGTGGATTGGTTGTTTGTCTGGAGACATCCAACCCTAGTCTTCCCGTTTATAAGCAGGTCTATCAACTATATTTTAGGTACCTCATGCCGCTTGCGGGTAGAATTTTTGCACGGAGCCATAAAGAGTATTCCTGGCTTCAGGAATCAACCCGGACCTTTCCATCTAAAAGTGAACTGGCCGATTTATTTAAGGAAGCGGGTTTAGTGGATGTGAAAGTAAAAAGCTATTCAGGTGGAGTAGCTGCAGTCCATAGTGGAATAAAAGAAGAAAGATAGAGTAGTGTCGGGAATTCTGTCAGGAAGATAGACAGTGTTTGGGCAAATAAGGGGATCGGATAAAGTGATACGTAAGTTAAAAATCATTCTTGAAATGATTAAATTTGAGCATACGGTATTTGCATTACCATTTGCATTTATGGGAACCATTGTTGGAAGTATAATTATTAATGGACGTTTTCCAGAATGGATGGATTGGGTATGGATTGTGGTCGCCATGTTTGGAGCAAGAAGCGCGGCGATGTCATTAAATCGTTTGATTGATGAACGAATTGACCGAGATAATCCACGTACAGCTGACCGAGCGATTCCGTCTGGGTTAGTTTCCAAGATGGAAGTTCTATTATTTATTGTCGTTTCTTTTGCCTTATTATTTATTGCGGCTTTTCAGCTTAACCCGCTGGCCGTTGTCTTTTTACCGCTAGCTGTCTTTTTGCTAGTGATTTATTCATATACAAAACGCTTTACATGGATGTGTCATATTGTGCTGGGATTAACCATAGGTTTTGCCCCTCTTGGCGGATGGATCGCGGTTACCGGACAAATTACTTGGACAGCCATTATTCTATATTTAGCAGTAGCCCTTTGGATTGCTGGTTTTGACGTTGTGTATGCAACCCAGGATGCAGAGTATGACCGGGAACGTGGACTTTACTCCATACCAAGTCGTTTTGGAGTGGCGAAAGGACTTATGATTGCAAGAGGTCTTCATATTGCGAGCTTTTGCGCATTTTTAATGTTGTTTTTTATCACCGGCTTGTTAGGTTGGATCTATTTGATAGGTGTTATAATTGCTGGATTGATGATGCTCTATCAGCATTCACTTGTAACAAAGAATGATTTATCGAGAGTGATGTTTGCCTTCTTTCCGATGAACGGAACGTTAAGTGTAGTTATGTTTTGTTTTACAATGGGGGATATATTACTATGACTTTACCATATGTAGTAGGTGTTACTGGTGCAAGTGGTGGAATTTATGCGGTTCGACTTGTTCAGGAGCTGTTAAGATTAGATCATGAAGTTCATCTAGTGATAACAGAAGCCGCGTGGCAGGTATTTAAAGAAGAAATGAAGCTGGACACGACAGATCGAAAAGCGTTGTTAGCTAGCTTGTTTCCTAATAATCAATCCTTATTGCATGTTCATGATCTCCATCATTATGCCGCTCCTATTGCAAGTGGCTCATTTAAAACAGCGGGTATGATTGTGATTCCATGCTCGATGGGATCTCTTTCTGGTATTGCATCAGGTGCCTCTGGTAATTTAATAGAAAGAGCTGCTGATGTCATGCTTAAGGAAAGACGCAAGCTCGTTATAGTACCTCGGGAAACACCATTACATCAAATTCAGCTAGAAAATATGCTGAAATTATCTAATGCGGGTGCGATTCTCCTACCAGCTATGCCGGGATTTTATCATGCTCCAGAAACGATGGATGATCTAATTAATTTTGTTGTCGGAAAAGCTTTAGATGTTCTTGATGTGGATCACGACCTGTTTAAAAGGTGGGGAAGTACATCATGACATTACGTATCGGCGAAATCGAATATGCGAACATCCAACCTTTTTTTCATAAATTAAATCGGAAGCAGTTAGGATCCCAAGGGTTTGAATTAATCACAAACGTACCAAGTAGAATTAATGAAGAGCTTGCAGCAGGACGATTAGATGTTGCAGGAATTTCTTCTTTTTCCTACGCTGAGCATGCTGATGAGTACTCGATTCTTCCTGACATCTCCGTATCCTCCAAGGGAGAAGTACGATCTTTGCTTTTGTTTTCTAAAGTACCTATTGAGAAGCTGAATGAAAAAACAATTGCATTGACTGCGAGCTCTGCTACAACGATTCATCTGTTAAAGATTATGCTGCACTTCTTTTATGATTTGCAGGTTCAATACGTTACAATGAAGCCTCAACTTCATAGCATGCTCGATCATCATGACGCTGCTCTGCTAATAGGGGATGATGCCATTCGGGCAGCAAGAAAAACGGGTGATCTGCATGTATATGATCTTGGCGAGCTATGGTATCAACATACTGGCCTGCCAATGACATATGCTTTGTTTGCTGTTCGCAAAGAAGTACTACATACTCAAACCAATCCATTAGAAACGGTATATCAATCGCTGTTGGATAGTCGAGAGCAAACAAAAGAAGATAATTATCGCCAATTAGCTGAGCATTTTTCCTTGAAACAAGGGGGAACATTTCATTTTTGGCAGTCATATTTTCAAAATCTATGGTATCATTTTAATGAAGAGAACATGCGTGGACTATTATATTATTACAAGCTGGCTTATGAGTATGGATTCTTGTCAAAGTCAATTCACTCAATTAGCGTCTGGAATAAGATTCATTCCTGATATGGCGGGCAGGATAAGGTGACATAATGAAACTAGCAGAAATCTACGGACATTTTCAATCAGATATTAAGATCATCGAAAAGGAATTAGAAGAGACGATTCAAGCAAGGCACGAGGTACTACGTCAGGCGTCAACGGACTTGTTACACGCTGGGGGAAAGCGTATTAGACCTGTCTTTGTTTTGCTTGCAGCTAGATTCGGCACATATGATATTCAAGCGCTGAAACATATTGCTGTTTCGCTTGAGCTTATTCATATGGCCTCATTGGTCCATGATGATGTGATTGATGATGCAGACTTACGACGTGGAAAAAAAACAATCAAGTCGCAATGGGATAATCGTGTGGCTATGTATGCGGGCGATTACATTTTTGCAAAGGCAGTGCAAACAGCAGCCTACTTTGATTCTCGCTCCATTCACTTGATTATCTCTGATGCCATCATGGAAATGTGCATTGGGGAAGTTGAACAGATTCGAGATCAGTTTAACTGGGATCAGAATTTGCGGACGTACTTCCGCAGGATTAAGCGAAAAACGGCACTTCTAATTGCCGTTAGCTGTAAACTTGGTGCCATCGCAGCTAATGCACCTATTGATGTCCAACGAAGACTTTATTTATTTGGATATTACGTTGGGATGTCGTTTCAAATTACGGACGATATTCTTGATTTTGTTGGTACCATGGAGCAGCTTGGCAAGCCAGCAGGTGGTGATTTGCGCCAGGGCAATGTTACACTTCCGGCTCTATACGCCATGTATAAAGAACCAAAACTGAAGACCATCATTCAAAGTAGCCTTACAAAAGACGAGCCATTTGAAGACATGACTGATATTATTAATCAGATTAAAGCCTCTGGTGGCATTGAATATGCGGTTACAATAAGTGATCGTTATCTTCAAAAGGCTTTTGATCAGCTTGAAGCATTACCTGATGTAGAAGCAAAAACCTATTTTTTGCAGCTTGCATCCTATATAGGCAGAAGGAAGTTTTAACAGGATATTAGGTCAGTTATTGATATTGTCAATAGCTGGCTTTTTTGCTATACTCAACAATGTAAGCGAATGCATAACATACATATTGATGAAGAAAAGAGGCTATACATATGGAACGTACCTACTTAATGGTTAAGCCTGACGGAGTTCAAAGGGGTTTAATCGGAGAAATTATTTCTCGTTTTGAGGCAAAAGGATTTACACTTGTTGCTGGAAAGCTTACTCAGCTATCAAGGGATCTGGCAGAAACCCATTATGGTGAGCACAAAGAACGTCCTTTTTTCGGAGAGCTTGTAGATTTTATTACCTCTGGTCCGGTATTTGCTATGGTGTGGGAAGGTGAGAATGTCATTAAGTCTTCACGCACATTGGTAGGTTCAACTAATCCAATTGAAGCATCACCGGGTACGATTAGAGGCGATTATGGCGTACATGTTGGTATGAATTTGATACACGGCTCTGATTCACCGGAAAGCGCGGTAAGAGAAATTAATCTCTTTTTTACAGAAGATGAGCTTGTTTCTTATAAGAAAACAATCAATCAATGGATTTAAACGAGGGAGGGTAACCTACCTCTTTCGTTATAATAACAAAGATGAGCAGAACAATTATGTTAGCCTACATAACTGTTCTGCTCTTTCTTGTTGCTAAAACCAACTTGGACATAAGAAGATCTCAATCTGACAGAAGAATTTCAAATTATCTTTTAGAGTTGTATTCTTTTGTGTAACAGTTTGGGTTGAGCGCAGTCATCAAAATAGGGTATGATGATCAAAAGATATTTAAGAAGGAGACCACATGAACGGGGATTACGAGCAATTTATTCAATCGCTTAAATCAATGACTGGCATTGATTTAGCATCCTATAAAGAAGCACAAATGAAACGAAGATTAACATCATTACGAGAGAAAAAAGGATTTCCAGACTTTGCATCCTATGTTAGAGCTATGTTACATAATCAGGAGCTGTTAGATGAGTGTTTGGAAAGAATGACGATTAATGTTTCTGAATTTTTTCGAAACCACTCACGTTGGCAGGTACTCGATCAGGACATTCTACCGAGATTGCTAACTCCAACACGAACGCTTAAAACCTGGAGTGCAGCGTGTTCTTCAGGTGAAGAACCGTATACACTGGCTATGATTCTTCTAAAGCATTTACAGCCTGACCAATTCTCAATCCTGGCAACAGATCTCGATCGTGTGATTTTAGAGCGTGCAAAGCTCGGGTTGTATGGGGAGCGTTCTATGAAGGAAGTTCCACCCATTATGCTCGATCAATATTTTTCAAAGAAAAGCACGATCTATGAGCTTGATGCAACATTAAAACAATTGGTTACATTTAAACAACAAAATTTGTTATCAGATCGGTTTGCAGGACCGTATGATTTAATTATCTGTCGGAATGTGATGATTTATTTTACGGAGGAAGCCAAGCATATTCTTTATCAGAAATTCAGTAGAGCATTACGACCTGGCGGGATATTGTTTGTAGGTAGCACCGAACAGATCTTTAATCCAGATACATATGGTTTAAAAAGTCGAGATACGTTCTTTTATGAAAAGATTGGATAAACAGAATTGATTTTAGTGTGATAGAAGACATCAATATAAATATATGTTATAATTTAACGCATAAAAGCGATAAAGAATTGAGTTATACGTATGGATAGTAGGGGGATGGAAGATGAGATATTTAACGGCAGGAGAGTCGCATGGACCACAGCTAACAACCATAATTGAAGGGGTGCCGGCTCAGCTGGAGCTTACGGCGGAAGATATTAATACAGAGCTTTCCAGAAGACAGGGCGGTTATGGTCGTGGCAGACGTATGCAAATTGAAAAGGACCAGGTTCAAATTACAAGTGGCGTTCGTCATGGAAAAACTACAGGGGCTCCCATCGCCTTAGTAGTAGAGAACAAGGATTGGACTCATTGGACAAAGGTGATGGGCGCTGAGCCTATTTCAGATGAAGAAGAGAAGGAAGTAAAAAGAAAGCTAACTCGACCAAGACCGGGGCATGCAGATTTAAATGGTGCGATTAAGTATGGTCATCGTGATATGCGGAACGTTCTAGAGCGCTCCTCTGCAAGAGAAACGACAGTTCGAGTGGCAGCAGGAGCCGTCGCAAAAAAAATCCTCAAAACGTTTGGAATTGAAGTAGCAGGGCACGTTCTTGAAATTGGTGGCGTCCGTGCTGTTCAAACAGAATATCAATCTGTTAAGGATCTTAAAGAACGCTCTGAAGCCTCTCAGGTACGCTGTTTAGATGACCAGGCATCAGAGCAAATGATGGCTGCCATAGATCAAGCAAAACAAGACGGAGATTCAATTGGGGGCATAGTTGAGGTTGTTGTGAGTGGTGTACCAATTGGACTCGGAAGTCATGTGCAATATGACCGTAAGCTTGATGCGAAAATTGCTGGTGCCATTATGAGCATTAATGCTTTTAAAGGTGTAGAAATTGGCATTGGTTTTGAAGCGGCTAAATTACCAGGCAGTCGTGTTCACGATGAAATTATTTGGGACGAAGAGCAAGGCTACACCCGAAAGACCAACAATCTTGGTGGGTTTGAGGGCGGAATGACAAATGGTATGCCTATCGTAGTAAAAGGCGTAATGAAGCCAATACCAACCTTATATAAGCCTCTTCAAAGTGTAGACATTGAAACAAAAGAGCCGTTCCAAGCCAGCATTGAACGCTCGGACAGCTGTGCAGTTCCAGCAGCCTCTGTAGTGGCTGAAGCAGTCGTGGCTTGGGAAATAGCTGGTGCCCTGCTTGAAACGTTTGGACAGGATAAGGTGGAAGCTATTTCTGAGAATATTCATCGTCACAATGCTGCGGCAAAGGACTTTTAATTAATGAAACAGGTTCATGTAAATACAAATGACCATTCATATACCGTGTATTTAGACAATGGGTTACGATTTGAAACCGGGAAATGGCTGCAGAAGTGTCTGGAGCAACCGGTGTCTTCTATTTTAGTTATTACAGATTCCACGGTTGGTCCGCTATATTTAAAGGATGTGCTCTCTGGTTTAAGTGGATTTGAGCAAGTGCATACTGTGACGATTCCGAGTGGCGAACAGTCAAAATCCTTTGCTGAATATGAGCGATTGATTACGGAAGCTTTAACGTGTGGTTTGGACAGGAAATCAGTCATCATTGCACTTGGTGGCGGCGTCGTTGGAGATATTGCTGGGTTTGTTGCGGCTTCCTATATGCGAGGTATTCGTTTTGTTCAAATGCCGACAACGCTGCTCGCTCATGATAGTAGTGTCGGAGGAAAAGTCGCCATTAATCATGCTTTAGGTAAGAACATGGTAGGGGCATTTCATCAGCCTGAAGTTGTATTATATGACACAGCGATGCTGGGGTCACTTTCAACACAAGAATGGCGCTCGGGCTTTGCTGAGGTCCTAAAGCATGGTCTCATTCTTAATCGCCCATTTTATGAGTGGCTGCAAACGTCCATTAAGTCATTTGACTCCATAGATAATGACTTAATGGCAGAGCTTCTTAGTCAATCAATAGCTATTAAAGCGAAGGTCGTATCCGAGGATGAACAAGAGCATGGCGTTAGAGCGCTGCTAAACCTTGGACACACACTTGGACACGCAATTGAGTCCGTATCCGGATATGGGCGAATCACTCATGGTGAGGCAGTAGTCATAGGAATTGTGTTTGCAATGAGGCTGAGTGAACAGCTTTATGATACTCATCTTGATATACCTAGCTTCATAGCCTGGGTGAAGTCATTCGGATATGAGACTGAAATTCCTAATGAGTTAAGTCGTCAAGAGCTTTTACTTGCTATGAAAAAAGACAAAAAAACAGAAGCCGGAATGATCCGGATGATCTTATTAAAAGAAATTGGAGTAGCTTGTGTAGAGAAGGTAGAAACAGATATAATTTTTTCTCTACTCAAAGAGAATTAGGAGGCTGGAAATGGTTCGAGGCATTCGTGGGGCAACAACTGTCGAAGAAAATAAGGAGCACTTCATTCTGGATGCAACCGAGCAGCTTTTTGTGGATATAGTGAAGCAAAATAACATCAAACCTGAGGACGTGGCACAAGTATTATTAACGGCCACATCAGACCTAAATGCTGCCTTTCCAGCTAAAGCAATGCGCCGCTTAGAGGGCTGGGACTATGTTCCGGTAACCTGTGCGCAAGAAATAAATGTGGCTTCTGGTATGCCACTATGCATTCGAATGCTTATGACGGTTAACACAGATAAAACACAGCAACAAATAAAGCATGTTTATTTAAACAATGCAGTTAAGCTTCGTCCTGATTTGGCACAAACAGAAGTTGATAGTTGACGATTAGGATAGATGCAAGGTACAATTTATGAAAGTGTACGGACCAGAGGGTCTGTAGCTTCAGATGAGAGTATTACGAGATGAGAAAAAATGAGAAGAGCCGAGTAGAGAAGAGCTGAGTAGAGACGAGCGGAGACGAGACCAGTCTGCCCTTTACACGTCCCTGAGCCAAGCTCAGAGGGCGTTTTTATATTCCTCTATAGTTACCCTTCCTTCTACTGGCCCTCATATACGTGAGGAGCGAGACAATTCAATGAGACAGACCCCCTATGATACCTTTGCCGAAGCTTGCAAATCGTATGGTACGGTTAGATTTACAGCTAGCTATTTTGCTGATGGCCTTACACCCATCCATATCATTCAACAGCTTCATGATCAGGCTGCCTTTTTACTTGAAAGTAAGGACGAACAATCAACATGGTCTCGGTATTCGTTTATCGGACTAAATCCACTGTACGAATTAAAAGAAAATCAGGGAACGTATGAAACATTTGATCGAAATAAAAAAGTACTAGTAAAGGCTAGCTCATTTGAAGCTGCTTTTGAGAACACATTAACAAAGCTTGATGTAGAACCAAGTGACATCCCCATTCCATTTACTGGTGGTGCAGTTGGATACATGAGCTATGATGCAATTGAAACGATTGAACCAAAGTTAAAGCGAGAGACAGAATCAGTCTTGCCGCACTATCATTTTCTTTTTTGTGAGACATTAATTTCTTACGATCACGAGCAAAAAGAGCTAGTAGTTATGGTGCACTTGCCAAAAGATGATTCCTCCACTAAAGAACGATATGAACGGGGAGAAGCGATTGTTGCTGATGTGATGGGGAAATTAAGCAGAACATCTATTTCAACTCTATCTTCGGGTATACCTACAAGTAATCAAGAGGTTTCCTTTGAGGGAATATCATCAAATTATACAAAAGAGACATATATTCGTGATGTGGAAGCTGTTCAAGAGTATATTAAAGCCGGAGATGTATTTCAAACCGTGTTATCGCAACGATTTACTACACCTGTTTCTGTAAAAGCTCTCGACATCTATCGCGTATTACGCTTAATTAATCCGTCTCCGTATTTATTTTATCTTCGTCTTGATGACATGGAGGTAGTGGGAAGCTCCCCAGAACGCTTGGTACAGGTCCAAAACGGACATGTAGAGATTCATCCGATCGCTGGAACTAGGCCTAGAGGGCAAACTGCTGAAGAGGATCTGCAATTTAGAGAAGAACTTCTAGCGGATGAAAAAGAACGTGCGGAACATTATATGCTTGTGGATCTAGCTAGAAATGATGTAGGTCGTATTGCACAATATGGCTCCGTGGAAACGCCACAGCTTCTAGAAATCGGTTTGTTTTCACATGTGATGCATATTGTCTCAAAAGTAACAGGGCGGTTACATCCCAATACAAAACCACTTGAGGCCTTAATGGCATCCTTTCCTGCAGGCACAGTGTCGGGCGCTCCAAAAATCCGTGCGATGGAAATTTTGCAGGAGCTTGAGCCAACAAGAAGAGGATTATATGCTGGCGCGATTGGCTATTTAGGTTATGACGGGAATATTGATTCATGCATTGCCATACGGACTATGACGATCCAAAATGGCACAGCGACGATACAGGCTGGCGCTGGTATTGTGGCTGATTCGCACCCAGAGTCAGAGTTTGAGGAAACAAGAAATAAGGCTAAGGCATTAATTAGAGCGGTTCAGATTGCTGAGGTCATGTTTAGTACAGAGGAGGCATCATCCCATGTTTAGAACGTTACTAGCGATGTGCGCAGAAGGGCATACGTTAACTGAGCAACAAGCTTATGAGGCTATGGATATGATGATGAAAGATCAAGCGGATGTTAGTCAAATTGCTAGTTTAATAAGCATGATGAAGCTTCGTGGAGAGTCGGTTGATGAATTAGTCGGCTTCACAAGAGCGATGAGAGATCATGCTGTTTCTATTCCGCACAATCTTAGCGGAGTATTAGACACCTGTGGAACGGGTGGCGATCATTTAAATACGTTTAATATCTCTACGGCTGTTTCCTTTGTATGTGCAGCAGCCTCTGTACCAGTCGCTAAGCATGGAAACCGAGCTGTAACCTCAAAAAGCGGAAGTGCAGACGTGCTAGAACAATTAAATATTGATATTCAGCAAGAGCCAGAAGCGGCTGCCAAAGCGTTAGAAGACAAAAATCTATGTTTTCTATTTGCTCCCCTGTATCATCGTTCTATGAAATATGCAGCACCAGCAAGAAAGCAGATTGGCTTTCGGACAATATTTAATTTTGTTGGTCCAATGACCAATCCGGCTAAGGCAGAATTTCAATTAATTGGGGTGTCTGGCAGAGAGCACGCGATCAAGATGGGGGAAGCCATTAAAAGGCTAGGTACTACACATACCATTCTTGTTACTGGTGCAGATAATCTTGATGAATGCTCTGTCCATGGTTCAACGCAAATTGTGGACGTGATGAACGGGGAAATGAATGTGTATGAACTCACACCTGAGGAAGCTGGGATTAAGACAGGTTCACTAAAAGAGATACAAGTGGCAACAACAACGGAAAGTGCTCAATTAATTCAGGGGATTTTCGCCAACACGGCTAATGCTTCGGCAATATCGATCGTTTGTTTAAATGCAGGTGCAGCCCTATATGCTGCTAATCAAGTTACCACTATTAAACAAGGTGCTGATTATGCTAGGGAATTAATAGAAGGTGGAAAGGTACTAGAGTATCTTCAGATGAATGTTAAGCAACAAGAAGAGGGGTTTAAGCATGCTTGAGACCATTTTAAAAACCAAACGTAAAGAAATTTCAGAACTGATACTACCTGAAGAAATGGAAGTAGAGCGACACTCGCTATATCAATCTCTTATACGACCACAAAGAACAGTGGGTTTGATTGCAGAAGTGAAAAAAGCTTCCCCGTCTAAAGGGTTAATTAGGGAGCAGTTTAATCCGGTTGAGATTGCAACAGAGTATGAGAAAGCTGGAGCCGACGCGATTTCTGTACTAACTGACGAGCATTATTTTCAAGGGCACCGTGAGTATCTATCAGCTATCAAACAATCTACGAAGCTACCAATTATGAGAAAGGACTTTATTATAGATGAGATTCAGATTGAAGAGAGTTTTAGAATTGGAGCAGATGCCCTATTGCTAATCGCAGGTACGGTCTCTGATGAAAAGCTTTATGAGCTATATCAATCTGCTTACAGAAGAGGTTTAGAGTGCTTGGTAGAAGTACATGAACGAGAGGAGCTTGAGGGACTTCTTAACGTATTTACGCCACAAATCATCGGAATAAATAACCGAAATTTAAAAACATTCCAAACGGATCTTGGTCAAACAGAAAACATCGCTGAGCTGGTGCCAAAAGAATCGATTTTTATTAGTGAAAGTGGAATTCATCTTCCGGAGGATATAGAACGTGTGAAATCAGCCGGTGCACAGGCAGTCCTTGTAGGCGAATCACTAATGCGGGCAGCATCTCCTACCCATGGGATTGCCACTTTATTTGGAGAGACAAATCATGAGACCACTTCTTAAATATTGCGGGAACAAAAACGAAGAGGATCTTAAGATTACCTCACAAAGTGCTGCAAGTTATCTTGGGTTCGTGTTTGTTCCTGGTGTAAAAAGGGAAGTCCGACCAAGTGACGTGAAACAATGGTTGTCAAAGCATCCTAATTCTAAAAACAAGAAGCTCGTTGCGTTATTTGTGAATGCAACGATTGATGAGATTCAGCATGTGATTAGCCAGCTGCCTATTGATGTGATTCAATGCCATGGCACAGAGTCCCCAGAGACAGTTGCTAATATACGGGCGAAAACAGGGGTTAGGGTTTGGAAAGCCATACACCATCAACTGAATGGTCGAACAGAAATGACGAGGTATGCAGGGATTGCGGATGGGTATGTGATTGATGCCAAAGTGAGTGGTCAATGGGGAGGCACAGGCCAAACATTTGACTGGAAAGCTGTACCAGAATACATTTCAGAAGGAAAAAGACAACGAGTGCCGGTCTTTATTGCTGGTGGAGTTGATACCAGTAATGTCAAGCAATTACTGGCTTATCAACCAGATGGGATCGATCTTTCCAGTGGCTTAGAGGTGAACGGAGAGAAGTCAACGGAAATTATCACTCAATTTGAAGGAGTTGTATGCAAGTGACGATGCAGTATCCAGACGAGAAAGGGCGTTTTGGTGAGTTTGGCGGAAAATACGTCCCGGAAACACTTATGAGCGTGTTAGAAGAGTTAGAAGAAGCTGTAGAGGCGGCTATAGATGATGAAGCGTTTATGGATGAATATCATGAACAATTACGTGAATACGCTGGCCGGCCAACCGCTTTATCCTATGCAAAAAACATTAGCGAGCAAATAGGTGGCGCAAAAATATATCTTAAACGCGAGGATTTGCTACACACGGGAGCCCATAAATTAAATAATGCAATGGGTCAAGCCCTGCTCGCAAAAAGAATGGGGAAAACCAAAATTGTTGCGGAAACCGGTGCAGGACAGCATGGAGTGGCAACGGCAACAATCGCAGCCAGATTTGGACTTGAATGCAAAGTATTTATGGGAACAGAAGACATAGAGCGTCAATCATTAAATGTTTTTCGTATGGAGCTGCTTGGTGCAGAAGTGATCCCGGCCGAATCAGGAAGCCGTACGTTAAAGGATGCTACAAATGAGGCGATACGCTACTGGGTGGCGAACGCAGAGGATACATTTTATCTGATCGGCTCAGTGGTTGGGCCACATCCTTATCCAAAAATGGTTCGTGACTTTCAACGAATTATTGGGGATGAAGCAAAGGTTCAGCTTTTAGCTACAGAGGAACGATTACCAACTGAGATTATTGCCTGTGTCGGTGGGGGAAGCAATGCAATTGGCAGCTTTTATCCCTTCTTAGATGACGATGTCGCATTAATTGGGGTAGAAGCTGCAGGTTTAGGGGTCGAAACTAAACACCATGCTGCAACCATCTCAAAGGGAACGCCTGGAGTGATTCATGGGTCTCTTACCTACTTAATACAAGATCAAGCGGGACAAATTATAGAGCCGTACTCCATTTCCGCAGGACTTGATTATCCTGGTGTTGGCCCAGAGCATGCTCATCTTGCAAAAAGTGGACGTGTGACCTATAAGGCGGTTACTGACCAGCAAGCATTGGATGCTCTCATGAAGTTGTCAAAAGAAGAAGGGATCATTCCGGCAATAGAATCTTCTCACGCGCTAGCAGTGGCTTTTGAGCGTGCTTCAGAGCTCTCAAAAGAAGATATTATTTTAGTTTGCTTGTCTGGCAGAGGTGATAAGGATGTTCATACCATTCGCAAGCATGTAAAAGGAGAGAGTCGTCATGAGCAATAAACGATTAGAAACAGCGCTTAGCAAACAAGAGAAACTGTTTATTCCGTTCATTACGGCAGGAGATCCTTCTGGAGAGGCTACAATTGATATTGCCCTTTCCTTACAGGAAGCGGGAGCGTCCATTTTAGAGCTTGGTATTCCTTACTCTGATCCGCTGGCAGATGGTCCCGTTATTCAAGCAGCCTCTAAACGAGCACTAGCAGGTGGTATGACACTGACGAAAGCTTTAGAGCTAGTACCTGTTATGCGGGAGAGGGGACTCGAGATTCCAGTTATTATTTTTACGTATGTGAATCCACTTTTACAATATGGGCTTAAGCGTTTTACTGAAGAAGCGGCTTCTTTTGGCGTAGATGGGATATTAGTGCCGGATCTGCCTTATGAAGAGAGTGATGAACTAAGCTCGTATTGCGAAGAGGAGGATTTAGCTTTAATTTCTCTAGTTGCTCCTACTTCTAAGGAACGTATCGAAAAAATCGCAAATCGAGCTCAAGGGTTTCTTTATTGTGTCTCTTCACTTGGTGTGACAGGTGTACGAGAGGAATTAGACCCAAGAATCTCAACCTTTATGGATACAGTGCGATCAGCAAGTCGTATTCCAATCGCAGTTGGTTTTGGAATTTCTACGAGAACACAGGTTCAAACGGTTAATGAGTTAGCGGATGGGGTTGTAGTTGGTAGTGCACTCGTGAGACAGATTGAAGAGCAGGCGGAAGCGTTAAAATCGCCACAACAAAAAGAAGTAGCGCTTCAACGCATTAAATCATTTGTCAAAGACCTTATTTCGGAGTAACATAGTCTTAGAATGAATTTAGACATGTAAACGAGGTGCGAGTATGCAAGCGAAGCCACAGCTTTATGGATTACCTGCTTATAAGCCAGGTAAACCGATTAGTGAAGTTAAACAAGAATTAGGATTAGATCAAGTCATTAAGCTAGCCTCAAATGAGAACCCGTATGGTTCTTCTGAAAAAGCTAAACAAGCAATTATTGATGCTGTATTAAACTCAGCTATTTATCCTGATGGGTATTCTACCCTTCTGCGTACTAAGGTGTCGGAGTATTTAGGGGTAGATGGGGAGCAACTTATTTTTGGAAATGGGACAGACGAGGTTATTCAATTTTTATGTAGAGCCTTTCTAACTCCTAAAGATAATACAGTGATGGCCAATCCAACGTTCTCACAGTATAAATTAAACGCAGTGATTGAGGGAGCTGAGGTACGTGAAGTACCTTTGACAGAGGTAGGGGAACATGACCTAGAAGAGATGCTTAATCAAATTGATGAGCATACAAAAATTGTATGGATTTGCAACCCCAATAACCCATCAGGAAATTACATCACAAAAGAAGCGTTTGAATCCTTTCTTAAAAAGGTTCCAGAGCATGTGATCGTAGCTAGTGATGAAGCGTATATTGAATATACTATAGCAGAGGATTATCCTGATAATATTCCTTTATTAGAGCAATTTCCAAATCTAGTTATTCTACGTACATTTTCTAAAGCCTATGGACTTGCTTCATTAAGAATTGGATATGGTGTTGCTTCTAAAGAATTAATTCAAGTAATGGAGCCGCTTCGTCCGGCTTTTAATACAACCACCTACGCACACGCTGCTGCAGCTGCTGCAATAGAGGATCAAGAATTTGTTCTTCATTCAGCCAAAAAAAATCGTGTTGAGCTAGAGAAGTTTGAGTCTTTTTGCCAAGAGCATAGCCTCTTTTATTATCCTTCACAAACTAACTTTATCTTAATTGATGTAGGTATTCCGGGTGATGAAATCTTTTCATATTTATTATCGAAGGGGTACATTACGCGGTCCGGAGAAGCACTTGGTTTCCCTACGTGTATTCGAATTTCTATTGGTACAGAAAAGGAAAACCAAGGAGTTCTTCAAGCGCTGAGTCAACTATTAGAAGAGCGCACGACAATATCGAAATCATAGGATCTATGTTGGTTGGAGTGAATGAAATGAAAAAAGAAGTGCTGATTGTAGGGCTTGGATTGATTGGTGGCTCGATTGCACTAGGAATCCGCAAAGAACATGATGTTCGTATTACAGGATTCGACATAAATGAAGAACAGCTTCGAATGGCGATATCTCTAGGTGTGATTGATGAAAAAGCCGGTTCTCTTGAAGATGCTGTTAAGAACTCAGATCTTATTATTTTGGCAGTACCTGTTGCTGCAGCTGAATCCCTTTTAGAGAGTATGAAGAATTATTCTTTTAAACCAGGAGCGCTCATGACAGATGTGGGCAGTACAAAAAATGAGATCTGTAAGCGGGCTAAAGAACTTAGTCATAAAGTTACTTTTATAGGTGGCCATCCAATGGCAGGCTCGCATAAAAGTGGAATAACAGCAGCAAAGGTGCATTTGTTTGA
Source organism: Alkalicoccobacillus porphyridii (assembly GCF_007293315.1). GTDB lineage: Bacteria > Bacillota > Bacilli > Bacillales > Bacillaceae_D > Alkalicoccobacillus > Alkalicoccobacillus porphyridii. The sequence continues at coordinate 86,633 of NZ_VLXZ01000004.1, forward strand.
AAATGCCTTTTACGTCCTGACGCCAGATGCGGAGATTCAGTCACAGCAGATCGATACATTAAAGCAATGGCTAAAAGGTACAAGCGCAACGTTTTTAGAGATGAGTCCAAAAGAGCATGATGAAGTGACAGGGGCTATTAGTCACTTCCCTCATATCATTGCTGCAAGCCTAGTTCACCATGTGGAAGCGGAAGAACATAGAGATGCTAATGTGACACGCTTAGCAGCAGGAGGATTCCGAGATATTACTCGCATTGCTTCTTCAAGCCCAGAAATGTGGCGTGATATTTTACTGCATAATCAGCAAAGTCTACTTAGACTTTTAAATAGCTGGGATAGAGAAATGCAGCGTGTAAGAGTATTGCTTGAGGAGAAAAATCATGGTGGAATTCTTGAGTATTTTCAAAGAGCAAAAGATTTTCGTGAGGGATTACCCCAACGGAAAAAAGGTGCCATTCCTGCCTTTTACGACTTATATGTAGATGTACCCGATCACCCAGGTGCAATATCAGATGTGACCAGTATCTTAGCAGAAGCTGAAATTAGCTTAACAAATATTCGAATTCTGGAAACACGTGAAGACATCATGGGAGTTCTTAGATTAAGCTTTCGTTCCGAAGAGGATCGCGATCAAGCTAAACAGCAGCTTGGTCTTCATACATTTGAGAGTTATATTTTATAAAGGCTGGAAAGTAGCCTACCTCTCTCATATTAATAACATCAAAGAGCCGCCCATTGCGCAATCGGGCGGCCTTTCCTTTAGCTATAAACGTCTGTCTCAGCTTCACTTTAATCAGAAAAAAAATACCTGCATCCGAAAGCGTAAACGCTTACAAATGCAGGCTCAGCAACACGCTGAATTAAATAGTATGGATAGGAGTGGAGAGAAACCATACGCTTAATCCTTATTATATAGAAAACGCTTACATTGTCAATGGATTTAAAAATTTTTTTCATCTTTTTTTTGTTCTGGTGTTAATAAATGATGCATAGCTTGTCTTAATAAGAACCATCCCACTGGAGGGATTAGCTAATGTATCTACTTAATGAAGCGTTACGTCTCAAAAATAATGAGCTTTTCCGGCAATCCTTAGTCATTGATCAAGAGAAAATTAGCTATGTAAGAGAAAGGCTACCGTATTGGAAAAAAAGAAAAGTGAATATGGAAGGTATTGTTTTGGCACCCGCAAAAGTTGGTATGTGTATACGAATGTTAAACAGTCGTAGCGAACAGGAACGCGAAGACATTGAACGCCAATGGCTTAGTGAGGGTGTAACAACGATTATTGTGTTAGCCGAAATTGAAAAGGAACGAAATCTTCATGAGAAGCTTGAAGCAGTAAATCATAAAATGAAGAAGGTATCACTTGATTATGTTGTAGCTATCACAATTCCTTTAAAGCTATTAAAGCCCTCCCTTTTAAGGTTATGCCGTCGTTTAAAAATTCCTTTGATTGAAGTTCGAATTGACTCCAGAGAATCTCTTTCAAGAGTCGCCTGGAGTAGACTTGCGGAGGCTTCGCTTACGTACCCTTGTGTGTTAGTACCCTCAACCCAAGATATTCACTCGACTGAAACCACTCGCTTATGGCAACAGCAGAGTGCACATTTTGGACTAACAACGGCCTCTTCAAAGCGGATTTGGTCTAAAGAATTATTACAGAAAAGCGGTATCTACCCGCAAAAAGGGGAATTACTAGTAGGAAGTGATGCAGATTATCTGCTTTATAAGCAGCTTGGTTCTCATCAGTTAAGTAGAAAAGCTCGAAAGCTTGCGGCGAGCCATAATCTTGATTATGATAGGGTTGAAGCTGAAGTTGTTGTTCGAAGGGGACAGATTCTAAAGGCAAATCAATCTTACTTTTTGTATGGTGATGGTAAGCAAATTCAAGTGAACAAACCAAAACGAATGCTCTCTTTAAACTATGCCACTAAACACAATGTAAACATGTAGCATGGATGTAGAGTAATTAAGAAGTAGCTGGAACGGAGGATTTTAAATACACATGACATTAGTTGAAGAAGCCATTCAAGCGATAGAAGCAGGTAAAACAGAAGATGGCTTAAAGAAATTAGAGCAAGCAAGTCAGACGAATGATCATGAGGAAATGCTTACGGTTGCTGAACTTTATTATGAACTCGGTCATCTTAAGCAGGCGCAATCCCTTTTGGACGAGCTCTTAGTCCTGTATCCAGATGAAGGCGGACTATTCGTGTTCGCTGCTGAAATGATGATTGATGCTGATAATGAAGACGAAGCAATAGAATTGCTGCTAGATATAAAGTCAACAGATGAAGCTTATTTACAGGCTCAGCTTCTCTTAGCAGATCTGTATCAAATGCAGGCGTTAGATGAAGTAGCAGAGCAAAGATTGCTTACAGCATTAAAGCATGCACCAGATGAAGTAATTATTTCTTATGGTCTTGGTGAATTTTATCTTGATCGTGGAGATTATATGAAAAGTATTCCGCACTTGAAAAAAGCCCTTCACCAAAAAGATGAACTTTCAGGAATTGCGATTGAGCTAAAGCTTGCGGAGGCATATAGTGCAAGTGGTGAATTTGAAGAAGCACTCACCTATTATCAAGCAGGTATTAAGGATTCAATGACAGCTGATGCTTTATTTGGATTCGGATTCACTGCCTATCAGGCTGGGGACATGGTTCTTGCTATTGAACAGCTTGAAGCTCTTAAATCACTCGACTCGGATTATACAAGCCTATTCCCATATTTAGCAAAAGCGTATGAGGCAGAAAATAGAGTAGACGAAGCATTAGAGGTTTTAAGAAGTGGTATGTCAGTTGATGAATTTAATGACCAGCTTCATTTGCTCTCCGGAAAGCTACATTTTAAAAAGCAGAATTTAGATGAGGGAGAACATCATCTGCGGCAAGCTCTTGCTTTAAACCCCTCTAATATGGAAGCTTTCCAAACACTGGCAGCTTTCCTTAGACATGATGAACAAATGGAAGAATTACTTGAGTTATGTCAACATGCAAGATCATATGGAGAAGAAGATAGTATGCTGGATTGGTATGAAGCATTTGCACTTCGCTCATTAGACCAATATGAAAAAGCACTGCCTCTCTATCAGGAAGCCCTTGCTGCCTTTAAAGAGGACGTGGATTTTTTAGAAGAATATGCACACTTTCTTTTAGAGTTTGGATTACGCGCGGAAGCGGAAAAGTATTTCCGAGAGCTGCTTAAACAACGTCCTGATCGATTGGATATCATTGAGCTACTTGAGGAATTCTAAAGAATCAAAATTAAAAAAAAGGAAATCACGGCTTTTGTAGAGAACTGATTATGAACAGAGTGTCTTGTGAAGCTTAGAGCCAGACCAATCATTAAAGGAGGGTATGGAATGGGTAATACAGTTCCAGTTGTTGATAAGAAGGACTTTTTAAAAAGCTTCTTGAAACAGTATGAGCTCAAACGGCGTGAATGCGCATGGCTGCTTAACTACCTAATGAGTGATGACCATTTAATGGAAAAGGTTCATTTTATTGAACAGGCTGAACAGACCCCGAAGGCACTTGTTATTTCAGCGCAGGGGATGAGCACGGTGCCCTTTTCCTTTCGAAAGCACCAGCACGTAACAACGGACGCAGAAAAAGCATTTCATGATATTCGCTTAAATCAATCTGAAGAGATATATATAGAGCTTCATTTCAAAGGTGCAAAATCTTACTCGCTTTATTTAGCTGTATTGGAAGAAAATCCATATCTCCCTGAAAATCAAAAACGAGCTGAGATTATGGAAAATGAAGCAGATCGTCTGCTCTCGCATTCCTTATATGTTTTTAGGCGTAACCAGCTGTTAGGTAAGATTGACGACTCATTGGATGCTAGAGACCACGAGTTGTTTAAACAGTACTCTGAAGAACTGCGTTTATTAGATGATCAGTATCAAACAACGTAGAGGGCTCATGTTGAGCCTTCTCTTTTTTATTTGAGGAGTGAAGAAGATGAAATGGAATACTAAAGATATCAAGGTGTATCAGCAACAGAAACAATATGTGGACACTGTATTAATTCCGCTATTACCAATGTCTCCGGGTAAAGAATTAGCTCGTTCCGTCACTCAAAGTGAATATTCAATGGCGATATCAGATGAGCTTGAACGGATGTATCAAGGTCGTTTAATTGTCAGTCTCCCATTTACTTATCAACCAGTGGGTTCTTACGAATCTGTTTTGGATCAGCTAAATCAATGGATACATGCATGGCGAGAGGATGGAATAAAGCATGTTGTACTTGTGACAAGTGATAGTGAGTGGAGAAGTTATGAAACAGCACTGTCAGGCACTCTTATATGGCTAGCGGCTGTTTCCCTGTCTACGATGGAGCCGAAAGAACGTATGAATATTTGTTCACAAATTGCACAGGACCTTGCCCCTATTTTTAAAAAAGAGTGGTCCTAAAGTCCCGAAATTATGAAAACGAAATCAACGCGTTGTTTAAGAGATATTGCGATATGAAACCGGTTGTAGTATCATTACATTGTCCTAGTATGAATTAGTTTTATTGTCTAACGATTGGGCTTATTAACTGTTGGTAGGAGGGGAGAACCGTGAGCGAGAAAGAACATAAAGTGTCACGACGGCAATTTTTGACGTATACGCTTACAGGTGTGGGCGGATTTATGGCAGCTGGTATGCTAATGCCAATGGCCAGATTCGCTCTTGATCCTGCGTTAAAAGCAGGCGCTGAATCTGATTTTCATTATGTGTGTGAGTTAGATGAACTAACTGATGAACCTCAGCGTTTTGTTTTTTCATATGATCAAGTAGATGCCTGGTATGAGTCAGAAGTGCAACATGAAGCGTACATATTTAGACAGGGTGATGAAGTGATTGCCTTATCCTCTGCCTGTACTCATCTAGGCTGTACAGTGGCATATCAAGAAGACCAAAACGAATTTGCATGCCCATGTCATGGGGGTCGTTTTGAAATGGACGGTAATAATGTACCAAACTTGCCGCCACAAAGACCTTTGGATCGGTATGAGGTTTTAGTTGAGGATGGACGAGTATCTTTAGGACAAGTGAATCAGCAAACTTAATGGGAGGCGTAGTAGATGCTTCAAAAAATTTATGATTATGTCGATGAACGTCTTGATATTACGCCAATGTGGCGGGATATCGCTGACCATGAAGTGCCTGAGCATGTCAATCCTGCTCATCATTTCTCAGCATTTGTTTATTGTTTTGGTGGATTGACGTTTTTTGTAACTGTTATTCAGATCTTATCCGGTATGTTTTTAACGATGTATTATGTTCCAGATATTATTAATGCCCACGCTTCTGTGTATTACTTACAAAATGAAGTAGCGTTTGGGGTTATAGTCCGGGGCATGCACCACTGGGGAGCCAGTTTGGTCATCGTCATGATGTTTTTACATACGCTTCGAGTCTTTTTCACTGGCTCCTATAAAAAGCCACGTGAATTGAACTGGGTTGTAGGTGTATTAATCTTTTTTGTTATGCTTGGCTTAGGATTTACAGGGTACCTGCTTCCTTGGGATAATAAAGCATACTTTGCAACCGTAGTTGGCTTGGAAATTGCCGACAGTGTACCAATTATTGGTGATTTCACAAAGACATTATTAGCAGGTGGAAATATTATTGGCGCCGCAACATTAACTCGTTTTTTTGCCATTCATGTATTTTTTCTACCAGCAGCATTACTTGGTCTTTTAGGAGCTCACTTCATCATGATTCGTAGACAAGGGATCTCAGGACCGCTATAAGAAAAAATTCATGTGATGTAAGGCAAAAAAGGAGGGGACAACATGCATCGAGGAAAAGGGATGAAATTTGTGGGGGACTCTCGTGTGAAAGAGAACGGGAGAAAGCCCAATATTCCTAAGGATTATTCAGAATATCCTGGTAAAACAGAGGCTTTCTGGCCGAACTTTTTATTACGTGAGTGGATGGTAGGAGCCGTATTCTTAATGGGTTATCTATGTCTAACAATTGCTCATCCTGCTCCACTTGAAGGGTTAGCTGATCCTACTAACTCCGCTTACATTCCGTTACCGGACTGGTATTTCCTTTTTCTATACCAGCTACTAAAGTATACATACGCATCTGGGGATTATAACGTACTTGGTACAGTCATTATTCCTGGTGTAGCGTTTGGTGCTTTATTGCTTGCGCCATGGCTCGATACAGGGAAAGAAAGACGTCCAACAAGACGCCCAATTGCTTCATCAATGATGATGCTTGGGGTCATTGCGACCATCTTTCTTACATGGGAAGCAGTTGACCAGCATGACTGGGCAGCAGCTGCTCAGCAAGGTCAACTAGTGGAAGATAGCGACGTGGACATTGATATGGAGGCTCAGGGCTATGAGATTTATTCAGGTCAGTCAAGCTGTATTCAATGCCACGGAGATACGCTTAGTGGTACAGAGATGGGCGTTAATCTGTTAGAGACAGAGAAAACCGCTGAAGAAATTATTAATGTTATTGAAAATGGTCAAGGCTCTATGCCTGCAGATATGTTTGAAGGCTCTGAGGAAGAGCTTCAAATCCTTGCGGAGTATATTGAAGCCCATGGTCAACCTGAAGAATAAGATGTTTAAGAAAGATGTCTACAAAGTCCTCGTGTGAAGAAGAGGACCTTGTTAGGCATTTTTTTTTGAAGGAGAAAGAGGGTTAAATGATGCTACAAGCTTGGCTATACTTTTTTAGTAGACGGACAGTCATATGGCTATTGTTATTAATTAATGTGCCTGGAACAATTTATGGTTTTATATGGTATTGGAATCAGCTTAAAGCCACTCCGTGGTATTTTGTTCCTTTTGTCCCTGATAGTCCAACTGCAAGCCTGTTTTTTGTGTTTGTTCTCATTGCTTTTTTACTTAGGACAAACTGGCCGTTAATGGAAGCTTTGGCTGGGGTGACACTCATTAAGTATGGAATTTGGGCGGTAGTTATGAATTCATCAGCTGTGCTTGCGGGTGCCCCGTTAAGCTCGGATATTATTATGCTTAATCTCTCTCATGCAGGCATGGCACTGCAAGCCATTATATACGCTCCATTTTTCCGTCTTAAAGCATGGCATTTAGTGGCCGCTGCTGTTTGGACTGTGCATAACGATATCATTGATTATGTTTTTGGTATGTTTCCCTGGTTGTCGCAAGGTTTACTGCCATACTTACCGCAGATTGGTTATTTTACGTTTTTATTAGGTTTGTTCTCAGTAGGAATGATCTACCTACTGTCTTTACGAAAGGATCGACTTATTTTATCTGTACATTCATAGTAAATATCTCTTCTCCAGGTCTACTCTTGTCCATTTTTTCATAGGATGCAGTAATGGAGGAGGGATAGAGTGAGATATGTAATCATGCTCTTACTCAGTCTATTTTGTTTAAGTTGGCCTACGGTAGTGGCAGCGCAAATGAATGCTGTGGAAAGCGAATGGGCAGACTTAAACAAGACAGCTGATTTAGTCTTACAGCTTACAAAGCAAGGGGAGCAAAACAAAGCAAAAGAGTTATTGGAAGCATTTTCTTATACATGGACGGAGTATCAATCTGAGCAGCATGTATTTTATTCACCAGGCGCTGAGCAAGCCATTTCACTTACATTACATCAAGCAAATCAGGCCTTACAGTCTGCCGATATGGATGAATCGTATCAAATAGATAAAGTAACATCATTACGCTTAGCAATTGATGCCTTGGCAAATGAATCACAGCCGCTATGGCTTTATAGTGAAGAAGCGCTTCTGCGGACGGCCGACAATGTTGGCGTGGCGGCAGGAATGGATACACCAGAAGACTTCTATTATCAATTAAATGAATTAAACAGACAATATCAAGTTATTCGTCCGGCATTATCAATCCAATCGGTTCATGATACGCTTCTACTCGATCAACAAATAGAGGATATTTTGTCTGCAACAAAGCATCCAACTGTTGAGGTTCGTACAGCGTATGCTGAGAAGTTAAAGCAGGACATTATTGAGATGTATGAGGACTACGATAAGGAAGAGGCAGATCCTTCCCTCTTATGGATTATGTTCACGATTGGCGGTGTCATTGTATTCTCACTCGCTTATGTAGGATGGAGGAAGTATCAAGCTGAACAACAAAAGGTCAGAGAAAAAGAGAAATCTTGACAATCCTGTGAAGAGGATCATTTGAAGTTAAAAAGGTATATGCATATACTTTGACTTTCTTTGACGTTTTGCGTACACTTTAAATATATAAAAAGGGTGGGGTGAATGCAATGTCAATGAGTATACTTGTGTATTTTGCCTTGCTGCTAATCATTCCGATTATTGCTAGTGGGCAAGTGAAAAAAGCTTATAACAAATATTCAAAAATCCGTAACTCGTCTGATATGACTGGTGCAGAAGTAGCAAGAAAAATTCTTGATGATAACGGACTTTATGATGTAGGTGTTGAAGAGGTAAAAGGTCAATTATCTGATCATTATGATCCTCGTTCTAAAACAGTTAGGTTATCAACTGATAACTACCATAAGCCGTCTATTGCAGGTGCAGCCATTGCGGCGCACGAGGTAGGACATGCGATTCAAGATGCGGAAAGTTATTCGTTTCTCGCGTTCCGTAGTGCACTAGTTCCGGTAGCAAGCTTTGGTTCAAACGCTTCGTTTTTCTTTATTATTGCTGGTTTGTTATTCCAAGCGTCTGGTTTATTATTGGTTGGTATTGTTTTTATGGCCGCAGCGGTCCTATTCCAGCTCGTTACTTTGCCTGTGGAGTTTAATGCAAGCAACCGAGCGATGGGGCAAATGGTCTCTTCAGGAATTATTCGCAACAATGAAGAGCGTGAGTCAAAAAAGGTACTTAATGCAGCCGCAATGACCTACGTTGCCGGTGCGTTAGTAGCATTACTTGAACTTGCACGTTTTGTCTTTATGTTTATTGGAATGAATGACGATTAATCATAATTAAACAATCCACTCCCAGATCACAAGTAACCTGGGACATTTTAATCACATGAAGGCCCAAACGATAATGTTGATCATCGTTTGGGCCTTCTGCGTAAAAACGGGAAATGAAGCTTCCTATAAATGAAGAGGTCGTTTGTTTTCATCTAAGGTAAAACCTTCGCCGCTTACATCCGTTACATTATTAATTGTTACAAAAGCATGGGGGTCAATTCTATGAATTAATGCCTTAAAACGAGGGATTTCGTTTCGTGCTACCACACAATATAGCACATCTTTCTCAGTTCCTGTAAACGACCCCTTACCTTTTAAAGAGGTAGCCCCACGCCCCATCTCTCTTAATATGGCTTCTGAGATATCCGGAATGTGTTCAGATATAATAAAAGCAGCTTTGGCAGAATAAGCACCCTCTTGGATGAAATCAATAACTCTTGCCGCTATGAATACAAGCACCAGTGTGTACATTACTTCCCGATAATTAATATACAGTAGGGAAGTAGCAATAACACATGCATCAAAAACAAACATGGTTCGTCCGATACTCCAGCCAAAATAACGTAAACAAAGCTTCGCAATGATGTCTACACCGCCCGTTGTTCCTCCATAACGAAATACTAAACCGAGTCCCACACCTATAAACACACCAGCGAACAGGGCTGCTAGTGTTAAATCATCATGTAAAGGAACATGGATCAGCGGATAGCGCTGAAAGAGGTCTAAAAATACTGAAACAGAAAGTGTACCAATTAGTGTATAGACAAACGTTGTGCGCCCTAATAGCTTCCACCCTATAATAAACAATGGAATATTTAATAATAAGTTTGAAATAGCAGGATTAAAATCAAATGCATAAAAGAATAATAGCGTGATACCCGTGAAACCACCATCTGCTAAAGAATTCTCCATATTAAAGTATACGAGACCAAAGGACATTAATGCCGAGCCCGCAAGAACAAAAAATATATTTCGAATATGTTGATACATGAACCTTCTCCCTCCCTACCTTGATTACTCTATAAGAGACTCAGCAAAAAAGCTAGCAGTTCTTTATAATCTTCCATATACATGATCATCTCATTCTTAGCATAGAAATGAACAAAAGGCGAAAATGGGTGAGAAGAGAATGGCCAAAACCATCTCCTTGTTCGGAATATTAAGCTTAAACTGTCTCTTCTTTGCAGCTTTTATTATGCTCTCGATTGCAAAATGGGGAATGATTGATCCACAAACGTTAACCCTCTTTATTATTGGTTGTTTTATAATGGGTCTTTGGAACGCAACGGTTTTGATTGATAGTATGTGGCAAAAATCTAGAAAAAAATAACACATTTTGTGGTTTTAAAACCTCTAAAGCTGGGAACATCCTATATATTAAATGCTTAAGGAAACGAGGGGAATAAAATGGTTAATTATCTATCAGCTGAAATATTAAAAGTAGCATATAAGAAAGCGCATGAAGAAAGCCATAATGAGGATTTTATTGAATTATTAAAAGAAGAATGGTTAAAAAAAGAAGAGGAACGACATGATCACCTAAATGATTATCAAGGAATAGCGATTCAATTAAAAGAGTAAACTCATACATATATATGAATAGCTAGCTTGGGACATTAGGGTTTTAATCTTAGCTGTTAAGTCCTTTGTGTATCGCAAGCTGTATTTCACCAAGACCTAACTCGTACCGCTGAAAAAGTCATTTAGAGCGCATGTGCACCGCTACAAGAGAATCCCTCGCTTTCCGTGGGAACGACCTCAGCCATCGAAGCGGAAAACCACCATTTCGATGTCGGTCTGCCACGGTCTATTCCACAGGAGTCTCGAGTTCTCCTTACGCTCGTTAAAAACAATACGAAATGACGAATGATCCTCCTAAGTCATTCGTCTTTTCATTATGTTTAATTACTTTTGTCCCAGCCCCTTTCATACTTTTTGGATGATGTACTGTACATTGTCTAGCGTAAGGAGATACTCAGCCCCTACAATTCCTCCTTGTACTTACTTATACAGTCCCCTTAAGCAGTTCAAGTAAACTTATATCTAATCATTCGGTTTTAAAAGGAACTATGTAGTAATATCACAAGTGATGTTTTTTTGCCTTAAATAATGTGTCCGAATAGTAACAATTGCGAAATGGTGTACAATTCGCTAACATAAGGATACATGCTTCGATAATAGGATGGTTACTTACATATGATTTAATGTTGATTAAAAGAAGGGTGATGGATAGACCAATGAAAGAAATTAAGATTGTGATTGCTGGTCCACGAGGAAATATGGGGAGAGAAGCCGTTCAATTAATGCAGGATACAGAGCATTTTAATCTGGTTGCTGTTATAGATAGGAAGCATGAAGGCAAAAAGCTTTCAGAATTAGATGGCATGCCACCTCTAGATGTGCCGGTTTATACAGAGATCGAGACCTGCTTTACAGAAACTCAGCCGGAAGTTCTTATTGATTTAACCTCTCCCGAATCAGGGCGTAAGCACATACATGCAGCACTGGAATACGGGGTAAGACCTGTGATGGGTACAACAGGCTTTACACAGGAAGAAATTATCCAGCTGCGTCAGAAGACTGAAGAAAAAGGGATTGGAGCCATTATTGCACCGAACTTCGCGATAGGAGCCATTTTAATGATGAAATTTGCCCAGACTGCTGCACGGTATATGCCAGATGTAGAAATTATGGAAATGCATCATGATCGAAAATTGGATGCTCCCTCAGGGACTGCTTATAAAACGGCACAATTAATGGCAGAAGTAAGAGAAGCGAAGATTCAGGGGCATCAAGATGAAGAGGAGACGATGGAAGGCGCAAGAGGTGCAGAGCTAGAAGGAATGCGTATTCACAGTATTCGTTTGCCTGGATTAGTAGCTCATCAAGAAGTGTTATTTGGGGGACCAGGACAAACATTATCGATTCGACACGACTCTATTAATCGAGCTTCATTCATGCCTGGTGTAAGATTATCAGTAGAAACGGTGCTTACCCTAGATACACTTGTATATGGATTAGAACATATTATCGAATAGGAGCGACGAGATGAGAATTGCCTTAATTGCACACGATAAAAAGAAACAAGATATGGTTGAATTCACATTAGCGTATAAAGAAATTTTAAAAGATCATGAGCTTTTTGCAACAGGTACAACAGGAACAAGAATAACAGAAGCAACAGCTATGCCTGTACATTTATTTAAGTCTGGCCCCCTTGGGGGAGATCAGCAAATTGGAGCGAGAGTGGCTGAGAATTTTTTTGATTTAATTATTTTTTTACGCGATCCGCTGACAGCTCAGCCTCATGAGCCAGATGTGACTGCGCTTGTTAGATTATGTGACCTTCAAGCTGTGCCTCTGGCAACGAATTTAGGTACGGCTGATATCTTAATTAAAGGGTTACAAAACGGTGATTTTAATTGGCGAGAAAACGTAGACAATAAGGCTGAAGAAAATGGATCAGCTTGACATACTGGCCTTCGGTGCCCACCCTGACGATGTAGAAATTGGGATGGCAGCTACTCTAGCGAAGTACGCTTCATCTGGATATCGAGTTGGTATTTGCAACTTGACAAAAGCAGAGCTATCTTCTAACGGAACGGTTGAATTACGTCAAGCTGAAGCAGATCAAGCAGCAGCCGAACTTGGTATCTCGGTTCGTATTCAGCTTGATCTACCGGATCGAGGACTTTTTCTACTTCAACCTGAAGACTTGGCAAAGGTAACAGCTGTGATTCGCCGTTACCAACCTTCCCATGTCTTTTCTCCGAGTGGGCCCGATCGGCACCCGGATCATATACATGCAGGAAATATCATTCGTGAAGCTGTTTTTAATGCAGGGATATTTAAATATTCTTGTGGAGAGGACAACCCCTCTCATAAAGTAAAAGGAGTCTATAGCTACTTCATTAATGATGTAGGTCAACCTGATTTTGTTATTGACACGACTGAATGGATCGAGGTCAAAAGAAAAACATTAGCAGCCTACAAGAGCCAATTTGTACCTTCTTCATACTCCGTTGAGACTCCACTTACAGCGGACTATATTGAAAGAGTCATGGCTAGAGATAAATTGTTTGGCAGTGAAGTAGGGGTAGGAAGTGCAGAGGGCTTCAAAACAATGAAACCACTAGTTATTTCCAATTTAATGGAAGGGACAATGTCATAAATGAAGTATCGAATTGGTATAAGCTGTTACCCAACGGTTGGAGGTTCGGGTGTAGTAGCTACAGAGCTTGGAAAGCAGCTTGCGGAAAGAGGGCACGAGGTTCATTTTATTACATCAAGTGTCCCTTTCCGACTAGAGAGAATGTTTCCAAATGTTTATTATCATGAGGTGGAAGTGAATCAATATGCTGTATTTCAGCACCCACCATATGATTTAACATTAGCAAGCAAAATGGCCGAAGTGATTGATCGTGAGCAGCTTGATATATTACATGTTCATTATGCAGTTCCCCATGCTATTTGTGCAATTTTAGCAAAACAAATGGCTTCGTATCCTGTTAAAATTGTAACCACTCTTCATGGGACTGATATAACCATACTGGGGGTTGATCGCTCGCTTCAACCGCTTATTCGTTTTGGGATAGAAGCCTCAGATGCTGTAACCGCTGTTTCTGATGATTTAATTAGGCAAACACATAAGCTCGTCCAAACAACAAAGGACATTACTACTGTCTATAACTTTATAGATGAACGTCAGTATCATCCTGTGAACTCCCTACATTTAAAGCAAGAATATGGAATTTTAGATGATGAAGCTGTTTTTATTCATATTTCAAACTTTCGTCCTGTTAAACGTATTGGGGACGTCATTAGTAGCTTTGAGATCATTACCAGTAGGATAAAGGCAAAGCTTCTGCTTATTGGTGATGGTCAAGACCTACCGGCAGCAAGAGAAATGATTCGAGAGAAGAATCTAGAAGACAGTGTCCTTGTGTTAGGAAGTCAAAAGCATTTAGCAGAGCTTCTATCCATAAGTGACATCATGCTATTATTAAGTGAAAAAGAGAGCTTTGGTCTTGTGGCTCTTGAAGCAATGGCCTGCGGAGTACCGGTGATCGGAACCAATATTGGCGGAATACCTGAAGTAATTATCGATGGAGAATCTGGATATTTGTGTAAGGTTGGAGATGTTGAAGCAGTAGCCAGTCGTGCAGTTGAATTAATAAACAATCGCTCGCTTCATCAGCAATTTAAAGAGGCAGCACGATCTAGGGTCTTAGAACAATTTCATTCAAACAGCATTGTTGCTAAATATGAATACGTTTATCAGCAGGTGCTTGATAGGAAATGAGGCTAGAAGCGTGCAGGGATCAGTTGAACAAGAAGCAAAGCAAATAATTAGTGCCTTACAGGCTGGCGGATTTCGTGCTTATTTTGTAGGGGGCGCGGTTCGAGATGAACTCTTGAACCGGGCATCCTCAGATATAGACATTACAACCTCAGCAAAACCGGATGAGATCTGTTTCTTGTTCCCGCATGCTCATAGAATGCATACGGAGCATGAAACGGTTTTGGTACGATCAGGTGGTGTTTCCATTGAAGTCACAACGGAAAGAGGTTCATCTTTAGAAGAAGACTTAGAAAAACGTGATTTTACGATTAATGCGATAGCCAAATCTCTAGAGGGTGAATTTATCGATCCGTTGGATGGAAGAACAGATCTTCAAAAAAAACAAATTCGCTCCGTATATCCCGAAGACCGACTAGAAGAAGACCCGTTACGTATGCTTAGAGCAATGCGCTTCGCTAGTGAGCTTGACTTTACGGTAGAACCAGCATTGTTGCAGGTGATTTCCGAAAAAAGAGGGCTACTTAAAAGTGTTGCGATGGAAAGAATTGTAGTTGAATGGGAGAAGCTGCTCAAAGGATTGGCTCTTCCTCAAGCTATTCATTATTTGAAAAAAAGCGTTTTGTATCAGTATATTCCAGGTTTGTCATTAACTATTTCCGACATGGATAAGCTGCAAACTTTTCCTCCTTTATCTAAAGATGAAAGTCGTGTTTTTGTATGGTTTTTATACTTGGTTTGGATAGGCAGAACATCTGAATCGTCTACTCAAGGATTACTGTTATCAAATGATTGCAAACGCCAGATAAAGCAAAGAGTGAGCTTATTTAACTGGCGTTTGCAGAACCATTTAACAGATTGGCAGCTTTATCAGTATGGTTTTGATGCCGTAATTGATGTAGAAAGGAGTAGGCGGATGTTAGCTTTGAACTCAGTTGAAGAGCAAGATATCCGAAGCTCATGGGGGAAATTGCCGATAAAAACACGCAATCAACTTCCGGTTACTGGTCATGACCTTATTCAATTATCAAATAAACAAGCTGGCCCATGGTTGAAAGCAGAACTAGAATGGCTAGAAAAAAAGGTGATTCATCGGGAGGTTCAGCTTGATAAAAAAGAGCTGCTAGACTGTCTTAGGAGGAAGTGGTTACATGAAAACTAAGCTCGTTCAACTTTTAGTGGAAAATCAAGGGAAGTATAGTTCGGGAGAAGCATTAAGTCAGTCACTAGGTGTGTCTAGAACGGCCGTTTGGAAACAGATAGATATACTTAAAAAGAATGGGTATCAAATCGACTCCGCTCCGAAAAAGGGATATAAGCTTATTAAACGTCCAAATGGCATCCAAGAGTATGATCTTGATTTATTCTTGCAGACCAAGCGTTTTGGACAAAAAGTAACGTATCATGCTAGTGTACCAACAACTCAATCCGTTGCGCATAAATTGGCAGAAAACGGAGCAAGTGAAGGACACGTCGTTTTAGCGGATGAACAAACAAGTGGCAGGGGTCGACTAGGTAGAAGCTGGCACTCTGCGTTTGGGACAAGCATCTCTATGAGTTTAATTCTGCGTCCACTTCTTGAGCCTCAGCAAATTCCCCAATTGACACTGGTAGCAGCCGTTGCTCTGACTAGAGCCATTGAAAAAGTGACTAAGCTTGAGGTTGATATAAAATGGCCAAATGATATCTTAATAAATGGAAAAAAGATTGTTGGCATTCTTACGGAGATGCATTCAGAGCCTGGACTGGCCAAGGTAGTGATTTTGGGGATTGGTATCAATGTTAATCAGTCAGCTCTAGAACTCACTCAGGACGATCGGAACCAGGCTACTTCATTAAGTATTGAGGCTGGCATGGAAATAAATCGTGCAAAATTAGTGGCTCAAATTTTATATGAATTGGAATGGCTTTACGATTTATATGTGGAAAATGGTTTCTCTGAGCTTAAGGTCATGTGGGAAGCGAGATCCATTAGTATTAGAAAACGGCTAAAGGCACAGACGATTAATGGAACAATTATTGGGACGTCTAAAGGCATTTCTCCTGAGGGTGCCTTATTAATTGAGGATGATGCAGGCGTTGAGCATCTGTTGTATTCTGCAGATATAGATCAAGCGTAATCGTAGAGGGATGTATGTATTTTTGTTATACTAGCATAAAGTGGGCTGTATTATCGAATGAGATAAACAGCACCAGTTAAAAAAGTGTTTAAAACAGTACTGCCTTGATCCAAATGGACAGGGACGGGTGTTTATAAGTGGCTGGATTCTGTTTTTTAACAGGGGCATTTGTCCTGCCCACACCCTTCTATCTCCAGGCAGAAGGTTTTTTTGCGTGGATTTATACAGAAAGGGGCTTATTGGAAATGAAATCAGTAAGGGATTTTCAGAAGAATAAACAAACGGGAGAACCTATTTCAATGATCACCGCCTATGATGCTCCCGCTGCACATTTAGCAGAAGCTTCAGGTCTTGATGCGATTCTAGTGGGTGACTCATTAGGAATGGTTGTTCTGGGGTATAACTCAACACTTCCGGTAACGATGGATGATATGGTTTTGCATACAAAGGCAGTTCGTAGAGGTGCGCCAAATACATTTGTAGTGGCTGATTTGCCACATTTAAGCTATCACGGAAGCTTAGACGAAACGTTAACCAATGTAAGACGACTCGTACAAGAAGCAGGAGCAGACGCCATCAAGCTTGAAGGGGGAGCCTCGGTCATTCATCAAGTAAAGGCTTTAACTGAAGCTGGTGTGCCTGTTATGGGGCATCTAGGACTTACCCCTCAATCAGTTGCTGTCATGGGAGGCTACCGAGTTCAGGGGAAGGATCTTGAGGGAGCTAGAAAGTTGATAGAGGATGCTAAAGCTTTAGAAAAAGCAGGAGCATTTAGTGTGGTATTAGAGTGTGTGCCTGCTGAATTGGCCCAACGAATAGCAGAAGAATTATCTATTGCTGTGATCGGAATTGGGGCAGGGGCCCATACGGACGGCCAAGTCCTTGTTTATCATGATGTGATTGGATATGGAGATGTTCATGTTCCTAAATTTGTAAAGACCTATACAGAGGCAGGCCAACAGATTAAGTCTGCTTTAGAAATGTTTCATCAGGAGGTCAAGTCGCGCCAATTCCCTGGCCCAGAGCACAGTTTCACTATGGATGAAGAAGTGTTAGTAGGCCTTTACGGAGGAAAAGAATCGTGATCCTAATTAACAAACCAACAGAGCTACATGAAAAGATTAAAGAAGAACGACAAAAAGGAAGATCGATTGGTTTTGTGCCAACAATGGGTGCATTGCATGAGGGCCATCTTTCATTAATCCAAGTAGCACGATCGAATCATGATCTTGTGGTTGTAAGTATTTTTGTTAATCCTCTCCAGTTTGGTGAAGGAGAGGATTTTGAAACCTATCCTCGTGATATTGACCGTGATCAAGAACTTTGCAGGCAGGAAGCGGTAGACATTTTGTTTGCCCCTTCTGTTTCAGAGATGTATCCCGAAACAGCTTCTGTTGAAATAAAGGTTGTAGAGGGAGTAGATGTCTTATGTGGACAAAGCAGACCTGGTCATTTTGATGGGGTAGCGACTGTGGTTCTGAAGCTGCTTCATATGGTTTGGCCGGATGCGGCTTATTTTGGTCAAAAGGATGCGCAGCAGGTGGCAGTTATTAAACAGATGGTTAAAACATTGTCAATGCCACTATCCATTGTTGCTTCTCCCACCGTTCGTGAGAGCGATGGTTTAGCTAAAAGTTCCCGCAACGTTCATTTAACAAAAGACGAAAGACAGATTGCTCCAAAGTTATATCAAACACTGCTTGAAGCAAAGGAACATGCGAGCGGAGGGGCTAATCGAAAAGAGCTGATCTCATTTATTCAAAAGAGGTTAGAGACGCTTACACTTGGTCGTGTGGACTACGTCGATGTATTATCGTACCCAAAGCTAGAACAGGTTGAAGAATTATCTGGAACGATCATACTTGCCTTGGCTTATCATTTCAGCCACGCCCGTCTCATTGATAATATTATAATTGAAAAGTAAAGGGGTTATTTTATGTACGTGACTATGATGAAGTCGAAAATTCATCGTGCGACGATTACGGAGTCGGATTTAAACTATGTAGGCAGCATAACAATTGATGAAGATATTATGAAAGCTGTAAATATTTTAGAAAATGAAAAGGTTCAAATTGTTAATAATCATAATGGAGCAAGGTTTGAAACCTACGTTATTAAAGGAGAGGCCGGCAGTGGAAGCATCTGTGTTAACGGAGCGGCGGCAAGGCTTGTTCAGCCGGGAGATACCATCATTATTATTGCGTATGCGATGATGGACCAAGAAGAAGCTGCTCAATTTAAGCCTCAGGTTGCCATTATGAATCAGAATAACCAAATTGATCAATTGCTTGGTACAGAACCAGCTTATACCGTATTATAAAGCGCATAAAAGCCCCCTCCCGTTGCACACTGAAAGAAAAGAATGCGGAAGGGGGTTTTTTTATGGAGACGTGGCTAAATGAATGGGAGGCAAACTACCACACCATTTGCGAATTAATGAAGCATGGCAAATTTGAGTCTGTATCTCATATGCTTGCACAGCTGGAACTTCAATCAGCAAAGTTATTAGACCAGTGGGTCGTTCTTGATGAGAAATTAGCAGTCGCTAAAGAAAAATTAAATGAAGCAGGGATGGGTGCAGAGAAGAGCTTTTATCAGTCTTTAGGCACGGACTATTTTGCACAAAATCAGATGCAACGGGCTGTTATTGCACTCTCTTTTGAAAAAGCAACGGGCGATCAAGAGGAATGGCGTCGATTATTTTTAGCTTATGCTTATCTGATGGAGGGTTATCACGATGAAACCATTGAGCAATTTCTATATCTAATCCAGACGGCACGCCATTTAGGTGTCAGGCATTTTTGTTATGCGGGGCTAGGATGTTATTATACCATTAACGGAAACGTAGATCGTGGGGTTGAATTTTTTGAACAAGCGAAAACCCTAACACCTACCTCAGATGTCGTGTATAATTTAGGTGTATGCTACTATTTAACGGGCGCATTTGAAGTGTCAGCAGAACATTTTGAGCAATATTCACAGCATGTTAAAAACGATACAGAAGCTTTACGTTTTTTTGGATTAATTCAAATGAAGCTAAATAAAGCTGATCGTGCCAAGCAACTATGGCAACAGGCGCTTAGTTTGTATTCATCTAATGAGGATGTTACTCGGTTAGCCTTATTATGCGAATGGTATGGAGAGCACGACCTGGCTATTCATTGCTATCAGAAGGCCTTATCACTTGGAGAAAACCGTTTATTTGCAGAACATGGATTAGCTTGGAATTTAGCATTGTGTGGTCATAGAGCTTCTTCCTGGTCAATATTCAATCGTCTTCTCAAGGAGCAACCAGACAACCCGCATATAAAGCGTTCCTTGTATTATTTAGGGTGTCTATATAAGGATCATCATTCTTCGTAACATAATCGTTCGTTTGGTGGTAAATTGAGGTGAAAGAATGAACAAGCAATATGTTGTACTTGATCTTGAAACAACGGGTCACTCCGCAGCTAAAGGAGATCGAATCATCCAAATTGGGGCAGTAAAGATTGTAAATGGAAGCATTGTCGACCGCTTTGTTAGTTATGTTAATCCAGAGCAACCGATTAGCCATTTTATTCAGGATCTAACAGGCATCACGGATGATGATGTCCAAGATGCGCCATTGTTTCGAGACGTGGCATCAGAGCTATTAGATTTTATGAAGGATTGCGCATTTGTTGCTCACAATGTTCAGTTCGATTGGAGCTTTTTGTCCAGTCAATTAAAGATAGAGGGCTATGTGGTTCCGAAGCCTGCGATGTATGACACTGTTGAATTAGCTCGCATTTTTATGCCAACAGAAGAGAGCTACAACCTAGGAATGCTCGCTGAACAATTAAACCTTACACATGATCGGCCACATCAAGCAGATAGTGATGCCGAGGCGACGGCATATGTTCTTTTACATGTGCTGAATAAGCTAAATTCTTTACCTTTACTAACGCTTCAACAACTATTGCCTTTGAGCAAACGATATAAAAGTCATATACATTTAAACATTCAGGACTTGATCAACGAAAAAATAAAGACAAATCAAACAGGTGAGAAGGATTTTGATTGCTTTCGTGGTTTAGCTATAAAGAAATATAACGAACCAAGTAAGGATGAGCTAACTGCTGTAGAGAATCCTCCATTAGCTGAGAGCTTTCTCGGAGATGATAGCTTGTTAAAGAAGGCCTTTAGTCAATATGAACACCGGGCTGGACAAGGTCAAATGATGAATATCGTGTATCAGGCCTTTACTGATAATCAACACGCATTGATTGAAGCGGGTACGGGTACAGGCAAAAGCCTTGCTTATTTGCTACCTGCGGCTTTATATGCATTTGAAAGCCAGAAACCAGTGGTCATTAGTACCCAGACTATTCCTCTTCAGGATCAGCTATTGCTAAGGGATGCACCGTTACTTCAAAGCATAATGCCTGTTCCACTTCGAATTGCTTTATTAAAAGGTCGAAGTCATTACTTAGATCTTCGGAAGTTTGAATTAAGCCTAGATCGAGAAGATGATTATTCATATGACGTCATTTTATCGAAATCTCAAATATTAGTTTGGCTCACTCAAACAGATTATGGAGATGCAGAAGAACTTAATTTGCCATCTGGAGGAAAAAGCTTCTGGTATGAAGTCCAGAGTGATGCTGCTTCCGACTTAGGTAGGTATAGTCCGTGGTTTTCACGGTGTTTCTATCATCGTGCGAGAAAAAGAGCGAGACAAGCCCATATTATCATTACTAATCATGCGCTACTTTTAACAGATATCGTTCATAATCAGCAGTTAATTCCCTCTTATACACATGTTGTTTTGGATGAAGCACATCATTTGGAGGATACAGCCAGTGAGCGTCTTGGTATCCGAACGGATTACCTCTCATTTGCTTTTTTACTTGGGCGGTTGGCCGATACGTCAGAGGATGGAATTCTTTACAAGATGTCTAAGCTTGCTAAAAAAGCAGGGCACCCTTCAGACAAATGGTTAGAATGTAGTTCGAAGCTTGAAGAAGCAAAAGTTGAGGTAGACGAATTGTTTAGGATGATTCATGAGTACGCCATTCAAGCAAAAAAGAAAGGCTCCTCAGACATTGGGCGTGTTCGCTATGCCTATAGAGCCTTTGATGAACCAGGAGAATTATGGTCTGCCATTTTAGAGTGTGTGATGCGAGTTCACTCAGTTATCTCGCATGTATGCTTAGAGCTTGAGAGGCTCTCTACATTGATTGAAAATGAATTGACCCAGTTTGAGTACCGGGAGCGAGCACTTTGGTCCGACGGGATGAGAATGATTGCCTCATTATGCGAGGAAGACGAACAACTTTATGAACTTCTGCTTGAATACGACCAAAATCAGGTGTATTGGATTGAGGCTGAACCAAAGGGAGCCAAAAATGCTACTTTTTTGTATGGTAAGCCCATTGATGTGTCAGAGCGTCTAGCGGATGAACTATTTGGCCAAAAGAAAAGTGTGGTCCTTACATCAGCTACGTTAACGGTAAATGGTACGTTTGATTATCAAATACATAGGCTTGGATTACAGGATTTTGGAGTGAAAACGGCATTAATTGAGTCACCCTTTTCCTATCAACGACAAGCAAAGGTTCTTATTCCTTCCGACCTTCCTGCCATTAAAGATGTGAGTGATGAGGATTTCGCAATTGAAGTAGCGATAAAAATATGGCGTGTGGCTGAAGTGAGCAGGGGAAAGCTAATGGTTCTATTCACTTCGTATGAAATGCTTGGAAAAGTCTATCAGCATGTGAAGGATTTAAATCATCAGGAGCAATTCCAAATGATTGGTCAAGGCATCACCAGTGGCAGCAGAGTCAAGCTAATGAAAATGTTTAAACAATCAGAACATGGGCTTTTGTTTGGAACCAGCAGTTTTTGGGAGGGCATTGACTTACCTGGAGATGAACTAAAACATGTCATTATTGTCAGACTTCCGTTCTCACCTCCAGATGAGCCTTTACTAAAGGCTCAGCTTGATAAAGTAAAAGAAGAAGGCAAGAATCCGTTTATGGAAGTGTCGTTACCTCAGGCTATTATTCGCTTTAAGCAGGGATTTGGACGGCTCATTCGTACCCAGCATGACACAGGATGTGTTTTTGTCTTTGATCGTCGAATTACAACAACAAGATATGGCTCGTTATTCTTAAAATCATTGCCTGACGTTCCTATACATGAAGGGAAATTAGAGGACCTATTGGAAGAGCACCTTTCATTTCTTTAGGGAGGCAGCGGGAGGTATTTAACATGATTACATTAATTAAAAACGCACGAATCATCACATTGGATGAATCATTCCGAATCATTTGGAATGGTTATATTGTTGTAGAGGACATGACCTTCACAAGAGTAGAAGAAGGTGAGCCCGATCAACAGCTCATTGATGTTGCCGATAGAATCCGTGATGCCCGGGGTGAATGGTTGATGCCTGGATTATATAACACCCATGGTCATGCAGCCATGACGCTTATGCGCGGTTATGAAGATAATCTTCCTCTTGATAGATGGCTAAAAGAAAAGATTTGGCCATTTGAAGGACAGCTAACGCGTGAAGCCGTTGCTGCTGGGAGAGCACTAGCCATGAGTGAAATGATTTCAAGTGGCACAATCGGCTTTTTGGAAATGTACCATTTATATATGGATGACTTTGCAGAAGAAATCGAAAGAGTTGGTATGAGAGCGGCACTAACTAGATCAGTTATTGGACTCTGTTCAAGAGAGGAACAGGATGCTAAGCTAGAGGAATCAGCGTCCTTTGCCACACGTTGGAGCGGGGCTGCGTATAATAGAATTCAAACCATGCTAGCCCCCCACGCTCCATACACATGCCCAATAGATTATATTGAACGCATTGTCGATAAGGCCGAAGAGTTAGGGCTTCCAGTGCATATGCACTTAGCTGAAACAAAAAAAGAAGTGGATGATTACCAGAAGATACACAAGATGCATCCTCTAGATCATCTTGATGAAAGAGGGCTTCTAACTCGGGTTCCTTGGTTATTTGCTCATGGTGTTCATTTAGAGAAGCATCATTTAAAGCGAATGAGTGAAACACATGCGCGAGTCAGTCATAATCCGATGAGTAATTTGAAGCTTGGCTCTGGCATGGCACCATTAACTGCGATGCTTGATCAAGGGATATCGGTGTCCATTGGATGTGACGGGGTATCGGCTAATAATACATTAGATCTATGGGAGGAGCTTCGTATCGCTGTTTTATTACAGAAGGGGTTGCTGCAAAAGGCTGACGCATTGTCAGTTGAGCAGGCGCTTCGGATGATAACCTCAGAAGGAGCATCAGCACTTCAAACAGGTCACTCTGGTATGATAAAAGCTGGTGAAGAAGCCGACTTTATCATGATTGATGCAACGTCACCCCATCTTCAGCCAGAACAGCATATACACTCACATTTGGTCTATGCTGCCAAAGGATCTGATGTTACAGATGTCTATGTACAAGGAAAGGCGCTAATGGAGAATCGAGAGCTATTAACACTAGATAAAGAACGCACTCGATTTGAAGCAAATAAGGAATTTGCTGACATATTAAGTCGTGTAAACTAAAAAAGAGCGTACAAAAACAGGTTTGCACGCTCTTATCCAGAGGTATGGGTGAAGGTTTTTATATTGGTTCAGCCATGATTAGGATCTCCATCAGTTGGCTCTGTTTCATAACAAAGGTAGGAATAGGGAAATTCCGTTTGTCTTAATGAAACAGGCCAGAGGGTATCCACTGTATAGCCATGTCGGCTTAATAATGAAATGTGTTCTTTGTGCTGCTGATACCAATCGGCTGTTTGCAGGCCGCCTTTGCCTTTTTTCATCTTGCGCGCCCCCCTTCACTGGCGTACGCTTAGTATGAGTTAAAGAAACAAAGTTATAACAGGCAATACCTGCAATGTATAGACCATTATTTTATCAATTTGGGAGGAGAAACCGTGGGTTCAAAAAAAGAAGTACTATCTACCGTCAAAATTCAAAAAGCACCAGACGTATATAAAATGGTTGATTCATTAAATCGAACTCTAAAGGATCGAGACTTGTTATTTGGGTTAGCTTTAGATGAGGAAGATGAGCAAAAAATGGTCTTTACGATTTATAAGACGTAACGGAGGAAGATATGAAGAAATGGATGATTATTAGTGCTATTTCACTTGTACTCATTGGAATCGGGCTATCTGTTTATGCGTATTCCATCATTCGTGCGCCGTTAAATGAGAGGCTAGCTAGTGCCGAAGCGAGTGTTTTGGCCTCTGAAGAGCTTGAATCAATAACGGACATCTCCTATTATCATGGTCAAAGCTCCTTTTTTGTAGCAAAGGGCTTCGATGCTGATGGAGATGCGGCTATCGCATGGCTACTTGAAGATGGGGAGGAGCCGGTTCAGGTTCTTAAAGAATCCGAGGGTATTTCTGAAGAGGAAGCAGTAGCCATCACGGAATCTGCTGTGAATACAGAAACCATTCAATCCGTTAAACTAGGTATGGAGAACAATACAGCGCTATATGAGATCAAATATCTAACTGACTCTGATCACCAAGGGTATTATTATCTAACCTTTTCAGATGGATCATTTATAAAACGGTACAGTTTAAGAACGGACTAATACTTGATTGTCACAGCACGACATTTTATAGTTAAAGAGGACTGTGAGAGGAGAGATCAACGTGAAATTAGCCAAACGAGTGGCAGCGCTAACGCCATCAAGTACGTTAGCTATTACCGCTAAAGCAAAAGAACTTAAGGCAGCAGGTCATGATGTCATCGGTTTAGGGGCAGGAGAGCCTGATTTTAATACACCGCAATACATCATTGACGCTGCCGTTCAATCGATGGAAGCAGGCCATACAAAATATACCCCTGCAGCCGGACTACCAGCGTTAAAAGAAGCAATTATAGGCAAACTAACAAAAGATCAAGATGTGACATACATGCCATCGGAGATTTTTGTGGGAACGGGAGCTAAGCATGTTCTTTATACGCTCTTTCAAGCCTTATTAGATGAGGGAGACGAGGTTATTATTCCTACTCCTTATTGGGTAAGCTATCCCGAACAAGTAAAACTTGCTATGGGAACGCCTGTGTATGTTACGGGTCATGAGGAATCTGGATTTAAACTCACTCCGGATCAATTAGAAGCAGCGATAACAAAACGTACAAAGGCACTTATTATTAATTCTCCGAGTAACCCAACAGGTGTGATGTATTCACCAGATGAATTAAAAGCGTTAGGTGAGGTTGCAATTAATTATAATGTGCTTATTGTCTCTGATGAGATTTATGAGAAGCTTATATATGGGGATTCAACACATACCTCAATTGCCCAGCTTAGTCCTGAGCTTAAAAAACAGACCTTTTTAATCAATGGTGTCTCAAAATCTCACTCCATGACTGGTTGGAGGATTGGTTATGCGGCTGGCGATGAATCGTTAATCAAAGCGATGACAAACCTGGCAAGTCATAGCACGTCAAATCCAACAACAAGTGCACAATACGGTGCCATTGCAGCCTATACGGTAGAGAACAATGCAGTAGAAGAGATGAGACAAGCATTTGAAGAACGGTTGCAGACAGCGTATGAAAAGCTTATTCAAATTCCTGGCGTTACGTGTGTTAGACCCGAGGGTGCTTTCTATCTTTTCCCAAATGTAAGTGAGACGGTAAAGCTATGTGGATTTAATGATGTTGACAGCTGGGTGGAAGCTCTGCTTGAGGAAGAAAAAGTTGCGCTTGTACCAGGCTCTGGTTTCGGTTCTCCGGATAATGTTCGCCTGTCTTACGCTACATCGCTAGACTTATTTATGACCGCTCTTGAGCGGATTGAACGCTTTGTCATGAGTAGGACAAAAGCACAATAATCTCTGTCTTCAATAGAAGTCAGGGTACTACATAATGGAGGATTTTTATGAAAACAACAATTTCAAAAATAGGGGCTAGCGCAGGTAAGCAGGTAACACTCGGTGCGTGGTTAGCTCATAAACGTTCCAGTGGCAAGATTGCCTTCTTGCAGCTTCGAGATGGAACAGGTTTCATTCAAGGTGTGGTGGTAAAGGCAGAGGTTGGAGAAGAGCTTTTTGCTCAAGCAAAGAATTTAACTCAAGAAACATCCCTTTATGTAACAGGGGTGGTTCAAACCGATGAACGCTCTCCATCTGGCTATGAGCTTACGGTGACAGATTTCACAGTGATCAGTGAATCTCATGATTATCCAATCACTCCTAAAGAACACGGTACAGAGTTCTTAATGGATCATCGTCATGTTTGGTTACGCTCAAAGCGCCAGCAAGCCGTTATGAAAATTCGAGATCAAATCATTAACGCTACCTATGAGTTTTTTCACGAACATGATTTTTCAAAGCTTGATTCCCCTATCTTAACAGGTAGCTCACCGGAGGGAACGTCTGAATTATTTGCTACAAAGTATTTTGATGAGGATGCTTTTCTCTCTCAAAGTGGGCAGCTTTATGCGGAAGCAGGTGCGATGGCACTTGGAAGAGTCTTTACCTTTGGGCCAACCTTCCGTGCAGAGAAATCAAAAACAAGAAGACACTTAATTGAATTTTGGATGATTGAGCCAGAGATGGCTTTTGTAGAATTTGATGAAAACTTAGAGTGGCAGGAGAACTATGTATCTCATTTAGCCGCGTCTGTATTAAAGAACAATCAAATTGAGCTAAAAACACTTGGACGTGATCTCTCAAAGTTAGAAGCCATCCAGGCTCCTTTCCCAAGAATTACGTATGATGAAGCACTGGCATTTCTTCATGAAAAAGGCTTTGATGATATTAGCTGGGGCGATGATTTTGGTTCACCTCATGAAACAGCCATTGCCGAGCATTATGAAAAGCCTGTATTTATTACACACTATCCGACATCATTAAAGCCTTTTTATATGCAGCCTGACCCGAACCGTCCAGAGGTTGTGTTATGTGCGGATTTAATTGCGCCTGAAGGTTATGGTGAAATTATTGGTGGCTCAGAGCGTATTCATGATTATGAGCTGTTAAAGCAACGAATTTCTGAGCATAATTTATCTGAAGAAACCTATGCGTGGTATCTGGACTTACGGAAATATGGCTCAGTGCCTCACTCCGGATTTGGACTTGGCCTAGAGCGTACGGTGGCTTGGCTTTCTGGAGTAGAGCATGTTCGCGAAACCATTCCGTTTCCGCGTTTGCTTAACCGCCTGTACCCTTAAGTTTACGTAAAAAAACACAGTACTGTTCGCTAACCCCGAATGGTTCCTGTGTTTTTCTATTTTTCGTTCCATTTGAAGAATGAGAAAGTCGAACTCAATCACAAGCGTGATTCAGAACATGTTATAATAATTTAGAGGTGTTTGCATATGAAGAAAAACCAAGTAGTGAAGTGGATTTCTCAAAAGCATGTCCACGTCCCAGCACTGCTTTTATCTCATTATACAGAATTAGGATTAACAGAACACGAGTTAGTATCTTTATTACATATTCAAAGCTTTATTGATGAAGGGGAGGAATTTCCCACCCCATTAAAACTTAGTGAACGTATGTCTTTAAGTCATGAAGACTGTACAAAAGTATTAAGCCGACTTATACGCACGCAGCTATTAGGTTTAGAAAAAAAATCTGATGAAATGGGTATTTTATATGAGACCTATTCATTAGAGCCATTATGGCTGCGATTATATGAATTGATAGAGCGTCAGGAATTCAACGTAAAACAAACGGAGTCACACGAGCTTGAAGGAAAATTGTATCAACAGATGGAGCAGGAATTTGGTCGACCGCTTTCTCCTATAGAAGGAGAGACCTTATCCATGTGGATTGATCAAGACCAGCATGCACCTGAACTCATTTTTGCTGCGTTAAAAGAAGCCGTCATATCTGGTAAGCTAAACTTTCGATATATCGACCGAATATTGTTCGAATGGAAAAAGAACGGGATTCGTTCAACTGAACAAGCCAAGTCACATAGTGAAAAATTTAGAAATCAGAATCAAGGTCGAAGAAATGAAAAAGAACCGATCAAAACAGATGGTGTTCCGGGTTTTAGTTGGTTAGAGCAATCATAAAGGAGTATAGGATACATGCTAAGTAAGAAAGCAACATTAAAAGCCATTGAGGTGATGGGAGAGTTATTTCCAGAAGCGGAGTGCGAGCTCGTTCACAAAAATCCGTTTGAGTTGTTAATTGCAGTGGTATTGTCTGCTCAATGTACGGATGCTTTAGTGAACCGTGTCACACCAGCTTTATTTGAGAAATATCAATCTCCATATGATTATATAAAAGTACCCGTTGAGGAATTAGAGAATGATATTCGGTCCATTGGTTTATTTCGAAGTAAGGCAAAGAATATTCAGAAGCTCTCTCATTCATTAATCAATCAGTATGAAGGACAAGTACCAGAAACAAGGGAAGAGCTAGTGGAGCTGGCTGGAGTGGGGCGTAAAACAGCTAATGTTGTCACCTCGGTTGCATTTGGAGTGCCAGCCATTGCTGTAGATACCCATGTGGAGCGAGTGAGCAAACGATTAGGAATTTGTCGCTGGAAGGACAATGTGAAGGTTGTAGAAGAGACGTTGATGAACAAGCTGCCGGAGCATCTCTGGTCTGATGCTCATCATCGCATGATCTTTTTTGGACGCTACCATTGTAAAGCTCAATCTCCGCAGTGCTCCATTTGCCCTCTGCTTGAAGACTGCAGAGAAGGCAAAAAGAGAATGAAGGAGAGGTTAATCGGATAATGAGTAAAGTACCAACAGCGTTCATTAGATCTCCCTTTTACGAAGACGGAGCTACCATTAATAATGTCGCGGCAGATGCTTCTTTATTAAACGGGAAGCTGCCGCTTTTTTGGCATGATATCAATGACAAAAAGAGCACAACGATGTCATGGAAAAGGGAGGATCAACTACCTCAGCTGTTTAAGCGCTGGCATATGCTTGACGAGGAGCTTTCTGTCTACCATGAACAAGAGAACAAAGTGGAGGTAGCCAAACGTACACCGGAATTTACGGCTCTGCTTATCCAAGCGGTATTTTGGATCAATCACCAGCTTGTACCAAGGCTAGAAGAAGTAGAGCAAGACATTAAGGGCTTAGACCATGTGCCCCCTAATTGTACAGATCGAGTTGCATTTGTACTTGTTGCACCGCAACGATACAGATGCTACATACAAATGAGATCTTTAATGGAGGAGCTTGAGAAGCTTTATGCACGTCTTCGTGTAATAGAAGCGAGAGGCAAGAAGTGAGAGGAGACATACGGTTCATGGAACACGAGACTGAAGTGGATTTTGAATGGACAAAAGCCGAAAAAGAACGATTTGATGTCATCAATCAAAAGCAAACAGATAAACAATTCCAAATTGCATTTTGTGGACATTTCTCTGCAGGTAAATCAACAATCATTAATGAATTTATAGGTGCAGAACTTCTTCCTACAAGTCCTATTCCCACAAGTGCAAATATTATCTCCATCCGTTATGGGGATTTAGCTATCACCGTCCACTCACCCGTTGGAGAAAAAGAACATTGGATTGGTAGCATTCCATGGGATCAAGTATCCGAATGGGGAAGAGATGGAACAGGAATTAAAGAGATTTCGATCTATGCTCCTCTATCGTTTTTACAGCATGATGCTGCCCTATACGATACACCAGGTGTGGATTCAACCGATCCCAGTCATCAATCAATTACTTTGGAAGCGCTCTATGGGATGGATTTGATTGTGTATGTCATGGATTATAATCATGTGCAATCGGAGACCAATTTATATTTTTTAAAACAGCTGAGCGAAGAAAAGAAGCCTCTCTTTATCATCATTAATCAGGTAGATAAACATGATGAGACGGAGCTTGCCTTCACGGAATTTGATGAGTCTGTACAGGCTGTTTTTGAGCAATGGAATATTCAATTTGTAAACCTACTATACACGAGCATGAAACAAAAAGATCACGCGCTTAATCAATTCTCGCAATTTGAGGCTAAGCTTAAAGCGATTATGCATAAAGGTAGAGACTTGGCTGAGCATTCGGTGACGCGTTTGAAGCAAGGCTTTTATTTAAGCCAAGCAGCAAGATTACTTGAAGAAAAAGAAGAAGAAGTGGAAGAGCTTGTTGATGTGATGAGAGAGCAGGGGCTACACGAGTCTCAGCTTACAAAACAAGAGGAGCTTATGCAAGAACAGGCTCAGCTTCAACAGGCAAAGCAAACCTTTATTGAAACGTTTGAGAAAGAATGGGAGTCATTATTTAAACAGGTGACGATCTTCCCAGCTACAACAACAGACTTAGCTAGAAGCTGGCTTGAGTCGATGGAGCCGTCCTTTAAGATGGGGATATTGTTCTCAAAAAAGAAAACAGAAGAAGAGCGTACCGTCCGTTTACATAAGCTGATTCAAGAGACTCAGGATAAAGTGAACCGTCAGTTAGTATTTCATCTTCAGCAATCAATCGATCAAATTGAAAGGCATACCTTAACCAATACGGAAGAGGTTGATGAGAAGATTAAACATCTTTCGTTTCAAGTAACAGCTGACTTTTTTAGCGAACATGTGAAGAGTGGACCAAAAAATCGTGAATATGTTTATACTTTTACTAAGGAACGAACCACTGCTATCATTCGCAAATTGAGAGAAAGAGCCTATGATGTGCTGCATAGCTTAGCAAAGGGTCAAGAGCAGCATTGGTATAAGCAGCTGGAGCAGGTAAATGTGCAATTAGATGGATTAGAAGAGGTGCAAGCTTATGCTGATCAGCTTCATCACATTCAACAGAAATACAATCAACTAATGAGGGAACGTAAGGCAAAAGCAGATTCCTTTAAAGATGGTGGTTTATTCGATGAGAAGTTAGCCGCCGCTCAATTAGAATCGTTTACCTCCTCACAAGAGCCAATTCAGTGGGAACCACAATTAACTAAGACTGAAGAAATGGAACCTACCGAGCCCTCTGTTTCAGAGAATCTACTTATTGAAGTGCCTAGCTTAGATAAAAGCTGGATTGATCCATTAAAGAAAAGGGTTCAGGCATTTGCAGAGAATAAAGTCTTACAGCACGAGCGCACTCAGCTGATTAACCGCATGACTAGAGTGCAAAATCAAAGCTTCGTCATTTCACTATTTGGGGCATTTAGTGCAGGAAAATCAAGTTTCGCTAATGCGCTATTAGGAGAGCAGGTATTGCCTGTTTCTCCGCACCCAACAACGGCAACGATTAGCACCGTAATGAGGTCAGATTCAGAAAATGCAAATGGTACTGCTCGCGTGCAAGTGAAATCAACTGAAGATATAGCTGAAGAAATTCGAGTCGTGGCTTCGAAGCTTGATGTAGATGTAACATTAGAAAGCCTACATCAGTGGAAGAGGCAAGCGGAACAAAATATGACTGGCTGGCAAAAAAACTATACAGACTATTTAGCCACATTACAGCAAAGCTTAAATGAAACAGAGTGGCAGCTAGGACAAACATTTGCTGTGACTCATGCTGATTTACAAGATCTTGTGGCTAAGGAGCAAGCGGCATGCCTCATACACTCAGTAACGGTTTATCAGGACAGCGATTTAACAACTAAAGGCTTAATCTTAGTTGATACACCTGGTGTTAACTCCATTCATGGTCGCCATACGAATGTGGCATTTAATCAGCTAAGAAAATCCGATGCCATTTTTTATGTGACCTATTATAATCATGCATTTTCAAAAAGTGATCAGCTTTTTCTTGAGCAAATTGGTAAAATCAATGAATCGTTTGAGCATGACAAGTTATATTATCTAATCAATGCCTCAGACCTAGCTAGTACGTCACAAGAGTTACAGGGCGTAAAAACGCATGTGATAAATCAGCTACATTCGCTGGGGATTAAAAACCCAAGACTATTCGCCGTATCAAGTAAAGAAGGGCTTTTAGCCAAACAACAAAACAAAGTTGACGAGTATGGGTTCTCCTTATTTGAACAGTATCTTTACGAGCAGATCGTTCAGCAATTAGAAACATTAAGTATACAGCTACTTGCAGCTGAAAAAGAACGGTATGTATCTAAAATTGTAGAAAGCCTAGATTATGCACAAAAAGAAAAGCATGAACAACAACAAGCACGTGAACAGCTCTTAAAGGATGTTGAAAGATGGAAGATAGAGATTCAGTCTTCCAGTACACAATCAATCGAAAGAAAAATGAAGCAGGAAGCGACTGAGCTATTTTTATATTTAAGAGAGCGAACCGGCTATCGAATGAGAGATGATTTCTCAGAACATATAAACGTAGCAACCATTCGTGGAAAAGGAAAAAAAGAGAAACGGTCTTCTCTTGAGGCGGCTATCATAGAATGGGCACAGGAAGCAGAATATTTCTTAGAACAAGAGTGTAAAGCTACTCACATCCGTTTAGATGAAGCCATGAATCGAGCTGCTAGGAAGTGGCTAGAAACGTGGGAGAAAAAAATACAGCAGGAACGCCATTCATTTTATGTGCAGGTAGATACAAAAGTTTCGGAGACAGACAATCATGTGCCTGAATGTCAATTAACGATTAACCCAAAAGACTATACGTCTTTTTATGCAAACGACAAAGCCTTTTTTGAGGGTCAGGAAATTCGTGTTCTAAAGGAAAAGTTGATTCATGATGGAGCAGAAGTCGCCTCCGTCATTCTTTTAAAAGAAGAAGAATTAACAATGACTCACATATACTCATCGATGACTCGAATAGAGCGTCAGATAAAAGACGAATTGGTTCAGGTGTTAGAGCGTGAAATAGATCAGCTCGATATGCTAACCAATGAAAAAACAATGATTATACTGCAGAAAGAACTAGAAGAGATTCAAGAAAAATAAGTTATAGTACCGAACGATAGGGGAATACAACCCCAAAAAACAAAGTGCCTCTGAGACATTAATACTCAGAGGCACTTTGTTTTGATATATGTTAGCTCTTATTCTTCATCATCATCATCTGGATCTTCAGGGGTAGTTGGATCTGGTGTAGACTCATCATTATCTCCGGAGCCATTTCCTTCACCATTGCCATCTCCAGGGTTTGATCCATTGTTAGGATTGCCTTCACCATTACCGTTGCCATTACCGTTGCCATTGCCGTTATCGTTATCGTTACCATTACCGGATTGATCTTCACCTTCATCACCAGATCCATTATCTGGTGACCCATTTTCACCATCGTCAGGACTATCTTGATCAGGCTGTTCTTCATCACCGGATCCCTCGTCTTGAGTTGGCTCTTCTTCCTCTTCTTCCTCCTCTTCATTACCTGGGATGGTAACAGAGGTGGTAGCAGGTGAGCTGCGTAAGTCAGAATCTTCATCTGAAACAGCTGTCACCGAGAATTGATAGGTTGATCCTGGTGAGATATTACTGTAAATGGCTTGTTGATCTGAGGTCGTTTCAATGGTTTGGCTTCCGCCGCCATCAACGGAAACCTGAACCTCAAATGATACATCTACATCAACGGAGCCTGGATAGTTCCAACTCACGATAATTTGTTCAGATGATTCATCGTACGAAGCTTGAAGACCAGTTGGGCTTGGAAGCTCATCCAGCTCTTCTTCCTCTTCTTCATAGGCTTCTGATTCTTCTGTTGGTTCTGCACCACGTACAAACAGTTCAGTGACAATTTCACTTTGTGGTGTGCCAGCACTTGGCAGCTTTTCAGTGCCTCGCTCAACGCGACGTTCAACTACTGAATCTGGTTGTACAAAGTCCGGTGTATCAACACCAGCTGACACTTCTTCCATCACTGCTTTAAAGATGTGCTGTGCAATGCGGTTTTCAGCGTTGTCGCGGTTGATGTAGTTTCCTTCTTTATCCGTTCTATCATAGCCAGTCCAAACAGCGGCTGTATAGTTCGTTGTATATCCAGCAAACCATGAGTCAGGAGAACCACTACTTGGAACATTGTATTGAGTTCTATGTTCTTGAGTGAAGTTTGTTGTTCCTGTTTTACCGGCTACTGGTAAACCTGAGATATTCGCCTGTTGACCAGTACCTGAAGATACTACAGATTTTAGCATGTCTGTAATCATGTAAGCTGTATAATCTTCCATTGCTTTAACAGATTCAGGTTCTAAATTAATTTCACGATCATCAGCAAATACAATTTTACGAATGGTATATGGCTCAGTATAAGAGCCCCCGTTTCCAAACGCTGCATAAGCTCCAGCTAAATCTTTAGAGGAAATACCTGTATTGAAACCTCCTAGTGCATATGCTTCATAAAAGTCCATATCATCTGGAAGGGATAGTAACTGCTTAGCAAACGGAACAGCTTGGTCCATGCCAACCTCTTGTAACGCTTTAACTGCGGTTACGTTTTGGGAACTAGTTAAAGCAGAGCGCATGGAAATATTACCTTTATACGTACCCCCGAAGTTTCTTACAGGATCTCCACTACTATAAGTGAAATTTTCTTCGTCATTTAAAATGTGAGCAGTTGACCACTGCAAATATTCAATTGCTGGACCATAACTTAAAATTGGTTTGATGGTTGAACCAGGCTGACGGGTACCATCTGTAGCATAGTTAAAGTCGTTACGGTTGTCAGATCGCTCACGACCACTACCAATAGCTTTTATCTGGCCTGTTTGTGTATCCATTAACGTGACAGCTGCTTGAAAATCAGCATTATCAGGATAATTTGCAATAAAATCATCTGTTTTAAGAACATTGTCTACATGGTCCTGAGCGTCTTGATCAAGAGTGGTATAAACCTTTAATCCTGAATTATAAATATCGTTTACAGTAAATTCATCATTTTCTTCGAGTTCTTTTAACACCTCGCTATAAAAAGCGGCGTATGGAGTAGTTGTTTCTGGTTCTGTATAATCAATTTGCTCTTCAATTGGTGTATTACGAGCTTCTTCTGCTTCTTCTGATGTGATTTTACCTTGATCCTCCATCAATCCAATGATGAGATTCCGTCTCGCCTCTGCATTCTCAGGATTTGAGATTGGATCATAATAGCTCGGACGACGCGGAATTCCTGCAAGCAGGGCAGAGTCAGCAATCGTTAATTCCTCTAACGATTTATTAAAATAGGCTTCAGATGCGATTTTTACTCCATATCCTGCGCGCCCTAAATAAATTTGGTTTAAATACATTGTTAGAATTTGTTCTTTAGAATATTGTTGCTCTAGCTTAATGGCTAAATATTGTTCTTGTACTTTACGAGTTAATGCCTTTTCCTGGTTTAAAAATAGGTTTTTGACCAGCTGCTGCGTAATAGTACTTGCGCCTTCTGCACCAAAGCCTTCCGTGATATTTGCACGAACTGCACCAGCAAGTCGGCGTATATCAATACCGAAATGGTCGTAAAAGCGCATATCCTCAACGGAAATAATGGCGTTTTTTAAGTTCTCAGGAAGCTCGTCATAGGAAGCATTAATTCGTTTCTCACCTGTATCAAGCAAAGAAACAAGCTCATCATCCTGATCGTGAATTTGGATAGGTTGTGCAAGCATTAATTTTTCTTCATCTAAAGGAGGGGACTGAGCAATAATCACACCGGCTGTTACTCCTCCTGCGATAATTCCTACAGCTGCTAAAACAACAAGGGTCATAACTATCTTTTTAAATAAACCCTTTTTAGGTCCTTTTTTATTCGCTTTTTGCTCTGTTCTTGCTTTGCGTCGACCTTGTCGAGTATTCATTTGATCCGTCATATCTCGTTCTCCTTTTTAAGTCATGTTCAAGCAAAATAGATGGATTGAACAATCTGTAAGTAATCAAGTCTTGGTGCATATCCAATCGGGACTTGGTATCCATGCGTTTGAATATCCTCTTTACGTAATGATTTACGCTCTTCTTGATTCTCATAATAATTTATTAAAATGGAAGCATCTAATAAAAACACTTCATCGGTGGTAGAAAATCGTAACAATACAAAACAAATGCCTTCTTGTGATCGTACTTGCTTCATATGGTGGATTTGATGATCATGAAAATTTTTAAGAGGGAAGGAGGTTTTGTTTTTAGTTTCCTTAGCCTCAAAGTCAATGTACCGACCTTTAAACACTCCGTTGTAATCAGTCGTTGACGCTTGTTTAAAATAAGCCTCCTTAATAACAGCGGCACTGCGCTTAGGATAGTGAACATCAACTATTTGTACTGGTGTTGGTTTTTTATGAATAACAGCTACTTGATTTTCAAGATAGTATAGATTGGTTTGATTAATATCTTCTTCAAGTGTCATGCCTCGATTACTGTATGTGATGCCTGACTTCGATGACTTTCTGGTGTTGGGAGCCGTCTGTAGTGCAGCATACTTTTTCCCATCCGGATATCGGATTACCATATGACGTTACCCTCCCACAATTCACTGTATGTTTTGGCGTTAGACCGTACAAGCTATTGTAAGGTTCAAACCGTATCATATCATATCACACGAAAAAGTGTATGTAATGAAAACATAAGTTCGTGAAATTTTCGTGAAAGGAGCATAAAAATGTCGATAATATCTCAACAAGATCAATTGACAATGCAGATTAGGAAAAAAACAACAAGTGAGAATATCGACAATATTTCACGTACCGTATTTTATCAACACTTTTTTAAACGACACCCAGAAATAAAATGGTCTTTCTTAGCATCCATGGTTTCTAGAAATGCTGGTTGGAATATGACAGACTTACGTAATGTATGGTTTCAGACGTTATTAGACGAATCTGACCGATTACATTTATTTAATGTATACGAATCAGGTAATTGGACTATCTTTGATGATGCTTGTCCACAATTGTTACTCTATGAACAATCAAAAATAGAAGGGAAGCCACTTTTTCATCTATTAGCAAACTTTAATGTTTCATCCTTTATGATCGAAGAATGGCTCCGATTCTGGCATAAGCGTGACGAAGATCGACTATGCACGGCACTGATCATTAATGAACAGCATGTGCTACAAAAGGCAGTCATTCAAACGAAACTGTACCAAGACCTAATTTCCCAAAAATTGTTTTATAAAATGGAGCAGCTTACTCATTTTAGCTATGTTGTTTTTCCTAGTGATACTGGCTCACTATATACATTATACGTACGACGGTTTCATCTGGTTGCAGAACGTATTAAGTTAGGGAGGAGGCTAGCTTATTTATTGTTTCATCCTAGCGTCTACCCTTATGTATATACGTTTAGTCGCAGACATCCTCACACCGGTTCACGAAATGACTATGCTACATTAACAAATTGGTCCCCTCAGGTAAATAGCTTTCCATTACGTTTGGTATATCCCCGCATTCATCATCCATATCAAAAGAGAGCAGACTGGTATTCTCATCACACAAAAATCGAACAATATTTCGCTCCTATAAAAGAATGGACACCTGTCGCCCGAGACCACTGGATCCAACAAAAGTGGGTCGCAATCTACGCCGCGTATAAGTGTAAGCAATTGCTTAATCCATAAAATTATAAACTTGATGCCCGCCTCTCACCAAGCGGACGAAAATGGAGGGCCGACACCTGCGGGATGAAGAGGAGGCCACTGTAAAAGTCATCTATAAATGAGTTCATGCACCGCTACAGGAGAAACCTACGCTTTCCACGGGAACGGCCTCAGCCCTTGAAGTGGAAGTGTGCCACTTCAATGTCTGTCTGCCGCGTTCTGTTCCGTAGGAGTCTACAGGTACTCCTTCCGCTAACGTTATAACTTAAACAATTGTAGAACATTTGCAGTCTTATAAAGATCGTTTTTCAGTGACCTCGATGAAGAGGTTCATTGAGATAAATCGATGTAGTCGAGTTAGCGCAGGTACCTCCCCGCGGTAAGCGTGCCCCCATTTTCGGGAGCGGCAGCCGAAGAGACAACACATGATCCGTCCACCATTTACAATAAAAAAGCTGAACAATTGAGTGTTCAGCTTGTAGGTAAGAGAGACTTTTACTATTAATTATTCAGCAGGCTTATTTGGCCCACCTAGCTTTTTATCTGTAATCGAAGTGGGATTTACATTTTTGTCTGTCTTTTTGTTTTCTTTATCAGAGCGGTTGCGATTTTCCTTCAATTAAAAACCCTCCTCTCTTGTGTATTTTTCTTAGCGTGCGCAAAAAGCGATGAAGTATGTAGAAAGTCGAATGATTGAAAAACCATACTTTGTTTGCCGAATAGGAACTAGTTTTGTCAGGTGTGCAGGGACTTGTTAGGTACATGCAGAATTTGGGGCATAGGAGCTGGACTACGCCAGCCATTTGAATGCTTAAAAAGGAGGAAGGCAGATGGACGGTACATTAAAAACGAAGGATATTTCGGATCAACTTGGGGTTAATCCAACCACTGTTCAAAGGTGGACAAAGTATTTTGACATTGAATGTAGACAAAACGAGCTAGGACACCACGTATACTCAAAAGAGCAAGCAAGATTATTCATGTTTATTAGTCAGCAATTAAAGTCGGGAAAAAAAATGAAAGAAATTGAGCTTAGTCAGTTGGAGAAATTAAATCAGCCTCTGCCCAAACAGACTCCGGCAATATCAACAAATGAGTATGAACAAAAACTTCATGAAATGATGGATCACCTGAAGGAAATTGATGTGAAATTAGCACAAAAAGCCGACGAGGTTGTAAGCTACCAGTTATTAAAGCACCGTGCAGAAATAGATGACATGACTACTTTATTAAAAAGACTTGAAAATCGTTTAATAAGAATGGAAGCTCAGCAACATGAGCACCAGGAGGATAATGAACTACCTATTGCTTCGGGTGGCGGCGGTCGAAAAAAGTGGAAAACGTTTTTGCATATGTTTACCTTTTAAGTAAGCGATCGCTCTGGTACACTGAGAGCTGGAGGGATTATTATGAAACCGGAACAGTATACGCAGCTTAGGGCGCATACAACACGTTTACTAGAGCTGAACCAATATGCAGAAAATATATATTTAAATGAGACAAGAACAGATGGCTACGAGGTCGATTTTTTTGGAATGGTGAAGCCATTTGCAGACGAGATTAAAGAGCGTTCTGAAGAATGGTTGCCCTTAGCTAATGAATTAGTTGAAGCCAAACTTCCTAAAGACCTTCATCTTAATCAATTAACTCAGACGGTGGATAATCTTGAAGTGGTCGCTATAAAGTCTTTTTATCCTGAAACGGGG
This sequence comes from Alkalicoccobacillus porphyridii, assembly GCF_007293315.1. Taxonomy (GTDB): domain Bacteria; phylum Bacillota; class Bacilli; order Bacillales; family Bacillaceae_D; genus Alkalicoccobacillus; species Alkalicoccobacillus porphyridii. The sequence continues at coordinate 126,037 of NZ_VLXZ01000004.1, forward strand.
CTAAAAAAACAAATCGAAACCTTTAAAGCAGTTGCGTATGTCTTAAAGCAAGTAAGTGATGTGTTAGATGAAGATATCATACAAAAAACGGAACGATCCTAATAAGGTATCGTCCCGTTTTTGTGTATTAATTATTATCTCTAACAGCGTAAAAAGTCATAAGTGCAAGTGTTGCAAAAGAAAAAATAGCTAATACCGTCGCAAACAAGCCCATAGGCTCTGATTCTGCGGCAGTTTCAGATGCTGCTTGAACCGCTTTCAACGGCACTGTTGTTAAAAGCATTACAGCAATTGCTAAAAGGCTTGTCTTCATCCACATGCCATACCCCTCCGTTTCGTCTTTCATGTATCAGTATAAAAAACTATGCGAGGATAATCAAACGAAAATTGAGTAATTTTTCATTTGAGGATAAATCTCTCTCTCGTTTGCTTACCAAACCTATGTCAATATGTTAAACTAATGATATTTACATGTGTTGAAAATAAGACAAGTCACTGTCAGTAATCGTTACGGGCAAGAAGACCGAAAGGATTTAGTAGAATGAGCACCGTTCATCTTGAAGACATTATGATTGCACATCAGCGAATTAAAGATGTTGTAACACATACTCCCCTGCAGTTGGATCAGGTTTTATCTGAGCGGTATGAATGCAATGTGTATCTAAAACGAGAAGACCTTCAAGTCGTACGCTCCTTCAAAATCAGAGGAGCCTTTTATCAAATTTCCAGCCTTTCACAAGAAGAGTTAAGTAAAGGTGTGGTATGCGCAAGCGCAGGTAATCATGCGCAGGGAGTGGCGTACTCCTGTCAAGCCCTTAAGATCAAAGGAAAGATCTTTATGCCAACAACCACGCCGCGCCAAAAAGTAGATCAAGTTAACTTCTTTGGACGTGAATTTGTTGAGGTTATCTTGGTTGGCGATACATTTGACGATTCGTATAATGAGGCCATGGTTTATTGTCAGGACCACGATATGGCTTTTATTCATCCATTTAATCAAGAGAAGATCATAGCAGGCCAAGGAACTGTAGGCATGGAGATTCTTAATGACACAGACACGCCAATCGATTACATCTTTTCTTCCATTGGTGGGGGCGGATTAATTAGTGGAATTAGTACATACATAAAAAGCGTAAGTCCTAGCACAAAGATGATTGGCTGTGAACCTTTGGGAGCAGCGTCCATGAAGGAGTCGCTTAAGGCTGGAGAAGTGGTTGAGCTTGAGCACATTGATAAATTTGTAGACGGGGCAGCGGTCAAACGAGTGGGAGATCTGGCATTTGAAATTTGCAGTGAGACGCTTGATGACATTATTTTGGTTCCTGAAGGCAAGATTTGTACAACCATTCTTGAGCTATACAATCAAAATGCGATCGTGGCAGAACCTGCAGGGGCAATGCCAATAGCTGCGCTGGACTTTTACCGAGATCAAATTAAAGGTAAAACGGTAGTGTGTGTAGTCAGTGGGGGAAATAATGATATTGGAAGGATGGAAGAGATGCGCGAACGCTCATTAATCTATGAAGGGCTTCAGCACTATTTCATGATTCAATTCCCTCAGCGTGCCGGGGCACTAAGAGAGTTTATTCAAGAGGTACTTGGGCCAGAGGATGATATCACTCGATTTGAATATACAAAAAAGAACAACCGCTCAAATGGACCTGTACTGATAGGAATTGAATTAGCCTACAATAAGGATTATGGAAGACTAATCGATAAACTTAAAGAAAAGAATTATGAATATCAAGAGATTAATAAGGATGAGCATTTATTTCACTTGTTAATTTAAGCAAATAGTTCGAACGAATGAGATCGGTGCAGATTGTTAACGGCACCGGTCTTTTTCATCCAACTAGCCCTATGATTTTGGCTGAGGTGCGCTACATGATATACTTGTAGCAAAGCGATATAGAAAGGATTGGATCAGGTTGCGTTTACAGGATAAAAAGATATTGGCCGTTGTAGATGAGGAATTTGAAGATTTGGAGCTTTGGTATCCGATTCTGCGTTTACAGGAAGAAGGAGCCACTGTGGATTTAGTTGGTGATAAAGCCAATCATACGTATGTGGGTAAATATGGAGTACCAGCAACGTCCGTTTATTCGTACGATGACATCGAATCGGATCAATATGATGCCGTTTTAGTACCTGGAGGATGGGCACCAGATAAGCTTAGGCGTTATTCAAAGCTTCTTAGTATTATAAAGGAGATGGACAGGGATCAAAAACCAATCGGTCAAATCTGTCACGCGGGCTGGGTCTTGATTTCTGCTGGGATCCTAAAAGGAAGAACTGTAACAAGTACACCGGGGATTCGGGACGATATGGAGAATGCTGGCGCCACGTGGTTAGATGAGGCTGTTATTGTAGATGGGCACATTGTCTCTAGTCGACGTCCACCTGATTTGCCGCCGTACGCTAAACAATTCGCTGATTTATTAGCGAATGAAAAATGAATTAGTAATGGAGAGGCTTGTATGGAATTTCATTTTCTTGGCACCGGTGCAGGTGTTCCGTCACTGACACGTAATGTCAGTAGTTTAGCTGTACGCTTCTTGCAACAAAAAGGTGCTCAGTGGCTTTTTGATTGTGGTGAAGCCACACAGCATCAACTGATGAGGTCTGCAATATCTCCCTCTCGAATTGACCGGGTTTTTATAACCCATTTACATGGGGATCATATCTACGGTTTACCTGGCTTTTTAGGCACAAGATCGTTTCAAGGAGCAGTCACTCCAATCACAATTTATGGACCACCAGGGTTGGAAGCCTTTATTCAAGCTTCCTTAAATGTTTCAGCGACATACTTGCGTTATGAGCTTATTATTGTAGAGGTGGAGCATGGGTTAATCATTGATACAGACTTTGCAGAGGTCTCAGTTCTTGCTTTACAGCATACATTAGATAGTTTTGCCTTTAGGATAAAAGAGAAGCCGAAACCGGGCATACTTGATGTAGAGAAATTAAGAAGCCTAAATGTAGAACCCGGACCCGTGTATCAAAAATTAAAGCAAGGGGAATCTGTGGAGTTGGCTGACGGACGAATTCTTCATGGTCAGGAATTCCTCGGGCCTGAAAAGCCTGGCAGAGTCGTTGTTATAGCTGGTGACTCAAAGCCAGTTATTGAATTAATTGCTTTCGCTGAATCTGCAGATCTGCTCATACATGAAGCTACGTTCCGGTCGGGTAGAGAAGTGGATGCGCATGAATTTGGACATTCCACTATTGCTGATGCAGCCTCCATTGCCAAAGCCGCTAATGTTAAGCAGCTCATTCTGACTCATATCAGCTCTAGATATGTGATGGAGGAAGAGGAACTGAAGCAAGAAGCGGCAGAAGCCTATGAGGGGACTATGGTAGCGAATGACTTACTGGTCTATACACTTCAGGCAAAAGAAAGGTAAGGCAGGGGAAGTAATATGATAGAGCTCACAGCAGGACAGATAGAACATCGTTTGCAGGAAAAGCAAGAGCTGTTTATTTTATTTGTCTATACGCCACTATGTGGAACGTGTAAACGAGCGGCCTCGATGCTTGAAATATTGGAGCAAACATATGATCAACTTGAGCTTGGGCAATTAAATATTAACCACTACCCACAATTTGCCCAGAAGTGGCATATTCAAAGTGTGCCATGCTTGCTCGTTTTTCAAAAGGGACTCGGTACGAAGAGGGTCTATGCCTTTCATTCGATCCCAGCTCTTTATTCATTGCTTGAACCTTACGTAAAAAGAGATAAACATGTTTTGACTATTAAAGGAGAGTGAATTTTTTATGTCTATGCATTATGACGAATATATGAAACAAGTGGTTCTTCCAATGCGTTCAGAGCTTACTGATGCAGGGTTTAAAGAGCTATTAACCGCAGATCAAGTGGATGAGTATATGAATGAAGCAGAGGGTACAACTCTTGTTGTGATTAACTCTGTGTGTGGTTGTGCAGCGGGACTAGCAAGACCATCTGCTGTTACCTCCCTTTTACATGATCATACACCGGACCACCTGGTAACAGTTTTTGCCGGTCAGGATAAGGAAGCGACAGCTCAGCTACGCTCTTATTTGCCAGATGTTCCACCATCATCACCTTCCATGGCTCTATTTAAAGGGAACAAGCCAGTACATTTCATCCCGCGTGAGAGCATTGAAGGACAAGAGCCTGAAACAATTATTCGCGATTTGGCACTTGCCTATAACAATTACTGCCAAAAATCATGAGTAAAGCACCAACATTCACCTTAATACACACGCAAACAAAGGCAAACTGGTCCTTAGATCAGTTTGCTGGGAAGGCAGTCATGCTGACCTTTTGGACAAGCTGGTGCCCTGATTCAAGAGTGGACCTTTCTTATAAACAGCGATTGTTTCAAGTCATGGATCAAACAAAGCTGCATATGCTGATGATCAATGTGACGGCTAGAGAACGCATTGAACATATCGAAGCGTTTGTGAAGGATCAAGGATACAGCTTTCCAGTGCTACAAGATGACGGCAGAACGGTATATGATGCTTACGGATGCAAAGGAGTTCCGACAACTGTCTTGTTAGATCGGGATCACCAAATCATAGCAACATATGGAGACCAGGCTAGCTTTCAAGAAATTACTACTGGACTTGCACCTCTAATCACATAAAACAAACAAAGCGTGGTTAAGACAGAAGTATTTCTTTCAGGTAAAAAGATGAACAATGCAGCTATAGTAGAATAGTCTGCTTTCATACGGTATGGAATATATGTGATGTTTCCCGAGAGTAATTCCTCATATCTGTGTATAAAACTCGATATCTGCCACTTATTAAGCGGACGAAAATGGAGGGCCGACACCTGTGGGATGAAAAGGTTCAATGAGTTAACGCGACTAAGTCGAGTTAGCTCATTACCTTGCCTCTGGTAAGCGCCCCCATTTTCGAGAGCGGCAGCCAAAGAACCCATATTCAGTTACTCTCCAAAGTTTCCTTTTATACAATAAAAAGCTGAACAATCCAATGTTGTTCAGCTTTTCTATAGTTATAATACTTCTATCCCAGCTTAACTTTGTCTTTATGGACGAACGCCGTAATAGATGACGGTTCCTAGTGCTTTAAGGTTTGGATACCCACTTTGACGATACAATTCCACCACATGTTCACGATTATAAGGAACTCGATTTAAATGGAATCGATGTCTTCCTTCTTCAATATCTACAACTACATAAGAAGCAAGGGGGTGACCGTCAAATGGAAGACCAACACTACCCGTGTTAATGACACTTTTTCCGTGCATGGAACGAACGTAAGGGATATGGGTATGACCATATATATAAATGTCTGCTTCATCTTTTTGCATAATCACATCTTCAATCTTTTGCGCATCATCTGCTGGCACAACTTCGTATAAACTGTCAGGTGTGGCGTGAAATGCATGGATAATTGAATCTAACTCATCCAATAGAATTTCTTTTGGCAGTTGTATTAGATAGTCTAAATCTTCATCTGTAAGCCTTTGCAAAGTCCAGTTGCGTTCTTCGTTTAGCACTGCCAACGCATCTTCCGGAAATTCGCCATCACGAAATCCATCCGTTAACCACTCATCGGCATTTCCTTTAATCACTTCAACATTTGATAACCCATGAATAATTTCAAGCACTCTCTTAGGTTCAGGCCCTCTAAAGCAAAGGTCACCTAATATGTAGATCTTATCAATTTCCTGCTGGTTAAGCTCATTAAGTACAGCCTCAAGCGCAGTAGCATTTCCATGAATATCTGATAAAAAAGCAAGTTTCATCTAGCCTTACCTCCTTTATTATATAGTGTAACAGAGAATAGCAAAAATTGCGTGCAGAAACCACCTATATAAGTGTATACAATTGTTTAACCTCCCAAAATTGTGTTAAAATCGGGCTGTATAAGGAAGGAGCAGATCAATATGAAAATTATATCAATAGAACCAACACCAAGTCCTAATACAATGAAATTAATTGTAAGTGAACATATTAAAGGTGGTTCGCGTAATACATACCAAGCATCCAACTCTGCGGAAGCACCAGCCTTTATTCAAGAATTATTTTCGATAGAGGGAGTAAAATCGGTTTACCATGTGGCTGATTTTTTAGCGATTGATCGCCACCCTAAGGTAGATTGGAAAGTTATTCTGCCTAAAGTTCGAGAGGTTTTTGGAGAGGGCAGTGAAGAGTCTGTAGATGAAGAGACCAACCTCGATGGTTACGGTGAGGTCACAGTGCAGCTTCAAATGTTTAAAGACATTCCAATGCAAATAAAATTAACAGATGGAGAACAGGAAAAAAGGGAAGGGCTACCTGAGCGTTTTGCCACAGCCATTGCCGCGGCGCAGCTGCCAGAGGACAATGTTGTGTTGGAAAGAAAATGGGTGGACCAGGGAGTACGATACGGAGAGCTTGATGTCATTGCTAAAGAGGTGGCGGAGGAAGTATCTGCTTCCTATCCGCAACGACGTTTAGATGCTTTAATAAAAAGTGCCGTCAATCGTGACGAGAATCAGGTTTCAGCATTTGAGGATCGTTATACAGTCACGTTGGAGATGCTAGAAGATGAGGATTGGCGTAAGCGATATGAAGCATTAGATCAAATGAATCCAAAGCTTTCGGACTTACCGGTATTAGAAAAGGCTCTAAACGATGAAAAAGCTTCGATCCGCAGATTAGCAGTAGTTTATCTCGGCATGCTAGAAGATGAGTCAATTCTTCCTTATTTATATCAAGCATTACAGGATCCATCGATCACCGTTAGAAGAACTGCGGGTGATTGTGTATCGGATCTTGGAGACCCAGCAGCGATTCCTGCTATGATTACATCCTTACAAGATAAAAGTAAACTGGTTCGCTGGAGAGCAGCTATGTTTTTATATGAAGAGGGAGACGAAACGGCTATCGATGCTTTAAAAGAAGCAGAGAAGGACGCTGAATTTGAAGTCGCTTTACAAGCCAAAATGGCTCTTGAACGAATAGAGGGTGGCGAAAAGGCGAAGGGCTCTGTTTGGAAGCAAATGACAGAAGCTAGGACTAATCGGGAGGAATCATAATGTCAATTGAACAGGAATTATTAAATGAATTTGAAGCAAAGGAACTTACTGATTTACTTGAGATGATGGAGGATGCTAAGGTAGGGGACCTCAAAGAGGTAGAGCTTGTAGAATCAATTGGCCTTCTATATGACCAAGAATTAAATCAAAAGCTGCTGAAGTGGCTAGAGGAGCAAGGAGTGGAACTCGTTTATGTGACGGACGATGAGGAAGACGAAGGATGAGAGAGGCTCCTTCTAATCGGCTCTCAAAGAAATCAATAACGATTTGGCGAATTCAACGAAGCTTTGAAGGATTGTTTATTTTACTCCTACCAGTAGGATTTCTAATTCTTCAACGCTTTATCGAATTACCTTCGTGGATTCTATATGTGTTAGTAGCTGTTTTTATCCTTTATATTTTGGCCTTTATTATCATTTGGCCGCCTATCCAATGGCGGAGATTTCGCTATCAGGTACATGAGCAGGAAATTGATATTCAACAAGGGGTGCTCATTGTCCGGCGTACCCTGGTTCCAATGACAAGAATTCAGCATGTTGAGACGGAACAGGGACCAATCTTACGTCGTTATAAGATGGCATCAGTAGAAATTCAAACAGCAGCTACCACTCATCGTATTCCTGTCCTGCCTATTGAAGAAGCAGATCAACTAAGGGATCAGATTGCCAGATTGGCAGCGGTGGCCATTGATGAATAATCTTAAAAGGCTTCATCCTTCCGCACTGCTGATCTCTTTTTTGACAGCGGTTAAAAACGCCATTATCCCGATTATTGCTATATTTTTTATTAGTTCCGATGATTCACATTTACGCTTCGCCTGGATAGCCATTCTTGCTTTAACCATTATAAGCTCTGTGTTAACGTGGCTTACATTTTACTATCGTCTGCAAGAAGGTCAGCTTTATATTCAAAAAGGGATCTTTGTGAAGAAGAAGAAATACATTCAAAAACAGCGGGTTCAAAGTATTGATATTACAGCAGGTGTGCTCCAACGACTATTTGGAATGGTGAGTGTCGAAATTGAAACAGCCGGTGGTGGGCCAGAGGCTGAAGCAAGATTAACAGCGGTCACAAAAGCCGAAGCCGAAGCCATACGTAAAGAGCTACTTGAAAGACGCTCTGAGCTAAAAACGGAAGATGAACATGGGGAGATAGAGCAGGATCAAGAAGAGCAATCATCCACCTATGTTCCGGAAAAGACATGGGAGCTTGGGACCGAACGCTTAATTGCAATGGCTCTAACATCCAGCGGTGTAGGACTCATATTCTCAGCCGTTGGCGCATTATTTGGACAGTTTTATCAATTTATTCCGAATAATTGGTTGGATAACACATTTGGTTTTGTGACCCAGGTTGGTTTTTCAATGGTGCTAGCCTTTATTGGAATAGCCTTTCTTGCTTTATTAGTGTCATGGGCCTTATCTAGCGTATTTGCCATCATTAAATATGGTGGATTTAAAATTGAACACTTTGGAAAAGAGCTTGTTATCTCCAGAGGTTTGCTTGAAAGGCGTCAACTAACTTTGCAATTGAATCGGATCACAAGTGTCAGGCTTGTTCAGAATATACTCCGCCAGCCCCTTGGGTTCGTATCGGTATATGTGGAAAGTGCAGGGGGAGGCACTAAGGATGAACAAGCTTCAACTCTACTCATTCCTCTAGTCAAAAAATCCGATTTACACACAGTGTTAGCTGAAATCTTGCCTGACTATTCATTTGAAAAACAGTACACTTCGTTACCTCAGCGCGCATTATGGAGGTTATTGGTTCGTTATACGGCTTTTCCAATCATAATAACTGGAGTGGCCATTTATTTCTTCTCGCCATTTGGATATTTGGGGATACTTCTTATTGCCTTATGCGCAATGCTTGCCTGGTTAACCTATAAAGCGGGTGGATCGGGTTCCTATCAAGATTTTATGTACATTCGCTATCGTACCTTTAGTCTAATAGAAGTGATGGCTCCAAGGTGGAAGGTGCAGGCTGCTGAAACAAGTGAATCGTTTTTACAATCATGGCAGGGTCTGGCCACATATAAAGTTACCGTGCAATCAAGTATCTCAGGTAAAGCCTTTTTTCTAAGTGATCTATCAAGAGAAGAAGGAGATCGAATGCTACAGTGGTATTCATATGCAGAAAAAAAAGATGAGCTATAATTGCTCATCTTTTTTAGTCCAGTCCTCATTATTTTGAAAAAGCGTTAGAGTAGAAGACAACTGAGCGCTGTCCTTTATCTGTTGTAAATTCAAATCGGTCATAAATTTGATCTTCTTTATCTTTATATAATGTCCGATCAAAATGGTGTTGTACGAGCACATATAATTCCGGGCTACTAAATGTTAAAAAGCTGACTCCTTTAAAGCTTTGCGTATTCTGGCTACCTAGTAACTGATTAAGTAAAGCATTATGACAATGGGAGAGGTCTTCATCAGTCATACCAAATGCTTGAAGACTGTTATGAAAAGCACTCAACGCAGCTGGTTCCAGCTCATTTTTCCAGATGAAATATGGATTAAACTGTTGTTCATCCATATAAAACACGTCTCCCTCTTTAGCGGTAAAACGCTGACCCTCGTGACTAACAAAGACGCCATTAGCTTCGTATCTTCCTTTATACCAAGAAGAATGATGATTCCACGCAAACTCAAAAGTAGACCCTGAAAGTGGAAGGATTTCACCATAATCATTAATAAAATAAAAAGAAGAATCGTTTGATTGTAGTGTATATTTAGCCATCTTCTCAAACTCATGGCTTTGTGGTTTATGAGGTCGATCTGGTCTTTGCTTAACGGCTTTTAACTTACTCATATATTGTTCTAATGTCTCGAGAAGCTCCACTTGATCACCAGGGTTCTTTTTTAACTCCTGGTATTTCTTTCGAAGACTGCTGGCAATGGATTGCGAAAATGATTCATTGTGTATATGAGCGGGTGCTAAAGCAATCTTATTACCTGTAACAATAGCTACTTGTGCATCTTTAAATTTCATTTTGTTTACATTAATTTGACCTTTGCTAATGATATGCTGAGGAAGAGTAAGCACAGAAAGTATTCTAACTTTGCCTTTCCAAGGACGCTTTGGTTCAGTCATTACTTCAAGTAATTCTCCTATATAGCGACCTTCATCTCCCTCATTAATAACCACTTTTTTACCTATCGCTTTCTGTGCCTGTACTCGGTCCATGGCCACCCTCACCTTTTTAAACTCTTTAATTTAACCTCTATGGTTTTCTTTCCTATTCACGTGTTGATTATAGTCTATTATGCCAATTGCCATTTAAAATCGCAAGAGAAGGAACAAAAAAACACGAGCTAATTTAATTGATTTAGCCGTGTCTTTTCTCTTTTAGTCCGGTTGGTTTCCATATCTTTTTGATTGGAGACGAATCAGATGATTCATGTGCTCCAGACGAACCTCTTCAAGGTATTTTGTGTATGTGATAAGTGTTAACTCCATTTTTGATAAAGAAACAAACACATTTTCTTTTTGTTCCAGCTGGTGCTTTAAAGATAGACTTAAGTACATGTTCAATAATTTTGGAATATCTTCCCGCAGCATCCTTCTAACGGTATGCCTTTGTTCAAAATCAAGAAAATGAAAATCGCTTTGTAGCTTTTGAACATGTTGAGTGATGCGTAGCAAGCGATTTTCAATCATCCCATCAATTGAAAAATGCCTGATCGTTTCTACATATCTTTTGCTTTCCTCCACTAACAGTCTAATATCATCCGTATAAGAAGCGCTCAGTTGCTTTTCTTGATTTGAAAGAAGCTCAAGGGAGGTTTTTACCTGTTTGCCCCCATGCACATAAGCTTGATCCAGCCTATAAATTTGATAAAATACCCCTCTGAATTGAGGGGAGTCTTTTAAACTACGTACATGGGAGCGCCCGTCTTTTAGAAAATGGATGGTTGCCTCTTTAAAAGCGGCCACGCCATTTTCCTCTTTTACATATTTACGGTAGCACGAGATCGTGATTCGCTTATGAACGGGGGAGCTTGAATAGCGAGAATCCTGAATAAAAAGTTTGATTTGCTTATAATTGATACGTAATTTTATCGTCCACTCTTTTTGTTTGCGCCTGAGATTTCTTTTTTGATTTCGTCCATCTGCTTTATCAACCAATTTTGATAGAAAGCGTTCTGTATCAGCAATAAGGCGGGACGTCGTATCATCGCTTAGCAGATGTTCATCTATTGGTTTTTTGTGAGATGGGATGAAAAACCGCATGAATGCAGAATCCTGCATAGATTTCAGCATCGAGTATTCCTCCTTATGCCAGTGCCCAGATGACGTTTATTTTCCAATCAGCTTTGTTTTCATTTCTTTATTCAGCTCATCCATTTCAATAATAAATTGCTTTCCGCTTTTTACGATGCGCTCATTTGATTGCTCTGTTAGTTCAATAGCATCAAACACATCTTGATATGCTTTACGGAATGCATCAAGTGCAATAGCTGGTTCTTCAAGTGTTTTAAGGGTTTGCTCAGTATTTTGTTTAAGAAGGGCTGCATTTGAAAGTAACATAGATTCAGTCGCTTCATTCACGTTACGAACAGCTTTTATGACCTTTTGTTGATTGTTTAACGCAAGCTGAATAGAAGCGGTAACAGTGATAATATTTTTGGTCATCGTAATTGCATTAAAAATCGCTTCTTCAAGTTTTTCGTTGTTTTCAATAATTAAGTCCACAGATGCTAGTGATTGCTGAAGGACCATCACAGCCTGTGACATATTCTTAATGCGAGTGGTGATTTTTACCTGACCCTTTTTTAATTCGTTCGGGTTATCTTTCCACTCTTCAGATGTCATTTCTTGCTCAAGAAGAGTGTGTAATTCATTTCCGTGTTGTATTTGGGTATTCAGTTTCTCAATTCTTTCTCTAGCTATACCCTTTAATTGTACAAGCATCACATTATCTTCTTCTAATTTGTCTTTTCCACTTAATAAACCTTCAATAATATGATCAACTTGAGCTTCAACCGTTTGATATTTCTTAGCATATTGTTCAACTGGATTTCGTCGTAGCACCTTGTCAAACCATTTTTTAACTTGACCATCTTTAAGGTAATCAGGCTCAAGCATGGCCACCATTTCACGCAATTCATGCAATTGGTTTGGTAGGGCATTTGAATCGTCTCCCATCATTTCTCGAACAGGGCGCTTTAAGGCTTCAAGAGATTCACCAGCTTCACGCTGTTCTTCCTCACCTAACGATTGTAGAGATTCAAGAAGGCTATTCATATCTTCATCTTGTTTGTATTTTTTAATTACTTCAGATGGCATGGATGCCGATTGTTGTTCACTCATATCATTAACCTCCTAATGAAGATGACTATTTATCTGCTTGCTTTGTATACGTATAATGTTGAAAAATGTTTCAAATGTGAATGCAAACACGTATCAACACCTTTTATTATGAAGGAATTATCGTCGCTTGACAATCATTCTAGAGGCGGATAAAGGCGATTGATAACGGATTCTTGCTTTTCACTACACGAATACAAGATTATTTGATAAAATAACCCATAACCCTCATTGGCGAAACTATAGCAGAGCAATCAATCTTAATTGAGAGAAACTGAATGTTTTTGATAGGATGTCAGGGAATGTTCGTCTATAGACAGATGTCTTTTGCTCACGTACATATGTCCGTACGTATATATTCATGCATTATATGTTATATTTATGCGATGGCAACAAATATCATTTCTGTATCCTGTTAAAAGGATAGTAAGTAAGATGCTATTAGCTAGTAGAGTAAAAAGAAATGTAGGCTGTCTGTAAGTTTGCCGAAATGTCAGAATAATGATAGTATACGTGTATATTAACTCGAGGTTTGTTGGGGAGAGTTGATGACATAACTTTTTGGAGAGAGGTGGGTGCCTATGCGGAATGCAGGATATCCGAATAAACAAGGGCTATATGATCCACAATTTGAGCATGATAATTGTGGCACTGGCTTTTTGGCGCACATGAAGGGGAAGAAGTCTCATCAAATTATAGAGAATGCGCTTCATATTTTACGCAACCTCGAGCATCGTGGAGGTCAGGGAGATGAAGTGAACACCGGAGATGGCGCCGGAATCTTATTACAAGTTCCACATCGCTTCTTTCAAAAAGCGAGTGAGTCTCTAAATATAAACCTTCCTGACGCTGGTGAATACGGAGTAGGGATGCTGTTTCTACCTCAAGATAGAAAGAAAAGAGGTTCATGCATCACACGCGTAAATGAATTAGCCGCTGAGGAATCACTTGAAGTGCTAGGTTGGAGAGATGTTCCAACTAATTCTAAGATGCTAGGTAATGCAGCTAAGCTGTCTATGCCGAGCATTAAACAAGTGTTTATCAAACGTCCAGATTCAATTAAAGAGGAACTTGAATTTGAACGGAAGCTCTACGTACTAAGAAAAAGAGCTGAAAAGGAATTAACTCCTTTTGTTACCGATGAAGAGTCTTTTTATTTTGCTAGTTTGTCTAGCAGAACCATTGTGTATAAAGGCATGCTTACAACCGAACAAGTAGGGCAATTCTACGTAGATACTGAGGATCCATTATTTGAGTCTGCGATTGCTCTTGTTCATTCACGGTTTAGTACAAACACATTTCCAAGCTGGGAACGTGCGCATCCAAACAGATACATGATTCACAACGGTGAAATTAATACGGTTCGCGGAAATGTGAATTGGATGCATGCGCGTGAAGCTAAGTTTGAATCAGATTTATTCGGTGAATCTTTAGAACAAGTTAAACCAATTGTAGATAAAGACGGCAGCGATTCTTCCATGTTTGATAACACGCTTGAATTCTTATCATTGTCCGGACGATCGCTTGCTCATTCAGCAATGATGATGATTCCAGAGCCATGGCAGAATAATACGGAAATGAATGCTAAGAAAAAAGCATTTTACCAGTTCCATAGCACATTGATGGAGCCTTGGGATGGACCAACCTCAATTGTATTTACGGATGGACGTCAAATTGGTGCTTGTTTAGACCGAAATGGACTAAGGCCATCTCGCTATTATGTAACAAAGGATGACTACATCATTCTTTCATCAGAAGTTGGTGTGGTTGAAGTTGAACCTGACAATGTTCTATACAAAGAACGTTTGCATCCAGGGCAAATGCTTCTTGTAGACACTGATTTAGGGAGAATCATCCCGGATGAAGAAATTAAAGAAGAAATGATGAATGAACACCCGTATGAAGAGTGGATTGACGAGCATTACATTCAGCTCGAAGACATGCTTGAGTCCTCAGAGGTAGAGCATACGGACTTTGCAAAAGTGAGGTCACGCCAACAGGCTTATGGTTACACATATGAAGAGCTCTCTAAAGTCATTCTACCAATGGCAAAAGATGCGGTTGATCCTGTAAGTTCAATGGGCTATGACTCACCTCTGGCTGTTCTCTCACAAAAACCACAGCTCCTTTACAGCTATTTCAAACAGTTGTTTGCTCAAGTAACCAATCCTCCTATCGATGCCATACGTGAAGAAATTGTAACGGCGCTAGGTACGACGATTGGTGCTGAAGGAAATTTATTGGATGCTAATGCCAAAAGTGCAAGGCATATTCATTTACCTTCACCTATTATCAATAATGAAGAGCTAGCAAAACTACGAAATAATAAATTGGATGGATTTAAAACAGCTGTTTTACCAATCGTATTTAATGCTGATCATAAATCAGGATCTCTAGAACAAGCTATGCAGCGTTTATTTGATTCGGCTGATCAAGCAATGAGCGAAGGCCATACGTTACTCATCTTAAGCGATAGAGAAATGAATAAACATCAAGCAGCTATTCCAGCGCTTTTGGCTGTTGCAGGTCTCCATCATGAATTGATTCGAAAAGGTACTCGTACTGAAGTAAGCATACTTCTTGAGTCTGGTGAACCGAGAGAAGTACATCACCATGCGGTTCTTTTAGGCTATGGTGCAGAGGCAATAAACCCTTATCTTGTTTTTGATTCAATTGATGAAATGATTCAGGATGGTTTGATGGAAGGAGTCTCTTATATCGAGGCTGTTAACCGATACATCAAAACTGCATCAAAAGCTGTCATGAAGGTTCTTTCTAAAATGGGCATATCTACAATTCAAAGTTACCGTGGTGCTCAAATTTTTGAAGCGGTTGGCATTTCAGCAGATGTCATTGATAAGTATTTTACATGGACCACTTCAAGAATAGGCGGCGTTACCCTTGATTTGATTGCAGAGGAAACACTTGTGCGACATCACCAAGCGTATACAAGCCAAGAAGGAAGAGTCGATACGCTTGAACCAGGTGATGATTTACAGTGGAGAAGGAACGGTGAACCGCACCAATACAATCCACATTCCATTCATATGCTTCAAAATGCCTGTCGAAGCAATAAATACGATCTATTTAAAACGTACTCAGCTTCTATAAATGAACAAACTGAGCAACAAACCACGTTACGTGGATTGTTTCGTTTTAAGAAGGTTAACCAATCAGTTCCAGTGCATGCGGTAGAACCTGTTGAAGACATTGTGAAACGGTTCAGAACGGGAGCTATGTCCTTCGGTTCGATTTCAGCAGAGGCACATGAAACTCTTGCTATTGCGATGAATCGTTTAGGTGGCAAAAGCAACACAGGTGAAGGTGGAGAGGATCCTGATCGATTTACTCCGGATGAGAATGGAGATTTACGTAGAAGCTCTATTAAACAAGTTGCTTCTGGTAGATTTGGTGTAACAAGTCATTATCTAGTAAATGCAGATGAGATTCAGATAAAGGTAGCACAAGGGGCAAAGCCTGGGGAAGGTGGACAACTTCCGGGTAATAAGGTTTATCCTTGGGTAGCGGAAGTACGAGGATCAACACCGGGAGTTGGATTGATTTCTCCTCCTCCACATCATGACATTTATTCAATTGAAGATTTAGCTGAGCTGATCCATGACTTAAAGAACGCAAATCCAAATGCGAAGGTTAGTGTAAAGCTAGTAGCTGGTACCGGGGTTGGTACGATTGCTGCCGGTGTAGCAAAAGGCCGTGCAGACGGAATCATTATTAGTGGATATGATGGAGGAACTGGTGCTGCGGCAAGAACAAGCTTAAAGCATACCGGACTTCCGTGGGAAATGGGGCTTGCAGAGACCCACCAAACCCTTGTTCTAAATAATCTGCGTGACCGTGTAACCATCGAAACAGATGGGAAGCTGATGACTGGTAAGGACGTTATGATTGCGGCATTACTCGGTGCAGAAGAGTATGCCTTCTCAACGGCTCCACTCGTTGTGTTAGGCTGTATCGTTATGCGTGTTTGTCATTTAGATACGTGTCCAGTTGGGATTGCAACCCAGAACCCGGAATTGCGTAAGAAATATATGGGGAAACCAGAGCATGTTGAGACCTTTATGCGTTTTATCGCAGAGGAAATGCGTGAAATTATGGCGGATTTAGGTATAACCAAGCTTGATGAATTAATTGGAAGAACAGACCTACTTGAAGTACGTGAAGACGTACAAAATAAAAAGGTTAAACAATTAGATCTTTCAAGCTTGCTGTATCAGCCCGATCCAGCAAACCCACAAAAGAATTACAAAACAAAAGAACAAGATCACCAATTAGAGCTGTCACTCGATATGCGAGAGCTATTAGATCAGTGTATGCCAGCCATTGAAAATGGCACACCGGTTCAAGTAGACACACTCGTTCGTAATGTGGATCGGGTAGTTGGTACCATTATTGGTAGCAAAGTAACAGAAAAATACGGGAAGCAAGGTTTGCCAGAAGATACCATTCAGATAAAACTGAAGGGGTCGGCAGGTCAAAGTATGGGGGCATTTCTCCCAAGTGGCATGACGATTTCATTAGAAGGTGATGCCAACGACTATACGGGTAAAGGACTTTCAGGTGGTAAGCTAGCTATTTACCCTCCTGAAGGAAGCACGTATGTGGCTGAGAACAGTATTATCATTGGTAACACTTCGTTCTATGGTGCAACCTCTGGTGAAGCATATATTAGCGGAATAGCAGGAGAACGGTTTGCTGTGCGTAATTCTGGTGCCAAAGTGGTTGTTGAAGGTGTTGGCGACCATGGCCTTGAGTATATGACAGGCGGCATTGTTGTTAATATCGGTACTTTTGGACGGAACTTTGCGGCAGGTATGTCCGGTGGAGTAGCTTATGTAATAGATGAAAAGAATCAATTTCAGCAACGCTGCAACACAGAAATGGTCCTATTAGAAGATGTGGTGGATTCTGCTGATCAAACGGAATTGAGAGAGCTTCTGGAAGAGCATATTCGCATGACTGGAAGTGAAAAAGCGCAGCGTATTATAGACAGCTGGGAAGAGAGTCTTTCCATGTTTGTTAAGGTTATCCCTAAGGATTATAAACGTATGCTTGAGGCCATCGACCGTGTGAAGCAAGATGGAGTACCTGAACACGATGCAATTATGGTTGCATTTGAAGAAAACAAAAGCGATAAGTCCAGAGTCGGTGGAAAATAGAGCAATGGGGCGCTTTATGCGCCCCATTGGTTTAAAAAGCGATGTATCTAATGGAATTGGGAGTTGAGAGCGATGGGGAAGCCAACTGGTTTCATAGAGTATAAGAGAGAGAATCCAATAAAAAAAGACCCTTTTCAACGGACCAAGAACTGGCAGGAATTTACGATTCTAAGCCCAGAACCAGTCCTTCGCGAACAGGCGTCAAGATGTATGGATTGTGGAATTCCATTTTGTCAGGCTGGAACCTCAACGGTCGGTTCTGGCGAAATTGGTTGCCCTGTTTATAACTTAATTCCGGAATGGAATGATTTAGTTTATCGGGGGAAATGGAAAGAAGCATTGGAAAGACTTCATAAAACGAATAATTTCCCTGAATTTACAGGGCGAGTGTGTCCTGCTCCATGCGAAGGATCCTGTACAGTGGCCATAAGCGATGATCCTGTAACGATTAAGAATATCGAGTATAGCATTGTTGAGAAAGGCTTTCAGGAAGGTTGGATTATTCCGGAGCCACCCGCTAAACGTACGGGTAAAAAGGTAGCAGTTGTGGGATCAGGGCCAGCAGGACTTTCTGCAGCTGCACAACTCAATAAAGCCGGTCACTTAGTCACTGTATTTGAAAGAGAGGATCGTATTGGTGGCTTATTAACTTATGGGATTCCAGATGTGAAGCTTGCTAACCACATCGTTGAACGCAGAGTTGATATTATGAGAAAAGAAGGAATCGAATTCAAAACGAATATAGAGATTGGTAAAGATCTTACAACCAAAGAAATGGAGCAACAGTTTGATGCGACCATTCTTTGTACAGGGGCTACAAAGCCTCGAAATGTAGATATTGAGGGCCGAGATCTCAAGGGTATTGAATTTGCGATGGACTTTTTGACAAGTAACACAAAAAGTTTGTTAGATTCTAATCTAGAAGATGGAAAGTATATCTCTGCCAAAGACAAGCATGTTATAGTAATAGGTGGGGGAGATACTGGTGCTGACTGTATTACAACCTCAGTACGCCATGGCGCTAAATCTATTACTCAATTTGATATCAATAAAATGAAATCAGATGCTAGAGAAGATGGAAATGAGTGGCCACTGTTCCCGGTTATTCATCAAAGCGAGGATGCTCATAAAGAAGCAAAAGCAGTATATGGCAAAGATCCCCGAACGTATATGGTTAATACAGTACGTTTTGAAGGCAACGAAGCTGGCCATGTAACAAAACTACACACGATATCAGTAAAAACAACCATTGATGAGAATGGAATTAAAACACGTCATCCAATCGAAGGCACTGAACAGGAATGGAAAGCAGATCTCATTCTATTGGCAGTTGGCTTTACAGGGCCAGAGAAAGAAATTATTGAATCTATGAAACTAAATACAACCAAACGTTCTATGATTGAAGCTGAGTATGGAAGCTATCAAACAAGTAAAAAAGGCGTATTTGCCGCGGGAGATAATCGTCGCGGTCAAAGTTTAGTTGTTTGGGCTATTCATGAAGGAAGAGAAGCAGCTAGAGAGTGTGATCGTTATTTAATGGGTACGTCAAATCTTCCTTAAGGCATGAATGGTTATTTAGTAGAAGGGGGGAGAGCTTATGATTGCTTGGATGAAGCGCTTATTTTTAGTCGCATCAGCGATTTTGACATTAGGTTTAGTAGATTTTGAAGAACCGGCTCAAACCCTTTCTCTTTTCACTGCTACAAAAAGCAGTGATGAGCCTAAAGATAATAAATCCTTTGTCTATAAGATTGACGAATCAGATTATGCCTTGTTTCATTCAGTTTTACCAGCATCTGTCACTCAATATGTTCATTATGATGATGAACAAGCAAGGCTATTGGCAAAATCATTAGCAATACTTGCGAAGGAGCAAGGTTTTCATAAATTTGGCGAGGTCATTAGCGATCGAATTGGCAGAGATTTTGAACGCACCGTTTTGACATCGCTTGAGCCTGTATTAGCACGTTTAGTCACAGACTTATCCGTTGATCAGCAACGGCAAATTGATGTCACCGAGCAGCCTTCTTCAAAAAAAGGCGAAAAAATCCTGCATGTTTTTTCAAAGGAAACCGGTGAAGATATGCTTCGTTTTCATGTCAGAAGGGATCAACCCCCAAAACAAGGGCATTGGTTTAATTTCCATTACCACATCGCTTCAGATAACTATGAGCATCATTATCCGTTAGCGACCATTTATTGGGGGAAAGATGTACCACCTTCATGGAGTGCATAGAATCATCATTGGAAACAGTTCTTTTGTTGTTAAGCTATTAAGGCGAAGCAGATAAATGAACTGTTTTTCTATTTAAGGCACCACTAGCGTCAGCTGTTCAAGTATTAGTCAAAAAATACACTGTTTTTTTCTACTCCATTTGGTACGATAATAGAAGATCGTGTATGGAGGGGTTTGTATGGAAATGAAAGCAACCAATGAAGCTAATCAAACCAAAAGAAAAAAACCTGTATGGTTAAAATGGTTGATTCGTTTATTGTTAGCCTATTTACTTATTTTAGCTATTATTTTATCAGCTACTATCATTATTTTACTTGGCACGTTTGTACTTGTTATTGTGGATACTTTTACCGACGTTGCAGGACTTCAGGAGTTTACAGAAACAAATTTAGTTCCTATTACGAACTGGTTATGGAATCTATTTATCTGGCTTATTCCAGGACTTTAGTTTAATTATAGGGGGGATCCAAGCAAATGAAATTGGAAAGAGCACTTTTTAAAACGGGGAAATATGTGTGTGAGCGTTTGGAAACAGATGAGGCAAATAGGCGTGCGTTAATTAAAGTACTCGCTGTATTAAAGCACCCTACTCAAGGAGATCTTCATCACCCTAAACAAACGGATGTACCGCTTTTTCATGAAAGAAAAGCACTTGCTGAATTCGAAAAAGCATGGGTGCCGTTGTCCACGCTTCGCCCATACGATGGAGAAAAGCTCTCCTACCAGCATTCGTTACAAGAGGCCTGGGAAGAGCAATATCAGCAGCTTGAGCAGGATGGTTCCGAGTGGGCGAGACAGAGCCAGAATGCATTGTTGGAATTAAAAAACGAGTATCGCTTTGAGTAAAGGGCGACTCGTTTTTTTAAGTGAGGCGAAGCTGTTTTTATGAAGCAACCACTAACATCGTTTTATCATTATTTTGCGGTATGTATAGCAACCGTTCTTTGGGGCGTAAATATTGTATCCTTAAAATTATTAGTCACGTCTTTTAGCCCAGTGACGATGACAGCTTTTCGAATCCTAACCGCTGGGCTGTTCCTAGCAGGCATCCTACTACTTAATCGAAAGAATAAACGATTAACGAGAAGCGAATGGTATTTTATTCTATCGGGTGGAGCACTAGGCGTGTTTGCTCATCATCTATTTTTGTCCATAGGTTTAACCACTATTAATGCATCAACTGCTGTATTAATTCTTGGGTTGGTACCAGTAGTAACAGCTATATGCAGTCATATATTTCTAAGAGAATCCTTTTCCTTATGGAACGTTATCGGGATCAGCCTTGCCTTCATTGGTGTTTTGT
This sequence comes from Alkalicoccobacillus porphyridii, assembly GCF_007293315.1. Classification (GTDB taxonomy): domain Bacteria; phylum Bacillota; class Bacilli; order Bacillales; family Bacillaceae_D; genus Alkalicoccobacillus; species Alkalicoccobacillus porphyridii. Next base: position 147,096 of record NZ_VLXZ01000004.1, read on the forward strand.
TTGTACAAGGTGGAGTTATGGAGATGACCACTGGTACAATGTATCTACTAGTTGCAGTTGTTGTTCAGGCAGTTAGTTTTTTGTTTGTACGTAAAGCCTCTGAAACAGTGTCATCTATACAAATTACAGCATATACGCTAATTGCTGGAGCCATTATGTTATTTCTGACGAGTATGGTCATGGAGCCAAGTGGAGTACACTCCATGTTGGTTGGCAATATATCGCTATATAGTATCTTTTTATTTTCAGCCATCGCCTCTACAGCTTGTGGTCAGTTATTATTTAATGTATCAATACGCCATGTGGGACCTAGTAAGAGTGCGTTGTTCTTAAACTTTGTACCATTCTTCGGGTTGGTATTTTCTTACTTTTTATTAAATGAAGTGATCTATTGGTATCAATGGTGTGGTTTTGTATTAATTGTTTCCGGAGTCTTATTCGGTACAGGTTATATTGAAAAAGTATGGTTCAAATCCAAACGAGTGAAAAGAATGGCTTAGCGTGTTAATTGATATCCTTTATCTACTGTGAGGAGATTGAGAGACTCACGGTCATGCCCTTATTATTATGTAAATTAATGCCTACCTAAAACAAGCGGACAAAATTGGAGGGTGGGGTTCGGCCGAATATAGTAAGCCTTTTTTCAACTGCTCGATTAATACATTTATTCATTAAAAAACCCGAAGGTCATCGTCATTGACGATATCCTTCGGGTTTACTGTTTTTGCTCATATTAAGCGACATTGTCTGAAATTAACTTACATACGTAGCAGTCCAGATTGGCTCTAAGGTTTGACGCAATACCTTTTCTTGCTCTCCTGTAAGTGGTAAAAGAGGTAATCTTACAGAGCCAGTACGGATTTGGTACATTTCTAAGGCGGCTTTTACAGGGACGGGATTTGGAGCTGCAAATAATGCTTTCATGCCTGGTAGAAGCTGGCGATGAATACTGGCTGCTTCTTTAATTTGTCCATGTTCAAAGCTTGATATCATTTGTTGCATTTCATTTCCAAATATATGTGAGGCTACTGAAACAACACCTGCGCCGCCAATCGAAAGAATAGGTAGCGTTAAGCTGTCATCCCCACTATATACCGTGAACCCTTTTGGTGCATGCTCGATAAGTAGTGCCATCGCATCCAAGTCTTCACTTGCTTCTTTCATGGAAACGATGTTAGGAATGTCTGCTAATCTAAGAGTCGTTTCTACATCAATAGATACAGATGAGCGACCAGGAACATTATACAGCATGACGGGAAGAGCGGTTGTCTCTGCTATTGCTTTAAAGTGTTGATAAAGACCTTCTTGACTCGGTCGGTTATAGTAAGGGGCAACAAGCATAACAGCATCAACACCTAGCTTTGTTGCTTGTTCTGTTAGTTCAATAGATGCTTTTGTACTGTTAGAACCCGTTCCTGCGATGACCGGAATACGTCCATTTACACAATCTACAGCTGTTTTAAAAACTAGCAGCTTCTCATCTGTTGTTAATGTTGGCGATTCGCCTGTTGTTCCACCTACAACAATGGCGTCAGAGCCATTATCAATGAGATGTTCAATTAAACGCTTAGTTGCTTCAACATCTACCTGATTAAATTCATTAAAAGGCGTCACCATAGCCGTAATAATTTTACCGAAATTCAATATTATCACCCTCGATTCTGTTTTTTTACTACACAAGCGGGCAGAATCTAAAAATCACAAAAAAACAACAATGACGGGGACTCATTGCTGCATGGTGATGCGAAACCCATACCAGTGTGTAAGATAGCCCCCCATATAGTCTGAAACTATATGACAGTCCTGCATCTATTAAATACAGGCCCAGCACTTGATCATGAGTAATCAAACGCTTCGGCAAAAGCCCCTTTCATCCAGCTTCAACAGAGCCCATTCTCTTCTACAGGATTACTTTTGGTTTTTGCACCTCTATCCTCACTTCAACTATTGAAGTAAAGATTGTTCTATTAAATTCAACATAACAAATTGGCGTCATGATTGCAATGGTTTTCTTTCATTAGATGGTTGAGCGTCCGCTGGGAGTGTGCTGAATATCATTTAACATCTGGTCTAACTCCTGACTACATCGAATGGTTCGCTCAGCAGTCATCCCATACTCCTTTGCTAATTTAAACATTTGAAGCCTTTTTTTTTCGATTGCTTTATAAATCATACATTTCACCTCATTACATTCATTATCTAAGCTTATACGGACATGGTCTCAAGATAAGTATACTCAATTTTCCCAACAGTAAAAGGGATTCTACGAACACTGTCATATCTCGCTAGAAATAGTTGTATTTCGACAGATCTCAAACGACTTCATTTGAACAATGAGAGGATAAAGAGTATGATAATTAGGGAGAGTGAGGAGGATATCATGATAAAGCTAATCGCAACAGATATGGATGGGACTTTACTAAATAGAGAACATAAAGTATCTTTACAAAATGCAAAAGCCATCCATTCTGCACAAAAAAATGGGATAGAAGTAATCGTTGCTACTGGTAGGAGCTACGAGGAAGCGATTATTCCTTTACGAGAAGCAGAGATAAATTGTCTGCTAATTTGTGTAAATGGAGCAGAGACTTGGGATAATTCTGGTCAGCTTCAAGCAACCAACCCACTTAATGTGGAGGATGTGCATTGGGCGATGCAGAAATTACGAGAACATTCCATTTATTTCGAACTATATTCATCTAAAGGTACTTATAGTGATAACAAAAAGCTTGCTTTGGATGTAATAGTTGACCTATTAGAAACAACCGGTGCCCTTACAACTCATCAAGAAATGAAAAAACTTGCCCAACGTAGAGTCTCTAACGGTTCAATACAGTTTGTTGAACACTATGAGCAATTGTTAGAACAATCATCGGATCCCGTCTTAAAGCTATTAGCGTTTTCAACCAATTTAAAGGTACTAGATCAAGTAGAGGAAGAATTAGGTGAACATAAAAGTTTATCTGTTACCGCTTCTGCTAGAGGTAATCTTGAGATTAATTCAATTTACGCTCAAAAGGGTTTAGCAGTTCAAGCCTATGCGCAAAAGCTAGGAATTGGACTGGATACAGTAATGGCTTTAGGTGACAATATGAATGACTTATCTATGATGAAATTAGTAGGTTACCCTGTAGCCATGGAAAATGCAGCGTATGAAGTGAAAGAACTTTGTAAATACGAGACACTTCATCACGATAAAAACGGTGTTGCTGAGGCCATCTATACCTATACGCATGTAAATAAATAATTAATATTAATAATATAATACTAAATTAATTCCAAATCCGAAAACCTGTTGTAAATGCAGGTTTTCGGATTTTTTTGTCATTAGATACAAGTGATAAATTTTGTGGAAATTGTTTACGATACCATCTATTTGGGTACATACAATTTAGAAGCAATACTAAAAGGGGTTGAAATAAAAGTTAATTCAAGTTACAATAAAGAGTGACGGTTTGAATCTTTTACAACGTTAGACGTCTCGCACTCAGCTGGCGCGGTCATTGGAGCCGCAAGGATGAAAGAGAGGCAGGGCTTTCATTGTTTGGGAGGAGAAACAGAATCCTAATTACATGGCTATTAAATAGCTATACAGAGATATCCTGTATATGCAGAAAGCCTATTAACAGCAAGAAGAAAGAATAACCCACTTTTTAAATGCAATGAGATCGACAGTCAGTTGATCATTCATGAATTATATGTAATCGATTCGGTTTTTTTATGAAGAGAGAGTCATTAAATAAATACAATCATTCTTCAGCGACTAGCTAAATGAAGAATTCAAATCCACCCGAGCACAATCGATGCTCGGGTCTCTTTATGTGCAAATGAAAATTTCACGTACCGTACGAATTGTAGGTTTATTTATTTCAAAAAAGGAAATGAAGTATAAAGACAATAAAGAGAGGTTGTGAATGTTGTGGATAATGGTAAGGATCCTGGACTACATGAATTAAAAGAGAAAATCCAATTTATGAAGCGTGATCAAAGACAATACAAAGCAGAAGCGTTTATAGAGATTTATGAGGAGTATGTTGAGAAACTAGAAAAAAGAGTAGAAGAACTTGAAAATTAACATTTAAAATAGACATGACAACATTGAACTGCTTATTGAAACAATACATAATGAGCGGTTCTTTTTTTTTTGAGTAAAGGATTGCCATTTTTAGTTGATTCACGTACGATAGTTTCATAGGCGTGTAAACGCTATCATAATAAAGATGAGGTGATGGTTTGAAGAAGGCACTGATTTTTCAAGGTGGATGGGAAGGTCACGAACCAAAAGAAGTGGCTGAGATTTTGCAAGGTATTCTTGAAGAAGAGCAATTTTCAGTAACGGTGACGGATACGCTAGAGTATTTAGAGCAAAACGATCTTACGGAATTTGATCTTATCGTTCCAAACTGGACACAGGATAAAATCACTCAGGAGCAGTTGCAACCTTTAATGAAAGCAGTTGAAAATGGCACGGGCTTGGCTGGTCTTCATGGAGGGATGGGGGATTCTTTTCGCCAAGAAACAGACTATCAGTTTATGGTAGGTGGGCAGTGGGTCGCGCATCCTGGTAATGATGGGGTAAAATATACGGTTCGCATTCATGATTCAAATCATCCACTAACAAAAGGAATGCAGGATTTTGAGGTTGAGAGTGAGCAGTATTATCTTCATGTTGACCCTGCTGTAACAGTGCACGCATCGACACGATTTCCACTTGCTGAGGGTCCTTACACAGCTAACGGACCTGTAGAAATGCCTGTAGTTTGGACAAAACGCTGGGCAGAGGGGCGAATCTATTATTGCTCGTTAGGTCATGTAGCAAAGATTGTTCAAATGCCTGAAGTGATAGACTTAATGCGTAAAGGAATGACCTGGGCAGCAAGATAAAATAAAATCACAGAATTGATCAAAGGAGCGTGACCCAATGAACCAGACAAAAGTAGATGTCAGAATTGGAATGATCGGTTATCAATTTATGGGTAAAGCCCATAGTCATGCGTATCGTGACATACCTTTTTTCTTTGAACCAAAAGCAAATCCTATACTTAAAGCTCTATGCGGACGAAATAAAGAGGCTGTAGAGGAAGCAGCTGAGAAAATGGGATGGGAGTCAGTAGAAACGGATTGGCGTCAATTAATTGCACGCGAGGACATTGATGTTATAGATATTGTGACACCGAACCATACCCATGCTGAAATAGCCATTGCTGCAGCTGAGGCAGGTAAACATATTATCACTGAGAAACCACTTGCTTTAACTGTAGAAGAGGCAAAACGAATGAAAGAAGCAGTTGAAAAGCACAATGTGGTTCATATGATTTGTCATAACTATCGTTTTGTTCCTGCTGTCCAATATGCAAAGCAGTTAATAGATGAGGGGAAGTTAGGACGCATCTTTCACTTTAGAGCAAATTACTTACAGGATTTTATCATAGATCCGGCGTTTCCACTTATTTGGCGTCTCAAAAAAGAAGTCTCTGGATCTGGTGCCCTTGGTGATATTGGTGCGCACAGTATAGATCTTGCTCGTTTTTTAGTTGGCGAGATAGATGAGGTGACAGCCATGACACAAACCTTTATTGAAGAACGACCAATGGGTGAGATGGCTGGCGGTTTAAAAGGGGCAGTTAATAGTGATGAAATGGGCAAAGTCACAGTGGATGACGCAGTCGCTATCATGGCTAGATTTGCAAACGGAACGTTTGGAACCTTTGAGGCATCTCGTTTCGCCACGGGAAATCGAAACAAAAATACATTTGAGATTAATGGGGAGAAAGGCTCCGTTCGTTGGGATATGGAAAATATGAATTTTCTAGATGTATATTTTACGGACGATGATAAAGGAGTACAGGGCTTCCGAAGAGTTACGTGTACGGAAGAAGAGCATCCATATGCTGGTGCATATTGGCCTCCTGGTCATATCATCGGGTATGAACATAGTTTTATCCATTTATTATATGAATTTGTGGAGGCGGTCGTTGATAAACGACAACCATCTCCGGACTTCAAAGATGGGTATATTAACCAATTAATTCTGGATGCTATTGAAAAGTCAGCAGAAGATAAAAGCTGGCAGTCTATACCGTATCAAACGGAATAAGCAGACCAAATAAAGGTGAGTGAAGAGATGACCTTTTACGTAAAGGAAGATTCATTTTTAGATCAGCCCGCTGTGAAAGCTGGTAATGAACAATTAGAAATAACCATTGTTCCGAATTGGGGTTCAAATTTAATCTCGATTGAGCGTTTACAGCCAAAGGTTCACATATTAAGAACACCTTCTTCAATAGAAGAATATGAACAGGCGCCTGTTCAATTTGGCACGCCTATTTTATTTCCGCCAAACCGTATTCGAGATGGTCAGTTCACGTTTTCAAATCGAACCTATACGTTTGAATTAACTGAACCTGATAAACACAATCATATTCACGGGTTTGTTTATACAAAACCATGGAGACTGGAGCATATGGAAGCGAATGATGAACGAGCGCAAATCATTACAACGATTCACTCAACAGATCATCCTGATATCTTAAAACAATTTCCCCACTCTTTTGAAATTAAAATGATCTATACATTAGAGGGATCCTCGCTAAAACAAGAAGCGATCATTACAAATGATGGGGAAGAGATGTTTCCATGGGGAATAGGCTATCATACGACGTTTTGCTTTCCCGAGCAGACAAGTACATTCTCATTGCAAGCATCTAAACAATGGGAGTTGAATGATCGTTTATTACCAACTGGTGAACTAATGGAGGTGCCAAACACAAGCTTAACTGAAGGAATGAACTTAGGAGGAGTCGAACTGGATGATGCCTTCTTAGCCAATCAAAAAGAGGCCAACGAAGCAGTTATGAAGCTGGAAGAAGAAGGACTAAACATTACCTATAAAGCAGACCATCATTTTAAGCATTGGGTGGTATATAATGCAGATGGAAGAAAAGGTTATGTATGTCCCGAACCCTACACATGGATTACGGACGCGCCAAATCTGCCGCTGCCTAAAGAGTTAACAGGAGTTCAAACCTTAGAACCAGGCACATCCATCTCAACGACCACTGAAATAACTATAACAAAGACGAATTAAAAAGTACCCCAGCTCTTCCTTTACGATGAAGTAGAGGAGGAGTCTGGGGTTTGTTTGTTTGTATTTTCAAGAAATTTCTCGGTGGCAAAGCTGGATGCTCCCATTGCTGTTGCCTGTGTCCCTAAGCTCGAGAATCGGATTTCAGTCGCCTTAAATTGTTCAGGGAGCATGCGTTTCTTCATAGCCTTAACGAGTTCGGGCTGAAGTAAGCTTTCAGCTAATGCCAGACGATTCCCAACAATAATTTGATCTGGACTAAACGTATGAACCAAAGAAACAATGCCAGCTCCTAAATACTCGGCTACCCGGTTAAATGCTAATAAGGTCTCGGAGTCTCCTTCTTCAGCTCCTCTAATCAGCTCTTCTAAGGAAGTGTGTTGCTGAATAGATGAAAGAAGAGCTTGCTCTGAAGCAAATAGTTCCCAGCAGCCATAGTTTCCGCATCGACATAATGGGCCTTTTACGTCCACAGTCATATGTCCTACTTCACCAGCATGCCCCGTAGAGCCCTTATATAAGTTCCCATCTAAAATCATACCAGCGCCAATGCCTATCCCAGCACTTAAGTAAAGGATATTATGGCCAGTTACTGAGGAGCCATATATCTTCTCTCCATGTGCACCAAAATTGGCTTCGTTATCAATCCAAATAGGAAGTTGAATCTCTGTTTCTAATTGAGACATTAAGTCAACATGCTTCCAATTCAGGTTAGGTGCATTAATAATCACACCAGTAGTGGAGACGATACCGGGCACTCCAACACCCACACCTATTACTCCGTATCTAGATGGGGGAGCTAGCTGACGCAAAGTATGAATCATTTCTTTAAGCTTTAAGAAAACACTCTCATACTCTGTTTCATGGAGTGGTTCATGAAGAGAGGAGATAATGTTCCCGCCAAGATCAGTTAAGACTGCCAATATATAATTAACACCTAAATCTATTCCTATTGAAAAAGCAGATGTGGCATGAAAATGAAGCATGACAGGTTTACGCCCACCGCTAGACTCTCCGGGCCCGCTTTCACGTATTAATTCCTCGTTAAGTAATTCAGCGACTAACGAAGAGACGGTGCCTTTATTTAAACCAGTTTTTTGAGCAGTTTCTGCTCTGGAAATAGGGGCATGCTCTCGAATCTGTTGCAATACATGTTGTTTATTTTCTCTTTTTATCGTTGATTGATGGAAAGGAATAGACATAGGAAAAACACCTCGAAAAATTTTCTCTTTAACTTAGTTTATTCAATAGACAAAGTGAAATCAAGCTGTTATACTTTTTTTAATTGATGGAAGCGCTATCAAAAAATGCTGAGTGGAGGAATATAATTATGGCAGTTTTTAATGAAGTGAATAAGGTTCAATATGAAGGGCCAACGTCTAAAAATTCTTTAGCTTTTAAGTATTACAATCCAAGCGAACAGGTTCAAGGTCAAACGATGGAGGAGATTCTAAGATTTTCTGTCGCTTATTGGCATACATTTACAGCGGGTGGAGAGGATCCATTTGGTGGAGCAGTTATGCAGCGCCCTTGGAATCATCTATCTGGAATGGATCTTGCCAAGGCAAGACTGGAAGCGGCCTTTGAATTATTTGATAAGCTAGACGTACCGTATTTCTGCTTCCATGATGTGGATATTGCCCCAGCTGGTGCAAGCTTACGTGAATCAAATAAAAACCTAGATGAAATTGCTTCTCTAATGAAAGACTACTTAAAAACGAGTAAAACTAAACTGCTTTGGAATACGGCTAATATGTTCACACATCCCCGCTATGTGCACGGGGCGGCAACGTCAAATTCAGCAGACACATTTGCCTATGCAGCAGCCCAGGTGAAAAAGGGTTTAGAGCTTGGAAAAGAATTAGGTTCTGAGAACTATGTTTTCTGGGGTGGAAGAGAAGGATATGAATCACTTCTTAACACCGATATGAAACTCGAGCAGGATAATCTCGGACGATTTTTGCATATGGCTGTTGACTATGCAAAAGAAATTGGCTACACGGGTCAGTTCCTAATTGAACCGAAACCTAAGGAGCCGACAAAACATCAATATGATTTTGATGTAGCAACAGGTTTATCCTTCCTACAAAAATATGATCTAACGGATCACTTTAAATTTAATGTTGAAGCAAACCATGCTACTTTAGCAGGACATACCTTTGAACATGAACTTCGCACGGCTAGAATTCATGGTATGTTAGGTTCAGTTGACGCGAACCAGGGAGATCCATTGCTTGGATGGGATACGGATGAATTCCCGACGGATATGTATTCCAGTACACTTGCAATGTATGAAATCTTAAAGAATGGCGGACTGGGTAGCGGTGGATTAAACTTTGATGCAAAGGTTAGAAGAACGTCATTTGAAGCTGTTGATTTATTTGAGGCTCATGTAGCTGGAATGGACTGCTTTGCTATTGGATTAAAAGTAGCAGCAAAACTAATTGAAGACCGAGTGCTTGAAGACTTTGTAGAGAATCGCTATTCAAGTTTTAAAGAAGGAATTGGGTTGGATATTGTAGAGGGACGAAGCAGCTTGAGTCAATTAGAAGAGCATGCTTTAAGTCTTACAGAGATACCAAACTATTCTGGAAAGCAAGAAAAACTAAAAGCAACCATCAATCAATATTTGCTTGAGACCATGCAATCGGTTCGTGCATAAAAGAGGTGTTGATATGTCCTACGTAATTGGAATTGATCTAGGTACTAGCGCCGTCAAGATCCTACTTGTTTCAAAGGCAGGAACGGTTACTCATACAATTAGTAAAGCGTACCCCCTCATTCAGCATCAATCGGGGTTTAGTGAACAGGAGCCTTCAGAATGGGTAACACAAACGATAAACGCCTTGGCTGAATTAGTGCAAACGTTCCCGGAAGAATCAAAATTAATTGAAGGCATAAGTTTCTCAGGACAAATGCATGGATTAGTCCTTTTAGATGAGCATCGTCAAGTACTCAGACCTGCTATTCTTTGGAATGATACGCGAACGACAGCTCAGTGTAAGAGGATTCAAGAGATTATTGGTAAAGAAGAGCTACTATCAATTACTAAAAACCCAATTCTTGAAGGGTTTACGCTACCAAAACTTCTGTGGGTAAGGGATCATGAGCCCGACGTATTCCGAAAGGCAGCTACATTTTTACTACCTAAGGATTATTTACGCTATGCTTTAACCGGTACACTTCAGTGTGAATACTCCGATGCTGGCGGGACCTCACTATTGGATATTGAAAAGCAGACATGGAGTCAGCACATTCTTTCTAAGCTAGAGCTGGATCCAACGTTATGTCCACCTCTTGTTACATCTCATGAAGTGGTTGGCTGTTTAACAGCGAGCGTGGCAAAGTCTACTGGACTATCAGATTCAATTAAAGTGATGGCCGGTGGAGCGGATAACGCGTGTGGAGCTATAGGTGCAGGCATTTTAACACCTAAAGACACACTTGTTAGTATAGGGACTTCTGGGGTTGTCTTAGCTTATGAGCAGGATAAGCAAGCAGAGGCAAATGGAAAGGTCCACTTTTTTCATCATGCGAAACCAGAAGCCTTTTACAAAATGGGTGTGACCTTGTCAGCAGGATACAGCTTAAGTTGGTTTAAAGATACCTTTGCTACAGAAGAAGATATAGGTACGTTAATTGAAGAAGCTGGCTTGCGACCTGCGGGGGCCAAAGGATTATTGTTTTCTCCCTATTTAAGTGGAGAAAGGACTCCGCATGCAGATGCTGCCATTCGTGCAAGCTTTATAGGAATGAGTTCTACACACACTAGGGCGGATTTTACAAGGGCTGTTTTAGAAGGAATTACTTTTTCATTAAAGGATTCTGTGGAGCTATTTCGAGAAGAGGGTATTGCGATTGATCGCATCGTATCAATCGGAGGTGGTGCTCGGAGCGAGGTTTGGCTGCAAATGCAGGCAGACATCTTTAATTGTACCATTGTAAAGCTAACCAGTGAACAGGGGCCAGGTATGGGAGCGGCTATGCTCGCTGCGTATGGATTAAATTGGTTCGATAGCTTGGAGGATTGTGCAGCGGAGTTTCTACAGGAGCAAGAAGTTTATAACCCTGATCCAGTGCAAGTCCAGCAGTACGACTCTATTTATAAAATCTACCGCTCTGTCTATCAGCATACAAAAGAAATGAACCAAGCATTATCTGTTTATCGCTAAAAAACATTTAGGTGTTCCAGCTACAAGAAGGATAGAATTCATGCAAATATCAATGCTGTATAGACAGTAGGACGGCTAAGGTTTGTTTCTTTGTCCGTTGCTTGTTTAGATAGCTATTGGAATCAATATATACACAATCACAAAGATTTTACCACAAGAAGAGCCGAGCCGTTATGTAGGTAGATTAACATAATGGCTCGGCTTTTATTTTTGTATTAAAAACGGGGTAGATAAATAAAAAAACCCCCATAAAGGGGGTTTTATGTTAGTTATTATGCTTTTTCAACGTTAGCAGCTTGCTCTCCACGAGCACCTTCAACGATATCAAAACGAACAGCTTGACCTTCTTCAAGAGTCTTGAATCCTTCGCTTTGAATAGCAGAGAAATGAACGAATACGTCATCTCCGTCTTCACGCTCGATGAAACCAAAACCTTTTTCTGCGTTAAACCATTTTACTGTACCTTCTAGCATGTGTGTTTCCTCCTTGAAAATTGTAGTACTATTTACGTTGACCATCAAGCTTCAAGAGGAGACAACAACAAGCGTTCCTTCTATCCAACTTAATAAAACAATAAGTAGCATTATTAGAATAGCACAGATGAAAGCAGGATGCAAGGGGACAATCATCTGTGTTTCTATTATCATTATTTATTTGCTAGTTGAATCATCCTTCGTTTTTTCCGGTTTACGCTCTTCTTCTTGCTCTTTTTTTATTTCATCTAACGGTAGTTCGTCAATGGGCATGGATGATTGATCATGATGACTTTGTTCATCCTTAGTCGGTTTAAACTTTGCTTTTTTTACTTGTTCTTTTTTTGAGTCTTTATTTGAGTTAGAACCCATTCTTCATCACTCCCTTGTCCATTAAATTCCCAATAGAGCAAGTTGTTAAACATCACTTGACATTTATCAGTTTAGTGCTAAACTGATAAATGAGAAGGGTGGTGAATAGTTGACTACTACACAACGCTTAAGTATCTTATTATGGTTTCGAATAGCAAAGTTCTATCATCAAAGCAATAAATTGTCCAATGAACATGTGAAAGCATACGACCTAAGTATTTCTCAATTTGATTTACTTGCGCAGACCTATGCAAATCAACCAATATCACAAATGGACCTTGCGGAAAAGTTACTTGTGACTAAGGGAAGCATCACCCAGATGCTGGCCAAGCTTGAACAACGTGAACTTATCAAAAGAGAACAGCAGTGGCGAGTGAAACATATCTCATTGACGGAAAAAGGGAAAGAGCTTATGGAGAAAGCGCTACCTGATCAATCGGCGTTTCAGTCCTCTCTATTCTCCTCTCTAACTACAGAAGAGCAAAAGCAGTTAAACCATTTATTAAAGAAGCTACAAAAAGGAATGACATCTCAATCAAATTAGGAGGTTTTAACATGGAATTATTACCATTAAAAGGACAGCACCACGTGTCAGCTATTACTGCTAACGCAAAGGAGAATCTTCATTTTTATACCGAAATATTAGGAATGAGGTTAGTGAAAAAGACAGTTAACCAAGACGACACCTCTGTGTATCATCTTTTCTATGCAGATGAGAAGGGTAATCCTGGAACGGATTTAACATTTTTTGAAATTCCTCATGCAGGAAGCACGTATGAAGGTACAAACAGTATCAGTATGACTTCTTTACGAGTACCCAATGATGCAGCTCTAGATTATTGGTTGAATCGATTAACCGAATACAAAGTAGAACATGAAGCAATTACAGAGGATTCTGGAAGAAAAGCGATCCATTTCCGTGATTTTGAAGGCCAAAGACTTCAGTTTGTTTCAGACGAGCACAATAAAGGTGTAGCAGGAGGGAAACCGTGGGATAAAAGTCCAGTACCTGCTCATGTGGGAGTAGTAGGACTTGGACCTGTTCGCCTGACAGTTAGTCGTCCAGATGTGTCAGCAAGAGTTTTAGTTGAAGTGATGGGCTTTAGAGAAATTGCGGGTTATACCGAACAGGATCAGACGATTCGTGTCTTTGAAACAGGTGAGGGTGGAACGGGTGCAGAAATTCATTTACTTGAACGTAATGATGTACAGCGTGAACGCCCAGGCCGTGGAAGTGTACACCATGTAGCATTTCGTGTTGAAAACCAAGAAGAGCTGATGAAGTGGGTGGATCATATTACAGCTTCTGGTATGCCAAATTCGGGTTTTGTTGAGCGCTACTATTTCCGCTCCCTGTATTTCCGTGAGCCAAATGGGATTCTATTTGAGCTAGCAACGGATGGTCCGGGATTTGAAGGAGATGAGTCATTTGAAACGTTAGGGGAGACATTAGCCCTTCCTCCGTACCTCGAGAATCAGCGTGAACAGATTGAAGCAAACATTAAACCGCTTCACACAGCTAAAAAAGATTGACACAAGGAGTGATTTCTATGCATCATGAGCATCGATTTATAAAAGGCGAGAACACTTTTCTTCCAACGATCCTGCTATTACATGGGACGGGTGGAGACGAGAACGATTTGATACCATTAGCTGAGATGATGGCTCCAAAGGCATCTATTTTAAGTGTTAGAGGCAATGTATCCGAAAACGGAATGAATCGTTTCTTTAAAAGACTAGCCGCTGGAGTATTTGATGAGCAGGATTTAGCTAAACGCACCGAAGAGTTATATGCATTTGTCCAGGATGCAGCAAAGAAATATGATTTTGATGCAAACAATGTAGTAGCCGCTGGCTATTCTAATGGAGCAAATATTGCTGCGAATCTATTGTATACCATCAAAGATGCCCTTGCAGGCGCAGTGCTCTTTCATGCGATGCAACCACAAGCAAATGTACAGCTAGATCAGATTACAGCACCTGTGTATATTTCTTCTGGTAGAAGAGATACAATGATTCCGGCAGCAGAAGCAGAAGGACTCATTCAAGCTTTACGGCAGGTTGGAGCAGATGTCACCGAGTTTTGGACAGATGGTGGTCATGAGCTAACTAGAGCCGAGGTAGAAGAAGCCGGAGAGTGGATTCAACAATTTAATGCGTAGAAATAACACTTGAGTCAATCTGGCTCAAGTGTTATTTTTTTCACAAACAGGTGAAATCCCTTTACACTTGTGTAAGATAGTGCGAAAATCGATTATACAGTTGACATATCGTACAGTGATTTTATAGTATGAAGGGGTTTCAACGGCTTACTTTATCTAGAGAAGGGGTCATCCTATGACTGAAAAAGAATCTCCTATAAATGATCATCAAGGCACGACACGAAAAAACTGGGTGTTATTTGCTATTATTGGCGTTATGACTGCAGGTGTAATATACTTAGCTATTTTTCAAGAAATATGGTACCGTATTGTTGTTTTAACGGTACTAATTACTGGCGGCGTCCTTATATATCGCCAGCTTGCTGAGATGCTGAAACTATTAAGAGAATCTCCTGGACAAATCGAAGCTCCATCTGCTATGAGCGAGGAGCGGCCGAAGCTTTCGGAGCCGGAGTTACTCGAAAAAGAATCAGAGCTACAACAGCTTGATTTAGATCGAACACAAATGTTTGAGGAATTATTAAGTCGTTCTGCCATTGAGGAACATGAAAAAACGGCGTATCGTGAAAAACTCGCTGAAAAAGCGACTGAAACAACACGAATTCGTGAGGAGCTTGGTCATGAGCCAAGCCGCTTACAAATGGTTTACGAAGGAACAAAGAAATATTTTGTTAAAGATAATCCAATGAAGGAAATTGCCGCTTCCTTGGATGCATCCGTTATCGAAAATGGAACATTAGCAGAATTAAATGATGAGATTCAACGTATGATCCCTCGGTTATCAAGGGAAAGCTTGGAATCTCTCGAAAAATCGAGCTACATGGATGATTCCTATAAACTAACACGCTCAGGATATAAAGAGCTTGTACAGGCAGCAGATCAGCTAAAATAATTTGATGCTCGAAGCTCGAAATCAATCGTTGTAAGAGGACTAAGAAACTCAGTTATTAGAAGAGCCGAACCAATATGGTTCGGCTCTTCTATATTGAATTGGTAGGATAGATTACACTATCATACTAATTTATTAAAGCTTCTTTAATGCCTTTAAATACATCCGTGTTATCTATATTCCCATTAAACGCTTCTGCATGTGGTCCGTATGCGTAAATCGGAACATCGATGGCCGTATGGTCTGTACTTGTCCAGGCCATACCAGCTTTTTCACTGACGATGGTGTTTAAGGCAAGCTTCGGATCGTCGCTTTCTTTAATCGTTGTTAACTCGTCTTCTGTAAAACTCATTGAGGTATTTTCTGTAACCACCTCTTCTAAGTTAGAGAACGAATGATCGACTTTTTGCATCATTTGTTCACCTGTTGCTTTCACATTATGAAGATTTGCTGGATTGTAATCGTCATCCGGCTGAATCGACAAACCACCAGTATCGTGGTCACCTACCATCACAATTAATGTTTCACCATCTTTTTCAGCAAAGTCCATTGATAGAGCCACTGCCTCTTCAAAGGCTTCTGTATCCTTCATCGCATAAGCCGCATCATTATCATGACCTGCCCAATCAATTTGACTGCCTTCCACCATTAAGAAAAATCCCTCATCCGCTTGGGATAAATGATCAATGGCAAAGGAAGTCATTTGTCCAAGGCTCGGCTCAATGGTGTTTATGCCAAAGCTAGGCATCAATTCATCGTCAGCAAACAAACCCAGATACTTAGCATCATCTTTTGCTTCTTCATGAAGTAAATCTCTTTTAGTTTCAAGATATGTAAAGCCCTGCTCTTCAGCTTCGGTAATTAAGTTGGCTCCATCCTCTCGAATTCCACCTTCTTCAGGTGGGAGATACTGTTCGCGACCACCACCAAGCAGTAAATCAATAGATTCATGATTAATGAATTGGTTTGCTATTTCTTCGTAATCACTTCGACCTTCAACACTTGCAGCAAATGCTGCCGGGGTAGCATGGTTAATCGTTGAAGTAGCAACTAATCCATTTTTCTTACCAGCTTGCCCAGCTAAATCAACAATGGTTTCAAGGTCTTCACCTTCAGGGGAGATTCCTAGCATACCATTGTTTGTTTTGGTTCCTGTAGCGAGGGCTGTACCTGCGGCGGCTGAGTCTGTAATTTTCGAATCAGCAGAATGTGTCGCTACCATACCTCGTAGCATGTCCTTTTCTTCCCAAACTGGTAGACCTTCTTGTTTAAAATGTCTGTAGCTATCAGCGTAGCCCGTTGAGAAACCGTCAGGGATTAAAAAAATGACGTTTTTAGCATGGCTCCCATGATCAGGAGTTGTACTCTCTCCCGCGTCTGAAGCTACAGCCTTTTGAAAAGGGGACACAGTTAGTCCAACAACAAGGGCCGTTGTAACCAGTACAGGTAGATTCTTTTTCATAAAAAAAAGCCTCCTTTAGAATAGGTTCGCCCCAATTCTAACAGAGGGTTATTTCCTGCTTGTAACATGAAGATTAAAATTATTTAAAAGAATGTAAAGCAAAATTCTGCGTACCATACTAAAAAAAGGAACGAATAACCAAGAGATTTTCTTTAGTGGTAGAATAAGGTCCAATGGCTGCTAACCCATAGCATAAACCCATCAAAGCTCCAGAAAAAAGGCTATGGCGGTAGGTTAAACTATAGGATAAAGTTAATCCAGCATGTAGTAAAACAGAAGGCACACATGGAAATTTTAAATAAGTGAGCCGTTTTATTAATTGACTTATAAGGCAAACGACAGGGGTCAAGAATGCATAATCCAAAATCGCTGTCTGAATAATGGGAAAGACCACCTTACTCGCTCCTTCGTTTTTTTATTAGTGTGTACAGATATGCGTAGCTTATCCAAAAAAAATAAAATACCTGTGATATACTCAATTTGTTGAAACTGTAACCTGATTATGGAGGTAGAAGATGGTCAACGTAATTAAGCTTGAAGGGGTCAATTGGGAACGCGATCAGAAGCGCATTATTCAGAATATTCAGTGGGAGGTTAAGAGTGGGGAGCATTGGGCGATACTCGGTGCCAACGGATCTGGAAAAACCTCCTTACTAAAACTAATTACAGGATACGAATGGGCTACGAATGGAAAAATCACAGTGTTTGGGGAGCAGTTTGGTCAAACCTCTATTCTTGAAATAAGAAAACGAATCGGTTGGCTTAGTGCATCCCTTGAAGAAAGACACCGGCATTATAACGGCCTGACCTGTGTCGATATTATTGCGAGTGGAAGGCACGCTTCCATTGGAATACATGAGGAACTATCGGATCACGATGTAGAAAGAGCCTATATGCTTGCAGATCAAATGGGTTTATCAAAAGTGAAGGAAGCACAGCTTGGAACGTTATCTCAAGGTGAGCGCAAAAAGACCTTTTATGCTCGAGCGCTTATGGCGGCTCCTGAGATGGTTATTGTAGATGAACCGACAAGTGGCCTTGATTTATTAGCCAGAGAGCAATTTTTAAATCAGCTTCACACACATCACCAAAAAGAAAGGAGCCCCACACTGCTCTACGTTACTCATTATCCTGAGGAAATAGTTCCTGCTGTTACACATGTTTTGCTTTTAAAAAATGGTGAAGCACTTGCGGCAGGTCCAAAAAAAGAGGTACTGACCAATGATTATTTGTCAGAGGCTTTTGATGTACCGATCCATGTAGCTTGGAGAGACGAGCGCCCATGGATTCAAATATCTTCATTAGAGAATATTGGAAGCAAGTAATGGAAGGGGACTCAATCTATTTACGTTCACTCAAACCAGGGGATGAAGAGAAGCATTTACATTTGCACATGAACAATAAGCACTTCTTTGAACGCTATGCTATGAAAAGAATAGAGAATTACTACACCTTAGAATTCCAAAAGCACTTGCTCGAACAATTTGACTATTTAAAGAAGCAAGGAACGGAGTATCACTTTGGTATATACACAAAAGATTCAAATGAATTAATTGGCACAACAGAATTGTATCAGTTATTTAGGGGAGCCCTTCAAAGTGCCCACATTGGTTACTCTGTTGCAAAAAAATATAATGGCGCAGGTTACGCCAGTGAGGCATGTAGACTAATCACTACTTATGCCTTTACCAATTTGAAGCTGCACAGAGTAGAGGCGGGGGTGATGCCTAGGAATAAAGCCTCCATTCGTGTACTCGAGAAAAATGGATACGTAAAAGAGGGAATCGCCCGCAAAAATGTGCGCATCCAAGGGATCTGGGAGGATCATCAAATCCTTGCTATCATAAATCCAGAGGATGTATAAAAAAATTCACTAGAAATGAGCTCCATGCACCGCTACAGGAGAAACCTACGCTTTCCACGGGAACGGCCTCAGCCCTTGAAGGAGAAGAGCACTCCTTCAATGTCTTCAGACGCGTTCTGTTCCTTAGGAGTCTACGGTTTCTCCTTCCGCTCATGTTCTGACTTAAACAATTGATGAACGTTCGAAGTCTTATAAAGATCGTTTTTCAGTAGCCTCGATGAAAAGGCTCAAAGAGCTAACTCGACTCCGTAGATTTAGCTCATTACCTTCCCGCGGTAAGCGTGTCCCCATTTTCGGGGAACGGCAGCGAAGAACCAACACTCAGATAACCTCCAATTTCACTATGTACTTATGCAAACGAAGTGTATTTCTAGAGCAGTATTCGTCCACCATCTTTTATTTTTATACAACCAAAAAGCTGAAGAGTGAATGGAGAGACTCCAACATTCTTCAGCTTTTTGATTAGTATAATTTTTCTGTCCCAACCGCTTCTTATAGCTAAAATACTTGGGAGAAACGAAGGTTAACAATCTTACACACCCAATGAATATTTGTTCCAAAACCTCTTTAGTAGCTCCTGTTTAAGAATGAAATTATTCTTGATAGCTTTCTTCAAGCTCAGTAATTAAGTCACCTACATAACGGACAGCTAAACGAATGGTTTCAGGATCACTCATATCAACTCCAGCATCTTTAAAGAGATCCAGAGGTTTTTTTGTGCCTCCAGCTTTAAGCATATCTAACCAGCGATCAATAGCAGGTTGACCTTCTGATTCAAATAATTTATAAGCCGCAGTGGAAGCAGTCAGGCCAGCAGAGTAGGTGTAAGGATACAGACCCATATAATAATGTGGCTGTCTCATCCATGTACGCCCAGCTCCTTCATCCAACACGACCGCGTCTCCCCAGAACCCTTCCAATACTTGATTCTTAGTTAGTCTGAGGACAGAGGCTGTAAGTGGCTCACCTGATTCTGCTAGCTGATAAACACGACGTTGAAACTCACCTTCTAGCAAGTGGGTTACAAAATTGTGATAATAAGTCCCAAGGAATTGAAGAATGACCCATCGCTTCATTTGTGGATCATCTGTTTTCCTAAGAAGATGGTTACCAAGAATCAATTCGTTCATTGTTGAAGGTGCTTCAATATTGTATAAGCTTGGACGAACAGAGGATAGTGGCTGATGTTGATTAGCTAAATAAAAATGACCAGCATGTCCAAGTTCGTGAGCTAACATAAAGGCGCCACGCATATTACCTGTCCACGTCATTAAGATGTATGGATGAGCCCCATAAGGACTTGAACAAAAAGCACCTGTACGTTTTCCAACATTACTAGATCGATCTACCCAACGCTCATGTAATGCTTTTTGCAGCATCATTGAATATTCAGTCCCCATGACGGTGAGAGCTTCACTAATGAGATTAGATACATGCTCATATGTGGTTTCAGGCTGAAAGTCAGGATCAAGAGGGGCCTTTAAATCACAGAATAAAAGCTCATCAAGTCCAAGTAAACGTTTCTTTAGTTTGGCAAATCGCTGCATGTGCGGGGCGAGCTCTTTATAAATGATATCAAGCTGATTTGTATACATTTCTTGATTCACTTGTTGGTCATGAAGCAGCATGTCCGTAGCTGAATCGTACTGTCGTAGCTTAGCCAAGGTAACCTGCTTTGTGATCTCAGTTGCATAGGTACTTGCATAGGTGTTCTCATACTGCGCCAACGTAGCATCAAAGGTTTTGTAGGCGTTTCTTCGTTCGTTTGTATCTGGGGATAGTTCATATTGATCCTCAAATAAAGCAAAAGACAGTGACTTCTCTTCTCCATCTTTACCAGTAAATGAAGGAAAGGTCATATCTGCAGATTTACTGGCAGAATAAATCATAAAGGGAGAAGAGAGGGTGGGTGATAAAGCTTGAAGAACCTTCTCAGTTTCTGCATGTAACGAATACGGTTTTTTCTCAAGTATTTTATTAAGTAAAATATCGAATTTTTTAAGTCGGTCTTCATCTTCTTTAAACTGTTTAATCGTTTGGTCAGGGATTGAAAGAATCTCGGATTCAATAAATGAAAGGGATGCCGCAACCTCAGCTAGAATATCCGTTGTTAGTGCTTGATCGGATTGAGCCTCAGCGTTTGTCCCGTCTACAGAAAGCTTTAGTGTGGCATATGTAGAAATTAAAACAATACGCTCCATGAGAGCTTCTCTTGCTTCAAGGCAGTTTAGTAGATTTTCTGCACGCTCTGCAAGCTTCCCTGAAAAACCTGTGATTCCCTCTAAAGCGGGTTGCAAGGCATAGAGCTCTTTCTGCCATTCCTCTCTACTAGTAAAGAGATCCGTTAGATCCCAAGTTTCTGCTTCCTTAATTTCTGTTCGATACGCTAGCTTAGTCATTTGTCATTCCTCCTCTTTTTTTCGTGAAACGAATTAAATGTAGTGTACACTATTCTAGCTAAGATGTTTAGTAAATTGATTGGACAGCTACTATGGAAAAACAAACAAACATTCGCTACAATAGAAATAGTTGACCATTAGGGGTGCGAGTATGTTTAAAGAGAGTTTACAGCAAATACTGATGGACTTAAAGAATAATGAAAAGTATAAAGAACAAATTGTACATTGGAAGGAGATGGAGGCAGTAGAGGCACGTACAGCTCCCTTTCCTCTATCAATGAATGAAAAGCTAGTCCAGGCGTTGCAAAGAAGAGGAATAGGAGAAATGTATACTCATCAGGAATCCGCTTTCTCTGCAGCTCAAAAAGGGGAAAACGTTGTAGCTGTTACTCCAACCGCTTCAGGGAAAACACTCTGCTATAATTTACCTGTCTTGCAGAAAATCACTGAAAATGAAGAGAGTCGTGCCTTATACATCTTCCCAACTAAGGCCTTAGCTCAAGACCAGATGAGTGAGTTAAATGAATTAATAGATGAGATGGGTATACCTGTACGCTGTAATACATATGATGGGGATACTTCTCCTACTATTAGACAGGCTGTGCGCAAAGCAGGCCATATTGTGATTACCAACCCGGATATGCTTCATTCAGCTATATTGCCCCACCATACAAAATGGATCTCATTCTTTGAGAATTTACAATACGTGGTCATAGATGAACTTCATACCTACCGTGGGGTGTTCGGGAGTCATGTTGCTAATGTCATACGCCGGCTTAAACGAATTGCAGCATACTATGGCGCAAATCCGCAATTTATTTGCACGTCAGCAACGATTGCTAACCCGAAAGAGCTTGCAGAACAATTAACGAATCTGCCAATGCGGCTTATTCAAAACAACGGAGCACCACGTGGAAAAAAACATTTTATTTTTTATAATCCTCCAGTCGTTAATAAACCCCTGAACATTCGTAAGAGTGCGACGGTTGAAATTAATGATCTGGCCAAACGATTTTTATCAAATGATATTCAAACCATTGTTTTCGCACGAAGTAGAGTTAGAGTGGAGATTATTTTAAGTCATTTACAACAAATGATTAAGCGTAATTTTGGCCCTGATGCTATACGTGGGTATCGTGGGGGATACCTCCCTAAGCAACGTCGAGAGATTGAGCGCGGTCTTAGAAATGGAGAGATAAAAGGGGTCGTTAGTACAAATGCATTAGAGCTTGGCGTGGACATTGGTCAACTACAGGTGTGTTTACTAACTGGTTACCCTGGTACGATTGCAAGTGTATGGCAACAGGCAGGAAGAGCAGGTAGAAGACAAAATGAATCAGCCGTTATTATGGTTGCAGGATCCTCCCCTTTAGATCAATACATTGTTGGCAATCCGGGTGCGTTTTTTGATCGCACACCTGAATCAGCACGTATCAATCCTGATAATTTAATCATTTTAATTGATCACTTAAAATGTGCGGCATATGAACTTCCCTTTAAGAAGGGTGAACTGTTAGATGGCGTTGATGTAGAGGAGCTGCTGGAATACTTAGCTGAAAATCATGTACTTCATCAACGTGTGGATAAATGGTATTGGATGAACGAGGCTTTCCCGGCCCACGGAATTAGTTTGCGTTCGGCCTCTCAGGAAAATGTAGTGATCATTGATCAAAGTGATGTCACAAACCATATAGTGATTGGAGAAATGGATCGCTTTAGCGCGATGACTCTTTTACACGATGAAGCTATTTATTTGCATCAGGGCATTCAGTACCAAGTGGAATATCTTGACTGGGAGGAGAGAAAGGCGTTTGTGCGTGAGGTATCTGTAGAATATTTTACGGATGCAAACCTAGCTGTAAAGCTAAAGGTTCTCGAAGTAGATGAGAAGGTGCAACTTCCGAAGGCTGAGCTCTATTACGGTGATGTAATGGTCAATGCCAAAGCGACGATCTTTAAAAAGATAAGAATGAGTACATTCGAAAATATTGGATCCGGACCGATACACCTGCCTGAGGAAGAGCTTCATTCCAACGCCATGTGGTTTAGTTTTCCTTCCGCATTAATCGAGCGCTATGGGCACTCATTAGAAGCCGGTTTAGTGGGACTTGCTCAAGTTCTTGGCTCGGTTTCTCCGGTGTTTGCAATGTGTGATCGTAATGATATACATGTTGTACCACAGATAAAGGCAGAGCATTCCGAGCTTCCGACAGTCTTTATCTATGATAGCTATCCGGGTGGAATCGGGTTAGCTAAAACGATTTACAATCAAGCAGACACCGTGCTAAAACATGCTAAGAGTCACATAACATCCTGTCCATGCAAAAATGGATGTCCAGCATGTGTTGGCGTTCCTTCAGATGGGAACCAAACAAATACAAAGCAATTGGTCATTCAGCTTATCCACCAATTAATAGCAAGAACATCCAACGATGAAATGAGTATTCAGGAGAGATTATATGAATAAAATTCAATTACACGTTATTGAAACAAGTGATGTACATGGTCATATCATGCCCCATCGTTACCGTACAGAGAATGATCTTCCACTAGGGCTTGCTAAGCTTGGTACATTGATCAAGCAGGAGAGAGAGAAGCATCCACATGTTTTAGTAGTGGATAACGGAGATTTGATTCAAGGGACGCCATTAACAACTTATTTTTCAAAGCTAGAAACAGAGCAGGTGCATCCACTTATAAACGTAGCTAATTTACTAGAATATGATGCAGTTGTTCCAGGAAATCACGAGTTTAATTTTGGCAAGCAAACATTAGATGCAGCAGTTCATCATTCAAAATTTCCCTGGCTCGCAGCAAATATTGTTGATGAAAAAACAAAGCAACCTTATTTTGGACAACCATATGTCATCAAACAATACGGTCCAGTAAAAGTAGCGATTCTTGGGTTAACAACACAATACATTCCGAATTGGGAGGATCCAAATCATATTCTTGGCTTGGAATTTGAAGATTGCATAGAATCGGCCAAAAAGTGGGTACCATTTATTAAAGAAAAAGAACAACCAGATGTATTTATTGTGTCTTATCATGGTGGCTTTGAACGTAATCCTGAAAATGGAGAAATGGAAGAACGGGAAACGGGAGAGAACCAGGGCTATGCGTTGTGTCATGAAGTAGAAGGAATTGATTTGCTTTTAACCGGACATCAGCACCGTTTACTAGCCGGAACATGCGGCCCTGTTCATATTTTGCAGCCAGGATCATATGGAGCAGCTGCGGGTAAGGCTATCATTGAATTAGAAGAAATAGAGGGATCCTATCAAATTAACTCTATTCACACGGAGCTAATCGAACCCGTGCATGTTCAAGCGGATGAGTCAGTAGTAGAGGTTTCAAAGCTAATTGAACAAGAGGTTCAGAACTGGCTGGATGAACCGATTGGACATGTCAAAGGCAGTTTATTATTAAGTGATCCATTAGATGTTAGACTAAATGAACATCCTTTTATTGAATTTATTAATAAGGTGCAAATGCATGCATCTAATACAAAAATCTCAAGCACAGCTTTGTTTGATAATACATCTAAAGGCTTTCCCGAAACGATTACCATTCGTGATGTGATGTCTAATTATATCTACCCAAATACTTTAAAGGTCCTGCGAGTAAGTGGGGCAGATATCAAAGCGGCATTAGAACGCTCGGCAGGTTATTTTATGTTAACCGATCAGCAGCCGGATGTGAATCCAGCCTTTTTATACCCTAAACCTCAGCATTATAATTATGATATGTGGGAGGGAATTCAGTACACAATCGATCTATCCCGTCCAGAAGGGGATCGAATTATTGACCTTACGGATATGGATGGCCATCCAATTGTGGCTGAACAATCATACGAGATTGTTATGAGTAATTATCGTGCAAGTGGCGGAGGCGAATATACGATGTTTAAAGACCGCCCTGTTGTACGTGAAATGCAGGACGATATGACCGATCTCATCATTCAATATGTTCAGGCTCACCAAACCATCTCCTCTGAAGTTAATCAAAACTGGAAGGTGATTTGGTAGAGTGATCTATACACAAAAACCTGTCGACCGTCTCCTTAATTGAGACTTGGTTGACAGGTTTTTGTGTTAAATAAGAGTTCATGCTTTT
Source organism: Alkalicoccobacillus porphyridii (assembly GCF_007293315.1). Taxonomy (GTDB): domain Bacteria; phylum Bacillota; class Bacilli; order Bacillales; family Bacillaceae_D; genus Alkalicoccobacillus; species Alkalicoccobacillus porphyridii. Next base: position 172,089 of record NZ_VLXZ01000004.1, read on the forward strand.
TGAAAGTATACCTAGTTTTAAAGATAGATGACGGTTAACATTTTTTCGACATCAATCCTTAAGAAATGAGGGACACTTTACCCTTAAACAGCATTATACTATCTGTTGCCATTACATCACAGGTAACAGGTAAGTGTCCTAGCTATTATTTCGTGATTGTATCTAGTGAAATAATGACATTTTAAAACAATGATAGGGACTTCATTTAGATGATTTGTTATTAAACTAGCTTGGCTCTTATTTTACCGGATACAAAATCAACCAGTGTAATCATGATTATAATTCCAAGTAAAATAATACCGACTCGTTCCCAATCTCTAACTTGAAGAGCAAAGATTAATGGTGTTCCAATTCCTCCAGCACCAATGATACCTAGAATTGAGGCGGCACGGATATTCACCTCAAAGCGATACATAACAAAGTTTAAATAACTAGGTAGGATTTGAGGAACTACTGCAAACCATAATGTTTTAATCGGATTCGCCCCTGTTGCAATTAGAGCTTCTGTTGTACTTAAGTTCACACTTTCAACGTCATCTGAAAAAAGTTTACCGAGCATCCCAATGGAGCTAATTCCAAGAGCCAAGACACCAGAAAATGATCCAGGACCCACTGCTTTAATAAAGAGTAAAGCGAAAATAATATCTGGGAACACACGGATAAAACTTAAAATAAACTTACCTACTTGAGAAATCGCCCGTGATTTTACAATATTCCTTGCTGCAAATAGGGCAAACGGTATACACAATACTGCGGCAATAAAAGTCCCAAGTATTGCTATGGCTAAGGTTTCAATTAATTTTCGAAGTAGGTCTTCTCCCGCAGGATCATATACATAATCCCAATCTGGACTAATAAGGCCCTCAAAAATGGCCTTTACAATTTGCCCTGAGGTTTCTTTTACTTCAATCGTCGGTAAACCTGCAAAGGCCCAAATATAAATGAGCATCAAGGTGATGACAACAACAAAACGTGTAAAGATTTTCTTCTTTTGTGGGTTCATGATAATTTCTCCCTTATAGAAGTACTGATAAAGTCAATAATCAGTACCACGATTAAGGTATATAAAATAATCGTTGCTACTCTAGCATAATTAAAGAAGCCAAGAGCCTGATCATAATAAAGTCCAATTCCACCAGCGCCAACAAGTCCTAACACAGCTGCCGCGCGTACATTTACTTCAAACGAATAAAGAGTAAATGACATGAATTTAGCAGTAATCTGAGGGATGACACCAAACATAATTAGTTTTATTTGATTTGCACCTACTGCACGCATGGCTTCAAGAGGTCCTTCTTCAATACCCTCTATTGATTCATAGATTAGTTTTCCAAGAATACCTAACGAAAACCCAATCAGTGCTAGCACACCTGAAAAAGCCCCAATTCCAAAAATGGCCACAAAAATAGCAGCAAGTAATAGATCAGGAATCGTTCGAATAAGATTTAACAACCATCGAGCCAGAACATTAAGTATTTTAATGCGAAACACGTTTCTCGCAGCTAATAGAGCAAGAGGCAGGGCAAGTATGGCGCCAAAAGTAGTCCCGAGCACAGCCATACGAATCGTTTCTAAAATCGGTTCTGTAATTCTAGTAAAATAAGCCCAATCGGGAGGAACCATTTGAATTAACAAATCATTCATTTTAGGGAGACCTTGTTGTAAGTCTGTAAATGAAAAACCTACAGCTAACCCACTAAAATATAAAATCGCTATAAATAAGATGACCGTGAGATATTGCTTTGTCTTTTTTTGCCGATAATACGATATAGGTTTTTGATTAGGTGAGGTAGGGGTCATGCGTCAACACCAAGCATTTCTTTTTCATCAATTGGTCGACCATAAATCTCAGCAAATGCCTCATCCGTTGCTTCTTCTACCGTACCATCAAATACAATTTCACCGGCACGTAAACCAATGATTCTTGTCGCATAGGCTCGAGCTAAATCAATAAAGTGTAAATTAACGATGGTCGTAATACCTAAGTCTTCATTAATTCGTTTCAAATCATCCATAACTTGCTTCGTCGTTAAAGGGTCTAAAGAAGCTACAGGTTCATCTGCTAATATAATTTTAGCTTCTTGTGCCAGCGCACGTGCAATAGATACACGTTGTTGTTGACCGCCTGAAAGCTCATCTGCTCGATTAAAGGCTTTATCAGGAATATTTACACGCTCAAGTGCCTTCATAGCAAGTTCTTTATCTTCTTTAGGAAACAGACCGAATAGCATTTTAAACGTTGAGTGATACCCAACACGACCAGACAGAACATTACGAAAAACAGATGAACGCTTAACGAGGTTGAAGTTTTGAAAGATCATACCAATATCACGTCTAATGTTATATAGCCCGTTACCACGAGCTTTTGTAATGGACTTCCCATCAATCATAATCTCACCCTCTGTGATTTCATGAAGGCGGTTAATTGAACGTAGCATAGTGGATTTTCCTGCACCAGACAAACCAACAATCACGACAAATTCACCCTTATTAATGGTGAGGTTCATATTATTTAGACCTTTGGTTCCATTGGGATATACCTTTGATACATTTTTAAACTCAATCATGATAAATCCTTCCTTCTTTTAAAAGATCATTAAAAATGGCTGATGAAACCGTTATGGCACGGAATCATCAGCCACTTCATTCTTTATTACTTCATCTGACCCGCATTCGTTCTACTCTGTTTTTACTTTTTCGTTGTATTCACGAACAGTTTCAAACTTGCTGTCATCAGATTCTACATATCCTTCATGTGTGTATACGTCTTTAATGATTTCGCGGCCTTCATCGCTTTCACCAATTGCAATAAATGCGGCTTGAATTTTATCTTTCCATTCTTGATCCATGCCAGGAAGTACAGCGATCGTATCATTTGGGATAGCTTCCGTATATGCTAAGATCTCAGTATCTTCAAATACTTCAGGGTAATCACTTTCTACAACATTACGTGCATCTTGGAAGGAAGCAGCAGCATCGACATCACCATTTAATAGGGCAATGATGGCTTGGTCATGACCTTTAAGAGTCACTGGCTCAACATCCGTTAATGGGTCTAGACCTGCATCAATTAAAACAGCAGCTGGCCATACATATCCTGCAGAAGAGGTTACACTTTGATATCCAATCTTTTTACCTTCTAGATCTTCAATACTTTCAATACCAGAATCTTTCTTTACAACAATTTGAGATAGATAAAAATCTACTAATTCATCAGTTGGAGATCCATCATCATTTACTCCATAACGCTGTGCTTGAAGAATAACCTCAGCAGCTCCTTGCTCTGCTGCTAAAACGTATGCTGTAGGAGGTAGGAAGCCAACGTCAACTTGCTCTGATGCCATGGCTTCAACAATCGTGTTGTAGTCTGTAGAAACACTTACTGTTACAGGAATATCCAGCTCTGCTGTTAATAATTCCTCTAATGGTTTTGCCTTAGCTTCTAAAGTATCAGCATTCTGCGAAGGAACAAATTGAACTCTAAGCTCTTCAGGCACATAACCTGTTGTTTCCTCTGAATCGCCTTCCCCTGAAGTACCGCCATTTCCGCCCGCATCAGCATCCGAATCTCCAGAACCACAGCCAGCAAGTAGAGCAGCTGTAAGAGCAAACGTTAATCCAGTTCCATACCAATGTTTCTTCATTAAAAGAACCCCCAATTATATGTATAAAAATAGTGAAGCAGAGTAATTGTAACAGAACATTATTAATGAAATGTAAATCTTACGTAAAAAATACAGCATTAAGGACCATTAATGAGGACTTATAAATACTCCCTCCCAGTTCAGTCTATATTTAAATAATAAATATAGGCTGGTTATAACAATGAAAAATTGACCAAAAAGCTAGTCAATATTTCCACATGTTTATTATACAATCTATTAATGATAAAACAATAACTTTTGTAATAAAATTTATCATTGTCAAATATTATCGAATAGTATGTGAGCTGTATACTAGAAATACAAACAAACATTCGCTACAATGGTTAATTAGAAGATGAAAGAATGGGGGATGAGCGTGCCTATTCGTGATAAGTTAAAGCGTTTAGAGAGTCATACAGGGCTAAAATCAAAAGATAATAAAATCGAACCGAAACCTTACTTACCTTCACAGGATGTTCCATATCAACATCAATGGTCAAAGCTTGAAGCTACAATAAAATGGCTAGATGATCAATATGTGATCGTCCGTGATGTAGAGTATCCATTGCATACTATGCATGGTTCATTAGATTTTTCATCATTATATAAAGCTGTTCATGCTTGGAACGAAACTGAACAGAATCATCCACTTTCTTCAAAGGGATTACAAGCGGAAGAGCTGTTGTTTTTTGATACGGAAACGACAGGTCTCTACACTGGAGCGGGGCACCACATCTTTCTATTAGGCTACGCACAGATAAAACAGTCAAAAGTGCATGTGAAGCAATACCTACTACCCGGACCAGAGTCGGAGGCAGCTCTTTATTATCATTTTTTATCTGACGCTAGTGAGCTGCGTCATTTAGTTACGTATAATGGTAAAGCCTTTGATTGGCCACAGGTGAAAACAAGACATGCGTTCGTGCGTGATCAAGTTCCAAAGCTACCTGCATTTGGCCATTTTGATTTATTACATGCTTCGCGCCGGTTATGGAAAAATGAATTGCCTTCCTGCAAACTAGCTGTTGTGGAAGAAGAGATATTAGACGTGTACCGAGAGCATGATACACTAAGCTATCTAGTACCTATGATGTATTTTGATTTTGTGAAAGAACAGTCACCGGATTTAATGGAGGGGGTCTTGAAACACCACGAGACTGATTTGCTCTCCCTCATTACTTTATATAGCCAATTAACCTTCAAGATACTTGATTGCTCAGAAAAGAAACTGACAGGTAACGAGCATTATGAAATAGGAAGATGGTTTGCTGCAATGGAAGAAGAGGAGAAGGCCACTTATCATCTTGAAAAAGCATTAAATGATAAAACAGAACCAAAAAGCTTATATGAACTAGCTTTACTTAGAAAAAAACAAAAGAAATTTGATCAAGCCCTTTCTCACTTTCAACAGGTCTGCCAAACAAGCTATAAAAAAATAGACGCAGCTGTGGAGTGTGCGATGATTTATGAACACCAATACAAACAGATAAATGAAGCGATACATTTTACGCAAATGGCACTAGATGAAGCATCTAGCTCTAACAATGCTAAAGTAGAGCGGGACATTCAATTAAGATTAGCTAGATTAAAAAAGAAGCAGGCGAAGAAATAAAAGTCCGCTATTTCCTGGGCAAGCGCATAAAAAGCGGACTTTCAGCATTTTTCTTCTTATCAGCTAACGAAGATTGTAGGAATCTGTAGAAATGTATGAAAATCAATAGATAAACTGCTTTTTTACATTCAGCTAAGGTAAAATAGGTCATACAACTAGTACACATGTGCTGACATCAACATAGGTTATTAGTGATTCTAAATATAAAAGGAGGCACTAAACCTATGTATGGAAAGCATAAGAAACACTGTAAACCCTGTAACCCTACAATGCCTGCGTACACTCAAAAACCAACAACAACCAAGATGATGCCGGCAGTTGTTCATCCTACAAAGCATAGTGTAGTCGAAAAAACATGTGAATATATTGTACCTGAGGTTCATCCAACTCATACGGATTATGTAACAAACCATGTATATAAACATGTTCATAGCTGTCCTCATACTGAATCTGCGTATGAGAATATCAGTAACCAACAATTTGTCAGCAATAATGCACCAGTAATGGGCGCCCAGAGTAACATGCCTGTGATGGGAGCTCAAAGCAATGCACCCGTAATGGGAGCTCAAAGTAATATGCCTATAATGGGAGCTCAAAACAATGCGCCTGTGATGGGAGCTCAAAGTAATATGCCCGTAATGGGAGCTCAAAATAACATGCCTAATTGGCCTGTAATGGGAGCTCAATCAGGTAAAAAGAAACGTTGGTAAATGTCATTCACAAGATGGACCTATGGTCCATCTTGTGAAATTTTATAACAAAGGAGTGGAACGTTTTTGTATCGGTCGGTTTTAATCACTGGATATAAGCCTCACGAGTTAGGTGTGTTTGATAAAGAACATCCTGGTATTAAATACATAAAAAAAGCAATCGAATATAGATTAATTCCACTGATTGAAGAAGGTACAGAATGGTTTGTCATTAGCGGGCAGCTTGGAGTAGAGTTATGGGCAGCTGAGGTCGTTTTAGAGCTGAAGTCTACTTATTCTCATATTAAGTTAGCCGTGTTGCCACCATTTCTAAACCAAGAGGATCAATGGAAAGAAGCTTCCCAACAGCAGTACCGCCTTGCTTTAGAACAAGCTGATCTTGTTAAACCTATAACCAATCGAGTGTACGAGAGTCCTGCTCAACTTCGACAAAAAAATGACTTTCTTATTACGAAGTCAGATGCTCTATTGGTTCTTTATGACGAAGATCACCCGGGAACGCCAACATTTTACCTAGAGCCAGCTCGCAAGAAACAAACACAGGCTGAATATGATATTATATACATAACACCAGATGATATTGAGGATGCAAGAAGAAATGAAGAAGATCAATTTTAAAGTATAGAATTGTTTATTGAATCGAAATTGACTTTTTAATAGACTTTTGAAAAAATATAGTCAATAACATGTAGTTTAGACTAAGCAGGGGTGATACGTGTGAGTAACCAGGAAATTAAGCATTCAGCAAAGGAAATTCTTAATAAAGATTTTAAAACAGGCATGAGAGGATACAATCAAGATGAGGTAGATAAGTTTCTTGATTCCATTATTCAAGATTATGAATTATTTCAGAAGAAAATCGAGCAGCTTGAACAAGAAAATCAGCAGCTCCGTAAAGAGAATAAAAAGCTTCAGGACCGTCCGTCAAGACAGGCTCAACCTGCGGCCCCATCAAACAATAATACGAACTATGATATCTTACAACGCCTATCGAATCTCGAGAAAAAGGTGTTCGGCAGCAAAATGTATGAATAGGTAATGGAGGTTTAGTTTGATTGAGGTCTATTTTGATGGAGCAAGTGCTGGTCAAGCTGGTCGATCAGGAGCTGGTATTTTTATCAATTTTAAGGATGGTCGAATTGAAGAACACTCTATTCCTCTAGAAGAGATGTCTAATCATGAAGCGGAATATGAAGCCTTTCTGCTGGCACTAAACAGATGTATTGAGCTTGGCATCACTAAGGCTTCCTTTCGTACGGATTCTCAATTGATTGATGAAGCGGTAGAGAAACAATTCGTTCGTAATCCTTTATACAAACCCTATTTGGCGTCCGCTCTAAAGAAAATAGATCAATTTGAACTATTTTACCTTAAGTGGATTCCAAGTAAAACTAACCGTAATGCGGATCGATTAGCAAGACTTGCGGTTGAAAAGCAAAAACGTAAATAACGAAGAGGTAGTTGCACTCTTTTGTGGATCCGTATATAATAGATAAGCGCGACTAGCGTATCAGGTTCAAGTTAAGCATTCAGGTGGCCGCTGTGCTTAAGTGCATAGAGGAAAGTCCATGCTCGCACGGGCTGAGATGCCCGTAGTGTTCGTGCCTAGCCAATTCATAAGCTAGGGTAGCCAGGTTTATGGCTAACGGCAGGAGGAATACCTACGTCCTTTGGATATGGTAGACACTCCTTGAAAGTGCCACAGTGACGGAGTCCGTTTGGAAACAGACGGAGTGGAACGAGGTAAACCCCTCGAGCGAGAAACCCAAAATTAGGTAGGGGCATTTTTCGGTTTGGAATTGAACAAAACCGGAAGAACAGAATGTATTCTGTAGATAGATGGTCACCACCAGCGTACGAGGTTCATCACCGCTTGCAGTACAACGGAACAGAACATGGCTTATCGAATGCTTAACGATGCAAAGCCGATTGTAGTTAAACAAAATCCCTCTAGCAGGGATTTTTTTGTTTTGTCTGAATCCTTTATTACCCGCACGCATTAATGTGCAAAAATTTATGTTTACACCTTCTGTAAATTCTATTAACATAAGTAATAGTTAAGTAGTCGATAGATAATAGAGGGGTGTCCAGTATGAATAGAAAATGGGGAATGATCATTTCAGCTTCAGTTGCTTTAAGTGCTTTAGCAGCCTGTGGCAACGGAGATAATAGCAATGGAGATGAGGCGACAGTTGTTATTGGAGCCACTCAAATTGTGGAGCACCCTTCACTTGATGCGGCCTATGCTGGGTTTCAGCAGGCCATTGAAGATGCGGGGATAACGGCTGAATTTAAATTTCAGTCTGCACAAGGGGATCCGAATAACTCCTCAACCATTGCAACAAATTTTGTATCAGATGGGGTCGATATGATTTTTGCTAATTCAACGCCAAGTGCGATTAGTGCGTTGCAAGCTACACAGGACATTCCCATCGTGTTTACTTCTGTTACTGATCCTGTCGAAGCGGGTCTTGTAGCAGCGTTAGATGAGCCGGGTGAAAATATTACAGGCGTTCGCGACTTACATCCTGAAGCTATCGACGAAACAGTTGCCTTTATTAATGAGAACTTTCCAGATTCAACAGTCGGTCTCGTATACAACGCTGGTGAATCAAACTCAGTTGTTCAAATTAATGCCATTAATGAAGCTGTAGAAGGCACGTCTCTATCAACAACGGAACGAACTGTTGCTACGTCTGCTGATGTTCAGTCTGCTGTGGCTGCACTCGCCGAGGATGCGGATGTGTTCTACTTGGTGACAGATAATACGGTCATCTCTGCGTTAGAATCCATTGTTGGAATATCAAACGATCGAGGCATCCCTTTAATTGCGAGTGACCCAGAATCTCTTGGATCAGGAGCGTTTGCCGCATTTGGAGTAGATTTTCATACGCTTGGTTACCAAGCGGGAGAGATAGCTGCTAGCATTCTAAATGATGAAAGTGCTCCATCTGACATTCCGGTTGGTTCACCTGCTGAGATTAATCTAGTCATTAATCGGGAGGCTGCAGAAGCTCAAGGGATTGAATGGAATGAAGACTGGGAAGACGCTGCACAAACATATGAATCAAACGAACAATAAATTCGAGACCGGCCTACCGCTTCGGAAGGTCGGTTTTCTTTTCAATTAAGGAGTGGGGTTAACATGCTTGCAATGTACGGTGCTTTAGAGCTCGGCTTTATATATGCACTTATGGCACTTGGTGTTTATATGACTTTTCGAATCTTGGATTTTCCCGATTTAACGGTTGATGGTAGTTTTGTTACTGGAGCTGCCGTAGCGGCACTCGCCATTGTAAATGGAGTTGACCCAATTTTCGCAACCGTGATGGCTGTGCTTTCTGGATTTATTGCGGGGTGTTTCACAGGCTTACTTCATACAAAAGGAAATATTAATCCGTTACTCGCTGGAATATTAATGATGATCGCTTTGTATTCAATTAATTTACGCATAATGGGTATGCCTAGAATTTCACTATTAAATGAACCAACTATCTTCGCTCATGTTCGTGAAGGCTGGAATGCGCTTGGGATTGATGACGCTCTTCGTTCTCTCTTCCAAGGCATGGGCATGACGAATCTTCCTTCTACATGGTCGTTATTATTCGTAATGGTTGTTGTGATTGTGATCATTAAAGTCATTATGGATTATTTCTTGAAAACAGAGGTTGGGCTTGCTATTCGTGCAACAGGTGATAACAAACGCATGATTCGCAGCTTTTCCGCTAATACCGATCATCTAATCATTCTGGCGTTAGGTCTTTCCAATGCGCTTGTTGCTTTTTCAGGTTCTCTTATTGCGCAAAGGGACGGTTTCGCAGACGCAGGCATGGGTATTGGTATGATTATTATTGGACTCGCTTCTGTCATTATTGGAGAAGCACTGTTTGGCACAAAATCTATTTTCAGAACGACAATAGCTGTCATTTGCGGAGCGATTATTTATCGAATTGTTGTAGCGCTCGCTTTAAAAGTAGATTTTTTAGAAGCAGGAGATATGAAGTTGATAACTGCTGTGCTCGTAATAGTGGCGCTTATTTCACCAAGAATTATTGAAAAACAACGAGAGCGGCGTAAACGAAAACTAAAGCATCAACTTGCTAAACAAGAGGGGGGTGGAGAACATGCTGGATCTGCATAATGTCGCTTTGACATTTAACGAAGGAACGCCTGATGAGAAAAAAGCCCTTCAATCTATTAAACTGCATATGAAAAAAGGTGAATTCATCACGATTATTGGCAGTAACGGGGCAGGGAAATCAACACTAATGAATGTGATCTCAGGTGCATTATTACCTGATCAAGGGGATATTCAAATTGACGGTCAGACCGTGATCCGTCACCAGGAATACAAACGTTCTACGTTTATTGGCAGAGTGTTCCAGGATCCTATGGCTGGCACCGCTCCCTCGATGACCATTGAAGAAAACCTGGCAATAGCCTATTCTAGAAACAAAAAAAGAACACTCAAGCTAGGTGTTACTAAGCAAAGGAGAGACTTTTTTAAAGAATCTCTCGAGACGCTTCACCTCGGTTTGGAGAATCGCTTTACAGCAAAGGTAGGATTGCTCTCAGGCGGTGAAAGACAAGCTTTATCGCTTCTAATGGCTACTTTCACGGAACCAAAAATTTTACTTCTTGATGAGCATACAGCGGCTCTTGATCCATCTAGAGCGGAGCTTATCACGTCCCTTACTCGAGATATTGTCTCTAAGTTTAATTTGACCACATTAATGGTTACTCATAACATGCAACAGGCATTGGATTTGGGTAATCGTTTAATTATGATGGATCAGGGTCAAATCATTTTAGATATTCCTGAATCAGAGAAGCAACGCCTTACGGTTGAAGGCCTGCTACAAGAATTCAAACGAATCCGCGGTACACAAATGGAAAATGATCGCGCTGTTTTAGGATAAGGATTAATAGAAAAGGAGAACGACTTGAAAGTGGGTCGTTCTCCTTTTTTTGATTGGGGTGTGGGGTTGAAGCTCTTATGATTGTGTAAATACTAATTTCAATACCTACCCTAAAACAAGCGGACAAAATAGGAGGGCAGACACCTGCAGGATGAACAGGAAGTTCACTGAAAAACTATCCTTATAAGATTGCGAACTTTCATCAATTGTATAAGTCGGAACGTTAGCGGAAGGAGAAACCGTAGACTCCTGCGGAACAGAACGAGTCTGAAGACATCGAAGTGGTGGTTTTCCAATTCGAGGGCTGAGGCCGTTCCCGCGGAAAGCGAAGGGTTCTCCTGTAGCGGCGCCATTCAGCCATTCTTACATGACTTTTTCAATTGCCTCGATGAAAATGTTCATTGAGATGAAAGTGCGTAGTCTGTTAGCGCGGATACTACCGAGGTAAGCGTGCCCCCATTTTCGGGAGCAGCAGACGAAGAATCAAAACAAATTTACACTTAAGCCTGTCCTCCCAATCTCAGTTCATTTCTTGTCAGCGCTTGTTCCAGCCCGTATAATAGAACAAGCTGAAACAAAGAAGGAGTTTTGAAGGATGGATAAGGTAACGCTAATTGCGACTGCCACAATGGGGCTTGAAGCAATTGTGGCGAAAGAGATCAAAGATCTTGGGTACGAGGATATTAATGTGGAAAATGGGAAAGTAACCTTTACAGCTACTATGGATGCCATTCCTAGAGCTAATTTATGGTTACGGACGTCAGATCGAGTTAAATTAAAGGTTGGCGAATTTAAAGCTTATACCTTCGATGAGCTATTTGAAAAAACTAAAGCATTACCTTGGGCAGATCTTATTCCAGAAAACGCCGAATTCCCGGTCATTGGGCGATCAGTCAAATCAACATTATTTAGTGTTCCCGACTGTCAGGCAATCGTCAAAAAAGCGGTTGTTGAAAGTATGAAGAAAAAACATCAAACAAATTGGTTTGATGAGGATGGTCCACTTTATCGAATTGAAGTTGCGCTTCATAAGGACATAGCCACATTAACCATAGATACGAGTGGAGAAGGGCTTCATAAAAGAGGCTACCGTTATTTGCACAATACAGCTCCATTAAAAGAAACACTTGCCGCAGCACTAATTAAATTAACAACCTGGAACCCGGATCGTCCGTTTGCTGATCCTTTTTGTGGATCGGGCACGTTACCAATAGAGGCAGCAATGATTGGGCAAAATCTAGCGCCAGGGTTTAATCGAGATTTTGCCTCGGACGAATGGGCTTGGATTGATAAGGATCTTTGGAATAAAGCAAGACAAGAGGTGGAAGACTTAGCGCGATACGATCAGCCCCTCGACATTCAAGGGTCAGATATTGATCATCGTAGTGTAGAGCTCGCACAGAATAATGCGAAGGAAGCAGGTTTTGCCGACCTGATTACGTTTAAACAAATGCAGGTACGTGATTTCAGTCATAAAGGCAGCTACGGAATTATTATCGGCAATCCACCATACGGCGAACGAATCGGAGAGAGAGAAGAAGTAGAGCATATGTATAAGCAAATGGGCGAGGCATTAAAGTCATTTGATACGTGGTCTGTATATATGCTGACATCTCATGAACAATTTGAAGAGCTTTACGGGAAAAAAGCCTCAAAAAAACGGAAGCTGTATAACGGAAATATTAAAACGGATTATTATCAGTACTTTGGTCCAAGACCGCCGAGAGTGTAAATAGTGCTTAAAAGAATGTGTTTAATTCACATAATTTAGGTTATAGAGAAGTATACTTACATTCACATACTCTATTTACAGTAAAGGGGGTTATCGACATGTCAAATGATATTGTACATTACGTGGAAGAACCATCACAGGATGAGCGTGTTTTGGCCATGCTTATTTATTTGTTAAGCTTTGTTACTACAATTATTGCTCCTTTGATTATCTGGTTGTTGAAAAAAAATGATTCTGCTTTTATTGATTCTCATGGTAAAGAGTATTTCAATTTTATTATCTCTTACGCCATCTATTCAATCATTGCCTCGATTTTAATTGCTGTGTTTATTGGTCTTATTCTCCTTCCCATTATAGCAGTGATGTCGTTTATTTTTATCATCATTGCTGCCGTTAAAGCGTATAACGGAGAAGAGTATGTGATTCCATTAACCATCCGTTTTATTAAATAAAGAAGTAAATGAAGTAGAGTATATTAAATGATAGTCGGATGAAGCGACTATCATTTTTTTTGAGGAATTATGTTTGGTTCATCCCTTTCATCAATGCTATGATAGCCTTATCAAATCAATCATGTATCTTAGGAGGCACCTAATGAGCAAGCTAACGATCGTAAGCTACCCCTTAGGTTCTACTGTTGGCAAAAAATCTGTAATCTTTGATAATGAATCAGAAAAAAGGATTAATCAGTTACTCTTTGAGGTGTTACACCTTCATTTCAAAGACGACATACCTGTTGAAATACCAAATGAGGGAGAAGTACTTAATGTTAATTTGCTAGAGGAGAGAAAGGACAGTTCATTACCGAACATTAGGCATTTTTCGTTACTAGGTCCACATGACCTTGCACTCTTGGATGCAATTGATATCATTCATGAAGATCTGGATAGCGTGCAACAGCGGTATAATTTAGATGAACCTACAGACTATCAAGAAGCTTTGCAAGAGTTAGTAGAGCACCTTAAGCAACAATAACAAATTTCACGTACCGAACTGTATAGATAAAAAGGAGGAACATAATGACTAACGATATCGCTATGCTAGGTATTGATATTGGAACAACAAGCACTAAGTCTGTTATTTTTCGAACAAACGGCTCCGTTTTAGCATCCTCTGAGATAAGTTATCCAACTTTATCACCTCAGCCCGCGTGGTCTGAACAAGATCCAGATGTCATTTTGAACGCGGTTAAACAGTCCATTACGCAAGCGGTAGCTTCCTCAGGTGTCTCACCTACATCGATTGCCTCTGCAGGATTTTCAGCTGCTATGCATTCACTCTTGGCTGTATCAAAAGAGGGAAAACCGTTATCTAAAAGCATTATTTGGTCAGATAACCGCAGCTCAGAGCAAGTTGATACCTTAAAAGCAACAGTTGAGGCTAAAGGATTTTATTTACGCACGGGTACACCTATTCACACCATGTCACCACTAGCAAAATTGCTATGGTTTAAGCAGCATTCTTCTGGTTTGTTTACTCAAGCAGACAAATTCATTTCAATAAAAGAATATGTATGGTTTCACTTGTTCGGCGAATTTGTCGTAGATCATTCCATTGCTTCAGCAAGTGGGTTGATGAATCTAAGAGAGCAACAATGGGATCAAGAGATTTTACACTATATCGGTATAACAACGGATACATTATCGGAACTTGTGCCCGTTACCTACAAAAAGGTCTTACCATCTGAATCTATCGCACATGAGCTCGGTTTATCTCCGTCCATGCCATTTGTCATAGGTGCAAGTGATGGAACATTGGCTAATGTGGGCGTAGGAGCAGGCTCCTCTGATAAAACGGTGATTACAATTGGTACGAGCGGCGCTGTAAGAAGAACGGTAACTGAGCCTGTAACAGACCCGAATCAACGAACATTTTGCTACGCGTTATCAGATAATAAATGGGTTATTGGTGGGGCCACCAATAACGGAGGGAATGCGCTACGCTGGTATAGAGATGAATGGAGCAAAGGTCAATTTGCTACAGATGAGATGCAAAATAAAGGAGAGCTATATGAGTATTTACTCTCATTGGCTGAGAAATCGCCTGCTGGAGCACAGGGATTGTTGTTCATGCCTTTTTTAAATGGGGAACGAGCCCCATATTGGAATCCGAGTGCTAGAGGAGCCTATGTAGGGATTGGTAATCATCATACTCAAAATGATTTTATTCGCTCCTTATTGGAAGGTGTTATTTTTAGTGTCTATTCAGTAGGAATTGCATTAAAGGAATTAAGTGGCCCTTTTACTGAAATTAGAGCGTCCGGTGGCTTTGCAAGATCTCCGCTCTGGTTGCAAATTCTTGCAGATGTCTTTAACAAAGAAATACATGTGCCATCCAGTTATCATGCATCCGCATTTGGCGCCGCCATTATTTCACTTATAGCTACTGGTCATCTTGACTCATTCGTGGAATCAGATTCATGGACAACGATTGATAAGGTTTATACACATCAGGCTAATAATCATGAGACGTACCAAAGGCTTCATGAGTTTTATGCCGAGATCTATCAATCTCTTGAAACGCCTTTTTCCAAGCTTGCTGCGTTTCAGAAGGAGTATACAAGCCATCTTCCATTAAAATAGGCAAAGCATCAAGTTCTAATGTAATTTCCGCTATTAGAAATAAATTGATCTCCCCATACACTGAATAATTAAGCGATCTATTAGTTAAACAGTTTTAAAAGGAGGAGATCAATATGGTAAGAATATTCATTGATCCTGGCCACGGCGGAAGAGACTCAGGAGCGATAGGAAATGGGTTGCAAGAAAAAAATATAACGCTGCAAATCTCGCAATGTATTCGAGACTACCTCTTGTCAGATTATCATAATGTTGAAGTGAATATGAGCCGGACAAGCGATACATTCGTGTCTTTATCAGACCGAAGCAGGAAGGCAAATCAGTGGTCAGCTGATTATTTTGTGTCTATTCACATTAATGCTGGTGGAGGCACGGGCTTTGAATCCTATGTCCATTCAAGTAGAGTGCAGCGGACGGTAAGTCTTCAAACCATTATTCACAAGCTAATCATGAGTCATGTAAATGTGGTAGATCGTGGCAGGAAATCAGCAAACTTTGCTGTGCTAAGACACACTTCCATGCCTGCTATATTAACGGAAAGCGCATTCATCGATCATACTAGAGATGCAGAGAATTTAAAGAGAATCGCATTTATTAGACAGGTTGCACGGGGCCATGTTGAAGGAATGGTTCAAGCTTTTGATTTGAAAAGAAAAGCGAATTCTTTAAGTTCAGATCGTCTATTTAAAGTGCAAAGTGGATCCTTTCAAAAACACCAAAACGCCGTGGACTTAAAAAATAGATTAGAACAACAAGGATATCAAGCCTATTTTCAATTTGAGGCCTCTTTCTATCGAGTACAAGTTGGAGCTTTCTCAAAACGAGAGAACGCGGACTCGCTTGCAAATGAACTTAGAAATAGAGGTTTTGATGCGATTATTGTATAGTCATAAAACGTCATAATCAACTTCCTGTATGAATAAGAATAAATAAGGGGAAACTTGCTATTATTCTTCATTCTATTTGGAGGTATGTTTGTGAGAGAAAATCAACATCACGCAATTGAAATGCTACAAAGGGTAGATAAAGCATTACGCACTGTAGAGCAGCACATCCATGTAAATATGCAAACGATGTCAGCGCAACAATTTATTGCGGCCAAACGTTCTCTTCAAAATGCGCGGGCTGACTATGAAGAGGCCACAAGTTATTATACAGCTGGATCATTTAAGTAATAATTCAAAAAGAAACCTAGGATTTTATTCCTAGGTTTCTTTTTAGTTGAAAAATAACTATATTTATACCTCATTGCTATGATATTTAAGACTCCTTGACAATTGTATGAAATAAACATAAATTAAAGTGAACAATGCAATATAAGGATTTAAACTATTCACTCAATCACCTGACAGCTTTTTTTTAGTGTTTATTGAAAGCGCTTCCTTTTTTTATTTGAATGATCATGTTTAGGGGGAATTGCCATGAGAAAAAGAGTAGGATTATCCTCATTAGCTTTAGTCACTTTGATGATATCCGCTTCATGTAGCAGTGGTGAGGAAAAGCAGGAGATCGTTGTATGGAGCTTTACTGGCGAGGCGGAATATGCAGTTGAGGCTTTCATGGAAGAAAATCCAGACGTATCGATAGATTTTCAATACGTTCCTGGCAATCAATATGAAACCAAACTCCGTTCAGCTTTGGCCACAGGAATTCGAGCACCTGACGTATTTGCACTAGAGGCAGGAGTGGTACGAAAGTTTATTGATCATCCATCTTTAGAAATCCTAAGCGGGCCGCCTTATAATGCGATGGATTTAATTGAAGATCAATACGACTATATTCAGGATATGGAGAAGGATTCAGATGGTGAAGTTCGCACAGTTGCTTACCAAGGGACAACGGGTGGTTTTTATTATCGCCGAGATTTAACGGAGGAATATCTAGGTACTGCTGATCCAGATGAGGTGAGCGCTCAGATCCAGAACTGGGATGACATTTTTGATTTAGGTGAACGAGTGTACGAAGAAAGCGGAGGGGAGCATCATATCTTTGCTAACTGGTCTTCGATTGGCGCTATCCAAAACGCACGGGCGGAAGTTCCATGGGTGGTTGAAAATGAATTGGTTATCGATGATTCTAAAAGAGAAACCCTTCATTTGGTCGACCAAGCAATTGAAACAAATTCGTTAGCGATGCTTAACAGTTGGACGCCAGGCTGGACTACATCTATGCAGCAGGGAACCGTTATGTTCTATCCTCAGCCATCTTGGTTTTTAAACCACGTACTCAGATCAGATGCACCAGACACAAGCGGATTATGGGGCTTAGCTAGTGGTCCTGCTGCGTTTAGTGGTGGTGGAACATTTTATGGGATGTATTCGGACGGTGATAATAAGGACTTAGCTTGGGAATTTATTAAATTTTATGGATTTGATGTTGATTTCTTAAGCAATTTAGCGGTAGACGAAGAGTATTATACAAGTCATCGAATCGCCAATGAAAACGTAGCGGACGAAATTTCAAGTGAATTTCTAGATGGCCAAAATTACTTTCACTTTTTTAACGAGGAATCTGAAAATGTGCAAACAGTTGTCCGTACGTCTTTTGATGGGAACATTGAAGATATCTATGGAGAACTAATGGAATCGTACTCAAGAGGCAATTTCTCTTCTCATGACGAGTTTTGGGAGCGCTTTAAAAGGGACGTACAAATCTATTTTCCAGAGTTAACAGTCAACTAAAAAGGTGTATAAGGGGGGATTAGGATGTTTGTAGGACGTATCAATAAAGGAAACAGCGGTTATTTCTTTATCGCACCATTTTTTATTATATTTTTGTTGTTTGGGTTATATCCCATTCTTTACTCATTTTATTTAAGCTTTACGAATTGGGATGGGCTCAATCCACCAGAGTTTATTGGCTTTGCGAATTATATACGTGCTTTTATGGATCCACTTTTTCTTCAATCCTTATACAACACTTTTTTTATATGGACGATCTCCGTGGTACCACAATTAACGGTTAGCCTTGTTCTAGCCGTTATCTTAACGAAACGTTTTTTACGAGGGAAAGACTTCTTTCGAGCGATTTACTTCTTTCCTAATATCGTCACCGCCGCATCCCTGGGGCTACTTGTAAGCTTAATGTTCGACTGGCAAACAGGTAGTGTGAATCAAATGCTTATGTTCTTAGGGATTACGGATGGAGCTATTGACTGGAAAAATAATGCCCTTTTTATGCAGCTACTCGTATCTGCGATTCTTTTCTTTCAATATTTTGGTTATTCGATGCTTATTTATATTGCGGGTTTACAAGGCATTTCACCTGAATATGAAGAGGCGGCAACAGTAGATGGAGCTTCAAAGGTACAAATTTTCTTTAAGATTACCGTTCCATTATTAAAGCCAATCATTATCTTTCAAGTTATCACTTCTTTAATTGGTGGTGTGCAAATTTTTGACCAACCATTTATGTTAACAGAAGGGTCTGGGGCACCGGATCATGCAACGTTAACAAGTGTCATGTATCTATACCGAACAGCATTTGAGCAAGGAAGGTTTGGATATGGTGCAACCATTGCGTTCTGTCTATTCCTCATTATCGTGACCTTATCTGTAACATCTTATTTAATCAGCAGAAACCGAAGTAAAACAACGTAAAGGAGGCGTGGATATGGCTAGAGCAGATACAACAATCAACACAAAAGCACCACTAAACAAAGACAAGAAGTTATCACTTACAAATGTTGTGCTGTATATTTGTTTAATTACTCTTGCGTTTGTATGTTTGTTTCCGTTTTACCTAATGATCATGTATTCAACGCATACAAATGCGGATATCGCTTCACAATTTTTACTTTTACCAGGAACAAACTTGATTGAAAACTTCACCCGTATGATTGAGAATGTAAACATATTCAGAGGGTTTATGAACAGTCTTATCATTGCATGCGGATCCACGGCCTTAACGCTTTATTTCGGTGGAATGACTGCGTATGGTTTCTCAAAATTTAAATTTAGGTTTAATACGCCATTATTTCTCTTTATGCTTGCCACGATGATGATTCCCGCTCAGCTTGCGCTTATTGGGAGCTATCGTTGGTTAGGGATGCTTGGCTTATTAGATTCTCATGCAGCTATTATCTTGCCCGCAGCAGCGAATACCTTCGCCGTCTTTTTCATCAAACAATTTATTGATGGCAGTATTCCCGATGAAGTACTTGAATCGGCAAGAATAGATGGGGCCGGCGAGTTACGTATTTTTCATCGAATTATTTTACCGATGATTGTTCCCGCTCTAGCGGCTATTGGAATATTCACATTTATTGGTTCCTGGAACAACTTCATTAGCCCACTCGTGTTGTTATTCTCAGAAGAAAAGTATCCACTACCAGTTATGGTTGCAATGATACAAGGATACTATAATACGGATTATGGGTTGCTGTACCTTGGGGTAGCGTTATCTGTAGTGCCGATCATTATTGTATTCTCCATTCTTTCTAAGAGAATTATGGGAAGTGTAGCCATTGGGGCAGTGAAAGGGTAAAAGGGATGGATCAAGAATATTAAGCAATAGAATAGAGGCTGGACAGAAGTATTATAAGTAATAGAAAAGCTGAAGAATGTTGGAGTCTCTCCCCTCATTCTTCAGCTTTTTAATTGTATAAAAAAACAGTCTACTTTTTCAGATTCTACTGTTCTTCAGGGTAGAACGCGTCTACAAAACGTGGCTGAAGAAATTCAACTCTATCAAGATCTGAATTATAGTCAATGGTCATACCATCTAAATACCAAAAATCATCTTCTTCTACAAAAAAAGTAATACTCTCCGCATCAATTATATAAGCTTTATCTGTAGGGTTATCTCTCATGATCCCAACAGAAAACCCACCTGATCCGACTCCTCCAACTCTAACAAACAATCGAACGGACTCACCGAGTGTAAGTTCCATTTCTTTTTTATATAAATCTATAACAGATTGAGATAATGTCAGATACATAGCTACCTCCCTTACTTCCGTTTATTTTAACATATATCCAGCCTTTTTTAGCAAATAAGCAGGAGTTTGGCAATTCATGTCGAAAAAGAATTAGTGTTGGTAAGTACATATAGAATAGAAATGGTGGGACTTAAAAGATGAAAGCACTTAGCACAGAAGAAAAATATCTAGCGTTAGTTAAAAAGCAAAATCATT
The DNA here is from genome assembly GCF_007293315.1 of Alkalicoccobacillus porphyridii. GTDB lineage: Bacteria > Bacillota > Bacilli > Bacillales > Bacillaceae_D > Alkalicoccobacillus > Alkalicoccobacillus porphyridii. The sequence continues at coordinate 192,419 of NZ_VLXZ01000004.1, forward strand.
ATAACCAAGCATTAGCCTTACTTGGATGGGATGCAAGAACAGGAGCCCCTAAAAAAGGAGCAGGGCAGCGTTCAGAAGTTATTGGCTCACTGTCATCAGAGGTATTTGCACTCTCTACTTCGGATGAAATGAAGGACTATCTTTCAGAGCTTGAACAAACTACCGATTCTTTATCAGACATTACGAGTAAAAGTGTAGCTGAGTCACGTAAGGACTATGACCGTAATACAACCATTCCTGCTGATGAATATAAGGATTATGTCACGTTGCAATCTCAAACGGAAACGTTGTGGGAGGAAGCAAAGGATAAGTCCGATTTTGAAATGTTTAGACCTAACCTTGAGAAGCTGATTGAATACAAAAAGAAGTTTATTGGCTATTACGGGAAAGAAACAGATCATCCGTACAATACGTTATTAGATGATTATGAGCCGGGTGTATTTGTTCAGACCATTGATGAAGTATTCTCTGAGCTTCGGGATCATTTAGTTCCCCTTGTGCAAGCAGTAACTGAAGCAAAGAAGCAGCCTAAAATGGATAACTTATTTAGTCATTTTCCAAAGGATAATCAACAGGCATTAAGTAAAGATATTTTAACAGAGATTGGCTTTGATTTTAATGCGGGTAGAATGGATGAAACAGTTCACCCATTTGCAGTTGGCATCAACCCTTATGATGTTAGGGTCACAACCAAATATAACGAGCAAGATTTTAGAGTTTCTCTTTTTGGTACCATTCACGAGGCAGGGCACGCACTTTATGAGCAAAATATTTCACCAGACCTGATGGGAACACCTTTATGCAGTGGAACCTCAATGGGAATTCATGAATCACAATCGTTATTTTGGGAGAAATTTGTCGGACAGAGCTACTCATTTTGGGAGCGAAACTATCCACTCTTAAAGAAGCATGCAAATGGACAATTTGATAACATGTCATTAGATGATTTCTATTTTGCCGTAAACCAGGCTAAACCTTCATTAATTCGTATCGAGGCAGATGAGCTGACGTATTGCCTGCATATCATACTTCGCTACGAATTAGAAAAAGCTTTAATTGAAGGAAGCTTAGCGGTGAAAGATCTTCCACACGTATGGAATGAGAAAATGAAAGAATATTTACAGGTGGAACCATCACATGATGGGGAAGGTGTTTTACAGGATGTTCATTGGTCGTTTGGTGCATTTGGATATTTTCCATCATACGCACTAGGATATATTTATGCTGCACAGCTTAATGAGGCATTCACTTCAACCAATCCAAAGATTGATTCACTTATTAAACAAGGGGATTATGCTCCAATTAGGAACTGGATGACCGAGAATGTGCATCAGTTCGGCAAAAGCAAAAAACCTTCTGAGATCTTGAAAGATACAACAGGGGAAGGCATTAATGCGAAACCACTTATTTCATATCTTCAGAAGAAATACACTTCTTTATATGAATTGTAAAAAAACGGGCTACGGCCCGTTTTTCAATTCTTTAAATCCGAGTTGACTAATATGAATAATGTGATTATAATAGATATAAATACATGGAAGGGGCGGTTTAGGATGACATCAGTTGTTTTGCTAAAAGGGGATAAGATCAGTCACACTAAGCACCCAATGTTTGTTACTCAATTAGAAGATTGGTTCCAAGAACAAGGTCATCAATTAACTGAAGTATTTATTGATCATTATAATAACGAGATTCATGATGCAGATATTATTATTTTGGCTATACCTGTTGAACAAATAGAGTATCAAGCCTTTAAACAATTCCTTCAATCCTTACCAAAGGATAGTTTCACCGGTAAGAAAGTATTCTCGTTTGTACTTGGTGGAACGGTTGCTCACGTTAGTATTATGGAACTTTATTTGCAGCCGTTGTTAACTAGGCTTGGAGTAAATGAGACAATTAAACCTATCTCGATCCAATCTAATCGTAAATCAAAACGAAAAAATCAAGTGGTTAATATAGAAAAAATGTACGAATTCTTTAAAATGCACATTCCGCAAGTTGTTTAATGAGCTAACTAAAAAAACAGAACAAACGTTAATAGCCTTATCACAGTATGAATTGTGGTAAGGCTATTTTACATGTAGCTGAATCCGTGCATTTCAACTTTGTTTATAATAGTCCCCTGTAAGAGGCTTCGGCTTCGCTCCCTGGATGGCAGGCACGCTTTCCTAGGGCGGGCGTTGAACTAAACTGGCTACGCCAGTGTTATTTCAACCCTGCCCGTAAATCCCTTAGGAGTCGACCTGCCATCCCGTCCGCTGTAAGAGTGGATATAACCTGTGATAAACATGCTGCTGAACGTTGTGATTTAACACGTATAAGACTGATGCTATTAGAAGCTAGTTATCTCACAGGCGATTACATGACCCATGCCTACATCATTCTCGTCCATTTTTTATTAATTTCTGAGGTGATTATTTATATTTGTTTTAGCCTAAAACAGGGATGATTTTTATTAGACCGCTGACAATCATTTCTACCGCGATGACTGTTACAATTAAACCCATTAATCGGGTAATGACTGCTAATTCGGTTTGATTTAGTTTGTCGTTGATCCAGCTGGAGTAATAAAAAATGAGATAGGTAACGAGTAGGATCGCTGTGTATGCAACTAAAATGCCAAGAGAGTGGCTTAGTTGATCTTCCTGCTTTGTGGATAGGCTCATGACAGTAGCGATCGTTCCTGGGCCTGCTAAGAGCGGGATGCCAAGGGGGGTAATGGATACGTCCTCTTTTTCAACAGCCACTTCATGCTCCTTCTCATGAAGTTGATGGCTATGAGTTGAGGTTCCGATAACTAGCTTGTATCCGATTCCAAATATAATTATTCCTCCGGCTATCCTAAGTGCGTCAACGGTAATGTTAAATGCCTTAAAAAGAATGCTTCCGGACACTAAAACAATCGTCAAAATAATAAAAGCGGTCAGGCAGGCTTTGAAGGCCATTTGCCGTCTTTCTTTTGAAGAATTTGATTTAGTTAACGCTAAAAATATAGGTACATTGCCTAACGGATTCATAATGGCAAAGATCGAAATGACCGCTTGTAAAGTAAAGGAAAACATAGTCTCAAGCTCCTTGTGATAGATGTCTATCTAAGATTGCCCAAGGGTAAGAAAAATAATTCATAAAAAAATGCTTAAAAAGGAGTAACATGGGGTATATATAGCGAGAGCTTTTTGGCTGAAGGATAAATTTAAATTGTGAGAGGTTGTGCCAGATTGATAACGTTTGAGGGAGTCACTAAGACATTTGCAGATGGAACTAAAGGAGTGGACAATCTTTCTTTAACCATTAATAGTGGTGAATTTTTTGTATTGATTGGACCAAGTGGCTGTGGAAAAACGACAACCATGAAAATGATTAATCGTCTTATTGATCCTACTGAAGGAATCATCAGGATTGATGATAACCATGTTCAAGATATGAACATACATAAGCTTCGTTGGAATATAGGGTATGTACTACAGCAAATTGCTCTATTTCCGAATATGACGATTGCTGAGAATATATCTATTGTGCCAGAAATGATGAAATGGTCTAAGCAAGATATTCGCTCGAGGGTAGATGAATTGCTGACCATGGTAGGATTAGAGCCTAAGACCTTTAGAGATCGTATGCCTACAGAGCTTTCTGGAGGACAGCAGCAACGAATTGGCGTTGCAAGAGCTCTAGCGGGTAATCCTAACATTATTCTAATGGACGAGCCCTTTAGCGCCTTGGATCCTATCAGTCGGGAGCAACTGCAAGAGGATATTCGAAAGCTACAAAAGGAAATCAAAAAAACGATTGTATTTGTAACACATGATATGGATGAGGCTCTACGTTTAGGTGAGCGAATTTGTATGATGCGTGAAGGAGCTGCCGTTCAAATTGGGACTCCAGAAGAACTCCTTAACAACCCTAAAGATGAATTCGTTAAACAGTTTATTGGTTCACGCGCTCCAAAGGATACACAGGCCTTAAGCGAACAAACAATAAAAGAATTTATTCAACATAATCATGACTATTTAAGTAGTTTTATTCAAACGGAAGACCCTTCTTTACAAATGACAGTAAATGAGGATGGCGCACTCGATGAACTATATTATCAAACGAAAAAATATCCTAACGAGGCTTCCGTGAGCGTTGATTCAACTGCAGCAGAAGTGTATTCACTTCTGCAAACATATGACTTGCCAGCATTGCCTGTGACTGACTCCGATAAGTTGGTGGGCGCCATTTCTTATAAAGACTTGGCAAGAATGGCTGCCAAAGGGAGTGTGATGAACTAATGTCCTTTTTACAAGACTTTTTCCAATTATTTATGCAACGTCAAGACATGCTTTGGACGTCTTTATGGGAGCATATTCAATTATCTATTATTTCATTGTTAATAGCCGTAATTATTGCTGTACCCGTTGGTATTCTCTTATCACGTAAGGGCCGCGCAGCAGAATTTGTGATTGGTATTGCTGCTGTCCTTCAAACGATTCCAAGTCTTGCACTACTAGGATTTATGATCTTATTTGTTGGGATTGGTACAACGCCCGCAATCATTGCGTTAACGGCCTATGCACTGCTTCCCATCCTGAGAAATACATACACGGGAATTAAAGAAGTGGATCCCGCCATTCGTGAGGCTGCAAGAGCAATGGGAATGAATTCATATAGGAGTCTCATAAAAGTAGAATTGCCAATTGCCCTACCTACTGTAATGGCCGGTATTCGTACATCTATGGTGCTGATTGTTGGTACTGCCACATTAGCCGCCTTAATTGGCGCGGGTGGTCTTGGAGATTTGATTATGACTGGTATTCAGCGCTCTAACAATGAATATATCCTTCTAGGTGCCATTCCAGCTGCATTATTGGCCCTTTCCTTTGATGGTATATTACGAGTGACAGAACGATTATCAAAACGAAATTCCTATAAACCAGTTATCGCAGTGATTGGACTTTCTCTAGCGCTAATTTTTGTGCCTATGCTCGCCATGAGAGGAACCATTGGTCCTGACTTAGTAGTAGGAGGCAAAATGGGGGCTGAACCAGAGATTGTTGGGAATATGTATAAGCATTTAATTGAAGATCGTACAGACTTAACAGTTCGGGTTCAAGGTAATTTAGGAGCGACTGATTTTGTATTTAATGCTTTACGTGTGGGAGATATTGATATGTACCCGGAATTCTCCGGTACCATTGTTGGAGAATTATTAGCTTTGGAGGATTTCAGCTATGATCCTGATGAAGCCTATGAGCAGGCAAAAGAAGGTATTTATGATGAGTATCAATTCCGCTTCTTAGAGCCGATGGCATACAACAATACATACGCCATTGCAGTTCCTAGAGCAGAAGCCGATGAGAATAATATTCAAACAATCTCTGATTTAGAAAATGTTGCTGAAGAATGGACGTTTGGCTTCTCATTTGAATTTATTGACCGTCAAGATGGATACGCAGGCTTTCCAGATCATTATGGTTTTGAACTTGCAGATGTTCGTTCACTTGATGTCACTGCAGGAATTCGTGCAATCGAAAGTGGAGAGGTCCAAGGAATTGATGTGTTTTCAACAGATCCACAGATTGTTGAAAATGATCTCGTGGTCCTAGAGGACGATCTAAGTCTATTTCCGCCGTATCAAGGAGCTCCTTTAATTCGCGCGCAAACACTAGATCAATACCCTGAGCTTGAAGATGTGCTTAATCTATTAGCAGGTGAAATTACGGAAGAAGAAATTCAAGAATTAAACTATCGTGTGGATATAGAGGACGAAAACCCATCAGACGTGGCTATGGATTATCTGGTGGAGAATGGTTTCATCGAAGAATCATGAGTGACTATTCCTTCTTTAGGGTATGATGTATTATAGAATTGAACTTCAAAGGAGCGATGATGATGCCAATCGAAAATCCTTCAAATCAAGCGATCCAGAATATCTTTCACACAAGCAAACGTGTAGCTGTTGTTGGATTGTCTGATGATCCTAACAGAACCTCCTATATGGTTTCAGAAGCAATGCAAAAGGCTGGATACGAAATCATCCCCGTGAATCCAATGGTTAGTGAGGTATTGGGAGAAAAAGCAGTCGCATCACTTACTGATATTGAAGGCGATGTTGATATTGTAAATGTATTTAGACGGAGCGAGTTTTTGCCAGATATCGCAAAAGACACAGTGGCCATCAAGGCGAACATATTTTGGGCGCAGCTTGGCGTTTCTAATCAAGAGGCTTACGATTACCTGAGAGAGCATAACATTACAACGGTTATGGATCGCTGTATTAAGGTAGAGCATGCCAAATTTAAATAATTAGAACCAAAAGGAGGTCAGTGAAATGCTGACTTCCTTTTTTCTGCAAGGGAAAGCGATTGATTTTTACTCGTTTTTCTGGTTAAATCTGTTGACAGGCCTAACAAATATACAAAGAAGCCTTGATATAACTGAAATAACCTTTAGAATAAATGTATATACCTAATTAAAGAAACGTATGTTCGTTTTATGCTACAATACGTGTAGCGATATTGAAAGGGGTTCAGACTTTGGCAAAATCACAGATAGAATATAACGATGATGCAATTCAGGTACTCGAGGGGTTAGAAGCCGTTCGCAAACGTCCTGGAATGTATATTGGTAGTACAGATGCACGCGGTTTGCATCATCTCATTTACGAGATTATGGATAATGCAGTGGATGAAGCAATGGCTGGATATGGCCAATACATAAAAGTAACACTACATTCTGATGGAAGTGTTTCCGTTCTAGATGAAGGACGAGGCATGCCGGTTGGAATGCATAAGATGGGGAAGCCGACACCCGAAGTTATTTTAACCGTTCTCCATGCAGGGGGTAAATTTGGACAAGGAGGCTACACAACGAGTGGCGGTTTACACGGCGTTGGTGCTTCTGTTGTTAATGCCTTATCTGAATGGCTGGTTGTTGACATAAGACGAGACGGGAAGCAGTACTCTCAACGCTTTGAAAATGGCGGGAAGCCAGTAACTACTTTAGAAACAAAGGGCAACACTCGCAAATCAGGAACGGTTGTTCGCTTTAAGCCAGATCCTTTAATATTTAGCACAACGACCTTTAATACCGAAACCTTATCTGAAAGACTTCGTGAAGCAGCGTTTTTATTAAAAGGACTTCACATTGAATTAGAGGATGAAAGAGGCTCAGAGGTGGTTAAGGAATCCTTTCTATTTGAAAATGGAATCGAGGCGTTTGTTCAGTATTTGAATGAAGGAAAAGAAGCCTTACATCCTGTCATTACGTTTAGCGGGGAACAAAATGAAATTGAAATCGAGATGTCGTTCCAATTTCATGATGCCTATACAGAGAATATCATTAGCTTTGTTAACCATGTGCGTACAAGAGATGGGGGAACCCATGAGCTTGGTGCGAAGTCAGCCATGACACGAAGCTTTAATGAGCATGCCAAAAAACTTAAATTACTGAAAGAAAAGGATAAAAATCTTGAAGGAGCAGATATTCGTGAGGGGTTTACAGCGATTATTTCTGTTCGCGTACCCGAAGCAAAGCTCCAATTTGAAGGTCAAACAAAAGGGAAGCTCGGTACACCTGAAGCACGTTCTGCCGTTGATGGCTTAGTCTCAGAGAAGCTTGCGTATTTCTTTGAGGAAAACCCAACTATCGGCACACAGTTAATCCGTAAAGCAATTAAAGCATCACAGGCCAGGGAGGCGGCACGTAAAGCACGAGAGGACTCCCGTAATGGCAAGCGAAAAAAACGTGATGTTTTGCTTAGTGGCAAGCTTACCCCAGCGCAGTCTAGAAACCCAAAACGGAATGAGCTTTACCTTGTTGAGGGTGATTCAGCAGGTGGATCAGCAAAACAAGGTCGTGACCGCAAGTTCCAAGCTGTACTGCCTCTAAGAGGAAAAGTTATCAATACAGAGAAAGCCAAACTAGACGATATTATGAAAAATGAGGAAATACGTACGATCATACACACAATTGGTGCTGGAGTTGGGGCTGATTTCACTATTGATGACGTGAATTATGATAAGGTCGTCATCATGACGGATGCGGATACAGATGGTGCACACATCCAAGTACTTCTGCTCACATTTTTCTATCGCTACATGAAAGAACTTTTCGATAAAGGAAAAATTTATATTGCGCTTCCACCTCTTTATAAGGTTAGCAAAGGCAGCGGCAAAAAAGAAGTGGTAGAATATGCCTGGGATGAGCGTGATTTAGAGAAAGCCACAAAAAAAATAGGCAGAGGATATGCCTTACAACGCTATAAAGGTCTAGGGGAGATGAACCCTGTTCAGCTTTGGGAAACAACCATGGATCCAGAAACACGAACGCTTATTCGAGTAACCCTTGATGATGCAGCCAGAGCCGAGAAACGTGTGACAACCTTAATGGGGGATAAAGTAGAGCCTCGTAGAAAGTGGATCGAATCTCATGTAGCCTTTGGACTTGAAGAAGAAACAAATATCCTTGAAAATGAAAATTTAGGCATAACGGAGGGTGAACAAAATGTCTAAGAGTGAACGCTACCTTGATCTTCCGTTAGAAGAAGTAATTGGAGACCGTTTTGGACGGTACAGTAAATATATTATTCAGGAACGTGCTTTACCAGATGCAAGAGATGGATTAAAGCCCGTTCAGCGCCGTATTTTATATGCGATGCATAAAGAAGGCAACACAGCTGATAAAGCCTACCGAAAATCAGCCAAAACGGTTGGTAATGTTATTGGTAATTACCATCCACATGGTGATTCCTCTGTGTATGAAGCCATGCTTAGAATGAGTCAAACATGGAAGGTTCGCCAGCTTTTAGTAGACATGCATGGTAATAATGGTTCCATTGATGCTGATCCACCTGCGGCCATGAGGTACACCGAAGCTAGACTGTCTTCCATTAGTTCAGAGCTATTGCGTGATTTGGAAAAGGAAACCGTAGAATTCATTGAGAACTTTGATGATACCGAGAAGGAGCCAGTCGTTTTACCGGCAGCTTTTCCTAATCTTTTAGTTAACGGCTCTACAGGAATATCCGCAGGCTACGCTACTGACATTCCCCCGCATAATTTAGCCGAAATCATTGATGGTGTCATTATGCAAATGGAGAAACCAGATACCACATTAGACGAGTTGCTGCAGGTTATCCAAGGTCCTGATTTTCCAACTGGTGGTATTGTGCAAGGACTAGATGGAATTAGACAAGCCTATGAGACAGGTAAGGGTAAAGTAGTGGTCCGAGCGAAAACAGAGCTTGAGGATATGCGTGGTGGTCGTCAACAAATCGTCATCACAGAAATTCCTTATGAAGTTGTAAAGTCTAATTTAGTGAAAAAAATGGATGAGATTCGTTTTGATAAGAAGGTTGATGGAATTACTGAAGTGCGAGATGACACCGACCGAACGGGTCTAAGAATTGTTGTGGAATTAAAAAAGGACGCTGACCCCGATGCCATCCTTCACTACCTTTTCAAAAATACCGATCTTCAAACAACCTTCCACTTTAACATGGTTGCGATCTATCACAAGGCACCGCGCCTTATGGGGTTAAGAGAGCTTAACGATGCCTATATTGATCATCAAAAGTCTGTCGTCAAAAAACGGACTGAATTTGATTTGCGTAAGGCTTTGGCCAGAGAGCACATTGTTGAGGGGTTAATTAAAGCCGTTTCCATTCTTGATGAAGTGATTAGAGTGATCCGTGCTTCTCAGGATAAAAAAGATGCAAAAAATAACTTAATCTCATCTTTTGAATTTACTGAGGAACAGTCAGAAGCGATTGTGAATCTCCAGTTATATCGACTAACTAACACCGATGTGACCACTCTTCAAGAGGAAGCAGCTGAGCTTGAGAAGCAAATTAAAGAGCTTCAAGGAATTTTAGCTAGTGAAAAGAAGCTTATCCAAGTTATTAAAAAGAATCTATTGCGCATCAAAAAAGCGTTCGCTGAAGAGCGTCGTACAGCTATTACAGCGCAAATTGAAGAGCTTAAAATTAATATGGACGTATTGATTGCAGCTGAGGATGTGCGAGTGACTGTAACTGAATCCGGCTATGTTAAACGAACAAGTCTTCGTTCCTTCTCTGCATCTAGTAAAGAACCAACTGGCATGAAGGAAGGTGACCGAGTTCTTTATAACGAAGAGCTGAATACGACTGACACGTTACTTCTCTTTACAAAACAAGGGAACTACTTATTTATGCCAGTTCACCAGCTTCCTGATATACGCTGGAAGGATAATGGCCAGCATGTGGCTAATCTTGTTAGCCTCGATGGCGATGATGAGTTTCTGTGTGCCATGGGCGTAAGGGAATTTAGCGAAGAGGATTCATTATTATTCCTTACAAAGGCTGGAATGGTGAAACGGTCTCAACTTTCACTTTATCAGGCAGCTAGACATTCTAAAGCATTGGTTGCACTTAAGGTTAAAGACCAGGATGAATTAATTGCTGTTATGCGCACAAAAGGAACAAGTGAGATTTTTCTTGCGACACGAAATGGCTACGGATTATGGTTTGGTGAAGAAGAAGTCGGTCTTGTTGGGCAACGAGCAGCAGGTGTTAAAGCAATCAATTTAAAAGAAGATGATGTCGTGATAGGAGCAGAAACCTTCTCCCTTGATGAGAAGGTTGAGTTTATCCTTGCCACACAAAGAGGCTCTGTAAAGAAAATGTCGATATCAGAGTTTGAAAAAGGCTCACGAGCGAAACGTGGCTTGGTGATGCTTAGAGAATTAAAAAGCCAGCCACATCGTTTAGTAGGCTGTAAACGAATCTTGAGAGATACCGATACATTTACTTTACACACAGAAAAAGGGACAGAAGAAACAATTTCAGCTAAATCCTATCGACCAAGTGATCGTTACAGTAATGGATCCTACGCTGTAGATACACAAAAAGAAGGAGCTTTAATTGATATTCGACGAGACCCCCAAACGGAAGAAGATGATAAGGAGTAAGCCATTGTGGCTTACTCCTTTTTTTGTTAGCGAATGAGAAGGGAAGAGGTAGGTTTATATCCAATGCAGAGGGGAATAAAAGAAGATAAAAGGAGGGCATCATTATGCCATTAACTGAAAAACAAGTTCAACAATTAAAAAACGACTTACTGGAGATAAAAAAAGAACTCGAAGGTGCTAATGACAGCTTCTCAACTGATTATAGTGAATCAACAGGTGAGATTTCGAATGGTGTTGATAATCATATGGCTGATCAGGCAGCACAATATGAGGATCGTATGAAAGAACAGACATTCCGCCAGGCTGATCAAGAGAAGCTACAAGAGGTGGAGGAGGCATTAGATAGAATTGAAGAAGGTACGTATGGTACATGTATCGACACTGGAGAGGACATTCCGTTTGAGCGCTTAGAAATCGTCCCTTATGCGAAACGAACAATTGCTGCTCAAGAAAAAGCAGATGAAGCGACAAATGACAATGACCAAGACTACGATCAGCAATTCGCTGAGACTATGGAGCGAATCACTGACAAAGATACCTTAAAAGAAGATACTTTAACAACCAGAAAGCTAGATAAGGAACAGGATGCATATAAATAAATATTACGTAAAAAGGAGCTCTCCCCATCGGGAAAGCTCCTTTTTATTATGGTTGTTTCCACCCATCACGGATAAAGCGACCAACAGAGGCTGACAAACCAATATCATGACAGATCATGAGCAGAACAAGAACAAGCGGCCCAACAAGGATCCCGACTGCTCCCATAAGCTGAAGGCCAGCAAACATTGAGATTAAGACGGCCACTGGATTAAGGTTTAAGCTACTCGAAAGAACTTTTGGCTCAATCATCTGACGAATCACCACGATAATGGCATATAGAATAAGAATCCCAAAAGCTAATGAAAAATCGCCGCTAAATAGTAAATAGATGCCCCATGGAATTAATATTGTACCCGTTCCAAGGTATGGAAGCAGCTCCGCTAACCCTACAATAATGGCTATCGTAAACGCACCGTCTACTCGGATAATAAGCAAGCCAATATAAACAATCACAGCCGTGATGAACATTAAAATAATTTGCGCGCGGATAAATCCAACTAAGCGAATTCGAACGCCCTGGATAAATGCTTGGATTTTGTTACGGATACTAAACGGGATTACTTTTCGAAATGCGGCTTGATAACTGTGCCAGCTTTTACCCATAAAGTAAATACTGATGACTCCAAATAGGAAAGCAACAAGAAAGCCCGGCAAGCCAAAAATAAATCCTGTTGTCCAATCAAGTAAGGATTGGCCCGTTTGACTAATTAAATTGCCTAACTGATTTCCAAGCTGAGAGATGCTTTGTCTGAGGGCATCCTGCTGAGTCTCGTCAAGACTATTAAAAAGACCAAGTCCTTGCTGCCAGAAAGGAAGCACTGTTTCATTAAAGAAACTCTGCATCCTTACAGAACCCATATCAATCCAAGTAGGTAGCTGCTCTATAAAACGCCGCACACTAAAATAAATTAAAAACCCAATGCCGGTTAGTAGGGAGGAGAGAACAATGATACCTACAAGTAATCCAAAAAAACTCGCAAAGCCGGAATTAAGACGTAATTTATTTTTGAGCAGCCTCATAAAGGGTTGCATCATCCAAGCAAATAATGCGGCAATCCAAAAAGGATACGTAATGGCGAAGAGTTTAATAAACAACCAGCTGGCTGCAAGTAATACAATCGTAAACAGAACTGCACGTAACGCCATGAAAGCATGTGCTTGGGACATAGGTATATTCCTTTCTCATTGACCATCGTGTAAACATAATTAACTACATACTGTTTTTCTTATTTTAATTCCCTCAAAATTCAGTGTCAAACGTACCGTGAATTTAAATTAATATTCACTAGCTTATCCCTTAGTGTTAGGCACTTACTATTAAAAAAAAACCCCTAGAAAATGAATCTCCAGGGGGGGTGGCTTTATTCTCCGTATTCTGCTTCAAGTCGTTCACGTTCGGCGTTAAATGGCAGGATAAGTATCTCTACACGTCGATTTTTCTGTCTGCCATCTTCTGTTTCATTTGTATCAACTGGTTTATACTCACCATGGCCAGCTACAATAAATTGGTTTGGTTTAAGTTGTTCATTTTCTAGAAAGTCATTTAAAACATTTTCTGCCCGAGCGATACTCAATGTCCAATTCGATTGAAATTGAGGTGTATTAATCGGTCGATCATCTGTATGACCTGAAATCTGTATGTAGCGCGGGGGATCCGTTGCAAGCATAGCTGAAATTTCGTGTACAAGATTTTGGGCAGTTGGTTTTAATTGATCACTTCCTGAATCAAATAGAATGTTGTCGTTAATCGTGATCAGTAATCCATCCATCCCAATTTCAGTCGATAATCGATCGCTTAATCCTTGTTCCTCAATGTAGCGATTAAGTTCTCGTTGTAGCTCCCAAAGGTCTTCAGAAGGCCCATCCATGCCAGCACCATCTAAATCATAGCGCTGCTCATCCTCATTCTCATCATCTTCCTGCTCCGGTACGGCAGCAGCTTCAGGAGGAGAGGTACCTTCACCTTCCAATGAGTCTGAGTATTCAAGTATACTCGTCCCACCAAGTGCATCGTTTAGTGCAGATTTTAAAGATTCATAACGCGCATTGTCTACTTGCCCCATCGCGAATAGGATAATGAAGAGGGCCAGTAATAATGTAAGCATATCAGCATATGGTAGCAACCAGCTTTCATCTACGTGATCATCGTGAACTTTTTTTCGTCTAGCTGACATTTTCCTGATCAGCTCCTTCGATAAATGAAAGCTGTTCCTTTTCACCCATGTAAACAGTTAGATATTCTTCAATTGCGCGAGGGGAGCTTCCGTTTAGGATAGCAATCGTTCCCTCGACAATCATGTGGTTATGTAGGATCTCTGCACGTGATTTACGTTTTAATTTGTTAGCAAACGGGTGCCATAACACATAACCACAGAAGATCCCAAATAAAGTAGCAACAAAGGCAGCCGCAATAGAATGACCAAGCGCTTCTGTATCATCAAGATTTCCAAGTGCAGCGATAAGTCCTAGAACCGCTCCCAATACCCCCAAGCTCGGTGCATACGTACCAGCTTGACTGAAAATCGAAGCACCTGCCGTATGACGATCCTGCATAGCGTCAATCCGCTCATTTAAAGTATGACGTATAAATTCAGGCTCCTGGCCATCAATCATCATACGAACCGCTTGTTTAAAGAAAGGGTCCTCAATTTCATCTACTTTAGCCTCTAAAGCTAACATTCCTTCTCGGCGTGAGATGGTTGCATATTCTACAAACTGTTTAACTAAGTCTTCCTGAGTTACCTGCTTTTTTTCAGTAAATAATACTTTAAATAAGCTTGGAATCCGTTTTACTTCAGAGGAAGGGAAGGCTATGAGTATTGCTGCAGCCGTTCCTGCGAAAATAATAAGCAATGCCGCGGGATTAAAAAGAACGATCAGGCTAGTTCCTTTAAAAATCATACCAACCACAACTGCAATGACTCCCAATATAATCCCGATATACGACGTTTTATCCATATCTAATAATTCTCCTTCAACAATCAAAATAATAAATATAGTATACTATACTTAAGTCCTAGTTAGTAAGAATGGGTTCATCTATTCTAAAATACTTGTTAAGACTTAGGTAATTACCAATAATTGAATATAAAGCAGGATAATTGATGTATAAACATTCCTGTGCAACCAACCGAATTAGGTATTCAATAGGGACCTGTAAGCAAAGCATAAATACATAATAAAAGGATAACTTTTAGTTCTAAAAGCCCACTTTACTGAGATGTACATTTCATAAAATCGACAACTTTTGATATACTTTATATCAGCAGGACGTTTGTTGTTTGGAAAGGAAGAAATGAACATGGTCAATCCAAAAAGAAAAGAAACTACTTTACACTTAGCAGGACGAGTTCTTCTCATTATCATTGGAGCAGTCCTAGCAGCTGGCTCAATTGAACTATTTTTGCTTCCAAGCTCCATCATTGATGGAGGCATCATTGGAATTTCACTCATTTTGAATAACCTCACTAATATTAACTTCGGCATTCTTGTCTTTATTATTAATCTCCCTTTTCTTTATTTCGGTTATAAATTTATCGGAAAGAAGTTTTTGTTCTCTTCATTAATAGGTATTATTACGTTATCTCTCGGTGAATCCTATTTGCATCATCTACATCCACCAGCTTTTACAACCTCACCATTGTTAGCAACAGTTTTTGGGGGAGTGTTCCTCGGGGCGGGAGTAGGAATTGTTATTAGATATGGCGGAGCGTTAGATGGCACAGAAATCTTAGGAATTTTATTATCAAAAAAAATCCCCTTTACAGTTGGGGAATTTGTGATGGTTTTTAATGTTTTTGTTTTTGCCTGGGCTGGTTACGTTTTAGGAGCGGAGCAAGCGATGTATTCCATCATTACATATTTTATTGCAGCTAAAACAATCGATGTCGTTATTCAAGGAATCGATGAAACAAAAGCCGTTCTCATCGTCTCAGATCACTACGAAGACTTGGCAGAGGCTATCACCTCAGAACTGGGGAGGGGTATTACCATGTTAAGTGGGAAGGGTGGTTACAAAAACGACAAAAAAGAAATATTATATGTGGTCGTCACCCGACTTGAAGTCATTAAACTAAAAAATATAATCTATGATATAGACCGTAGAGCCTTTGTCACCATTATGAATACTCAAGAAGCACATGGCTCAACATTTAAATCAGGCGCGCATTAGCATCGTAAACACCAGCAGGAGTTCTGCTGGTGTTTTTTAAAGATCTTTTGACTTACAGATTGTCTAGGTACATAGATATAAATGAAAGCATTTTTTTAAATGTATGATTTTTTCACATTAATCATGATACAATATGTATAAATATGAAATTGATCTTAGTGTTACTAGGCTCAGCAAAGGAGTACGACCATAGTGAAAGAAACGCTTACAAGGCTTTTCTTACTGCTTAGTCTATGCCTATTGATTTCGTGCGACTCTAACCACACGGATCCACAAACAAGCATACCTGAACAAGATCAAACGCCTACAATTAATGAAATCATCCAACGGTCAGAAGCACAAATAAAAGATGCTGATACATTTACCCTCCAGCTTAATATGACACAAACAATCTCCGAGGGTAATTTTAGTGAGGAAACGGTTAAAAGTAACACACGTACTTATTACAATGTATCACCGCTAGCGTATCACCAAACTGTAGATACAGAAACAAATACAAGCAAATCCTCTGATAGTATACAAACAAGAGGGGAGCAGTACGTGACTGAAGATGGAGCATTTATGTTAAGTCATTCTTCTGATGAATGGATGGAGGTCCCGCTTGAATTAACGCAGGACGTTATTGCCTTTCAAAACGTACAGCTTGAACCAATTCGCTATCTAGAAATTATTAAAGAGCATGCTGAGGACATTCAATTAATAGAAGAAGACACGCATTATAAACTAGAAATAGATGGGGAAGGCCCTAAATTACGTGATTTGGTTATGCAACTGTATCATATAAGCAACTTAGCCAATGAGCAGCAATCATTTGAAATTGTGAATCAGATGAATATTGAATTAATTGATTATGATATATATATAAACAAGGAAACATATCTTCTGGATAGAGTTTCAAGTGAGATCGATTTGCTTACCAATTACGAAGGAGAGCAAGTACAAATAAATTTAAATCTAGAAACAGAAATGATGGATTATAACTCAACAGACACCATAGAAATACCAGAAGAGATTATCCATAACGCAAAGGAATACAAAATCAATATCATCAATTCAGATGAAACCAATAGCTAGATCTATTGGTTTTTTTAAATTTCGTCTCAAAACTACGAGTATTCAAGGATTATGAGACGTAATCCGTGTTAAACTAATCGGTTCCGATAATATATATTATGTAAACTTAAATAATAAATTAGATTTTTGTCTGTTTACTGTTACTTTACAAGCTCCTCTCTCCATCTTATATTTACTGATAACTGATTAGCCTTTAAAATATATTAAAGGAGCGATCTTAATGAAAAATAAGAATTCGTTACAATTGCTGTCCTTATTTGCTATATTGCTTGCATTAATGGTAAGAAACTCAAATCTCCATTTGATGTTAAATCAAGTTTTTATGCTGCGTCTGCTCTGATGCTTTTGATTGCTGCATTCTGTAGTTTTAGAAAAAGATCATAAAAAATTAAGCTATATATGTGCTATTAGAGCTTAGACACTGTTTTTAGTATACTGTTTGAAAAAAATATTTCGGTAAATGAAATTATATAGTGTTGAAGCTTCTTTGTCATTCACTCATATTTTTCCGAATGACTTCTATTTTTATTTACTATTAAAGATTTTAATGAGTCTGTATCAGTTAATACAATAACCAAAGTAAGTTGCATACAGTGAATAGATAAGGTAAAATACACATATAATTAAACAAAGCACCCACGCCTTGCAAGTTGCCCGCTTGAAGAGCGGCCAGCCCATCTTGGGATCATACGAAAAAAAGTAATTACCCAGCACAGCCGGACATAGCTATGGGGTGGTTACTTTTTTTGCTTATTTCTACGATCATAATTACAACAATAACTAAAGTTAATGTAAACATCCCGAAACCGAGAATAACATTTGCTGAATCTGTTGTAATCATGGGCCTCACCTCCCTCCTTACGATGGGAAGATATTGGCCACTCACCCCGCTTTATGCAACTATTCTGTTATTATATCATTTTTGTCGTATTCTTCCTCTTGCATTAGCTATTTACCCATCAATTTATCGCACTAGCGTCTTTCTGCTACTTATCCCTTTCACCCTTCTTTCATCAAACCTTCAGCATCAAAATAAACGATTCTTTGTTCTTTCGCAGAGTGATAACAAGCCTCTAGTAAAGAAATTGTTTTTAAATTGTCTTCACTACAATTCGAAGCGCTTACATTATTCTCAATTGAATAAATGAGCTGACGGATGCCTTCAAATGCACTTTCAGGTTTCTTTGCTTGACCTCCTGTTTCAGGTTGCCAGACCTCTACTGGTTCTTTTATCCCTTTTTTGTACAAGGCGACTTCATTATAGCCTGCAACGAGTGTGCCTGTCTCTCCAACCACAATTAGCTCTGTCCGAGAGAATGCAGAGGATAAGCTTTGAGAATAAGAAACGGTAACACCATTTTGGAATGTGATTTGTACAGAAGCGTCAGTATCACCCGCGCAATTGATAGCTGGTGATGAATAAGTTTGGCAGACTAATCTTTTTGCGGGACTTCCGAGAATCAATCTGAAGCCATCCAACCAATGTATCCCCATGACAGATAGTGAATTCCGCTCACACTGCGTCCTCCAGCCTTGATCTTGCCTGTGATGGAAATCATGAAATTTTACAGAAGACACACTGCCAATTACGTTTTCCTGAATCTTTGTTTTGGCAAAATCAAATGGATAATGAGTTCTAAAGTTTTGGTTTATACTTATAGGTACTTGATGCTTACGTGCTTCTTCTGTTATCTCAATCGCTTCTCCTAGTGTTTCGGTAAAAGGCTTTTCACAAAACACAGCAATCCCCGCTTTAATTAAAGGCAGGATTACATCTTTTCGAATGACTGATGGAGTACATACAACAGCAATGTCAATGTTGCTCTCTTTGATAAATGCTTGAAGTTCGGTATAACGTTGCGGTATATGGTACATATCTGCGCGTAATTGTAATACCTCTGAATTTGGATCGCATATTGCCGTAACCTCTACTTGTTCTTCATGATTTTTAAAACCTTCTAAATGCATGTTCGTCACATTTCCTGCACCAACCATGCCTATTTTATATCTGGTCTTCTTAGACAAAATGAATATCCCCCTTACAATGATGTGTAGGATAACCCTTTAGACATATACGTGTAGCAATCTTCCATTCCTTGTTGAAGATCTCCACCACTTTCCTCATCTGCTGAAACCCAGCCTTGAAAATTCAATTTTTTGATTGCATGAAATACAGGAGCAAAATCAATCTCACCTTCTCCAAGAACCTTCCACTGCCCTTGAGCAAAATCCTTCAAATGAAAATTATCGATAAAGTTCCCGAAACTATCTATCACTTCAGAAATATCCTGGATCCCAGATTTATATAGATGAGCTGTGTCAATTGTTAACGTAACGGTATTTTCTTTAACCTGATCAAAAAATACATCAAAATCTTCTCGATACATCACGGGTTGGTCGTGGTGATGATGTAGCGACAGTCCAACTCCATATTGCTGCCTGGCTTCTAGACCTAGTTCAGAAAGTGTTTTTGCAAAGTCCTTAATGTCAGAGTTAGATACCTTTTTCCGTGAAATACCGTGACAAAAAACGATTCGTTCTACACCCACTTTTTCGGAAAATGAAAAGAGGTTTCTTAGATCATCTTGATTCTGTTCATCTAAGCTGCCACCTGCGATTAAGGCAGAAGCCATTCCTTTTTGCTCCCCCCATACTTCTAAAAAATGCGAGGCATCTTTTATATAGGGAGAATATTGAGGTGGTTTTAACTGAAGACCTTCGTAACCAATCGACCGAAAACGGGTAAATAAAATGTTCCGTTCTGCCTCTGTTTTTGTTGGACTTGAAAAAGCTAATTTCATTTCCCTTTAGTCCTCCTTTTTAAAGCAATGTAAGGTCATTTTGCAGAGAGACAACCATGAATATGAGCGGAATAAATTGAACGGGTTCGCTTTTTTATGACTGACTACCGTAACCCTCCCCCTCTAGAGCGACAAACGAAGAAATAAAGAATTCACCTTCATCTGTCTCTATACATCAATATCCTCCTCTCAAAAGGAGATTTATGTGTTTATCTTAATTCAACCTAGTTGAACAGTCAATCGGAAATTCTCTGAATTCACACTTAATTTCTTTCAACTTTGTGGAACCCAGCTATAGTCACTCTTCCTATTTGCCTATCATCGAATTATAATGTAATTAATCGTAAATCAGAAAGGGATGCAGACATGTCTATTGGTAAACAGTTAGGATCACGAATTCGACTTATCCGCAAACAACAAAATAGAACATTAGAAGAGATTGCCTCCGCTTGTGGTTTCACTAAAAGCCTTTTATCTAAAATCGAGAATGGCGTAACAACCCCGCCGATATCAACCTTAATGAAAATAGCTGAATCGCTAGGAGTCACTGTCTCCGATTTACTTGAAGAAAGCAAGGTTGACGGCACGGTATATACCCCCTCTGAAACATATAAGAATAATGACAGCTGGATCAAAACAGAAAAAGGATATTCGTTTTATGCATTTGCTGCGAGTCGTCAAGATAAAATCATGCAACCGTACTACTTCGTTGCTAAAAAAGGCGAAATAAAAAGTCACGTCCTCTCTCATAGCGGAGAAGAGTTTCTATACGTTTTAGAAGGTGAAATGAAGTACAGAGTAGCGAACACTGAATATACGCTAACTCCCGGCGATACGATTTACTTTACCTCTTTAGAGGAGCACACGTTAACACCCATTACAGAAGAAGTGAGATATTTAGCCGTTTTTGCGGTTTTTCCCGAGTGATCGCGATTCCGCATCACTCTTTTTTATTCTATAGCAAAATAGTTGAATGAAATTAAACTTGATGTATTCAACTTTGTTGAATTATAATAAAAATACGTTAAATATATCAAGGAGGATATGTTCATGGCGACCATTACGAATCTAAATGACGAAAAACATGTGCTAGATATGGACTGGGGAAAGATTCAGTGGCTGATCGGGAAAGAGATTGATCCAGAGTGTGAAATGACATTTGGTATGGTGTATATCGATGCAGGTACATCCAATCCTAAGCATCGGCATCCAAATTGTGAGGAACTAATCTTTGTTTTATCAGGAGAATGTGATCATTCTCTTGGAGAAGAGACCCATCATTTAAAACCAGGAATGATGCTTCGAATTCCTCGTAATGTTATACATGATGCAAAGGTTACTAGCTGGGAACCTTGTCGGATGTTGATTATCTATTCCTCTCCAGACAGACAAACAATCGGTGAATAATTTCCCTTTCAACATTTGAAAAGCTTAACTAATGAACTTGAGGATGGCCCTGGACGTTTGTCGTGGACCATCCTCTTTTTATCCAAGTTAAACAAGGATTTTCATATATATACCTTCCCATCCACCCAATATGTTAGTATAATAATTATATGATAACAATTATTATCTAATAGTTGTTAGTCTAAATTCTACTAAATTCGACATAGAAAGGGAGATTCAGTATGAGTAGGAACAATATCATTTCTGAAGCAAATGAATCTGACGGAAATCAATCTGGAGGAAAATGCCCTTTTTTACACGGGAGTGCAACGAGCGCGGAATCGAGCGGGACAACAAACAAAGACTGGTGGCCCAATCAACTAAATTTAAACATACTACATCAGCATGACAGAAAATCGAACCCAATGGGCGAAGAATTTGATTATGCAGAGGAATTTAAAAAACTAGATTACCAGGCATTAAAGCAAGATCTTCACAACTTGATGACAGATAGCCAGGACTGGTGGCCAGCGGACTATGGTCATTACGGTCCGTTATTCATTCGCATGGCTTGGCATGCTGCTGGTACATATCGTACTGGTGATGGCCGTGGTGGCGGTAACACCGGGAATCAACGCTTTGCTCCTCTTAACAGCTGGGCAGACAACGCTAATGTGGATAAAGCACGTCGCTTGCTGTGGCCAATTAAACAAAAGTACGGCAATAAAATCTCTTGGGCCGACTTACTCCTTCTAACGGGTAACGTTGCGATTGAATCTATGGGCGGTAAGACGTTTGGTTTTGGCGGCGGACGAGCAGATGTTTGGCAGCCTGAAGAAGATGTTTATTGGGGTAATGAAACAGAAATGCTTGGTGATAACCGCTACACGGGTGATCGTCAGCTTGAGAACCCACTTGCTGCAGTACAAATGGGACTAATCTATGTAAATCCTGAGGGTCCAAATGGCAAGCCAGATCCCGTTGGCAGCGGACGTGATATTCGTGAAACCTTTGCCCGTATGGGAATGAATGACGAAGAAACGGTTGCACTTGTTGCTGGTGGACACACCTTTGGTAAAGCACATGGTGCTGGTGATCCTGAGCTGGTTGCAGCAGAGCCAGAAGCCGCTCCAGTTGAGGCACAAGGCTTAGGATGGTTGAGCTCACATGGAAGCGGTAAAGGTCGTGACACAATTACAAGTGGAATTGAAGGCGCATGGACCGCTAATCCGACACAGTGGGATAACGGATTTTTTGATACGCTGTTTGGGTATGAGTGGGAATTAACAAAAAGTCCTGCAGGTGCCTATCAGTGGGAAGCGATTGATCAAGATGAAGACCATCTTGCTCCAGATGCTGAGGATCCATCCATTAAAGTAAAAACGATGATGACAACTGCTGACATGGCGTTACGTATGGATCCAGCTTACGAGAAAATTTCACGACATTTCCACGCAAACCCTGAGGAATTTGCAGATGCGTTTTCACGTGCCTGGTTTAAACTGCTCCACCGTGATATGGGACCACGTGACCGCTATTTAGGACCAGAGGTACCAAAGGAAGAATTAGTATGGCAAGACCCGATTCCAGCTGTTGACTATGAATTAAGTGAACAGGAAATTTCCCAACTAAAAGAGACGATTCTCAATTCTGGGCTTTCCGTTAGTGAGTTAGTGACAACAGCATGGGCTTCTGCTAGTACCTTCCGCGGATCTGATATGCGAGGAGGTGCCAATGGTGCACGCATTCGCCTTGAGCCACAAGTCAGCTGGGAAGTTAACGAAAAGGATCAGCTAACTAAGGTCATAGCTATACTTGAGAAGATCCAAGGAGATCTAGATAAAAAAGTGAGCCTTGCTGATTTGATTGTTCTCGGAGGAAGTGCCGCAGTCGAGAAAGCTGCACAAGATGCCGGCTTTGAAGTAACTGTACCGTTTGCTCCTGGGCGCGGTGATGCCACTCAAGAGCAAACAGATGTTGAGAGCTTTGAAGCATTAGAGCCATTTGCTGATGGTTTCAGAAACTATCAAAAAGACACATATAGTGTGTCACCTGAAGAGCTATTAGTAGACAAAGCGCAGCTACTTAACCTATCAGCTCCTGAAATGACGGTACTTGTAGGTGGCTTGCGAGTGCTTGGAGCCACTCACGGAAAGTCAAAACATGGCGTATTCACTGACAATGTAGGAGCTCTTTCAAATGAATTCTTTACGAATCTACTTGATATTAGCCTTGAGTGGAAGCCTGTTGACGGCAGTGTCTATGAAGGGCGTGAGCGTAGCACAGGAAATGTGGTGCGAACAGCTACTAGAGTAGACCTTGCTTTTGGATCAAATTCCGTACTACGTGCCATCTCAGAGGTCTACGCACAGGATGATAACAAAGGGAAATTTGTAAAAGACTTTGTCTACGCTTGGGTAAAAGTAATGAACGCTGATCGTTTTGACCTTAAATCAAAGAAAGCACAGTTAGCTTAATAAATAATCATTAGATTTTCATTTAAGCTTGTCGACACCTTAAGAGTCGACAAGCTTTTTTTAATAAATTCCTATGGATTGGTTAATCCATAAAATTTCGCTGCATTGGCCCCAAACAGCTTCCCCATCTCCTGTTCCTTACATTGTGTACTAAGCGCTTCCTCAACGATCTCAATCACCTCATCATACGTTGCGGCTAACAGACACACTGGCCAGTCACTTCCAAATAAGACTCTATCTACTCCGAACACCTGTACGGCATGTTGAATATATGGAGTAAAGTCCTCCCTCTTCCACTCCTGCTTCGCTTCAGTCACCAGTCCAGACACTTTACAGTACACATTCTCAAAGGAAGCAACTTCACCAAGATAGCGCTTCCAAAATTCTATATCACCACTTGCTATATCTGGTTTAGCCATATGATCCACCACCGCTTTTAAGGATGGGACTCGGTTTAATAAATGAACAATGTCAGGTAGCTGCTTTTCCCTAATAAGAAGATCCACTGGGATCTGTTTGGATTCTAAATAGATAAACGAATCCACATACTCTTTGTTCAAGATTACCGCAGCATTCTCCATATCTTGAATCATCACACGTATGCCTACAAACTTCGGGTGTTGCTTCCATTTACCCAGATCTTCTTTAAACGTATCACTTAACAAATCAACCCAACCCACAACACCCGCAATGGAGTCATTCTTCTCGCTAAGCTGTAATAAGTACTGGGTATCCTCTAGGAGCGGAGAAGCTTGAACTGCAATCGTTTGCTTTATTTTATTTGATTGCAAGTTCTTACTTAGGTCATCTGGCTGGTAATCTTGATACAGTGTTTCCTCACTAGGATTAATCCAATCATAATAACCTTTATTTATTTCCCAGTAATGCTGATGGGCATCTATCCTCACTTGCGCTCCCCCTCTTTCACCACACCTTTTTTCAGGATTAGGTTAGCATATTGTGCATGTTCACTTGTTGCGACAATGGCATAGGCTTGTTTGGCTCGTTTGTAGAATTCAAAACGCTCAACATGTTCAAATGAATAGGGTCCAACCTTCTCTTGATACACCGTCCAGATAGATGTGTCGGCATCGTCTCCAGGTACAATGTCCATTAAGGTCAGAGGTGCCTTTACGTACTCATCTAATGGGAATAAAGGAAGGATTGCTTCAACTAATTCGGGAATCGTGTTTCCGTCACTTCTCACCAGTTTTTGTGTATGACTTGCGGCCGGAAAGTGTGCATCGGCTAATACAATTTCATCTCCATGGCCCATTTCCATTAAAATTTTTAGCAAATCCGGGCTAAGTATAGATGGGATACCTTTTAACATATTGTTCTCCTCTCTAGCTCTACTGCTTATGTTCTTTGCGATACAAAGAGGGTGTAATCCCCGTTGCTTTTTTAAATGAGCGGTAAAAATGTGGCATACTCTGATATCCTAACTGCTCGGCAATCGCTTGAATACTCTCATCTGTTTGAATAAGCAGCTCCCTCGCTCTCAGCAATCGTTTTTTTGCCAAAAAATCACTGATTGTCATGCCAATGGTTCGTTTAAATTTTTTGCTGAAGTACACAGGACTAACATTGGCCTCTTTGGCTAAACTCTTTAGACGTATGGGCTCATGTAGATGCTGATCCATATAATCTAAACTATTCTTTAACCATTCTAGATTTGTCGGTACGCTCTCTTGTTCCGTGACCGGACGTTCCATCCACCGGCTCATTTTTATAACCAGCATTAGAATTTGTACGGAAACATGTTCTTCCCAATGCGTATTCTTTGCTGTTTTTTCTTGATGAATTTCATCAAATTGATGCCGAACGATCTTCTGTTGTCCGGTTGTTAGCTTATAGCGGTAGATCCGTGCCTCTTTGGCTTGTGTAATCGCTTGAAATAGAATCATTCGATTGGCTGTCGTTAAGCTAGGCATCGTTGTCGAAAAAAACAGTACCGATGACGTCAGTGTTTGTTCTGCCTCTAAAATTGATTTGTGAATGATGTTAGGAGGAATAAAAATAAGATCCCCCTCTTCCAATTCTAAAAAGGTCTGATCAATGAAAAATGTCCCTTTACCACTATGGATATAAATTAATTCACACCATTCATGAGAATGATCTGGCAACTCCTCCTTCCTACCCTTTGTGAGGTTGTACAGAATCGAAAAAGGCATCGTTCCTACAGGAGACAGCTTCTTTCGAATAGGTTCCATTCACACACACCTCCTATGTAATGACAGGTTAAAATAAGCAATAATAAGGCTAATAAAAGCTATTATTATAGCTTTTGCCATATGATAGAATAGTTAAAAAAATCATACCATAGTGTGATTCTTTTTTGAGAAATAATTTAATATTCACAGAAATCGAAACATATTGGCGAGGAGGTGTTACAATGCGCCTAACAGGAAAGATCGCTCTTATTACTGGAGCTGGGTCAGGAATTGGTAGAGTGACAGCAGAGCTTTTTGCAAAAGAAGGAGCGACTGTCATCGTAAATGATATTGATACTGTTCGGGCAGAGGAGACCACTCATACCATTCATAAAAATGGCGGGAAAGCGATGTTTATCCAAGCAGATACAACAGATGCTGTTTCAGTAAAGCTGATGATTGATGAAATCATCCAAACGTATTCCGTTATTGATATTCTCTTTAACAATGCTGGAATTAGTGGCATAGGACGACTTCATGAGCTCGAAGAAGAGGATTGGGATCGAATTATGAGGGTGAATGTCAAAGGTGTCTATCTACCAAGTAAATACGTCCTTCCCCATATGATGAACCAAAATAGTGGTACGATTATTAATATGTCCTCATGTATTGCCGAGATTGGCTTAGCGGATCGTGCTTCCTACGCAACAACAAAAGGAGCGGTCCTGTCGTTAACAAAATCAATGCAGGTAGACTATGCCCCCTACAATATCCGTGTGAATGCTTTATTACCGGGAACGATTTTTACTCCATTTGTAGAGGATTACTTAAGTAAATCTGCAGATCCTGATGCGGCGATTGCAAAAGTTAAGACACGTCAACTGTCAGGAGAGCTTGGCAAACCTGAAGATGTTGCCAAAGCAGCTTTATTTCTCGCTTCTGATGAATCAACATTTATAATGGGCTCCCCCCTTTATGTTGACGGCGGAGTGGTTTTTGGAAAAAATGCATAACGAATAGAAAAGGAGAATGAGAGATGAGAGTTTGTCATTTGATTGATAGCGAGCCAGATGTTTTAGGTGTTCAAGTAAACAAGGACATTATAGATATCGCGAAAGCGTTAGAGGTCTTTCCTAAAGAACATGTATCGAAAACTGTAAGCGGATTCATTAACGGTGGCCCTCAAGCTATTCAAGCACTAAATTCTTATATAAAGGAACTACCAATCTCAGATAACCAGCCCTATGTATTAAAAGAGACGGAATGTGAGTTCGGACCGGCTGTACCTAATCCAAGTAAAATTATCTGCGTGGGCTTAAATTACCGACGCCATGCCGATGAGACGGGAGCAGCCTACCCGGAAGTCCCTATTTTATTTAATAAGTTTAACAACACCCTAACAGGTCACAACCAAGAGATTGCCATACCTAATGTCACCGAGCAGTTGGATTATGAAGTGGAGCTTGCCGTGGTGATCGGTCAAAAAGCAAAAAATGTTAGCGAAGATGATGCGTTAGACTACGTGCTTGGCTACAGTACAGCAAATGACTTATCCGCACGCGATTTACAGATGAAGACGCCCCAGTGGCTTCTTGGTAAGACCTGCGATGATTTTAGTCCAATTGGTCCCTACCTGGTGACCGCTGACGAAGTGGAAGATCCACAATCTATATCCTTACGCACCACCGTGAATCAAGAGGTACGACAAGATTCCAACACATCGGATATGATTTTTAGCTGTAAAGAAATTATCAGTTATATTTCTAAGCATTTCACTCTTGAACCTGGAGATATTATTCTAACTGGAACCCCCGAAGGCGTAGTGCTTGGTCTGCCAGAAGACGAACGTGTGTACCTTAAGCCAGGCGACACGGTAACTGTTGAAATTGAAAAAGTAGGCACATTAACAAATACCTTTGTGGAGGAAAAATAAGGGATGAAGATAACCAATGTTGAAACGTACTTGCTTGATGTTCCACTAAAGCAGAAGGCCATCACTGATTCTCAAACAAGGTTAGAATCAGTTGAATTTGTTGCCGTTCGCATTGATACGAGCGAGGGCATTAGCGGTTGGGGCTTTAATTGGAACTATACAAAAGGCTCTCGAGCCGTGCAGGCCATCATTGATGATACGTATGCTCCTGTTTTAAAAGGTAAGGATCCTCTGCTTCATAAAGCACTCATGAATGAGCTCCATTATACCAATCATTTTATTGGTCAGGTCGGAATTACAAGAGTAGCAGCTTGTGCCGTAAACTTTGCATTATGGGATATCCGCCTTAAGAGTGTTGGCCTGCCCCTTTGGCGTTACCTTGGACCCGTTAAAGACAAAGTGAAAGCATACAATACGGACGGAGGCTGGCTTCAGACAACAACGGACGAACTGGTCCATGATATGACTGCCCTAATTGACCGCGGTTTCGACGCTGTAAAGATGAAGCTTGGACTGCCAGACCCTAGAGAAGATTATGAGCGTGTGAAACAGGTACGCAAGGCCATCCCTCCAGAGGTAAAGCTGATGGTGGACGTAAACACGGTATGGGACTTAAAAACCGCGATGGTTTGGGGCAGGCGCCTTGAGGAATTTGATATTTATTGGCTGGAGGAACCGATGAACCCCTTTAATAAAAGCGACCACGCTAAGCTCGCCCATGCGCTTGATGTGCCTATAGCTGTTGGTGAAACCATTTACACTAAATACGATTTCCGTGAATACATTGAGGCTGGTGCCGTTGATATTGTTCAAGCGGATGCCACTAAGCTCTCCGGTATTGATGAATGGTTAGATGTCGCAGCTCTCGCCCGTTGCCACGATCTTGAAGTCATCCCACATACTAATGTTCAACAAAAACTACATGTTCAGCTCGCAGCAGCCTCCTCGAATGTTCCAATGGTTGAATGCTGCTATGAATCGATTAGCGACATTTGGGAGGATCCCATTAAAGTTGTGAATGGCTATTACACCCTCCCCGAAGAACCTGGGTTAGGCTGTAAATTAACGGATTATGTATTAAAGAAATATAGAATTGGCTAATGCACCGTATCTATGTGGGGAGGTTTATCTATGAAACGATTAGCGGACAAAGTCGCTTTAGTTACCGGGGGAAGCAGAGGTATCGGTCTTGCAATTGTAGAACGCCTTGCTGAAGAAGGGGCGCATGTTGCGATTAATTATTACCCATCAGAATCAAAACACCTCGCTGAAGAAGTAAAAAAGAAAATCGAATCAGTGCATAACATTAAGGCAATGATCATCCATGCCAATGTTGGTGTTAAAGAGGAAGTAGAACAAATGGTTACGGATATTGAGAATAGTCTGGGTGAGGTTGAGATTCTCGTAAATAATGCAGGCATTGCTCCCTTTGAATCATTCTTAACCTTATCTGAAGAATCATGGGATTTGACCTATCAAACGAACGTTAAGTCCATTTTTCTATTAAGTCAACGAGTTGCTCATAACATGGTGAAGAAAAGAGCCGGCAAGATCATAAATATTACATCTACAGCCAGTGTGTTGGTGACGAGCCCGGTAATCCCACACTATATTTCTTCTAAAGCTGCAGCTACCCAGCTTACAAAAGCACTTGCCATTGAACTCGGTCGCTATCAAATTAACGTCAATGCCGTTGGGCCAAGTACCATTCAAACAGATATGACTACGGAAATGTTTGAGGATGAAGAAAACCATAAACGAGAAATAGAAGCAAACCCTATGAAAAGAATTGGAACGGCCAAACAAATTGGAGATGCGGTTGTTTTTCTCGCCTCAGATGAAGCCGAGCAGGTGAATGGACACTTGCTTATGGTTGATGGTGGATTAACTGTAAAAGCAGCGCAGCCTGATGATCATTTAGAGCATTAAGTGGTGAGCGGATCGATTCATTATTAAAAAAGAGGGAAATGGATGATTTTCACGTCCATTTCCCTCTTATGTTATTTTCGTAGGAATAGTTCAATGACAGGAACTACAACGTCAGGCTTTAGTGTAGGAAGTTCAAGAACAACTTCATCTGTTTTCATAACTGGCGCTGTGTGATTGTAATTTTCAGGTTCCCTATATTCTACATACTTCACTTCTGAGGCATCATGTAAAAACTGCGCATACTCAATTTTGCCCGCTAACCCTTTCAAGTGAATCGTTCGAAATGGCCATGAATGTATATGCAGATATAACCGGTTTCCTTTTTGCGTGAAGCGACAATCCAACGGTGCTTCAAAGTTACTTTCTGATGCACCATAGATTGAACGTGAATGAAGCCTCATCCACTCCCCAATCTCTTGTAAGCTTTCCGTTGCCTTTTTTTCAAATTCGCCGCGTCCATTTGGACCAACATTTAATAACAAATTTCCGCCTTTAGACACCGTGTCGCTTAACATCTTTATTAACATCTCAGGAGATTTCCATTGTAAATTATCACGATCGTATCCCCAACTACCGTTTAGCGTTTGGCACGCTTCCCAAATAACTTGCTTGCCATCCTTTGTGATGTTAGCTTGAGGCTGGAACTGTTCTGGAGTGATAACCCCTCTACCCAAATCAAGTCGATTGTTTAAAATGATTTCGGGTTGTAGCTCAAAAATCATTTGTTCGAGCCCTTCAGAATCCCAATCATCAGCACCTTTTCCATTAAACCCTCGATCTTTATACGAGAAGTCAAACCAAAGGTAGTCAACCTTACCATAGTTCGTTAAAAGCTCCTTAACCTGACCATGTAGGAACGCTCGATATACACTTATGTCCCGATCTTTTTCTGCGAGTTTGAAGGATTCATCCTCTCGTTGAGGATGCACACAATCAACCGGGAATTCAGGATGATACCAGTCAATTAAGGAATGATAGAAACCAATCTTTAACCCCTCTGCTCGAAAAGCTTCCACAAATGCCGCTAATAAATCCTTTTGTATAGGCGTATTTGTTGCCTTATACTCAGTAAGCTCGGAATCCCACAACGCAAACCCTTCATGATGTTTTGTTGTAAGGACCACATATTTCATTCCTGCCTCTTTTGCGGTTTTTGCCCATGCTTTTGGATTATACAAATCAGGCTCAAAGAATGTAAAGTATTTATTGTATTCCGCTGGATGGATGTGCTCATAGTTCATCACCCATTCATGTCTTGCCGCCAATGAATATAGTCCCCAATGAATAAACATGCCAAAACGGTCATGTAATAACCACTCAGGATTTCCATAGCTCTCAGGCCAAATATATGAGGCTCCTTGCTTTTCCTTTACTTGAGTCATATTTTGCATCTTCCCTTCGAATAAGAATATTATCGTCTAACTTTAAAGCGCTTACAATACAATCTCCTTTCTTGAAGTGCTAAACACTTTTTTAAAATTCCCTCATTAATGACAGAATAGCATAGGTATTAAGCAACTTCGATAGCCTGGTTTAACCCATTTATTGCTTATCTTAGCTTTATCTGAGCCTCTTTTATTACACACAAATATATGTTATTAAAAAAAGAAACTCTATTGATTATCAAAATCTTATAACAATAGTGATCCTAGCCTATCTTTCTTTCGTTTACTTGGTAGGTAGTTATGTCATGAGGAATAGCTATTAACCCTACTGGAAGGAGAATTTCATTTCATGAAAAAAGTTATGGTTGCAACGTTCGCTGGGGCATTGGCATTTACGACGTATGCAGGAACTGCTTCTGCCGATCACGAGGGAAGAGAATTTTTAGTTAAATTGACATCTGATGAAGTA
Organism: Alkalicoccobacillus porphyridii; assembly: GCF_007293315.1. Classification (GTDB taxonomy): domain Bacteria; phylum Bacillota; class Bacilli; order Bacillales; family Bacillaceae_D; genus Alkalicoccobacillus; species Alkalicoccobacillus porphyridii. The sequence goes on from NZ_VLXZ01000004.1 coordinate 223,729, forward strand.
GTTAATGAGGAGATGTCAGTAGAAAGCGATGCGTGGGGTGAAGCTCATGTTAAAGTCAGTGAAGACGGAGATTCAATCGAGTATTGGCTTGAAGCTGAGTATTTAGAAGACGCAACAGATGGTCATCTTCACAGTGGACCAAAAGGAGAAAATGGACCTCCTAAAGAGTTAGTTTTGTTTGAACACGATGAGCCGATGGATTATCACGGTGAAGTTGCCTCAGGAACCTTAACAGAAGATGACCTAGTAGGTGAATTAACCTGGGAAGAATTTTCTATGGCATTGGTAGCTGGAGAAGTTTACATTGATATCCATACAGAGGAATACCCTGACGGGGAACTTCGCGGTCAATTGGATCAATACGCACAAGACGCTGCAATGGACATGCCTAAAGAAATGCCACAAACAGGCTTTGGTGGATCGAGTAATGATAGCTGGTTAACAAATGTATGGACAAGCATCACTTCTTTCTTTTCTAGATAAATATGTACCATCATTTTCGGTAAGCTCTAAAAAGAGTTTACCGATTTTTAGCTTTCACTTGTACGTAATTTTATTCCATGCTCCATGTACGCTTTTAGCAGCATTAATGCTTCTCCCCATCCTCCCGCACAGTAAACCAGAGTATGTAAGTGGTCTTCCATATAACCTGTCTCAGTTACGGTGATGTCTGTACCCAAATTATATTCTTCAAGATCAAAATTTACAGTTGTTGTTAGTTCGGGTCCAGGCGACCATTCAAATGAAAAGTGTTTATTTTGGATTTTATTAATAATCCTTCCGCCATCTTTGATCGTGACTTTTTCTTTACCCCAATTGGTCCAGACTAGTGTAATGTGATGATTGTCTATTGTTGTTTCATCCGTGAACCATTGATTCCAATCTTGAGCTGAGAGTAACGTTTTATAAACCTCATCAATTGAACAGTTGATATGTGTTTTCTGAACAATGCTTGGGATCTCCATCTGTACACGTCCTTTCAATTATTTAATTAGGAAGAGCACTATATTAACTAATCTTCCAAATCATCAAGTGCTTTTTTCAATAATGCCGCAGAGTCTTTTAATTCTTTAATTCCTTGTTCTTTTATTATGGCTGCTTTTTGCGTGTCTCGAATATAATAAATCAAAATTTCCTGATAGGAATCCTCAGTCAGCTTTCGTTTACTTGCTTTGATGACTCCTGAATCGACTAATTCATGTAAAGCTCGATAAATATCCGCGTGATTTGGTTTGTAGCCTTCTGATTGAAATCTGTCTCTGATTTGTTCTAGCATTTGAATGCCATAAAGTCGGCCGTCCTCTATATATTTTAGCAAATATAACTTAATAAATAATCTTTGTTTTATGAGAAAGCGACTCGTTGCTCTTTGCTTTTCATTCATCATTCATCCCACCTTTATAGTAAATAGCGTGAGGGTGAAAATGTCGATCGAACTCCCCTCCCCTTATTGTACAAATTGTACAATAATGATGATACCTAGCACAATAAAATGATTCGTGTAGAATGATGAAAACTAAAGGATTCATCATAACGGTAAGCATGAAACATTTGACTCGCCGAACTAACAAAAAAGCCTGGCGACAAACTCAATAATGAGACGTTGTCGTCAAGGCTTAATTGTTACTGTACTATCTGTTATTTTTTATTTCGATACAAATACATCGTCAACGGAGCAAAGATTACTAAAAATATGGCAGATGCGAGTAGAACCCACCCTACTTCTGCAGTGGTTACTGTCCCATACATACATCCTCGAACGGCTGTAACGAGTAAGGAGATGGGATTGATATCAACAAACCCTTGCAACAAGTTCGGTAGCGTCTCTGGATCTACAAAAACATTACTGACAAAGGTTAATGGGAATAAGACCATCATACTGACCATCATTAATGATTTCTCTGAGCGCATGATGATTCCAAGTGTTGTCCAGATCCATGAGAGACTGAAACAAAAGATTAAAATAAGACCTAATGCAGATAAGACTCCGATAAACCCACCCTCTGGTCTAAACCCTAACAATAATCCAAGAAGTACCATAATCGTGGATGCCATTAGGTAGCGAACTGCATCTACGAGGAGTGCCCCAACTAGAGCTGAGGGTAGCCAAATTGGAAGTGTACGGAACCGGTCAAATACGCCTTTTCGAATATCATTATTTAAATCAACGCCTGTATACATCGTGATTTGTGATACGGTCATGACGAGAATCCCTGGCAGCAAAAATTGTAAATACTCTGTTGTTGAGCCTGCGATGGCTCCTCCAAACAGATAGGTGAACATTAACAGAAAGATAATCGGAAACATTGTTACATCGAACAATTGTTCTGGTACATGCTTTATCCTTAGTAATGCTCTAGATGAGAATGTTAGTGAGGACGATAATGCGTTCGGATTAGGAGGTCTAACACTTGATGCAATAGCGTCATGCAAGCGTTGATCTACTTTATTCGTTGTACTCTGACTCATGCGCTCTCCTCTTCCTTGTTCTCATTTTCTTCAGCAGGTTTTCCTGTTAATGTTAAGAACACCTCATCCAGGCTTGGTTGCCCCAATGAAAAATCGCTTAATGTAATACCTGCCTCTTCTAGCTTGCTAAGTGCTTTGACCACTACCGATGAGTTAGCGACTTGAGAAGTAATCGCTGCTGAATCGGAGCCTGTATGTACCTGTACTGCAAGCACTTCTTCTAAAATACGGATGGCTGGCTCACGTTGCGCGACATCACTTAAGCGTATTTGCAATGTACCTGAGCCGACAGATGCTTTTAGTTCGTCACTTGTACCTTCAGCAATAATTTTCCCTTGATTAATGACAGCAATTCGGTCAGCGAGTTGATCTGCTTCCTCTAAATATTGAGTGGTAAGGAGAACGGTTGTTCCTGCGCTCACTAATGCGCGAACAATATCCCATACCTGGTTACGGCTTCTTGGGTCTAACCCGGTTGTTGGTTCATCTAAAAATAATAGTTCGGGGGTAACAACGATACTAGCCGCAATATCAATTCGTCGTCTCATTCCACCTGAATATTTTTTGACTTGTCTTTTAGCTGCTTCCTCCAAGCCAAATGCGTGCAAGAGCTCATTCGCCCGTGCCTTTGCTTGACTACGATTATAGCCCATCAACCTTGCGATAAGAACTAAATTTTCTATGCCCGTTAAGTCTTCATCAATGGAGGCATACTGACCAGTTAGGCTTATCCGACTTCTAACTTCGGAGGTTTCAGTAGCGAGATCATGGCCAAATACGTGGGCACTGCCTTCATCTGGAGTGAGCAATGTTGCGAGCATACGAATGGTTGTTGTTTTCCCTGCACCGTTCGGACCTAAGAAACCATAGACGGTTCCTTTTTTAATTGATAGATCTACTCCGTCGACTGCACGATGTTTTCCAAATATCTTCACCAATCCTTTTGCTTCAATTGCAAGGTCAGATGATGCTAACTCATTTCTTGTCATTTTCTTCTCACCACTCATTTCTTTCTAATTATTGCTTTAAGATTTCTATTTTAACGGTTCTAGTACTGTTATACCAGTACCTGAAGTCACTTCCTATAAATCTTATCCAAATTCTTTGTAAATATGAACAAAACCATCTAAGTGTAGTATGAAGTTTATACGGCTACATGGGTAAGGTAAGGTCCTTATCACTCCTTAATAAAAATTAAAAAACCAGGGAGAACGGATCCTATTCAGGTCCATCTCCCTGGCTACCTTATTAACAATCTACTCCTTCACCGCTCCACTTGCAATTCCTGCAATAAAATAGCGCTGTAAGAAGAGGAACATGATGAAGATTGGCAATACTGATATGGATGCAGCTAACATTAACTGACCATAATCGAGATTATCCTGTCCTGCCAAAATAGATAATACAATCGGCAGTGTGTACATATCCTCTGTTACGATGGCAACAAGAGGCCATAAAAAGTTATTCCACTGGTGCGTAAACAAGAAAATAGCGACAGCACCAATTGCCGGGAGCATCATAGGTAAAGAGATTTGAAAAAAAATCCTGTACTCTCCACAGCCATCAATACGTGCGGATTCTAATAGAGAGTCGGGAATCGATTTCATGCTTTGTCTCATAAGAAAAATCGCAAATGGATAGGCGAGCTGTGGCAAAATAATCGCACTATACGTATTTAAAATCCCAAGATTAGCAAAAAGCTCAAATTGCGGAATAATTAAAGCTTGGTATGGAATCATCATCGATACAAGTAGCATGGCAAACAATGTGTTCCTGCCTTTAAACTTATACTTCGCAAACGCATAGCCCGCCGCTGCACTAAACAATCCTGCCACAACTGTAAATGTGACTGTAATAATCGTTGAATTCAATAAAGCTTGAAAAATATCAATATTATCTAAGAGGTTTCGGAAATTCTCAGCTAACTGGTCGCCAGGAATTAAATTAGGAGGTACTGAAAGCAGTGCTCCTGATGAGTTTGTTGCACCAACTAGCATCCAATAAAAGGGTCCAAGTGTAATGAACAATCCAATAGCTAATACAACATATTTTAATACCTTCCCTAGAATGCTCAATCGTCATCACCTGCCAGTTTGAACTGAATAAATGATAGAACGGCTATGATGAGTACCACCACATACGCTATGGCTGATGCATAACCAAAATCAAAGTATTCAAAGCCATTTTCATATAGATACATCGTGACTGTGGTTGTGGCATTAATTGGGCCACCACCCGTTAAGTTAAAGGCCTCATCGAATAGCTGAAAGGTACCAATCGTTGACATGACTACGGCAAATAGCAGCACCGGTTTTAATTGCGGTAAGGTAATGGAAAAAAACTTACGTAAAGGACTAGCGCCATCTATACTAGCTGCCTCGTAGAGATCCTTTGGAATCACTTGCAGTCCAGCTAAAATAATGATCATGTTGTAGCCTGTCCATCGCCAGATCGTCACCATAATAAGTGAAACCTTGGCCCAAAACGGATCATTTAGCCAGGGAATACGATCAATCCCCACATTAGAGAGCATAAAATTGATAATCCCAAAATCCTGATTTAGGATTAAAAGAAAGATAATCGCAGCTGCAACGAGTGAGGTCACTGTTGGTGTAAAAAAAGCGACCCGCAGCACACCTTTAAACCTGTGAATCCCACTATGCAAAACATTTGCGAGTATAACCGCGAACATAATCATAATGGGCACTTGGAAAATCAGAATAATAAAAGTGTTAAAGAGGGATTCATAAAACAAACTATCCTGAAACAAACGAATGTAATTTCCAAAGCCAGCAAAGGTGTTTACTCCCGCTTCATTTGTTGTGAAGCTTAGAATTAATGAATACACTACAGGATAACCTGTAAACATTAAAAATAACAGAACAGCTGGTGCTATAAACACATAGGGGGCAAGTCCTGCCTGATTCTTCGGTCCCTTGCCTTTTGGTCTGCCTTGAGTGACTGAATTACTCATCGCTTGCCTCCCGTCCAGTGGCTGCTTCAAGTCGATTACCTGCTGTTTCAAGCCCTTCCGCTACAGACACATTTTCTAAAATAACCCGACCGATCGCATCATTGAAGTTATTTTGAGCCCTCAAATAATCATCTGTGAAATTGACAACGGGTAAATCAACCGCCTCTTCACCAAAAAGGGTAAAGATTTCTTGACCACCAAAAAACTCATCTCCTTCAGCAAGTTGAGGATGATCAATCGCTCCAATAAGTGCTGGGTACGCTCCATATGCAAGTGCACCATACACTTGATTATCAACATTCACTGAAGCAAACTCCCCAAATAAGTATGCTGCTTCTTTGTTACTGGAAACAGAAGTAATAGCAAGGTTCGAACCACCATCATTCGCAGCAGTTAATCCACCTTCCTCGAAAACAGGCATCTTCATAACTCTCCATAGCCCTTCCTGTTCAGGCATTTGATCCTCAATGATTCCTTTTTGCCATGAACCACTAATGACGGAGGCAACGGCATCATTTTTGATCGCCGCATTCACTTCTTCACCTGTTGAAGCATAGAGGAAAATCCCCGCATCATCCATTGCTTTTAATGTTTCCATCGAACGATAAGCAGCATCTGTATTAGCGGTAACATTCCCATCTAAGTCAAAATATAATAATTCATGCTGCTGAAGCATGGCACGATAGAATTGAGTATCTCCATTAAATTGCATACCTGTCATGAGTGTGCCTGTTTCTTCAAGCATTTGTTCCCCGGCAGCTATATAATCATCCCATGTAACAATTTCGTCGGGGTCAATCCCAGCTTCTTCAAACAAGTCTTCTCGATAAAAGACCGCCATTGGTCCAGTATCCCTCGGAAATGCCATAACTCCATCATCGTCATTAATTAAAGGAGCAATTTTCCCTTCAACAAATTTGTCTCGATGTTCATCAAAACCCATCTCAGATAAGTTGACAAAGCTTTCACTAAAGTTCTCCATATAGAGATCAATTCGTTGGTTCTCCACTTGAACGAGATCTGGTAACTGACTTTCTACTCCAGCAGCAAGACCTGTAGTGAGTCTTTGATAGACTTGATCACCACTAAGCTTTAAGATGTGAACATTAATATTCGGATACATTTCTTCAAAATCCGGGACAATATCAAGTAAATAATCAGCCTCTAAATTCCATGCCCAAACCGTTAAATCACCTGAAGGTTCATCGGATAGGTTTGGTTCAGTACTCTCATTACAGCCCCCTACGGCCAGTAGCATAAAAGCTAAAAACGCAGGTGTTTTATAGCGCATACTCTCCCCTCCCATAGTAAAAATTTATCTTTCTGTGAAGTCTTCATGTTGTGAGAACGCTTAATGGTAACGTTTCCATCTTTAGCACAGTGTATTTTTCACGTCAAATAATAAGGTCTAAATTCGACAAAATTATACTATTATTTTCGACTTTTATTTTTGTGATTAGTGGTTGATTGGTATTTATAGATAAGAATATGGTACGTGAAATTATTTAATTATATAATGTTTTTTTCTATGTATTTTGTTTAAGCATTTATATATTATTGCTCTTATATCAGTGTGATGACTATGTCTCTTTTTGGCTATCAAAAGATTAGTTTTAGTCCGTTTGAGTACATTCAAACGGACTAAAACGGTAGCTTAGAAATAATTCATATTCATAGCTTCTTTCACCTCATGAAGCGTTTCTTTTGCAATATGTTGAGCTCTAGCTGTCCCTTCCATTAGTATCTCATCTAATTGAGAAGGATTTTTTTGGAACATATCTCTCCTTTCTCTCATCGGTTCAAGGAGCTGATTGATACTTTTAGAAACTTTATCTTTGCATTCGGCACAACCAAGTGATGCCGTTTTACACCCTTCATATATCTCTTCGGTCGATTCATTTGCAAAAGCTTGATGATAGGTGAATATGACACAACGTTCTGAATGACCAGGATCAGACTTCTTTACTCTTGCTGGGTCTGTTTTTGCTTTTTTTATTTTGTTAAGGACTTCTTCATAAGTAGAGTCTAAATGAATGGAGTTCCCCTTGCTTTTACTCATTTTACTGTCACCATTTATACCGGGTAATCGTGGAAACTCACCAACAAGAGCTCTCGGTTCTGCAAATACGGGTTTATATAATTGATTAAACCGGCGTATGATTTTTCTTGTTTGTTCCATATGAGGCAACTGATCCTTACCAACGGGGACAACGGTTGCTTTGCAAAATGTAATATCTGCTGTTTGACTAATTGGGTACCCAAGGAAACCATAATACAGATCCTCATAGCCTTTCTCTAACGCTTCCGCCTTAACAGTTGGATTGTGTCGAAGAGAGTTAACCGTTACAAACATTGAATAATAGATGGTTAACTCTGCGATTTCTGGAATCATTGACTGAACAAAAATAGTTGTTTCATTTGGGTCAATACCAGCGGAGAGATAGTCCAGCGTAACTAGTCTTAGATATTGCGATAGTTGTTTAGGCTCTTTAAAATGCGTGGTTAATGCCTGCACATCTGCAAGCATCACAAATGTATCATATTGATGTTGTAGCGCTACTCGATTTTTTAAGCTGCCTACATAATGGCCAAGATGAAGCTTGCCTGTCACACGATCTCCTGTCATCATTCGTTCTTTCATATAAGTTCCTCCTTCTATTATGTTGCTGAGAACCGTTCATCTTTCTTTGCCACCAGTCATCTTCCATGACCATCACCCCCTTAAATAAACACAAAAAACCCCGTCCAAATAAGGACGAGGTTTTCTCGCGGTACCACCTTTTGTTAGCTAGTAGAATCAGCTCACTCACACATACGGAAAGCATCTACTTTCGATATGTCTCTAGTTGATAACGGATAGAGAAACCCGACTTCACCTACTAACGATTTAGGTCACTGAAAAACGATCTATATAAGACTGCGAACGTTCTTCCATTGTTTAAGTCAGAACATTAGCGGGTGTGAACCCGTAGACTCCTGCGGAACAGAACGAGGCAGACCGACATTGAAGTGGCGTACTTCCACTTCGAGGGCTGAGGCCGTTCTTGCGGGTGCTAGGGTTCTCCTGTAGCGGCGCTATTCAGCTCATTCTTACATGACTTTTTCAGTGACCTACTAACGATTTCGGAAAAGTAATTCAGAAGCCCATTCCAAAACAAAGGATGATTGGTTCACAGCCACCACCAACTCTCTGAACACCCAATCTGTTTTGTACTTACTCTTCATCATTATTGATTTCTATATAAGATAAATATTTACTCAGCTAAGTCAACATTGTGATAAACCTGTTGAACATCTTCCAAATCTTCCAGTGCATCTATTAGCTTCTCAAATTGCTCCTTACCCTCTTCAGGAATAGACACATCATTTTGAGCTAACATGGTAAGTTCAGCTACTGAGAATTCCGTCACACCTAACGTTTTAAACGCCTCTTGGACAGCATGAAATTGTTCAGGGTCTGCATAAACGATAACCGTTTCATCCTCTTGAACAATATCTTTAATATCTACGTCTTCTTCCATCATCAATTCAAGTATCTCATCCTCAGACTTGCCCTCTACACCAATTACAGCAGCCGCATCGAACATATAAGCAACTGAGCCACTAACGCCCATGTTCCCTCCATTTTTTCCAAAAGCCGCTCGAACATCAGATGCGGTGCGGTTCACATTATTAGTTAGCGCATCAACAATCAACATAGAGCCGTTTGGTCCAAAACCTTCGTATCTAAGCTCATCGTATGTTTCATCTGAGCCACCTTTAGCTTTTTCAATCGCTCGATCGATGATTGCTTTTGGAACATTATAGGTTTTAGCTCGTTCAAGAACGACCTTTAAAGCTTGGTTTGATTCAGGGTCTGGCTCACCCTGCTTGGCTGCCACATATATCTCACGTCCAAATTTCGCATAAATTCTACTTGTATTTGCATCCTTTGATGCTTTTTTTTCTTTAATATTATTCCATTTACGTCCCATCATTAACACTCGCTTTCACTTGTTCTCTTAACCTCCATCATAGCCTCATCTAGCGATTCTGACAAGCTATTAGGACAAACCTTCCATAATTACACTGTAAATAGTTGTTTGCAAGTGGAATAAACAGGGTATAAACTCCTGTGTATGAATATATACATATTTTTATGAAGAGGAGTTGAGTGTATGAGAAAAGTGGAAGTTAAGAAATTTGGTATTGTTAGTGTTTTAAAAAGTACGCTTTACCTTTATTTTATTCCCCTTATTATTTTTGTCCTGATTTTTCTTATTGCTACTTTAGTAGGGGTTACCCAGGAAGGGGCTGCAGGTTTTGTAACTATCCCGCTTTTTTTAATTGCCATTATTTTTTATACTGCTTTCTATGCAGGCATAATATCACTAGTCACATTATGTTATAACTGGTTAGCAGGTAAATTTGGCGGCCTTGTATTAACGGTTGAAGATGTGGATACGCACACGGCAATAAATGAGCAACATCATGACGAATCTCAATTGAGTTAAGAAATGAGTATTTAATGAGATATTAACTTTCGAAAAGAATGGGTTTATTGTAACTTGGACGTGGAACCAGGTTAATGGCAAGTACCTGTTCGCTCTAACAGTACTCAATTTATCTAAATTGGTAATGATTCTACCTGAATTAAAGAAAAGCTAAACAATATTAAACATTGTTTAGCTTTTCTTCTATTGATAAACCCCCACTGGAACACTTTCCTTATATCTCTTTGTTGAGATTAGGATAGGAGATCTATGTCACTAAACTGTCGCAACGAACCTATACATTTAATTCACATTTTCAAGATATTGATCATACGCTTCCTGCATGATTTCTACATAACGGTCTACGCCCAAGGATTCTAAACCAGCTAAATAGCTGTCCCAGTCCGAATCAAAATCTAGTTCTCCTACGATAAATCGTACAGCACTTTGCTCCACGTTCGTCTTAATATTAGTTTCAAGTGTGGCTACTTCCTCTTGCACTATTTCATCAAACCAAACACTCCAATAAGGGAATACTCGTTCCGGCTCCGTTCCTTCATATAAGTAAGTGGCTTCTTGTAAACGGCGTTCATAGCCCTCCTGTGTATAAATATCCTCAGCCTGAACCCAAGAATCTCTAAATTCTACTGGATGATAATATTGAGCGCTGGCTCCCCAATTGTTATTACGTTCATCATCAGAATGTATCTCTTTAACAAGTGGTTCTACATCTTCATTAATAGCCACATCACCTTCTTCAGCCTGTTCCCATGATTCTCCTTCTTCTCCGAACATGGCGCGAAGAGACCCCTCCGTTGTGAACATATAATCTAATAGCTTTAGGGCTTTCACTTGCACCTCTTCACTCGCTTTATTTGTGAGGGCAAAGGTTGCACCTTGTTCTATGGGATACTTATAAACGGAATACGCAGCATTTGGTCCTGCTAACGGAGCAATGGCATCATATTCCAAACTATTATCATTGTTGGCAAATTCATTAGGATGCATGGAGGGTCCAGCGCCAAGGATTACTTCATCCGCATTACTTCCTAATTGAGTATAGGCTTCAGCGTTTTGAGTAAAAGCTCCAGGATCAATAAGCCCATCTTCATAAAGCTCATGAATATATTCCAAGCCTTGTTTCCATTCCTCTTTGTTCGCCACAAATGAAACTTGATCATTATCTACAGTCAAACGCGTTTTGACATCATCATACACAAATCCATTCATTAAAAATGGTATAACAGAATGCTGACCAATTGAAATTGAACCACTAAGTGGAATCTCGTCTTTCTCACCATTTCCATTTGGATCATCATTCTTAAATGCAGTCAGCACTTCTTTTAATTCTTCATGTGTTTCTGGAACGTCCAGTCCTAAGTTATCAAGCCATGTACTATTTAGCCACATTTTATTTGGCCAAGTACAGTGGAAACATTCAATGAGTTGAGGTATTCCATATATATTTCCATCAGGTGCAGTAGCAAGAGCTCGATATTCAGCATCAGTATCTAAAACCTCCTGTAAATTAGGAGCGTGATCTTTAATAAGGTCGTTCAAGGGCAAAAGAACACCTTGATTCCCGTAACGAAGCATCTCATTTGCAGAGAATTGATCTACCCAAGGAATCATGAAATACACATCTGGGTAATCACCACTTGAAAGCGAGATCTGGCGTCGCTCTTTTGCTGCTGCTGAGTCATAAGACGTAGTCTCAAAGATAAGGTTTACATCAAATTCCTCCTCAACAAAAGCTGTAAAAGAATTTGTCTCTAAGTCTCTTTCTGAGTAGTTCGGCATAAAAATTTTCATATCTGTTTTTCCTTCAACTGTATCCTCTGAAGCCTCTTCTCCTGGAGAGCATGAAACAAGAAGTACCATCCCTACAAGTAATATAAATATTCTTATGAACTTGACTTCCATGTGTAAATCCCCCTTAGTGTTTAAAGTATTTATCCTTTTACAGATCCAATTAACATACCTTTCACAAAATACTTTTGTGCAAAAGGATAGATAACTAGGACAGGCAAACTAGAAACAACGATTAATGAATACTTCATTAGATTTGCTAAGCGGTCACGCTCCGCTTGTACTGCAATATCCATATTTGCACCTGAGCTTGTTTGTGTGATAAGGATCTCCCTTAGCTCCAATTGCAATGGAAATAGATCTCTAGTCTTAAGAAAAATCATGGCATCGAAATAGCTGTTCCATTGAATAACTGCATACATAAGAGCTAACACAGCAATAATTGGTTTTGAAAGTGGTAAAACAACGGACCATAAAAAACGAATGCTACTACACCCATCCATTTCACTTGCTTCAACTAACTCCTCAGGGATACTCGTTTGGAAAAAGGTTCTAGCTATAATCACCTGCCAAACAGCAATGGCCTTAGGAATAATAATAGCCCATATACTGTCAAGCATGCCTAGTCGTTGTACTAAAAGATATTCGGGAATTAACCCCCCTGAAAAAAGCATGGTAATCAAGATAAAGAACATAAGGAAGGTGCGACCATAAAAATTCCTTCTTGACAAAGGGTACGCAAACACAACCGTTAAGACTACCGCAAGCAATGTATAGCTTATGGTGTAGATGATTGAATTCTTGAAACCTCGTAGTACATCAGAGTTAGTTAAAACCTCTCTATAACCTGCAAACGATATGTCAACAGGCCATAGCCAAACCTCACCTGCGGTTACTGCTTCGGCGCTACTTATGGAAGAGCTCACTATATAAACTATTGGATATAGCACAATAATCAAAACCAGAATTAAAAAGGCATAAACACTATATAAGAAGAGTTGATCAGTGAATGATTCTTTTATTCTACTTTTTTGCTTTCTTCTTTTCATAAGCCCTCCTCTCTTCATCACCATAGCCCTGTACCTGTAACCCTACGAGCGATGACATTCACTATGAGAATCAATATTAAATTGATAATGGAATTAAATAACCCTACAGCAGCACTAAAGCTGAAGCTTGCATTGATTATACCCATTTTGTATACGTAGGTCTGTAGAATTTCTGACGTGCTTAGGTTGAGTGGATTTTGTAATAAATAAACCTTCTCAAAGCCAATAGACATTAAATTCCCTACACTTAAGATCATGATAATGACGATCGCAGGCATAATACCTGGAATATCCACGTTAAGTATGCGTTGAATTCGTGAAGCGCCATCCACCTTTGCCGCTTCATACTGTTGCCTGTCTACCCCAGCCAATGCAGCAAGATATATAATGGCTGCATAACCGGTCTGCTGCCATGCATCTGACCATACGTACACAGATCGAAAAGCATCTGATTGTGCTAAAAAATTACTTGACTCAAACCCTAAGAATATAAGGATATCGTTAATAATCCCAGTACGTGGAGAAAGCATAATAATAATCATAGACACAATGATAACTGTTGAAATGAAATACGGTGCATAAGTGAACATTTGTACCGTACGCTTAAAGATCCCATGCCTGATTTCATTTAACGCGAGTGCAAGAATAATCGGTAGCGGAAACGTTACAGCCATTTGATAAAGACTTAAGTATAGTGTGTTTTTGATGAGGTCCCAAGCTACTGGGTTTCTAAAAAACGCTTGAAAGTGTTTTAACCCTGCCCAATCACTTCCAAAAACACCTTGAACAATGTTATAGTCTTTAAATGCAATGATCGTTCCAGCCATAGGGACATATTTAAAAATAATGAAATACATTATTGGTGGAATCATCAGCAAGTATAGTTGCCAATGTCTTCGAAAGCTTTTTTTGGCTAATTCTCGGTGAGTTTCTCGCCTGAACTTTGGTTTAAACGTTCTCTTATTGATCCTTTCAGTTGTTTTCAAAGCCACACTCCTTTCTTAAAGCCCCTTAATGAAAGCGCCTTCATTTAGAATGATATCAGAGGTTTTGACTATTGAAACCGTACACTTCAGAAAAAGACGTACACCTGTATTTTCGTTAAATAAAAAAACCGTACACTTTAAAAATCAAGGTACAGTTCTAAAAAGATACTATTAAGCTTTTGAGGAATGTAAATTTTCTCGATATTGTACAGGTGTGATTGCATGTAATCGTTTAAATACTCTACGAAAGGAATGGGCACTATTATATCCAACCTGCTCTGCAATTTCTTCAATGGTTAGTACACCTTGACTGAGTAGGTCTTCAGCCTTTTTTATTCTAACTCTTTCAATATACTCGTTTAACCGTTCCCCGGTTTCATATTTAAATAAACTAATCATTCTCTTCTCCTCATCACCTATTTTCGATGCAATGAGATTCGATGTTAGACCAGCGTCCGTATAATGCACATTTATACATTCTTTTACTTTTTGTATTAACACATGATCTTGCACGGCTTGTTTTTTATCCTTCCAATCACAAAATAGATAGATAAGAGAGATGATCATCTGCTTTAGCTCTTCTGATTTATTTGTATTGATTTGTGTTAATAGTAATTTTTCGTAAAGTTGTTTAATTTGACCTTCTTGTCTTGTTGCATCAATAGCTCTCATAACCGTTCCTTTAAGCGCTACTAAAAAATGCTCCAGCATCTTTGGTGACAATGATTTTTCATATTTATTCTTATTAAATAAAGTATCAATCATTGAAATCGAGGCCTCTGCATTTCCATCTTTAATGTTCTTAAGTAGAGAAAGCTCCCAATCATATGGATAAAAATAAATGGTAGAGCTATGAACAATTCTTCTGAAAAGAAAAACGCCAAAGTCAGCTAGATCCTGTCCATATTGAAGTGCAACTAACGCTTCATGGTATGAGCGATTAATATCTGAGAGCCGCTCATAAGATTGGCCAATGCCCACATGTATATCAAGTGTTTGTCTTCCTTCAACTTTATCATTCAATTCTTTAAATAGTATTTCGGCTTTTTGTGGAGAGTGCTGATGCTCAATCTTGTCAATAAGCAACAAATAGATAAGCTTTCGTTGACTTATGGTCTTATGAAGAAATGGATATAGCTCGCCCATTTTTTCTTCTACATACAGATCAAATTCCATCAGTCGTTCATGATATTCCTTCGTTGGCAAATTCTCTTTTTTTGATGCAATCTCAGCTACAAAAACATTTCCAACATGATGATTTGAGAATTTTTCTCCGTAAGAATTATTATACGATTCAACTGCTTGCTCTGCAGTAATGCTTCCATGTAATAATTGCTTAATAAACAAATCCTTCAAAACAGGCATTTGATTCGATAATGTCTGCCGTAATTCAGTATGACTCTTTAATAAGTGTGAAACATGGTCCATCAAAGAATCGTATTCATTTTTTGATTTTGCCTCTGCTCCCATGTATTCGTTTAAACGCTTTACAATTGAAGTGATTGGCCTACTATTCCGCCGTGAAAATTGCAAAGAAATACATAGCCCAACTAATAAGGTTACACTTGTTACGATGAGTGTGATATCTTTTATTGGTTTAGCTTGAGCTGCAATTGTACTTTTAGGTATACCTGCAGTATAGATCAAATCATTCTTATCCGAACGCATGGTAACGACTAACGTACCGTCTTTTAAATACTCAACATCTTGCTCATTTGAATTAATAGCAATCTCAGTAATCCGGTCTTTAGTAATATTTGTAGCTGAAATCACCTTATTTTCTCCATCTCGAATAAAGGTCCAAGCATCCAGCTCATTTGGCATACTCTTTACAATATTGTTAATATCATTTTGTTTAATTGGAACAACTACTGTTCCTAAGGAAGCATACGCACTATCTAAAGGAATAGACTGAACAAAGGTTAATCCAATGCTATCCATATCCTCTGTAGGACTAATAAATGAATGAGTACGATTCTCTGTTTCTACTAGTTTTGATAGGTACGCTTCACTATAATCAGTTCCAGCGAAAAATTGCTGAGGTCTAAAATAAACTGAGCCAGGCGTAATAATTAAGTTGCTTTTATTAATACGGATGTAATAATCTTCAATAAAATCATTTGTTGAAGCGAATGGTGTTACAGCGGAAGAAAAACTTGATAGTAAAGAGATTTGTCGTGTAGATTCATCACTGCTTAATAGTAAAATTCGTTGTAAATCATCATTTATTGCAATGTGTCTTGCAAATCGCTCTACTTCCGATAGCCTTTGTTCCAGTAAAGACTTACTCTGGTTTAATGATTGTATACTAGTTCTAATTGCATAATTCTCAGCTTCTTTTATAGCAGCGTGATAGGTAAAGAAACCAGTCATAATAGGGATGAGCAAAATAATAACATAGGATATAAGGAAACGCCTATAAACGTTTAATGTCCTTCTTCTGAACATATTGCCCCCTCCTCACGTGTTACATTCAACCTCTCTATTGGGAACCAAATAAAGGCACCACTAGTTAGAACGTGACATGTTATTCCCCTACTAATCTAATAATATCTTTATGACAACCGGTTTATCACTTTGAACAGTGTTTGTGTGTATATTTAGACCCTCTTCAGAACGCTCCCATGTCGGTTTCTCGTCAAATCCTAATATCTCCAAATCTTGAATGATTCCATGAAAATGAGGTAACTTTGATGCATCCTTATCACTTAAAGACTTTATGCAAACGTAGCCGTTTTTAGGGTAATGTAGCACAGTAGCAAAAAGGTAGGAACCATTTACGGTAAAGCGAATATCTTCTGCTGTAAATGTTTTTGATTCTGAATCTGTAAATTGTCCTTCCTTAATGAGTGTAGGTCCCTCAGCAGCTACTCTCCATACCCCTGAATCATAAATGGCTTCACCATTCACTCGTAACCAATCTCCAATTTCAAGTAAAATAGCACGGTCTTCATCAGGAATGCTTCCATCTGCTTTAGGTCCAATGTTTAATAAAAGAGAGCCATTTTTACTTACAATATCCACAAGATCTGCAATAATTTCATTTGCCTTCTTGTACTCATTATTTTCTGTATAAC
The DNA here is from genome assembly GCF_007293315.1 of Alkalicoccobacillus porphyridii. Lineage (GTDB taxonomy): Bacteria > Bacillota > Bacilli > Bacillales > Bacillaceae_D > Alkalicoccobacillus > Alkalicoccobacillus porphyridii. The sequence goes on from NZ_VLXZ01000004.1 coordinate 240,565, forward strand.
ACCATGAGTTTTTGGCAACGGCTGTGTCCGTTTGCCAGAAATAAGGCTTCTGGTCAGCAAACTGTCCCCGCTCAATATCTACAACGGCCGTACCAAACATAAAGGCATCATGCTTGTAATTGATCGCTACCTCCTTCCCCCATTCCTCTGCACGATTATAATAATACGCGGCAAATTTTTTTAAATAAGGTTTAGCAGCATGATGTTGGATCCACCAGTCAAAATACATAATACGTGGTTGATATTTGTCTACAATTTCACACGTACGGATAAGCCAATCGTCTAAAAACTCTTTAGAAGGAGAGGAGCTATATATATCATGGTGATCTGGCTCTGGCATGGCCGGCCAATAAAAATCCCCCACTTTTAACGGCTCTTTTATATCACTATCAAATTCCTTACCATGCCCCATAAAAAACCAATGTTCGATTCGATGGGAGGATGCACAAAGTGTAATGTCTCGTTTGCTTAAAGATTCACCTAACTCTCCCAGCACATCACGCTTGGGACCCATTTCATACGCATTAAAACGAGAAATGTCGCTCTTATACATTTGAAAGCCATCATGATGTTCTGCAACCGGCATCACATAACGCGCTCCTGCATCTTCAAATAACTGCGCCCATTCGTCAGCATCAAAATGCTCTGCTTTAAACTCTGGAATAAAGTCTTTATAGCCGAACTCTTTGTGTGGACCATAGGTGTTAATATGATGGTCAAATTCTTTCGATCCTTGAATATACATATTACGCGAGTACCACTCATTACCAAAAGCAGGAACAGAGTAAACACCCCAATGAATAAAAATTCCGAACTTTGCTTTTTGATACCAGTCAGCTAATTTGTATTGAGCTAAGGAATCCCAGTTATCTTTAAACCTGCCTGATTTAATGACGTCGTTAATCGTTTCTAAGTATGATGATTTCATTGCAGCCTCCTTTTTGTACGTACTTATTTTATATTAAATCTTTTTGTAAGCGTTATCAATTGTCAAAATATAATAACAATAAAAAAATCCCACTAATATTTCATTAGTGGGATCCTATCTTTTCATTAGCCTGTATGATGATCCGCTTGCAATGCGTCCTCAAAAATCAAATCTGCGGTTAATTGTCCAGACAAAGTAACCATTGGAACCCCACCACCAGGATGGGTAGAGCCGCCTACAAAATAAAGATTTGAGTACACACCACTCCGGCTTGGAATTTTGAATCCACCATTCTTTTTGCGATCAGCCGCGACCCCATATATAGAACCACCATTAGAACCATAGAGCTTGTTCAAATCGTTAGGCGTAAAAGCATATTCAAACTCAATATGTTCACGCAAATTGGTTAGGCCATTTCGCTCCAGCTTAGCAATAACGGTTTCCCGGTAGGTCTCTTTGTACTTGTCCCAGTCTTCTCCCTCTTTAAGAGGCGGCACATGTGTAAGGACAAAATGATTCTCTTTGCCTTCAGGTGCCTGCTTTGGATCGGACTTAGATGAAATCCCAATATACACTGTTGGATCATCGGCAGGTCGTTTCTCTTCGAAAATCTGCTTAAATTCCAACTGCGGGTCCTTTGAGAAAAAGAAATTATGGTGAGACAGCTGATCATAAGTCCGGTTAATACCTAAAAGTAGCACTAACCCAGATACACTTGGCTCAAACTGACTTAGTTTTTTAATTTCCTGCTTGGATTGTGACTCCGTTTGCATCAATTGATCATAGGTTGGAATTGCTTCCAGGTTTGAGACCACGATGTCCGCATCCAATGTCTCTCCAGAATGAAGCTGGACGCCCTGTGCCTTTTGATCAGATCCTAGTATACGATTTACCCTTGCATTAGTTCGTATGTCAACATCAAGTTCACCTAATAAGCGCTCCATTCCTTTAATAATTTTATACATACCACCCTCGACATAATGAATCCCTAAGCCAAACTGGACGTAGGCAAGCTGTGATAATACAGCAGGTGATTGATATGGAGATGACCCGACATACATTACCAAAAAATCAAGGAGTTGCTGCAAATGAGGGTCGCGGATATGTTTTTTTGTAGCCTGATTCATGCTTTTCATTGGATCCATTGCAAGTAGATCTTTAAAGCTATGCATGAGACGTAAATCCTTTAATCCAGACAAACTTTTTTGATAAAAGCTTTTCATGCATTGGTCGTAGATTTGCTTGCTGTAATCAAGATAATGAAGGAAACCAGACGTATCCTTTGGAGATATCCGTTCAATTTCAGCTAGCATATCGGGCAAATCACCCTTCAGATCAATGGAAACACCATCCTCAAAAAATGTGCGCCACTGTGGCTCGACTCGTTTGATTGTCATGTAATCAGATAGTTTACGATCTGCACGAGAGAACAATTGCTCTAATGTCCATGGCATCGTCAGGATGGATGGTCCCGTATCAAACGTATAGCCTGCACCACTTCGAATATTGCATTTGCCTCCGATGCGCTCATTCGCTTCTAAGATCTGAACCTGATATCCTTCTGCTGCAAGAGAGATCGCTGAAGATAAACCACCAATTCCGCCACCAATTACAATCACTTTTTTCGTCACACGTAGTTCCCCCTTTTAGTTAATAAATCCAAGGTACTAAGATCCAACGCTGTTGCTTCCACTCGTCATAGTTTTTGCCCAATGCTTCTGTTAGCATACCTTCTTCCAGCTTTATTCGAAACAGCAATGCTGGTAGAACCAGAATAAGAGTGATTAATAAGCCCGTCCACGAGGCCAAATAACTAGATAAACCAATCATAATGACAAATAAGGCTGTATATAATGGGTGCCTCATATATCGGTAAGGACCATGACTTACTAGTTTTTTATCTGCGGATACCTCTACATGCCTTGTAAATTGTTGCTTTAACGTCAGCATTGACCAGTATCTGAGAAAAATACCTACTCCATATATAAATAAACTTAACCACGTAAAAGAAGCATTTTCGATTGTAAAAAACGATAATTCACGAAAAGAAAGACTCGCCATGACGGTAATAGTAATCGCAAAAAGGATAAGGTAATAGCTTTTTCGTTCAGACGAATGGGATTTCTCGGATTCTCGTTGACCTTTAAAGATGAGAAATTCCATTAACCAAACGATACTGAGTATAAGAAATAACCATTCGTTAAATGACATAAGTCTCCTTCCGTCTTTGTAAGTAGTCTCTCTATCATGGACTAATTTATAGAATAGTCAAACAAAACGATGAGTTGATCTTGATTATTAACGTCCCTTTAAGATTAAAGTGTATGGGACTGTGTTCAAATTTATATTTAAATGAATCTTGTGTTATGGATAGAGGGGGGCTCATGATTCGTTGCTTCTTCCACCGCTCCCAAAATAGGGGGCACTTACCCTAGGGAGTGGACAATGAAAAATTCATCTTGTAATGAGCTCATGCACCGCTATAGGAGAAAACTTCTCTCATGTTCCCGATCAGACAAAATGATTAACATTCCTACCTAAGTGGATTGGCTGCGCTTACTGGCTTCCGCGCACGTACTCGCTTTTTCGCGCATTTTACTTTTTTTCGCGCATCCCCTACCTATTATCGCGCATATTCCATCCGTGGGGTCGGGATGGTGACTGGATTGGCTGTGCTTACCGACTTAGTCATGCGAGTTTAGTTAATCTTCCGATGGATTTCTGATGATTTTCTTGTTAAGAGCTACTGCTTCTCTTAGTATGTAGGCTTTTCTACTTGCTATGAGCTCTTGCTTCTTGCTATATCTACCGCTTCTCTTGGTATGCTGGCCTTTTCTCTTGCTATGAGCTCTTGCTTCTTGCTACTTCTACCGCTTCTCTTGGTATACAGGACTTTTCTCTTGCTATGAGCTCTTGCTTCTTGCTACATCTACCGCTCCTCTTGGTATGCTGGCCCTTTCCCTTGATATGAGCACTTGCTTCTTGCTGAATTACCTGCTCCTCTTGGTATACAGGCCCTTTCTCTACGTGCCCCATTCCTGGAGTGATGCCGAAGCCTTTTTTTCAGCAATTCTCCCCCATTACACAAAACAGCCGACTCAAGATTGAGTCGGCTGTTGCTTGATTCTTCTTATACCATAACCTTACACATATCTTTCGTGAACTCCACCGGATCCTCAAGTGGTAGCCCCTCAATTAGAAGGGCTTGGCTGTATAACAGATTTGTGTATAGCTTCAGTTTTTCTTGGTCCGTATCGTGTGCAGCTTTGATCGCTTTAAACACATCATGATTTGGGTTGATCTCAAGAACCTTCTCCGCTTTTACATGCTGATTATCAGGCATGGCTTGAAGAACTTTCTCCATTTCAATCGTTACTTCACCGTCTGCTGCTAGGAAAACCGGATGAGTCTTCAAACGCTTGGAAAGACGAACGTCCTTGACCTTGCCTGCCAGTACAGATTTCATTTCTTCAAATAAAGCCTTATTAGCATCAGCCTCTTCCTCAGACTGCTCGGTATCGTCTTCATCCATTTTTAGATCAGCACTAGAAACAGATTGGAATTCTTTTTCCTGATAGCTTTGTAGCATTTTGATTGCAAACTCATCTACATCCTCCGTAAAATAAAGGATTTCATAGCCTTTATCTGCAACTAACTCTGTTTGCGGAAGCTTTTTAATACGGTCGATAGATTCTCCACCAGCGTAGTAGATCTTTTCTTGATCTTCCTTCATACGAGTCACATATTCAGATAATGAAACCAGTCCGTCCTCTGTAGAGGAATGGAACAATAATAGATCTTCTAGCACTTTTTTGTGCGCACCATATTCATTGTACACACCAAACTTAAGTTGGCGTCCAAATGATTGATAAAACTTCACGTACGCGTCACGATTATTTTTTAACATCGATTGAAGCTGAGACTTAATCTTTGACTGAATATTTTTAGCGATAAGCTTTAGCTGACGATCGTGCTGAAGCATCTCACGTGAAATATTTAATGAAAGATCCTCTGAATCAACCATTCCTTTTACAAAGCTAAAGAAGTCTGGCAGAAGATCCGCACACTTCTCCATAATGAGGACGCCATTTGCGTAAAGCTCAAGTCCCTTTTCGTATTCCTTTGAATAAAAGTCAAACGGAGTATTCTCAGGAATAAACAAGATGGCATTATAACGAACGGCTCCATCCACACTTAAATGAATATGGTCAAGGGGTTTATCGAAGCCGTAATGCTTCTCTTGATAAAAATGTTCGTAATCCTCTTTAGTAAGCTCGCTTTTATTCTTGCGCCAAATTGGTACCATGCTGTTAATCGTTTGTTCTTCTATAACCTCTTCCGTTTCTCCCTCTTCGCCATCTTTCGGCTGATGCGTGCTTACTTGCATCTTAATTGGATATCGGATGAAATCAGAGTACTTTTTGACGATAGACCTTAAACGGAACTCTTCAAGAAACTCATCGTAAGATTCGTCTTCTGTATTTTCTTTAATATGTAATGTAATCTCGGTGCCTGGTAAGTCCTTCTCCGCTGGTTCAATCGTATATCCGTCACTGCCATCAGATTCCCACTTATAAGCCTGTGGATCATCCACTGATTTACTAACCACAGTTACTTTATCAGCCACCATAAATGCAGAGTAAAAACCAACACCAAATTGACCAATAATATCGTGGCCATCTTTCGTTTCCGTTGCTTTTTTAAAGGCAAGAGATCCACTTTTTGCAATGGTACCCAGGTTTGCTTCTAATTCTTCTTTTGTCATTCCCATACCAGTGTCAGTTAACGATAAGGTACGTTCTTCTTTATTCGCATCAATATGAATCGCATAACGATCTTGCTCGAAGCTAATCGCTTCATCCGTTAATGCACGATAATATAGCTTATCAATCGCATCACTAGAGTTTGAAATCAACTCCCGTAAAAAGATTTCCTTTTGAGTATAAATGGAATTAATCATCATCTCTAAAAGACGTTTCGATTCTGCCTGAAACTGCTTCTTTTCCATTTCTACATGACACCTTCCCTTATGACCAATTTATGATTAGCACTTGTGATCCTAGAGTGCTAACCACTTATTATTTTACACGTTTGCCAGTTGGCGTCAATAGATTCACATTTGATTGTAATTACTCAAATAGATGAATGAATAATCTTATGCCTCAAGAACACACTACGTATATCTCGATGTGTAGAAAGGAGAAGCGTATGGCTGAAATTTTGGAGTTCCAATCTGATTTCGATTACAACAAACAGCTATTCTCGACCTTTTTCTCCAATCAGTCGGATTATGGTCATCGAGATGTTTATATAACTGAGCTAAGTAAAAACTGTACCTTGTGCTTTTTGAAGTCCAGAACAGATTTTGCAACGCTTATGCAGTTTATGAATAAGCTAGAAAAAGTTACGCCATCATTGTTTCAATCCTCCTCCGAAGAAGAGGTTATTCTACATACATTAGAAACGCTCTCGTACCAATCCACTTTTTCATTTGATGATGCTATTTCCTTCATTTTCGAAGGGAAGTCTGTGCTCATTCTTGAAAATCACGCACAAGTGTTTATATTGGATACTGCCAATACAATAAAAAGATCCATCGAGGACTCTTCAAGCGAGAAAGTCATCCGCGGACCTAAGCTCGCTTTTATTGAAAGCATAAAAGACAACATCGGCATACTTAGACAATTAACACGAGATCAAAATATCATTGTCAAAGATCACAAATTAAACGTTCAAAGTAATGAAAAGCTTGTTCAATATGTCTATAACCAGAAATTGATTAAAGATGAGTTATTAGAAGAATTGGAGTCACGGTTATCAAAAATAAAAACAAGTAATTTAGAAGACTCAGGTATGCTCGAGGAATTAATTGAAGACCATCCGATGTCGCCATTTCCGCAAATACAAAATACAGAAAGACCAGACCGAGTGATTGCTGCGTTAAATGAAGGAAGAGTGGCCCTCTTTATAGATGGCTCTCCCTTTGCACTCATCGTGCCTTCAACGTTTGATATGCTTCTGCAATCACCAGATGATTATTATGAGCGATGGATCGCTGGAAGTTTCTTAAGAGTACTTCGTTACCTATCAATATTAATTACATTGTTTCTATCTGCCTTTTACATTTCATTGGTTTCGTTTAGCCAAGGACTCTTACCTACAGAGCTTGCCATAACGATTTCAGGTACACGACAGAATGTCCCTTTTCCACCGTTTATTGAAGCAATCATTATGGAAATTACGATTGAGCTATTAAGAGAAGCTGGTATTCGATTACCTACTCCTCTCGGGCAAACGATTGGGCTTGTGGGTGGAGTAATTATTGGTCAAGCAGCTGTTGAAGCTAACTTAGTTAGCTCCTTAATGGTTATCATTATTGCGCTGACCACCATTACTTCTTTTACAGTACCTCAATATAGCTTTGGTTTGTCTTTTCGAATGTTACGTTTTGTTGCGATGATATCAGCTGCTATATTTGGCTTATTTGGAACTGTATGCTTTTTCATCTGGATGTCCATCCACCTTTCAAATTTGAAGAGCTTTGGTACAACCTACTTTTCACTACAATTTAGCTACTCAAGGAAGAAGTTTCTTGATTTATTCTTTAGATTGCCAAAACGTATTCGTTCTGCTCAATAAGGAGGTCATCTGTTGAACACGAAGGTAGATCCGCTATCACCGTTCCAATTTACAGTCTTGATTATCAACGTCATGCTTGGAGTTGGCTTTCTCATACTCCCGAGAAGGATAACGGTTTCTCTCGATTCTGCAGAAGGCTGGATTACCCTACTCTATTCGGGCAGCATCTTTCTTATTGCTGTCTTGCTTATTTTTTTCTATTTCTACAAACATAAAGTCGGTGATATCGTCGAATACACTCAATTAGCCTTTCCATCTATTTTGTCTAAAGTCATTTGTATACTGCTTGTGTTGTATTTCTCAAGTCTAGCAGGCTACGAAGCAGTGGCGATGAGTGAGATGGTTCGGTTCTTCCTTTTAGAAACAACTCCACAAATGCTAGTGGTTTTTATCATCCTTGCTTTGGGCGCTTATTTAGCGAGCAGTTCATTTAATAGCTTAGTTCGTGTGTGTGTCTTCTTTCTCCCATTTTGTTTAGTTGTTGTGTTCTTTATTTTTGTATTAGGAGTACGTGAGATTAACATGAATAATTTATTGCCTATATTTCATAATGGTTTTGCGCCATTTACTAGAGGTTTTTTTAGCAACAGCATATCGTTTTTAGGCTTAGAATCGATTCTTATTCTTACAGCCTTTACCACAGCACAGACCAAAAGAGTGAGAGCTGCCGTCATTGGTATTTCCTTTACTACAATCCTCTACGCATTAACCTATATTTTAGTGGTAGGCACACTTAGCTTTCAGGAAGTGAAAACGTTGACATGGCCAACGATATCTTTTATTCAGACGTTTAGTATACATGGAATCTTTTTTGAACGATTGGATTCATTTTTATTATCTACTTGGATTCTTCAATTTTTTACGATTTGTTCCATTAACTTATTTAACTGTTGTTATATTTTAGAGAAGTTATTTTCTATTCGCCCAATCGTTTCTTGCCTGTTCATTGTACCAATAGCATATTTCGTGGCCTATATTCCCGCAGATTCCACAGAAATCTTCCTATTGGGTAATATAGTCAGTCAAAGTGGTTTTGTTATTTTAACGGCTTTACCATTTGTATGCTTCATTATCGTTTCTATTAAGAAGAAGGTGAGTGCATGACTATAAAGAGAATATTCATTGGGATTGTCTGCATGTTTTGCTTAACAGGCTGTTGGGACAGTCGAAGTATTGAAGAGATATCTTTAGTTATTGGTGTGGGTGTAGACATAAGTGAGAGTGGTGAATATCTCTCCTTAGGACATCAAATTATTGTCCCCCCAAGTAACAGTGGCGACAGCTCTCAAAATGCCCCGTTCAAAAACATTTATACTACAGGAAAAACGGTTCATAGTGCTATTCGTAACCTTGCTCTTCGTGATCACGCTGTAATTAGTGACCATCAGCGGGTTTTAATTATTCGAAAAGACGTATTACGAAAGTGGACAATTGAGGAAGTCATCAATCAGATGATTAAAGATGATCGCACACGAAGAAGCCTGTTTGTGTTCATTACCGATGAACCAATAAAACAAGTGCTCGGAGTGTCTGACGCTGGAGAAATCCCTTCTAATCAATTGTATGATTTGATTGATAATCGCGGCAGATCTGCAAAAATTCTTCCTGAAGTCTCTTTAGGGAAGCTTTCTTCCAATTTGCAAAAAGGTGTTAGCTTTCTCTTGCAGGATGTTCAAATCATTGACAATCGGTTAGCTTTATCCGGAGGGGGAGTTATCAAAGATAGTATGATTTTGGATCAAGAGCTCTCGATTGATGATATTGGTACGTTAAATTATTTAACCGGAGATATTGAAGGTGGAATCCTTTCTACAACACTTGAGGGAATGCCGCTCGCCTTTGAAATTCTTGATGATATGAATGTATCCATTAAAACAGATGTGAAAGATGATCAAGTCACTATTAATGTAGACGCTGAAACAACGGGAAGGATTTCTGAGGATTGGAATGAAGATGAGAACTCTTACACACAGGCGTATAATGACCAAAGACAAAAAGCGATTGAAATTGAAATAAGCAAACGGGTTAATCACCTTGTAAATAAGCTTCAAACTGACATTCATGCTGATGTAGCTGGCTTCTCTGAATACATGAGAGTGCAGCAGCCTGAATTCTGGAAGCAGCATGCAGCTGAATGGGATGACTACTTTTCAAATGCTGATATTTCATATTCTATTTCTGTTGTTATTGAAGATTTCGGTACAAAAGGCTCCACGATCAAAATGAAGTAGGTGTCAATTATGTTATGATAAAGGTAACCCAAGTAAGGAGCTGTTAACCTTTGAATCAATCCGAGCAGGAAGCCTTTATCATAGAAAAATACAAGCAGGAAGAGCAACTCATGATCCTATTATTCGCTCAGTGGTGCATTAATTTTGACCTTGATCCAAAGGTTATTTACCAAAAAGCTTTTCCTGGAGATATCCATAATCAAAAGCTTATCGAAGCCATTGATTTAACCTTGCCAAAGGAAGAAGCTGACGACGTTTCTCTAACCTCATTACTCGAGGTGTTATCCTGGTTTGAACAGGATCAGCTTGCCTATATTGTGATGGAGGAAGCCCAACGTTTAACTTAATCGTGAGAAAACACCTCCGCTAGTAGGCGATAAGAAGCCACTCTATCTTGGTGCGAATGGACATTTGTTAAAACCATACATTCATCCGTTTGAAATTCAGCTGCTACATCCTGCAGCTGTTTTTTTACTGTTTGCGGAGTACCTATAAGCTGTCTTTTCGCAAGGTCCTTTAGCTTATCTTCTTCCTCAGAAGTCAGTTGATAGTTAATAGTCGTTTGCTTGGACGGTAATCCGTTTGTTAGCTCACCCTTCTCTCTTTGTATCGACCAGACCTGGGCACTTCTAGCCATCTGTTCTGCTTGCTCCAAGGTTTCTGCGCAAATAACTGAAGCAGCAACAACAAGCTGAGGCTCTTCTAGTGTACGAGTAGCTTGAAATTGCTTTTTATAAATGGTTGCCGCCTCTTTACTGCTATCTGCATTCATAAAATGACCAACCGCATAAGGTAAACCATGCTTTGCCGCAAGCTGTGCGCTTTTAATACTTGTTCCAAGAATCCAAGGAACGGGCGGTATGGTTGGAACCGGAGCAGCTTGAAGCGAGGAATATGTATGATCTCTAGGAAAATCTTGATGAATAAAGTGTAATAACTCTTCTAGTTTTTGCGGCATGCTATAAATCGCTTGCAGCATATTTGAACTAAGTGCTTGCGAAGCCTCTGCCGATCCACCAGGAGAACGACTTAACCCAAGATCAATACGACTCGGATACATTGAGGCCAAAAGATTATACGTTTCTGCAACATGATAAGGCTGATAATTAGGTAATAAGACCGCCCCAGCTCCAACACGGATGTTTGACGTTTGCGCTCCAATAAGACCTATTAATACCTCAGGTGCTGGACAAACAAGCCCGGGAAGATCATGGTGCTCAGCAATCCAGTAACGAGTGTAGCCCCACTCTTCAGCAAGAGTCGCAAGCTGCACTGTCTCTTGCACTGCATTTTGCGCCGAACGCCCTTCTGACATCACAACTTGATCTAAAATACTTAATTTCATATGCGTGCTTCCTTTCAACAGAAAAGCCATGACAGAACAGCCATGGCTTTTTGCATATTACGACAATAATTCAGCTACAATCTCATGAGAGCGAACTCTTGCCTCATGATCAAACGCATCTGAAGAGATGATAATCTCATCTGCATGTGTTTCTTCAATAAACGAAGTTAACTGCTGTTTAATCGTTTCTGGGGAGCCTGTCATATATGAGCTTGCTCCTCTATTTCGTTCAAGCGCAGCAATTTCACCCGGTGCATAATGATCAGCCAAGTTCTTAACTGGCGGTTTAAACTGACCAGGGTTGCCACGCATTAAGTCAAGCATCTGCTGCTTACGAGATGTAGACAGATATTCCGCTTCCTCATCTGTATCTGCTGCAACCACACTGACACCAAGCATGACATGAGGTTTATCTAGTTTATCTGATGGCTCAAAACGACTACGATACAAATCCATCGCTTGATGCATATAATCAGGAGCAAAATGCGATGCAAATGAAAATGGCATACCTCTACTTGCTGAAAGTCTTGCACTAAATCCACTGGAACCAAGCAACCAGATAGGAATTGATAGACCAAGTCCAGGGTATGCTTTGACACCAGTTGTTGCTTCCTCACTCATATATGCTTCAAGCTCTTCCACTAAATCAGGAAAGTCATCACCATTACTAAAAAGGGTACGGCGTAACGCTCGTGCTGTCAGTTGGTCACTGCCCGGCGCCCGACCAAGCCCCAAATCTATACGACCCGGATGTAAGGATTCTAATGTTCCGAACTGCTCCGCAATCATTAAAGGTGCATGGTTTGGAAGCATAATGCCTCCCGATCCTACACGAATATGCTTCGTTCCTGATGCGATATGATTAATGATAATTGATGTCGCCGAAGATCCAATACCAGGCATATTATGGTGCTCTGCCAACCAGTATCGATTAAATCCCCACGCGTCTACCTTTTGCGCAAGGTCTAAGCTACGTTTAAACGTTTCAGAAGCATTTGATCCTTGCGTAATAGGCGCCAAATCAAGAACGGAAATCGGTGTATTTAAAAAACGCTTTGCATTTTTTTGAATGAGTTCCATGAGTCATCTACCTTTCTTATTTCCAGTACATGCACCCATTGTAATGAGTTCGGAGCTGAAGTGTCTACTTTCCTGCCTGAGGTGTAAATCCTTTTCGACTGGAAAGATATGTGTACGTCTCATCAAAAGTATAACCTAATTCGTGTAAGCCCTTTGAAATGGTATCGGCGTATGGCTTTGCCGGAGCATAAAATGGATTGGTTCCTAGATCAAGAGGATTAGTGAAGGTTACCTTAGGATACCCCTCATCCATGCCAAGATACACCACTCGACCATACCAACCATCATCTAATGTTACCGAGCCTTTTTCCATCAACTCATCAAATGACAAACCTGACGCATCTGCTTGATTCTCCTGCTCCACTACATCAACAAACTGCTCGAATGTAATGAGATATTGCCGCGCGATCGTTTGTTCAGAAGGATCCTCCTTGTGACCAATAAACGCAACGCCTCCCTCTCCCCACTTACTTCTATCCTTTGCAAAATAAAGTGGATATGGAAGAACACACGAGCGATTTCGAAGAGGAAGTGTTGTATCACGACAACCTTTTTCCGCTTGGGTCGAGCCGATAGGGATGCCTCCTTTAATATAACAATGGAAACGCTCCTCCATTAAATTGGAGCCGTAGCTTACGTACCAGACTAGGTTCATATAATCGCCTCTTTTACTGATAAAATATCTATTGTTCTAACCTGTAATTCATATGCCCCAGGAGAGACTCGAACTCCCGACCTCTGGTTTAGGAAACCATTGCACTATCCACTGTGCTACTGGGGCTATCTAGGTACCTATTCCATAGTAAAGAACCATTTTTACTTTAGCAAGTTTCATGTATTTGATTTGTAAGCTTAGATTATTTTTGTTTTAAGCAAAATGAATCAATTTGGAGGATGATCATTCATGAGGCGTTCTTTCTACTTATGCTTCGTGCTAGTCTTTTCACTTTTCATTGCTGCCTGTAGTCAGGAATCCGAGGAACCAAATGTATTAGTGGTAGAAGATGTGACATTTAAGTTTATTGATCAAGATGGGGATCCAGTTTCTCATGTTCAAATACCGATGGACAATGATATAAGAGATGGCTCTAAAGAAATTGGACGTTTTTTAGGAACAACTGATAGTGAAGGCATGATCTACATAGATGAAATGGAGGCTAGAACGTATAAGCTTGAAGCCTATAATAGATCATTCACCATAGATGAATATGATACCGGTGAAACGTTTTTGATTGATATTTGGATTTATAAATAAGTTCGTTAAATAAAAAAAGTGCTCGAGCCAAGGCCCGAGCAAATACAAAACAAAGTAAGAGGTTAAAGACGGAGGGGAGCCCGTCCGCATGTATAGCTTACACTACCTTTTTTATCTAGTTCAACAGATAAAATCTATATTTACAAAAACTTAACTATTTTTCTGCTAATACTCATCAACTGATTTTAAGCTCTAGCTTCACCGGACAGTGATCACTACCATAAATATGTGCATCAATAGCAGCATCTTTAACATGTCCTTCAAGCTGCTTTGATACTAGAAAATAGTCTATCCGCCAGCCTATATTTCGTTCACGAACTTTGGCCATGTAGGACCACCACGTAAACGCATCATCTCTTTCTGGATAAAAGAGTCGGAATGAATCAAGATAACCCGCCTCGAGTAATCGATTAAACTTGCCTCGCTCTTCATCAGTAAAACCAGCGTTCCCAATATTGGCTCGATCATTTTTTACATCAGTAGGCTGGTGCGCAACATTTAAGTCTCCACATAGAATGACTGGTTTTGTTTCTTCTAGCTGTTTAATGTATGTACGCGCAGCTTCCTCCCAAAGCATACGATAGCCTAAGCGCGTGAGATCCCTTTTTGCATTTGGCGTATACATTGTAATGAGATAAAAGTCTTCATATTCTAGAGTGATCACACGCCCTTCTAAATCCTCGATTTCCTCTCCTAGTCCGTACGTTACCGAAAGTGGTGCTTTTTTTGCGAAAATCGCTGTACCGGAGTACCCTTTTTTCTCTGCATAATTCCAGTATTGTTGATAACCTTCTAGGTCAAGATCAATCTGACCCTCCTGTAGCTTTGTTTCCTGCAAACAAAAGAAATCTGCGTCCTGCTCGTGAAAGTAATCTAAGAATCCTTTTTTCACACAGGCCCGAATGCCGTTTACGTTCCAAGATATAAATTTCATGTCTTCCCCCATAATGCTTCAAGCTAATTTTTTGACGTTTGTCGACTCCTCCATCATAATAAACAAAACTTCATCGGTCTACCTTTTCACCTTAGCAAAAAATAAGTCATAAAACTTGAAAGGTCAAAAAAGGTCAGGTATAATACAACTATAATCAAAAAACAAAGAAGCAGTTCATTTGACTATGCTCTGCTTAGGTTTTATGATTAAGGTCAGACTTAGTCAACACCTCTTGGTCTTTCTTTTTTATCCAAAAGGTCAAAGTTAATCAAAGTCTAATTCACTCTTATGTAGGAGGAATGTAAAAATGAAATGTCAACATTGTCAAGAACGCAACGCCGAAGTAAATGTGAAATTAATGATCAACAACCAGGCTCGTAACATACATCTTTGCACTGAATGCTTTCAAACGCTCCAGCAACCGATGAACAATCAAGGTGGATCCTTTGATGATCTGTTTAATCAATACTTTGCCAACCAAAGTGCGAATGCACAGCAAGGCACAAAACAAAAAGTACGTGATGGTCAAGGTTCAGGCAACGGATTTTTAGATCAGTATGGTCGTAACCTAACCGCAAGCGCTAAGGAAGGTCAAATTGACCCAGTCATTGGCCGCAAGGATGAGGTTGAACGTGTGATTCAGGTGCTTAGTCGCCGTACAAAAAACAACCCCATCTTAGTTGGTGAAGCCGGTGTCGGTAAAACGGCGATTGCTGAAGGTCTAGCTCGAAGAATCGCTGAAGGTTCTGTACCATTTAAAATGAAGGATAAGCAGATTTACAGCTTAGATCTTACATCTCTTGTAGCGGGAACAAGCTACCGAGGCCAATTTGAAGAAAATATTCAAAAACTGATTCAAGAGGTTGAGAAAAGGCAAGATGTGATCCTATTTATGGATGAGATTCATATGATGGTTGGTGCAGGTGCTTCTTCAGAAGGTGGCATGGATGCATCCAATATTCTTAAACCAGCGCTTGCACGTGGAAAATTTCAATTAATTGGAGCGACTACGTTAAAAGAGTTCCGTCAAATTGAGAAGGATGCAGCTCTTGAGCGTCGTTTCCAACCAGTCACGGTAAAAGAGCCAACGCTTGAGCAAACCTTTGAGATTCTAAAGGGACTACGTCCAATCTATGAAGCCTATCATCATGTCGCTTATTCTGATGACGTGTTACGCTCAAGTGTCGCATTATCCGATCGCTACATTCAAGATCGTTTCCTACCGGATAAAGCGATTGATTTGTTAGATGAGGTTGGTTCTAGATTGTCTCTTTCTGATGAAAATCAAGATAAAGAACAAATGAAAGAACGCCTTAACAAAATTAAAGCAGATAAGCAAAAAGCCTCTGAAGTAGAAGACTATGAAAAAGCTGCCCTACTTCGTCAAGAAGAGCTTGTGCTAGAAGAGCAATTGGATAAGACAAACGGAGAAGCATTAGAAGTCTCTGTTGAATTAATCCAAGAGATTATTGAAAAGCGCACTGGCATTCCAGTCAAGAAACTTCAAAAAGCTGAACAGCAAAAAATGAAAGATCTAGCTTCCCGTCTTGAAGGACAGGTCATTGGTCAAGACGAGGCTGTTGAAAAAGTAGCCAAAGCCGTTAAACGTAGCCGCGCGGGATTAAAAGCGAAAAACCGTCCAATTAGCTTCATGTTCATTGGCCCAACTGGTGTCGGTAAAACAGAGCTAAGTAAGACATTAGCGGCTGAGGTATTTGGTAGTCGTGATGCGATGATTCGTCTCGATATGAGTGAGTTTATGGAGAAACATTCGGTTTCTAAATTAATTGGTTCCCCTCCTGGTTATGTTGGCCATGAAGAAGGTGGACAGTTAACAGAGCAAGTCCGTCGCAAGCCTTACAGTATCATCCTACTTGATGAAATTGAAAAGGCACATCCGGATGTTCAGCATAGCTTCCTGCAAATTTTAGAGGATGGTCGTTTAACTGATAGTCAGGGTCGTGTGGTATCCTTCCAAGATACAATTATTATCATGACATCAAATGCGGGAGCCGGAGTTCAAAAAGCGACAGTTGGTTTTAACGGTAGTCAAAGCAAAACTCTTGGCATGCTTGAAGCATTAAATGATTACTTCAAGCCAGAATTCTTAAACCGTTTTGACGGCATTATTGAATTCAACCAGCTGACTCAAGAAAATCTAGTAGCCATTGTTGACGTTATGCTTGATGAACTACGTGACCGACTAAGTGAGCAGCAGATTGAGATGACAGTCACGGATGTTGCGAAACGTAAGCTAGCCGAGCTTGGCTATCACCCTGCATTCGGTGCTAGACCATTACGCCGAGTAATTCAAGAAACAATTGAGGATGAAATTACAGAATTGATCATTGATCATGAGACTTTAGAGAAAGTTCAAGTAAGTGTATCAAAGGATCAGATTCAATTAAAAAAAGCATAAAGTTTTAGAAGAGAGTCTTCCAAATGGGAGGCTCTTTTTTTGAGGGTTTTGCGCAGGCAGAGTTGTATGAGTCATGCCTAGACAAACAGGATTCATTGTATGACGTAAAGTAATTTCATTCATTCAATACAAAAAAACAGCAAGCTAAGCCCGCTGTTTTCATTCCATTACACTAAAGATTGAGCGCCATCTACATACATTTCCATACCAGACACGTGACTTGATTGATCAGTTAATAAGAAACTTACCACGTCTGCTACCTGCTCTGGTTTACCTTGTCCTCCAAACGGGACGCCTTCTGGGTACTCAACTTTAATACGGATCTCTTCTAGATTCTCTTTAGGATGAGTGTTTTCTCCAATATTGGTTTCAATGGCACCCGGACAAATGGCATTTACTCGAATATTGTAACGTCCAAGTTCCACAGCTGCCATCTTCATAAAAGCCACTTGCGCGGCTTTTGAGGCACTATAAGCGCTCATACCTGTTCCGATATATTTTCGATTGCCATTAATAGAGCTAGTAATGACAATACTGCCTCCTCCATTTTTTAAATATGGAACGGCATGTTTTGTGGTAAGGAAAGTACCCCGTAGATTAATATTTATGGTTTGGTCCCAATCCTCTACATCCATATATTCAATGGCTGAAAATACTCCGTTCACTCCGGCATTCGCGAAAACGGCACGGATGGTGGCATCCGACCACATTTCAGATACTTGTTTAAAGGCTTGTTTAATCTCATTTTCATTCTGAACATCTACTTTAAAAGCGGCAGCCTTCCCTCCACTATCTTCAATTTCTTGAACGGTTTCTAAAGCCCTTTCCTTTTCTATATCAAAAACAGCCACATTAAAATGCTTCGTAGCTAATTGAATAGCTGTAGATTTTCCAATTCCTGAACCAGCTCCTGTAACAACTGCGATAGAAACATTTTCAGACTGAGACATGGTCAGCCTCCTTTTCAACTTTTAATAATGATTTCTACCCCTTGGTAGTTTGTTTCAAACTACATCAGAAGCAACTTCCCTTCTACTTTAATACTTTTTCATGCACTTTCGACACCATTCAGTTTTTTTCAAAAATAAACTACAAATTTTAAATTGTAATCAAACTGTAATCTCATTAAAATCTCTCTGTTATTAAGTTACGTTAAATTGGTAAATGTGAAACAACATAGAATTTTTACATACGATCGTTAAAACAACTATTCGGAGGTACATAATATGAAAACTAAAAATAACGTTAAAGGGCTTGTTATTAAAACGAGCTTTGTAGTAGGACTAGCTTCAGCTGCCACTTTTATGGCAGATTCAAGTGCGTATGCAAATGTAGACATGAGTAAGGTGGTTGAAGAAGATAAGGCGGCTGCTTCTCAACAAGCTGCTACTGAAAATGCGGTAGCTCAAGAGGAAACTCAAGCTGTCTCTAGCTCAACTCTTCGCCAAGGTCAAACGGGACAAGCTGTTAAAGACTTGCAAGCAAAGCTAGTAGACAAAGGCTATAATACAAACGGTGTAGATGGAATTTTCGGATCTGGTACTGAGCAAGCTGTTCGCTCATTCCAAGCTGATAATGGATTAACAGTTGATGGACTTGCTGGTCGTCAAACTCTTGGCGCACTAGGTGGGGCTTCTACTGCTTCAGCTCCGGCAAGCTCTAATACGGCATCAGCTAGTTCTTCATCTGATAACAGCACTGCTTCTGTATCAGAGGTTTCTGAAGCAAGTAACACTGTATCTGATGACTCTCAGGTTGCAGGAACACAAGTTTCAGCAAGCTATGGTTCTGCTATCGCAGCAGCTCAAAGCCAAATTGGAGCTCCTTACAAGTGGGGCGGAACGACTCCTGCTGGTTTTGATTGCAGTGGTTTTATAAACTACGCATTTAATCAAGAAGGAATTAGTCTTCCACGTACTGCTCAAGGAATTCATGACGCTTCAAACAAAAAATCTAAAGCAGATTTACAAGCTGGTGATCTAGTATTCTTTACTGGAACTTACAGTGGGGCTCCAACTGTTTCCCACGCTGGTATTTATGTAGGCGGCGGTCAATTTATTCATGCAAGCAGCAGTGGTGTTTTGCAAAGCAGTCTTAATAGCGGATACTGGAGCAACCATTACTATGGTGCTGGGTCTGTTAGATAAATAAATATAAAATATATATATTATAACTTATAGAAAAGCTGAACAGAAGACTGTTCAGCTTTTTTTGTATAAAATGAGCAAGGGTGAATGTTGCTCCAGAAATACCCTTGGCAATAATAAGTACAAGATGAAACCAGAGTCTTATTATACAGAGCGTCTTCTATCTAAGCATATTGAGGAATTGGAAGGTAACTGAGTGTCGGTGGGGTCTTCGGCTGCCGCTACCAAAAATGGGGGCACGCTTACCGCGGGAAGGTAATGAGCTAACTCGACTTCGACGATTTAGCTCATTGAACCTTTTTATCCCGCAGGTGTCGGCCCTCCATTTTCGTCCGCTTGATTAGAGAGGTATTGGAATTAGTATTTATATAAGCATAAGGACGTTACCATGAGGCAAAGATACTCTTGGTAACGTATTTTAATTCTTTGCAAACTCCTCATTTTGTTTAATTACGAACATGAGCGGAAGGAGAAAACGTAGACTCCTGCGGAACAGAACGTGTCTGAAGACATCGAAGTGGTGGTTTTCCGCTTCGAGGGCTGAGGCCGTTCCCGCGGAAAGCGAAGTTTTCTCCTGTAGCGGTGCATAAGCTCATTTCTAAATGACTTTTTCAGTGACCTTCTTTTTATCCCGCAGGTGTTTACCCTCCATTTTTGTCCGCTTGGTGAATGACAGGCATCAATTACAAATGCAGAGTCTAGATAACTCCCTACACAAGAAGATGTTTTTTCTTAATGAAGATTTTTTGCAGTGAAAGGAGTACGGCTCAACTTCTGTCCCTAAATTTTATTATAACTTCACTATGATTCGCCCTTTCACTTTCCCTTCTAAAATGTCTGCAAACGTTGTTGGTAATTGTTCGAGAGTGATTTCCTGAGATAATTCTGCCTCTAAACTCGTTGGTTTAAGGTCACTCGCTAGATGCTCCCAGACTTGCTGACGGATAGACATTGGACAGCGAACGGAGTCAATTCCTAACCAGTTAATGCCTCTTCCAATAAAAGGTCTAACATCTGTTGACACATCTAGCCCTCCAGCGAGTCCACTTGTAGCAACGGATGCCCCATAGGATAGCGTTGATATAATATATTGTGTGGTTTTCCCTCCAACTGGATCAATGGCACCAGCCCATCTTGTGGACCTTGTCGACTTACCTTCTTCATCAATTAGTTCATCCCGGTGAATCACATTTGTTGCGCCTAAGGATTTAAGGTAATCATGCTCCTGCTCTTTACCTGTTCCAGCTGTCACTTCATACCCACGGTTTGCCAGCATATTTACAGACAGACTGCCTACACCCCCGCTTGCCCCAGCAACCAACACAGGGCCCTGCTCTGGCGTTAACCCATTCTTTTCTAACTGCAAGATCGAGAGCGCAGCTGTGAATCCTGCCGTACCAAGGATCATCGACTCTCTTAAGCTTAAGCCGTCTGGTTTTTGAACCACCCAATCTGCTGGAATACGCGCTAATTCACTGAATCCTCCATGATGACCCGTTCCAATTTGATAACTTGTTGCAATGACTTCATCTCCCTCTTTAAATCGAGAATCCGTTGATTCCAAAACGGTGCCCGCTAAATCAATACCAGGGATTAATGGTGTCCATTCAGCAAGCATCCCAGAATGACCAACGATGCCATCTTTATAATTGACGCTTGAATAAGCGATTTTAATTAGAACGCCATCCGTAGAAAGCTGATCCACTCCCCACTCCTCAATGCTTGTTTTAACAGGGTCTGTATTATGTAATACAAATGCTTTAAATGTTTTCATTTACGCTCATCCTTTCAATTGTACTCTTCTTCTATTTCCCTTATTCTTAGATTTAAACCAATTTAGTTTACATAATAAATTTACGATTAACTTAGTGTTTCTCTCCGTTTAGACATGTCTTGAAATAGCGTAATTAGGGTAAAGATAAAGAGATGGGAAACTCGAAAGGGAGATGTTTATGTACAAAAAAGCGTTATTAATTTATAACATAAAAGCAGGACAAGAAGAAATTCAGGATCAACTTGGATTAATTGCTTCAGAATTAGTTCCTCTTGCACATACATTTATGTTTATTCAAACCTTAGAAAAAGGCGAGGCAGAAACACTTTGTGAATCACATGGGTCAGAAATTGATTTATTACTAATTGTTGGTGGTGATGGCACGGTTCATGAATGCATTAACGGCCTAATGAAACTTCCTGAAGATAACCGGCCTACTGTAGCGATTCTACCCGCTGGAACATGTAATGATTTTTCGCGTTCGCTTCAAATTCGCACGATTGAAGAAGCTATAGCAGCTATCAAGGTTGGGGCGCATCAACGACTTGATATTGGAGAAGCGAATCAGCGTTATTTCACGAATTTTATTGGGCTAGGATTGATTACTGAAGCCTCCCAGGCAAAAGAGGGTGAATTAAAAGATAAATGGGGGAAAATCGGATATATGGTGAGTGCACTCCAATCCCTTAAAAATCCAAATCTATTTACGTACAATTTAAAAACCGATTCTGAAACCTTTGAAGGTGAAGCCGTCATGGTTCTTGCTATGAATGGACACTATTTAGGAACGACTGGCCTTTTTGTTGAAAACAATCAAATGAACGATGGGCTGATTGACATCTATATTTTAAAAGAAGCTGGATTCTCACTTTTAAAAAATGTTTATAATAAATCTCGCTCAAACACTGAAAAGGAATGGCTCCGGGAAGCTGAAGATGTTCAAGTCATTCGCACCAGCTCATTTCAATTAGAAACAAACGATCAGCAATTAGCCGATTCTGATGGAGAGCTATATTTAGAAGCCCCTCTTACTGTTTCCATGCATGAGAAAGCACTTGATTTTATCTACGCGGAAGAGACAAATAACACGTAATTACTTGCTTTTTAAAAATATAACCGCGTACCAACTCTTAAAGTTGTACGCGGTTATTTGTCTACGATTTTGTTAAAGAACTTATCTATCTTGATACATATGGATTGTCCTTAATCCAAAAACGATAAGGGTAATATCTGGCCTCTCCTGTGTTATCTATCCCTATCCTCACACCTTCTTCAATTGCTTCCGGAGTCTCCCCTTTTGTTATATACAGCGGCGGCTTGGTTATATCCCACCCATAAAAATCCATGGTTATCCCCAGCGCTTTCGTTAACTTACCTGGACCATTAGAAACCTGACGACCCTTCCCCTTCTCTCCTCTTCTACTCCTCATTAGCTCATGACCCTCTATTGGTTCAACAGCTCGAACAAGAACAGCCTCAGGTATGTCCCGCTCATTGGCTACAATATTAAATAAACAATGTGTATGCATGACATATGTGTAAACCGTACCTGCTGACCCAAACATGACCTCCGTTCGTTTTGTTCGCCTTCCTAAATAGCTATGGGCTGCCGCGTCTTCGATTCCAAGATACGCTTCCGTTTCCACAATCCGACCAATGACGGTTCCTTCCTTACTTTCATGGACCAAATAGGTGCCTAATAAGCTTTTAGCTAACTCAAGGGTGGGTTGATGATAGAAGTCTGTCGGCAAAATATCGTTCATTGACTAGCCTTCATTCTACGCTCAAGCTTGCCTAAGATCATGTCGGCGATGATGGCAATCAGACACGCTGGAATGGCCCCAACATAAATTCTTACATCATTACGAGAATTAATTCCCGAAAAAATCTCTCTTCCTAACCCATCTCCCCCAACAAACGGTGCTAAGCTTGCTACACCTATCGCTATGACAGCCGCAATACGTAACCCTGCCATAATAAACGGCATAGCAAGAGGCAGCTGAACTTTAGTAAGCATTTGCCAATACGTCATCCCAATCCCAATACCTGCTTCTTGAATGGAAGAATCAACCTCTCCCAAGCCTACATACGTATGTCTAATGATTGGTAAAAGCGAGTACAAAAATAAACCAATAACTACCGTATAAAAACCCAGTCCAAAATAGAGCATTAAAAGAGCAAGAAGAGCTAGACTTGGTATGACTTGGAGTATATTCGCCACGGCTAAAATAAATGGTGCCAGCCGTTGATATCGATGAGCAAGAATCCCTAGTAACGTACCAACTAAAAGAGCCCCAGCTACCCCGCAAAAGACCATAAGCAGATGTTGTCCTGTGTATAATAAAAGCAGATCCACGTTGCTCGCCATATACGTTATGATTTCAGTAATAAATTCGATTTAGATCATCCCCGTTACTCATTGATTAGCTCTCGGCTTTCAAGAAATTCAATTGCTACATCTCGTTCACTACGATTATTAATATCTACTTCATAATTTAAACGAGTCACAAGCTCTTCATCCATGGACCCAATTAACTCTTTCATGATGTCATCTATTTCCGGAAACTCTTCTAATGTGTCATTGCGAACGAGCATGGATGCATCATATGGAGGGAAGAAACTCAAATCATCTTCTAAAGTTTGCAAATCAAATTCATATAAGCGTGGATCGGTTGAATAGGCTAAAACAACCTCTACTTCCTCCTGTGCTACTGCCTCATAGACAAGGTTAATGTCCATGGTGTATGTATTCTCAAATGTGAAATCATAGTGCTCAACAAAGGCTGGGTAACCATCTTGCTGTCTCTCCATCCACGAGGAATCTACTCCAAACCTCATTTGATTCTGATTTTCTTTCAAGTCAGAAATATTCTCAAGATCATATTCATCTGCATAAGCACCGCGAACTGTTAAAGCATAGGCGTTCTCCCAGCCTAATGGGTCATACCATGTAAAGTCATAGTATTCCTGAAAACCATCCTGCGCTTGTTCCAGCACTTCATCTCGATCTGTTGTTTCTTCAATTGGGAAGAAATTATTAAGAATGACGCCTGTATACATAAGGGCCATATCTAAGTCGCCACGATCCATCGCATTTATGATCATTGGATTAGACAATAAATCAGGTGTGACATCTACCTGTATATTCGTTCGATCTTCAATGAGAGCCTTATAAACCTCAGCCATAATTTTTGTTTCAGTATAAGTTGCCGCACCAATTTTTATTGTGTCCCCGGAATGGCAAGAGCCGAGAAAGATCATCGATGTTAGCGCAGGCCATATCATCCATTTTCTTAGCTGCTTCATATTTATCTCCTTTTTCTCATTACTGAGTACTGCCTTGACGCTGCTTACTAAATAGTCCTAACACTAAGTCAACCAATAATGCTAAAATGACTGCCGTGGCTGCACCTGTAAAGATTAGAAAGTTATCATTGTTTGACATGCCCGCCATAATCAAATCACCTAGGCCTCCTGCACCAATTAATGCTGCCAGTGTGGTCCAGCTAATAATGTAAACGGTCGTTAAGCGGATACCAGAAAGTATATAGGGAAACGCAAGCGGTAATTCAATTTTCCATAGACGCTGCATCGAGCTGTATCCCATTCCTATGGCAGATTCAACTACACCTTCATCCACTTCTTTAATACCCGAATAAGTGTTACGTAATAACGGTAACAATGAATATAAGAAAAGTGCTATAACTGCTGGTGTCATACCGATACCCAAAATAGGAATAAAAATCGCTAAAAGAGCGATCGTTGGAACGGTTTGAAAGATATTAGCCAATGTGAAAACCACACTGTTCAGTACGCCTTCTTTCATACGGGTTAATAAGATTGCTATTGAAATGGCTACTAAGCAGCCTAGGAGAACAGCCAAAGCAACGATAGATAGGTGCTGCCAAAGGCTCGCAAGGATGTCCCCATAACGATTGGCAAGAAACGCACCATAATCCTGTATGACCGTCATCTACCCCACCCCATTCTCTGTAGGGAAAACATCTGCCATTAAACGAACCATGCTGCCCCTCGTAATTACACCTAAAAATTCATCCTCTTTAGAAACCACAGGAACATACGGAATGTTATGTTCACTCATATACTCAAGTGCTTCAGTAAACGGACGATCTGGCTCAAGTGTATATTGAACAGGAATCATAACATCCTTTAATAATTTGGTTTCATCTTGATACTGCTGAAGCACCGTCAAAATAGGTGCGTAGCCCAGGAGCTTTCGTTTACGATCAACAACTAGTAATGAATCTACCTTTCTTTGCTCCATTAACTTAATGGCTGCTGCCAAACCGCGTTCAGGATAGGCGGTGGCAGGGTTTTCAACCATCACTTCGCGAACGGAGGGAATTTCATCTATGCCCATTATGCCTTGATCCTGTTTATGCTCCTGCAGTCGCTTTTTCCCTATAAACGTTTTTACGAATTCGTTGGCAGGATGTCGGATGATTTCGTCAGGTGTTCCTGTTTGTACAACCTCGCCATCCTTCATTAAGATAATATTATCTGCAATTTTGATTGCCTCATCCATATCATGCGTAACAAATACAATGGTTTTTTGTACACTCTCCTGGACCTGTATAAGCTCTGCTTGAAGCTGTTCACGACTTATTGGATCAAGTGCACTAAAGGGCTCGTCCATGAGAATGATATCAGGCTCTGCAGCTAGCGCTCGGATGACTCCTATACGCTGCTGCTGCCCCCCACTCAACTCTTTTGGTTTTCTTTTTCGATATGTATCAGGTTCTAAATGAACCATCTGTAATAATTCGTCTACCTTAGCCTGTGTCTTTTGCTCTTCCCACTTCAATAACCTTGGTACAACTGCTACGTTATCTGCTATTGTCATATGTGGGAATAACCCGATATTCTGAATTACATAACCAATCTTTCTTCTTAATGAAACAGCGTTCACTTGACTAATATCCTCATTATTGATTAAAACAGTGCCTTCACTCGGTTCAATTAATCGATTAAGAAGCTTCATGGTCGTTGACTTACCGCATCCACTTGGACCAATAATGACATGGATTTTACCGGCCTCCAGCGTAAGATTAATATGATTTAACGCTTTAAATCCATCAGCATATTTCTTAGTAATTCCTTTTAATTCAATCATTTTGCGCCTCCATCTAAATTGAATATACCTAAAGCTTATATGTACCCTATTCATGAACATTTAACCCCTAAAATAGAGGGTTAGTTCTTAAGTATTTTTATTACTATTTGAAAATGAAGTAGATCAGTAATGCTTCGAAATAATCATTTTAAAAATGGAGCGGAGAAAAACTTTAAAACTAACTATATCACTCGAACATTGGAACAAATCCGCTACAGGAGATTCCCTCGCTTTCCGTGGGCACGGCCTCAGCCCTTGAAGTGGAAAACCATCACTTCAATGTCTTCAGACTCGTGCTGTTCCACAGGAGTCTCGGGTTCTCCCTACGCTAGATACGATCAAATCAAGAAAAGACAAGTAATCCTTCTTCTTAATGCAATACATTGTCCAGTGAAGAAAGCACAAATTCAAGCTAATGGGATAGATAAACAAGATGTCCTTCTAACTATTCATTCACCACGTTTCATTTAAATACATGACTATATTTCACCATTTAAAAAACACCCCAAACGTTAGAATTTTCTAACATTTGGGGTGTACTACTGGATTATTTGTCTTCTCATATCCATTGATCCATTAAATGTAGTAGATCTAAAAGCTTCTCTTACCCATCCACTTTACTACCATCTATTCAAGGTATTCTATGTTGTGTTCTTCCATTAAACGTTCTAATTCATTATGGAAATCAGTCATATTTTGATAGTCTAGAAACATTTCATCAGCTTCGACTAATAAATCTTCATCTTCTTGATAAAATCCTTCCACTTCTTTTTCGCCCGCTTCCCAGTAGACCTCATTCTCTAAAAGATAAAGTTCATGTAATTCCTGTACTTCAGTTGTTTCAGGCTGAATTCCGTGTAAAAATTCATATTGTTCATCTAAATAGGGCTTAAAATCTGAGTGATAAAACTCATAGAATTCTTCATTTGATAAATCTTCTGTTTCTAAATAAAAATCTTCCCATGCTGCGGAGACTTCTTCTTCATGTGGAACTATTTGCTCATTCATATAGGTTTCGAGGTCGTCGACAACCGCATTCCCAAACAGACCACAACCACTCAATATGAAAGTCAAACCGAGTCCGACTACACCTACACCTGTTTTCCAGCTACTCATTCTTATATCTCCTATTCTATGAATAATCTACGATACAAATTCTACCATGAGTAGACATTTATATGCAAAGATTGATCAAAGAAGACGTACATTCATTACTATATACTGAATTCTTCAGGTGAAAAGACATGGACCTGTTTGGGCTTACTGTAGACAACTTCACCAATGGTAAGGTTCAGGTCTGTAAATTCATTCTTAGGCAGCTCGATTTCCATTGTTTCCTGATTGTCTAAATTGGTTGCCTCGAGGAAAACAATGGGACCTACAGGCTGAATATGAGTAATTTTAATAGGAAAGGCTCCTTCTCCACTCACACGATGAAGCTCCATTTGATGGGGACGTATATAGCCGACGACATCTGAATCCTCCAGATGCCCCCCACCAGCAGCTCTGAGTGAGATGGTCCCTGTATTTAAATTACCTGCCTTTAAACGACCTTTAAACAGGTTCACATTTCCTAAGAAGTCAAATACAAACGGACTGTTAGGATGCTCATAGACCTCATCAGGGGTACCCACTTGCTCAATTCGCCCATGGTTCATGACAACAATTCTATCTGCCACATCCATTGCCTCTTCCTGGTCATGTGTAACAAAAATACTGGTGACATTAAATTGGTTATGCAAATTACGTAACCATCGACGTAGCTCTTTTCGTACCTTAGCATCTAAGGCTCCAAATGGTTCATCTAGTAGCAGTACCTCTGGTTGCACTGCAAGTGCTCTGGCTAAGGCGACTCGCTGTCTCTGGCCACCAGAAAGCTGTGAAGGGTAGCGTTTCTGCAGCCCATCCAGCTTTACTAGGTTAAGTAGTTCATCCACTTTATTTTTAATTTCTTGTTTTGATGGGCGTTTGCTTCTTGGACGTACACGCAGTCCATACGAGATATTATCGGCTACTGTCATATGCGAAAATAGAGCATAGTGTTGGAATACAAACCCTACCTGTCTTGAGATCGCATTAACATTGGTCATATCTTTTCCATTAAAAACAATCGAGCCCTCACTTGCTGCTTCCAGCCCAGCTATGATTCGAAGCAAGGATGTTTTGCCTGAGCCCGATGGTCCGAGTAATGCAATTAGCTCTCCCTTTTGAATGGACAATTGTATTTGTTCTAATGCTTTAAATGACCCGAAGTACTTTGAAACTTGATTAATTTCTATCGACATCTTGCATCCTCCTTATAGCTCTGGACTTTTTCGCTCTACAATATTCTTAATGACTAGTGTGATAATCGCCAAAATGGACATGAGCGAAGCCACCGCGAATGCAGCTGTGAACATATATTCGTTATACAAAATTTCCACATGTAATGGCATGGTATTTGTTAAACCACGTATCTTTCCGGAAACAACGGATACAGCTCCAAATTCCCCTATTACACGAGCATTACAAAGGATAACTCCATACAGTAGTCCCCATTTTATATTTGGAAGTGTGACATGCCAGAAGGTTCGAAGCCCATTCGCACCTAATGAAAGGGAGGCCTCTTCTTCAGATGTTCCTTGTGCTTGCATTAAAGGAATAAGCTGACGTGCCACAAAAGGAACGGTCACAAACATTGTCGCAAGCACGATACCAGGAACAGCAAAGATAATTTGAATATTATTTGCAAGTAACCATTCCCCAAGTAGGCCATGAACCCCAAATAACAGGACAAATACAAGCCCTGCAATAACTGGAGAAACCGCAAAGGGGAGATCAATTAATGTGATGAGAAAGCTTCTACCTTTAAACTGAAATTTTGATAATGCCCAAGCAGCCATTACGCCGAAAATCGTATTCAGCGGAACAACAATCGCCACAGTGAGTAGGGTTAATCGTATGGCAGATAAAGCGGCTGGTTCTGTAATGGATTCTATATACACTGTCCATCCCCCAGCAAATGCTCGCACAAAAATGGCTGTTAGCGGAAGAATTAAGACAAGGGCTAAAAACAAAAAGGATAAACTAAGTAAAATCCATTTCACCCAAGTCTTCTTTTTTTGCTGATTATGTAGAGGCAATGGTTTAGATGTTTCCATTTCTATACTCATAGGTTACTGATCTCCTCCTTTACGTATGACGTCTTGATGCCCACCATTGAATTAAATTCATAACAAATAACAGGAAAAATGAAAATAGCAGCATAACAGCAGCAATTGCCGTTGCTCCTTCATAATTAAATTGCTCTAGCTGATTCATAATAAGAAGTGGAGTAATCTCCGTTTTCATTGGCATATTACCAGATATAAATACAACAGAACCGTACTCTCCTAATGCTCTAGCAAAAGCAAGAGAGACTCCAGATAAAAGGGCTGGGACTAGCACAGGTAAAATAACCTTTGTAAAGGTGTGAAACCCACTGGCACCAAGACTGGAAGAGGCTTCCTCCATTTCTTTATTTAAATCCCTTAAAACGGGCTCCACCATTCTAACAACAAATGGTAATCCAATAAAAATAAGTGCTGTCATAACCCCTAAAGGAGTAAAAGCAACCCTGATCCCAAGCAATGCTAGGTATTGTCCGACCCAACCATCCGTCGAATAAATTGTAGTTAAAGCAATACCAGCTACAGCCGTTGGAAGAGCAAAAGGTAAATCTATAAGACCATCAATCACTCTTTTACCAGGAAATTGATATCGTACGAGTACCCAAGACAGGATTAATCCGAATACTCCGTTAATTAGAGCTGCTGCAAGAGCAGCTCCAATACTTAATTGATACGATGCCACAACTCGTGGTGATGTTACGGTTTGCCAAAAATCCGAAAAACTCATGGTTGATGTATTAAGGAAGATCATTGACAAGGGTAGTAAGACAATGAGACCTAAGTACATCATAGTCATTCCTAAAGTAATAGAGAATCCAGGAATAACACTTTCTTCTTTTATGCGCCATGTTCTCATATGTTCCTCCTACCAGCTCTTACTGTTGATAAATTTGATCAAAAATTCCTCCGTCACTAAAGTGCTTCTCTTGGGCTTGCTGCCAGCCTCCAAACACTTCGTCTATCGTAAACAAATTAATATCAGGGAAATACTCTCCATACTCTTCCAAGATCTCTTCATTACGCGGGCGGTAATAATGCTGCGCCGCTAGCTCCTGGCCTTCATCCGTATATAAATATTCCAAATACGCTTCAGCCACCTCTCTTGTACCTTTGCGATCCACATTTTCATCGACAACCGAGACAGGTGGTTCAGTTAAGATGCTAATTGAAGGAGCAACGATATCAAATTGATCCTCCCCTAATTCTTCAGTAGACAAAATAGCTTCATTCTCCCAAGCGAGCAACACATCACCTATCCCTCGTTCAACAAAGGAGGTAGTCGCTCCTCTAGCTCCTGAATCTAAAACAGATACATTTTGATATAAATCGCCAATGTACGATTCAGCTGCTTCTTCTGTTCCATACTCTTCAAGTGCCCATGCCCATCCAGCTAGGTAATTCCATCTAGCCCCTCCTGATGTTTTGGGGTTTGGAGTAACAACTTCAACATCATCACGAATCAGATCATCCCAGTCGTTTATATTCTTTGGATTTCCTTCTCGCACCAAAAATGTAATGGTTGATGTATAAGGTGTTGAATTATCAGGTAAACGCTCCTGCCAATCTTCTGGAATTAAATCCCGACTTTCATGAAGAACATCAATATCATACGCTAACGCCAATGTAACGACGTCCGCTTCCAATCCATCAATTACGGATCTCGCTTGACTGCCTGAGCCTCCATGTGATTGATTAAACGTTACCGTTTGACCCGTTTCTTCTTGCCAATACTCAGCAAATGCCTTATTAAAATCATCATATAATTCTCGAGTTGGGTCATAGGAAACATTTAATATTTCTACAGCTTCTCCATTTTGACCTGTCTCTTCGGACCCACAAGCTGCTAGAGCTCCTATTGCAGCAGTGATGATACTAACAGTCAGCCACTTCTTTTTACTTTTCGCGTTTGTCATGTACTCTCCCCCATCCATTTTCCAATACTTAATTAATCATATTGATTTACTTTGTTTTAAATCCAAAAGAAAAGACCTCTACTAAGGATAATTCCAATAGTAAAGGCCTTCGGGTGTCCGATCAGCTTTTGTATATGAAGATATACATTATATTATTCTACCTTTTCCGATGTGTCAAGTTGATTTTAATTGATTTTGGTCCATATCTCCTAAGCAATATTTAATTAACGTATCGTACATCAGTATAAGTAAACATCGGCCATACTAGTGCAAGTGCATATCCAATAAATGGAGTTGCCGTAAAGATTACTAAGAATAGAACATCATAGCTTGAAAAACGTGTGTCGTAATAATAGGTCCGTTCTTTTCCCCTCATAAAACGTTTAGCTTCCATAGCAACAGCTATACGCTGTGCTCTTCGAATACTTTGCGCTAAAAGCGGGATAGAAAAGAAGGAAATCTTTTTGTAAATCGCTTTTATTCCTTTGTCTGGAACTGCTCGCCTAATATGTAAGGCATGTCGAAGCGTTTGAAATTCCTCTACCATGATCGGAATCATTCGGATGGAAGCAAGAAAACTATAAGCGTACTTGGAGGGCACTTTAAGCTGTTGCATGAGTGAGTAAAACAGCATTACAGGTTTAGTTGTTAAGGCAAAAATCATCCCAAGTATCGCAAAGGCTAACGCCCTTAAACCTAAATGAACCCCCCTAAAAAAACTCTCCTCTGTCACGTGAAAAATCCCCCATTTAAACCATGTTGTATCCCCACGACCAAAAAAAGTCATGGATACCTGTGACGATATAAACACGAGGATAAATGGTGAAGTAAAAATCAATACGTATTTGAGCGGATGGCCAGAGTAAGTGAAAAGAATGAACCCATACATGAGAACAAGGAAAAAAAGGTGAGTTGGATTATGGACAAAAATCACGTACGCAAATAATAAGATAAACAATAGTAATTTTACACTTGGGTTGACTCGAGCAATCCATGTTTGTTTTACATCATATAAAGCTTGCATTATGGAACCACCCTCACTTTGTCATCCACCCGTTTATCCTCATTTAATCTTCCGGCTTGGACAGTCCATATTCGATTGGCAAAGTGCTTTAAAATATCCATGTCATGTGTCACCATGACTACGGCAACCCCACGCTTTTTGCATGCTTCAATCATCTCTAATAAGGCAAAGGTATTTTTGGCATCCTGTCCAAATGTCGGTTCATCAAGGAGTAAAACCTTCTGGTCCTTTACGATAGCAGTAGCTACGCTTAATCTTCTCTTTTGTCCGACTGAGAGTTGATACGGGTGTTGTGTCGTATAATCTGCTAAAGCAAATGCCTCCAAACACGCTTCCACCAAAGCTTGGCTTTCACTTCCTCCTACGCCATCTTGAGTTAGCGTGAAGGCTACCTCATCCCACACATTATTTGTAATGAATTGGTGCTCAGGATTCTGAAAAACAAAGCCAATGTCTTGACTAACCCTATCCTTCTTTTTTACCTGGACATCATTTAGTAAATAGTAACCACTTGAAGGCAATACATTCATTAAACCTAATAAAAATGTACTTTTTCCCGCCCCATTTTCCCCAGTGATGCATATCCAGTCACCTGGATAAATCGCAGCGCTCTCTATGCTTGTGACTACTTTCTTACCACGCTTCACATGATAATCTTCAAGTTGAATTATCGGCTTGTCCTTTTCTTGATGCTTGTGCTTATGCCATACGCGGGCGGTAGCATACTCTTCCCAAACACCCGGATACCATATTCCATAATCCTTTATTTGGTCTTTCTGTTGCGCAAACACCTCGTGTACTGGTCCATCGGCTGCAATCTGACCATCCGCATTAAATACAATCACACGATCAACAAAGTCGAGAACGTGATCAATTTTATGTTCTACGATTACGACCGTTTTATCTGCCCCAACCTCTTGAATTGTGTTCCATATCTCTTTTGTACCCTCAGGATCAAGCAAGGCAGTTGGTTCATCAAATACGAGCATAGATGGCTGGAGAGCAAGAACGGATGCAATCGCCAATCGTTGTTTCATTCCTTGGGAAAGCTGATTAATAGGTATGTGATGATTGTTAAAAACAAGACCCACTTCTTCTAAATAAGTACGAATTAAAGCATCCATCTGATCCCGTTTAATACCTAGGTTCTCTAGAACAAAGGCAATCTCTTCATCAACATAAGGCATACAGAATTGAGTATCAGGATCCTGAAAGACATATCCCCATGATTCTGGTGTAACACATTCGCTATATTTTAATGGTAGCTGAATCGCTTTAGGAATCAGACCAGTTAATACTTGAAGAAGTGTTGATTTACCGCTCCCACTTGGACCGAGAATCAGTACTTTTTCTCCTTCATAAATAGAGAGGGACAAATCCTTATATAACAGTTCTCCGCTCCCAGGAAATGTTAGTCGTAAGTCTTTGACAGCAGCCATTGGTTTCATTTTATCCATCCTAATTACTTCTCTAGTGTCTCTAAGTCTGATTTTGAAGTCGGTCGTAGGAGGTCTGTGACACCCGTCTTCTCAAGTGCTTTAACCAAATAAAAGGCTAAGACTCCAGCTATAACAATGCCACTAATCGTTCTAAATGAAAGCACCAAGATTAAATTCCAATTTACAAGGTCAAATAAGTATCCTCTGTTCCAATCCATGATAAAGGACCCTCCTGCTGATGCAGCCCCCGCTAAAGACGTAGTAAGTAAAGAAAAGCTTCTGTAGAAAAATAAAGCAAATACTAGCTCTGCTCCAAGCCCTTGCATAAACCCATACACAAGTACTTCTAAGCCATATTGTGAGCCAACAATAAATTCTCCTGACGCGGCAGCTGTTTCTGCAAGTAAGGCAACTCCAGGCTTACGAATAATAAGAAAGGCAACGGTTGCTGCAATGAACCACATCCCATACATCAGCTCATTCACCTGGAGTGGAAAGAGCTTTAAACTGTCATTTACTGGCCCCCACAATCTGTACACAATTGCAAATACCACAGCAATAATGACGGTCACCAATACATCTGTTAACGTTAACCTTTTCATACAATCATCCCTTCTTGTTCCACAAGCAGCAAAAAAAGAAGCCACCCCTATGGAGTGGCTCCTTCACATATGTAAATAACTGCTCAAGTAAAATGAGCAGAACAACAGTCTGAAGAATCAACTCCACTTTCCTACGCTAGTATTATCTAGATCAGGTCAAGGGTTAAGGCATAGGCCTCTCTCAGCAAATCGCGCCCCTAGTGGAAATTATCAAATTTATTTTATACATATCATTGAAACATAACTCTTCCCTATTAACAATAAATATTTTTATTTGTTTGTATGGGATTCTAAGATTGAAGCCACTTCTGTTAAACTCTCCACTTCAAAAGTAGGAACAACATCTGTTGCAGTTTGATTATGACGGTTTACCCAAATTGATGCTATTCCTGCACGTTCGGCTCCTAAAATATCTGTCATGAGGTTATCACCAACCATCATCACTTCATCCTTGTCAAGCTCCATTAATGAAAGAGCATGCTCGAATATCCCTTTATCTGGTTTGCCTTTCCCGTATGCTCCTGATATAACAATATGATCAAAATAAGGAACAAGCTCAGGTGTCAGTTCAAGCTTAATATTCTGTAAATCTGGAGAACCATTGGTTATCAGTAATAGCTGATATTCATCTCTTAATTGATCAAGAACCGCAAACGTTTCTTCATACACAAATGGATGCTTACGACGTTCTAATGGAAAGCGCTCTGACAATTCCTTGGCTAAATGCTCATCATCAATTCCAATCTGCTTTAATCCTAAATCCCATGAAGAAAAACGATAGCCTGGAGCCAGTTCCTTCAGCTTCTGGAAGCTCTGCTCATGGTCCTGAAAATTAGCCCATAGCCCTTCAAACGGATTAATACCAATCAACTGTGTGAACTCATAGGTTTCGAAAGAAGCGTATAACCGTTTCGCTTCAGACCTGACTGATTCTTCAAGCTCTTTCACATCGATACGACGATCCTGTTCCTTTGCATATTCGCATGTAGCCTTAAAAGCTTGCTCTACACTTTTTCGGTCCCATAAGAGCGTGTCGTCTAAGTCAAAAAAAACGGCTTTAATCATTGATACTTCCCTTTCTATATTCCATTTTAAATAAGCTCTTTACTTTACTTCATATGTCCAATGAAGTGGATCTTCTATTCTACCTTTTTGAATACCTGTTAACGTTTCATATAGTTTCCTAGAAAGCGAACCAGTTTCACGTTGGTTAATCAACGTTTTCTCGCCTTTCCAGCTTAATTCACCTATTGGAGAAATCACGGCTGCTGTACCCGTTCCAAATGCTTCTTCCAAGCGCCCTTCTCGTACAGCGTTTAAGATTTCATCAATTGAAATCCGACGCTCAGTTACTTGCTCTCCCCAGCTTTTTAGCAGCTCGATAATAGACTTGCGGGTTATCCCCTCTAAAATACTTCCACTTAACGAAGGCGTGATGATCTCTCCATCAATTTTAAAGAAGACATTCATACTACCTACTTCTTCTACGTATTTCTTCTCCGAACTATCAAGCCAAAGGACCTGGGCTTGTCCATGTGCAGTAGCCTTATCCTGAGCCTTGTACGCAGCAGAATAATTTCCAGCTGTTTTAGCCATGCCCGTTCCACCGAGAGCTGCCCTTGTATATTCATCTTCTACGTATATTCCGACTGGTGCAATGCCTTCTTTATAATAAGACCCTACAGGTGACAATATAATCATAAACTTATAAGTTGTCGAAGGAGCTACACTTAAATTAGGCTCCGTTGCGATAATAAAAGGGCGAATGTATAAGGACGTACCTTCATAGGTAGGAATCCAATCCTTATCTAATTTAAGTAATTCAGATAAATATTCTAAAACCATTTTTTCATCAATGTCTGGAATACTAAGACGATCACTTGAGCGGTTTAATCGCTTGAAATTCTCGTCTGGTCTAAATAATAAAATACGATCGTCGTCCGTCCGATAAGCCTTCAAGCCTTCAAAAACCGTTTGTCCATAATGATAAATCATAGCTGCTGGATCAAGTGTTAACGGCTGATAAGGAATGATTCGTGGGCTATGCCAGCCATTCTCTGAAGAATAATCCATAATAAACATATGATCTGTAAATGTTTTACCAAATTGAAGTGTCTCTGGATCAGGCTTTGTTTTATGATGAGTTGCTGTCATAACTTCTAATGCTTGATGTGCCATATTGGAAAACTCCCTTTTTTTACGCGTTACTTATAATGGAACGAAATTATTATAACATATGAGATTTTTTTTGTAATAGGGCTTATACTCTAGTTTCTTTCAGATGATGTGCCAGCTCCATAATCATAGCACCCATTCGTTCATGTTCTGGATAAATCACTCGTTTGACCCCTTGGCTAGTTAATTCTTCTGTTGTCACTTTACCAACAGACACTGCCAACACCTGTTCATCAAAAAGGTTCAGTAATGCTTCTTTTTGATGGTTCGCTTCAGCCACTTTAAACAATTCGCGCGCTTGAATCGCTGTTGTAAAACAAACAGCCTCGTATACATGATTCATCAGCTCATCCAATAAGATAAGCACATCTTGTTCATGAACAGAGATATGCTGATATGGCAATATTTCTTCAACTTTAGCTTGTTTCTCTTCTAAAAATGCTCTTAAACTTGGTGCATCCATTCCATGAAGTTGAACCATTACTTTTTTGTTTAGTAGATCTAGATCTTGCATGGCATTAATCAAGCCTGCAGTGGTGCCGTCCTCATCCCTCACGTCAGGTTCGTATCCGTATTTTTTTAATACTGAAAGGGTCTTATATCCTCTAATAGCGATCGTTGATTGTTGTAGTGCTAGATGTAGCTCTTCATCAAATGATTCCTTCTCAGCCACTCTAAATAGCGTTTCGGTCCCAATCCCTGTTGTAAATACAAAAACATCGGGTTTGGACGTAACAGCTTTTTTAAAATCAGCAGCGACGTCATGATCTGCTAAAAAAACGGTCCCCTGCAACGATCTAACTGAGCTTGTACCCCCTTGCTTTCTAATAATCGCTTGCATTTCATCCGTTTTTCGAGAAGCAGCCAATGCAATATGACAATTAGCTAAACCTTTCATGAAAAGAACATCCTTCCTTGATACCTAGTCTTTCAGTTTGTAGCCCATTTTTATTAATCTGAATATATCATGTTTTTTGATTTTCGTTAAGTTATTATAAATAACGACTCAATACGGTATGTGAAATTAATAAGTTTGCCTAGGGAAACTTATTTTTCTCTTACCTAGAATGCTGTTTAAAGCTAATCATCTTGCTATAGACTCACTCGCCATCTACCTGTTACGATACGTAGGTAAAAAAAGTTTACTTAAAAGCGAGGAACATATATGGAACGTTATAGCGAATTAAAAAGAGGAGAAAAGGGAGCTTGGCTCAGTATTGTGACGTACGTTATATTATCTGTCGTTAAGCTGGTGATCGGACATCTCTATTTCTCTGAAGCCCTACGTGCTGATGGTCTTAATAACGCAACAGATATTGTTGCCTCCATCGCCGTCTTAATTGGCTTACGTATTTCGCAAAAACCACCTGATGCCAACCACCCTTACGGACATTTCCGTGCCGAGAATATTGCCTCAATGATTACTGCTTTTATTATGGCCGTCATCGGTTTACAAGTTCTTGCGGAAGCTGGTCGGAAATTACTTTTATCAGAAACAGAAGCACCAGATATGGTAGCAGGATGGGTTGGATTTATCTGTGCAATCATTATGTATCTGGTTTATAGATATAATAAAAAGCTAGCGAAGGAAGTAAACAGTCAAGCGCTTACGGCTGTGGCTGCAGATAATCGATCGGATGCCCTCGTTAGTATTGGAGCAACAATAGGTATTATCGCTTCACAATGGAACCTAGCGTGGATAGATACGCTAACAGCCTTTGTCATCGGAGCTCTAATCTGTTACACCGCATGGGAAATTTTTAGAAATGCGACTCATTCATTAACAGATGGCTTTCACGAACGAGATTTAAAACAATACAAAGCAAGCATAGAAGTAATTGAACACGTAGAATCTTTAAAAATCGTTAAAGCAAGGCAGGTGGGCTCCTCAATCCATGCTGACGTTGTGATTGAGGTATCTCCAGATCTAAACGTTAGAGACAGTCATGAGATTGCAGATCAGGTGGAAGATGTGATGCGTGAGAAGCATCAAATACTAAGTACCCATGTTCATATTGAGCCATCAACAGATCATGACGAGAAACAATAGAGACGAAACCTTTGTGTGAATCTGCTCAAGGTTTTGATATGATATTGATAAAGGCCGGCTAAAGTTTTGTTTCTCCTTCCACTACTCCCAAATTAGAGGCATGCCATGGGGAAGGTACCAGCGCTAACGGACGATATCCTTTTATCTCAATGAAGCTTTTTATCGAGATCACTGAAAAAGCCATCTAAAAATGAGCTCATGTTCCCGATCAGACAAAATGATCAACATTCCTATTAAAGAGGATTGGCTACGCTTGCTGGTTTCCGCGCATGCCCTACCTATCGCGCATTTTCCATTCGTGGCGTGGGGGATGGTGACTGGATTGGCTGTGCTTACCGACTTACGCACTCGAGTTTAGATCGTCTTCCGATGAATTTCTTGCTAATAGCTCCTGCTTCTCTTGGTATGTAGGATTATTCTCTTGGTGCAGCTCTTGCTTCTTGCTATATCATCAGTTTCTCTTGGTATACAGGCCTTTTCTCTTGCTATGAGCTCTTGCTTCTTGTTATATCATCAGCTTCTCTTGGTATGCAGACCTTTACTCTTGCTATGAGCTCTTGCTTCTTGCTACATCTACCGCTTCTCTTGGTATGCAGGTTTTTCCTCTTGCTATGAGCTCTTGCTTCTTGCTACATCTACCGCTCCTCTTGGTATGCAGACTTTTTTCGCTTTCCTCCCGATGTATCTACCTCTCTTTCCCGATACCCTTGTGACAAGAGGTACATTGTTCATTTTCCACGTCATTAATCTAGCATTTATTTTTAAGGTAAAACGTCTTTTTCAGTGGCCTCCTGTTCATCCCGCAGGTGTCGTCCCTGCATTTTCGTCCGCTTGATTAGATAGGTATTGGAATTAGTATTACACAATAATGTGGACTTGACCGAAGATACAGGTATAAAAACACGCTCGGACTGTGTGTTCCCCAAAAAAGAGCTGAACGATTGTGTGTACTTAACCACATCATCGTTCAGCTCTTTAATGTTGAAAGTAAAAAAACTACTCTCCATTACTCATTCTCAATCATTTAAAACCATTCACGAGGCATAGAGTAGTTCCCTTTTCTTTTGCAATCGTTATTGTACGATCTTAGAATATTTGTTACCTACCAAGAAAATTAAATGTTTAGACAATTTTGAACCGGGTACAAATGAAAAAACGGGGCTAGACGCCCCGCTTCCACAAAAATTAATCTAAAATGGTTACACTGATTGACTGACGTCCAAATTGAACGGCTTCATCGTGTGATTGCATATATAGATCTACTTTATTTCCGTTAATTGCACCACCGGTATCACCAGCAATGGCTTCACCGTATCCTTCAACGTATACTCTTGAACCAAGAGGAATTACGTTTGGATCTACTGCAATAACTTTCTGATTAG
This sequence comes from Alkalicoccobacillus porphyridii, assembly GCF_007293315.1. GTDB lineage: Bacteria > Bacillota > Bacilli > Bacillales > Bacillaceae_D > Alkalicoccobacillus > Alkalicoccobacillus porphyridii. The sequence goes on from NZ_VLXZ01000004.1 coordinate 280,185, forward strand.
GGTTTGCATTTAAATCAATCCCTGTAGCTGTTACACCCGTGCAACCCGCACAGTTTGCTGTATAAGCTGTTGCTTCTACTTGCAATGTTTGGCCGCTTTCTTGTTGTGCTGATTGTTCACTTTCTTCTGCTTGAGACTGACTTGAAACCTCTTCACTAGCAGGTTCTGATTGCTCAGCTGGCTCTGCAGCTTCTTCTGCTGGTGCTGATTCTTCTGATTGAACTTCCTCTGATTGTTGCTCAGTAGTGGTTTCCTGAGCTTGATCAGATGTTACCTCTTCTGATTTTGTTTCCGTTTCTTGCTTCACTACTTTTTCAGCTTGCGTATAGTAAAGTTCTTTGAACGTTTTTGGTCCAGCAATTCCGTCTACCGAAAGACCATGATCAGATTGGAATGATTTAACAGCCTCTTCAGTAATAGGTCCAAATATGCCATCTTGGCCTCCATTTAAGAAACCTTGATCAATTAGTTGAGATTGCAATTCCTCTACTAGTTCACCTTGATCGCCTTCAGAAAGGACATGGAGTGCTCCTACTGTTTGGGCTCCAGCAATACCATCTTGCTCCAAGCCATGTTGCTTTTGAAATGCTTTTACAGCTTCAAACGTTTCAGCTGTAAAGGAACCATTTATATCTTTTGAAAAGAATCCTTTTTCAGTTAGAAGCTCTTGGAGCTGCTCAACCTGCTCTCCTTTTTCACCCTTATGTAGGGCATCAAAGCTGCTTGCCTCTGAGATGCTTGGTGAAGCAAATAAGACAAATCCAGCTGTCGCTACCGGTAGTGTTACATACCTTAGTGTTTTAAATGGAATTTTAGCATTCATTGTGCCAACCTCCTTTGATTTCAACCACTGTTGCATACAGTACCAGTCACTTTAGAATCTATCAATGCTTTAGTGACCTACTTAAATGAATTGAAATCTGAATGTAACAAAAGTCAAAGGAGGGACATCTTCTTTCCATAAATTAGGTTTTGGGACTTGCGTTTTTTAGAGATTTACACACAATTTGCGTTAAGAAGTCCACAATTGCATAATAAATGACGGAATAGCCCCGTCTTACGCCTATTTCTGACGTAAATTTAACCAATACAGCAAATTTCGCCCCTTTCTTCTGGCTTTTACATGTCACACATGTAACCGGACTGTTATAATTCCTATCATTCGACAAGCTGATTTTTAGATTATGTATTACCGATTTCTCCATCTACCTGACGTAATCAATGACATATGCGCTGTTTTAATAGATGGGTAGACATAAACAAGTGCCTTTGTCACTGCTTGTCTACGATAAACATTGATCACGAGACGATCGTAATCATTTGCAAGCTCATCGCCAATGTAACCTTCTAGTGCATCAATTTTATGTAGTACTTCATCTCTTACTTCATATAATTCGCCCCAAACAACTTGATCTGTTTCCATCTCTACACAAACAGTAGGATAACCTAAGCTTGTATCATATAACTCTCCATATATGTAACAGTTTGCATCCAGAAGAACAGAGCCTGCTAATAAATGACTGTTTGATTCATTTTTTAATAGTGTTCCATATACAAAAACCGTAGGCACATGTCATCATCCTTCTTTATTCTTATTCTTAATACGGTATCAGATTTTCTGAATATTGCATAGGTTGTATATGAAAGAGGTGACCTATGATTTATTCATATACTGATGTATTAGCTGAGTTCGGAGTTGGAAGTGCTCATCCTGGTGGTTTTCTTCTTACTAAAGAATTACTAAGTACACTGCCAATCAAAAAAGAAAACCGCATATTGGATTGTGGATGCGGAACTGGCCAGACTGCTTCCTATCTTTCTTCCACCTTTCATTGTGACGTTACAGCAATCGACGCCCATCCTGTGATGATTGAAAAGGCAAGGAACCGCTTTAATGCAGAGGATCAGTCCACTAGATTAATTAAAGCCAGTATTGAAGCCATGCCCTTACCTGATCTTACGTTTGACATCTTAATTTCGGAATCAGCTGCCGTATTCACAGATTTAGGACGTACATTGCGTGAGTATGCAAGGGTATTGAAGCCAGAAGGAACTTTATTATTAAATGAGATGGTGCTATTAGAGCCGCTTAAGGAAGAGGAAGAATTAAAAATAAAGGATATGTATGGTGTGAACGAATTACTATATACAGATGAGTGGCTAAAGAGATTGTCTGAGGTCGGCTTCTCAACCATTCATTCGTGTCTGGCGAGTCCTGTTTCTTCTCTACTGGATCAACAACAGGACCGTGGGAATGATTTTTTTCCGTCAGATGAAATTAACCCACACTTTCACGAATTACTAGCCAAACATCAGCAATTAAGCCGAACCTTTGCTTCAAAACTCGGATTTCTTTTAGTTATTGCAGAGAGAAAGAAATAACATCGCAATCATGAGAAGCGGAGTGTATTTCTGAAGCGCATCCTTCCTCTACCCTTTCTAATATGGAACACCCAAATGAAAGGGTTGGAGGTTACCTAATTATCAGTGCTACGCCGCCGCTCTCGAAAATGTAGGCACGCCTACCGCGGGAGTACTTAAGCTAACGGGCAATGCCCTTTTAACTTAATGAACCTTTTCACCGAGTCCAGAGTATGTGGCGAACCATTCTACTGCATCGTTCGTCTTTTTATCAGAAAGATGTACTCTCAGGCACTTTCTTATGGAAAAAAGCTTCTTGAAATGACGTTTTTTATTTCATTTAAGAAGTTTCTCTTCTTTCATTTGTTAAAGCTTGATAGCTTGAGCAGACTTACCCGTTGTGGTATGTTCATTAAGATAGATATTACGCACGCAGGAAGGAAGAACTTGATCCATGGAAAAACAAAACATTGGCATTATCGGTGTTGGTGTAATGGGCAAAAGCCTTGCCATTAATCTTGAAGGCAACGGGTACTCTGTATCAATGTATGATGTGTCACGTGAGCGAGTAAAGAAAGTGATTGAATTAGAAAAAAGAGATCGACTAGTTGGTACATATAGTATTGAAGAATTTGTTGCATCATTAGAATCACCAAGAAAAATCCTTTTAATGGTACAAGCAGGAGCAGTAACGGATTCAGTCATTGATGAATTGGTTCCCCACTTAGACGAAAAGGATATTATTATGGATGGAGGAAATACCTTTTACACAGATACCATCCGCAGAAGTAAAGCACTTGCCGAACACGGCATTCATTTTATTGGTACTGGGGTCTCAGGTGGCGAGGAAGGTGCATTAAAAGGTCCTTCTATTATGCCTGGAGGGCAGAAGGAAGCCTACGAGTTAGTTAAACCAATATTCGAGAAAATTGCAGCGAAAGTGAATGGCGAGCCATGCACAACATACATTGGACCAGATGGTGCTGGACACTACGTAAAGATGGTTCATAACGGAATTGAATACGGAGACATGCAATTAATATGTGAAGCTTATTGGTTAATGAAGCAGCATCTTGGTCTATCCGCAGATGAACTGCACCAAATTTTCCATGAATGGAATCAAGGTGAGTTAGATAGTTATTTAATTGAAATAACAGCAAATATCTTTACCAAGGTAGATGAAAAAACCGGGGAACCACTGGTTGATATGATTCTAGATACAGCAGCTCAAAAAGGCACAGGTAAGTGGACAAGTCAGAGCTCACTAGATCTCGGAGTACCTTTGCCTGTTATTACGGAATCTGTATTTGCCCGCTTCATATCATCAATCAAAGAAGAACGAGTCCATGCAAGCTCTGTCCTTCCAAAGCCTGCTGGTCAATTCTCTGAGGCAACAAAAGAAAAATGGGTTGAAGCTATTCGTCAAGCCTTGTACTTTAGCAAGGTGCTTTCCTATGCGCAAGGTTTTTCTCAATTAAAAGTCGCGTCGAAGGAATTTAATTGGGATTTGCAATACGGCCATATTGCCAGTATTTTTAGAGGTGGTTGCATTATTCGTGCACGTTTCTTGCAGAACATAATGGACGCGTATGAGAATAACCCAGAGTTGGACAACCTGCTGCTTGATCCGTACTTTATTGGCATAGCCGAGAAGTATCAGCAGTCCTTACGAGATATTGTATCATTGTCTGCCCAAACAGGGTTGCCTACACCAGGATTCTCAAGCGCCCTTTCCTACTATGATAGTTATCGCTCGGCAAAACTACCGGCTAACTTGCTCCAGGCACAACGTGATTATTTCGGTGCCCATACGTACAAACGAATTGATGATGAGAAGATTTACCACACAAATTGGCTTGAATAGTTTAAAAAGTCCTCAGTAAGAGGGGTTAAGCTTGTCGACTAGGTCTCGTTTAAAGAGACAAATCGGCAAGCTTTTTTTTAAATAGTTGGATCATGTGCATTACATGTGCCTAAACAACAAAACGTCCTTAATATTGTTTAAATAATAATTCCATTACCTATTTAAAACAAGCGGACGAAAATGGCAGGCCGATACCTGCGAGATAATAAACAAGTGGCACTGAAAAAGTCCGCTAGAAATGAGCTCCTTGCACCGCTACAGGAGAACCCTACGCACCCGCAAGAACGGTCTCAGCCCTCGAAGCGGAAAACCACCACTTCGATGTCGGTCTGCCGCGTTCTGTTCCGCAGGGAGTCTACGGGTTCTCCTTTCGCTTCTGTTCTAATCAAACAAATGACGAACGATCTTTTTAATGAAATGAGAGCTATTTTGTTGTTAGAACATTCACTATCATATAAAGCTTCTTTTACAATAGCCTCGTTAGAAAAGTTCAATGAGATCAATCGACGTAGTCGGGTCAGCTCTTTCTCTCCCCCTCGGGTAAGTGCCCCATTTTTGGAGAGGCAGCCGGAGAAACTAATTTACACATAAGCATGGACTATATCAAAAGAACATCCTTTAAATAAAAAAGTCAGCTGATTACCTCTTAAGGAAAGAGTTTATCAGCTGACTATAGGTTACTTCGGAGGTATTTCTAGTTACATCTTTTCTATTGGCCACCAGTGGAAGCCATCTTTTAGTAGTAAGTCCTCCGCTTCCTTTGGACCCATTGATCCAGATGAATAGGACGGAAGTGAGTCTTTATCACCCTCCCATGCCTCCGAGATGGCATCAATATAGGTCCAGGACAGGTTCACTTCATCCCAATGTGCGAAGTTTGTAGCATCTCCAATCATACAATCAAATAACAGTCTTTCGTATGCTTCAGGAGTATTAATCCCATCAATTCCATGCTGCGAATAATGTAAATTAACTGAGCTTGTATCACCAGTTGTGCCTATCTTCTTTCCATTTAGCATTAAGGACATGCCTTCATCAGGTTGAATATGAATAACTAGTAGGTTAGCTCCTGGATCATCTCCATTATTCAAATACAAATTATGTGGTTGGGGTTTAAACTCTATCACAATTTTGGTGGATTTCGCCGCCATTCTTTTTCCAGTTCGTATATAAAAAGGCACGCCAGCCCAACGATAATTATCGATTAATAGCTTTCCAGCAACAAAAGTTTCCGTTTTGGAATCTGGGGCTACGTTTTTTTCTTTTAGATACCCTTGTACCTTTTCTCCATCGTACACGCCTTGACCATATTGAGCGCGAACAAACGAATCCTTCACCTTTTGTTCCACAATGGGTCTCAAGGCACGAAGTACTTTGATCTTCTCACTTCTAATTTCTTCTGTTGTGAGGCGTAAAGGGGGATCCATGGCTAATAGTGTCACCATCTGTAGTAAATGATTTTGGACCATGTCTCGTAGGGCACCCGAGTTCTCATAATAGCCTCCGCGATCTTCAACTCCTAAGCGCTCACTAGAGGTTATTTGCACATTTGCGATATGCTGATTATTCCACAATGGTTCAAATACAGCATTTGCAAAACGAATAACCTGTATATTTTGCACCATCTCTTTGCCTAGATAGTGGTCAATGCGGTAGATTTCATCCTCTCGAAAAGCCTCTCTAATTTCAGTATTTAATGTTTCGGCTGACTCCAAATCATGTCCAAAAGGCTTCTCAATCACTAATCTTGTCCAGCCTTCTGTATCTGTAAGCTGTTCAGACTTCAGATAACTGGCAATCGTTCCGAAAAACTCGGGGGCCATCGCCATATAGAACACACGGTTTCCACCAATATGGTAGCGACTGTCTAACTGATCAAGCAAGGTTTTTAGTTCGGTGTACGATTGTTTACTTGTCACATTTAGTGCTTTGTAATAGAACTGGTTACAAAACTCTTCCAGCTTTGTGTGCTCTCCTTCTATTTCATTTTTAATTGAATCCCGAACCTGTGTCCGTAGTGTCTCATCCGACCATTCCCTTCTACCAATACCTACAACGGCAAATTGTTCACTAATGTGTCCCTTTTGAAATAGATGAAATAAGGATGGATAGAGCTTTCTCTTTGCCAGATCACCTGTTGCTCCGAATATAACAATGATTGATTTAGGCTGTTCATTTTTATGCATGAGATACCTCTTTTCTGGACTATATGTAAGGTCATCATTGACTGACTATCCTGTCTGTAAGTACATACCTGTTGACCAAGCTTCAATTAGTATACAGCAAAATGGCTGTTTTAGAAATTTCCTTGCTTCAAATTTTAAAATAAATTAAAAACAGCCAATGGTAAGGAAGATCCATCAGCTGTTATCTTTGAAACTTTATTATCACCAAAATGCTCATGTAATTCAGTTTGCTCCTGTTCGTTTTGTTTAGATTGTACAGATATTGGCATAAAAATCATAACTAGTAGCCATATGATTATACATAATACACTTCGTTTATACACACGCGCTCCTGCTTTCTCTCTTAAACGATTGATAGACTTTTCTATAAACTAACATAGCACAACCCTTGGCCTATTTTTCTCAAGTTTTTATAAAGAATTTCGAGATCTGTAGATAAGTGTCGAAAGAAAATAAAAGGGAATGAATGCAATATATAGAATAAAGTTATCTAGCACAACTTATGGACGGAGGGCCATCAATGTATCACATTAGAGAGAAAAAAGAGTGGATGACTAAATATATCAACAATAACAGCTTATCCGGACATGTAACTGCTTTAATCGAGTTACAGCAAGCAAGCGATCTATCACTAGAAGAGCTTTTTGAACTATTAGATGAATTGGTAGAAAACGACATTGTTCAATGGACAAGCGAAGAGCATGTGATCTCCAAGCCAATACCAGAATGGTACACTCAGAGGTTAAAGGATATAAGCCACATTCATGAAATGGCCCTGAGCATTCGTTATAAAGCGTAAGACAACTAGAATAGTTAGGAACATTGTGGCGCTATGGTATGACTAAATAAGTCCCTAAATCAAAGGAACACACCTAGGCAAAAATGCTTTTGTTTAAATTACATCGTTTCTTGGGCTACTGCTCTCGAAAAATGGGGGCACTCACCCGAGGGAAGGGCAGTAAGCTTATATGCACCGCTACAGGAGAAACCTACGCTTTCCACGGGAACGGCCTCAGCCCTTGAAGTGGAAGAACGCCACTTCAATGTCGGTCTGCCTCGTTCTGTTCCGTAGGAGTCTACGGTTTCTCCTTCCGCTCATGTTCCCGATTAAACAAATGACCAATATTCCTTCTAAGGAAACTGAAGTTGTTTTTTGTTTAAAAGAAGATTCACTATCATATAAAATGACTTTTTCAGTGTCCTCCTTTTCATCCCACAAGTGTAGGCTCACCATTTTCGATCGCTAATTTAGATAGATATTCGCATTAGTAGTTCCAATATAATAAAGACTTGACCCCCAAAAAGACCCGAGTACCTTCTTAATAGAGATGTCGGGTCCAATTAATATCCGTTTACGTAGCTAAAATGTCATCTATAGCAGTTAATTCTTCTTCACTGAATTCTTGATTGGATAACGCTTTTACATTCTCTTCAATTTGACTTACACGACTGGCACCTATTAACGCAGAAGTCACTTTTCCTTGCCTCAGTACCCAAGCTAAAGACATCTGTGCAAGCGTCTGGCCTCTTTGCTCGGCTATACTATTTAGCTTCGTCAGTTTATCTACTAATTCTGGTTGAACTTGGCTTTCAGAAAGAAATTGACTACTACCTGCCGCCCGCGAATCGTTTGGTATATTGCCTTTCAGATACTTTCCAGTAAGTAAACCTTGGGCAAGTGGACAAAAGGCAATGCTTCCAACGCCATTTTCTAAAAGCACGTCTTGAAGGCCCTCCTCAAGCGTACGATTCAATAATGAATAGTTTGGCTGATGAATGAGCAAAGGGGTGCCTAATTCATTTAATATCCGAACGGCTTCAGTTGTTTGTTCTGCTGTATAGCTTGATATCCCTACGTATAAAGCTTTACCTTGGCGAACAATTTGATCTAGCGCACTCATTGTTTCTTCCAGAGGTGTGTCAGGATCAGGTCGATGAGAATAGAAAATATCTACATAGTCTAGCCCCATTCGTTTTAAGCTTTGATCAAGACTTGATACTAAGTATTTTTTTGATCCCCCATCTCCATAAGGACCTGGCCACATATAATAACCAGCTTTTGAAGAAATAATCAATTCATCACGATAGGGAGCGAGATCTGTAGAGAGAATTTTTCCAAACATCTCTTCTGCCGATCCAGCAGGTGGGCCGTAATTATTTGCTAAGTCAAAATGGGTGATACCTAAATCGAATGCTCGCTTTATCATAGCCCTACCATTTTCGTATGGATCCACTCCTCCAAAATTATGCCATAGTCCTAACGACAAAGCTGGTAGCTTTAATCCAGAGCGACCGCAAGCATTATAGTTCATTTGTTCATAACGATGTTGATCTGCCAAATAAGTCATTTATTCCTCTCCCTTGAAAGCGTAATCATTGATAGTTTATCCTACTTTCATGTTAATAGCGAGAATTAAGAATACATACGCTCAACTGCTTGTTGCTCTAGATACTCTTGATAAGCTTGATCTAGCAAAGAACAAAAGGAATGATATGTAATAGCTGCCGACTGCAAACGAATAGGTACTCCTCTAAAATCTGTGCGTATGACTTCCATTACTACTAGATCTCCCTCCTTTTGAAGTTTACAATTTGACTTCCTCCCATCTATATAATAGATGTTACAAGCACAATCACTATGTAGCTTCTGTAGATTGTTCCAGCCTTTTTCGAGGTCTGCTATTACATCATTTTTAGTGAGCATTTGTAAGGAACCAATACGCAACTCAATCGACCCTGTTACAAGATTCTCTCTGCTTGCTTTAGAAGAACTAAAATGTGTTCTTATACTTATCACGGTTTACCTCCCTCCTCTTTTAGACAAAATAAAAACCCCTTTTCAAAAGAAAAGAGGTTGACTAATCATGTTCGCTCTTATCTCCCAGGCTGAAGCCTGCTGGAATTAGCACCTTCCACCTAAGTGGGGTTGCTGAAGCATCAAAGGGCCAGTCCCTCCGCTTCTCTTTATAAGTATGAATATTTATTTAATTGAAGTTTAGCAAAGCTAGTAGATGATATCAAGCTTACTTTGTTATTTTAGTTTAATTAAAGCGTTCTTTGATTCGTGAAAAATGCGCATACCATTTTTCTGATAAATGTTCGTTTTGTAATAATCTAGTTAGTAGGTCTAGATCTTTTTTCTGTTGAAAGAAAAGTTGATTTGCTGTTAGTACAGATATATGATCCTTATGTTTGGAAACAAGTGAAATAGCTGAGTCCTTATGGATTGTACCCTCTCTTAACACTTTCGCAAAATAGCCTGTACTTCCTGTTTGCATGATTTCTTTAAATAAACCATTTGCTCCGGTTCTGCGATCAATCGTTACGCATGGAACTCTTCCTTGCGTGACAGCTACCACCGCATCTCCTATTTGATAAATATCACCAATACAAACATCGTTTTCACACATGCCTTCAACCATTATATTTTCGCCAAATGCAGCTGGAGGAAGCTCCGTGTTAAATTGACGATTCCATGTTTCATAATGCTCAAGAGGATAAAAGCATACAGCTCTCTCCACCCCTCCATGATGCTTTAAATCTGCCACTCCGTCCCCTTCAAAACCAGCTGTTTTTAAAGAAACAGACTCAATCTCTTTTTTACAAATGGCACTGTTCATTTGTTTATTGGATTCATACGTGATTTCCTCTGGCAGTCCTACAGCAAGATGCACCAATTTAAAAGTCATCATTTACGCCACCTTTCCATTTTCCACACGCTTTATTTTACCATATGGATAAATACTCAAAGGAACTAATATCTAAATAAAACAGTTAAGTTTACATAATAAAATTATTTATAATACATGAAGATTTTAAGTTTTATTTAGACCTTGTCTCTTTCTTGAGCTCTATGTTTTTTCATGCTTTTGAAGGACCCATCAATGCGAGTAAACCGCCTTCTTAAGAAGAATTGATCATGCCTAGACCTAGCCATCCTTCACCAAAAAATGCATTGAGAATCTTGCCTTTGAAGAATATTTCGTCTTCCTTTTACATATCCATAGGTGAAGTCTTTCATTTAGGGGGCTTACTATGATAATGATAAATGGGCAAGTCTTACAAGAAAGCCAACTGCAGTCCATACAAGTCACATCAAAAGAGAGGCCAATTTTAAATACCTTAGCGTCTAATCAAACCGCTTATTATTTTACTTCTATAAATGAACTCACTTTTGAAGTAAAGGTTCGTGCCAACACCACCCAAGCGTCATATGACCTATTGCAAAGCGGGGCAGGTTTTGCTGATTTTGAACACTCTACTTGCAATCAAGCTCTGTGGACGCTAACCCCTGAAGGCGGATTTTTATTAAAATCTTCCGTCAGTCCTCAACGTGGTATTGATGATATTTTTAAGAATGGCTCATTGTATTCCTTCGAGTGCGCTGTCGCTATCATTATTATCTTCTATAAAGCAACGCTGGATTCTATAGGAGCAGCTAGTTTTAATACATTATTCCAGGGTATGTATCTGTTTTCATGGAGATATGATGAGGATTTGCACCTGATTAGTCATTCAGGTTCAGAATTTGTTCCAGGAGACTGTGTCTATTTTAATAATCCAGAATTTAATCCGAGAACTCCTGAATGGCGAGGGGAAAATGCGATTGTTATGGACTATGATTTATATTTTGGACACGGAATTGGTATTGTCCCTGGTCAAAGCATCATTCAATCTTTAAATGAAGAACGTCGACCAGGTGCACGTTTATCCGCTTATCTAGAAAACCGCATCACACACCCAGAGTACCGTTACTTAGGTCCATAAAAGACTGCTTACTTGGCAGTCTTTTTATTTTTTCCTAGAGTTTTTTAAGCTCAATAAAATAAATCACACCATTTTCATCTAACCAAAACCGTATCTCTGCTTGTTTATCCAGATAGCTTAAAATGAGGTCTTGATCACTGTTTGTTTCACTATGATAGTCTGATCCGTATTGAGTCATTACTTTATTCTTATGATCTCCAACTGATATCCCTTCATTTGTCTTAATTCCCCTATGAAATGTGGAAACATAAATGATTTGATTAATTTCATTTACAGAAAATATCATGTCATAATACGTGAAGCTAGCATACGATGAATCGTTTTGATCAGGAAGCTCCTTAATGCTGGAGGGGTCGAGTTCGTCTATATTACCTCCTAAAAAAATCTCGCCGAGCTGTTCATTTGCCATATCACGATTAACTTCCTTTGACTCCACTACAAACGAATGGAGTATAAATACACTTGTTACAGACAGAATGACACCCAACACAACGATCCACATTCTTCTCATATAAACACTCCAACAATATTGTTTATCTATAGCATGAAGAATGAATCTAAAGAAATTATAAATACATTCTCAAGATTTTATGAAGTGTCCTAAAAAATTTCCAATACATACAACCCTGCTTATTGCTAAAACTATCCGTACGATTGATTAAAGAGGGGTTATTACATGACGATTATGGTATTTATCATTCAATTACTCATTTCAATTATTATGGTGGTAACGCGAAGAAAGTGGGAAGTTCTTAGCTTCATTTATGATGGATTGGCTTTGGCAAGCTTTCTCGTTTTTTCAAGTATTGCAGCTGCCTCCGTTTTTGAAATCATCGTTAATCATACTGTTTTTATGACTAACATCCATGCTCTTTTCTTAAATGGTGTTGTGTTACTATCAGCTAGCTATTTAATCTTGTTCATCCCTTATAAATTGCTTCTTTCTCTTCTTGATTAAGTTTAGTACATGTAAGCAAGTCAAATATGATATGCTTTTATTGCAGATTTATTTCGAGTTCAGAAAGAAGTGATCGATATTTGTTTCACTTAACCAACTTAAAAATCTGGAATAAGTATGGTTGGAGAGCCACCATTTTAATTGCAACAGAATTTTTCCTTACATTTAGTTTTTTTATGTTTGTTCCATTTATTTCATTATACGTAACAGGACATTTAGGCTACTCGCTGACTTTCGCGGGAATTCTACTCGCGTTGCGCTTACTAGGTCAGCAGGGCTTTATGATGTTTGGCGGATATTTTGGAGATGTGTTTGGATATAAAAAAATGATGTTTATAGGCTTTTTATGCCGTGGTATTGGATTTGCTGGTCTGGGGTTTGCCTCATCTGTTTCATCTTTACTCATTATGGCTGTGATTGGTGGATTAGGTGGAGCGTTGTTTAGTCCCGCATTAAAGTCTCTGCTAGTGTACAATCAACCAAAACCATTACATCGAGAACTTTTTTCATTCATTAATGTTACCGGAAATGCCGGAATTATTTTAGGACCCCTTTTCGGCTTACTTTTTAGCGTAGATCAGTTTCCCATTTTAAGCGTGATCTCAGGGCTGTTGTTCATTTTTATAGGATGCACATTATTATTTATTCCTATTAAACAAACAAAACGTACTGAACCCATTTCTTTTTCTGAAGGTATTCGACGTATTGTTCAAAATCGTACATTGTTAAATATGATTGTGCTAATGATTCCTTTTCATTTCATCCATCAGCAATTGTTTTTAACGTACCCTATTATTGCTACTAGATTAACTGGAAGCTCAGGATGGCTATTTACATTAGTGACCATTCTAGTTGTATGCGGTCAGTTGTTTGTCACCAGCTATACAAAAGCTTTATCTACACATACTGCTTTAATTTTAGGATATCTAGTGTTAACACTCACCTTTATTCCTTTATTTATTTACGAACACCCGATAAGCCTTATTGTATCTTTAATAGGCATTGCCTTTAGCTTGATGTTAATGCAACCCACCTTCCATTCCTATATTGTTAGCCAAGCCACATCTGCTACTTTAGGTATATTTCTTGGTTTTTCAAACCTTTCAATGGCAATTGGTGGCGCCCTTGGAAATGTCTTTGGTGGAAGCACCTATGACTATTTTCAAACTAACAACCAAACATACTATTATTGGATGATCTTAGCGCTAGTTTGTATTAGTGCTTGTTTATTTGGGAGAAGAATCTCTGGGAAGATGGAGCAAAGATAATTAGACGAGATAACTTAAAAAAGTGACATCAGGAATGAAAACTGAGGTTCACTTTTCATTCTTTGGAGATTATTTATTAAGATTAATATTGAAATGCCTGAAATAACTCTGAAACTCAATAATTCCCTCAACTGCAAACATAGTAATAATTATGCCCATTATAATTAATAGGAACGAGCTTTTCTTAACTTTTTGATTTAAATAAGTATGTATTGTAAGTAAAAATAAAGTGAGTGCCGCCAAACAATTAAACATCGCACTTAACCAAACTTGGTCAAAGAGTAAACCTATAAATAAGAAAAAACTCGCGAAAAATGCGGCATACATCCAATAATTCCCTAGTTTACCCACGTTTCCCCCCTCAGACTACAAAGACATAGTAACTAATTTAAGATGTACCTTAAGTACATCTCGATATTATATGTATAAAGAGGGGTACTCCCTCTTTACAATAATTATAGGATATCTAATTTTACCAAAAGAGCTAATAGAATTTGAAGTAATAATTGAATATTAACCGCGATTTGAGTATCTGTAGTTGTCACATCTACTTTTTTCGAGTTTTCAACTACTGTCTTTTGATAAGTTAGTTGTTTCACTTTTGAGCTTTGAAGTAACTCTTGAGTAATTTTTTCTGCCTTTTCACTATCTGCAATAGAAATACTAATCACTAATGCAATAGCTGTTTGTAAAGATGCTTGTAATGAGAGAGCAGCCTTTGTATCTGTTGAATTAACAGTAACGTCACAAGAATCTTTAATTAAGATATATTCCTCTGACAATTGAACTGTCTTATTTACTTGATTCGCCTCTTGAACAAGGTCACCTTCTCTATCCATTGGATGACATGCTCGAGGATCTAGTGCAGACCACTTCTTTTCTTTCTTGTCTTTCTTTTCACTAACCTCTAGTTCTACTTCTGGTGTAAATTGTTCACTCATTTGTAATCCCCCTTTCGGTATGATCTAATTTAGAATATGTTTTAAAAAATGTAATGCTTGGACTCGATGATTAATTGTTTTACTTAAATTTAAAATCTTCTTCTATTCCGATTATTAAATTTATTCACAGGTCTTCTAACAATTCGTGCAACCTGTGGCTCCTCATAATAGCTGGTTGAGTCATCTTCAATGTCTTCGATAGCTTCTTCTTGCACACTTGGTCTGCTTGTCAGAGACTGTTTAAAGCGATCTTCAAATAGGCTATCTGTTGCACCACCAACAGTATCCATATCTATACTACTTAAAAATTTGTCCACTTCTGTCTGGATATCTAACACTGTGCTTTTCACTTTCAATTTGTCTCTTGAAGAAAGATCGGTTGCCATCGACACATTGTGTTTATCCAAAATTTTTCCAACCACTACTTCAATAAGATCTTGTTGATTTTTCATTGTGCTTTCCCTCCATCTCTACATGTTCTAGCCATAAATAGCTTGGCTGATGTAATTAAAAATGAACTCCTGATTTCCACAGAATTTCTTGATAGTATATGTTAAAAAAAGTTGAGTTGTTTGGGCATGATGTATCGGTGGGACGTTTGTTTAGAAGTTTGACTTAGAAGGGACACTGACCTATCGTTTGTCTAAATGAAATAGTATGGAAATGCTGAATTCACTTCAGAAACTTAATGATATTTTGTCTGCATGTAAAAAAACTTAGAAATTTTAAAGGCGAAGATTGAATTTTATACTTGCAAGGAACCCTCACGACACTTATTACTTACTGTAGAAACAAAAAAGAGCCCCCTTAGGCTCTAGTCATTAATTCCTCTACTCGTAAAAAGAGAACTAATCTAAAATTATTCCTCTTTTTTATGTACTATTCTTTTCTCAGAACTGCCGATTGATCGCCAAATGTGAAACCGAATAACATATATGGATGTAGTAAATGATCTAACACCCAACCATTCGATGCTTCTTCACTGAGAATGTCAGCTAATTTTTGACGGCTTTTATCAGTCGTAACATAAGGTAATTTTATTATTTTATATTCCATATTGATCCCCTCCACCCATATTATAACAGAAGGTCTTACGCTTAGTAATACGAAAAAAAATTCCAATTCTGCGTTCGGACGCTCCTTCAAACTATCAATAATGAGAACCAACTTATACTATTTAGCAGCTACCTTATTTCTTGTGCTTGGAGCCATTATGTTTCTATCCAACTCCAGTTAGATTCTTCAATATCTTCGCGGGACTTAGCTTTATGGGCGCTGCCGTTGTTCAGAAGAAAAGGGACAAGGTGAAAACAAGTAGTAGTCAAATTAAAAAACTAAACCTTCCCGCTCATACTTCTGCGCCTTCCTCATTCTTCTTGAAATGCACTACAATCCTCTGCTGCCTGTGAACAAATTAAGACTTTTCAGCAATTACCTATAGCTGACCCTCAGTAAAAATGAGCAACTGCGCCTTTATCCACTTGCTCCATATCATTCTCCTGAGATTAACTGCCACCTCCGTAAGCTATTCCGTTTGCAGGCGGTGAGCTTCTTTATCTGAGAGACTTGTTGGATTAAGGTATAACAATCATATAAATTTATTGTGAATTCTTTATATTAAGCAATGGACTCCATTTTCCATTAACACCTTTATCAATCCTTTCCTATCCTGTCACCCCCACCCCCTCTCTCACATAGGCTAATGTACTAAGTTCAAAGAGGAGAGGGTCACCATGGTCGAGCTTACACTGGCACACTGGATGTATCTCGCTGGTACGGTATTGATTATCGTCACGATGCTCGTTCGGCAAAATGTATTGGTTCCGTCATTACTCATGACGTTTTTAGTGGGTTGGATTTATCTGGGGTCGTTTGCGGAGGGACTGCAAACGCTGTTTACCGCTAGTTTGGTTGCGGCGGCGGAGCTTTTTAATATTTTCCTTATCATTACGGTGATGACTGCGCTTTTACATGCATTAAAGGTTCTTCAAGCGGATGAGCGGATGGTTAGGCCGTTTGGGTACATTATGAAAACGGGACATTCGTCGTTTTGGGTGCTGGCTTTTATTACGTATGGGATTTCTTTATTCTTTTGGCCGACGCCTGCTGTAGCTTAGGTAATGGTAGCAACAAAAAAGAGCCCCATTGGCTCTTATGCTCTTTTTCTTATTATATCAGAGGCGGACAAGATGTTCTCTTTTTTAAATATCCGCCTCTGCTTTTTTAAATGGCAGTAACAATCAATATTAATATCATCCATGGAGCGGATCGTAACAAACCTCTGAGTAATTCTCTGATTCCTGTCCATGTAAATGATTTGAATCTTTTGTTTGGTCTCAGCTGCGCGCTTTAATATCCCATCCATATTCAAGCACCTTTTAATACTTTCATTGTACGGGGTTTAGCCTCTTCCCAATCAATATAGCCTTTATCTTTCAGTCTAACAAAGTGTCCATGAACAGTGGAGCTTGATTTGATACCTAGAATGACGCACAATTCTCTGCTTGTTGGAGGTAAATTATTTTCATTAATAAAAGATTTTATGGCCATGAGTACTTTCTCTTGCTTAGTTGTGAGACTCATATAATCACCCTTTTCTTTATAATTTTAGCAAACGTACGTTCTATCTATAAACAAAAAAAATTTGCTATTTCTTTTTTAACTTTTTATCTACAGCTGCTGCAGCTTCTTTTATTATTTGATCAACATCAGTTTGGATAATTGACTTCATCATCTGATGTTCTGATCTCCAACCGTTTTTATAAACTGTATAACCATAGAATATAGACGCATTTGCTTCAGCTTTAACAATGGTTATATTTTTGTAATGAAGCTCCTTTTTCAGGTCATGAATATCAGCACCAATCATATTGGAAATTTGTATCATCCGATCAGAGCCATTCACTCTTATTTTACGACTCATGACGTTTCTAGCTGTTGCATACTTTATGTATTTGATTACGAGCTCATCATCAGTAAGAGCCATTATAATCACCTCAACCATATTATATGCGAACGTTAGTTCTTTATTCAACAAGAATATATCTCCAAATCTTATGTCTTTTCTTGTCGAACCGCTATTACTTTAGTTATGAGTCTGCTGAGGATTGCGTGCAAAGAACATAAAAAGAGCCCCTCCATACGGAAAGACTCTCGCCACCTATATCAAAGGAGTATCCTCGATAAAACAAATTTAGCAAATGGTATATAATTGGTCAAGCCCTCTATAGAGAGGGCTACCAGGAGGCGACCTGATAGAAATGACCGCAGAGTGAAACCACGCAATTTCACTCTAATTTAATTTATCAGATTATTCAATAAAAGTAAATATAGTTATATATTAAGAATACTTTAGATAAATGACACAAACACAGGTATTCTCAAATACCCATTTTTCGTATAGTTCCTGAACTTCACTTGGCACCTTATTGGCTCATGCCTAACAAATTCCCCTTGATCCTCTAAATCCTTCACCCTACTGTAATACTCTTTCCTAGGCCCCATATGCTCCATGATCCCTAACGGCTTACCCTCCGCATCAGTCAACAGCAAGCCGAATTCACTCTTGCGATAGCCAGTAATAAATACATCAGCGTATTGATAATTAATCACCTTTAGCCACTCTTTGCTCCTGGTGTTAATCTTATAAGATGAATGCGGATTTTTAACGACAATCCCCTCTAATCCCATTTGTGCGACTAATTCATAATAAGCTGAGGCATTACCATGGATGTAATTATGTGCAGCGATAGAGGATTGATCGTGAGGGATAACGGTAGGTATAAGTTCTTTGCGAAGTACGAGGGGTTTGTGCGTCACCTTCTCCCTTCTGTGATAGAGGATATCAAAAGCAACGAATTGGAGGTTTGCTTCATATTTATTTGAGCGTGATCGTTGCTGGAGGAGTTCAAAATCAGGCTTACCATCTTCTCCAAGAGCAACCAATTCACCATCTAATATCGTTCCCTCTTCTATCTCTATTGAGGCTATCTCAGGGTACTTGGTGGTGACTTCGTTTCTGTGGCGTGTATATAGTCTGGTCTTGCCGTTGAAGCGACTTACAATCATTCTATGCCCATCTAGCTTAAGCTCTGTTATATAGTCCTCTGAGTCATCAGGAGGCTCAGGGATCGATTGTAGTAACATCGGTGATACAAACATTCTCTCCACCCCTTACTTATATTGTAAGGCTGATATAGAGGAGTTTCTATGTATAAATAATGGTAAGAAAAAGAGCCCAACCAATGGTTGAACTCTCTCCGTGGATGTTTTAAATTTTAAAATCTACAAACGACGCTCTCCGGCAAAAAGTAAGCGTATGATTAATATACCATCTAATTCACTAACTTATCAAGCGCACGTCTTGTATTAGGACCGTAAACTCCATCAACTTCACGTGGTAAATACACAGATTGGAAACGCCTTACGGCATCATGTGTCTTAGGACCGTAATCACCATCGACATTATCCACGCGGAAGTTAGCAGCGTTTAAGGCTGTCTGTAATTGTCTCACAGCATTTCCTTTGCTTCCTCGTCTAAGGACACCACTTGGAAGTGTGTACTTTGTCTTAGGTGCTGGCTTAGCTGAAGTTTGTTTCTTAGGCTCAGGCTTACGACCAGTATCAATTGCCTCCCATGTAAGAGCACCAACAATACCATCAGCATCAAGATTTAGAGAAGACTGATAAGCTCGTACCGCTTTTTCGGTGTTAGGACCATACCACCCATCTACCTTGGCTCCTACTGCACGTTGAACCGTTTTGACATCCTCGCCACTCATCATGTTGTTAGTGTTTAAGCGTAAAGTTCTTGGCTTAGCTGGAGCAGGTGCAGTGACTGTTTCAGGCTTAACCTCAGCTTTAGGTGGTGTATACGTATTGCCTTCCAATAGTGCCTTTCTAACCTGATCCATATTGATACCAGGGCACGCTGTGGAAGCCCCTTGAAATTCACGGTGTCCTAAAACACTCACTAATGGAATGTTTAAACGCTTCTTCCAATGAGCAGCACGTTCGTTCCAAGTCTTTTCTTGCTCTTCAGTAAAAGATGCATTTCCAACTAAGCAAATGTGATAGGTTCCGGTGTTATGATTAGCCACTCCATTTGTAATGACGTCAGGATCGTAACAGAGCTCAATGGAGCCATCTCGTAAGATAATTTCATGATAGCCCCCTGTTTTCCATCCGAGTACACCTGACCACCGCTTATCAAATGCTGAGTAATTTCCATCCTCAGTTCCAGAATGGTGACGCGCAAGCCTATTTACTCTGGATAATGCGCGTTTACTCTTACCACCCTTAGTGCGATGGCGAATATCATGTATTTTAGTCATATTATACATCCTCCTTCGTTTCGCCTTTACGGCTGTTTCCTAACTCAAATAAACCAACTGACGCTAATCCTGCAATTCCCCCAGCCCACAATCTTGAGGCAGCGTCTATATCACTAAATGGATAAGACAAAAAACCAAGCGCAATACCCAAGACCATAGCGATTAGAGGTAGAAAGTTCTTTGAAAGCGTAAAGCCAACCTTTACAGCTTGCACAACTCCTGTGACCATTGGTGCAATTAACGTGGATAACAATAAGATTTCATTCATGTTGTTCATCTCCTATTTAGTTTTTTGACATTAAAAATAGCCCGACTAGTTAGCCGCGCCCATACTGGCGATTCTCCATTTTCTCAACACGTTCTTCGAGTGAACCAAGGTTGTTCCGGATCTGTTTAAGCGTCTTTCCAATCTCATTTTGTGCATCATTAGACTCTTTTAAATGTTGTAATAACGCTGCCTCTCTCTCTTGTGATTGCGACCAGTGTTGCTGATAGAGAGCAATAAGATCATTTTCTCTTTTTACATTCTCTTTTCGTTGCTCTCTAATAACTCCTGCAGCAAGAAGTATACAAAGTATTGACCATACGACTTGGCTCATTGCAATCTCTGTTAGTACGTCCACAATGGTACCCATCCTCCCTTTTTATATAGTGAAAGTGGAATGAGGTAATCACCCCTTTCAAAGACATAATAAAAAGCCCTCCGGTTGGAGAGCTTTCTTTAATAGTTTTTCTTGACTTTATTCAACCATAAGGTTTCCATATATATGAAAGGTGGTTTTCTTTATGTCATGGTTAAAGCCTACAGTATCAGTATTACTAATAATGGTGCCTTCATTAGCATTTGGTTGGCAGGGGAACAATACAGCAATGGGACTTTCCATCATTGCCAGTTCCTTAACAGTATGTTTTCTTCACCTAGATAAACTAAAGAGTTTTAAAGGCGGAGGTGTTTCAGTAGAGTTACAAGAAGCCATAAACGAAGCTTATGCGACTATAGAATCCGTAAAAAAACTAGCCAAGCCTCTACTATCACATACGGTCACCAACTTATCTATAGGTGATGTTTTAGTATCAACTGATGCGAAAATAAAAAAAGATTATTTAGATCAAGTCATTAGTGTAGCATCTGAACTAGAATTGAATGATTTAGACTTCCAGAATTTAATTAAGGGATTTTTTAAAGTTGAAGCATTTAAAAAGCTCCATGATTTCCACAACTGGTTAAGAGCTGAATTACCTGAATACTCAACAGAATATGATAAAGATTTACTAATCACAGAAATTGGTGTTTTCACTGACCTAACTAAGTTAAGCAACCCCCAGGAAATTACGCTCCCTTCAGAAGAAGATATAATCACAATAATAAATCGTTATGGTCAAGAAGGAAAATTGCCACCATCAACTACTGAAGCATTAAATGCTTACATTTCTTTTTACAATCATCACATCAGGTAATTAGAAAAAAGCTCTCCTAGATTAGGAGAGCTTACATGTTTGATTCTCTTAGTTCCTGCGCTTCCCTCATACGAACAGGCACCGTATCTAATTCGCCTTCAAGGATTAAATCCCCAATTTCTCGTAATTCGTCGAAATACTCATCATGCTCAGGGTAGTAAGGCTCCGTTTGCATAACGAATACATTTATATATCCATGCCAGAACCTATCTTGAATACCACTCTCATAGACTATAATCACTTCATCTTCCAATGCTTCAGCATCATCCATGATGAAAACCGTCTCATCCTTAGCTAGAGCTAGAATGTCCGTTGTGTTATAAGATTCCCACGGTTCTCTTCCATCTAATTCAACTGTCCGTTCTGGTGCTTCTGGAGCTTCTTCTATTTCCTCTTCTGGTTCTTCCTTAGCTTCTTCTAGTGGCTCATTTACTTCCTCGTCTATCTGCTCACTATCTACAGCCATTGCAGCACTTACCTCCTCATTTTCAGAAGGTTCTTCATTTCCTTGCGAACATGCAACAAGAGCTACTGAGCAAGCTAACGTTATCATAATCTTCTTCATTAATATTCTCCCCTTGAATATAATACTTAAACTTTACCATGTAATACATAAGATAGGGGAGAAAAGTTGTGATTTGTTTATGTGTTTTCCAAATCGGAATAACCTAGTTCAGTTTCTTTTTTTACAGGCCTTACAAACTTAAACTCAATGCGAGAAAAAATATGATCTCCTAAAGCAATTGTATTAATATCATGATCGTTAATCTTATTGTTTAATTCCTGAGCATTATACTCCTCAACCTCAACCTCGACTCTTTCCCCGCTATGCGTAACCACTTCTAGTATTGTCATTAATGGTTTCCTCCTATTCTTGATTGGATAAATAATCGGCTGATTACGTCCGCTGTGACTCTTCCTAATTCATTAGGTGTGATTGTTACCTCATGCCATGCTCCTCTTTGGATCCTTCCCCCACTATCTGTTGATAGATAAGGGATTATGTTAATTTCAGAACCGCTTGTACTATTAATAGGTACTAAGTTACCGTCAACTCTTATCTGTACTGAGGATGGCCTGCGGTTAAACTCAAAAATACCATGCTCAATTTCATGAGTATGGTCAGGTAATTCTATTTCATGAGTGTGATCAGGTAATCTAACCTCATGTGAGTGCGCCGGGATATCTACGCTGTGAGTATGATTGGGTATATCAATCTCATGCGTATGGCTAGGTATATTGACTGTATGTGAATGGTTAGGCGTACTAAAATCATGAGTATGCGCCGGCACTATAAATTCATGCGAGTGACTAGGGACATTTACGGTGTGGTTATGGTTAAGCTGTCCAGATACTTCAACAGAGTGAACGTGATCCATATAAGGAGGGGTCCCGCCAAACGGCA
The DNA here is from genome assembly GCF_007293315.1 of Alkalicoccobacillus porphyridii. Lineage (GTDB taxonomy): Bacteria > Bacillota > Bacilli > Bacillales > Bacillaceae_D > Alkalicoccobacillus > Alkalicoccobacillus porphyridii. The sequence goes on from NZ_VLXZ01000004.1 coordinate 302,726, forward strand.
ACGGATCAGAACTAACTACGTAGAAACCCGGGTTAGAAAATCCGCTTGTTGTTGCTGCTCCTCCTCCGCTATTGGTAGAACGACTTGTGCCGCCTCCTGACGCTGTACTTGTGCTCGTTCCCCCACCGCTACTAGACGTTTGTTGACTACCTCCACCAGAACCTGATGATTTAACAACTGAGCCTCCAGAAGAAGTTGAGCGGACTGTAGCCCCTCCTGACTCCGTAGCCTTAACGATAGCGCCACCTGCCTTAGTGGAATCAACTAAGGCCCCGCCTCCTTGAATAGCTCTAGAATAAGCTCTAAACGGATCAATTTGATAGCTGAGCATCATTGTATTCACGTTGACTAGATCGCTTGGCAGATAGAACCTGATCTTTGCAGGGTTCTGAGGATCACAGTTATCAGCGTAGTTGTACGGCAGCATATTCGTAGAGCCTTGACTGTAGGTTTCCTCTGTCTTTTGTCTGCGGTCCCTGTCTGCGTTAGTTGTGGCGGTGTCATCTAGCTTATCGCCAATTTCAAGCGATACCTCGTGTGGTTTACCTGTTACATCAGGCTTCTTATAGTTCCTCACTCGTACCTCAACACGTCCAAAATCCTCATCTATAATGGCAACAATCTTACCTACATCGAAGCGAGTCAGATCACCTAATGCCTTTAGTTCCACAACATCAACTGAGTATGTGGTTTTAGGTCTGCTCAGTTCATCTAATTTGGCTAGAGAGGATTCATACATGGACTCGATATCCTCAAAGCGACGATCAACCCAGTGATACTTAATGATGCCGTATTCTGCGACAGCTGCGGCGTTCTCTACGTACCGTCTACCTGTAGGATTGATCTTGGATATGTTCAACTGGTTAACACCCTCACCGTAGCCGTATGGATATATGCGAGTAGCCATAGGGAGTGGATCAGACTCTTTCTCTATCCCCCTGACATTCTTCCCCCACCTAGCCTCACCGACTAGCTGAGTGCTCCCTCTCTCAAGGTTCAGCTTCCACGGAAATACAGTGGTGTCCCACGTCCACTGGAAGGGGTCTCTAAATGGTCTGGCTACAGATAGGATGGTAGGCAATAGATCCTCTTTCTCTACGCCATAATGAAAGTAGCGGGTAATCTCACACCTTCCTAGCTCCCACCGCTTCACCTCTTGATACTCAAGCATCCCTCTCAGTACAACCTCTGTACGAAGGTTCGTCCACTGCGCGTAGTCATCTATGCCATCGTCGTAGAGGCAGGCTAGAACGTGTTCACATTGATAGTCCACTTTACGGGCCTCTACACTTTTAAATGTACGTGCCGGCATGATACGGAACAGATCTACTCTCTTCTCACCATCGAATAGCTCAATGTAGTTAAAATGCTTGCAGTACTGATTCTTAGGGTCATCCAAGGGCAATGAAAAAGACGCCTTCCAAATTTCATTGAGAGGCGTCTCATATCCTATACTGTATGCATTTTTGAGGTGGGCGAGTAATCGCATGTTACGGTCATATACTTTTATCAAAAATAATCCTCCTTTCCAACAAACACACTTTACTTTTGCAAGGTGTAAGGCATGAGAATATCTTTAAATACGCTCATATAATCTGCGGTAGATACATGGTCAGGATGAACATTATCGCCGCTCGTGCTCCATGCTGAGCTGTACTTTCTATCGTATTGATGTGCCGCTAAGTCAACAAAAGCACATTGGAAGTCTCGACACGCTTTTTGAATAACTGGACGAATATAGTTATGCCATTTTTCGGGTGTTCGACTGTTATTCTCGTTATTTGTGCTAACAGGTGTACAGATAATGATAGAAAGTTGATCGGCATTTCTATTGTAACTTGCGCCACTAGGAAATGTATGGTTCCTTCTAATTCTCCCGAGACCTTCTCTAAGTCGTTGTTCAAAACTCTGCACTCGTTGTGTAATAGTAGTCCCCGGAAAATAGTTTGTACCTCCATCGTTCAAACCATAACCCAACACTAATAAGTCGGGATTTGAAGCTATATCCCCGTCAAGATAATCAGCAAGCCAATCTCCCGTATGTCTACCCCCGAAACCTCGATTTAAAGATGTAATTTTTTCGCTTTCATAGCCTCCAAGAGTCAATATCTTTTTCCCTAAATTGTTACGGTGATAGCTTACGTCACTTATTCCAGAGTTTGCAGTTGTCGAATCCCCTGCCCATGTCATGACAAGGTTCTCGTCTTCTGCAATTTTTTTATACCACCCGTATAGGTATTCGTGACCCCACACTTTACTTTGCGGATATTTCAAAACATCTCTTGTTTTGTACTCCTTATCTCCATTAGGATGCTCTATGAACTCCACTATTGAGCTGTTTACATTCTCTTCAGTATTAAATTTAAGCTCAATACCTTTTTTTTCTAGTATCATTACACGCTTGAATACATCCGAAGCCTTAAAAAGATTAAGTGATTGATCCATCTGCACTTTAAACTCTTGTGTAGACGGAATGAACTCTAATGGATAGAGTTTGGTAAGGTTTTCGACAAAAGCAAAAGATATTTCCATCCTTTTCCCTGCCGAAGATCCTGAATATAAATGATCTATAACGATACTCATCCCAATATTAGAAACAGGTTCCGTTATGGTTGCTTTAGCCAGAATATCGTATTCCACATTAGCGGATGGATTCTCTAACATATGATTTAAGAATATCGTCCCGCTATTACCATTTCTAATGAGGATTCTAATGTTTGTTGCATCTCCATTTTCAACCTTAGCTTTCACTCTAAAAAAAATAATATCTCCAACTGACGGATTCTGCGTAAGGTATGACCTAGTCCTTGCGAATACTCCACCAGTTCCTGTTGTGATTAATCTACCGTTATTCATAGACAATGTTGAATTATCAGCAATCCAATTCGTAACTCCTAATGGATGCGTCTTATTTTCAATATCATGAACAATGATATCTTTCGTTTGAGGTGTAAATTTCTTTTTATTTACCGATTCATCTTTTACTTCTACCCCTTCGGTCATAATTTTGACTAGCTGATCCTGTGCATCATCTGACTGAAGCTTAAGTGCATTTGTTAAGTCAATCGCCTTGTTTATCTTATCTGTTCCATCTTTTAATTTGTCTGTATCTTGAATTTTATTTAAAGGCATCCCCTCAACTCCCTTACATGTATTTGTTCCTAATATCTGTGTAGAATGCAAAATTCATATTAGAACCACTTATCTCCAACCTGTTGACTCCCTCTACAAAAGCAAGGAAGTCGCCGCTCATCAAGTGCAAAGCATTTTCTCCGTTTCTTTCAACTGTATAATTAGATGTATCTATATTGAATGTCCCTGTTAAATTTGGTATCGTCAGGCTTTTACCATTAACAGAAAGTCGCACATTTTCACCTGTTCCACTTAACCGTATTAACGGGGAGGAATTTAACCCGTCCACTGTATAATTTATGGTGGTGTTCTCTATAATCCGCTGCGCACTAACACCTAAATGTCCCATTAAAAACTGTGTATTTTCAAAAGTTATATCCATACTTCCCCACGTCACTTCATCCTGCTTAACGACTGCGTAAGAATGAGGGTCATACGCGATAAGAGGGAGCTCAAACCTTTTGAAACGGAATAATTCTTGCAAAGACATAGATCCGTGAAAGCGAACTTTATAGTATACATCAGGTTGTGTAAGAATGATCAGTTTTACTTCTTTCGGTCTACCAGTACCATCCAACAGCACTTTTTTCAATTTTTTTAACGTTAGGTAAGAATCCCTTCTAGTTTCTTGTTCGGTTTGGGAAATAGGTATATTGATTTCCCTTGGCTGAAAATCAGACCCAAAGTAATGGGCCCCGTGCATGCCGGGTATTGAAACAGTTACATCATTGGTTGAGGGGAGAGCAGGCTCAAGGAACTCTGCATGAATCCTCAAGCCTAACTCTTCGGCTGTATGACCATCTAAAGTAATCAAATCCCCATCCCCCTCGCTTGCATAGCTTCATATCTCTTTAGCTCTCTTGATAGCTTGGCAATGTCCTGATCGTCTCTTACTTCCATTCGTTGGATCACGATATCGCCATGCTCATACTTAGTTGACTGGTTAGTGACGTTGCTTGTCGTACTTCCTGACATGCCAAATAGTCCTCGGCTCATATTCGCCCCAAGGACTGCTTCTGGTGTTGCCATTCTCATACCACTCACACCATCTGATATACCGTTAATCGCTTTGAATACTGAATCTTTGTGACGCTCAATCCCTACTGCTATCCCCTCTGGAATCCAGCGTCCTACATCATCTCGCATAAGATGAGATGGAGAATTGATTTTAAGAGCACTCTTCATGGTTGAGGCTACCTGATTGGCTATACCCCTCGCTGTGCTCATCACGCGCTCTTTCCCTGCGTTTAGACCATTGTTAAGACCTAGCATGGAATTCACGCCAACCTCTCTCAATTGAGACGGGAGGTTGTTAAAAGCGCTTCTGGTGCCACTCGCTGTCTGTTGAGCAGTAGCAATCTGCTGCCTAGCCCCATTCTGATAAACCTTAACGACACTCTCCATTGCTGTCCATGCAATCTGAGCCAGTTGCTGGGGTAGCGGGCGCATTGTTTGCAATTGAGCTTGGACTAGGTGACGCAATACGTCTAATTGCTGTCTGGATCCATTTTGTACGGTTTGGTTCATTTGGTTCATTGCTTGGACCATTAGCTGGTTTAGTTGAACAGGCATTGTTCTATAAGCGTTGACCATGGCTTGTGACGATTGTTGCATGACTGATACCTGTTGCCTTGATCCTGCCTGAATAGCGCTAGTGTTCTGTGCCATGATTCGCTGTGTAAGTGGTATCAATGTACTCAAGACATTTTGTGCAGCTGATACACCAGCCTTATAATCATTGGCCATGCCATCAAACATGCCTTTACTGCTTTGAGCTACTTCTGCCACCATTTTCTCAACAGCTTGCATGACCTTGTCAGTTCCTTCACTGATTCCAAGAGCCAACCCTTCAGGTATAAACACACCCATACGTTTGAATACTCTGGATGGGCTGTTTACTTCAAGTGCTGCCTCAGCGGATGAAACTGCCTGATTTGCCATATCATCTGTAGCATGCACCGGCTTATCTGTCCCATCTGCAATTCCTTCAGCTAAGCCCTCTGGAATGGCACCACCAATGGATTCAAAGTCAGAAGCGGCAATTTGATCAGCTAGTGAGGTTTCAGCACCGGTTACGAGGTGGCCAATGGCATCCATGACTCCTGATTCTTCAATGCCTAGCGATGTACTCAATGCATCAGTTGCAGCATCCCCGCCTTTAGAGAATGCCTCACTTAGTCCTTGTAGCTCTGAGTCAGAAGCATTAACTAATTCGTTAACATGACCTGCAGAAGATGGACCTGCAGCTCTCAATGTTTCAAGTAAGCCTTCATCTACGCCACGTTCAGCAAGTTTAGCAATGTTATCAGCCCACTCACCCATTATCCGTTGGTTTTCTTTGAGGTTCTCGGTCATTTCGGCAATGGTTGTCTCTGATTCATCACTCAGGGTATTGAACATGTCCGTAGCGCTGTCTTTATAATCCTGCCACGTTGATTTCATGCTCTCTACAGTGGCTTGTTGACTCTCCGCTAGATCCTCGAACAAGATCCGTTGACGCTCTGTCCCTTTTTCTGTTGCATCTGCCACCGCTTCAATAGAAGCTGTTAGTTGTTGTTCTGTTTCCTCATACTGAGTACCAAGCGCTTGTTGACTCTCAATGAGGGAGTCGTGTTGAGTATCTAACTCCTCCATGGCATCTTTATGCTCTCTTGCTTTTACGGACCCGTCTGCTAGCTTCTCGTTCCATTCCTCGCGCAATTCGTTGGTTTCTGCTAGTTGTTGTTCTACTTCGCTTTGCTCCCTCAGAATGTCCGTTAAACGCGACTGAGCTTCCTGCGCTTTTTCCTGCTCACTAAATAAGGCGATACGTGCGGCCATCTGTTCAGACGACATATTCAGTGCGTCAGCTTCCTCGCTATACTGGACGTTTAACCCTTCCATGGATCCGTTTAATTCCTCAACATAGGAAGCGAGTAAATCCTTCTCAGCAGCTGACTTGTTCTCTTTATTAGCTAAGTCCTCTACCTTGCTTGCTAATTCTTCTGTTGCATCCGCATTGGCTATGATTCTTGACTGATTCCGTTCGTAAGAAGACGTGGAGCCTTCTATGGAATCGTTCAATGCCTGTGTCTTTGATGCTAGAGCTTCATTGGCAGCGCCTAATCGCTCTCCCTCATCTGTAGCCTTATTAAACCAACCAACTAAAGCTACTACAGCACCAACTAAAACACCTAATGCAGCAATAATCCATCCAATAGGACCAAGAGCGAATTTAATGGCTGCGTCTAGTACTCGCACCGCCACTGCCATGGCTGTTGTTGCCACAGTTGATGCGGTAATAGCTCCTGTCATTAACCCTGTAGCGATAAAAGCTACACCTTGGATAACGTTGTATGCTTTCAATCCCGTAGAGAGAATCGCCAACCCTGCTGTTTGAGCTTTTGTTGCAATTGTCATAACGGTAATAGTGCTAGCAAATGCCGTATTAATGGATGTAGTTGTTCCTGCTACAATGGCATATGCTTTCATGGCTACTGTTTTAGCAATGATTCCAGCGGTTACTACCCCAAGACTAATAGCTAAACCTGTGAATACTGGTGATAGAGCAGAAACAATGGGCATTAGCGGTTGAATAGCTTCTTTCAAACCTACGATGTACGGTGTAGAACTTTCTATAGCCGAATTGATTATTTTAAAGGAAGCATTCACGATATTTTTCATACCGTCTATGTTTTCGGCTATACCGCTTCCTGTTACTTCTTCGGACAACGTATTAATAGCTGCAACACTATTAGCGACACCACGAGAAACTGCTGTTTGTAAGTTTGAAAATGATGTAGCTACACCTAAGCTGTTCTCTCTTGCAAGATCGGCCATGATACCGGTACCGGTACCAACTTCAATTAACTTATCGTTAAACTGAGTAAGTGTAATTTCTCCTTCTTGCAAGGCTGTATACAATTGACCTTTAGCCGTTTTCCCTGCATAACCGAAACTCTCAGCTATCTTCACAAGTCCAACATCCATCGTTTCAGAAAGGGTATTCCATACATCCATTTCAAACTTACCTGTTTGTAGCGCTTTTAAGTATTGCTCGGTACCTCGTTGAGCTTGTCCGGCACTTGACCCCGATCCTAATAAAGCGTTATTTAACGCAATAGCTGAATCAGTTGCTTCGTCCATATCACCAAACGATGTATACATACGCTGAGCTGTGGAGGCAATTTCATTTAACTTGGTCGGCAACCCGTCTATTCCATCGGATAGATTACTCATAGCTTGCTCAGCTTCCTCAGAGGAAACGCCAAGTGCTTCTAGTACTTTAGGAAACTGGTTTAATGTATCAAACCTTGTGATTGCATCATCTAATGAATTGCTGATTAATTTCCATGCAGCTGCAGCTACAGCAATAACCCCGAATGCCACGGCAAGCTTATTTGTAGATTTGGAGGCCTTCTCTGCGCCATCAGCCAATCCTTCCGTTGATTGTTTAGCACTATCAACGCCACCTGCAGCACCCCCAGCATCTTCACCCATGCCAGATACGCTGTCGCCCATGCCCTTGACGCTACCGAATGCATTCTCACTACTATCACCTAGACCATCTACAGCACCGCCTATGCCTTTGACGCTCGACTCAGCACCTGCGCTACTATCAGCCAATCCATCTACAGCACCACCAGCGCCATCTACACCTTTGGTTGCATCAGCTCCGCTATCTCCTAATCCCTCAATCGCATCTCCTGCACCCTTGACGCTAGAGGAAGCGTTCTCGCTACTATCAGCAAGGCTATCTACAGCACCCTCAGCACCTTTTAAGCCTTTGCCCGCCTGTTCGCCACTGTCGCCCATACCTTCGATTGCATCCCCAGCACCTTTGGCGCTTTGACCTGCTTCTGAGCTTTTATTTGATAGTCCACTTAAGCTATCCTCAGCAGATTTAATCCCTTTTCCTGAGTTTTCAGCAGAGGCTTTGAGGTTATCCAGCTCTTTGGCAGCAATAGATATCTGTTTACCATCAACTTCTATCGTTATCTTTACTGTGCCATCGGCCATTAATCCTCCTCCTCTTCTTCAACGTCATGTAGAGCAAAACGTTTTTGTAACTTCTCCATTTGCATCTTGTATTCGGCTGTGTCATGGCTACTCGGCTCATATGCTCTAATTTCAATAATTCGCTTCAGGATAGTGTCGCTAGGTAGTCCATTAAGCAAAGCTTGAAATTCACGCCACTGAAGCTTACCTTGCGCCTCATGTAGATTTAATCCGTACGCTTGTAAGAACGACGAAAAAATGAACTCAGAGTCTTGCTCCAAGTCCATTAATTTCTCCTGCTCCTCCTCTTCTTCTTCCACTTCTAGCGGATTACCAAGAAGGTCATATTCAATTACTTGCTTTTGTTCTGTATGAATAAATTCATCAAAAATATAATTCCAGAGGTCTATCACATATCTTGTATAACTATCATCTTCCGGATCCACTGCTAGCTCATCATCGATTAAGAGGGCTAAGCATGTTTCAGCTTTCTCATAATCAAGTAAATCTTTGTCTGTAAGTACTTCGAATACATCCAGAATGGTATCAAACGCTAAATCTATATTGTATTTAACCTCGTTGTAGTCAAATGACGTAACGAGAGGGTCGTTTAACCTCATATTGCCACCTACTTCTTTTTAGCGGCTTTTTTCTTCAAATACATTTCTTTTTTTGCGTTTGCTTTCTTAGTTCGTTCATTTAATTGCTCATCAATTCGCTCGTTTATAGCAATGCCAAGGGGATCTAAAGCATTCTCTAACGCCATGAAATCAGGAAATTCAGCGTATACCTTCTTGAATGATCCATCACCGAACAAAATATCATACTGAGCAGCAACAAATTCCTTGTTAACATCAATAGCTGCATCAACAGTCGCCACATCTACTGTTTCAATATTATCTTTATCAATATCAGCTGGAAAATGAATATGTTTTGCTTTCTCCTGTGCTTCTTTTAGCTTTTCATTAGCTATATTTTCAACATCAAAGAACCTACGTAGATTCTCAACCGAACTATCAAACCACAGCTCTACTTTTCCGATCTTTATAGGAAACCCCGAACGTTCTAATTCAATACTTATAGCTTTTGTCATGTGATACACCTCCAATAATTATAAAAGAGACGCCAATAGAGCGCCTCTTATGATCAATGTAATTCTACAATTGCCCCATCTGATGAAGGCTGAATATCTTCAACCTTCGGGGCCATTACTCCCCCTCAGGAATTAATGTTTCCTCAGGAATAGCATCAAAACGAATATTGCAGCTGAACTCTTCAAATGCACTAGCATCACCAGCGCCAGCAATAATAGCTGAAGTTGTTGCTCGACCTACCCATTCTTTCTTACCGTTTGATGAAACTACACGATGCCATACCTTTCTACCAACACCGGTTTTACGCTTTTTACCTGCAATAAGCTCTTGTGCAGGATCGTCTGGATCATAGTGACCTGACGGAGTATAAGCTTCAGCAACAGAGGTGATTTCTGTCTCAGGTGTTCCGTCTCCGTCATACCATGCTTGCTCCTCTGTAGCCTCCTGTGTATCATCACCAATTGAGCTAATTGACTTAGCAAGTCGTAACCAATCCGTACCTGGTGTTTCTTCTCCTGGAACATAATCCTGTACATAGTGCTTACGTAAAGCATTCTTCTTTTTACCCATTTGTTGTTGCCTCCTCTTTAATGACCGTTATTTTTGCTTGTATATCTAATAAAAAAACGAACCATCCTTGATCATCAGCATTGTTGATGAAGGGTGTGTTCGTTATCTCAATACTCTCAAATGAAAAGCTTTCATCTGAACTATCTAGTAATATCAATTCATCTAAATGATTTTGAACAGTCCAGAGTGTATTTGATGCCTTCTGTTGATCTTTGGACCTTATAGCAAACTCAAAATTTAATTCGCGGTCCTTGGTACCATCCATATACTCCTCAACTGTTTTTGAACCAGGTAGGGGATAAACGACAAATGATTCTTCAGTACCTAGATAGCCTGTACTTAGTTCAAGTTCATGAGGTACGATCTCGTTTACCTCGTCTACTAACCTATCAACAAAATCCACTACCACCCTGCTCCTTTCGTATAGGCTTTGATCCAGTCACTCATAAACATACCTTTTGCTTTTAAATCCCATCGTGGTCCAGTTCCTGGTGTAGTGTAATTGTACATTGGCATATAGAATAACCGAGCAGCATAAGGAGTGTTCCACAGAACGTCTTTACCGTTAGTTGTCGCATGCCCTGTTGTTCTAAGGATATTGTCATCCTTAGGAACAAATCTGTTCATGTCTGCAAGCATCTGGTTAGCCGCTGCAGTGCGCCCCTTGTTAAGAGCCTGACTATTGAACTTGTTCTTAACACCGTTAAAACGCACTTGCATTTTCACCTAAACCACCTCTATCTCATAAGCATAAATTGTCTTAGAGTAGGCTTCGTAGACTGGTATAACTCTTGTCACAGTGTGATCTTGCCCATCAAAATGTATGATTGATTCAACCTTAAATTCAGGTAGTGGATCCGTTAAGCCTTCATAGCAAAATATCAGTGCATTATATAGCAGTTGCTTGCCTGATGATGAAGATGAGTAAGATGGGCCTCTATCGATCCGGCAAAAATTGATTGTCATTGGCTCACTATACTCGGGTTTTTGCCATTTATCTTTTTTTCCCGTTAGGTATTTATAATCGAATGAATCAATTAAGAAGTTAAGCGGGGGTTTCGGCATCATTTGACGCTCACCCCGCTATATAACAACCCTGTACCGTCTAAGTAGATAAACACATCCTCAGCAATGAGAGGCTTGCTCTCGTTGGCGCCGTTCGGATTATAACGACTGGCGTTAGATACGCTCGTCCTACCTGCTGAGAATGTCTGTGGTGCGTTGTTTATCTCCTCGAAGGTTGTAGCTCCTAATACATTGAAATACTCAATCTGAGCGCATAGACCTTGTTTAAATAAATTCACACGCCATGGGTTATCCAGTTCCATCGGACGGTACTGATAGAAGTTGTTGGTAGCGCCATTAAGAATGGCAGAGGCTTTTGGCAAGCGCTTCTTAAACTCTGCCTCCGTGATATGATCTAACCCTGATAGCTCTTGAAACTCTTCATATGTCAGATAAGCCATTACTCTGTCTCCGTAAGAGTAAGTACGTGGCTATCAGATTGATCACCAGCGGTAACGGTTGTCTCATAGCTACCTGCAGGAACATCCTCAGTCCAAGTGATATTTCCTGTCTCATTCACTGCAAGGCCGTCCGTCTCAGGCTCAATGGTAAAAGAAACGTCTTGGTTCGTTGCATCCTCAGGTGAAACAGTAGCGGTTAGCTTACGGGAGCCAGACGTACCCGCTTCTGCTGTTGACGTCTTAGGAGATAGTGACACTCCTTCTACCTCAATAGCAAGAGTAGAGAAAGCGGGAATATCCACTCTCTCACTCTCTTCATCACCATCTAGCCTCACAGCTTGATAGGCTCCCTCCGTTACTTCTGTTCCTGCTTCAACACCAGTAATAGCCAAAGGGGAATCCCCTTCAGCTATAACCTCGTCTTCTTTATAAATTCTAAATGTATTAGCCACTTGGCTATACCTCCTTTAGTTAAACTCAATGACTGCCCCGTCAGTCGTTGTTTCCATAGATTGAATTACGAGGCTTGATCCTCCCCCACCGTACCATCAACAACCTTAATGACCGCTTTTTTGTTGGCCGGAAGGATATATTCTCCCGCTTTACCAGCACCTTGGAACGCTACGCCGTCAAAGTCCTCAGATTCAATAGTACGAGAGGTATTAATACCCGTGAACTGTTTACCTACACCAATAATAGAAGTGTACGCAAGCTCACCCTCTTGGAATTTCGTCTCAGGTACTTCTTTGATTTGGAACCCTTTAAAGCGGATAATGGCGTTATCATCAACGTTAGCGCCAGAACGTTTGGCAGTGGTTGTAATAGGGTGATCTACAATAGCGTTGTACAGCTCAGGTTTAACCCACGCCATCTTCGTCCCTACGGCTTCCATGTTCACATAGGCATTGGAAAGCTGGTTGAACAGTCTCAATACAGCCTCGTTAGACATAGTTTCTAAAATTAGAGACTGATCAGCAATCTTAGAAATGAACTCTCCACCTTTGTTATCAAACAACTGTACTTTTGCTTGTGCTTGTAACTCTGCACGATCAGCAATAGTAGCAGCAAAATCATTGTTTACAGTGTGGCGGTCAATACCTTCATGAAAAACCCATTCCCAGTCATAAGGTACATCCGTGTCAGTGTAGATGATTTCTTGACGCTCACCGAAACGAGTAGAGCTACTTGTACCAGTTCCAAATGCTACGTTAGCTCCTTTGTTGTACTCTGTGCCGATTACAACCGGAATATCACTTGTTTTAATAGAGAAAGCCGTTTTATTGTGGGTTACACCATCTAATGCCTCAACACCACCGCCAAAGAATTCACGGAAGTATGCTTGCTTTTGATACACGGCTTGCAATAGCTCTTTAAATTGCTTTTGATAACTACGTACAGCTTGGTTATTATTCTCCCCAGCCGCGAATGTCTGCAGATTCATAGGGATTAGACTTGTCTTATGTTTCATATGTTCTACCTCTTTCTGTTTTTAATTGTATTTGGCCATCTTTGCAGCAAACGGGTCAACTGGATCACTATTGCTCGTACCGTTTGCATTACCACCGTTAACAAAGTTGGGCGTGGGCGGTGTCTGTTCCTCTGATTCAAATAGATAAGAATCATTTTCTTTTAGGCTATTTAACTGATCATCAAGCCCTAATAGCGTGTCACCATCTAGCTTGATTTTCTCCATATCTAGCAAGGACTTAATCGCTTTTAATGATTTGCCTGTTTCGCCATCCTTACCTTTGCGAGGATTGGCACCAGATAAGGCACGTTCTAACGTGTGATCAAACGCCTGTTGATTCAACTTCTCCTCATACTCAGCTTTCGCTGTATCATTCTCTTGCTTTAGTGCATCGATTTGCTGAGTAAGCTCTTCATTCCCTTTTGCCTCGTCCCCAAGCTTTTGCAATTGCTTGTCACGATCCTCTAATTGCCCTTGATAATCAGCGATTTGGCTTTCAAGACCATCCACCTTATCGGCTTTGACCTTATGCTCATGCACTGACTTACCATGCTCGGCCATGATCTTATCAATTACATCATCCTCAAATCCCAATTCTTTCAGAAAATCACGTTTCATACTTGCACTCTCCTCACATTGTTTTACGTGGTACTGTCCACGATAGGATAGCTAGTTAACGCATAGCTGCGGACATAATAAATAGCCCTGTTTAACGTCTATTGGCTAAAGACAGGGTTTTAGTCACCCTTATACGAAAAGTCGTTTAAAAGCGTATCTAGTGGCGTGTACACTTTCTCTCGTTTGTAATTACGAGAAAGGAACTCATCGTTTGCTGAGATATGTTTCCGTAATGCACCTTGTCGCTTGCGGACCATGCTTTTCCAGTAAGGAGCTGTGTCACTCTCCAATGCCTCTGTAATCATGGCATTCTTTTTGTACTTCACAATCTCTCGTTCCATCCTACGTTGAGTATCCTTTGCTACTTTGACTCGTTGGTTATACTCTGGATCGATGGTAGGTTGATTGTTGGTATTTACACCTGGAACAAATACCATATGCAAATGTTCACAGTTAACGCCCCTGTGTCCTCCTGGCGTTCCGTACTGAGCTCCCCAATCAGGATCATATATGGACTTGTACTCACTGTCAGGCGGTACATTCTGACGTAAATCAACGACATTCCCTTGGATCTTTTCGCATTGTTCCCTTGCCCCTGCATGAGCAGTGACAATAACCGTATGCACTCCGTACTCACTCATGCGCTCTTTTCTAATTTCGTCATACGTATTTGAGAGAGTAGACTTTAGAACGGTACGTGTATAACGCTCCATGCTCCATGTGTGCCCGCCTTGATCGATAAAGGTACTTTTGATCCCGTTTTGCGCTAATTCGACCACAGCACGTTCCAAGGCTTGCTCCATGGTATACATTCCAGTGTTAAACATAGCAGCCGTTCGATTAAGGGTAGATTGATAAGCTACTTGGGCTTGCCCGACACCATAATTGGTTGTAATGAGAGTCTGATTAACGTAGTTATCGACCTCTAACCATGATTGCCTTGCATATCCTCGTAGCACCGTATCCAGTTGCTGTGGTAATGGCTTGGTTTCAAATGGCATGGCTTTGTCAATATCCTCAATGATCTGACCACCAGCATCCTCAAACATTTTGACGATCTCTGATTCCGCTACCTTCATAACGTCAGCCAAGTGCCTAGCTACCTCGTTATTATATAGCCTTAGTTCCTGCAGCTTCTGTGCTTGCCATTCTGTAATATCCCTAGAACCAGAACTGAGGCGACGTATTAGAATGCGTATCATTTCACCCTCTAAGCTGTTGTATATCTCTCCCATACTAGCGGACCAGATATCTAACTGATGAGGTGTAATCATTCTGAATTACCGAACATAGATTGAGAGGATCGGTTAGCAATCTCCATAGGATCCATGGCAAACTGTTCTGCTTCCATTTGTCTCACCCAGTCCTCAGCAACCTCTTTCGGTACCTTGAACACTCTCTGTATGGCTTCCACAGCTGGAATGAACCCTAATGACTTTGCTTTTCCATAGAAATTAAGCTGAGCTTCTTTATCTGTGAATATGCCATCGTCAAAATCAACGCCTATATGCTCGAATGAGGGGATTTCACCTGTGTACAATCGTTTACCCTCTTTTAGGTTTGTAAACTTCGCTAGTTCGAGAACAGACACGATTAAGCCCTTGATAAACTTCTCAACCTCATTGACGTGGTTATTCCGTGTGCGATAGGTCAAGCTGTTCTCGCTGACAATCTCTGTAGCAGTCTTAACAGACTTACCATCAAAAGAGAAGGTACCAACAGATAACTGCAGCTGCATTTCCAGCGTCTTTAATGATTGGTTGATAGCAGCAATATATTGTTGGGTACGAATGTCACCTGTAACGTCCACAATTGCCTTTTCTTTGTCAGACATTCTCATGCTTTTATAGACATTAACTTTTGGATCGAATACCTGTTTAGGCGGCTTTCCATTCTCAGCCGGCATAGTCTGCAACACACTGTCATTAACGAATACCGTACGCTGTCCCATTTCAATCTCCCAATTGAACTGATCATACGTATTGTTGATCTTTCTAAGCGTAGGCTTGCTATTATCCGTAATCCCTAATCCAAGCGGACTAAGAGGAGAGATATTATTAAATCCGGCGGGCTTCAGATAATTAAAGTTAGGGCGACTTAATCCGTTTATTTCAGCCGTTTCTTCCATTTCATCATAAATCTCAGATAATAAAGTCTCTTTACCGATCTCAGAAGCATTAGAAGATTTATATAACTCATTTTTAACAATGTACTTGTCATTCTTCCACTCATGAAACTCTAACAGCGTGTAGTAAATCGTCTTCTTTTCTTTCATT
Source organism: Alkalicoccobacillus porphyridii (assembly GCF_007293315.1). Taxonomy (GTDB): domain Bacteria; phylum Bacillota; class Bacilli; order Bacillales; family Bacillaceae_D; genus Alkalicoccobacillus; species Alkalicoccobacillus porphyridii. Next base: position 318,327 of record NZ_VLXZ01000004.1, read on the forward strand.
TTGGTAGTTGTAAAGATCATGACACCCTCAGATATTCCGTTACTATTTGACCGCAACGGATAAAAGGCATCAGCTAAAGCCCATGAGAACTCGATTTCACCATTATCGTGATTGACGTAGGGACGAACAGTTAGACCGCCAGTTGCGAATGTCGGTTCTAGGTAGCGCATCAGGTTCTTTTTGAAATCGTTATGCTCAAATACATGCTCAATGAATTTATGAGCATCACTCAGGCTGTCTGTGCCCGTTCCCTCTGCTTTGTTTGCAGATATATTGATTTCGCATTGTTCGTTGAACACAAGCCCAGACAATAGCTCTGCGCTAAGCTTCATCATGTTAATATACATATAATCTCGTTTCTCTAACTTGCCCTGAGAGTTAAAGTACTCTATCTGTGGATGGTCGCCTCTGTACTCGCTGAAGCTTGACTTAATCCTAGCCAGTTCCTTTGGGTCTATATTAATCTTAGGATGATCGTTTAACGTCTTTAGCTCTAAACCAGCCAATGCATAACCTCCTCTCTTAAACAGATTCTTGATGCTCTGTATGAGATCCAATCCCTCACCCCCTACACTGTAAGTCTTAAATCAAGAGCATTCCCTACACAGAAGTACTGCAGCTCATCACAAGTATGATCATCCTCTTTGATTACTTTCGGATCGTCCGAATTAAGGGTCTTAGCATCAAATTGGTACTTCTTATGCTCTTCTATGAATATCTCGTTACTATCGCAGTACTCTAATCCTGTTTCAAACGGCTGCTTGAGATAATAAAAACGCCCCTGAGCTAATAACTCATGGACGAGGTCGATCATATCTATTTTCTTTTTCTTGGCTACTGGATCCCAATGCTGACCGTAGTCGTTATAGTACTGGTTGCGTAACGCTGCTTCTGCACTATCAATGGTTCGCGTCATAATACTTGCGCCTCGCCATTGCTCACTTGTAGATGTAGCTTTAATGAACTCGTATATATCCTTTGCCAGCTCACTAGGCGCTTTTTTCCTCACTCTACCTGCTGGGCTATAGTAATACGTATTCAATCGTATGACTCTGCCTTTAGCAGTAAGCCCGTAACAGCCACAGGTGGTCGCTGAGACAGAGTGTCCAGTATCCATAGCATAATAGAGGTACAGGACCCTATCGTCCGTAGGAAGCGAATCTAACGGCTTGAATAGGTTCATATTGTAGACGTTGGTGCCTAATCCAACCGGCTCGCCTAAATAAATATAACGGTAATAGTCATAATCATTGTTTTTGATACGCTCAATGTCTTTAAGCATCTGCTCTGTGACAAAGCCTAGCTGATCATCAAGATAGCTAGAGTTGTGTACTAGGTAATCCTCTTCCCCGATCATCTTATCCGACCAGTCATTGATCCAGTGGTATGGATTACGTGGTGGGTTATAGGACCAGAAGAACAGAACAAACTTCGCTAACTCATGTTTCTGACGCATAAACGTTACATTTGATTGATCAAACTCTTCCTGGCTACCAAATTCAGCAGCCTCTTCATACCAAACCCCAATGATATTGTTAATATCGTTTGATTTAAGTTTCTGGAAGTCATCCTGACCATAAAAGTAAAACGTGGAGCCTGTTGCCCTATGCGTAATCTTAAACGGTGCAACAGTTTCTTTAAAATCACCATTGAGATTAATAGTAAAACCGAACTTGCCTATGGCCCATTTAATTTTATTGAATACAGAGTCACGGATTGTATTACCTACCTTACGGATAACAACCACATTCGCCTTTTCTCCTCTGTTAATGTACCAGAGCATCTTAAAAACCAGCAGCAAGGCGATAACGGAAGATTTAAACGAGTTACGCCCACCCTTTAGAATGTTGTAAGGCGCTTTCGTTCTCCATACTTCCTCAAAGTTAGGGTTTACCTCTTTCTGGATGTCAATCGTAGGCTTACTCATCAATATCAGTCCAAGCATCAACTACGATAATTTCAGTTGTACCTACGTTCTTTTCCTCTTTTTGCAGCTTAGCAGTCTCAGCTTTGATCTTCTCCTCTTCCAACTTACGTTTAACGCTATCAGGCAGCAATTCAAAGTACTTGGCGAGAACATCAAGGGCCTTCATCTTATCGGCTAATTTAATGGCCACCCCATCACGCCCTTGCTTAACCTCAGTGATCAATGTACCGTCTACTGTTTTATAATCCTTGAAATCAACAAATGATACCGTATGTGTTTCGGGGTTTCCCTTAGGATCAAATATAGGCTTCCCTTCTTCGGTGTAATCCTGCTTCTCCACGGTGCCGAACTCAACAAAGTCCGTAATGTCAGCAAATGCTATCTGAACGTATTTATTAAGCACGTCCATGGCATCCACAAACACACCTTGGAGCATGTCGCCTTTTAGCTTTCGTATATGATCAGCAACCTTAGCATTTCTTAGCAACCTACTGCCCTCCACGTGGGCACTTTCAGGAGCATAACCAGCCTTGATTGCTGACTGTGTAGCATTGAAGCTCTTAACATAATAAACGCAAAAAAGCCCTTGTTTATCGGTGATTCCCTCCGATTCCACAAGGATAGGTTCTACTATTTGCGATTGCTGCTGCATCTTTTTCTCAGTGGTTGCATCCCTTATACGATTGGTTGCATCCTTTTTAGGGGTTGCATCCCTGCTCCACCCTTCACGGCTCTTTCTACTTTTCAATGTTCCTAGCTTTAGATCATGTTTATCAGCTAGCGCTTTAAGCGTAATGTTAGAGCTCTGATATTCTTTTCTGATCTTGTCCCAATCCATTACATGGCACCTACCTCCTTTTACTTTATTTTTAATTAAATTGTTCCGATACAGATACTTAGGAGGAGTAAATATGAAAATACACAAACAACTAAGTAAGATTTTGAAAGAAGAATCTTCGAGCCTCAGAAAGAAACATTACAAATCCTTTATAGACATAGAAGTTGAATGCGATTTAGCGAGTTTAGATACTATAAATAAATTATTGCGCTTAGCTGAAGCAGACAAAGCATTTCAAAGTCAGTCTGTATTTGGGCATATGGCAGCTTTTATTGCAATAACATTTACTATAATTTCTTTCATATTCAACATATCAAATAAAGATTTTACTGAGATGGGATTATTTTTATTTTTATTCATATTATTAATCGTATTAATACTCTATATTTCTTTTCGTTTAGAGTTCAGACGAATAAATAATTACAAAGCAACCTCTTATTTTATTGAATATCTCCGACAGCAAAAAGAATTAAGAAAATAAATTTCAAACTCAAAGAGAGCCACCCGCTTGGATAGCTCTCTTTTATGTATTAGTATAACTACCTATACTTAATTCTTCTTTCATTCCATCTCTGATCTGAAAAATAAGCATATTAATTTCTTCTCTTAATATGCTTTCAGTATTAAGCTCCTGCAGATAATAGTCTTTCCCTAAACTAATGATTTTTTCATTAGTTTTCTCGATTAAATCCGCTATATCCTCACTTAGAAAAAGTTCGTTATTTCTAAAAATATCATTGAAAGTACCTATTTTCTCTAAGTAGCCTTGAGTTTCATTGTCAATTCTTCTACGAATAAGTAAATGTTCAGCACCCAGTCCTTTGTTTTCTTTCTCAAAATTATCAATATCTATACTGCTGAAATTCATTTCTAAGTCAGCTCTTATTTCTATAGGACTGGTGGTTAATATATCATTATAGATGCTTTCACATTTCACTTTGTAGTGATGGAATAGCACACTTTTTGATATTAGAAGAGCTTTATAAACTTCGTGGTAAACCTCATGTTTTTTTGTTGAATACATACTAAAATCGTGTATCTTGCGCTGATAATCAAATTCGGCTTCTTTTTTAATTGATTCTAAATTAGCTTTATGATCCTCAAGTCCTTTATCAAGCTTTTGCTGAACTTGTCTCTCTGCAAGCCCTCCGATATATTTAATTACCAATGTAACCGCGACACCTGCACCTCCAACGAATGCTAAGGCTTCTGACAACCAATTCACGCCGTCCACCCCGGCTCATAAGTGTACACTATCGCTCCACCGTGCTTAGCTGCACCTCTAAAGTTCTTGAACTCCTCATGATTAAATAGCACTGGTTGAAAGATAAGGAATTCCTCTTTCTCCACTCTATATTCGCTTAAATCACCATTTATAAGCTTACTGAGCATTTCACTCGCTAATCCTTCTGTCATATTGATCCCCTCCACCCATATTATAGCAGAGGTTCTTTGCAGAGTAATACACAAAAAGAGAACTACCATGTAGGTAGCCCTCTATTATGAGTTATGAGTTCTCTTTCTCTTATATTGAGAGGACTCGCGTCTAAGATTTCTTGTTCGCCCCCTATACCCTGGAACACTTCTTTCAAATGGTTTAAGCGAAATACCAAAATCTTTAGAATCAAGCTCTGGAATTGGGATAGCAATTTCATACTTAGGTTGTTTTACTTGTCCTACTTCATCCCCCTTTTTTTCTGTTGTTTCTTTTGCTTTAGTTGTATCTTCTGCTCTAATTGTTTCTAAAATCTTAGCTTTAGCCATTCCACGCCTTGTTAACCTGTCGTATTGTAACTTAGCTTTTTTTCTAGTATCAATGGGTTGGCTCTTATCGCTAGCAATTGCATAATATTCTTCCCAAAGTTCATATTCTTTACTGTTGAACACCGGACGCATATTTACCCCTCCATTGCTCATGCCTCTTTTGTTGCGGCACTTTGTTTATGGTCATTTTCGTATTGCTCAATTAAGTCGTTAAGATCATTGTCAATAACCACTGGTTCAGGTTTTTCGCTTTTCGCCATCGACTCATCATGATTGCCGACCTCTTTTTTTATAATATACGATAACCCGGCGAATCCAGCAAGAAAGGAAGTTACGATGACAGGCATACTCCCCGGATCTCCCGCAACCGACATGCCGGCTTTAGCAAGAATTCCTGCTCCTATAGCTACTAGTAAGTCTCCAAGATAACCTAAATTGACCTTAATGCTTTCTTTCTCTTTATTATTGCCCTGCCTTACTCCCAACAAGTACAATAAATAATCAATAAGCCCATGCATAGTTCGCCAACTTTTTATTAACCAATTACTCGCTCGATTCTTTCCGAATCCAGTATATACTAAGGGCTCATTTCTTATATATTCGTCTACAACTAAGGTCGGCATCTTAAAAGATAATTGGTTTTTATGAAAGTGACCTAATAAACCGCCTATGCAAGCCGATAGTACCGGTAACCAAAAGTAATCATAAAAATCCGAAAAAGTTTTAATAAATAATATTTCATTATCCAAAGTTATACCCTCTTTAAATTTATTCTACATAATTTAATTTTACCACATTTTTCATTTAAATTGTTTTATTTCGCTAATTACACCGTATGCTTAGAATTTACTTGAGATTTAATCTTTTTTTCAGATCGCTCGCTTTAAGCACTTACTAAGTTTGACTTTTTTAGTTTTCTTATTCTTTTAATCTAAAGCCATGAGGCTAAGTATAAAAACGCTTTTCATAACGTATTTTAATGGGCCTTTCATATATAGTAGGCAAGTGTACGACAGTTGCACGACAAGATTATATATTTTCTAAAACTTTTTTTTTAGCTCTTTCTACGTACTTTTGCACAGTTGTTCTTCCTACTTTCAATTCTGCTGCAATTTCCGCATAACTCATTCCATAACTCATATGTAACACGTATGATTCTCTTTCTCTGTTTGATAGAGTCCAGAGTATATCTATCATTGCCCTCTTGTCCTTATCATCAATTGGCTTCTCTCTGTCATCTTCCATGTTCATTGATGGGAATAGATTCATGTCTAATAAAGCAGTCCTTTTGTATATAGCCTGTCTTTCAATACCTCTCCTATTACCTGGACGCCTACCACGACTTAACCAATCCATGGAGTATACTAAGTCTGATATCATTCCACCTACAATATCAAATTCATCCTTCTCAACTGCATCTCCTTGATCTAACTGTTTTCTATAGCTCTCTAATTCCTTCTTAGTAACGCTGCAGCTTCTGATGATGTTATCTACCCATGTATTGACCATGATCATTCTCCTTTGGTTTCGTTTTATATATAAGAGGTCTGACAACTTAAAAAGGACACCAAAAGAATGCAGGTGTTCTGCACTCAATCAGCGTCCTCGGTTGTTCCAATAGACTATATTTTCTTAGAATACGTAACTTTGGTGTGTACTGGCTTACCATTTTGCCAAGTTATGACTTGCTCCCCGAAGCCACGGGGCAAATCGTCTATATGATGTATGACTCCATCTACCACGATATATGCTCTGTTAACACTCAAATCTATCTTGGCCATTTCTTTATCTTCCAACGTAGCCCCTCCCAAGTATGTTATAATTGCGGTGTTGGGCGCTCTGAAAAGGGCGTTTTTTTATGTGGGTATAACTCATAAAAAATTTTGAAGCAATTATTACACCGATATTTTTCAATACCTACTTCCATTAATTCTTGCTGTGAACAGCATGGACATGTAGTCATTCTCATAATCTATCCCCTCCTATATAGGCATGTAGCCTTAATCAGTAACTTTTTCGCCACAGCACCCGCAAAACTCACCATTCTCATAAACTTCAATGATTCCTTTTTCGCACTTACTACATTCCTCACCAGTATTCAGCAACCAGTTACCTTTGTTAGACAATGTTCATCCTCCTTTTGTAAGTTTGAGGTCATTCTTAAATCAATTAACTTCCCCCACTGTTCGACTTTCTTTAAAGTTGCTACGTTATTTTCCCCATATGCTATTAATACAGAAGGTGCTCCAGCATTAGCTTTAGCTCGCACACCGTCAACATGATAAAAGTGCAGCCTTCCTTTAAAAAACAGTAGCGCATCCGCTTTGTTCCATACGTGATTGAAGAACATTTCTGTTTCTGTTCTAGCGAAAATAAGAGCTATTCCATTACCGTGATCAGCAAGTTTGTCCAACCATTTAGTAGTTTCACGACCGTAAGGAGGATTAAGCCAGACCCGGCCGCTCCAATCAGTATTAAGCCCGTTATCCAAGATCGATAAATGTTTATTTGCAGTGTTCCAAGGTCTATCAATAGGAGCGCAAGGGTCTAGATCAAACATTCCTAGTGATTCAACGATCTCTGGAGGCGTAAGCCATTCATCTTTCCCCATTGCTGAAGAATGATGACCACCCATTCCTGTGTTTTTAACTTCTATTTTCACATTATTCCCCCTCAAAATAGTAGTAAGTAAATCCCCGCCCATATCAGGAGTGACATGGGGAGGGCGTACAGGATGCCGCGGAAGAAGTTGCCTTGTTCCATCGTTTAGCCTCCTATCGATTCTTTATAAAATCAGGAATCTCATCATACTTCTCAGACCACAATGCATTAGCAACATTTAGCGCATATTCATCCGTCATATATCCAATAACTGTTTGCGCTTTTTCTTTCGTTTCATCCTCTGAAGGGTTATAAGTTAAACCTCTTAACATGTCTATAACTTGACTCTGATGCGGTTCTCCGACTGAATGAACAATCGCTCTCGCTTGCTGAAGGTCAGTAATTGAATCCTTCTTATCCATCCTTGTATCCTCCTTATAGGCGGTAGCCTAAATAATATTGAAACCAAATTTACATTTATTCGTAGTAATACCGAGGTGATAATAATGAATTCATACCACTTAATCGCTATTATTTTTTGCTTAATTGGACTATCTACTTTCATTTTTCTTGAATCAACGTTGTACTTCGTTTATTTCACATTAACCATCGTTTTCTTTTTTATTGGAAATACAGAGGCTAAAAAGAAAGATAAAGAAGAAAAAAGTTAGACCGGGGGATATCCTCTCATATTCGTCTGTTTGTACATTGGAACCGACCAGATATACTTAAAAACTTACTCGAGTACAACACAGGATCCTGAACAAACCTGGTGCCTTGTTCTGCTGCCACCGTATCTAATAGCAAGGTACAAACCTCTGCTGGGTTATATCCTTTATTTGCGATCAGCTTGGCTGTCATTTTGATTACTTCCTTGTCACCCTCGCTGATCATTACGTGATTACTTTTCATGGTGCCTCCTAAAATAAGCTCATTTGCTCCCAATCTTCCTCAGGTAATAGTTCAGGTGGTGATTCTTCAACAAGCGCTTGCTCTTCCTTTTGGGGAATCGTTTCGATAGGTTCATAGTCAGTGAAATAATGTTTCTGAAAAATTCCTCTTAGCTTCTTACACTCAGGATCCTCATAGAACCATACTTGAGAAGAAACTTTGTCATGTTGTTTCAAATAATAATGCTTGCCTTCTAAAGACCAAAATCCTCGCTTGCTTGTCCACACTAAGAAGGCTTTATAAACTTGACCATGTTCTAAATCTGGATTAAGCTCAGGTGGCTCAGGAGGACGCACAGGATCTTCTTCTACTATCTCTTGAAAGAAGTCCTTCTCGTAACAGCCGAAATGCGCTCCTTGGTTATCAAACTTACTGACATAGACATGCGATTCTCCGTTAGGAAAGATGAAGTACTCTTTTTGCTCCTGCAGTAATGCGGTATCGCCAGTCTCTATACAAACGGCCTTCATGATTTATCATCTTCCAAAATCTCCGCGTGCTCTTTAATGAGCCTCGAAAACAATAGGGCAACGACTAGATACATAGCGAATCCAAAGTATTTCATGCCCCTAGCCCCTGTAACTGATCAACGATGGCTAAGTAATCCAGTGACACCCTACCCTGTTTCACTTCATATGCATTTGCCTCAAAATCGACAAAAGGAATGCTTTTACCTCCACCAGCTGCAGCTTTAATGTAATACTCGTTAACAAAGCTAATAGGGCAATAGAAAATCTTGTGATGTTTCCTAAACTCCACAATTAGGAAAGAAACGGCCCCATGCTTATCTGAATCTATTAGATGCTTTAATTGATGAGCAGCTAACATATCTAAAGGAAAACTAGGCTTTTCTGTACTCTTTGCCTCAAACACAATTGATTTACCTTTGTAAGTACCGTCATAGTCAACAGTAGATTTAACATCAAAGTGCGCTTGAGTGATTCTTCTCCCTGCTGACTTCAATATCTTTACTGGTGTAGGTCGCTTGTTAATTAACGCTATCTGTTGGTTCTTGTACTGCGTGTTGATTATGTTGAGAAGCATTTCAAACGCTTGTCCTCTGTTTGCGTAGGTTGATTTCATCTTTTCACCTCCGCGGTTACATCTCCCGACAACATTTTCAATTTTGCATCCTGTAATGCACGAATAACTACATCAACGCTCTCAGACTTCTCAAATATCATTCTTACTGGGGTTTCTTCAATACTGACCACTTTAGGGACTTTAAAAGTATTTTTTGTACCTATGGGCCTTGGTGCAGTATTGTTGAAAAAGCAAACAACACCGACTCTACTTTCTGGCCTCATTAAGCCTGTTCCAACTTCTATATCTCCGTAACCAAATGTCAATTGTTTGCTATCGTTTATATCTGATATAGGCATTAGTTACCTCCGCTTTTTATGATGATCAGAACGGTAAATCGTCGTCTGATATATTAATAGGTTCACCGTCATTAGCAAATGGATCATCGTTATATCCGCGATTGCTGTTAGTTGACTGGTTTGTATTTGTTCTTGAAGAGGAATCGGATGCGGAATTATCTGCCCTGCTTCCTTTTGGCTCCAAAAATGAAACCGTCTCTGCTACAACTTCAGTCACATAGACCCTTCGACCTTCGTTATTGTCATAGCTTCTGGTCTGTATGCGTCCTGATACACCTGTTAGGCTTCCTTTTGACAAGAAATTCGCTACATTCTCAGCTGGTTTCCGCCATACCACGCATTGAATGAAATCAGCCTCTTGATCTCCGTTACCGTTTTTTGAAAGTACGATTGACAGCAAGCGTGAATGTTGCGACCGCTATTCCATTAGGTGTGTATTTGAGTTCTGGATCCTTGGTCAAGCGACCAACGAGAGAAACATTATTCATCATGAGGTTTTCACCTGATCACAAATGAATTTTGTGGCTTTAGATAAGCTATGACACAGCTCGTCTACTCCATTCACTTTTGCGATATAGCTCGATCCAAAAGGAATAATATATCCCGCTTCCTTATCGTCTACAGAAATAATTACTCCTGTAGCCATATGATTAATCTGAATCATTAAATCGCCTCTTTTCTGTTTAATTCGTCCATGAAATTGATATTAGATGCCTGTTGCACTAGCTGCTGTTCGTGAAGCAAATCTATGAGATCAAGCTCATGTCTTTCTTTTTCCAAGCATGTTGGACCATATCCAATCATTTGGCTTTTTCTCGACCTTAAAGGTCTGTTACAACGTAAGCATGTGTAGTAAAGCTTCCCGTCCTTTGAAACCACGTCTTTGGCAAGTAGTTCATCGACTGTTTGGTGTTGATCAATCATAATACCAGCAGAAGCTAATATCGCATGACATATTGCCAAGGCAGCTGTATCTCCTTCGCCAGTGCCTAACTGATCTGCACCGATCTTTTGATATGGCTCAACAATCGCTTGGTGCTTTTCACCAGGAATGAAAGTCAACTTAACTGAACCTAAATCCTCTGCAGCTTCCATGGCCTGATTCAGATCGTCTGTAGGTGTATAGCGCCCCATTCGATGTACTGATTCACCCTCTGCGTTGTACCAAATTACAGCTGATGTCTTACCCGACTTGGTTATGTTAGACCAACCATTGACCTTAGTAGCAATTAAGGCGTTTATAATCCGTTTCTGTTTGTGATCCATATCCTCATCCCTCTCTTAGTAGGTGTGCTGCTGTTTCCTCTCTCTCAGCTCCCGTAACATGTCTTCAAAGGTCTGCTCGTTACTATCATCATCCGGAGTTTGAGATTCTCTATTGTTCTTCTCTTCTTCAAACCACTTAGGCATCTGGTCTTTTCGTTCGTTCCGCCTACCGCCAAACTTCTTCTTTTGCTCTGATTGTTTCTGGATCGCCAGTGAATCAAATCTTGCTTTATCTACTAGCTTGCCTGGTGCAATAATCTTTGATTTCCAGAAGGCATCAGCATGAGCAAATTCCATTACCTCAATGATTTTTTTGGGGGATCTACCAGAGTTGAGTATTCTCTGCATATCGTACGTCCATTGGGCCATATCAGGCTTGCTGAAATCAGGCATTATTTTTAACATGCTCTGCAAAAACTTCTCTGCAAGCTCTGCAGCTGGACCCTCCTGCGTTTGATCGTTATCTGAGTCTCGTTGGTGCTTGTCCAAGATGTACCCAACGCAATAGGATAAACTGTTGATCCGATCCCTCGAGTGTTTTGGTTGATGAGCCGAGAACATCTCTTGCATTAGTTCAATTGCTTTTTCAACTGGAACACCTGTATTTAAAATCTCAGTTGCTGATTGCTCGTCATTAGGTGACCAGTTGAAACCGCTACCTCGTAATCTGACAAACTCATTTAAAAGATCAATTTTCATAGATTCAGAATTAGTAGCAGCTTCTTTTAATTCTTTATTCTCTTTGTCTTTTAAATTGTTATTTATATTGTCTTTTAATATAGAGGGATCATTTTTGGAATGCTCCGTTCCATTTTCTGAACGTTCCGTTTCATTTTTGGAATGGTCGTCGCTATCTTGCGTTCCATTATCTGAATGGTGCGTTTCATTTTTGGAATGCTGTATTCCATTTTCTGAACGACTCGTTCCATTATTGGAATGGTCGGTTTCTGATTTATTCCACTTTTTCGACTTCATTACATGGATAATGTTTCCCCTTGTACTAGCCTTAACAGAGATATAACCCTCTTTTTTTAATAGATCGCAGTGCGCTTTAACTGTTGGAATCGGAATGCCTAATTCATCATGAATGATGCGGAAAGGCACCGGATTACCATGAAAGACCACACCACTACCTTGTCCGTCTTTTGACTCTCCGGTCGTACGATCAATTAGCCATAGAAACACCCATATTGCCTTTCCAATGCGTTCTCGGTGCTCTGGTGACATCAGTCCCGAATACACTCTGAAATAAGTGTCGGACATTAAAGGACCTCCTTACTCTTCCTCTATTCGCTTGCACATGACATAAGGTCTGGAACCTGCTTTCACAGGCTCCATTTTGACTAGCTGCATCTTAGGGTGGTATTTCTTTAAGAACCCAGTAACATAGCTTTTGTAAAGCTCTGCGGGGTTCTCAGAGTCTTTGCAGAATCCGTAATAGCACATGGGTAAAGCTATCCTATGCTCACTCATTATTTTCCTCTGAAGGTGGTTCTACGTTACTTGAGTAGTCACCGAATGGGTCATCATTAGAGCTACTAGAGACTGCATTTTGCTGTTTCTCAAGTTCCGCTTCTAAATACTCTTTGACCTTTTTTATATCTGGTAAAGTCCAATTTCTCGGGTCTGAATCAATCGCTATTTCGAATAGCGCAATAGAGTGCATCTTCTTATCATCAAAACCTAGCTTTTCTTTTAGTTCCTTAATGGCTTTTGAGTGTTGCTTCCATTCATCATCAGTGTTTTTCTGAGGTGCTTGAGTGTCGATAGCGTTGTTTTTATATTGGTGATTCTGTTCTAAACGCTGTAAATTCGGATCATCATATTCCAATGAATACTGCTTGGGCATTTCTTCTTCTGTCACTAAGCCACTAATATTAAATTGACGTTTTAGAACAATGACTTCAGCAACTTTTTTAATCATGGCACTTGGATAGCTCTTCCAAACAGGATTTGAACCAGCAGCGTTGTTATATTCTCTAAAGTCCACAACCGCAATAGCCGGATCGCGCCCTTTCTTTTTACAAATAGCCCATGCTCCAGTAATTTCTCCTCTATCGGATCCGAAATCATGGACCATTTCATTAGTCATTGGATTAAATGAAAAGTTATCTTTCTTTCTAATCTCAAAACTATTCATACCTTCAAAATCAGGGTCAGTTTGAGCGACCTTTAGATATCCATCACGACTTGTCATGATGATGGGGTCTACACCTTCATAATCAATTTCGCCATTTTCTAAGCGCTTGTAATCATAATTCCCTTTGTTATCCTTTTGTTTTTTAGGACGTTTTATGAACCATATTTCTTTTGTAAAAGGATCTAGTTGGTAACGTTGTGCCAAGTGCATAAACATTTCTAACTCATCGTTTGTAGCACCTTTTGCAACCGTTCTGCGTATAACCTCAACCTTCTCTTGTGAAAATTGAAGTAGACTGCCATTAGTCATTGCTAATTCATTTTTTTCTTGAGTGGCAACCGATGTATCTTTTGTTTCTTCTGCCAATGTAAGAACCTCCTGTGGGTGTATTTGCAATCTCAAGGAGGAAAGCCTATACTATGTTTAACGAGTAAGCATAGACGTTCCAATGAGTCCTCAGACAGCCATCTGATGGGCTCTTTTTTCTTTGTGCATGATATAAAATAGTCTTTCTACTTCTCTAGGAGTGATATCAAGTTGATGAGCTACCTGAGCACACCCTCTATCGGTTCCTAGCACCGCTACATGGTTATATAGGTAAGTGGCTTCCCCATTTCCTAGAGGCTTCTCTCGTCCACCTGGTGTTTTGTACGTCATACCGTCGCACCTCCAACCAAACGCTGATTTAATTGTTCAACCTCAGTAATTGTTCCGGTGTAAGTCAAATCATCAATTAAGGACTCCAATAGATTCCTTGCTTCAACAACGTTCTCCGGTTTAGGATCTCCCTTAAGTAATTCAAGAGCATCACGAACAGTAGACCTTGTTTCCGCTAACGACACAGTATGTCCCAACATATGAACAGCTCCTTTTCAGTTTTAAAAATAATGAGTGCAGCTGCACCGTGAGACGCACAAGAAGGGGATGGACTTGAACGCCTCACGGCAAAGCTGAGCTTGCCGTCTTGATCTGTTTTTGATAAGATCAAATTATCCAATTAAAGTTTTATCTTGCGAAGCGCTAACTGTTCCAGCAGTGAGTGCTTTTTTTAATGGGTGATGCATGTTCTGGTGGGCTATGCGTGCTCTTTCTACTCGATCAGCAAGCTTTCTTAATGAATCGCTGTTCTCTACTTCTCTGCAAAGAGCTACAAATTTCCCATGTCTTCTAAGCGATTGAGTAATGTAGATCATTTCCTCTGAGTCAAAGTCCTTCTTACCTTTCACAACCTTGTCCAAAATTAGATCAAAACGTTTTTGTTCAAAAGAATATCTTTTAGGCCTTATTACTTCCATGGCTTCAATGATCATTTGCTGATCCTTGATATTAAGCTGTAGGCGCTTTTTCAATACATTCAACCTCCTGTAATAATCTGCATAGCACTTTGTAAGACGTTTAATCCATCCCCTGTTGCGATATAAGCAATAATTAAATCTTTTGCGTTACACGCTTCAGCCCATTGAATCATTTGGGGGAAGCTAGGTATTTTTTTGCCTGTCTCGAATTTTGAAACGCACGACTGTGATAGGTTAAGTTCTGTAGCAAATGCCCTCTGATCCAATCCTGTCTTATCCCTCATAGCGCGCATCATGGCGCTGAGCTTCAATTTCATTTCACCCCCTTTCATATTCCAAAATGGAATATATGACGTTTTGGAATCAAACCAGTACTAGCAATTTAGTAAAATATATTTAGATGAAGTAGCTTGTACTATATTGTTCAGGGCACTTATGCCCTTTTTTGAATTTCTTCACTTTTCTGTTGCTCACGATTTTTCTTTATTAATCGTGGCACTGAGGTTTTAAGAAGAAATTTTGCTAAATTGCGTAATGCTTGATCGGATGGCCCTTCTTGTTTGCTCATTTCTGAAGCCTCCCTTCAATGTGATATCTATGTGATGTGTACAGTTGGACTAACCATGTAACTTAGACTTATTATTTATAGCGTTTTTCGCAACACTGACTTCAAAAAAATTTTCTACTTTCTGTCCGAAAAATTTAGCTAATAGAAATATTTCATTAGCTAAAAACGGTTGCTTGCCTTTTTCTTTTCTATAGTACGAATGTAAAGTACTACATCCAATGACTTTAGCCATCTCTTTTTGAGAAAGGTTTTTGTCTTCTCTTAATTTTTTTATCTTATTGATGTCAACTACTGCCATTAATACCACCTCCAATTAGCGATAATCGCTATCTTATAACCTAATAATACATAGCGATTTTCGCTAAGTCAACAACAAAATATCATTTTTCGCTATTTTTGTTTTATCTTTCGCAAAAAATGCTATAAATAATATATACTTAATCAAAATGAATCGAAGGAGCATGGCATGAAAGCTGAGAATATATTAGGGACTAGGTTAAAAAAATTGCGCGGAGAAAAGGGATTTTCTCAAAAAGAATTTGGTGCAATTTTTGGTTTAACTAATTTTCAAATTTCTCGTTATGAAAAAGGAACCGCGAATCCTGATCCCGACTTAATAACTAAATTTGCAGATTACTTTGAGGTTACGACTGATTATTTATTAGGAAGAGTAGATGAACGAGACTCTTACATTTCAATTGCATTTGAAGATGGAGGAAAAGAACCTCTTTCTGAAGATGAGAAAGAACATCTGGAAGAAATGCTGAAGAACTTTAGAGAAACAAAAAAACGTTGGTTAAAAGCACGTGGCTTAACAGAGGATGATCTTTAACTAGTGTTATTACATTATATTTTATGAAGTTATTAGCCCTTGGGCTATTTCTTTTAAGTAAATATACGAACATACATTCTAAAAAAGGGTGATAAAATTGCGTTTTGCAACTCAGAGAGACACAAATATAAGTAAATTCTATAAGCAACACAGCATCTTAACTGTTGAACAATTAGATATAGAATACTTAGCCGATATTTTTAGATTGGAAATCAATTATGGTGATTTTAAGAGTAAAGTTATTTATGAAGGACCTTTCGCTATTATGGCATTGACAGAAGGAAAATCTATTGAAGAAACAAGAAAAACATTTTTTCACGAGTTAAGTCATCATCTCAATCATTATGGCCGCCAAAAAAAGATGAGCAACAGCTTCAGGGATTTACAAGAATCATCAGCTTATTGGCTCTCTCTCTATTACGCTATGCCTTTGCATATATTTGAACCGCTGCTTATTAAACACAAAGATCCTGAATACCTTGCAGAATTATTTGAGCTTCCTAAAGGCATGGTTATTGAACGCATTGAATCTATACGCCGGGAACGTTCTAGATCTGAACAACACGACTTACACACGCGTAAAGAATTTGTACATCGACTTAAAAGTAAGAGTTTACAACCTGGAAAGGTACATGATGGGACTCTATTAATCTTAAATCAATTAAAAAATCAAGTTGGAGAAGAAAGGATGAGTAATGATGTTAAACGTTTACTTTGATGAGTTAGACGGAATATTAAACCCCCAATGGATGCTGATAACCACTAAGACAGATGAGGAGTATATGAGTGTTACAATTGACTCGCCTTTTGAGCGATTCTATCAAGAGGATTTTCACGACGAAATGGCTATTATTACAGTTACTTCTGGAGCTATGACAAGAGACCCTTTCAAAGACCGGCAATTCAGTATTCATATTCCAACGGTCAAAATAGATATGACATCAAATGATATTCATCCAGATAATATATATCAAGCTGATTACTTTTTGATTAGGTTGGAGGATTTAGAAGAACTACTTCAATTTGATGTGAGTAAGTATTTTATTATTTGAGGTGATTTTATGAAATGCGCTATCTATACTCGAGTATCGACTGAAGAACAAGCAAAAGAAGGTTTTTCTATCCGAGGTCAAAAAGAAAGATTAGATATGTTTGCTCAATCTCAAGACTGGGATATATATGACTACTATATTGATGAGGGGAAATCTGCTAAAGATATTGATCGTGATGAACTTCAGAGAATGCTTGAAGATATAGCTAATGACAAAATTGAAGTAGTACTTGTATACAAATTAGATAGGCTTACAAGGTCTGTGATGGACCTTTACAAGCTCTTAGAAAAATTTGAGGCTAATGGTTGCATGTTTAAGTCTGCAACTGAAGTCTTTGACACCACTACTCCAACAGGAAGATTATTTATTACTCTTGTTGCTGCTGTCGCTCAATGGGAACGAGAGAATCTTGGTGAACGTGTAAAATTCGGAATGGAACAAATGGTCGAAGAAGGTAGATGGCCAGGTGGTCCCCCTCCTTTTGGGTTCAGATTAAATGAAGAGGATAAATTAATCGTTGATGAAGAAGAATCAGGATTATATAAATATATGTATGAACTATATGAAACCTTTCATGGTGATTTCAAAATATCGAATATATTGAACCATGAATTACAAGTCAAAACTAGGAAAGGTAATGATTTTAGTGCTAAGACTGTTAGAGACATTATGAAAAATCCTATAGTATATGGTGCCTTTAAGTGGTCAGGGAAATTATATGATAATTTCGCACCTGCAATTGTGCCTAAAGACCGCTATGACAATGTTATGGAACTAAGAAATTCCAGGAAAAATCACCATCCACAGAATGTAGCTTCTGATTATATTTTCACTGGTGTTGTAAAATGTGCTAGATGTGGTGCGCCTTTGAAAGGTGCACTTAGAGATATCAACGGTACGAAATACCGTTATGTAAATTGTACTAACCAGCGTGAAAAGAAATGCGACCTCCCTTTAATCCGTGAATCCAGCATTGAACTTTATTTCCTAAATGAAATCCAAAATCAACTAAAACAATTCCATGAAATTGCCTTTGAAGTTGGGAATGAACCCGACCAGGCGACAGTAAAAGCCAATTCACATATTAATCAGTTACAAAAACAATTAAAAACAATTAAAGAACGAAAAAAGAAATGGCAGCTAGCCTTTGCTAATGATGTTATTGATCTGCAAGAGTTAAGAGAACATACAACAAGTGATCGGAAGCGGCAGGAAGAGATTGAGGCAGAATTAATCGAATTAGTAAAAGACGATCCTCAAAATACATCAGAGGAAATTGTGAAAGCTTTAACCGATTTTCTTGGTAACTGGGATCTATTAGAACCAATCGAAAAGAAACATAGTGTAATGCTCTTCCTAAAAAAATTTGATATTGACTGTGATAATGGAAAAGGGATCAATTATAAGAAAAGAAAGCTATACCTTTCTAACTTTCAGTACATCTAACCTTTTTTTGTGCCCATTGCTACCTTAGCTGTTCCTTTAGTTGGAGCTATACTCATTCCTGTTGCCGTTAAAGCGGGGCTACCGGCAATGGGGACCGGGGTGGCGATTGCGATTGCGGGTCAGGGTATGGCGTTATCTTCTGATTACATGATTAAGATTGCACCGATGCTTAGTGCTACCGCTGCGGGCGTTGAGGTTTCAGCTGTTGCTGATAAGGCGTTGATTCTTTCGCTCATTACAGGATTAACTGCTCTTGTTTTGGCTTACTTTCGCTTAAGAAAAACATTCCAGTCCCCTTCTATGCGCCATTTGCAGCATTGGATGAAGCTGAATGGAACGGAGCAGGTTACAGCTACAAGAACACAATCGGCAGCTGAAGCCAAAACGAGCCTCTTTTTTGCTATTCTTGTTCCTGTTGCCTTTTTGGCAGTGGTTGTTTATATGGTGTATGCCACGTTTAGTGGGGCTGATTCTCTTGAGGGTGGTGCGGGAGCTGCATTAATTGGCGGAGTGGCGATTCTGATTTTGATTGCCGCTGCTACGGTTTATAACTGGAGACAGTCATTAAATCAGGTGAGCGAGCATTTAATTGAAGGGTTCACATTTGCCTTTCGAGCCATGGGTCCGGTTATTCCGATTGCAGGCTTTTTCTTTCTTGGAAGCGGGGAGATCTCTGCTCGAATTTTTTTACTTGAAGAAGGAGTGCAAGCCCCGTCCTTTCTATTTGAGCTAGTTGAAGCTGGACAGCAATTCATCCCTGATAGCCCTCTATTTGCGGGGTTCGGATTATTAATTGTTGGTATGGTCACGGGGCTTGACGGATCTGGTTTTTCAGGGCTACCACTAGTTGGAGCCTTGTCTGGTGCATTAGCTCCAACGGTAGGTGTGGATGCTGCAACACTTGCAGCGATTGGTCAGATGGGGGCTGTTTGGGTAGGCGGAGGAACGTTAATTGCATGGTCTTCGATTGTTGCTGTAGCCGGGTTTGCCAAGGTTTCTGTGATTGAGCTGGTTCGTCAGTGTTTTATTCCTGTTATGTCTGGATTAATCCTTTCCACTCTGATTGCTATTTGGTTGTTCTAGATAAGGTGATGGACACAATTTCCGGCCGGTTAAATAAACGAATTGGAATGACACTGTTTCCTAGCCCGCGGTTTACAATCATGGTTGTTCCATTGGATTCATATGGGCCACTTGTATACGTTGGAAAAAAACCTTGATCTGGGGCGATTAAACCACCAAGAAAAGGGATTCTGATTTGGCCTCCATGTGCATGTCCAGCTAATACCACATCAATGGCTTCCGCCGAGTAGGTTAAAAAATGCTCTGGACGATGTGATAACAGAATTGTATAGTTCTCTTGATCGAGACTGGAGCTTAATGCTGCCCGGATTCCGGTTTCTATTGCTGCTTTATTTGAAATTCCTTCCGAAAAAGCTGGATCTTCTATTCCTGCTAATTGAATAGAGGCATCACCCTTCTCAAGAAATACGGATTCATTTTCTAATATAACTGCACCTGAGTGAGTCAGCTGTTGTTGAAGTTCATCGTACCTATTGGAATGCCATTCGTGGTTACCTGTTACGTAATATACTGGTGCTAGGTCTGTCAGTTTTTCGATTAATTGAATAGCTGGATTTGCATCATATCTTCGGCTATCAATAAGATCTCCGGTAAACACAATAAGGTCTGGTTGCTCTTCTTCTACACTTTGCGCTAATCGATCCTGGTTTCGACCAAAGATTTTATTATGTAAATCAGATAAGTGAATGATTTTATAATCATTAAACTCGTTTGGAATTGAATTAGATTCTATTGATAGATGTGTAGTTGATAGGGTATTTTGTTGATAATAAATAAACATAGCGAGCAATATACTTGTAGCAAAAAATATGGTAATAATTAGCCCTCGATAGCGGTAGATGGTTGTGATCATGAATACGTTCAATCCCCTTAATGATCTATTACATTATTATAATACAAAGATACCTCTTTATACTGTTATCTACAGCAAAAGAGGTATCTGAATTATTACTTTTCCTTTTTTTTCTTATCATTCTCTTTTTTGTTCTCGTCTTTATCCTGATCTATCGTTCCGTCCTCTAAACTCCTGTCAAAGAGATCCTTTATTTCTTCTTCACCTGTTTTTTCTTGGTCTTTATTTTTATCACTCATCAGAACACTTCCTTTCTGTCTATATAGATACTTACCCCTTATGAGAACATGTTAAGCGTTAATCTTCTTCTAAAAATTCATGTACTCGATTTATAGGCACAGCTAATCCAACAGAATCTTCTTCACTCATAAAGCCTGGAATGGTTTTCGCATAGACCACTCCAAGTACCTCTCCCTCTTCAGAAATAACTGGACTGCCGCTATGACCTTGAAAGATACTGGCTTCAATCTGAATAGCATCATAGAGTTGATCACTATCAATGATAGAACCTTGGATCGAAATCTGGTTGTGGGTTAGTGGATTTCCAATAATATAAACCAGTTGATTTCCAGATGCGGAGGATTGACTTAATGGAAGGAAGGGATGTTCTGAATCAGACTCTATCTTTATTTTAGCCAAATCTAATTCCTCATCTTCTTTTTCAATCTCCCCTTGATACTTCTCGCCCTCTGAAGTTGTCACAATAAGCGGGCCCTCTCCATCCGCAACATGGTGATTGGTTAGTAGCAAACCGGACGCATCAAAAAAGAACCCCGTCCCTCTAGATTGCCCCCTTTGAATGGTAACAACGGTTGATTTATACACCTCAAGCTGTTCATTATCCGACAATTCTTCTGACTCGCTGACAAGCTGCCTCGCATCCTGCCCGTAGTGCTGTAATAGAAACGCACCGGCATTGCCAATTAAGATAACAGACACAAGAATGGCGCCTAGCTTCACCCACCATTTTGATTTTTTTGACTTTGGGGATGCATCAGGCAAAAAATCCTCTGGCTCCGGTTCGCCCTCCATGCGTTCTTCTGGTAATCGATCGTCTTGCTTCGAATCGTGATCTGACATTTTTATCACCTCAAGCTAAAAAAGACCTGATCGAATCAGGTCTCAGAATCATTTGAGTTTTCTTTTTGTGAAAGAGCGGAAAGTTCTGCGAGTAAAACATGCTGCGGCATATGAACGAGATGTTCGATTGGAACTTTAAGATGCGCTGCAAGCTTTTGTGCTGTTTCTGGTGATAATTGTAGTGGTCTCATTACCTAGTCTCCTTTACTGTGAAAGTAAAGCTCCGATAATACTTTTTTAACTGAGCTTGCCGTTTTAATTGTGCCAAGTCCTGATCGATCCAGTTCAATTGATTTCATAGCAAGATCAGGTCTCATCCCACATACAAGTAATTCCGTACCAATCAGAGCTAACACATCTCGTAATTGGTAAATGCCATCGACAACTTGATCATCAAAGGTTTGCAGACCAGATAAATCAAGGAGCAATGTATCAATTTGTTTGGTTACTACTTCTGAGGTAACATTTCGAAACATCTCTGTAAACCGCGGCCCGTCAATCTGTCCTATTAAAGGTAAAATGGCCACTCCACTCATGAGGGGCACAACGGGTGCAGAGAGGGAGCGAATTTGCTCTTGAGACTTTTTAAAGCTTTCTAGCGCTCGCTTTTGATCAGTAATATCCTTTTGTACACCGACAAAATAATGTTTATCTTCTTCTTCAAGATATACAGGATCAATGGTCAGCTCGTTCCAGAAAGTTTCCCCGTTTTTTTTATAGTTTAATAGTTCAATTGTGATTGATTGATGATTTTCAATCGCCTGGCGGAGAAGTCGGACAGCATCTGGATCTGTTTCCTCACCTTGTAGAAAACGGCAGTTGTTATTAAGTGTCTCCTCTACTGAGTAACCTGTCATTGACGTAAATCCTTCACTGACATAAATAATTTCGTTGTCTGGAAGATCTGGGTCGGTCACGAGTATGCCTACCCTTGTGAAATCAAGGATCTTAACTAAGAGTTCGGCTTGTTCAATAATCGCTTTCAACTAAAAACCTCCATTTGGGCACTTCTTGTATATATTTAACACTTTAGAGTCTCGTTCGTTGCTTGAAGCTATTCTTTGAAATATAATAAGATAATTCTATCCTAACTTGTTTAGTAATTCCGGTCAATTATTTGCCTATTAGGATCTGGAGGGATACATATGAAACCAATATATCGTGAAGACGTGCAACATCGTTTGCAGGATTTTTTTAATCAACCTGTTTATATTCACTTAGAAACGACCAATGGGGCCTATGCCACACATTTTGATGCCAGTTTTTTCTCCGCGAGTGCTTATATTCGGAATGCTAAGGTCACTATAGAAACCGGAAAGATCCTTGGTGAGGGACCGTACCGAGCAGGACTAAAAATTGAGCTTGGCTGGATCTATGCAGAGGGGCTAACTCATTTTGAGGATGAAGAACCCGGCCGACTTTTGCTTGCAGGTCATGGGGCAGAAGGTAAACTGGCTGTAGCCTTGCAAATCAGTCACACACCCTTTGAATAATAGATAGGAGAGATTACGTGATGAAACAAGAACGGCAAGTACTGGTTATCTTCCCGCATCCCGATGATGAAGCGTTTGGCGTTTCAGGAACCATCTCTGCACACCGTGCACAAGGTACCCCTGTTACGTACGCGTGCCTAACACTTGGAGAGATGGGTAGAAACTTAGGGAACCCACCTTTTGCTACTAGAGAATCACTTCCTAAAATACGAAAAAATGAACTATTACAAGCTGCACAAGCAATGGATATTCAAGATTTACGTATGATGCGATTACGAGATAAAACCCTTGAATTTGAAGAAGATGAGAAGCTGAAACAAATGGTTATTGATTTAGTTGAGGAACTTAACCCTTCTTTAGTGATCTCTTTTTATCCAGGTTATTCTGTTCACCCTGATCATGAAGCAACAGCCCGCGCAGTTGTTGCTGCCCTAGCTGAGCTTCCTCCCGCAAAGAGACCCGTTTTACACTGTTTAGCTTTTTCTAATGGACATGAAGAAGAAATAGGAGAACCTGATATGATTCATGATGTTAGTGCGTACGCTGAGCAGAAAAAGGATGCGATGCGTGCCCATCTTTCTCAAACAGCTTGGATGCTTGCAGATATGGAGCCAAAATGGAATGATGGAGATCCTGAAGCTCTCGCATGGCTTCAACGCGAACGATTCTGGACATATCGATTTGATGATTAAAGAAATGAGGTGAGCGCAATGGCACAAGAAAAAGCTTTACTGCTTATTGACGGATTTAACTTATTAAGCCGTGGTTATTTTGCAACGGCCTACGGCAAGGAGGAGGCGGATCTCCCAAAGACAGAAGATGGCCTTTACACAAATGGACTTCGCGTTTTCTGGCAAAAGCTGTTTCAACTCATTAGCAAGCATGACATCTCTCACCTTGCCATTGCCTGGGATGTTAAACGCGAGGAGTCTATTCGTAGAATAAACTTTCCAGATTATAAGGCAACCCGAGGCGAATTGCCTGAACCGTTAATTCAGCAGTATCAAACATGTTTAACATTAATTGAAGAGTTCGGGATAAAAGAACTGACCACTCCCCCATACGAAGCTGATGACGCCATCGGGGCCATCGCATCCATTTGGGAACGTGAAGAGACCGGACCTTGTTATATCTATAGTAACGATAAAGATCTTCTGCAGCTATTAAGTCCGCAGACCTCTCAAATCATTGCAAGTAAACAAGGAGAGCACATCTATTCTCTCAGCCATTTCCAAGAAGAGTACGGAATAGAACCTGTTCAATGGCCAGATGTAAAAGCCCTACTTGGTGATAAAAGCGATAATATTCCAGGTTGCGCCGGCATTGGCCCCAAGACCGGATTGCCTCTCATTCAACGATACGGCACAATAGAAGGAATCTATGAAAATATCGATTCACTAGAGCCACAATTCGCACGGTGCTTAAAAAAACTCCATGCCGGCCGTGAACATGCACATGTCAGTAAAGAGCTCGCAACCATTATTTGCGAGATTGAAAGCCTAGCTGATACCTCCTTTGCTGACTATGAGATCCAGCTTCACTCTGATACCGTCGCCCAGGTACTCAAACCATACTCTATTCGCACGACATATCAGCAACCATTATTTTAATATGAATGAGTAAGTGAAAGTACTATACAATATTGAATAAATCTATTCATTTTCCTGCCTAGCCCATCCATTTTATGGGTGGGTTTTTTAATGAGGAGACAGGGGTTCTTGGTAACAGAGGGCTAATTCTTGGTGTGCGGAGCTTCTTTTTTGGTATTGCCCTCCGGCTCTTGGTAAGGCGCTCGAGCTTCTTGGTATGGGGGGCTTCTTTCTTGCTATCACCCTCTGGCTCTTGGTAAGGCGCTCGAGCTTCTTGGTGTGCGGGACTTCTTTCTTGGTATCGCCCTCCGGCTCTTGGTAAGGCGCTTGGTC
>NZ_VLXZ01000050.1 GCF_007293315.1 Alkalicoccobacillus porphyridii
CCCGGTCTGCGAATTGCAGGCGGCTTAATCGTCGCGTTTATCGGTTTTCGGATGCTCTTTCCGCAACAGAAAGCGATTGATTCACCGGAGGCGAAAAGCAAGTCGGAAGAGCTGGAAGATGAACCCAGTGCCAATATTGCCTTTGTGCCGCTGGCAATGCCAAGTACTGCCGGTCCGGGAACCATAGCGATGATTATTAGCTCGGCGTCCACAGTGCGTCAGAGTTCAACCTTCGCTGATTGGGTACTGATGGTTGCGCCGCCGCTGATCTTTTTCCTGGTGGCGGTTATTTTGTGGGGAAGCCTACGCAGCTCCGGCGCAATTATGCGGCTGGTGGGCAAGGGTGGCATTGAAGCGATCTCCCGTCTGATGGGATTCCTGCTGGTATGTATGGGTGTGCAGTTTATTATTAACGGCATCCTGGAAATCATTAAAACGTACCATTAAGAAAG
>NZ_VLXZ01000051.1 GCF_007293315.1 Alkalicoccobacillus porphyridii
TGCGAGTTGGCGAGCTCATCGTATAATGAATAAGGGTGTTTAAGTAAAGGAAAACATCACCGTTCCTGGCATCCTGGACGGTGATGCCCCTACGGTTGCCCTCGCCAGCACGGGCATCGGTAAAGCGTAAGGTTCAACATCGTTTTACCACTTCATGCGATTGTTGCGTTTTTGTTGCGTATTAGATCACTTAATTTGCTTTACATCTCCCGTAAACACTTTTCTGCGATACAATGCCTTTACGTTATGTAACGGAGAGTTCGGCATGTCACACCCCGCGTTAACGCAACTGCGTGCGCTGCGCTATTTTAAAGAGATCCCTGCCCTGGATCCGCAACTGCTCGACTGGCTGTTGCTGGAGGATTCCATGACAAAACGTTTTGAACAGCAGGGAAAAACGGTAAGCGTGACGATGATCCGCGAAGGGTTTGTCGAGCAGAATGAAAT
>NZ_VLXZ01000052.1 GCF_007293315.1 Alkalicoccobacillus porphyridii
TGGGTTGATTCGGTTAGCCACCCAGCCAATGAGCGGCAGCCCGTCGTTGGCGATCGCCTGAGCTGTTAGCAGTGCATGGTTAATGCAACCTTCCTGAATACCGACAACCATCAACACCGGCAGTTGTTCCTGCACTACCCATTCAGAGAGTGGACGCAAATCATTCATCAGACTGCGCCAGCCGCCAGTCCCTTCTACCACGACATGATCGACTTTTTCGGTCAGGTTTGCCAGGCCGTTTGAAATGAGGGTGTAATTGATTGGGCAACTGTGCGCCACGCTACTTTCTTCTTCGCTTAACGCGATAGGATTAACTGCTTCATAAGGCAGTTCGATGGTTGAAACACTCTGCAACACCAGGGCATCTTTATTACGCAGCCCTTCGGGTGTCTCTTTGCTCCCCTTCGCTACGGGTTTATATCCCGCAACCGTTTTTCCCTGGGAGG
>NZ_VLXZ01000053.1 GCF_007293315.1 Alkalicoccobacillus porphyridii
GCCAGTACGTCAGCCCACAGGTAGCTGTAGTAACCTGCGGCATAACCACCGGCGAAAATATGGCTGAAAGCGTGCGGGAAACGGCCCCAGGATGGAGACGGTACTACGGCAACCAGTTTCTTGATTTCTGCCAGAGTTTCGAGGATTTTCGCTCCCTGATCCGGGCGGAACTCGGCATGGAGGCGGAAATCGAACAGGCCGAACTCCAGCTGGCGCAGAATAAACAGCGCCGCCTGGTAGTTCTTCGCCGCCAGCATTTTATCCAGCAACTCTTTCGGCAGCGGTTCGCCGGTTTCGTAGTGACCAGAGATAAACGCCAGCGCCTCAGGCTCCCAGCACCAGTTTTCCATAAACTGACTCGGCAGTTCGACCGCATCCCACGGCACCCCACTGATCCCGGATACACCGGCGGTTTCGATGCGGGTCAGCATATGATGCAGACC
>NZ_VLXZ01000054.1 GCF_007293315.1 Alkalicoccobacillus porphyridii
GTTGGCTAACTCCCATGCGTGCTGCAATCTCGGTGCTGGTTAATCCGGCTCTCTTCTTCATTTCAATGAGGACTGCACGGAGTTCTTCTTCCTGCGTGGCTTCATCGTAAGCCTTTTTAACGTCAGGATTAGCAAGTGCTTTTGCTTTGACTTCAGAAAACTTGATACCTTTAACAGCCATCTTTCAGTTCCTCCCATCTTGACGTCGCCAGAGCAATTTCGGCCTTCGGAGTCTTAGGGGTCTTCTTAATAAACGTTCTTAAAATATAGATCTTTCGACCTTTAGCGTAAGCAAAAAATGTTCTTGAAATGTCTTTTCTTCCTACACGCAACTCAAACAAACCATCCTGGATAATGCCTGTATCTGGATAGCGGAGTTCCGGCCCTTTCGCTTCCAGCTTTTCTAGTCCCTTAAGTACCTTTGCTTGCATAATAGGTTCG
>NZ_VLXZ01000055.1 GCF_007293315.1 Alkalicoccobacillus porphyridii
CTGGAAGGTATTACGCACTCTCTGTGTACGCTTGAGTTCCAGGACAACCGTCGTCTGTACGACTGGGTACTGGACAACATCACGATTCCTGTTCACCCGCGCCAGTATGAGTTCTCGCGCCTGAATCTGGAATACACCGTGATGTCCAAGCGTAAGTTGAACCTGCTGGTGACCGACAAGCACGTTGAAGGCTGGGATGACCCGCGTATGCCGACCATTTCCGGTCTGCGTCGTCGTGGTTACACTGCGGCTTCTATTCGTGAGTTCTGCAAACGCATCGGCGTGACCAAGCAGGACAACACCATTGAGATGGCGTCGCTGGAATCCTGCATCCGTGAAGATCTCAACGAAAATGCGCCGCGCGCAATGGCGGTTATCGATCCGGTGAAACTGGTTATCGAAAACTATCAGGGCGAAGGCGAAATGGTTACCAT
>NZ_VLXZ01000056.1 GCF_007293315.1 Alkalicoccobacillus porphyridii
CGTGAAATCCTCGACGTCCAGGCACGTATTGTGATGAGCGATGCTGAACGTACCGACGATGATTTATACGATACTGTGATTGGCTACCGTGGTGGCAACTGGATTTATGAGTGGGCCACCCAGGCGATGGTGTGGCAACAAAAAGCCTGTGCGGAAGAAGATCCGCAACTCAGTGGTCGACACTGGCTGCATGCGGCTACGTTGTACAACATTGCCGCCTATCCTCATCTGAAAGGAGATGACCTGGCCGAGCAAGCGCAGGCTTTATCAAACCGCGCCTATGAAGAGGCCGCCCAGCGTCTGCCGGGCACGATGCGGCAGATGGAGTTTACCGTACCCGGCGGTGCGCCCATCACCGGCTTTTTGCATATGCCGAAAGGCGATGGCCCGTTCCCGACAGTATTTATGTGTGGTGGTCTGGATGCGATGCAG
>NZ_VLXZ01000057.1 GCF_007293315.1 Alkalicoccobacillus porphyridii
CACGTTATAAAAATATATTTTTCTCTAGTCATATCTGCCTCAAACCATTGTTAGATTAACCTTTCTGGAGGGAGTCTCCGTTTTCTCCTTCCGCTCTTGATTGGGTTAAACAAACGACCACCATTCCTATTTAAGGAAATCAAGGTTGTCTTTAATTTGATTTTAATAAAAAATCTTTTTCAGTGGTCTAATGAACAGCTTCTTTGAGACAAATCGGTCACTTATCATTGTGTGAATTTCCATATCAATGCCTACCCTAAAACAATGGGACAAATTAGATGGCTGACACCTGCGAGATGAACAGGAGGTCACTGAAAATCGATCTTCATAAGACTGCGAATGTTCTTTCATTGTTTAAGTCAGAACATTAGCGGAAGGAGAACCCGTAGACTCCTGCGGAACAGAACGCGTCTGAAGACATCGAAG
>NZ_VLXZ01000058.1 GCF_007293315.1 Alkalicoccobacillus porphyridii
GATGCATGAAGGCAAATCCATTCGAACCGTAATTCGTTACTGATTTCCCGCAGGTATACCCCGTCCACTTCAGACGGGGTTCTTAATACTCTCCCTGGGCAGCCGTCCGGGGGATTAACCGTGAGATAATGACTGATGGAACTCATTGAAAAACATGCCAGCTTTGGCGGCTGGCAAAATGTGTATCGGCATTATTCCCAATCACTGAAATGTGAAATGAATGTCGGCGTCTATCTCCCACCAAAAGCCGCGAATGAAAAATTGCCGGTGTTGTACTGGCTTTCAGGCCTGACTTGCAACGAGCAGAATTTCATTACTAAATCGGGGATGCAGCGTTACGCGGCTGAGCACAACATTATTGTTGTTGCGCCGGACACCAGTCCGCGAGGCAGTCATGTCGCAGATGCTGACCGTTACG
>NZ_VLXZ01000059.1 GCF_007293315.1 Alkalicoccobacillus porphyridii
GGACAGCCGTGATCCACTCGGTCAATACCGGTTCCCACTGCGATTCAAAGCCGCCGAGTTCCAGTTTTTCCCGCACCCAGTTCGGGTCAACCGGCTGGGTAAAATCCAGGTCTTCAAACAAACTGTGCAAGAACGTCCCCGGTGACGCACCGCGCGGAAACTGATGTGGTGTTAACGTCGGTTCTTCAACGACGCTGGCAACGCCTGCAGCATCGACATCCAGCCGAGGCATCAAATCCTGGGCGATACCGTGACCACGCTGTTGCAAACCAGAGTAGCTGGTGACGCGCCAGTTATCGCCGGGCAATCGTTGTAACGTCTTCGCATTCAGCTCTGCTGTAGAAACATCATTAACCTGCCAGGGTTGGTTATCACCAATTTGTGCCGTTTGCCAGGCAATATCATCATCGCACAAT
>NZ_VLXZ01000005.1 GCF_007293315.1 Alkalicoccobacillus porphyridii
AATTCCTCACTATATTTACTCATATAAAAACACCCCAAACGTTAGATTTGTCCTCTAACTTTTGGGGTGCACCACCTAATAAGTAGGGGATGCGCGGAAAAAATGAAAATGAGCGAAAAACATTGAGTGAGGCGCGGAAATATCAAGCCAGTGCGCGATAAAAACGAAAATGCGCGAAAAGCATCATGTGATGGGCGAAAAAGCGGAGTGCGTGCGCGAAAGCCAGTAAGCGCAACTAATCCACATAATAGGGATGGTTGATCAATTGTCTATTTGAAACTTATGCGGAAGAAAGAAACGAAGCTCCATCGGGACGGCACGTGGAAGAGCGACATGGAAGTGGCGCCCTCCCCCTTCAAGGGTTGACGACGTACCCATGGAGATCCCTTTAGCGCGATGCATGATTTAAATCACTTTTTCATTGGCCTCGATGAAAACGTTCAATGAGATAAATCGACGGAGTCAGGTTAGCTCTTAGCTCATTCCCTTCCCTCGGGTATGTGCCCCCATTTTTGGGAGCGACGTACTCAGATATCCTCGTTTGCACAATAAAAAAGCTGAACAATGACCGGAAAGACTCCAGCATTCTTCAGCTTTTCTAATATAGAAACTCATACTAAACTATTGGACATCCCCTCGAGGAAACTGCCTCTGTTCTAGTATTTATTGCTCCTTCGTAAGGATTGTTTTCGCTACATTTCTATCTAAACGCTCGAACTCGTCATAAGAGATCGTTTGATAGAGCTCACTGCGTTTTTGCATATGATCGAGGTGATGTTTTTGGGTCCCTGTATCTCGTATTTGAGTAAAAACGTCTTCATACGCCTTTGCTGCTACTCTCATAGAAGTCACTGGGTAGATTACCATGTGAAAACCCATTTGGCTGAACTCCTGAGCGCTATAGTATGGAGTCTTCCCAAATTCGGTCATGTTTGCAAGCAGTGGCGCGTTCACTTGCTCCGCAATGTATTTAAATTCTTCCACACCTTCTAAGGCTTCTGGAAAAATAGCATCTGCACCTGCTTCTACATATGCTTGCGATCGTTTGAGTGTTTCCTCTAGTCCTTCTACTCCCCTTGCATCCGTTCTGGCAACTAGATAAAGAGAGGGCGCTACTTGTTTTAAG
Organism: Alkalicoccobacillus porphyridii; assembly: GCF_007293315.1. Classification (GTDB taxonomy): domain Bacteria; phylum Bacillota; class Bacilli; order Bacillales; family Bacillaceae_D; genus Alkalicoccobacillus; species Alkalicoccobacillus porphyridii. Next base: position 1,127 of record NZ_VLXZ01000005.1, read on the forward strand.
GCTTGGATCTTTTGAGCCATTTCTTCTGTTGAAACAAGCTGTTTACCATCTAAATGCCCACACTTTTTAGGTAACTTTTGATCCTCCATTTGAACGGCAGCAACCTTTGCTTCTAGCATTTCTACCGCTGTTCTGGCGACGTTTAACACTCCGCCAAATCCAGTATCAATATCAACTAAAATAGGAAGATTTGTAGCACGCACAATATCACGTGCTCGATCTGCTACTTCTGTTGAAGTAATCATGCCTAGATCAGGTAGACCTCGACTAGCAGTATATGCAGCACCAGATAAATATAAGGCCTTAAATTCTGTCTCTTTTGCAATAAGACCGGACATTGGATCGTGTGCACCCGGAATCTGCAGGATCTGTTGGTCTTCTACTAACGTTTTAAATTCTTGTGCAAGCTCTTCTTGGCTGCGTGTTTGATTAACTATCCAAACCATCTCTCTCACTCCTCATTCATATTAAGGGGATACAAACAATTGCATAAGCGCTGGTACTGAGTATTTTTCTACTTCTTGTTGGCTTGAGAAGGCTTCCACGATGCGATTGCTTTGATGCTTCGTAAAGTGTACGGCAACATTACTAGCAAACTTCTTTTCTATATGAGGAATCGCTTCATCTCTTCTAAACCTGTGACCTAATGGGTACTCTTTTTCTACCCAGTTTGTTTCTGTGCCATCCTTAAAAAACACTTGGACAGCATTTGCGATCGAGCGTTTTTCTGGATCTAGATAATCTGTCGTGTAGTCTTTGTTTTCAATTACGTCCATTACGTCTCTTAACTGATCAACTCTTGGATCGTCAGCTTGCTCCTGCTCATAATCATCAGCTGTGATAGTCCCTTTAAGCAAACCAATCGCTGTGATATATTGCAGACAGTGATCACGATCAGCCGGGTTATGGAGAGGACCTTTTTTGTCAATGATTCGAATAGCCGACTCGTGTGTTCGGATCTCAATACGATCAATTTGATCCAACTTGTCCTTTACTTGATCGTGAAGCTCAATTGCACACTCAGCGGCAGTTTGCGCATGAAATTCTGCTGGGAAAGAAACCTTAAAGAGAATATTTTTCATCACATAATCATCTAAATCACGTGAGAGCACAAGCTCTGCGCCTTTAAACAACACATCCTGAAATCCCCAACCAGGCGCACTTAGTGCTGTTTGATAACCCATTTCGCCTTTTAACGCAGTCATCGCCAAGAACACACCCCTACTCGTTGCATCTCCAGCTGCCCATGACTTTCGTGAACCTGTGTTGGGAGTATGACGATATGTTCGTAAGCTCGAATTATCTATCCAAGCATGAGATACGGCATTTACTACTTCTTCCTTGGTACCCCCAAGCATAGCAGTGACTACTGCCGTCGTAGCTACTTTAACATACAATACGTGATCAAGTCCCACTCTATTTAAACTATTCTCAAGTGCTAATACCCCTTGAATTTCATGAGCTTTAATGATGTAGTTAAGCAATTCCTTCACTGGCATTGGCTCTTTTCCTTCAGCAATTCGCTGCTGACTAAGATAATCGCTTACCGCAAGGATGCCACCAAGATTATCAGAAGGATGCCCCCACTCTGCCGCAAGCCATGTATCGTTATAATCCAACCAGCGAATCATGGTACCTATGTTAAACGCCGCACGAATTGGATCTAGCACGTGCGGTGTCCCAGGCACTCTAGAGCCATAAGGCACAACCGTTCCAGGTACAACAGGACCAAGCAATTTTGTACATTCCGGGTATCTAAGAGCTAAAATCCCACAACCTAGCGTATCTGCGAGCACATAACGTGCGGTCGAATAAGCCTCCTCACTAAAAGTACGCTCAGTAAGAGCATAATCGGCAATTTGTGTGAGTAAAATATCCGATGTCTTTGTATCTTGTAAAGTTGTCATAAACTCTCCTCCAATTAATTAGATTGATTGGTAAGGTGCACCAGTGTAATGAACTCTCGGTCTGAATAATCGATTCGCCTCATGTTGCTCAATAATGTGTGCAGTGAGTCCTGCCAATCTAGAACAAAAGAAAATAGGTGTATATAACGAAATTGGAATCCCTAACATGTAATACACCGGTGCTGCATAATAATCGAGGTTTGGATACAAACCCTTCTCTCTTTCCATCAGCGCTTCGCCCGCCTCGCACATACGCAAAAAGCTGTCATTGCCCTGATGTTCACTTAGATCCATTAATGCTCGTTTCATAATTAACGCTCGTGGATCCATTTTTTTTGCATATACTCTGTGACCAAAGCCCATAATTTTCTCTTTTTGACTGAGCTTCTGTAATAGTAACGCTTCAAAGTCCTCTGGTGAATCAGCTTCAAGTAGCATATACATAACTGCTTCATTTGCTCCGCCATGTAGCTGACCTTTTAAGGAGGAAACGGCTCCCGTTAAAGCGCCATACATATCGGATAAGGTGGAAGCAATGACACGGGCTGCAAAGGTTGAGTTTGGTAACTCGTGTTCTGAATATAAAAGTAGAGAAAGATCAAAGATTCGCTCAGAAAGCTTAGATGGGACATTTTCGGTAAGTAAATAAAGAAAGTTCGCACTGTAAGATAGACTTTCGTCCGGGGTAAGTGGTGATTGACCTTGCAACAGACGATAAGAATTTGCCGTAATGATTGGCATTTGAGCCAGTAGTCGGTAGGCGCGTTCTACATTTGCTGCAGTGGAGCGATCATCTAAATTTTGATCATAACCTGCTATAACGGATAATGCTGTCCGTTGCGCATCCATGGGATGAGTGCTGGCAGGTAATTGAGCCAATAACGGCCACAAGTCTTTTTGAACCTGACGATCCTTGCCAAGCCGCTTCTTAACTTTTTCAGCTTGTGAGGCATCTGGCAGACTCCCCTCAAGCAACAAATGAATCATCGCCACATAATCAATCTCTTGTGATAACTCAATTAATTCAAAGCCTTTAATAATGATTTGTTCACGTTCCGTATCGAGGAGTGAGATGGATGTTTCTAATGCAACAACATCTTGTAATCCTGGTTTAAACAAAGGTTCGGCTGGCAATTGAATCCCTCCCAATTTGTTAAAACTCTGAAACTGTGTCAACACATTAATTAAAGCGCTTTCATTTCTCTCCTCTATCACTCTAACATAGGACTTAATTGGTCTCAAGACTCGCCTCATGAAAGAAGCGTATTCAGTATTTTCCGAATACGCTAACCTTCTATTTTTGACAAAAAAAGACCCAAGATTTTGTATGTGCGTGAGCTTGTTTTAGCTGCAAATCACCATATGTTTTCAATCTTGTAAACCCAGTGTTTGTTAAGGAATGATAGATCTCTTTATGTGTTCGAAAGCACAGCTCCATTGGCAAAGGAATCATGTCTTCCTTTGTACGTACATTCCTCACAGTTTCATGGAAGGTAAATACATTTCCCAGCCAACCTTCATAGGATGTATGAATTTCAAGACGTTCGTGGGTATAAGGATGGGTAACTACATCCGGTGTTGTATCAGCCTCCCACTCCAACCAAACCTTTGCATCTGGGTTTCGCGTATCAAAGATAAAATACCCTCCTGGCTTTAACGATTTGAATACATGTCTAAGCATCTGTTTCCAGCTTTCATCTGTTGTAAAAACTTGAGCAACATTAGCTGTCATAATCACAACATCAAAGGCGTTCTCCTTTAAATCAGAGCTATCTCCAACAATCCATTGAATCTGTGCCGCCCCTTCTTTCTGTTTTGCTACCTCTATGGCTTCCCCATTTGGGTCGATGCCTACTATCTCATAGCCATCTTCTGCAAAACGTATTGTTAGCCTTCCTGTGCCACAGCCTAAATCCGCTACACGCTTGCCTTTGGTTTGTTTAAGAAGTGTAAGGAAAAAGTTTTCATCTTGAACATTAGAATTTAATTGATCATAAATTAATGGAATCATTCTATGTATATCTCACTTTCGACGGATCACCGATATGATTGTGTCTTAGTAGGTAGACTCCCCATATAAAAGGGGAGCTTAACTTATTCATGTAACGATTCGTCCGTTCTTTTTTTACTAAGCTCAAATAGTCCTGTGGCAGATAAGCCCGCAAGTCCTCCAGCCCATAACCTCATCCCTAAATCCAAGTCCGTAAATGGATAGGAAAGGCCTCCCACAATTAGTCCAATGATAACTGCACTCAGAGGTAAAAATCGTTTAGGCACTTGTACGGTTCGTTTGACGAGCTCAACAAGGGCAAGAACCACTGGACTTATGATGCTTGCTAGTATAAGGATAATTTCCATGTACCTTCCTCCTTTTTACTAGTAGATGTAAACATGAATAAGAAGGTAACGGCGAATAGTAATCACTAACACGCTACTTGTTCGTCATTTGCTGAACAAAGCGAAGTAGTTTCATATCCTGATTTGGTCCTGCGATTAGAGAAAACCCTATCGGTCCATTATTTGTTTGAATGGGCATGGTTAATTGCGGCAATCCTGCTAAACCTGCTATCGAACTCAATTGCAGTGTTTGTGATCGCCTCTCTTCGATTTGCTCCTCCGGTAATCCTACTAAGGGGGCTGTACCTGGGACCGCTGGAATAGCTAATAGAGTCTCACTGCCCAGAAGGTCTACCATTTTTTCTTTTACCGCGCTTAGGCTGAGTAAAGCCTCGTCATACATATCTTGTGTAATCGTCTCAGCCATCTTAAATCTTTCGGCAATACCTGGTCCAAACTGAGGCTGCGTTTGCTTCACCCATTCTCCATGACAGGACCAGACTTCAAAGGCTTGAGCCACCCTAAAAGTCTCCTTCCAATTCGACAACTGTGAACCTGCTAATTGAATCGTTGTCGTAGTGTGCATGCTCGCCTTAACCTTCTCGAATGTTGGCATTAGCTGGTCTACACATTCTTGATCGGCTAATGTCCAGGCATCCTCAGGAAATAATAGGCGAGTAAATGCTGAATTAGAATTCTGGTTTGGTAAAAGGACAGCTCCTACTTTTTCCATTGTGGCTATCTCGGTTGCCATCCAGCCTATCGTGTCAAAGCTTGGTGCTAAAGGGATCACACCTTCCATCGGTACAACCCCATGAGTTGGCCGCATTCCATAGATCCCGCAATAGGCTGCTGGAATTCTTACTGAACCTCCTGTATCTGTCCCGATTGAAAACGCAACCTCTTTTGCAGCTGCCACAGATGCAGATCCACTGGATGAACCGCCCGGAATATGACCAGGCAACATTGGATTAATGGGTGTACCATAATGAGCATTTTCTCCATTTAAACTATACATTAACTCATCGGTTATGGTGGTTCCTTTTAAGATTGCCCCTTCCTTAAGTAATCGATTAATTGAGCTAGCATGTTCAACCGCTGGCTCATGAGTTCTTAACCATTCTGGATTTCCTGCACTCGAAACGTATCCTTTTAAATTGAATACGTCTTTCACCGCAAAATCCAGATCATCTAGCTTACCGCTTGACGTGGGATTTAGTCTAAATTCCTTATTTATGTAGGCATTAAGCTCACTCATACTAAGTAACTCCTTTCAGTTGGTGCATTGTTGACAATATATCTACCATAACGAATAGCTCTTTGGATATGTGGTTCCTTGTTAAAAATTCTACCAACGTTTACGTATAATATGATCTCATCCATGCACACTAACAACATCACAAATTAGGAGGCAATTACTATGGCTAAACCAGATGATCGTTCAGATAACGCAGAAAGAATCAAACAAAATATAGCTAATACTGAGCAAAAAATTCAAGAAACAGAAGACCTGATCGCAGCACACGGAAATGAAATGGATGAACATGATAAGCAGGATATCGAAGCGAAGAATGAACGTAGAGAGACAAGCATAAACGCTTTGCGCCATGAGGTTGAAGACGAGTCATAGCACCTTGATGAAAAGAGGCTGGAACATTACTACGTAGTTTTTTCCGCTTTCCACAGCCAATGCCTCAGCAATTCTCCGCCTGCTGTCCTTTAGATTTGATGCTTGCAACTATTTAAACGGACGAAAATGGAGGGTCGATACCTGCGATTGATGAGGCCGAAAAATTGATGTAAGAATGAGCTGAATGGAGCCGCTACAGGAGAACCCTAGCACCCGCTAGAACGGCCTCAGCCCCTGAAGCGGAAAACCACCACTTCGATGTCTTCAGACTCGTTCTGTTCCGCAGGAGTCTACGGGTTCACACCCGCAAACGTTCTGACTTAAACAATTGAAGAGATTTCGCAGTCTTATAAAGATAGTTTTTCAGTGGCCACGATATAAAGGTTCAATGAGATAAATCGACGGAGTCGGGTTAGCTCATTACCTTTCCGCGGTAACGTGCCCCCATTTTCGGGAGCGACAGCCGAAGAACCGACATTCAGTTACCCTCTAATTCCTCCATGTACTTATGTAAGCGAATTGCGCTGAAATACACGCTCTATACAATAGAAAAGCTGAACAATGTTCAGCTTTTCTATTAGTTATAATACTTCTATCCTATCTTTTTTTGATTAAACAAACTGCTTCGCATAAAGCTTGGCATAGGATCCATTTAAGCTCATTAGATGTTCATGTGTACCCTGCTCTGCGATCCCATCTTCAGTCAACACAAGGATTCTCTTTGCGTGTCGTATGGTAGATAAGCGATGTGCAATTACAATCGTGGTTCGACCTTTTGCCAATTGTTCAAGTGATTCCTTCACAATGCCTTCACTTTCATTATCAAGTGCACTTGTTGCCTCGTCAAAGATGAGCACGGCAGGATCCTTCAAAAACGTACGAGCAATGCTTAATCTCTGCTTCTGGCCACCAGATAATCTAACGCCCCGTTGCCCAATCTCTGAGTGATATCCGTTGGGCAAACCGCTAATAAACTCATGGGCATTAGCAAGCTTTGCTGCTTGTATCACTTCATCATTTGAGGCGTGAGGTCTACCATATCGGATATTATCCAAAATGGTACCGGCGAACAGGTAAACATCCTGTTGAACCACACCAACCTGGGAACGTAAGTGGGAAAGCTTTAGATCCTTAACATTCACTCCGTCCAAATGCACAGATCCAGCGGACACATCATAGAAACGAGGAATCAAAGAGCACAGTGTTGACTTCCCAACCCCAGATGTACCTACTAAAGCAACATATTCCCCCGGTTTGATAACCAGAGATTGATTGATTAGTACCGGCTTGAGACTCTGTTCATAATGAAATGTGACCCCTTTAAACTCAACCTCCCCACGAATGTGAGAAAGCTCGTAGGCATTCTCCTTTTCACTTATAGACGGCTTTATATCCATTATTTGCATAAAGCGTTGAAAACCAGTTAACCCTTCCTGCAACTGCATACTCATATGAGGCAGCTTTTGAATGGGCTCGACAAGAAAGCCAATATACAGTAAAAACGTAATGAGATCTGCCAAGTTAAAGGAACCACCCACTATTTTTGCACTACCTAGTATGATGACGGTTATGGTAATTAGGTTAACAAATACATCAACACCATTTGCAAATAAGCACTCGGCTTTATAATAACCATTACGACTTTGATAGAAGCGTTGATTATCATGCTGGAACTTCCTATTTTCAATCGACTCATTGGCAAAGGATTGCACGACTCGAATCCCAGACAAGCTATCCTCCACCTGTGCGTTAATATCACCCATTCGTTCTTTATTTTTAATTAACACACGGTTCATCGCTTTATTCGCGTACCAAGAGAAAATCGCTAAAAACGGAAGAAACGCAAAGACTGCCATTGTTACTGCAGCATTAATGTAAAATAAAATACAAAAAGCACCGATAAAGCGAATCGAATACCTTAGATAATCCTCTGGCCCGTGATGAAACAATTCAGCTAAAAGCATTAAATCGTTAGTAATTCTACTCATCAACTGACCAGTCGTTTGCTTATCGTAAAACTCAAAAGAAAGCTTCTGCATATGCTCAAATAACTCACTGCGCATATCACGTTCCATTTTTGCGCCAATTTGATGACCCTTATAATCTAGAAAATAGGTGCACACATTTTGAGTAAGAACCAAACCAAGCATAACCGCTCCAATTAAATACACTTGATTAAGCGCTGAATCTAGGTTACCTTCCAATACATCCGTTGTAATATGACGGACAAGTAGCGGAAAAAGTAAGGATAGCATCGAGATCAGTACAGCAGAAGCTAAAACCAAGAGAAACATATTACGATAAGGCTTATAATACGAGACAAACCGTTTAACTGGAAATGACATAGAAATCCCCTTTATTATGTGTTCCGACACACATATCAGGGGTTAGACGACTACATTACTGATTCGCTTCCCCCCTATATGTTTGAGTGTAATATCTAAGTGTTTTTCTCATCTGAATGTCCTCCTTTATTATAGTGAATCTATTGTAACCGATTTCATGGTTAGAGTGAATAGTCATTTGTTCACCACGCAGAGATTACTCCAGTAAGAAGTGCGAAAGCAGACATAATTAAAGTCGTTAGAAAAGCCCATTTAAACATAAATCGCTGATGATCTCCCAATTCTACTTGTGCAAGTCCAATTAATAAGAAGGTTGATGCTGTTAAAGGACTTAAAGGAAATCCAACCGTCATCTGACCTAATACAGATGCTTGAGCAACCTCTATACTTGGCACTCCATACATCTCAGCAGATTGTGCAAGAATTGGCATCACACCGAAATAATAAGCATCAGGATTAAACACTAAACTGAGTGGCATGCTGATAATGGCTATAAGCGCTGGCAAGGAACCACCAATCTGCTCAGGGATGATATTTACGAGTGCAACTGCCATCGCTTCGATCATGCCCGTTCCAGTAAGAATCCCAGTAAAAATACCTGCAGCAAAAATGATAGAAAGAACGGGAACCATTCCAGCAGCTTGCAATTGTACTTGATTCATCTGTTCCTTTGGATTAGGATAGTTAATTAACAAAGCCACAACAAAAGCAATGATAAAAACAACAGGTAAAGGTAACCACTGTAGCACTAACGTAGCTAAGGCCAATATTGTAACAAGGACATTAACTAGAAACAGCTTAGGCCGCTTCATTTGAATCTGTTCTTCCGTTTGATCTGTGGTAACATCATACTCTATTGATTGAATACCCACACGCGCTCTCTCTTTTTTCCCTAAATAGTAAGCAACAAACAAAAGCCATAAAAACCCGACAAACATAGAAGGGAGAAGAGGAATAAATATTGCTCCCGGATCAATCCCAATCGCTGTTCCTGCTCTTGCTGTTGGTCCTCCCCATGGCATAATATTCATCAATCCAGCCCCTAATCCTACGACTCCAGCTAAAACCAATCGGCTCATACCTAACCGGTCGTACAATGGCAATAACGCTGGAATGACAATCAAAAATGTAGAAGCACCAGAACCATCTAAATGAGCAATCATTGCAAAGATCAGAGTGCCGATTACAACCTTTAATGGATCACCCTTCACTATTTTTAAAATACGCGACAAGATCGGGTCAAACATTCCTGCGTTGCTCATAACACCAAAGAATAATATGGCAAATCCAAGCATGACCCCTGTAGGTGCAACAAGTTGTATTCCCTCTAGCATGTGGTCACCTAAATCTAGACCAAACCCGCCAATTAATCCGAACACGATCGGAATAAAGACTAAAGCAACAATTACTGATAGTCGTTTAGAAATAATGGAATAAAGAAATACACCAATTGTTAAAAATCCAAGTATTGCTAACATTTTAAACCTCCCAAATTAATAAAGCGCTTTCATATTTAAACAATCTATAGCTCTACTTCCATTTCAAGTAAATACCAGGATAATGACTTACCGTGCGCATCAAAATCCAGTGCTGCCCCAACACCACCAGGGCGAGTCTGATGTAATACAAAATGAAGTGCCGCTAGCTGCGGTAGTTCATACCGATCAACCTTACCTTGAGCAATATGCGCAAAATGTTGTTTTACAGTAGATTCCGTTATTTGTGATTCAATCTTTGAATACAGAGATTCATCGTATAGAAACAAGCTGACTGTTGTTAGTTCACTCTTATCCCCTGATCTAGCATGCGCAAGTTCATATAATTTTTGTTTCATCACTTCACCTCCAGATAGCTAAGCTTAGCTTTCACGAATTCACGGGGTATCAAAGTAGAATAAGCAGATATTACTTGCTTTGTGTTCACCCTTACTCCTCCTGGTCCGCCTGGTCCATTAAGCCAAAGGTTTTCAATCTCTTCTCCCACTTTCTTGGCTAGTGTCTCTAAGTTAGCTCTAGCCGCCACTCGCACCATCACCTCATATGGAGAGTGAGACATTGTTTGATCTTGACCATGTAAAGCATTTAAACCGATGAGTTCTTCTTTCATCTCATTTGCGTTAAATCCTTGATCAATTAATCTTTCTTTTACAATGGCTATCGCAAGCTTGGCCCGTTCAATCGCATGATGACCTCCATATATAATCATGCCCTCCCCAATAAATCCTTGATCGATTCCAATCGTTGCTTTAAAAGTTTTAGGTTTAAGATAACCAGAGGCTCCATTTACCGCGACGACATTTGTCTCAACTTGAGTAAATGCAACCTTAGAGAAGTCTGCAGTGACATCAGGGGTAAGGTATGCAGCAGGATCCATCACCTCATAAAGCAATTGTTCTTTACACGTTTGCACAGATACTGAGCCGCCACTATTTGGTGTTTTTCCGATTACACCTGACCCATCCTCATACACATCAACGAAAGGCAGGCCTACATTCTTCAGATCCGGAACCTCTTTTGAGGCACCATCTGCAAAATATCCTCCTGTGACTTGAGCTCCACATTCTAGTAAGTGTGCAAGCACTGTCCCTGCGCCAAGTCGCGTCCAATCGTCTAATGCCCATCCAAATTCAAAGATCATTGGTGCTAAAAAAAGCGAAGGATCTGCTACTCGCCCAGTAATAATGACATGTGGTTGACTTTGAAAAGCTGGTAGAATTTCCTGAGCTCCTAAATATGCGTCCGCAGAAACAAGTTTGCTTCCTAACTGATTTAAACGTTCGCCTGTCTCCCAAAGCTTAAGATCCAAATGCTGAACACTTGTCATGACGTCTGCTCCAGTAAGATAAGCAATGTGCAAATTGTTTAACCCTAACTCCACTGCAACATCGTACGTTACGTGTGCTGCAGCCTCGGGATTTGCTGCTCCTAAATTTGTAATAATTGTGACCCCATTCTCTCTACAAACTGGGAGAAGAGCCTTCATTCTTTCTTCAAGGAATTGTCCATACCCTTTTTTAGGATCGCGATTCTTTTGAAGCTGTGCAATTGCTGTCGTACGTTCAGCTAAACCTTCTAAAATCAAGTAATCTAACTTCCCTTTTTTCACCAATTGTACAGCCGCATCGATTCGATCACCTGCGTATCCTGCTCCTGTGCCAATCCGAATTGAATTCATACATTTCTCCTTTCTATTTTTAAAGCACGTTCATCTTTTTACTTGCAAAAACTGTGCCAACAAAAGAACCCACCTAAACACTGTGATCTCAAGCTATAGGAGTCTTAATTCTAATTTAATATAAATAAATTCTAAGAATTTAGAATTTTAACTAGCCGTTTTACATAAAAGTTGATAAGATTTTGGAAGCGCTTTAAAAGGTGGTGAATGATATTGAATGTTCTTGCAGCCATTAATTCCATCCAAGATGGCATTCTTATTATTGATGAGAAGGGCATTGTTCAAAAAATCAATCCTGAATACACAAGTATTACCGGTGTCGAGGAACACGAAATTATTGGCAAACCTTTACTTGAAGTTCGTCCAGAAGCACAGCTTATTCAAACACTTGAAGATCAAATCGTGCAGATAGGCGTTTATCGAAATGTAAATGGACGAGAGTACGTTGTAGATATGGCACCTATTCATGAAAAAGGAAAATTAATCGGTGCGGTTTCTATCTGTAAGGGGAAACAGGAGGTCATACAGCTTTCAAAAACCATTCTTAAACAAAAAGAACAGATATCATGGCTGGAGAAAAAGGTTCAGTCAAGCTATCAAGCTACTCACCATTTTGATTCAATCATTGGTTCAACAAATGGATTATCTGATGTAACGAATATGGCCAAAAAAGCAGCCCAAGCTCCCTTTCCAATTCTTATTACGGGAGAAAGCGGAACTGGTAAAGAGCTTTATGCTCAAGCTATACACCAAGCAAGCAAGAGTGCTTCACATTCCTTTGTGCCTATTAATTGTGCAGCCATACCTAAGGATCTGATAGAGAGCGAACTATTTGGTTATGAAAATGGCGCATTCACTAGTGCCAAAAAAGGAGGGAAAATAGGTTTATTTGAATTAGCAGATGGAGGAACGATTTTTTTAGATGAGATCGGGGAAATGCCTTACTTGCTTCAGAGTAAGCTATTACGTTTTCTTCAGGAGGGAACCATCAGAAAGATTGGTGGCTTAAAAGAAAAAAATATTCAAACTCGCATCATTGCTGCAACAAATCAAAGTTTACATGACCTAGTACGAAAAGGTCTATTTCGTGACGATTTATATTATCGATTATGTGTATTACAACTTCAAATTCCGCCTTTACGTGAACGTAAAGATGACATACCACTTATTGTTCATGCTTTAATCGAAAATCAAGGCAAAGAATGGGTTCATAAACACCCTGTTATACATGAGGAGGCTGTTGAATGTTTAAAGAATTACGATTGGCCTGGCAACGTACGAGAACTCAAAAATGCTTTACAATATGCTTTATGCATGATGGAAGGCTCAATAATAGAAAAGCATCATTTACCTAAACATATCTTAAATCGTGCTAAGCAGACAGAGTCTCATAGTAACAGTAACATTATTTATCCAAGTACAACTTTAAAAGCTGGGGTCGATCAAGCTGAAGAGCAAATAATTAAACAGGCTTTAGCTCAGTGTCACAATAAGCTTGATAGCAAAAAAGATGCAGCAAAGTTACTTAATATCTCTTTAGCTACGCTATATAATAAAATGAAAAAGTATCAACTGAATTAAACTGGTCTTAAGAGTTGTACATTATTCTGACGCGGATTGTTTACCGCCCTACTAACCTGATAGGCATTCATTTCACCTTGAAAAGGTGTGAGCAATGATTGAAGTTGTGAAGGATCTTCCACATTTGAATCTAACCATACTTCTCTACTTTTCTTATCAAGTATAACCGGCATTCTATCATGCAGAGTTAACATCGTCTGATTAGGGTGTGTAGTAATAATCGTACAAGAATTAATCTGCTCCTCCCCATCCGTCCAACGATCCCAAAGGCCAGCAAATGTAATGATGTCTTCATCACCAATGACTATGCGATATGGCCTTTTCTCATTGCCTGTTCGTTTCCATTCATAAAAGGAATCGGCAATAATTAAACAACGTCTTCGATAAAAAGAAGATTTAAAAGCAGGCTTTTCTGCTATGGTCTCAGCTCGTGCATTAATCAGCTTCGGCCCGATTTTTTTATCTTTCGCCCAGGAGGGAACAAGTCCCCATTTCAAAAAACCTGCTCGCGTTCCATTGGAGTTGGCTGCCACTGATAAAATATTCTGAGAAGGCGCCACATTATAGCTCGGATCAAATAAAGGAATCTGAATGCCTAGCTCCTCCATGATTTTTTCTGGTCTCGTAAATAAAGTAAATCTACCACACATCATGATCACCTCAATTATAGGATGGACAAATTAGTTAAGACGTACACAAAGTGAAGTCATCTTCAAATAAAAAATGGTAGAATGTATAAATAGATTTAATCAGTGCTTCTTGTTTTATTCAAATTGATAGTTCATTCTTATATTAAAAGAGGTGTTGGTGTGTATGCTTCCTTTCTAAATCGTTTAAAGGCTTTTATACTTGACTACATTCTTATATTTTTATATCTAGTGCTACTTGCGATCATAAATGTCTTCCTCTTCCCTTCCTTACAGAACCTCTTTTCCGGTTCACTCATCATTGCCCAACTAACAGGTTTCTTAATGGTAACTCTGCCAGTCTCAATATACTTTATAGTTAGCGATTCCAAAATAGTTGGTCAGTCCTTCGGCAAAAAGAAGATTGGCATTAGAGTTGTTGGACCAAACGGAAAACCTGCATCCGTGTTACGAAGCACGTGTCGGATTATTCTGAAATTCTTACCGTGGGAGCTGTCTCACTTCCTTGTATATCGACTTGCTTATATCGGTGATGGGGCTGTGCCTGTAGCTTATTATCTCATCGGAGGACTTATCTATTTGCTAATGTTTATATATATTGGTACAGCTATTTTCACGAAGAAGAAACAATCCTTATACGATCAATTAACCAAAACATTTGTTGTTAAAAATTGAAACCTTATGTCTTAATTTTCGTAAAAGTAATTAGGAGAGGTGATACATATGAGCGAGTTTTTCACATGTGAGAAATGTGGCAGCACAGAAGCTAAAAATGGGCAATTGAGTGGATATGCCAATTTGCACAAACCGGGTTTTAACATTACGAGTTCTAAGCTTCTTGCTACCTTCTGTGGCAGCTGCGGACATGTCGAATCCTTTAAAGTAGATCGACCTGAACGATTCTAGCTAAGAGGTGAAACAGTGTTTAAGGATAAGCCTTTATATTATACTCATTTTGTCTCATCCATTATTTACATAATTATTGGATGTTTGTTTGCAACTATCATCTATTTTTTTAATGGGAATTTCACTTCTGCATTAATTATTTTTGGAGGCATGGCTACTCTTCAGTTGATCTTTGGTTTCGTTCGACTGAAACAACATAATAACCATCAGAACTAACTACTGACATGAAAGGTGGAGAAACAATGGAACATGTGGCTTCGGTAGGATTTCCCTTTGGCTCAATCTTTGTTCAAATTTTAGGTTTTGCTATTCTACTGTTCTTTTTTTATTTTGCTTTTATTGGATTAAAAGCGATAAGGAAATATCTTAAGAGTTAAACAAGCTAAATATTGAACCCCAAAAAAAGGGTGATACTTAGAGATTAACTAGGTTCACCTTTTTTATTCCTTCCATTACAAGACTCTTTTATGCCTACTTTTTAAGTTTTTTCATACGCTATATTGTAATGATCGGCTAATGGAGTTAATTCACCAATAGCGAAGTTTACATAATAAATTTATAGACACTATTAAATTGAGGCGTTTGATTTAATATAAAAAATCAGAGATCAGCTAGAACGAAAAGTCCTGAATGAAACAAAGATAAATATGTAAAAAGAGGGCTGCCTATTTAGGTAGACCTCTTTTTATGAATTATTCATCACTTTTGAATGCTTGTATATATTCTTCTTCAGACATTGCCGTAACATCTTTTATTGTCTCTTTAACCTTTTCAGAGAATTCCCTCTCCTCAAATCTTTTACTATACTCTCTTTCATCTAGAATCTCTTTTTCAAACAGCTTCTTTTTCAACAATTCATTTTCTGCGGTTAACATAGCTATATGTTTTAACATTGGTTTGATCCAATCCATCTCATGGTCTTTTCCCATCATTTCACCTCCTTCTACCTACTTCGACAGGAACTACCATAATCCTTTAGAGTTTTCTCTTTAAATCACACCACCAAATATGTAGCGTATTGCTAGCTCGAGATCCACATGAGTCCATAAAAAAAGAAAAGGGCCCATCCAAAACGGATGGGTCCTTCCAATCAATTTTTACTCTTCCCAAACCTTTACATCACTCATAACATCGCCTTGCTTAATGCGAGTAACTAGGTCTTCGCCTTCGATCACTTGTCCGAAAACAGTGTGCACGCCATCAAGATGAGGTTGTGATTCATGTACAACGAAGAATTGGCTGCCGCCTGTGTCTTTACCAGCGTGAGCCATAGATAGGGCTCCCTTTACGTGCTTATGAGGATTGCCTTCTGTTTCACATTTGATTGTGTAGCCAGGACCGCCTGTACCGTTTCCAGCAGGATCTCCGCCTTGTGCAACGAATCCAGGGATGACACGGTGGAACGTTAATCCGTTATAGAATCCGCTATTAGCTAGTTTTTCAAAGTTTTCAACGTGTCCTGGTGCTGCTTCTGGGTAAAACTCAATAACAAGCTTTTCGCCGTTTTCAAATGCGATGTGTCCTTTTTTCATATAAATCAGCCTCATTTCTGTAAGGGTTCATTTTTTGTTTCAAGTTGCTGTAAGTTCCAGCCAGCACCTATTGTACACTATCTTTCGTCAAATATGAACTGATGTCACTTTTAGAGCTTGACTGTTTTTGTTAATGGTACGTCGAGTCTTACTAAGTCTTCGTATTCTTCTCGTTTAACCACTAGCTGCACTTCGCCATTTTCTAAAAATACTACCGGTGGGCGTGGAATACGGTTGTAATTGTTCGCCATTGAATAGCCGTAGGCGCCAGTGCAAAAGACTGCTAATATGTCCTCATGATTAGCTTTTGGTAGTGGTAGATCCCAAATAAGCATATCTCCGCTTTCGCAGCATTTCCCTGCAATGGAGAATTTCTGATCGGCCTGTTCAATTGCTCGGTTTGCTAGAATTCCGTCATATTCAGCTTGATATAAGGCAGGACGCAAGTTATCACTCATTCCACCATCAACTGCTAGGTAATGTCTTACACCAGGAATATCCTTTTGAGATCCTACTGTGTAAAGGGTTGTTCCGGCATCTCCTACAAGAGAACGACCTGGCTCAATCCAGATTTCCGGCATAGCCATTTCAAATTGTTCGGCGTATTGTTTCATTACTTGTGTCATTTGACTCACATATTCACGAGGGTGTAATGGTTCATCTCCATCCACGTATCGTATGCCAAAGCCTCCACCAAGATTAAGGACCTTTGGTATAAAATCAAGCTTCTCACGCCAATGTTCAATGTATTCAAAGATTTTCTCAACTGCCATAACAAAGCCCTGTGTTTCAAAAATTTGCGAGCCAATATGACTATGAATGCCAAGAAGATTCATTGTATTACTTTTTAAGGATAGTTTAATGGCTTCATCTACTTGTCCATTTGTTAAATCAAAGCCAAATTTTGAGTCCTCCTGCCCAGTAGAAATATAATCATGCGTGTGGGCCTCTACTCCTGGAGTGATTCGCAGTAACACATCCATCGTTTTACCGTGTGCAGTACAGATTTCCTCGAGTAAAGTCATTTCATAGAAATTATCAACAACTACACAACCGATTCCTGATTTTACTGCAAGCTCTAACTCTTGTCGGCTTTTGTTATTACCATGAAAATGGACCTTCTCCATTGGTACTCCTGCTTTAATGGCTGTATATAATTCTCCCCCAGAGACTACGTCGAAGCTAAGTCCAAGCTCATCCGCTAGCTGATACATAGCTACACAGCTAAATGCCTTACTAGCATAGGCGACTTGGTAAGGGATTTTTTCATGTTCAAATGCTTGCTTAAATTGTTCTGCGCGTTTGCGGATCAAAGCTACGTCATATACAAACAGGGGTGTCCCGTGTTCCTTCGCAAGTGCTACCGTGTCTACACCACCAATTTCCA
Organism: Alkalicoccobacillus porphyridii; assembly: GCF_007293315.1. Lineage (GTDB taxonomy): Bacteria > Bacillota > Bacilli > Bacillales > Bacillaceae_D > Alkalicoccobacillus > Alkalicoccobacillus porphyridii. Next base: position 18,573 of record NZ_VLXZ01000005.1, read on the forward strand.
GGTGTCCATGTACATTAATATGGCTTGTGCCGTGAAGATACATAGTCATTTCTCTCCTTCTTGCCAAGCTGAAAAAACAGCCGATGCTAATCACATCAACTGCCCTCAGCTATTTCTCTGTTATTTAAGTGTACAATATTCTTACACTTTATCACACTTTAATAAAGTAAGCTATTGGCAAATACCTAACTAGATGGCTTCTGACGGACTTTATCCTGAGGGTTCACAATCGATGGTCTCCATTTTAATGAAGGGACTGTTGCACGAACAAGAATTTGCCACATTTCCGGAGGAGAAAACGGAAGAAATGGCCATAAATATGGTTTATTAAAAGGCTTTGTAGAAGACAGGAAGAAAATAAAAATCAAGAACGCTACAACAAATCCTGGAACCTTAAAAAGAGCAACAGAGATTATAAACAGATATCTGACCATTCTTAAAGCGACACCTAATTCATAACTTGGCGTCGCAAACATTCCTATGGCTCCAAGCGATATATAAAGGATGACCTCTGCTGTTAAATACCCTACTTCAATCGCCATATCGCCAATTAACAGTGCGGCGACAAGTCCGAGTGCCGTTGCGAGAGGTGACGGAGTATGAATGGCCGCCATTCGCAAGAGCTCAATACCCATCTCACCAAATATAATTTGCAAAACAATAGGAATATGTTTATGTTCTTCTGGTCCAATAAATGAAAGGACTTCAGGTAATAGGTACTGATTTGTGGCAAGAAGAAGCCAAAACGGCAAAATAAATAAGGAAAACATGATTCCCGTGAATCGCATAAAGCGAAGAAAACTACCTACTGCCGCTGATTGCCGGTACTCTTCAGCATGCTGCACATGATGAAAAAGCGTTGTGGGTGTTATGATGACACTTGGTGTTGTATCCACAATTAAGACAATATGGCCTTCCAAAAGATGTGTCGCTGCGACATCTGGACGCTCTGTATATCTAACAAGTGGGAAAGGGTTGTAGCCTTGTTTGACGATATATTCTTCAATTACTTTGTCTGCCATCGTTATTCCATCTATGGTAATGGCTTCAATTTCCTTTTTTATAATAGCAACCAGATCAGGATCTGCAATCCCATCTATATAGGAGATACAAATATCCGTTTTTGAGCGAACACCTACCTGAACAATCTCATGACGAAGACGTTCATCTCGAATTCTTCTCCTAGTGAGGCCTGTGTTCAAAATTATATTTTCTGTATAGCCATCTCGTGCCCCTCGAACAACTCTTTCAGTATCTGGCTCCTCAGGGCCACGCCCAGGGTACATTCTCACATCAACGATAAATGCCTGCTCAGACCCTTCGTGAATAATAAAAACAAGGCCTGATAGCATTTGTGTAATGGCATCGTCCATGGAATTGGTTTCTTCCACTTGAACATGAGTTAAATGATTTTTTATGGCTAGATGAACGTCTCCTGTTTTCCTTCCTCGTGCGTCAAGATCCATTAACTCTTTAAGGATCTCAATTAAATATTCATTGTCCGTAAGTCCGGTCACATAATAAATACTAAGCTCTCTGCCTAAAATGCTCAGATTCCGTACGCCGACATCAAATGATACGTCCAGTGCTAATCGCTCTTCTAAGCGTTCGACATTTTCTGAATACGAATCACTGAATGTCTCTTCTTTTTTCTTATAGTCCTGAGACAAGGTACCCACTCCTTTCTAAAATGAGCTGTACCGCTTTTTTGGTCACTGGACAGCCCCTTTTCACATCATCTTGCCCTCTCATTTTGCCAATATCACCGATTCCCACAACAATGGGCAGCTTTAGCTCATCTAAGATATAGACGGTGTCTCCATTCATTCTATTGAGCTCTAAATCCTGAAGACCTTCCTTATCCACTCCATACTCCGTTAACTCTCCATAGCGATCTATACTAATATGCACATTTGTCCATTCCCTAGCATGTGTAGCTGAGGCGACAGCAACAGCACCTAATACGCGAATATCCGGATGGTCGAATAGTGCTCGCATTAACCGTTCACCTGGCCCCTCCTCACGATAGCCACAGTCATCAAACATGATTAAAACAACGGCATCATCAGGAGTTTGAAAAATATTCTGAATGAGCTTTTGTTTAGAGAGTGTGGAAGGATTTCCAGCAGAAGCACTAATACAACGGCAACCAAGCTCAGTAGCTACCCATTCTATCGTTTTTTTGGCTGCTGCGTCCCCATCCGTGATAAATATGACATCTTTCAAATGCTTCATTCTATTACCTCCTTGGTCTACACATTAGAGCGACCCCAAATGAGATGACAATGGAACAAGACAAACTCATGGAAGCGAGAGAAAATAATCCTGCACCTATACCCAAAAATCCTTGTCCCCCTCCTTCACTCATGGCTCCGTGAACAAGCGCATGTCCAATAGAGGTAATTGGAATAATTGCTCCAGCTTCGGATAGTAGAAGCAGTGAATCGTATAGATGAAACCCATCTAGACATGCCCCCAGTATTACAAGAACAGAAAGACACTGGACAGGTGTGAGTCGACCAATATCAAGTAGGCTCTGTCCAATCAGACAGATCGTTCCACCAATCATAAAAGCCCATAGATAAATCACTCTTCATGCTCACACCTTTCAAGAGATACTGCGTGTGCCACGGCTGGAATCGTATCCCCTTCACTTACCGATGTATGACTAAAGAGAGCACCTGTGGCTAGTAGCAGGACCCGATTGTATGTACCCTTTTGGAGATCACGGATGATACGACCATACGTGACCACTGCAGCACACCCTGCTCCACTGCCACCAGCTAAATATAATGGATCTGAACGAAAGATCTTTACTCCGCCATCCTGATGCCATTCTTCAAGCTTATAGCCATGCTCCCTCATCCATTTTCTGAATATACTACTCCCGATCCTACCCAGGTCCCCCGTGAGGATTAAATCATAATCCTCAAGTGTTCGACCCGTTTCTCTTAGATGGGTAAGCAAGGTTTGACCAGCAGCTGGTGCCATTGCCGCACCCATATTCGTTGTATCCTTTATTCCCATATCAACCAACTCGCCAATTGTTGCAACACCTATTTTTATGGAGCTTTTTTTTCGAGATACAAGAGCTACTCCGGCACCCGTGACAGTGTATTGAGCGGTTTGACTCTTTTGATGAGCCATTTCTGTTGGAAAACGAAATTGCTTTTCCGCTACACCATGGTGACTGCTAGCTCCAGCGAGCACGTGAGTCGCTAACCCTGTTTCTACAAGCAAAGCGGCCATAATTAACGTTTGACTTGCCGTAGCACAAGCCGAATACATTCCAATAAAAGGAAGATCGAGATCCCTTGCACTGAAGGATGATGCTGTTAATTGATGGTCAAGATCACCCGCTAGTAAATAATCCACTTTCTTTAGCTGAAGGCCTGCCTTTTTCAAACAAATCATCACAGCATCTTTGAGTAATACTCTTTCCGCCTTGGCAAAGCTTGCTTCTCCGCAGTATAAATTATCATACGATTGGTCAAATGATTGCCCAAGCGGTCCTTTATGCTCCGCTGGGCCAACTACTGTCCCTGTAGCCTGAATATACACCGGTTCTGTATATTCCCACGTAAGCTTTCCTAATTTTTTCATAGACCGGTCCTCTCTGTTCAATAAAGCATCTTATTTGATAATGGTATGGATAATAAGCCTGACCGCACTTGCCACATATGCCATCACAACACCCGTTACAAGAACAGTGCCAGCAAGCTTGAGAAGATGAGCGGCTGCGCCCTGAATAATCCCCTCATGACGATGGTCCATTGCTGAGCTCGTCATTAAATTAACCAAACCAGTAATTGGTACCAGGATGCCTGCGCCAGAAAAAGCCGCTGTTTTTCTATATAAACCAAAACCAGTCATGACCGAGGCAGCAAGGATCAGTGTCACAAGCATCCATTCCACTGCAGCCTGTCGTTCTATTAAAAAGATGTGGTGATAAAGCTCGATCAGACCTTGACCAATCACACAGATAGCTCCTCCTACGAGAAAGGCTTTTGTACCATTACGAAAAAATTGTCTTTTAGGTAGGAATATTTCGATATTTTTCTGATATTGTTTTTGTTTTAGCTTTGTCATATATTCCATTCCTTCCTACAACGTAAACCAGATCCACTGAAATAAAGATCCTGCTACCTTGCCTAAAGCGATGGCCATTAGTAATAAAAGAAGTTGTCCCCTCATCCCCATTCGTTTTACAAGGATGGGCCACACATTGAGTACCTCTGTTAAAGCTGCAGCTAATAAGCCAATAAACACACCAGCTAACAAGCCAACAATAGCAGCCATTAATCGATTCGAACCCACCGAAAAGCTATAAAAGCTCGCCCACGTCCCGCATTGAATACCGAGTATGCCCGCCCATTCATACAAACGGATCCACGACTCTGAGCGAGACAATTGGGCAAGCCGAGGAATAACACCTAAAACCGTAATAAAGGCTACTAGTCCCCCACCAACAGCTAGTCCTCCGCCTATTCCAATCAATATGCTAAGCATCCAACTAATGATCATGATTATCTTTCTGCACTACATATAAATCCAGATTCTGTTGGTAATTAAACATTTCTACATCAAGTGGACTCGGCTCGTCATTAAAGCGTTTCTTAAAAAAATGATTAAAAAACAATACCATGCCGATCCCTAAACCAATTGAATAAGGTATTTGTAGCCACAAAGGATAAAGAGTGTCCGTTCCCGTTAACAAATAATAAAGTCTGATGTGTACAGCGCGCATACTCACATCTTCGTGGAAGTTCATCACCGCAAGTGCTGACCCAACAAATAAAAGGAGCCAAACCGTTATAATATAGATGGGTTTAAGCCGTTTCTGTGGCTGCTTTATATAAACAACTGTATTAGCTGGTCCAACAATTTGAATGTCAATCCTAGGATAGTGGAAGCGAATGGCTGAAATCACTGCAAGGACATCAATGGACAGTTTAGATCCGTCTTCTTTTTTTATATGGTATACGGGGAGCTGCTGAATTCGCTTAAGTACCTCAGTATCTCCGGACAAGCGAACGAGATTCATTAAGGTTAGCTGTTGATTTCGTTCAGCCTCTACCCTTGGTTTCATCCGTACAAATAACGTTTGATTCTCCACGATATCACGCCCTTCAAGAGCTTCTTCCTTAGTATGCTAAGTCTCTACTCAGTTCATGCGTAACATTTAAAACTGATTAAAACAGTGGAGAGTTATAGATCCTCTTATTTCAATGAACCTGTTCTCCGAGGCCTCAGAAAACGGCCTCATCCTTTTATCCGCTTGTTATAAGGTAGGCATTAGTATGACCTGATCCAAAAACACCCCGTCCCACTAAAATGAGTGGGACGGGGTTTCGGGGCTACCATCTATTCATTTAACACAGCTTCATTATTTAATGAATCTATCCATTGATCTAGCTCTGTAATGACAATGTCATGCTGTTCTGCTGGGGTTAAGGAGCTCGTCTGGTCCCCTTTTTGTGGGCCATAATCACCAAAATTGGCATGATTGCCTTCTTCAATAACTATTTTGGTTGTTTGATCAGGTAGGTTGATTTCATACTCAGCCATCTTCTCTGGTGTAGCCAACCCATCTCGCCCTGCTGAAATGTCTAACACGGGTAAGTCAATATTTGTAAGATCACTCGCTGAGTAGGCTGCAAGCAAAAATAAACCCGACAGCTTCTCGTGATAATCCTCCGTATAGGAAGCAGCCATGGCCCCTCCAAGAGAATGACCACCAATATACCACTGCTCTACGTAGGGATAGCTTGCCATGATGTCATTCGCCTTTGTCGGATACAGTACCGCCAAATGAAACGGCATTGTAGGGATATGAACAAAATAGTCTTTCTGACTCATATCATGCCCGAGATAATTATAAGCATCTGGCTCTACCTTTGCTCCCGGATAAAAGATTATTCCAATGCTCGCATCAGGATCACCAAAACGGTATCCACCGTTCTCTTCTGTTCCTGCAAAGGTCTCAGCTCCTTCAACAGCTTCATATGTAAAGGATGCCCACACAATTGCACTGATTAAGATAATCAGCAAGAGGGCAACGAATCCCGTTAACCCTCTTATCCATATTTTTTTCATGGCGTTTCCCTTCTATCTAGAGGTTTTAAACATTCGTACGCCCTGATAAATAATCGTCAGAACGATTAAAGCAATGAGAATCCAAATGACTGTCACAAGCTCCGTTCGTGATTGTTCCTTCACAAGGATGCCAACAAATGCCCAAATGACAATAAGTGGATACATAAAATCCCTATGCCTTAGGGTTACGACAACTGTAATAAGTGTCGCAGCAATCAGCATGATGATCGTCCATGTTAACTCATTTAACGCAAACAAGGTGTCGATATTTGAGGCATTCATCCAAGCAAACACATTCACAATCGTTGCAACCGTAATCCAGCCTAAGTAGGCAGAGAAAGGAAGCCTGTGCCACCATGGAGTACCGGGAACGGACTCAATTTTTAAATAAATGACCAATACGGTTGAAAAAACAGCTAAGATGACAAATATTGATAATCCAAATAGTTCGTTTTCAAAAACTAAAATCCATAAGCTATTAAAAATAATATTTGCAGCAAACCAACCTGATATTTTCTTATAACTACTGGCCTCCTCATGATTTGCCCAAAACATTCGAATCAGCCATATCGTAATCAATACATAGATAAATCCCCAAATCGAAAAAGCATAACTAGCAGGCTGAATGATAGAGCCTAGGGCATCCGCTACATTTCCAACATTCTGTGCAGCAGGAAATATATAATTCATCCCCAACGCAATGATAAAGGCTACCAGATTTAAAACAGCTAGCTTTCGTAAATGATTCATTTTGTGTCCTCCTCATGATGCTTTTACTTATGTGATAAGCAAGAAATGAGGAAACTACTTACTACTTGCAATACCATCTACATATACTGTAACCAAAAATTCAGCTTTCAATCGAATCTCTTCTTCTACCTGAAGCTCTAGTCGTTCCATATCAGGAATTTGTTGATGCACCATGCCAAGATAAACATGAGCAAGCTTTCCTAGATGTTGATCCGTTTGAATAAGTGATGGATGAATTTCTACTTGGCTCAGTAAACCTTCTATTGGAGTTTGATACGCCTTTGTCCAATGACTTCTGACTAGCAGCTGTTCTTCCATACTTAAATGCTGTCTCATATCATTTGTCATTTGTCCTAGCTTTCTTGGCCGATTCAATAGAATATAGACCGTCACTTCAAGTAGAGCCTCTCTAAACGAGCTGGCGTGTTTAATAATTTCTTGAAGAGCTCTTTCAGTATTAGAGAGATCTTCAATCAATACCGCAAGATAAATACTTACCTTATTTGGAAAGTGATGATAAAGTGCAGGCTGGGTAATTTCGCATTCCTTTGCAATCATTCGAGTGGATACACCGGTAAAGCCTAGCTCCATAAATAATCGATGAGCCGTTTGAATGATGCCCTCTGCTGTATTTTTTTTATGTGCATTCGTTGATTTTTTTTTCATTGTTTACTCCTTACTTATCACATGATAAGCTCATTCACCTATTTTGGTCAATCTAAACCTATTTTAACAAAAAAAATAGCATGCGTACCCAATAATGCTAGGGGACGCATGCCTGAATATTGACTATAACCAAGTTGTGATGAAAATGAACACTTGGGAGTTTTATGAATAGAGGGCGGTCCATGTTCATTTCTTCGTCTGTCGCTTCCAAAATAGGATAGGCATTAGAATGACTACTTGCAATAATATGGACTTGACCCTAATTTAATCATACCCATTCATTTCGTGCTTCATATGCTCTAATATCTTTTTCTCCAATCTTGAAACTTGAACCTGTGATATACCTAGTCTCTCGGCAACCTCTGATTGTGTCTGATCTTTATAGTAGCGTAAGTACACGATTAATCGTTCACGATCCTCAAGCTCTTGTATGACCTCTTTTAAAGCAATTTTGTCAAACCAACGATTCTCAGAATGGTCAGCCATTTGATCCAACAATGTAATTGGATCGCCATCATTTTCATAGACGGTCTCATGAATCGAGGTTAATGGTCTACTGGCTTCACCTGCAAACACAATCTCCTCGGGTGAAACCTCCAAATGCTTGGCCATTTCATGCACAGTGGGTGTACGACCTAGTGTTTTGGTTAGTTCATCCTTTGTTTTACGGATACGATTTCCCAATTCTTTAATGGAGCGACTGATTTTAACAGTTCCATCATCGCGAAGAAATCGCTGTATTTCACCTATGATCATTGGGACTGCATACGTAGAAAATTTAACATCATAGCTTAAATCAAATTTATCAACAGACTTGATTAAGCCGATGCAACCAATTTGAAATAAGTCATCTGCTTCATATCCCCGGTTCATAAACCGTTGGACCACAGACCAGACAAGTCGAGTGTTTCGATTAACAATTTCATTTCTAGCTTCCAGGTCACCTTCCTGGCTAGCCTTAATAAGTGATTTCACTTCAGAGTCTGTCAGCTGAACCTTCTGAGCATTTTTACGTTTTACCTCCACGTCCATAGGCAAAACCCCTTAATTATATATGGCTTTTTTAGTTGATAATTGCTTCTTTAAATAAATCGTTGTACCAAGCATTGGTTCAGAAACGACATTCATCTCATCACAAAAGTTTTCCATGATCGTAAAACCCATTCCTGATCGCTCAAGTTCTGGTTTTGTTGTGAATAGTGGCTGTCTAGCCTCATCTAAATCACTGATACCCATGCCCTCATCACGAATGATTAATTCAAGACATTCCTCTTCAAGGGTCGCTGTGATAAATACCATGCCTTCAGACTGATTATGGTACCCATGAATGATGGAATTTGTGACAGCCTCAGAAATAACCGTTTTTATTTCTGTTACTTCCTCCATTGTTGGATCGATTTGGGCAATAAATGCAGCAACGGTCACTCTAGCAAAGGATTCGTTTGAACTAACCGCCGAAAAACTAAGCTCCATCCGATTTTGCATGTTTATGCCACCCCCAATGTCTCAAGTGCAAATTGCTCATTTGCTTCAAGACGTACGATTTTAAACAAACCAGACATTTCAAATAAGCGACGAACTGCCGGAGAAATAGCGCAGACCACCATCTCTCCGCCATTTGCTCTTATCTGCTTGTATCTTCCGAGAATAACTCCTAATCCAGAACTATCCATAAACGAAAGGTGCTCCAGGTTTAATACAAGGTGTTTGATGTGCCCCGTTTCTATTTCCCTTTCCACATCCGCCCTTAGTTTTGCAGCAGAATGGTGATCAAGTTCTCCCTCTAAACGAACCAACAACACGCTGTCTTTCTTTAATAAATCAATGGTTAAGCTCATATATGATCCCTCCTTAGCGTGGTGAACAGGTAGTCCTGTTTATACTAGTTATGTACATTCGCTTTTAAGGCATCTGCCTCCTGCTCGCTGACAAAACTAGTCACCATTCTAATAAAGAAACAAAGATATGCTTAATTTCCACCAAAACCGCCAAGCACTCGTTTAAATAGCGTCCACCATGAAGCCGAGCCAACCTCCTCATCTGCCACAAGTGGTGTCTCACTAACTACTTTTTCACCATTTTCAATAATAAGCGTCCCTAGCTTATCACCCTTTTCAACAGGTGCTTTTATATTTTCTACTAATTCGATACGTTCCTTCACTTCTTCAACTGACTCGCCCTTTTTTGTTAAAATTGAAATGGGTTCTCCGGTTACGACATTTATCTTCTTTTTTTGCCCCTTACTAATGGTTGTTTTAGAGATCACTTCATTGCGATCATACAGCTTGTGACTCGTAAATTGACTAAAGGAGTAGTCGAGCATTGCTGATACATCAGCATTCCGCTCCTTTGGAGTTGGAGAACCCATGACCACAGCAATGACACGCATACCGTCTTTTTCTGCGGTAGCTGTTAACCCGTATTTAGCTTCCTTTGTATAGCCAGTCTTTAAGCCATCAACTCCAGGATAAAATCGTACAAGCTTATTTGTATTGACTAACCAAAACGGTTTTGCAGTATCCGACCGTAAATAATCCTCATAAATCCCCGTAAACGTAGTAATATCTTCATATTTCAAAAGCTCTTTCGCCATAACCGCTAAATCATGAGCAGAGGTGTAATGATTATCAACAGGAAGCCCATTGGAATTAGAGAAATGTGTATTTTCCAACCCAAGTTCATCTGCTTTCTCATTCATCATGTCTGCAAACCCTTGCTCTGTTCCACCTAAATGCTCTGCCATTGCAACTGATGCATCATTTCCAGATGCCACTGCAATTCCTTTAAGCAGATCTTGTACCGACATTTCCTCGCCTGGCTCTAGAAAAATTTGTGATCCGCCCATAGAAGCAGCATTTTCACTGGCCCGAATCATATCCTCATATTTAAGCTTATCCTCATCGATCGCTTCCATGATTAAGAGCATGGTCATTATTTTAGTCATGCTAGCCGGAGGAAAAGCTTCATTACTGTTTTTTTCATAGAGAATTTCCCCTGTGTCGCGCTCCATTAAGATGGCAGACGATGCATTCTCTGCAAAGATTCTTTCGTTTTGCTTCTCAGCCGCTAAAGCAGTTGGTGAAATCGCAGTAAACACTAGTCCTAAACTGAGTATTCCAGCTAATAGATTTTTCATGATAATATCCTCCACATTTTAAGGTCTCGATCATTGATCAAACTATGAGCCATTTTTCCCAGAAGAACCCTATTTTATACGTCTAGATCATCAAACACATGAACATAACTAAAAGGATGGTCACATACAAACGACGAGAAGCAGATTTGTGCCGTCGTTTTCCGATGCGGTATTAACAAAAAAAGCCTAACGATTGCACTTTCTAAACGCAATCGTTAGACTCCTCTTATTGCTAAAAACGTATGTCCCGGTTTTCTAAAGCCCCAATAATTCTGGAACTGTCACAAATGTATATCCTCGTTTCTTAAGCTCTTTAATTTCTTTTTGGACCGCTGTCACTGTACCTGATAAATCAATATTCCAGTTGGCCCCATCATGATGGAGAATAATAGAACCCGGCCTCACATCCTCGATCACCTTCTCTGCTATCTCATCTGGAGGCGAGGCCTTCCAATCCTCTGAATCCACGGACCAGATAATAACAGAATAGCCCAGCTCCTTTAACATTTCTACTTTCTCTTCATTAAGAGAGCCAAAGGGCGGGCGATATAAGCTCGTTTCTTGATTAACCGCGCGAAAAATAGCTTGGTTAGCCTTTTCTAAATCGGCTTGAGCTTCTCTATTAGATAAATTAATTAAAGGGTTGTGCCAGTAACCATGACTGCCAATAGTATGTCCTTCATCTACCATTCTTTTCACTAGATCTGGGTACCGATCCACTCGAACTCCCATTAGAAAAAAAGTTGCAGGGACTTTTTCTTCAGCCAACACATCTAACAGATCTCCAGTTACTCTTGGGTCCGGTCCATCATCAAACGTAAGGGCAATTTTTTTCTCATCCTTTGGACCAGACAAAAACACGGTATCTGGATACTGTTTTGCTAATTGTCCATTGTTTACTGCTTCAGGTCTTTCCTCTACCGATTGAACTTGAGCATTTTTTTGCATGGTATCAACTTCCTCGTTCATCGTATTCCCCATACCACATCCTGCGATTATTATAATGAACATGAAGAAAATTCTTTTTGTCCACGACACGTTGATCGCCACCTTTGCATAGATCTTTCAAGTTACTATGCACTCGGTTAAGAAATCTATACTCGCAGATGTACTAGAGGGATATAATTACAGCCAAACATGGATAAATTGATAGCCCCACACAACGAGCCAAATCAACAAACCTACTTGAACAAATCCTTCAAACCTTCCACCCGTTCGAATATAAATAGGTAAACGAACTCTTAGCGGGAACGGAAAAAACAGTTTCACTCCCCTGACCGTGGCCATATCTAATATAATATGACTGATCATCCCCGTAAGCAAACCTATAACAAGATTTGTTCCTTCAGGTGCTATGAACGTAACTATAAAATAAATTAGAACTAAAAACAGTAAACTATGAGTAAATGTCCGATGCCCAACTAAAAATGAAATCACTCGAGACAAAATCGGTAATTTACGTCCAATGGTCGAATGCACATGACAAATATCTGGCAAGAAGGCTCCTATCATCCCCCCCACATAAAATAACGGACTCCATTCAGAGCCAGCTGTAAAGCTTTCAACCGCTGCACAAGCAGCAAGCCCACCCATTAGGTGTGTTTTTCCATTCATCCCTATCCCTCGTTTTATGCTTAGATAAGGATTAAGTGTAACACGGAACATACGTTCTTTCCAGGTAAAAAAGTGTATCCTAGATACCTGCTACTTACCAAGCGGACGAAAATGGTGGGCCGACACCTGCGGGATGAAAAGGTTCAATGAGATAAATCGACGGAGTCGAGTTAGCTCATTACCTTCCCGCGGTAAGCGTGCCCCCATTTTCGGGAGCGGCAGCCAAAGAACTGTAACTCAGATAATCTCCAATTCTTATATACTTAAGCGTATGAAGTGTATACTAGAGTACCATCTATCCTTGTTTGGACAATAAAAAAAGCCGAACAATGAATGGAGAGACTCCAACATTCTTCAGCTTTTAGATTAGTAATAATTCATTTGTCCCAGCCTCTTATTGTTAGCTGTTTAATTAAATACCTGTGTATCAAGTACTTCGTTATTTGAATCAAATATCGTAAGCTCACTTGGCTTTTGTTCAGAGGCCAGTTCCTTAGCCTTCTCCACTGCATCATCACGTTTGTCAAATTCATGCACAGGCGCTACATCCTCCGCTTTAATCAACCAAGTTGTCGCATCTTTGTTTGGGACTACACTAAATTCCTTCATTGTAAAACTCTCCTTTATATGAGTGTTACTATTTGTTTTCCCGCATTAAGGTGTCTAAAAACCTCTCATTTTTAGGAGTGTTCAATTGCAGGCTTCTGCTCTCTGGCTTTCGAGTCGTGGGTTTCCGTTTGTTTTCCCTTTGATTTAATAAAAAATGCTAAAACAAAGCCCACAAAGCTAATGCCTGTAGCCACCATAAAAGCAGTGTTCACACCACTAATCTCAGCCTCTAGCATCCCCATCTCACCGGTTTCTGCATGTCTAATGGCTGCGGTGGTCATCACTGATACAAGAACCGCTGTACCAATCGATCCCGCAATCTGACGCATCGTATTATTCATTGCCGTACCATGAGGAATAAGATGCCTAGGTAGAACATTAATACCAGCAGTTGTTACTGGCATCATTACTAAGGCAACACCTAACATCCGGAACGAATAGACAACCGTTACGTAGGTCATCGACGTCGAATCAGTTAAATCAGTAAAGAGAAAGGTGGTTACAAAGATCATCCCAAGACCTATAATCGTTAAATACCGGGCACCGACCTTATCAAATATTCTCCCCGTTATTGGAGACATAATACCCATCACAATGGCTCCAGGCAAAAGCATTAGTCCTGATTCAAATGCTGTGAAGTTGTGCATTGTCTGCATGTAAATAGGAAAAATTGTTGCCGCACCAATCATGGACATAAATACAATCATACCAATGAGTGTTGTTAACGTGAAAACCCAATATTTAAATACACGGAATTCTAAAATCGGCTGCGGCAGCTTCAACTGTCTTAAAATAAACCAAGTTAACGTAATCGCACCAACAATAATTGGTGTAAATACTGTCGCATCAGTCCAGCCATTACTTCCAGCATTACTAAAGCCGAATAATAATCCTCCAAAACCAATCGACGATAGAATAATTGATAATGAATCAAGCTTTGGTGAGCGTTGTGTGGTGACATTTTTTAGAAAAAGATACGCAGCAATGATATCAATCACAACGATTGGCATTAACAGCCAAAATAGAATCGACCAATGATAGCTTTGGACAAGCCAACCAGAAAGAGTTGGACCAATGGCCGGTGCGAAAGAGATAACTAGCCCCACCATCCCCATGGCAGCCCCACGCTTCTCAACCGGAAAGATAAGAAGCAAAACGGTTTGCATTAATGGCATGGCAATCCCTGCACCTGCAGCTTGAATCATTCGCCCCGTAATAAGCACCTCAAACGTAGGAGCCATAGCACAAACTAATGTCCCTAGACCAAACAGTCCCATAGCTGTAATGAACAACCGCCTAGTTGTAAACTTCTCAATTAAAAAAGCAGTAATAGGAATCATGACTCCATTAACTAGCATAAAAGCGGTTGTTACCCATTGGCCGAGATTTGCATCAATATTTAAGTCAGCCATTAAAACAGGCAAAGCCGTAGTTAATAAGGTCTGATTTAAAATCGCTATAAAAGCACCCGTAAGTAATACTGCAATAATTGGTAATTTCTTTATTCCAATAAACGGGTCAGATTGATTATTTGTCATTATGATTACCTTCTTTATTTTCCCTATTTTTCAAAAGCTGTTTTACCCATTGCCGCTCTTCTTTCATTGGCATGCGTGCATCTATGTATAGACATAGCGCTTCAATTAATATGGTTTGCTTAGGATCATGAAAATATTGACTTAACTGTTCAATTGCCTGCTTAACCTCCTGCTTTGTATGAAACGGGAGCTGCTCGGACTTTATTATTAACCGTTCCTTCATCTGCTCAAATAGCTCGACTTCAGTCTTCTGTTCCTTTTCAACATTAAATCGTTCATAATCACTCATTAATTCTGAGGTTAGCACAACTTTTGGTTTATTGGTTGAGTAGACCAGCATGTCCAGATGAGCCATAAGCATCTTTGCAATATGAGTTTTGTCGATGTCTTTATGGTCATTCATCATCAGAATAATATATTCTCTCATCGTCCCTTGAAAAACAATGACCAAATCCCAGATATAAGAAGAAGCATCCTCTCCATATGCTTCAAGTAAACTGTGTTTATGCCAATTTAGCAGTGCTGCCTTGGTCCGTCTCATCAGTTCCTTTACATTAGGATTTTGATGCAATGGCATCGTGCGGAAAATAAGGTCAACAAATACACGTTGCTCCTGATTCACTTCGAGCTCTAACATAATTTTTTGTTTCAGTCGTTCTTTTTTTGAAAGAGAGGTATCCACAGTAATCTCTTGAGCTCGTTGAAACATTTTTTGCAGACTGTTTTCAAATACCTGAATTAATAAGTCTTCTTTTGAGTCAAAATATTTATAGAGTGAGGCTTTGGATATTCTACACTCTTCAGCAATACGCTGCATGGAAGTGGTCATGTATCCTTCTTGAGAGAATAACTTTAATGCGGTATCAATAATCGTATGTTTCATTTTCATGTGTCCTACTTTCTTTCGATAACTCGTCGGTCACAAAAAAACCGGTCAGTTTCCACTCATGAAATTATATTAGACTCACGAAATATAGTCAATATTTCAGCCCAAAAAAACCGAACACACGTATGATACGCCTGTTCGGTTCGTTTGATTATATTCCTTCAGCCTTACGAAGCAAATAACTCATCAATGATTTGGTGAGATTTTAATTTTGTTAAATTCTTTTTAATCACTTCCACATTGTTGAGTGTTAATTGCTTTTCAAACTCGCTTGTAGTATCAGGTGATCCCACTAGATAGATTCCATTCCATCCATTCTTTTTAGCTTTCTTTTGTACTTTTTGAGCTAATTGCTTGTACCACCGCTGTTGATTCGCATCAAAACGTTGATCGAATTGATCCTTTTGAATAGCAGCACCCACTCTTTCACTTGAGCCTGATCCCTGATACATTTTCCAGTCTTCTGACTCTGCATCCCAGCAATAGGTAGATTCATTTTCCACTTCACCTAGGCTTGTTTCTATGGCTACAACATCCTGCTTCTGAATAAGAAGGATACCCGCTTTAGGGAAATCAGTCATTTTTTGTTCTAATTGCTCTAGGGCTGGTTGTCTTTCCCATCTAAAATCGTTTTCCACTGTTACCTGTAGCTTCTTTAGAATCCAATCACCATCGTTTGAACCAATAAAAAGCAAAGAACGTGGCATGGATGTTTGAACATTTAATATTTGCTCTTCAGCAATTTTTGATATTTTTTTGTACGTTTTCATTTCTTCTTGCGAACTGCTATCTAAGTACTCTTCTAGCTTTTTTAAGCCATTTTTTAATCTGATTTTCCATTCGCCCTTTTTTTGGTCAACCTGTGTCTGATTTGTGTTTAAATAAATAGTTAAGCACCCATTTTCACATTGTCGAGCCTTTAGTTCTTGGAGTTCTTCTGTATTCATTTTAAATAGCCCTCCTTGAATGGTTAAATCTTATAATGCTATACGATTCATTATACCTTCTAAAAAGTTCTATTAAACCTATATTCGATCTTTCCCAACACAAAAAGCGGATGGGACAGAACTACAAAGAACTATATCATTATCATAAAAGACGAACGATGTAACTGCTGTAGAATGGTCTGCCACGTGCTTTCCTTAATAAGTTGAACTATATTCCTCTCACTTGCTACATCCAAGTAAAACCAACTTCTTATGTAGGAAAGTTACTTAGACTCTGCGTGTGCGTGTGTATATCCTAGATACCTGCTACTAACCTAAGCGGAGTGTATTTCTGGAGTGACACTATCCTCGTTTGTGCAATAAAAAAGCTGAAAAATGAATAGAGAGAACTCCAACATTCTTCAGCTTTTAGATTTGTTATAATACTTCTTATTTTGTTTCAACTGATAGCGTTACATCTATGTTGCCTCGGGTTGCTTTTGAGTATGGGCAGAAATCATGAGCTTTTTCTACAAGATCTTCTGCTTCATCTTGTGACACCCCACCAATTAATGCTTTTAGCTCAACAGCAATTTTAAAGCCATCATCTGTTGGATCCTTAACCAAGCTTACTTCTGCTGTAATCTCAGAATCAATTTCCTTTTGTTCCTTAGATGCAATCAAGTTCAAGGCACCATCAAAGCAAGAGGAGTATCCAGCTGCGAATAACTGCTCAGGGTTTGTCCCACCAGACGTTCCTGGTTTTACAAGATCAATATCAATGTTAGAGTCACTCGATTTGACATGACCTTCTCTTCCTCCAACTGCAGTTGCTTTTGAAGTGTAAACGACTTCTGCCATCTAGAATCTCTCCCTTTAATTGAAAATTATCACACAGTATTCTATTCACAATTAAGCATGAGTTTAAACATTAAATTATTTTTACTTACAAATGACTATATGTCATGTTTTGATTAGGCCTTTTTCAGGAATACTAAGGAAACCAACAATTATGGGAGGTATTTATTATGGATCAAGCGACACTAAAAAAAGAAATTGAACAAATTATGGATCGCCATTCAACGGGGACACTAGCCACAGTGATAAATGATAAACCATCCTCAAGGTATATGACGTTTTTTCACGAAGGGTTAACTTTATACACTCCAACTAGCATTGACACTCACAAGGCAGAGGAAATAGAAGCCAATTCTAATATCCATGTCTTATTAGGTTATACAGGAGAAGGATATAATGATGCGTACATTGAGTTTGAAGGAGAAGCTATCATGAGGAGCGACTCTGAAACCAAAGAACGTTTTTGGATTGACCATTTAAATGAATATTTTGATGGGCAGGAAGACCCAAAGCTAGTGTTCTTAGAACTAATACCAAGAAACATCCGTCTCATGAATCGATCCGGTGAAAATCCACAGGAGCTTTCCATTTAATTAGAGGGCATCCTTAAATTCAAATATGGGACTGATTGTATAAACTACAAGATATTCCGAACCATTATGTGTAGACAAACATAATGGTTTTTTTATATGTTCCCGATAGAGTCCATGCTTGTATATAATTTAGTTTTGTTTCTTCGGCTATCGCTCCCGAAAATGGGGGGACTTACTGCGGCAAGGTAATGAGCTAATTTGGATCCGCCATCTTATTTCAATGAACCTTTTCATCGAGTCCACTTAAAAAGTCATCTAAAACTAAGCTAATGTGCACCGCTACAGGAGAAAACTTCGCTTTCCATGGGAACGGCATCAGCCATTGAAGTGGAAGGGCGCCACTTCAATGTCGGTCTGCCTCGTTTCTGTTCCGTAGGAGTCTACGTTTTCTCCTTCCGCTCATGTTCCCGATCAGACAAATGACCAACATTCCTTTTAAGGAAATAAGGCTGTTTTTTGTTTAAAAGAAGATTCACTATCATATAAAATTACTTTTTCAGTGGCTTCCTTTTATCCCACAGGTGTCGGCCTCCATTTTCGTCCGCTTGTTTAGATAGGTATTGAAATCAGTGTTTACACAATCATCAGGGCTTTACCATGTTCCCTAACTTCATTACTCAAATTACTCTTGTTTGCTATTGCCTCTGATAAAAAGTCTTTCCTTCCTTCCGTAAGAGCAAAGTTCCTACACCCACATACACTACTAACAATGATAGTATGTCGCTTTACTGAATGGACGATTAACATTTAGGCGATACTGTATAACCATTCAGTAGGGAAAGGGTGTTCATTATGTACTCATTTATCGATATCGGCAATACAAGCCAAGAGACTCTGGTTTTAATCCATGGCTTAGGAAGTAAAAAAGAGTCTTGGGCCTTCCAGCTTGAATTAGCAGAACATTTTAGAGTGATCGTACCAGACCTTAGAGGTCATGGTGAATCTATCATCGAAGAAGATATCAGCCTAAAAAGCTTTGCTTCAGATATTCTAGCATTATTAGATTCTTTACAAATTACTAAGGCTCATTTTTGCGGATTATCACTTGGAGGTATTGTTGCACAGGAAATTCTTCGCAGATCTCCAGATAGGGTTCAGTCCTTAATCCTTTCTAATACAAGCTCCTATATTCCGTACTCTTTGGGCTATATGGCTGTTGAAGGTCGAAGAGCAAAGCTGGATACATTAAATGATGAAGATTATGAGCGACATGTTTTATCATTATGTCTTGATAAAGCTTTGGAAGAGGAACATTTTGAAGCGTTACGCTTAATGCTCTTCAAAATTAATCGAAATACCTACTTACGCGCAGCAAACAGCGTGGTTGGTGTGAACTATACTCATACCCTTTTCCTAAACCCCAGACCCACATTGGTTATTGGATCTTTATTTGATCGAATTACCTATTATGTTAATGCCCTAACTACAAACGTGTCTGCTCCTTTTTCAACTCTAAAAACGTTAACGAGTGCAAGTCACGTTCCTCATATTGAAGAGCCGCAGGTGTACAATAAACTAGTTAAATCATTCATTCATCAACTTTAAGATCTAGTATCGTATGGAGCTTCTATGCTAGGAAGAGAGGGGAGGCTCCGCTTCGGAAATATACTGCGCTTTCTGTGGGCGGCTGTTGAGCCCCTTTATGCTTACGCACTGCAGTGTCTCACCTAGGCCTTAGCTCCCACTGGAGGCTCCGTGTATTTCCTACGCTGGTTTATGCTTACTTTTCATTCAGTGCTAAACTCAGTCTGTCATTCTGATTCGAGAGCTCTGAGTTTAGGTAAGTTATTCTCTTTCTAATATACGTCAAAAAGAATATGTGGTTTGCACAGAACGATATCTTACTGATAAAAAAATCGAACCACGCTACAAGATAATTATCATCCTCATAAAGTTGATGCCCATCACTCACCAAGCGGATGAAAAGGTGGCTACTGAAAAAGACATATTACCTTAAATATTAATGCTATTTTAATGACGAGAAAAATGAACAAGGTCTCTCTTGTCACAAGGATATCGGGAATGAGAGGTAGATCGCAAAGTGCAGAAAATATACCGGAAGACTAGCTAAACACGTGTGCGTAAGTCGGTAAGCACAGCCAATCCACCACCAGCCCCACCCCAATGATGGAAAATGCGCGAAAAAGCGGAGTGCCTGCGCGAAAGCCAAAAGCGCAGCCAATTTACTTCAAGGGTTGAGGCCGTAGCCGAAGAATCCATTCTCAAATTCCTTCCAAATTCTCCTTGGACGTATATGTGCTTGAATACCAGAAATCCTGTGTAAGAAAGTTATGCAGACTTTAGGTGTGTCATTTCTCATAAACTTGATGCCCATCACTCACCAAGCGGACGAAAATGGCGGGCCGACACCTGCGGGATGAAGAGGTTCATTGTGATAAATCGACGGAGTCGGGTTAGCTCAATACCTCCTCGCGGTAAGCGTGCCCCCATTTTCGGGAGCGGCAGCCGAAGAACCATTCTCAGATTCCCTCCAAATTCTCCTTTTACATATATCTGCTTAAATACTAGCAATCCTTTGTAAAAAAACTATGTAGGCTCTACGTCTATCACTTCTCATATCCTTGATCCCCCGTAACCCCATCAAGCGAATGAAAATGGAGGGTCACACCTGCGGGATGAAGAGGTTCATTATTGTGATAAATCGACGTAGTCGGGTTAGCTCAATACCTCCCCGCGGTAAGCATGCCCCCATTTTCGGGAGCGGCAACGAAGAGCCGAAATTCAGATAACCTCTAATCCCTCCATGTAATTTAATTATGCACACTAAGTGTTTTTGAAGAGACAATACAAAAAAGCTGAACAATGGATGGAACTGACTCCAACATTCCTCAGCTTTTCTATTAGTTATAAAGTTTTGTCCCTGCCACAATATTCGGCGTAAGGAAAAATCATATTATACACTTGATATTATGATCTTTCGATAATGGTTGCTACACCCTGTCCTCCGCCAATACATAGAGTAGCTAAACCATATTGTAGCTCTCTACGGTTTAATTCATGAACAAGCGTGACGAGAACTCTAGCACCACTTGCGCCAATTGGATGACCAAGCGCAATAGCTCCTCCATTAACGTTAACTACGTCCTCGTTTAGCCCAAGGTCGCGACTAACAGCAAGTGATTGAGCAGCAAATGCTTCATTCGCCTCAACTAAGTGCAGGTCTTCTATTGAAAGACCAGCTTTCTCCAGTGCTTTATTAGTAGCCGGTACTGGCCCGAGGCCCATGACACTAGGATCCACACCAGCCGATGCATTCGAACGAATGGTTGCAAGTGGTTTGATGTTAAGCTCTTCGGCTTTTTTTCGGCTCATTATGACAAGTGCCGCTGCACCGTCGTTAATGCCTGAAGAGTTACCAGCTGTCACTACACCATCCTTTTTAAAAGCCGGACGTAGCTTCCCTAGCTTTGTTGCATTTGACTCAGCTTTTGGAAATTCATCTTCCGCGAAGTAAATGGGTTCGCCTTTTCGTTGCGGAATCTCAAGTGGAACAATTTCATCTTGAAAACGTCCTGCTTGGATGGCCGCTGCAGCTCTTTCTTGACTTCGCCCTGCGAATTGGTCAAGCTCCTCACGCGTTAATCCATATTGTTCACAAATGTTCTCAGCAGTCACACCCATATGATATTCATTAAATGCGCAGGTCAAACCATCATGAACCATACTATCCACTACAGTTTGATTTCCCATACGATAACCGGAACGAGCTCCCCCCATTAAATAAGGAGCAAGGCTCATATTCTCCATTCCCCCAGCTACGATAACATCTGCCTCACCAAGAAGAATTGATTGGGTGGCCAAGTGTACCGCTTTAAGTCCCGATCCACAAACCTTATTAATAGTTAGTGACGATACCTCCTCTGGTATTCCAGCCTGAATGGCCGCTTGTCTAGCAGGATTTTGCCCTAGACCTGCTTGTAGTACGTTTCCCATAATGACTTCGTCTACTTGGTCAGAGGATATTCCGGATTTCTCTAGTGCCTTTTGAATGACGTGGGCACCAAGAGCTGTGGCAGGGGTGTTCTTCAAAGTCCCACCAAAGTTTCCAATGGCTGTTCTTACCGCACTAACAATTACTGCTTCCTGCTCAATCATCATTCATCAACTCCATGTTTAAGGTTTTTACCATATTAATAAGCTAGGATGACCGTTCTGCTAGCCAATCACCAATTGTCGGATACGTAATTGCAACGGCCTTTTTTCCAAAAACAACGGAAACATGGCCAGTTGGAAGCGCACGATATTCCTTATCTTCACTTGAAATAACATCCATTAGCGCCTTCACTTGATGAGGCTGCGCAATATGATCTCGATCAGCTGCTAGGTTTAAGACACTAGCATTAATTTGTTTTAAATCTACTTGAGTTCCACGAATCTTTAATGTACCTTTAATTAGCTTGTTATGTTGATAGAAATCTCGAATCCACTGCTTGTATGCTCCTCCCGCAAATGGCACTCCATCTGAGACCCATTTCTGCATTAACTTCCAGCTCTCAATAAAGGTTTCATTATCCGCACGGTCAACTAGACTTACGTATGGACCATAAAAATTTGTAATGGGCTTAAGCATTTTATTACCGAAGTCAATCATGTCCCCAGGAATTAATCCAAGAGTTTCCACTACCTTATCAATATCAAAATACCGTTCATCTACAAATGAGCCATACAATCCTGAATTCTCAAAGTCAAACGGACTTGTTAAAAATACTAAGTTCTTAATGGGTACATCTGGATGAAGAGCTGCAAAAATTGCCGACATTGTCCCGCCCATACAATACCCCAATAAGGAGCATTCTTTTGCACCAGATGTCCGAAGTACCTTTCGAATAGCCCTCGGAATATATTCCATTATGTAATCATCCAGCTGCATATCTTTATCTTCCAAACCGGGTTCGCCCCATTCTAAAAGATACACATCAAACCCTTGATCAGTTAGATATTCAATCAAGCTATTGCCTTTTGTAAGATCTAAGATATAGGGCTTGTTAATTAGAGCATACACCATGAGAAGTGGGACACGAAAGTTTTTTTTCTGATTAGGAACAAAACGATAAAGTGTTGACTTATTTTTAGTCCAAATCACCTGCTTTGGTGTCGGTCCAACTTCGGGATCCGCATCCGTTGTCACAACTTCTACAGCACGTATAAACCGGGCATAGGAATCAGGAAGAGAATCTGTTAATGGACTTGACCCAAACTGTTTACTCATTTTGCACATCTCCTTCGTCAGAATCAACTGGCAAACTCAATTTACATATATAACCCGCCGTTAATATTAAGTTGTTGTCCCGTAATGTACTCTCCATCCTTACATAGAAAAAGTACACTTCTGGCAATCTCTTGTGCCTGACCAAGTCTTTGCACTGGGACACTGGCAATAATCTGTTCTCTAACCTTATCGGGCATTTCCTGAACCATCTCCGTTTCAATGAATCCAGGACATACCGCATTCACTGTCACTTGCTTTCTAGCTAGTTCAAGGGCAAGAGATTTTGTATATCCTATTAGTCCTGCTTTAGCAGCTGAATAATTGGTTTGACCAAATCCCCCGGTCTGACCAATAATGGATGAGATATTTACGATTCGACCCGATTCTGATTCTAATAAATATGGAAGAGCAGCTGAGATGGTATTATATACACTGTTTAAATTCACATTAATCACTTGGTCCCAATCTTCACGACTTAATTTCTTAAATGTTCGATCCTTTGTAATACCGGCATTATTTATTAGAAAGTCAATTTGACCAAACTTAGATAATGTGGTTTCAATTAATTCACTCACATCCTCACTATGCGATACATCAGCCTTAACAGCAATAGCCTCTCCGCCTGCTACTTTCACTTCTTCTACAACGTGATTAGCTGCATCAACATCCGAGCGGTAATTCACCACTACTTTCACTCCGTTTTTAGCAAGTTCTGACGAAATGGCTGAGCCAATTCCACGGGAACCACCTGTGACAATTGCTACTTTGTCCGTTAACTCGATCATTATATCACTCCTATATGATGATAATGTGGTATGAACATGCGTGCAACAACTACATTACTTGGATGTCTGTTCGTTAGATGAGGAATTCTGAGGTTTTTTGTTGGCTGATTTTAATTCTTTTAGAATATTATCTAGCTTACTATCGAGGGATTTAATGTCTTTCTTCATTAGGGTCATTTCTCTTTTTAATTCTACTTTCATCTGTGCTACATCGGTTTCTTCTACTAAATCTTCAAGGTGGTCTACTTTTGATTCAACATTAACTACTAAAGACGCAATATTAGACAAATCAGATCTTGTTGGCACATTTACTTGCTCAAGATACTTATTTGTCATTTCATCCTGTGCTTTTTTGTAAAGGAGGTTCATTTCTAGTGTTTTGCCCATCCATTCTGAGAACTGATCTTCTTTCATCTTTTCATCCAATACTCCGCCCCAATAGGATTCTGACTGCTGGTAGATATCTTTCCATAAGGTAAAAGGATCAAAGTTCTTTTGTTCGCTCATTATTACCTCCTGATTTCAATAAGATTTCCACTACTTCCAGACGAATTATGAGTTAGAATCAATTTCCACCTGAATACATCGAGTATATCATAAATAATTTAAGTAAATATTTTAATTTTGCAAATTGTCAAATAATACGACAGGCTTTTTGCATATCCCATTGATTTTGACAAAAGCTCTTATAATTCGTAGAAATCTTTTTTTAAGCTGAGGTTGACAGCTTTAACATATAGGTGTAAATTACACATAGATGAATGAATACTTCTGAGTAGGTGAACAGATGACTGACGCAAAAAAGAATGAAGATAAGATAAAAAACAGCACTCCTAAGAATTTAATGGTTCCTATGCTTTTGTTAAGCTTACGTAGTTGGGATCTTCATGGCTATAAGTTAATTGAGCAATTAACCAAATATGGCTTTACTTCAATTGATCAAGGAAATGTTTATCGAACATTAAGACAGCTTGAAAAAGATAATATGGTGAGATCATCCTGGGATACATCTACGGGAGGTCCTGCTAAACGAATCTATTCTTTAACGGATGCAGGTGAGGACTACTTGAAGGTATGGGCTGATTCTCTCCAGCAATATCAATCCATAGTCGATCAATTCTTTTCAATGTATACAAGCATGATGACAAACCCCTTTATGGATCGTTCCAAAGATAACAAAGAGTAGTGATGCTGCAGCCAGGCTGCATTCACAATATAATCCCACTTAAACAGGAGGTATTTTTGTATGGCAACGACAAAAAAATCGCAAGAAAATCAAACAGCCGCAACGTTTATTGATTCTGCATGGGATACATGGTCAAACACCGTTCAACTATTTTACTCCTCTCAAAAGGAAGCGGATCAATTTATTCTTAAAGCGATGGAACAGCAAAAGGAAAACTGGGACCAGTTCTCAAATCATTTAGATACGATTCAAGATGAGCACAAGAAGCTAAGATCTGAGCTACGAAAAAGTCTGCTTGATAACGTTGAAAAGGCAGCCGGTTCTGAAGCGAAGAATTCCACAGATCAATGGAATGAACGATTTGACGAAGTGATTAATCGATTTCAACAGCTATCCGTGACACCCTATCGCGAAGGCTTTAACATGTTGAACCGCTCACAGGAGCAATTCCAAGAGAGCTTAAAGAAAACACTTGATCAGCAACAAAAAAACAGAGAAGACCTGACGCCATTAGTTGAAAATTTCACTAAACAGGTAAAAGAATCTCAAAATGGTTTTTTAGAGGTTGCTGAGCAAAACAGACAAACAGCTCTGAAGTTCTTTAAACAGTAAATTCAACTTGATGAGTGGACCTCTGTAGGTACAGGGGTTCTTATTCTTGCTATTGCATTCGAGAGCGTTTTTTTCGGAATCGAACCACATACCTTGTACACTACGCTATGTTCAGGAGGACTCAACATGAAGTTAAAAGATAAAGTGGCGATTATTACTGGCGCTGGAAGTGGTATTGGGAAAGTAACAGCAGAGAAGTTTTGTATGGAAGGGGCCAAGGTCGTTGTTGCTGATCTAAAACAAGACGTCATTGATTCAGTAGTTAAGTCGTTACAACACATTGGTGGTGAAGCAATAGGCATCTCAGTAGATGTGACTAGTAGCGAAGATGTGCAGCATTTAATGGCCAAAACCCTTGAAGCGTTTGATCGACTTGACATTGTTGTTAATAATGCTGGGATTACACACGATGCCCAACTATTAAAAATGACAGAGGAACAGTTCACTAACGTATTAAATGTCAATGTGATGGGAGTATTCCATATTGGGCAGGCTGCAGCAAAAATCATGAAGGATCAACAAAGTGGTGTGATTTTAAATGCTTCTTCCGTTGTCGGAACCTATGGTAACTTCGGTCAGACAAATTATGCAGCCTCCAAGTGGGGCGTTAACGGAATGACCAAAACATGGGCTAAAGAGCTCGGTCGTTATAATATTCGCGTGAACGCAGTAGCGCCAGGATTCATCTCGACACCAATGGTCAAAAGCATGCCAGAAAAAGTATTAGCAAAAATGAAAGAACGATCCTTATTACAGCGCCTTGGTGACCCTCAGGATATTGCGAACGGCTATGCGTTTTTAGCTTCTGATGAGGCATCGTTTATTACAGGTACAATTCTTAGCATCGATGGCGGCGTAACCCTATAAAAAAGAAGCTCGAAGCAAGGCGTCGCCATGTCTCGAGCTACTTTTATATCCTTTATAGGGCAAAACCCGTCCCGGATGATGCCGTTATTTCTTCATATATTAAGGTCGGCGCCTCAATATGTTCATTTGCAATCACATACGCTTTTTGGACGATTTTTTCAATGTCCCCTACATCTTCACTTCGACTGTGTAAGGTCACAATGGTGTCGCCCTCGTTTACAGCCTCGCCTATTTTCTTCTGAAGAATTAGACCTACGTCAAGAAGAATTTCATCGTCTTTGGTAGCTCTTCCTGCTCCAAGCATCATAGCTGCCGTACCAATGCGATCTGCTTCAATAGACTTGACCATTCCATTTGATGTTGCTTTAATTTCTATTTTGTATGGTGCTTCAGGAAACTGAGTGACATCATCAACTACGGAAGAATCTCCTCCCTGTGCCTCTATAAACACTTTTAACGTTTCTAAAGCTTTTCCTGATGAAATGGCATGTTCAAGTGCTTTACGTGCTTCTTCAATTGAATCTGCCTTTTGAGCCATTACAACCATGTGACTACCTAGAGTCAAACAAAGCTCTAGTAAATCCTCTGGCCCTTTACCCTTCAACATATCAATGGCTTCTTTTACTTCAAGAGCGTTTCCTACTGCCAAACCTAGTGGTTGATTCATATCAGAGATAACAGCCATTGTTTTTCGACCAAGCTTTGTTCCAATTTTGACCATTGCCTTTGCTAAATCTTTTGAGGTAGAAAGCTCTTTCATAAAGGCTCCAGTGCCCGTCTTTACGTCAAGAACAATGCCATCCGCTCCTGAAGCAAGTTTTTTACTCATAATGGAGCTCGCAATGAGTGGTATGGAATTAACGGTTCCTGTCACATCTCGTAAGCCATAAAGCTTCTTATCTGCAGGTGTTAAATTTCCAGTTTGGCCAATGACAGCTAGCTTATTCTTGTTGACGTTCTGAATAAACTCTTCTGTCGTTAATTCAATATGAAAGCCAG
This sequence comes from Alkalicoccobacillus porphyridii, assembly GCF_007293315.1. Lineage (GTDB taxonomy): Bacteria > Bacillota > Bacilli > Bacillales > Bacillaceae_D > Alkalicoccobacillus > Alkalicoccobacillus porphyridii. The sequence goes on from NZ_VLXZ01000005.1 coordinate 45,924, forward strand.
GAATCGACTCAAGCTTATCCAGCGTACCTCCTGTATGGCCCAATCCACGTCCAGACATTTTGGCAACAGGTACACCAAGTGAGGCCACTAACGGAGCAAGTGCAATCGTTGTTTTGTCACCCACACCGCCAGTCGAATGCTTATCCACTTTCATCCCTTCGATCGCAGAAAGGTCAATTTCATCACCTGACTTAACCATCGCCATGGTTAAGTCTGCTCTTTCTTTATCATTCATGTCCTGAAAGTATATGGCCATCGCCATAGCAGACATTTGATAATCAGGGATTTCATCCTTCGTATAGCCTTGAATGACAAACTGAATCTCTTCTTCACTTAAGGCGTCACCGTTTCTTTTTTTCTCAATCAAGTCAACCATTCTCATTTTGTGTATCCCCTTTTATTCAGGCTTAGCTTTTGCGACTAACTCTTTGACAAGCTTGATAAAGAGTGGTTTGGTGCGAGTGGCTACTTCCATTACTTCCTCGTGCGTAATTCCAGCAATTTCTTCACCAATGGCCATATCCGTAACACAAGAGATTCCTAATACATCCAAACCTGCATGACTAGCAACAATGACCTCAGGCACGGTTGACATGCCTACTACATCTCCACCGAGATTACGAAGCATAATTAATTCAGCACCTGTCATATATGTAGGTCCACTAACGCCGGCATACACGCCCTGCTGCACTTTGATCTCTAAGGATTTAGCTGTCTCTAATGCTAAATCAACGTATTTTTTTGTATAGGCTTGACTCATATCTGGAAAACGCGGTCCTAGCTCTGGAGCATTTGGTCCAATTAATGGGTTCACTCCAGTCATATTTAAATGATCTGTAATAATCATTAAATCACCAGGCTGGAATGATTTATTCATTCCACCACAAGCGTTTGTTACAAATAGAAGCTGAACACCTAATTCCTTCATCACACGTACAGGGAATGTTACTTGTTCAAGCGGATACCCTTCATAGTAGTGGAAACGCCCTTGCATTGCCACAACGGTTTTACCTTGTAACTGTCCAATAACTAATTGACCAGCATGACCTTCAACGGTAGAGACTGGAAAGTTCGGGATATCCTCATAAGGAATTTTTGCTGCTCCTTCAATCTCATCAGCTAATTCTCCAAGGCCAGATCCGAGGATCAGTCCAATTTCAGGCTTTTCCTTTATAAATGTATTTAGATAAGCAGCTGATTCTTTTATTTTCTCTACAAATGTTGTCATGAGTACCTCTCCTTTTATCTACATTTCTTTAATGATTGCTTTAACAAGGCCTAGGAAAGAGGCCCGTACTTTTTCCGTTACTTCAATAACCTCTTCATGATTTAATGGCTGTGGTAAAATCCCAGCTCCCATATTTGATAAACAAGAGATTCCAAGTACCTCTAAACCTGCATGTCTTGCTGCAATTACCTCTGGAACCGTGGACATACCTACCGCATCTCCACCAAGCATACGTGCCATTTTTACCTCTGCAGGCGTTTCATAGCACGGGCCAGTATTAGCTACGTATGTACCTTCTTGAATGGACACCTGAAGTTCTTTTGCTTTGTTTAAAGCAATATCTCGAAGCCTTTTTGAATATGCATTAGACATGTCTGTGAATCTAAGACCCAGCGATGCGTCATTAGGACCAATTAAAGGGTTTGCACTTTGATTATTAATATGGTCTTTAATAATCATTAAATCCCCCACAGAAAAGCTTTCATTCACCGCACCAGCAGCATTGGTTACAATCAATTGTTTCACACCTAACTGCTTCATGACGCGAACAGGAAAAACAACCTCTTCCATCGTATATCCTTCATAAAAATGAAAACGACCTTGCATAGCAATTACTTGTTTGCCGGCAATTGTTCCAGCAACCAACTGTCCCGCATGACCTTCTACGGTAGAAACGGGAAAGTTATGGATGTCTTCATATGGTAGTTTCACAGGGTTCTCAATTTCATCAGCTAGTACACCTAAACCCGAACCAAGAATTAGTCCAATCTCAGGAGGCTGAACGAGATGCTGCTGAATAAATTCTGCTGTTTGTGACAGTTCTAATTTTGTATGTGTCATCATTTATCTCCCTTTAACTACTTGTTATTTATGATTTCATGTAAAAAACTAGTCCCATGCTCTGGAGCGTTTACCTTGAAATTATCTGCAATCGTTGCTCCAATATCTGCAAAGGTGGATCGAATCCCCAAATCAACTGATTTGTGCGCGTTATTTGGATCATATACAAGCAAAGGCACATATTCACGCGTATGATCGGTACCCTTATGAACAGGGTCATTCCCGTGATCAGCTGTTATAATTAATAAATCATCACTTTGTAGCTGATCTAAGACCTCTTGTAAGCGAAGATCAAACTCTTCTAAAGCCTGTCCATAGCCTTTTGGATCACGTCTATGACCATATAAAGCATCAAAATCAACTAAATTTAAAAAGCTTATTCCTGTAAAATCTTTTTCCATACTCTGCAAAAATTTATCCATTCCATCCTCATTAGAGGTTGTTCGATATGTATCAGTAATCCCTTCACCATCATAAATGTCTGAGATTTTTCCGATAGCAATGGAATCATATCCGCCATCTTTCAGTTCATTCATTACTGTACGCCCAAATGGCTTTAATGCATAATCATGCCTGTTCGGTGTTCTCTTCCACTCTCCTGGAGTACCGACAAAGGGTCTAGCAATAACTCGACCAATCATATATTCAGGCTGAAGCGTAATCTTTCTTGCTTTTTCACAAATATCATATAGCTCTTCTAAAGGTACAACGTCTTCATGAGCGGCAATTTGTAGGACAGAATCAGCTGATGTATATACGATGAGCTTACCGGTTTTGACATGCTCTTCAGCTAATTCCTCAAGGATTTCGGTGCCAGATGCAACCTTGTTCCCGATAAAACCTCTGCCCACTTCCTTTTCTAATACCTGGAGTAGATCATCTGTAAAACCATCTGGAAATACTCTAAATGGCTCATCAATTCTAAGACCCATAATCTCCCAATGACCAGTCATCGTATCTTTACCATTAGACGCTTCTTGCATCTTACCATAATGAGCATAAGGTGCTTTTGCGGGAGTTACCCCTTGTACCTCTGTTATATTTGCAATTCCTAACTTCTCTAAGGTCGGAAGCTGAATTCCATTCATAAACTCAGCAATGTGACCAAGTGTATTTGCACCTTCATCTCCAAAATTCTGAGCGTCAGGCGCTTCGCCAATTCCAACTGAATCCATTACAATTAAAAAGACCCGTTTATAAGGCTGTGTACTCATAATCAATACCCCTTTCTCCTGTCTGATGTCAGACAACTTCTTTATCATGTGTTATGCCCTAGGATGATACATAGAATAGACGTCCTTCATTCTGCTTTTGGTGACATGAGTATAAATCTGTGTAGTTGAAATATCTACATGCCCAAGCATTTCTTGAACAGCCCGTAAATCAGCACCATTTTCCAATAAATGCGTGGCAAACGAATGGCGTAGTGTATGCGGCGTTAAAGGCTTTGTAATGTTAGCTTTAACAGCAATCTGTTTTAAAATCTTCCAAAAACCTTGTCTCGTCAACGGATTCCCGCGATGATTTACAAAAAGGAGATCATGACGATTCTTTTTTAGTAATGCCGGTCTTGAAGATTCTAAGTATGTATGCACGGCGTCCTTCGCTTGCGATCCAAGCGGAATAATTCGTTCTTTATTCCCTTTTCCTACACAACGTAAAAAACCCATCGATATATGTGCATCCGACGTTTTAAGGCCAATTAATTCACTTACACGAATTCCAGTAGCGTACATGATTTCAAGCATCGCACGATTACGTATATCCATCAAATCATTTGAGTCTGGAGCCGTTAGTAATGCCTCCACCTCTTGCATCGAAAGAATCTTTGGCAGTCGCTTTGCTGGCTTAGGAATTTCTACATGTACACTTGGATCTTGTTTTACACGACCCTCACGTAACAGAAATTGATGCAGCCCTCGAATGGATGCAATATTACGAGCGATCGTCGATTGGGCCCGTCCCTTTTCCATCAGAAAATATAAGTAGTTTACAATCAAAGAGCGCTCAACCTCAGCAAAGCTATTGCATTGTTCTACATTCTTTAAATAAGATGAATAAGATGATAAATCATTTTGATATGAGGTAATAGTATTTGTTGAATAACCACGTTCTATCTGTAAATAATGGATAAAGTCTTCAATTTCCATCCTCAATTTGAATCACTCCATCCTATTATCTATTATTCGCCTAGTTTATAAAACCACACAAGTCTAGTTAACACCGACACGTCACTCTCTTGTTCCACCAGATCTGCATTCACCTTAATCGCATTTCCTTCTGGCGTATCATAGCGGTAATAGCTTTCATACTCCTCGCTTACCCATAGAATACCATAATAAAAGAACAACGTGCATCCAATAAATAAAAGCATAACCTTCACTGTTTGAAATAGTGTAATAAAATGCCCTTTCATATTCTTACCCCCTTTGTCCACTTTGGCTCACCTTCTGTTAAGCTATGCCAATTTCTAAAGGGAATATACCTTTTTCCTTCATCTTTTTTGCACAAAAATAGGATCTAAAAGAGCCCTCTCTTTCAGATCCTATTCTTTTATACCTGATTTTGAATTTCCTTTGGTGTTTGGTCTTCCTCAGCCTCATGCTTTGCTTTGCAACGATAACAAATGCCGTGGAAAGTAAGCCTATGATCCATAATCTTAAAATCATACTCACGTTCAACTACTTTTTCAACATCACCAAGTAGGTCGTCTTCAATCTCATCTACTGCACCACATTCAATACATACAAGATGGTGATGAAAATGAGCCGCTCCTTCCTTACGCAAATCAAATCGAGAAACCCCATCACCAAAATTAATTTTATCAACAATCTTAAGCTCCGCTAAAAGCTCTAATGTACGATACACTGTGGCCAATCCGATTTCAGGTGCTTTGTCCTTCACAAGGAGGTAAACATCCTCAGCACTTAAATGATCCTCTTCATGTTCAAGCAATACCATAACTGTTGCTTCTCGTTGAGGGGTTAATTTATAGCGTTGAGAATGAAGGTGCTTTTTAATCCGATCTAAACGATTCTCCATCAATACTCCTCCTAACCGGACTTCCATGACTATATGTTTATTATAATCCTGATAAAAAAGAGTGTCAATTGATAATGATTATTAAGTTTAAAAGCGATAACAATTATTAAATAATAACTGTTATCGCTTTATCCAACAACCAATCTCATAAGATGGGGAGATACGTAAGCCTCTAAAGCAGCAGCTAATGATAAGGCTGCTCCCATACATAAAAGCAATAATGTATAGCGTAGAAATTGAGGAAAAACAGGTTCATGAGATTTTTTTGCAAATTGCTGTCTTAGCATTTTCAAACAGAAAGAAACACTTGCTGTACCTACTATAATAAATGCCGGCACAAGCAGAAGATTTTGCGGAAGAATGGAAACAAGTGCTAAAAGAAACCCTTGGAACCCCATTTGATTCACAAGAAACCCGACGGTGAAGCCAACAACTACGCCTTTTAAAAAAAGCAGGACCAATATAACCGGTAACCCAATCAGTGATAATCCGAGAATCCACATCAAAGCAAAATATTTTCCGTAGTGAATATAACTTTGACTAAATATTTCTTTAGATCCAGCAATTCGTCCATCTTCAACCTGAACAAAAAAATGACCGAGATACATATATAAATCATTTTTTTGTGAGAGATTTAAACTATTAACAATAATAGCACCAAAGATAATGCCAATTAAGAACAGAACGGTTGTGAATAGATAAATCGTACGGTTCTCTTCCACATGCATGATGATTTGATCTTGCAACCGTCTTTGTTTCATATCCTTGCCCCCTCTTATACTCTTTTAGAGAATATGAGGACAGGCTCTTCATTATGACTGTCGTTTTGCTTGCTTTAATTCTAAATACATGAGCGCATACATTGTTTTAGCATCGTGAATGAGATGATTTTCTGCGTATCTCTTTGCCGTGACTAAATCGGCCTCTACAATTTCAACAAACTCATCTTCATCCGGTTGTGCTTCTCCCCTCGTTAATCCCGTTGCTTCATATATGTAAATGATCTCATCGGCAAAACCAGGTGAGGTATAAAAAGAAGAAAGAAGAGACAAGCTGTCGGCTGTATAACCTGTTTCTTCCCTCAGCTCACGCTCCGCTGTTTTAATTGGTTCCTCACCTAAATCAATCTTGCCTGCTGGTATTTCCAGAATCTCTTTCTCCAGTGCTTTACGGAATTGCTTTACTAATATCAGCTTATCTTCACTTGTTTGAGCGATGACTGCCACGGCACCTGGATGCTTCACCAGCTCTCGTTTGCTCTCATTTCCATTTGGTAATGTGACTGTATCTACTTGAAGCGAGATCACAGAACCTTGAAAGATCTCCTCTGTTGATGTTGTTTTCTCTTGAAAATTAGTCATCATTTCTCCTCCTCTGGTCTACTTGTATGAATGTCCACATAAAAGTGTACCATATCATGATGGAAAGGAGTTTTTATGAATATTCACGTACATGAACATGGAATATTGCTAGTAGGAAAAGCATGGGAAGTGAAAGCGCGCTTAAAGCAACAGCTCAAAAAACAGGAATATGTCTCTGAATGGGTTCAAGAAGTATTCTCCTCTGCTAAGACGAATGAAACCGATGCGGCGATGGCTTCAAAGAAAAGAGGGTCATCTGCATATGTGCGGCCCATCGTTGATAATGAGCCTACGTGTTTAAATGCACGAGTGATCCAATTTGAATCACATTCTCTTTCTAAAAAATACAAGTGATGTTTAATTTGACTTGGCCTATTCAACTGATCTTGAATGTAATTTCGCTGAGATTCATTCATAAATGGAAAAACCACAGTCGTCTCTGCAAGGGTTAAGTCATAAAGAGGTGTGATCGTATGGTGACTTAGTCCGTAATGTCGCTGTCTTTTTTCTTTAAAGGACAAGCGCGGAATCCAGATAGGACGTCCTTGCAACGCGCCAACCAAGTTAGCCCAATTCGCCATCTCCACTGCAGAAAATCCATAGCTTGTTCCAGTGCCTACGACGCCAGGTCCAACAGAAATCATAATAAGATCTGCATGTAGCTGATCAACTGCAAACTGCAGGGCTGTAAGTAAATTAATGGCCTCATAGTCCCCGCCTACACACTGCCCACAGGTTATCGACGTAAACCAAGGTTCTTTTTTGAGCCTGCGTACATGATCACTCATTTCTAATGCTAAAGAAGCAGAATCATCAAAGATCACACAGCAAGTAAGATCTGATGCGAATTCATGAGTTAAATAACAGACAAGAGGAATCATGCTATGAAGCTCGCCTAAAAGAATCTTTTTTTGATTCAGTGTAAAAGGCTGATGGAAAAGGTCATGATACGGACTAGCGACTTCCTCAATGGACGTAACAGCTTGTTGCGCCGGAGTGTAACGGAGCTTCATGATATGACCAGGAGCAAGCGGCTTTTGTTTGAAACTGCTTGCTAATACCTCTTTTACTATGTCCACTCCACCTGTTCCAAGTTGAAGTGTGGTAGCGGTAGTATTTACTTTAACGTATGTACCTTTAGTAACTGCTGTTGAGAACCGTTTATAAAGAATGACCGGATAGTGTGTGTCTGTTAGATTGAGTAGTTGGATGTCTTGATCCTCATAAACAATCTCTTTTACAGTAGACCAGTTTTCCGTGTTCATGCCTGCCCACTCCTTTTTTTAAAAGTCTATTCACTTATTCAACTTTATAGATACAAAAAAAGATAGAGTCCATGATTATGTGTAAATCTCAACGATGCAAACAGGTAGAGGATGTAAAATGTTTTGGTTCTTCGGCTGCCGCTCCCGAAAACGGGGGCACGCTTACCGCGGGAAGGTAATGAGCTAACCCGACTCCGTCGGTTTATCTCATTGAACCTTTATATCCCGCTGGTGTCGGCCCACCATTTTCGTCCGCTTGTTTTAGATAGGTATTGAATTCAGTATTTACACAATCATATGGACTAGCCCCTTCTCCAGATACAGTCCATGCCTATTTCTAAATTATATCGATGTAAAGAGATAGAGGACGGAAAATGTTTTGGTTCTTCGGTTGCCACTCCCGAAAACGGGGCACATTTACCACGGGAGTACCTGCCCTAACAAACAATACCCTTCTATCTCAATGAACCTTTTCATCGAGTCCTCTGAAAAAGAAGCTTTATATGATAGTGAATCTTAAACAAAAAACGGCGCTCATTTCCTTAGATAAGAATGTTGTCATTTGTCTGATCGAGAACATGAGCGGAAGGAGAACCCGAAGACTCCTGCGGAATAGAACGAGTCTGAAGACATCGAAGTGGTGGTTTTCCGCTTCGAGGGCTGAGGCCTTTCTTGCGGGTGCTAGGGTTCTCCTGTAGCGGCGCCATTCAGCTCACTCTTACATGACGTTTTTAGTGGCCTCCTGTTATTCCCGCAAGTGGCGGCCCAGCATTTTCTTCCGCTTGTTTTAGATAGTATTGAAATCAGTATTTACACAATAATTAGAACTTTACCCAAAAAAAGGCGAACGAAATGAATCGTTCACTTTTTTCCTATTCATTAAGCAACGGAATAACTATTGCTTCTAGCATCTCATAATTAACTTCGCCTTCAATTCTTTCAACAATGATCCCTTCATGATCGATCACAAGTGTCGTTGGCATTCCACGAATTTGATACAATTGAAAAAGCTCAGCCTCAGAATCTAGAAACACTGGTAGAGTTAGATTCTGTTCTTGAATAAATTCTTCAGTGTGCTCAACGACCCTTTCATACTTTTGAGCATTCACAGTAATTACGGCTAAACCACTATCACGATAGTCATTATCCAACTCCAGTAGATCTGGTAATTCCCGTACACAAGGCTCACACCAAGTTGCCCATATATTCATAATTGTTACTTGATTATCATCCGGAAGAACGTCAGCTGCCTCCCCTTGATAGCGGTCTAACGTCAGTGATTCAGCTTTCATCCCTTTTTCAATTCCGGTTTCTGGTTCAGAGCCATTTATAACATTCATAACTATTAGAAAGACTGATAATGTAATAGCCGCAACAAAAATCAACATACTTACTTTTTTTTTCATAAGTTCGATACGCCCCAATTTATCAATAGTCATTTAAGTATAGTAGGGATGCTACATTTGAGCAAGAAATCATTAAAACGCTTACTACCCGCAAAAGTTCTTCCCTATTGTTTGATATTTTGCTAGAATGAAGCAGCTAGACTACATATCTGCGTTTATTTTTTATTCATCAGATGTATGAGGAAAGGAATTTACATATGACACTTTTAGAAGCGATTATTCTGGGGTTGGTTCAAGGCTTAACCGAGTTTTTGCCGATTTCAAGCTCAGCGCACCTAGTTATTACACAATTACTCTTTAATATCTCATTCGATGGCTTTGGATTCGAAATTCTTCTGCACTTGGCATCTGTATTAGCGGTAATTATTTATTATCGCAAAGATTTAATTAATATTATTAGAGGATTTTTTGGTTATATCATGACCCGCTCTAAAGAGCACAAAGTTAACTTTTGGTTTAGTATTTATATCCTAGTTGCTACAGTCATTACAGGGCTAACAGGCATTTTGTTTGAGGATTATATCTCCACTGCTCTAAAAGGACCTACGATGATTGCTATCTCGCTAGCACTAACTGGGATCTTCCTTATTATCATTGAACGTGCTGTAAAAACAGGCGGACGGACAGAGAAAGATATGACCTTATTTGATGCAGTATTAGTTGGTATAGGTCAATCCCTTGCTTTGATTCCAGGTCTGTCGCGTTCGGGAACAACACTGGTTGTTGGAATGTTTGCTGGTTTGACAAAAGAAACCGCCGTTAGATATTCGTTCTTGCTTTCCATTCCAGTTATTCTTGGCTCTACAGTGCTTGCAGTTGATGAATTAATTCATGGAGAGTTACTTGAAATAGCAGGCGCCTTACCGTTGACTGTTGCATTTATCGTAACATTCATATCGTCTTTACTCGGGATTGTATGGTTTATCAATTTTCTAAAGAAAAGCAAGCTCATCTATTTTGCCATGTACTGCTTTGCGCTTGCCCTGTTCGTTTACTTTTTCTTAGGTAATGTTGACCCAGATCAATTCTAATGTAATCTTAAAAGCTTGTCGACAAAGTCTCCTTTAACGAGATAGTCGGCAAGCTTTTTTATGCTGCGGAGTGAATACTCCCTTCGTTTTATGTAGGTGAAAATTACTCCGATGTAAGATTTAGAGGAAGGATCATGTTTTGTTTCTTTGGCTGCCGCTCACTACACTGCAAGGTAATGAACTAACCCAACTCCGTCGATTGACCTTATTGAACCTTTTTATTTAGGTCACTGAAAAATGATATTTCTAAGATTGCGAACGTTCTTCAATTGTTAAAGTCATAACGTTAGCGAAAGGAGAACCCGAAGACTCCTGCGGAACAGAACGCGTCTGAAGACATTGAAGTGGTGGTTTTCCGCTTCGAGGGCTGAGGCCGTTCCCGCGGAAAGCGTAGGGTTCTCCTGTAGCGGCTCCATTCCGCTCATTCTTACATGTCTTTTCCAGTGGCCTCGATTTTCGTCCGCTTGTTTAGATAGGTATTGGAATAAATATTTACACAATCATAAGGATTTGACCATCTGAACCCTTTCAAGAAGAGCTCATAACTCCCATCAATGCAATCAGAGCAACCACAATACAAAGAAGGAAACGAACCAGGGTCCGTTTCCTTCATGTATGGCGATATCGCCATTATACTTGCTCTGCATTTTTCTTTTTGAGGTATTTCTCACGTCTGCGTTTCATGGCTTTAGTGATGTAACCGCCTTTAAAGCTTCGTGGTTCAAATGAAACAATAAAAGCTGCCGGTTCGTATTCGGTAACTACACGTATAAACTCTTTTTCACGGTCACGTCGGGCCGTACAATCCAATTGATATCGAGTAGACGTCATACCCTCAACCGCTGATGTAGAGACGCTGAATCCCAATTCTCTTAAACGATCAATTAACTCCTGATTGCGATTTGGGATGTTCACCTCAAAGGTCACATACCCAATAGCCAGCTTCTCTTCAATAATGGCTCCTACATAGAGTCCAGCCGCAAATCCAAGAGCATAGGCGATCATATTATAATAATTACTTAAATCACTAAAAACTAATCCTAGAGCTACTACATAGACAATTCCTTCAAGTAAGCCCATAAAAGCAGCACGTTCTTTAAGACCTTTAACCATCATAATGGTACGAAGGGTCAGTATAGGAACGTATGCCAGCTGAACAATAAATACAATGATGGCCGACATCAAAACACCCTTTCTTTGTACATACAACTACCGTAGTGTAACAGGAAAGACCGGGGAAAACTAGTATGATTTTTTGGCAATCATTTAACTACTTTTCCCCATTAGGTGTTCAAAACTTATCGCTTATATTTCACAGTAAGGTGAGGCGTGATTCCCGCTTGTAATTCTCCAGCTGATTCCACTGTCACACTTTCTAACTCCTCATGATTAGTAATAACAATTGGAATAATGGTACTTGCTGCTTTTTCTTGAACTAACTCCAAATCATAGTCAACAAGTGCATCACCAATTTTCACATGATCGCCTTCTTTTACATGCGCTGTAAAGCCTTCCCCATCCATGTTAACTGTTTCTAGGCCAATGTGGATTAGCACCTCTGCGCCACCTGCCGTACGAATTCCAATGGCATGCTTTGTAGGGAAAACTTGAAGAATCTCTCCTTCTACAGGTGAAACCACTTTGCCATCTATAGGCTTAATTGCTGCGCCATCTCCAATCATTTTTTGACTAAAAGTAGGATCAGGCACATCTTCAATTGAGACAAGCTCTCCATTTGCAGCGGCTACAATTGCTTCTTCACCCGGAGTTGATTGCTCTTCCTTTTTGTCTAATCCAAATAATTTTTTAAACATCTTCCACACTCCCTTTAATTCTCGTCCCTCATAGTGTACTACATGAAAAAGCCTATTGCCTAATGATTACACATTATTATAAGTTTCCATATCCGTGCCCACGCTCTTTCGCACCCTTTGCATAGTATATATAAAGCTACTATAAAGGGGTGTGACAGATGGGATACGGCCATGAAGGCGGATTTGCGTTTATTGTTGTGCTTTTCATTCTTTTAATCATCGTAGGTTCTTGTTACGTGTATTAATAACCCATTTTTAAGATAGAGAAACCCACTAACAACATTATTAGTGGGTTTTGTTTAATTATGAAGTAGCAACTGATGTTTTTTTATGTTTTCTCGCTGGGGATAGAACTCGTTCAAACCACCCCATGATCACATCAGCCATAATGGCCATAATAGCGGTAGGTATGGCACCAGCTAAAATGATAGCTGTGCCATCTGTAGCATTTGTTCCTCGAACAACAATATCTCCTAGTCCTCCCGCTCCAATAAATGTACCAATGGTCGCAATACCGATTGAGAAGACGAGCGCAGTGCGTAACCCCGCCATTATTACGGATAAAGCAAGCGGTAGCTCAAGCATATATAACAACTGCCATTTGGTCATACCCATTGCTCTTCCTGACTCAATATAGGCTTGATCGACATTCTTAATCCCTGTATAAGTGTTTCTTAAAATCGGAAGTAATGAATACAAAAACAAGGCGAGTACCACTGTATTTGCGCCGAGTCCCATCACAAGCATTAAGACAGCAAGAAGTGCTAATGCTGGAATGGTCTGAATAACGTTTGTCAAACTTAATACAATTCCGCTTAATCTTGAGTACCTTGCGATAAAAATACCTAAAGGAATTGATACAAGTGAAGCAAATAGAACGCCATATGCAGACATGAGGAAATGACGATAAAATTCTGTCCACACATAGTTTCCATTTTGAGAATAATAAAGGATTAATTCTCTAATCGTGTCCACTTATTCTCCCTCCCCATTAAAAAAATCATGCTCTTCTAGGAATTCTCGAGCTACGATCGCCGGTTCCTTCATTAACCCATCTGATTCGTAGTTTAATTCCTGCATCGTTTCCGTACTAATTTGATCAACTAATACAGAGAGGATAGATTCTAGCTCTGGATGCTGCTCGAGTAGCTCATTCTCAGCAACCATAGATGTATCATAAGGCGGGAAGAATTGTTTATCATCCTCAAGAACCTTTAAATCATAAGCTGCGATTCGTCCATCTGTTGTGTAAGCTAGAACTGCATCCATTCGATTGCTTGCTAATGCATCATATACGAGGCCAATCTGCATGGGTGTGATGTTATCAAAATCAAAGTACATATCAACAAACCCTTGATAGCCATCTCCCCCACGGTTAATCCACGAGTTATCTACTCCTACTCTAAGCTCAGAGGCGTACTCTTCTAAATCACTTATTGTCTCTAACCCTTCTGCTTCAGCTAAATCATTTGACACGGTAAAAGCATACGAGTTAGCAAAACCATACGAGTCAAACCATGTCTGGTCAAATCGTTCTGTAAATTCACTCTGAACCGTCTCTAACGCCTCTTCTGGATCCATCACAGGCTCCAAATCTAACACACCTGCAATATCTGTTCCTGTGTAGCGAGTCGCTGCAATATTGACGTCCCCATTCATCATTGCTTGATGCATCACAATAGATGAACCGAGGTTATTAATCATCTCAACTTGAAGATCTGTCTTATCTTCAATTAATTCTTTTACTATATTAGCCATGATCATGGATTCTGTTGTATTTAAAGCTCCAATTTTCACCGTTTCTCCGGAAGGACCACTTAAGCCTGGAAGTGAACATCCAGAGAGAAGGATGATCCCTAACGACAGAGCGGTTGCCTGCGTCCTCTTTTTCATCTTTACCCCTCCTGCTATGCTGTCTTCTCAGTGCTTTTCAACCCTTTTGGGGTCACCATTTTTTCAATTCTGCTAAATATTAAGTCTGTCAGTAAAGCTAAAATTGTGACGGGGATAGCACCGGCAATAATAAAGGCAGGCTCATATAAATTTAACCCACTAAAAATAAAATCACCTAGTCCTCCTGCTCCAATAAATGAAGCTAAGGCTGCCCATCCAATTAAGTAAACAGACGACACACGAATACCTGCCATGATGACTGAAGCTGATAGTGGAAGTTCAATTCCGATAGTCCTCTCCCATGTGGTCATGCCCATTCCCTTACCCGCTTCAATCAGACTACGATCAACACCTTTAATACTGGTATACGTATTTCGCAAAATTGGTAGCACTGAATATATAAACAAAGCAGCAATAGCTGGTACTGTACCAATCCCTAGAATAGGTATGAAGAAAGCCAAAATCGCCAAGCTAGGAATGGTTTGTAACACACTGACAGTTCCAATTACCCATTGAGCCACTTTCGGTACGCGACTTAGTACGATGCCGAGCGGAATCGCTACTATGATTCCCAATAGAACAGCAAGGTATGAAATATAAATGTGCTCCCAGCTTTTTAGTAATAGCTCTGAACCGTTTTCCTGTAAAAATTCAATCACTTCATTCATGCCTTACACCTCCACCTGCTCCGGTGAACTCTCTTCTTCGTCACCCCAAATAGAGTCATACACCATGTCCACTAAGTTTGCTCTTGTGACAATACCCACTAATATTCCTTGATCATTCACAACAGGAGCATAGCTGACGCCCCTCTTTAATAGCCTTTGGATGGTATCTCTAAGTAGTGATGTCTCTTCTACCTTATTAAGAGCTGGTTTTATAATCGTCTCAATAGAATCTAATCCGCGATTATGGTCAATGACTTCTAAATCGATGTATCCCTTCAATCGATTTGAATCATCTGTAACGAGCAGTGAGTCTACTCGATTTTCTTTCATGATTCGTAATGCCGCAGCCACTGATTGATCTCTGTTTACAGAAATCGGTTTCTTATTCATGACTTGTCCAATTGTTTGGACGTTCGGTCTGCCTTGCAGCAATCTTTCTTTCCCAATAAAGTCTTCCACAAACTGATTGGCTGGATTTCTTAATATTTCTTCTGGCGAATCTACCTGAACTATTTTTCCATCCTTCATTATGACAATGCGATCTGCTAATTTAATGGCTTCATCCATATCGTGTGTCACAAAGACAATGGTTTTATCTAATGATCGTTGAAGACGTTTGAACTCCTCTTGCAAGGCATCCCTGGTAATTGGATCTAATGCACCAAAAGGCTCGTCCATTAAGATTAATGGTGGATTGGCTGCTAGAGCACGCAAAACGCCAATACGTTGTTGCTGCCCCCCGCTCAGCTCATGTGGATAGCGATCGAGAAATTCTTTTGGCATATCCACTAGCTCAAGCAATTCTTCTGCTCTTTTTGCTTTTTTATTTGATTCCCACTTTAGTAACCTCGGCACAAGCGAGATATTATCGCCAATCGTCATGTGAGGAAATAGTCCAATTTGCTGTATGACATAGCCAATTTTTCTTCTTAGCTTTACAGCATCTTGTTTCAATAAGTTCTCATCATTCACAAAAATTTCACCACTAGACGGTTCAATTAATCGATTAATCATTTTCATTGTGGTTGTTTTGCCGCATCCACTTGGTCCAATAATACAAATAAACTCTCCTTTTTTAATATGTAGTGAGAACTCATCAACTGCTTTTTTCCCACCCTTATAAGTCTTTGTTACGTTTTCCATACGAAGCATTTTCTGCACCTCCGAATAATATTACTTCACCATTATAAACTATGTGCAATAAAAAGTTTACAAAAAGTTTATAAAAATTTTGTGATTGATTCAGTTTTTTTTTTAGATTTACTTCTTTTCTTGAAAAAAATGTGTTACATTATCTCTGATATTAATTGAATGAGGTGCGCGTAAAATGGAAGAGGCTTCTTCTGTATTCTTACAAAAAATTGAAGAACAATACATTGAGGGTATTGCCGATAATATGCGGACATATGGTGTATCTGCTACAGTAGGGCGGGTACTTGGTGTCATTTACACCAATCGGCGACCAATGACACTTGAGGAACTTTCTGCAGAAACTGGGATGAGTAAAACAAGAATGAGTCAGGTCGTCAGGGAAATGATTGATTTAAACATCGCTAGTAAAGTATATGAAAAAGGCGTTCGGAAAGATTTATATAACGTTGAAACTGATTATTATCAAACCTTCGTTTCTCTTTTTACCTCTAATTGGCAGAAAGTCATTCAAAAAAATAAAATGATTGGTAAGCGTCTTGCCACTCAACTATCAAAGGAACTGGAAAAAGGGGATCTCACGCCAGAAACTGAACATGAAATTAATGTATGGTTAGATGAAACAAGGCAATGGATGAACTATTATCAATGGTTGGATCAGCTTGTTGACTTCTTTGAAAGTGGCGAGATTTTTAAGCATGTACCTAAACCAGAATAAATGAAGAAGCTGGAATATAAGTACTATAACTAATAAAAAAGCGGAATAATGTTGGAATCTCTCCATTCATTGTTCCGCTTTTTGGATATCGGTTCTTCGCTGCCGCTCCCGAAAATGGGGGCACGCTTACCGCGGGAAGGTACCCGCGCTAATCTGGCTCTGACATCTTATCTCAATGAACCTTTTCATCTAGACTACTGACAAAAGATCTTTCTAAGACTGGGAACGTTCATCAATTGTTTGTCAGAACGTTAGCTACAAGAGAACCCGTAGACTCCTGCGGAACAGAACGAGTCTGAAGCCCTCGAAGTGGTGGTTTTCCACTTCGAGGGCTGAGGCCGTTCTTGCGGGTGCTAGGGTTCTCCTGTAGCGGCACCATTCAGCTCATTCTTACATGACTTTTTCAGTGCCTTTATATCCCGCAGGTGTCGCCCTTCTATTTTTGTCCGCTTGTTGAGTAGCAGGCAACAAATATATGGGTTACATTCGCAGTCTATATAACTTTCCACACAAGAAGTTATTTCTATTCTTAATGAGGACTTAACCGCAAATGAAAGTAATTTCATTTAACTTTTAGCGGCACTCTTCGTCTTTTTATTTGCAAGATACTTCTATCCCAGCCTCTATAAATTAGGACTCATGCACGTTCAAAGCGATCTTTGCATATCGAGACATCATGCTTTTTGACCAGGGTGGATTAAAAACGATATCTACAGATACTTCTCCGATATCTCCAACTTCCTGCAATTCTACTAGTGATTGTTTTACTTGATCATGAATGACACCTGCTAAAGGACAGCCCATAGCAGTTAATGTCATAACAACATTCACATTATTCTGTTCATCTAACTGTATTTCGTAAACAAGTCCCAAATTCACAATGTCAATCCCAAGCTCTGGATCAATCACTTGCTCTAACTGTCCCATCACCTGTTCCTTTGTTTGTTGTTTTTCCTCTTTTTGATTCATCATGAATATCACCTCTCCTTTGTATATTTCCCGTCTGGCACTATTACAAAACAAGACGCTTAATGCTCATATATCATTTTCTTCGTCATTCCACCATCAATGGTTATATTTTCTCCAGTAATAAACCGGTTATCCTTATGACTTAAAAACAGACAAGCGCGCGCAATATCACCAGGTTCTCCTACTCGATTTGAGAAATGCTGGTTATGGTCAACTTCACGAAGTTCATCTGTATCACCAGTGTGAATCCAACCGGGACTTATACAATTCACTTGAATTCCATTTGTTCGAAATGATGCGGCCAACGCATGAGTTAGTGAGACGATGGCTCCTTTTGAGGCGGCATATGCTTCTGAGTTTGGTTCAGACATCGCGGCTCTTGTTGAAGCAATATTAACAATTGATCCCTCAAGATTATGGGTAATCATTAATTTCACCGCTTCCCTGCTACAAATAAATGTTCCTCTAACATTTGTATTCATGACCTTATCCCATTCTTCTACTTCTAGCTCTAAAGGAGAGACCCATTTAGAAATTCCGGCATTGTTAATGCAAATATCTAAACGTCCAAACTCCAATTCAATCCAGGCCATCATCTCAGTAATCTGTGAAACGTCTGTGACATCACATGTGTAAGCTGTAGCACGTCCACCTGCTTCTTTGATTGTCTCCGTAGTCCGTTCGGCGTCCTCTCCACTAACATCGGAGACGATAACAATATCTTTGTTTGTCGCATAGGTTTTTGCTATTTCTGCCCCAATTCCATTTCCTGCGCCTGTCACGAGCACAACTCGGTTATTCATAGCTATTCCCCCTTTACTCATTGTACAATGATGAAGACCCTACATAATATTTTAGTAGACCTACAGGAGGATGTCATGTTTAAGCACTTTGATGTAATTCTATTTCGCTTTTTTGTTTTTTGGTTTAGCTGTGGTCTTGTATTACTAACCTTTGATATTCTTCCCCCCATCTTAGAGTGGGCTAACGCTGTTTTTCTTATTTTAACAGGTGTTCTTGGTGCTACATTTTTCATTCGACAATATGGGACTAAGATCGGGTCCCTTCTTTCATTTTTAATTGTGTTCATCACATTTGTCATTGAAGGAGCAGGTGTACACTATGGCATCTTATTCGGTGACTATTATTATAATCCAGACTTTGGTTTGATCATATTTGAAGTTCCTTTTACGATTGGGGCTGCGTGGCTTATGGTTATCGCCACCACTCATGTGATAGCTAGAGCGTATTCAAGACGCATTCAAAATAAACTATTCGAGTGGTTTACCTACGCCCTAGTCGGCTCCTTTGCTGCAGTGATTATGGATGTCATTCTTGACCCAGTTGCTTTTCAAGTAAAAGAATATTGGGTATGGACTGCAGGAGGCTTCTATTACGACATACCTCTTTCAAATTTCACTGGTTGGTTTGTTCTTGCCTTTATCCTGCATTCGGCGGTTTTTTTCACCTTACATCTAGTGAATAAATGGCATGGCTCTATTAGTCGCTACTGGCAGCCGAGAATGATCTATTTGTATGTAATGGTGATTAGCATGTTCTTGGTCTTAGCAATAACCAACGGCTTATGGCTCGCTACCCTTGCATCCATTGGACTTACCGCTATCGTCATCGGAGGATATTTCCGATTGAAGGAGCAGGCGATATGAGAAGAGCCAATAAAAACAAATACTTCTCCAAAGCCTTCCAGCTATATACAACGTACTGGCTCATTAAGCGTTCATTTTCAGGTATTTATATTAAGGGTAATTTCGTGGAAGACGATACCTCTGGCCTTATTGTATCTAATCATTCAAGCTGGTGGGACGGGATCATTACCTTTTATCTTTCTCAAAAAATCTCGCCTTGGCAAAGCTATGCCATGATGAGTGACGAGGGATTAAATCAATTCCCCTTTTTTAACAGGATTGGTGCCTTTTCAGTAGATACATCCAGCGCTCAATCTGTCAGAAGGTCACTTAGTTATAGCTTAGAGTTACTAAATGCAGGGAGCGCAGTATGGATCTTTCCACAGGGAGCAGAACTACCTTTGGAAAAAAGACCATTGACACTCCAACCAGGTGCTTCTTTTTTAATGAATCAAGCTCCTACCGTCCCGTTATATATTGTGACGTACTATTACTCCATGTCGCATGAACAAAAACCACGTCTCTACATACATGTTAATCATCTTAAGAAGCCTGATGATTATGAACAACTAAAGCGATTTGAACTAAATACTCTATTAGAATCATCAATGACCTTACAGCTTAATCAACAACGTGATGATGTTGCTAATGAATCAACAGATGATTATACCTTGATGGAACTAGGGTACCGTTCTGTTAGTGATTGGTTCAGCCTTTGGTCGGGAGGCAAAAGAAAATGAGTACACTTTACATCTATATTGGTATACACGCTTGCTTATTGATTTGGGTGTTCATTAATCAGCACTACATGCCAGGACTACAGAGCTTTAATACAATCAAGCAGAAAGACCTTGTTTCTGTTCTAATCCCTCTTAGAAATGAAGAACGTAATGTTAGTGGTCTGATTCAAAGCCTTAAGGCTCTTTCTTATTCAAATCTCGAGTTTATTTTTTTAGACGACCAATCAACGGATCATACAAAAGCATTGCTAGAACAGGAGATTAAGCAATTACCCCATGCTAAAATTTTGGACGGCTCCGCGCTTCCGCCCTCTTGGGTTGGTAAAAATTTCGCCTGCCACCAGCTTAGTCAACACGCTAAAGGGACATATCTATTGTTTTTGGACGCAGATGTGAGACTTGCTTCTACTGCCATTGATGTTAGCCTCCATACCCTCCAGCACCGTACTGCAGGCTTATTATCCGGGTTTCCAAAATTTCCTGTTAAGGGCCTTTTAGCGATGCTCGCTGTTCCTATGCAGCATGTCTTTATTTATTTGCATCTGCCGCTTATGCTCGCAAACAATAGTAAACTTCCACAAGCCTCAGCCGCACATGGGAGCTTTATGTTTTTTAATTCTGCCATTTATCATGCCATTGGTGGCCACCAGGCGGTAAAGAGCTCGCTTGTAGAGGATGTACACTTAGCACGGTTAGTTAAACAAAAAGGCTTCTCCACCTGCCTTGCAAATGTAACCAATTACGTAAGCTGCAACATGTATCAGTCTAATAAAGATGTGTGGGCCGGTTTCTCTAAAAATGCCTTCCCAGGGATCGGCAAGTCGTGGCTTCTTGCCGCTTTTGTCATCTTTTTTTATAGTTTCATCTTTGTTTTGCCAGTTGGATTGCTTTGGTTTGCCTTTAGCAGCCATTGGCTCTATAGTATCCCGTTTGCTTTAAGTGTGATAACAAAAGGAGCGATTGACTATTTAGCAGCACAAAAAGCATGGATCGCCATTCTGATGCCACTATCTGCTTTGGTCATCATCGCTATTTTACTGCGGTCCATGTCTCTAACTGTTTTAAAATCAGGCTACTCTTGGAAAGGACGCACCTATTCATGAAAACGATTGTTATTATCGGCGGTGGTCTTGGAGGATTAAGTTCCGCCATCTCACTTGCTAGAAAAGGGTATAAGGTACATGTTTTAGAAAAAAATAATCATTTTGGTGGAAAAATGCGTCGCTATCACATAGGAAACGCATCCTTTGATTTTGGTCCAAATACCATTACGATGCCTGAAATCTTTCAGAAAGTGATTAGCCAGACTGGGGCAAATCCGGATCATTACTTCACGTTTGAACGCATAGTCACTCATACTCGAAATCACTTTTCTGATGGGACCTACTTGGATATGTCGAGTGATGCAGATGAAATGAAACAAAACTTAGCGCCCCACTCCATATCCAGCTCATCCTATGAGCACTACCTTGCAGAGATCACTCGATTGTATCAATTATCAAAGGAGCATTTTTTCCCAAGGACATTTACAGGTTGGACGGATTATTTGTCGCCCACTTTAACGAAAGCACTTCTTTCGGTTCATCCTTTGCAGAATCTAGATACGTTTCACCGCCGTTATTTTAAGGATGAACGTGTGGTGCAGATGCTTAATCGCTATGCTACCTACATTGGCTCCTCCCCCTATCAAACCCCTGCCACCTTTGCGATGATAGCTTACTTAGAGCTCGTTCAGGGTGTTTATTATGTTAGAGGAGGAAATCCAACCATTGCTGAAGGTTTTGTCAAAAGAGCAACCGAGCTTGGTGTGACCCTTCATACAAATAAGCAAGCCACTCGTATTCAAGTCGAACAGAAAAAAGCGGTTGCAGTAGAGTGTGAGGATGGATCATATTATCCATGTGACGAGGTGATTTTAAATGGAGACTTGTTACAAGTCTATCCTGATTTAGTTGCAGAAGAGCACCGGCCATCCTTTTTAAATAAAAAAAGAGATCAGCTACAGCCTTCGATTTCAGCCTTTGTCATTCTCGTCTCGCTAAATACTCGATTAAAGGATCTGCGTCATCATCAGGTCTACTTTAGTAGAGATTATAAGCAGGAATTCGACGATTTATTTAAACAACAACAATATAGCATGGACCCCACCATCTATATCTGTAACTCTTCTTTCACTGAGCCAGCATTATCACCTGATGGAGATAATTTGTTTATTTTAGTTAATGCACCTGCGCTGACGGAGGCACATACTCAACCAAAAAAGCTAGAATCGTATAAGCAGCATATCTATTCATTGCTTGAATCGAAGGGTATTCCCATACATGCTCACCTAATTAAAGATCAAGTCATTACACCAAAAACGATCCAAAAAGACTACTCTGCCTACCGTGGAGCTTTATATGGACTAGCAGCTAATACCAAACGTCATGCTTTTTTACGACCTCAAAATAAGGCGCAGGATTTGAAGAACCTCTATTTTGTTGGTGGCTCTACTCACCCAGGCGGAGGCTCACCTATGGTTGTATTAAGTGGATTAAATGTGGCCCGATTAATTAGTAAGAAATAAGGTGCTTACCAAAGAAACACGCCTATGCTTCGGTAACGGCATAGGCGTATTTGTTCTGTTTATTGAAAATCTCTAGGGATTTGTTTAGTCCAGGTTTTTGTAAAAATTTGTTCCTCCGCTTCAAAGGCAGTGACTTCGTTTGTTAGATAGAAATAGGATTCATCCGCTGTCATGATACTATATGTTTTGATTCGTGTTTGCCACTCCTCACTTCCAACTGTTAGATCCCATTCACATTGTGCTTTGGCAGACAAAGGATCTCCTTCTTTAATCGTATACGTGTTTCGGTTTGTACTGCCGTACTCAATTCCATTGCTAATTAGTCTTCTTTGCCCTTCATCAGAGAAATCATCAAGTACCCATTCTTTTTTTATTAAATCATAGTGAATGTGACGATTACGATGCTCCTCCCTAAGGACTTCTTTTTTGGCTACAGGTGCTGCCTCAGGTGCTTCAAACGGCCAATGGTTCTCTTCATGCTTTATTGGTCGAACTGGCAAGTATAGCTTTGTCTTAGTTCCAGAATGAACCGTTAAAGTCACTGGTTTTTTGGAAGGCCATGCATGAGGCCAGTAGGTTGGTGAAATAGATAACCGTAATTGATGGCCAGCCGGGACTTGTTGTCCAATCGCATTCAACTGTACAACGGCTGTGTATTCCTTACCAGGGATTAATGCCTTTGGTTGTTCATGACCATCGAGATGATTTAGATTAAGCATCCCCCAACTGAGTAACGTTGCCTCACCATTAGGTGCCACATCAGACAGGCGAACAGCCATTAAAGCTTCTGGCTCATCAGAGGTGAAACTCACTTCAAGCTTAGGGAAGCCTAATAGCTCCATATCCGTTTTAAGTGGATCTGAGGTAAAGGAAAGTGATAGTGCATCCTCGAGTCTTTGATCAGAAGCCAAATCACCAGGCTGGCCAAATGGACACCAAACACCGCTGTAGAGTCCGTGCTGTTGCAAGCTTTCTACCTTCCAATCCCCCGCTTCAGATGCTTCTGCTTCTAATGTTTGATTTCCTAAATACAACTTTTTCAACGGATTTTGATGATTAGGCCAGGTTTTTTCCTCAATCCAACGGCCGGGGCGATCTTCGTAATCGACCTCAGGGGGAACACTTTCCTGTATCCACGCCCGCAGTATTGGCTCCTCCATCACTCCTGTGTCTTCCCCTTTTAACCATTGATCCCACCAGCGAACACATTCCTGTAAAAATCCTATCGCTGGTCCTGGAACGGCTACTTCAGGGTATTCATGAGCCCATGGACCAATTAACCCTTTTTTCGGGCCTTTGAGCCCTTCTAATAATCGAAAAATTGCATTAGTATATCCGTCTGCCCATCCTCCAACAGCAAAAACGGGAATCTGAACGTTTGAATACTCTTCACAGATAGACCCCTGCTTCCAATAGTCATCACGTCTTTGGTGCGATAGCCATTTCTCTACAAAAGGAGGTGTTTCTTCAAGCCGTTCTAACCACTTTTCGCGCCACGAATCACCCACGTGCTGCGGATCTAAAGGACGTGCATTATAAGCTAGCATGGTAGAGGACCACCAAAGCATGTCCGATGCTAAGATATTGCCTCCCATGTAATGCACATCATCAGCATAACGGTCATCGGTTGAACAAAGCGTGATAACGGCCTTGAGCTGCTTTGGTTGATGATAGGCTACCTGTAACCCATTAAAGCCCCCCCATGACTTACCAATCATGCCTACGTGACCTGTAGACCAAGGCTGCTGTTCAATCCATTCAAGAACCTCCAGCGCATCCTCTTGTTCCTGTGGCAGGTATTCGTCATGGAGGATGCCGTCTGAATCTCCACTTCCTCTCATGTCCACCCGAATACTTGCATACCCATGTCCTGCAAAATAAGGATGACGAATAGAATCACGTAAAGCAGTAAAATCATTTTTTCGATAGGGTAGGTATTCAAGAATTGCTGGAACCGGATGATTCTCTGCATCCTCTGGCATCCAGATTTTCGCTGATAGCTTTGTCCCATCCTTCATCGGAATCCAGATATGCTCGATTTCTTTTATTTGATAAGGAAAATTCGTGACCGTTCTAAGCTTTTCATCTCGTACGTTAAAAACCATATTACATCCCTCCGCAAACTAGTAATCTATGAATCAAAGTCAGCTTTAAGCCACTTTATAAGTGATACGGTTAGCAGGAAATAGATAAATACCACTGGCACTGCAACAACAACTGCAGAGGTTTGTACAACTCTTAATCCGCCTACCGTTAATAATGAGATTGAGAGAACCGCAAGAATGATTCCCCATACCATACGATGCCATCTTGCTGGTTCCTCTTTATCCTTTAATTCCTTTGTCGCAATGGAGGATAACACATACGTTGCTGAATCAAGCGAGGTAGCAAGAAAGATGAAGGCTAAAATTAAAAAGAAAAATAACACAAATGTACTAAGTGGTAATGATCTCAATACTTCAACGATCACAGCTGTTTCACCATGAGCGTCTAAAACACCTGTTAAAGATACGAGACCATTTGTTTCTAAATGGATAGCATATCCACCGAATACGGCAAAATATAACCAGCTTCCAACAGAACCCCATAATAGGATTGACAGAATCAACTGTCTGATTGTACGTCCTCTTGATATCCGTGCAACAAAAAGTCCAATAAAAGGAGCTGTTGCAGCAAACCAAGCCCAATAAAATACTGTCCACGTTTGTGGGAAACCACTAGCCTCGTTTGGATCAGTATAAAAGCTCATTCTCATAAAGTTCTGAAGCATCAATCCAAAACTATTTGTAAAATTAGATAAAATAAATAAGGTTGGACCAACCGCTAATACAAATAGAGCCAAAGCTAGCGCTAGATATACATTGATATTACTTAATTTGCTAATCCCTTTGTATAATCCAGAATAAGCACTTGCACAATAAATCACTGTCCATATTAATATAATCGTAATACTTAACAATAAGTTCTGCTCAAATCCAAACAACTCACTTATAACCGCCGATACCATCGGCACCCCTAGTCCAAGCGAGGTTCCTAATCCTCCGACCAGGCTCCAGATCACAAGAATATCAATCGCTTTACCAATGAAACCGTCCGCGTGTTTGCCAAGGACCCCACGACAAGCTGAGCTTATCTTTAGTGATTTCTGTTGCTTTACAAAAAACGAATAGGCAATGACAACGGTTGGCAAAACATAAAGAGCCCATGCGGATAAGCCCCAATGAAATAATCCGTACGTGACAGCCCAATCTGCTGCCTCTGTGCTCCCAGCTTCGATTCCAAAAGGGGGTCCTGTGTAATAATGGATTGGTTCAAGAACCGACCAAAACATAATACTTGTTCCCATTCCTGCGCAAAATAACATAGCTCCCCAGCTAAAGGTCGAAAATTCAGGTTTATCATTCCCAAGCTTAACGGAGCCAAATTTACCAAATGAAAGCCAAGCTAATAGAATAAAAAGCCCAAAGGTTAAAAATTGAAATAACCAATCCATCTTTAGCGTAATATCTGTTAGAAGCGCATCCATAAACGGTTCGGATGTCTCTCTAAAAACCACTAATAAAACAGATGAAATGGCAATGACTATAATTGAACACCAAAATATCAATGGATCTACTTTTGCCTTTCTCATCTAAACACCTCTCTATTAATCGCGTTTATAAATTAATCATGATTATTTTTTGAACATGATTATGTTATCATAGTTATAAAACAGAAACAAATGAACCTCGCATGATTTTCTTTCTGCAAATGATACGATTATAATAAAACG
The DNA here is from genome assembly GCF_007293315.1 of Alkalicoccobacillus porphyridii. GTDB lineage: Bacteria > Bacillota > Bacilli > Bacillales > Bacillaceae_D > Alkalicoccobacillus > Alkalicoccobacillus porphyridii. The sequence goes on from NZ_VLXZ01000005.1 coordinate 72,032, forward strand.
TAAGAACACGTAAGGAGAATAACTAGATGGATAAGCGAAATATTAAAATGCAGCGGATGTGGAAGTATTTTATAGAAGCAGCCGCTGACATCATTCAAGACGAAGGAATAGATCAAGTTACTATCAGAAAAATTGCAGATAAAGCAGGATATAATAGCGGCACACTATATAATTATTTTGACGATCTCTCCCATGTGCTTTTCTTCGCGTCTATGCGTTTTTTGAAACCCTATACTACGGAAGCCGCTGAAACCTTGAAAAAAGGAAATAATTCTATTGAAAAATATTTGTTAGCGTGGGAATGCTTTTGTAAACATTCGTTTACTGACCCCAAGTTGTTCCACACTATCTTTTTAATGGACATTGGTAGTAAACCCGATGCACTTTTCGAGCAATATTATCAAGTGTATTCATCGGATATATTGGATTTCCCTGAGGATCTTAAACCCGTCTTATTTCAGCAAAGCATGACTAAACGGGGACTAAGCCTCTTAGAACAAGCTGTGAGTGAAGGGGTTATTGAGGAGGCACAGATCGAGTCTATAAATGAGTTAACAACACTTGTTTGGCAGGGAATGCTTACAAATTTACTAAATAAGCGTCAATCCTATACACCAGAAGTGGCCACCAAAAAAACCATGAATTATATTCACCAGATTGTTACTCATCGTGAGGTTTTTACCACTTAAAATAAGCGAACAGGACATCTATGTGTTTTGCTACAGAGGCTGGGACATAACTGTGAATAAGTTTCATTTTAATAAAAAATTCCTTTTTTAGTGGCCTCGATAAAAAGGTTCGTTTAGCTAAATACCTTCCCGCGGTGAGCATGCCCCTATTTATGGGAGCGGTGACGAAGAACTCTTACTCGAATAACCACCATTTTTCTACAACAAAAAAGCTGAACAATTAAATTGTTCAGCTTTTCTCTACTTAATCCCAATCACATTGCGATATGAAGAAAACGATTTATTTACAATTGGGCAAGAATTTTTTGTTTTTCTTCCTTTGTTACATAGGAACGTTGAGTGAATACATTATATTGATTTTCTCTCACTGAATTAAGGATTGCTCTATACATATACGCAGCTCCTTTGACGGGAAGGCGGGCATCCAATGGGTAATGGTCTATGGATTGAAAGGCAATCTGATAGAGCTCTTCCGCACGGCTTGCCATTTCCTCCCAGAGAAGAATAAACGACTTAGTAACCTTACCCTCTCTAATTTGCTCTTCAGTCACCTGATACTTATCCATTAGATCCATTGGTAGGTATATCCGATTGCGCTCGATATCTTCTCCAACGTCTCGAAGAATGTTAGTGATTTGCATAGCGGTCCCTAGCGCCTTCCCTCCCTCAGTCAATCTTAGATGATTGTCAGGGGCAAGCACTGGTAATAGCATTAATCCAACCGTTCCGGCAACATAATAGGAATATTCTTCGACCTCTGCCATCGTCTGATATCTGTTTTTAACTAAATCCATTTTTTGTCCTTTAATCATATCCAAAAATGCATCTTGATTCATAGAGAATCGTTGAAAGACATCATGAAGCGCTATCCATATGGACTTCTCCAAATTAGGATGATTTTCTAAAAAAAGTAGAAACTCTTTTTCAAACGCTATGATTTCATTTTCCGGGTCATCTCCTTCATCAACAATATCATCTACACTGCGACAAAAAGAATATATGGCCCATACCGCTTTTCGTTTAGGAGAAGGCAGCAGACTAAAAGCTTTTGAGAAGGTTTTCGAATGACGATTGATGATGGTGTGACAATCTTGGTAAGCTTCTTCTAACGTCTTCAATTAGATGTCACCTTCCTTTCCACTTGTTCTGCCTCCTCTAATAAATAGTCCGAAAGCAGTTTTGCTCCTTGCATAACAATGGGAATCCCACCACCCGGATGAATCGATGCTCCAACAGCATATAAATTCTCGTACCCAAATGGTTTAAATTGTGGTCTAAATACACCTGATTGAATTAATGTAGGAGCTAACCCAAAGCTACCTCCTTGATATAGTCCTTCTTTTTCCGCATCCTCTGGTGTACATATATCCATCCACTCTATATGATCATGTAAATCAGGAAAACGCCATTTAGAAATGACATCTACACACTCATCGACAAACTCTTGAATACTCTCCCACTTGACATCAGAGTTTGATGGTACTGGGATAAGAACATACAAAACACCCTTACCTTCAGGAGCTAATGACTTATCAATAATAGAAGGATGAAACACATAGATTGATGGGTCAACAGGTAGAGTCCGATCTACAAAAATCTCTCTCATATTCCTTTGGAAATCTTTAGACATATAGAATTGATGCACATCAGCCTCTGTATACACCTTATCAAGGCCCATATACAGTAATAAGCAGCCTGAAGAAGCCGTATAATTTGTTCGCTGCTTCTTTTTTGCGGGCAGCATCTTTTGGGCGATTGGAATTTCACTATTTAAAATAAATCGATCAGCTGTAAATAATTGCTTTTCCGCTTGAACCGCCTTGATTCGATTTCCGGTATGAAGTACTTGTGTTACATTTGTACCAAACACAATCTTAACCCCACGTTTTTTTAATTCCTCTTCTAAAATAGGAATAAGGCTGCCGTATCCCCCTTTTAGATACCAGATCCCATGTTGATGTTCACTATACGAAACCAGTGAATATAGTGCTGGTGATGCTGCAGGTGAACCTCCAATATATAGGGTTTGAAGAGAAAACGCTTCACGCAGTTTCGAGTCCTTAAAGAAGGATTGCGTTTGTTGCTCAACCGTTTGGTAGGCTTTAAGTTTAATTAAAGCTGCTAAAGAGCCCGGGCTGAAAAAGTCACGCTTCTTTAAAAAGTGACGATCCAAAAACACAGACTTCCCAAGAGTAAAGCGTTGATTCATCGTTTGCAGGTAGCGTATATAGGCGTCCTCTTCTCCTGGAAACACACGAGAGATTTCGGCGATTTGCTTGTCTTTATCACTCCACTTTGTGAAGACCGTACCATCTGAATATGTTAAAGAATAAAGTGGGTCAATTCGAATAAATTCTAAATCATGTGTACTAAATCCCGCTTCACTAAAAATAGATTGGATCATGTCAGGAAGCAACACAATCGTTGGTCCCTTATCGATTCGATAACCATCTCTTTCTACAATAGCTAGCCTGCCGCCAAGAGACTCATTTTTCTCAACGATCGTCACTTCTTCTCCTTGGTTTGACAGGTAAAGCGCAGTAACTAATCCGCCAATTCCTCCGCCCACAATTACGGTACTCATAATTGGTACAACCCCTTTTTGTCAGCAGCCATTAACGCATTAGATGTGATACGAGCTGACTCTAATATTGTAGGAAGCCCGCTTCCAGGGTGGGTACCTCCCCCTACTAGCCAGCAATTTTTTAGCTCTTGAAATTTGTTATGTGGTCTAAAATACATCATCTGTCCTAGGTTATGAGCAAGGTTAAACGTGGCTCCCTTGTAGATATGATGCTGCTTTTCCCAATCAAGCGGTGTCCACAGCTCTTCAAACACCATGTGCTCTTTTAGAGACTTAAAGTCTGTTCTAGCCTCAATTATTTCATAGATCAAGTCCCGAAAATCATACTTATAAGTTTCCCAATCTAATAGACTAAAGTTATTTGGCACTGGAGCTAGTATATACAGACCGGATTTTCCTTCTGGAGCTAAAGTAGAATCGGTTACAGAAGGATTTTGTATGTATATAGATGGATCATCAGAAAGAACTTTACTTTTAGTAATCTCCTCAACATTTTTTTTATAGTCCTCTGAAAAAATGACGGTGTGATGAGGTAGAGTGTATTGCTTATCAAGTGCAACGTACATCATAAATGAAGAGCACGAATACTTTTTCTTTTCAAGTCTCTTTTTTGAATACTGCTTCAATGGTGTATCTGAAAGCAAACTCGTCATTGCATAAGCAAAATCTGCATTAATAATAAGTTCATCGTAATCATGAATTTCTCCTGTTTCAAGAAGCAAACTCTTTACTACCTTATTATCTGTTTGTATTTGCTTTACTGGGCTATTTAAATGAATGCGTCCGCCATACTCTTTAATAACAGAAGCCATTGCTTCTGAAATTTGATTTAATCCACCTATTGGATGCCAAACTCCATATTCATGCTCCATGTAGGAGAGAATACTAAATGCCCCAGGACACTCCCAGGGAGACATCCCTAAGTATTTTGATTGGAAAGTAAATGATAGCTTTAACCGTTCATCCGAGAAATATGAACTTAACACTTGATACAAGGACTTATTAAGTGAAAGCTCGGGCAATGCTTTGAGTGTTCTCCACCTTCCATAGTCTAACAACGACCCATGTTGGTTTTGCAAAACAGGTAAAAGAGCAGCCATTTTCCGCCTTGTGTCTCTAAGAAATTCTTTGTACCCTTCTTCATCTCCAGGAAAAAGAGTTTTAATTTGTTTATACGTCGATTCAATATCAGTTGAAGGAGAAAAGATTATATTTTTAAAGCGTAGCTCGTATAGTGGATCTACTTTAATAAGTTCAATGTAATCGTATAGCTTCCTACCTACTGCATCAAAGATTTCCTCTAATATGTATGGCATACTAAAGAAAGTTGGCCCTCTATCAAAGACATAGCCATTCTTTCTAAAAGCAGAGGTACGACCACCCACATAGGATTGCTTCTCATATACGTCAACCTGATAGCCTTTTCCAGCAAGAAGCATAGCACTTGCCAATCCACCTGGTCCCGCCCCGATTACTGCAATTTTCTTTGTCATAACGTTCCACCTTGTCTACGATAGTAAAAGATCTATCCGTTTTAAAAAAAAGACATGCAAGAGCATGTCTAAAAAAATTCCCTCTTCTCCTATATCATAAACCTTTTTTACTCTTCAGGCATCACTATTTGACCATTTTTTTTATCACTTGATAAGGTATTTTTAATAATAGATGATAATTCCTGTGGAGGATAGGGTTTTGTAAGGTATTTACTCACTCCATATTCCTCTGCTTTATCCCTCACTTCATTAAGAGCAGAAGAGATAAACACAGGCAAATTCTTTGTCGTTTCGCTTTGTTTTAACGCTTGAATGAAGTCCCAACCATCCATATCATCACCAAGCATTAAGTCTACTACCACTGCGTCCATTTGCTGTTCTTTAATATGTTCTAATGCATTATGTGGATTAAGGAAATGCTGAACTTCAAAACCACTCTGCTTTAGTTCTTCCGCCAAAAGCAAAGCAAGACTTTGATCATCTTCAATAATAGCCACTTTGAATCGATCAACTTCGTTCGGCTGTATTGTAGAAATAGGCAGAAGCGACATTTGTTTTTCGTAAGGTATAGAGATATCAAATGTACTTCCCTCACCAAGCATTGACGTTACTGAGATCCTTCCACTATGAGCTTCCATAATTTCTTTTGCAATCGGTAATCCCAAGCCTGTCCCACCAATTTTTCTACGATCACTGTTATCAATTCGATGGAATTTAGTAAATAACTTAGTAAGCTCCGTTTCAGGAATACCAAGACCTTCATCGGTTACATGTACATGCAATGTGTCTTCTTTATTAGTTAGTACCAGCTCTATCCTTCCACCCTCTGGTGAAAATTTAACAGCGTTACTTATAAGATTGGTTAACACTTGCTCCATGCGATCAGAATCTGCCCATACAAGGGTGAAGTTTGCCAAATCTCTGATTATAAATTGATGCTGAGGATGATTTGGTTCAAACCTTAAAACCACCTGAATAACTAACTCTTTTAAGTCTAGTGAAGTTTTGTGATAGGTTTGAACATTGGCTTCCATCCTCTGCAAATCAAGAAAATCGTTAATAAGATTTGTTAATCTATTTGCTTCCTTATGAATGGTTTGTAAATATTTTTCTTGTCTTGCGGGTTTAAGCTCTCGTTCCAGCATGAGCTCTGTGAAGCCAAGAATACTTGATAACGGTGTTCTAAGCTCATGACTTACCGTACTCACAAGCTCTGACTTCATTTTATCCACTTCATGTTCCTTTGTAATATCGCGATGGACTAAGATCGTACCCGTCCTCGTACCAGATTTAAAAACTGGTTCGGCATACACTTCTATAATTTTTGTTTCATCGAGTAATTGGTATTTGAGCGATCTTATTTCAGTTGCTTCCGAAAATGTCACTTCTTCAAAAAACTGCTCCAATTTGTCGGAATCTTTTACACTTTGAAGAAATTTCTCTTTCCAAGCTTGATAATGTAATCCACATTCTTCTCCGACCTTCATATCAATCATGTTTCGGAATAACTCATTCGAACGCAGGAGTGTACCGTCTTTATTTACAAATTGAATTCCTTCATTCACGTTATCAATTATATCTTGGTTCACTTGCCGATCCTGTTCCGTTTGTTCATAGAGTAAGACCTTCTCAATCGCAATAGATATATGGCCCATTACGCCATGTAATTCTTCTTTTTCCTTCGCAGAAAAACATGACCCTAAACGTGTTGCACAAAAAACAGCGCTCAAATCATTTGTAGAAGAATAAACCGGTACGTATAAATCAAAGACATCAATTAGTTCATCAGCTATTCCTTGCTCAAAGCGATTAGATTTTCGCTGAACTTGATGATAGTTTTTTGTTTCTTGAATGAGTGCTCCAATGCCATCATGGAAGGATGTAGAAAACTCTTTAATTAGCGTCTCACTGATTCCTCGCATCGCCACTTTCCTTGAGCCTTTGAGTAAAACAAACGCCATTCGCTCTGCTGGGTAAATATCACTTAAGTGGCGCACGATCGTATCAAGTAAATCCTGTTCATTTAATGTCACAGAAATAGAATGATTTAAATTATTGTATTTCTCCAGCACTCGTCGAACCTGTTCCGTTTCTTCAAGTGATGAACGTAATTTATACTGTTGAGTCTCTAACTCTTCCTGCTGACTGATTAACTCTTCATTTTGAGCAATAAGCTCTTCTTCTTTCTCTTGTAATGTGTGAACCATTCCATTGAAGGTTCGCGACAATATGCCTACCTCGTCATCTCGGCGGCTTTCAACTAGATTTACATCCTTTCCAGCTGCTAGCTGTTCACTAGCCGTTGTCAAATCGCTCAGTGGTTTACCGATTTTTGTAAAGATTCTTCTAACAATTAGAAATAAGGCTGCAATAAAAATAATAATAAATCCAAAAAGCATCCATAAAACAATGTTATTTTCTTCAATATACTTAGTGCTTAATTGAGCCAACATCGCGTTACTATTTTCTAAATATGATGACGTTAAACTTGTCAGCTCATTTACTAGGGTCGCTCCACTTGAGACTCTCAACTCGCTAAGCTCATCTCGACTACCATTCTCAATCATCTCAGTTGCTATAGGTAAAAATTGCTCAACCTGATTAACTAGCGTTTCAACCTCTTCCTTGAACTCTTGATCCTGCTGATTTATATCTAAGATCCCAAATTGATCAAGTGATTCATTAACAACTTCTATTTTCTGATTGACTGCGGCTAGCTCTGTGTCTGTCTCAAACGCTAAGTATCCTCGGGCATGAATTAGCATCTGACTTGCATTTGTTTCAATTTGTAATGCAAGCTCTTGTTTTTGAACAAGCCTTTCCCGTTCAGAAACATAATTTGTTTGTGTGGAGCTTACATAAATCAACAGCGCAGCTCCCAACGTCATAGTAATTAAAATAATGACTGACATAAATGAAAGCAATTGTCGATTCAAGGTCTTACTGAAAAAAAGCTTCATTGTAGAATCTCCTCTACTCGCTCCATTAACACTAGCGGACTAAACGGCTTTGCCAAAAAATAATTTGCCCCTTTTTCAATAATTTCCTCTTGATCGGCCTGTTGGCTTTTTGCTGTCAGCATCAAAATTAAGACATCCTTCTTATCTTCCATCGCTCTTACTTCCTCAATAACTTCTAGTCCTGTTTTTTCTGGCATCATGTAATCAAGCACCAGCAAATCAAAGTGATGTTTGCGAATTAGATCTATAGCTTCTTGTCCATCAGACGCTTCCAGTACTTCACAATCCAGATCTTCTAGTGTGTCTGTAATTAACATCCTTAGTACTTCCTCATCATCTGCAACTAATATTTTTTTCATTTAATGTACCTCCTAAAGTAAGGTTCTTTGAAGTAGACGTTGGATACGAGCTCGCAGCTCATCAGGCTGAAAAGGCTTTGTAATATAATCATCTGCACCGGCATTTAATGCTTCAACTACTTCCTGTTCATCTGAGCGCCCTGTGAGCATGACTACCATTATATCTAATTCAGGGTAGTGATTCCGGATGGTTGATAAGACCTCTAAACCATCTAATCCAGGCATCATGCGATCCAAGATGACAAGGAATTTCTGCCGGGGCTGATACCAATCAGATGCAATAAATGCCTCTCCTGTAGCAAAGGTTTGAATGTTAAATGAATACCCGCTGACATGTACTTGTTTTAACTGCTCCTGTACTAAATGTCTTAGAATTTCGTCATCATCCACAATATATATATTCACTATTTGTTCGGCTTCATATTTCTCGAGCGGGCTATATAAAAGCGTTTTGTTTCGTCCGGTCCTTTTTGCAGCATATAATGCCTTATCTGCTTGATCTGCCAATTCTTCCACTTTACTAATCTCTTTTGTCACTTCCGAGATCCCTGCCGAAAACGTTACTGTAAATTGATCATCCTTATACGGAAAAATAACCTTCTTAAATCCTTCACGAATTCTTTCAACCATCACTACTGCATCATTTGAATCTGTATTTGGCATAAGCAACACAAATTCTTCTCCCCCTAATCGAATGACCAGATCTCCCTCACGTTTGACACTTGTTAAATAGTCAGCAAATCCTTTTAAAACCGCATCTCCCATGTAATGTCCATATGTATCGTTTACTTTTTTAAAAAAATCAATATCCATCATGACAAGTGAAAAGATTGTTTCATGCCTATGGAATAGTTCTAGTTGTCTAGTGCCCTCCAGTCTTAAATACCTTCGTGTAAACACACCGGTTAACTCATCATACATAATTGAGTTCTCAAATATAGACCTTAATTGAACGCGATTAGTAATTCGAATCGAGAGCTCTTCATAATCAACTGGTTTGACAAAATAATCTGTTAGCCCTCTTTTATAAGCTTGATTTTGAATATCTTTGGATATTAGTTCACTTAATATCATAACGGGTACAATCTCAGATACTGCCTTTTGCGCCAATGCATCCAATTCTGCTGGAGCGTTCTCATATTCATATGGATAGTCAAGTAACACACATTCTGGCTTTTGATCCGTAAATAACTGATTTCCTTTTTCAAGTGAAATGGCCCCTGTCACCATAAATCCAAAGGGTTCGAGTTTTTCTTTGACTTGAGCTAAATACTCAGCATGCTCAGAAATAATAAGAATCAATGAAACATCCTGATTCTGCAATGATTGGTTCTGCTTATTTCCTTTCAAGATTACTGTATCACCAAGATAAACAATAACTTCGTCGTAAGTCCACGTATGCTTAGTTGAATCAAGACCTTCAAGTCGCTCCCTTGCTTCAGCAGAATATTGAGGAAGCTCAATCGACGATCCCGTCCCGGCAATTGAATGGAGAAAACGATACAAATCTTTATAAGTAATGACTCGCTCGCTTTCCCACTCTTTCAAAATATCTTCAATTTTATCTAATAGTTTAGTTTGATATTTCTTCATAAGTAAATCCTTTCTAACCATTTCATTTGACCTATTGAATGGATTTAATATCCATAGATATGTATTTATTATAGTAAAAAAACTCAAGATAAAACATAGATTTTACTTAATTTTTTATGGACATTTTTTATAATACCTATCTAAAATAAATAGTATAACTCGTTATGGTTTTATTAAGAAATCCTCCTTCCAGGTGGGAGAAGCGCAAAATAGCATTATATAAATTATCTGGTGTTGTGGTGTCATATGAATTGAAAAAAGCCACGGGAGAACTATATCCCATGGCTTTATATACTTATTCCGCTCCCCATAACTCTATTCTATTTTTGATAAGTTCTGTATATTCCTGTTCTGCTTCCTCTGCTCCTGCAGCAAGTAGTTCATCCTGAAATTCATCCCACACCTTATCATAATCTTCTGGACTTGCTAGAATTGCTTCTGGAACTTTTCTTTTCATAATATCTAAGCATCTCTGCATGACTAACTCTAAATTAGAGCCAGCTGGAACAGCCATATTATATGCTGCACCCCATGGCTTCACAGGAAACTCATCTTCTTGAGGATAAATGTCCTTCCACAGCTCTGCTCCATATGCATCTAGTACTTCTTTCTCTACATCTGTATAAGAATCTTTAATTTGCTCTGGACTTGCTATTGTGAAAGTTTGACCCGTTGAATCTTCAACACCGTTACCATAGACAGGAGCCAAGCCTCTAAGCACACCTATTCCTGTTTGTTTTGAATGATTTGCATTATTATTACGCTCTTCCATCTGTTCATCACTAATGACACGCTTACCATCTTCTAATGTATAATGCTCACCTTCAATACCCCAGTTCTGCAGGATCTGCCCTTCTTCTGAAGCAAGATAGTCTAGGAACTTAATCGCTCGAACTGGATTTTCACAATCAACTGTAATTCCAATTCCCCATCCACCTAAATATCCAGTATCTTGGAAATTATGATGTTTAAATTCTTCTGTAAGTGTGACGGGATACATGCCATGCATACGTTCCGGCTTTCCAGCTTCTCTTAAAGATCTCTGCGCTTCACCAATTTGCCAATCCGCATCAATTAATCCAAGAACACGTCCAGATGAAATTTTAGCAAGATATTGGTCGTATTTTTGAACAAAACTTTCTGGATCTAACAAACCTTCATCGTTCATATGATTTAACCAGCGGAAGTATTCTTTTTCTTCAGCTCGACGATAATGGAATTTCGCTTCATAGGTATCGGGGTCAATATAAAACTCTCCATCATCAGGTGCACCCGTTGCAAAAAACGCCGGATTGGTTGTTGAGATCATGATTCTCCAATCATCAGCGAGTAGTGATAAACCAACTGTCGGTTGACCATCAATTGTTGGGTTATTTTCTTTGTACTCTCTTATGGCATTCTCAAAATCATCAACAGTTCTAATTTCAGGATAACCTAGCTCTTTAACAACATCATGCTGCAGTAAGAATCCAGTTCCAGGCTCCCAGTAGGTATGATCGACTTCTGACGTTGGCAGGATATAAATAGATTCATCCTCGTTGCTCCATTTTAGTCGATCAAAGTAGTCACCATAGATTTTCTTTAAATTTGGTGCGTGTTCTTCTATTAAATCTGTTAAATCTATAAGTGCCCCTGCATCAACAAGTGTTCCTGCATTACCCTTAGGCGTGATTAAATCTGGGTAATCACCACTTGCTGCCATGAGGGAAATCTTTTGATCGCCACCATTGACATCAAACTCTCCGTTTATCGTAACTCCTGTTTCTTCTTTGACCTTTTGACTCACAGGGCTATCCATGTTATCCCATTGAGAATGCATGTCAGCACTAAAATAATTGAGTGTGATTTCACCTTCCGGATCTTCATCTTCTAGATTAGCTGTGTCTTTACTACACCCCAATATACCCGCAACCAAAACAACCGAAGTTAAAAACATACCTCTTTTCCAATGCTTGTTCATTTACCTCTCCCCTTATCATATAATTGTCTAACTTTTTACTGCACCAAGTGTCATTCCTTGTACAAAGTACTTTTGTAAAAATGGATAGACTAGTAATATCGGTATAATTGTCACCATTGAAATAGCCATCTTTATAGATTCAGGAGAAACTTGCTTGGCTGCTTCTTCTCCAGCAACACCTCTAAATGAGTTAGCATCAGATGCCCCCATATTCGTATTTTGGAGGATCTTCATCAGTTCATACTGCAGTGTAGTTAGTGCTGGGTTAGAGCTGTTGTAGAGATACGTATCAAACCAAGAGTTCCATTGAGCAACAGCCACAAATAAAGCTATGGTCGCAAGCACTGGCATACATAAAGGCATGATAATTCTCCAGAAAATCGTAAAGTCACTAGCTCCGTCGATCTTAGCAGACTCTTGCAGTGCAAAAGGAAGACCATCCATAAATGATCTGATAATGATAATGTTAAAGGCGTTAACCATACCTGGAAGAATATACACCCAGAAGGTATTGATTAGATTCAATTCTCGCATTAGCATGTAACCTGGGATTAAACCTCCCGAGAAATAAAGCGTTAAGACAATAAATATAGATACAAACTTTCTTCCTTGAAAATCTGACCTACTTAGTGTAAACGCTACCATCGCAGATGATAAAACACCTAATATTGTTCCAATCACTGTACGTAGAATTGAATTAATTAAACCAGTAACGAGATTATCATATTCAAAAATAGTTTTGTAATTTTCTAAAGTAAATTCTCTCGGCCAGATGTGAATGCCGCCTCGAACGGTATCTGTGGAATCGTTTAAAGAGACAGCTAATACATTTAGAAATGGATATAATGTTACTACAAAAACAATGAATAAGAATGTATAGTTAAATGTGTCAAACATTCGATCACCTAAGGTTGTTCGATTACCTGGAAGTAATTTTCGCATTAGTTTTCCCTCCTTTCTACATTACACTTTGATTCGCAAATCGTTTGAATATTCCGTTAGCCAAAAATAGTAGCATGATACTTACTAAAGAATTAAAGATTCCAATGGCTGTACCATACGAAAATCTTCCTAATCCAATTCCGTAATTTAAGGCATACAGATCTAATACTTCCGAGAAGTTTACAACGGTTGGATTACCAAGTAAAAATTGCTTTTCAAAACCAATTGAGATTAGATTCCCAATTGATAGAATTAATACCACTAAAATAGTTGGTCTAATTCCTGTTAACGTAATATGCCAGATTTGTCTGAAACGGCTTGCCCCATCCACTTTTGCTGCTTCATAAAGCTGTGGGTCTATACCTGCCATAGCAGCAAGAAAGATAATCGAGTTCCAGCCCATTTCTTTCCACAAATCAGCTAACGTTACAATGACCCAAAAATATTCGCCTTTAGTCATAAATTGTACCGGTTGATCTATCATTCCAACCGCAACTAACACATCATTTACTACCCCACCATCTACAGAAAGCATCTTTGTTACAATACCTGCTACGATGACCCATGAGACAAAGTGAGGGAGATAAGATACCGTTTGAACTGTACGCTTAAATGTTTTGACTCGTATTTCATTTAATAAGACTGCAAAAAGAATGGGCACACTAAAACCAACAGTCAAACCCATTAGGCTCATCACAATAGTATTTCTAAGAACTAAATAGAATCGATCATCCTGAAATAATTCAATAAATTGCTGAAAGCCTACCCATTCTTGTTCAAAAAAACCAAGTGCTGGTCGATAGTTTTGAAAGGCCATGACCCAGCCACCTAATGGAAGATAATTAAAGACAAAAACCCATGCAACAAACGGTAAAGACATAAGATAAAGGTATTTTTGTTGCTTAAATATCGTCCAAAAACTTTTTTTCTGAACAAGACCTATTTTTGAATGCGTTTTCATTTTTGGTGTTTCCATCTTTTCTCTCCTCCCTTTTCTCATCATATACGAGATTGTCACGAGGAAATACATGATAAATTTGAGAAGAAATCAGATAAAAATTAGTGATAAATCAATTGAAAAATGAGACTGGATAGAACTATATCTCACAGAAAAAAAGATAAATAATGCCGCTACAGTAGAATGGTCTCTTTCCACCAGCACGACCTCAACCATTGAAGAGCAAAACTACCCCTTCAATGACGGTCTGCCTCGTGCTGTCCTTTAGATGTTGAACAATATTACTTTCAATAGCTAAATCCCCATTTAGAAAAAAACAACTTCTTGTGTAGGAAAGTTATGTAGACTCTTGGTATGTAATCTCTCATAATAATTGATTCCGCTCCTCACCAAGCGAACGAAAATGGAGGGCCGACACCTGCGGGATGAACAGGAGGCCACTGAAAAAGTCATTTAGAAATGAGCTCATTTGCACCGCTACAGGAGAAAACTTCGCTTTCCACGGGAACGGTCTCAGCCCTTGAAGTGGAAGTGCGCCACTTCAATGTCGGTCTGCCTCGTTCTGTTCCGTAGGAGTCTACGTTTTCTCCTTCCGCTCATGTTCCCGATAAGCCAAATGACCAACATTCCTATCTAAGGAAATGAGGGCTCTTTTTTGTTTCACATAAGATTCACTATCATATAAAGCTTCTTTTTCAGTGACCCCGATGAACAGGTTCATTGAAATGAGATGGCTTCCCCAGATTGGTTCAATAACTGAGCTCAGGTGAGTGCCCCCATTTTCGAGAGAGGCAGCGAAGAAACTATTCTTAGATAACCTCCAATTCCTCCATGTACTTACACAAGTAAACTGTACTGATATTCCAGCTGCCCACGGAAAGATGGGAGCTACATCCATCCTCTTTTGTACAATAAAAAAGCTGAACAATGAATGGAGAGACTCCAACATTGATTAGCTTTTTTATTAGTTATAATACTTCTGTCCCAACCACGCTATGAATAATTACTTTATGGTTATTTGCTTCTTCTGAAACGCTCTCGGTGAGATACCCTCGTATTTCTTAAACTTCCGATGAAAATAATCTACATCCTTGTAACCGATTTTCTCTGAAACCTCATATACCTTATAGCCGTCCAATAAAAGAGCTTTTCCATTCTCAATTCTCACCTTATCCAGGTAGGTATTATAATATTCTCCTGTATGTTCACGAAAAAGCTTACCTAGATAGGCTGGATTATAATTGAGTAGCTCGGCTAGTGTCTCGAGACGTAAGTTCTGATCGTACTGTTTGTTAATCAGGTCTACCATTCGTTGAATTGTACTCTCTTTCCCTCCTGTGTAAACAAGTCGAATCAATTCAGTGAACCGCTCAATCACTGCATCTGTTAATGCGTGGATATGATGCAGATCGTACATGTGGCTAGAACTAAATTGTGTGGACTCAATTGCTTTTAATCTGCGAGAATCATTTAATACAAGCTGATTTACAACCATTGAATATAAATGAACAATGTTTTTTTTAATTTGGTTTGGATCATATTTATTTCTGATTAACTCATTGGTAAATTGTTTAAGCAGAGAATGACATGAATCCACATGACCAAGGGTGATGGTTATGGAAAGATTCTTTACGTAATGATCCATTGAGAATTCACTCCTTGAATCTGTCTTACTCTCCTGAATTTCTGCTAACATCTCATTAGTTATACATGTACCTTCTTTAAATAGAAAGGTTTGATTTAATAAATATTGCGCTTCCTCATAAGATTGATAAAGGTCTTGTGGGTCAGTCACTTTTTTCCCGATGGCACCATAACCTTTTGTTGATTGAATGTATGCCACTGTTTCTTTTTCAGACTGTATAGCATCATTAAAAAGAATCATTCCGTTAAATGTACTAAATGAAAAGGGTAGTGCACCCTTTTTGTTGACTGTTACTGAACTAAGATGAGCATGAACCTTTTCCATTGATTCAGGTACTGTTACGAGAATTATTCGATACATTTCTGCTTGTAAGCCATAGTGCCTCCATTGTACATCGAACGCTTCCACATTTTCCTTCTCAATGGGTCCAGACAAAGCTTCTTTGATAAAGAATTCTCTTTTCCATAGTTGCTCCTTTTCCTTTAATACATTGACAGTCAAACGACTCTTAATCTCTGCATGTATTTGATTAAGTAGACCTATAAGTTCTTCCTCATCTAAAGGTTTTAATAGATATCCATCTACCCTTGAAGATAAAGCTTTCTGTGCATAACTGAAGTCGGCGTGACCTGTTAAAATGATGAAATGAGTGAATCGATCACTTTTTCTAATTAACTCTATTAAAGCTAAACCATCCATTTCCGGCATGCGTATATCAACAATCATTAAATCAGGCTTCACATTCTGATAAACTTCAAATGCTTCTTTTCCGTTCCTAGCTATTTCTGTCACACTAAACCCATACTGTTCCCAAGGTATTAATGAACGCAGCCCCTCTCGAATCATTGGTTCATCATCAACAATGACTACCTGATACATCATGTCCCCTCCCATGGTATGCTAAATTGAATATGGGTTCCCTTACCCTCTTCACTAGTAATTTTAAGACCTGCCTGCGAACCATACATTAGCTGCAATCTTTGATGTACGTTCCTCAATCCAATCCGATTATGACCATTAGTCTCTTTCTCATCGAGCATTTCTTGGATCGAATTCAATCGATTTTCACTTATCCCCACACCGTTGTCCTTAACCGAAATAATAACTTCACTTTCCTGGAAGTAAGCTGAAACGATCACTTCTCCCCCGGTATCCTTAGTCTCAAGTCCATGAAAAACAGCATTCTCAACAATCGGTTGAATGGTTAACGGCTGTATAAGTAGATGTTTCGTTTCAGGCGCAACATTCAACTGATATCGAAGTCGTTCCCCATATCTAAAACTTTGAATCTCCAGATACGTTTGAACAAGCTCTATTTCATCTCTTAGAGGAACTGGTTTCCCATCGGTATCAAGGCTTTTCCGAATAATCATACCTAATTGCTTTACAACATTTGCAATTTCTTTTTCCTGTTCAATGTGAGCTTTCATTCGAATAGACTCTAATGTATTAAATAAGAAGTGAGGGTTAATTTGGCTAGCTAACATTTTAAATTTCATTTCATTTTGTGTAACTTCAATTAAGTTCTTTTGACGATTAGTTTCAAGCACTTGCTCTACCAATCCTTTAAGATTCTCAACCATGTCATTAAACTGATGTGAAAGCTGTCCAATTTCATCCGTTCCATCAATTGTAATTTTCGTTGTAAGGTCTCCAGCTGCAACCCGTTCAATTTTTTGGCTTAAATTAGATAAACGTTGCGAAAGAAGCTTGGAAAAAACAGCAATTAACACAACTGCAACCGTTACACCAACTAGTGTAATCATAATACCAGTAAAGCCAAGACGATTTGCGCGTTCGACAATTTGACTGTTTAAGCTGACAGATACAATATTAAGCTCACTTTGGCTCATCATTGGATTAAGCTGCTCCACAGTGACCTGTGCTTGCTCCCCTTGAAAAGCTGCGTCGTGAATGCCTGATTCATCCAACACCGCCTGTTCAATGAAATTGCTCAGCACTTCCCCTGTGAACTCTTTTTTGTTTGATGAAATAACATGTCCTTCTTCATCTGTAATAAAGGTTAATAGAGATTCTTGATTAAGAATTGCATTTAATTGACTTGGTTCAATAGTGATCACAACGATCCCATACGTTTGGTTCTCCAAGAAATTTATTCGTTTTATTAAACTAAGATACTTTTGATTATTATTTGTTTCATCTGATAATAAACGCCATTGATTATATCCCACTTCATCTTCCACCTGTTGAAACCAGCTTTCTTCTCTCAGTTCATCATTCACAGGTATAAACTCCCAATTATTAATTAGAGTAGGGTTATCAATATAGAAGCGTATTGAATTTATTTCTCGTTGAGTATAGAGATAGGATTGAAAGTTTTGATAATAATAATAGCTGCTAACGACCTCAAAGGTTGTATTGTAAGTAGTATTTACAAGTTCATCTAACTCGTTGTCAAATTCAAGACTGTTTGAAATAAATGTAGGTATTTTTAGTAAATCATAGGTCCGTTCCTTGACTCTTTCTATATTAGATTGTGATTGTTGGTTCATATCATCTAACGCAATAGATCTTAACTCCTGAGTTAGCATCAGTCCTACTAATGATATAGGAATTAGAACCACAACAATAAATGTAAGCATCAGTTTATCACGAAGCTTCAAATGATTAATCCATTTAAGAAGTCTTGCCTTTACCCTATGTGCCACAACTATCCCCCTTAAAAGAAAGCGTTTTCATTACATTATACCGTATTTTTATATAGTGGATAAAATAAATTTATATATGGTTTTTTTGGCATTATTAAAGGAGCCGCCATATCAATTGGCATCATTATGTGGAATATAAAAAAGCCGCAACCCTTGATGGATTGCGGCTTTTTCTTTGAATTATCTCAAACTTTTTCTTTTTTCTTTTCTTGTTTACTTCTTAATTGACCGCAGGCTGCATCAATGTCAGCACCTTGTTCAAGTCGAACACCACAATTAATGCCTTTTTTCTTCAATGTATCAAAGAATTCCGAGATCGCTTCCGGTGTACTACGCTGGTAATCTCCGTGCTCATCAACGGGGTTATAAGGGATGAGGTTCACGTAAGAAAGATGGCGTTTATCCCCAATTAATTCTGCTAACTGAAGTGCTGCTGCCTTATGATCATTTACATCATTAATAAGAATATATTCATACGTCACACGACGATTTGTTTTTTCTAGATAATACTCAATCGAATCCATTAGCTTTTCAATTGGAAAAGCTTTGTTAATTTTCATAATACGAGTACGAAGTTCATTGTTAGGCGCATGAAGCGAAACAGCTAGGTTCACCTGAAGCTTTAGATCAGCAAACTCATAAATTTTGTTTGCAAGTCCACTTGTAGAAACAGTAATGTGACGTGCACCAATGGCAAGTCCTTTATGGTCTTTAATTATTTCAAGAAAATCGACCGTGTTTTGGAAGTTATCAAACGGTTCACCAATTCCCATTACAACAATATGACTAACCCGCTCTTCTTGTCCTTTTGTATCAAGGTGCAGCTGAACATTCATAATCTGCTCAACAATTTCACCACTTGTAAGATCACGGTTTTTTGTTAATAATCCACTTGCACAGAAGCTACAACCAATATTACAACCAACCTGAGTCGTTACACATACTGATAAACCATATTTGTGTCTCATTAAAACTGTTTCAATTAAGTTCCCATCCTGCAAACGGAATAAGAACTTCATTGTACCGTCTTTTGATTCTTGACGAACATGCTCCGTCAGCGTTTGGATAGAGAAGTTCTCCTCTAACACATCAATACATTCTTTGTTCACGTTATTCATTTGGTTAAAGCTTGTAACACGCTTACGATACAACCAATCCCACACTTGTGATGCGCGGAATTTCTTGTGACCGTGCTCTAATAACCACGCCGTTAATTGATCCATCGTTAAACCATAAATGGATGGCTTATTCATAATAAAAACCTCATTTCAACTATTTAATTCTATTATCAACTGATTTTTTCAGTCTTCATTTTTATACAAGTAACATCAACCACTTATTATAGCAAGAATACAACAAAAAATCCAGATACAAAACCGCATCTGGATGTTTACTTGCAATCATTAGTTTGACTTACTATGGTGCTCCACTGTATAAGCCTCTAATTGATTAGACTGTGCAGCCGGACGTTCACTCTCAGAGCTTGGTTTGCTCTTGCTTTGATGGGCCTTTTGGAAAGCATCACTTTCTAGCCAGTTTTCATAGTCCTGCTTCGTTTCCCATTTTGTGAATACTACTTGTTTTCCATCGTCCTTTTCATTATTTAAAAAGAGAAACTCTAGGCAACCTGGTACATTGCTCATATTATCAGCCGATTTAGCGAAGCGTTCTGTTAGCATCGCTTTTCGTTCACTTGGTACATGTAATTCGTTCATTACTACATACATTGAATTCACCCTTTCTCATCTCTACTTTTTACTATAAAGGTTTTCATTAAACGCAGCAAACATGTATAATTAATTTGGCAGATTAACGCACGGAAGGACATGATGGTTTTATGCTAAAAAGAGGGTTACTCTCAGGTCTCTCCACTACATGGACACTGAGTAAAGTCATTTTTCCAATCACATTATTTATCACTATTCTTGGTTATACCCCCATTCTTCATTGGCTTGCCTCCGCTTTATCTCCACTTATGAAGGTCATTGGCCTTTCAGGTGAAGCAGCGATCCCGTTAGTCATAGGTAATGCTTTAAATTTGTACGCAGGCATTGGCGCAATCTTAAGCTTGGATCTGACGGTAAAAGAGGTTTTTATACTAGCGGTTATGCTCTCATTCTCACATAATTTATTTGTTGAATCCGCCGTCGCAGCAAAGGTTGGACTTAGAATGTCAGTCATACTTGCGGTGCGAATTGGCTTAGCTCTCGTTTCTGCTTTTGTCATTAACTTAGTTTGGCAAGGAGGAGGAGAACAAGCAGTATATGGTTTTGGTTCGAGCTCACATGCCGCTGCTCCAACGCCTGAAACAATGAGTTGGTTGGCGATTGTATGGGAGGGGATTGCAGCAGGAATAACGGGGATTTTACAGCTTGCTTTAATAGTGATCCCTCTTATGATGGTCGTACAAATCATGCGAGAGAAGAATTGGTTAAAAGCCATCGCAAACAGTCTTTCGCCATTAACAAATCTAATTGGCGTAGAGAAAAATACGTCCATTACGCTAGCGTCCGGGTTAACCATTGGGTTAGCTTACGGTGCAGGTGTCATGATTGACGCAGTCAAAGAAGACAAAGTGAAAAAGAAGGACCTATATATTGTGTTTATCTTTTTGGTTGCATGCCATGCTGTAGTGGAGGACACACTGGTCTTTTTAGTTCTAGGTATACCTGTTTGGCCTTTACTCCTAATAAGAGTGGTCACGGCATTATTGCTAACAATAGCCATCTCACGAATTTGGAATCAATATGATAAGAAACAAAGCAAACAAACAGAAGAAACCTACGCACATTAATAAATAAAGGGTGGAGCGATTAACAAACATCGCTCCACCCTCTTTTTTGTATTAAAAAGTAATGACAATCTTTCCGACAGCATGATGCGTTTCACTCAAAGCATGTGCATCATAGATTCCTTTTCTACTAAATGGGAAGGTTGATCCTACAATGGATTTCACCTTTTTATCCTCTAAAAGGTCAGCAAACTCCTGTAACTGCTCACCACTAGGTTCTAACCAGATGCCTTTAGCAATCACACTCTTAGACTTTGCTAAATCTTGATCAGGCTCTCCAACAATCGAGATCAACCTGCCTGTTTCTGACTTAAGTACGTTAAAACTGTCTTCCGCAACCTGACCTCCCATCGTATCAAACACGAGATCAATATCTGATAGAAGCTCTTTAAAGTCTTCTTTCTTATAATCAATGACCTGATCTGCTCCTAAAGAATACAACAGCTCATGATTCTTTTCACTTGCCGTTGTGATGACATGTGCACCGGCATTTTTCGCAAGTTGAATAGCAAATACGCCAACACCACCAGCACCTGCATGAATCAGTACTTTTTCACCTGCTTTGAGACCCCCATGGGTAAACAATGCCTGCCATGCTGTTAGACCTGCTAATGGGACAGCTGCAGCTTCCTCAAATGAAATAGAATCTGGTATTCTCGACAGTAAATGATCATCAACAGCCGTATACTCTGCATACGTACCAAAACGAGTGGTGTCTGGACGAGTAAATACACGGTCTCCTACCTTCCACTTCGAACTATTTGAACCAACTTCGGATATCGTGCCTGCAGCATCCCAACCAAGAATGATTGGGAATGACCAATCAAACATCCCTTTTAGATAACCTTCTCGTAGCTTCCAATCAATCGGATTGATGGAGGTTGCCTCAAGCTTTACAACCACTTGATTTGATTCAGGAGTCGGTTTAGACACCTCTTGTTCTACCAATTCTTCCTTGCTACCATATTGATTAATGACAACTGCTTTCATTGTAATTCACTCCTTTAAACGTTTAGCATGCTATTTTACTATTCCCGATTTGAGTAGAATAAAGCATAGCCTATTGATTGTCCCGTTGTAAAAATCGGTTAATAATGAGTGATGCTTTTTAGTGATCGGCTGGTGTTTGTGCATTCTCAGCTACTGCAGATTCAACATAATTTAGGTATCTTCTTAATTTTTGAGTTGTTTCTCTTGATGTACTGTTTTCTTGGAATAATTGCTGTGTAACACGGCGCATCTCTTCCATAACTTGATAATGCAAGTCCAATACCTGATGTTCAAGAACAGGATCCACATCGAGATCTGATTCACTAATCCGATGTAGCACTCTTTCATATAGAGGGATTAGATTCATACATGCCGAGTGATTCTCTTCCGATTTTAAGCCCTTATGCAGATCAGTAATAATTTGAGCATATACTCTTGCAAGAATTTCACGGACTTGACCCCCATCCTCCTCATTCAATTTATTGTGCTTAGTACCAGGAAAAACTCTTTGAGCCAAACGTTTTAGACGGATTGCAAATAATGAAAACCATGTTTTATGACTAAGCACTTCATCAATCATTTGCAAACGTAATTGAAGATAGTCAACAACTGCTTTCTTTAGTTCTTTATTTGTTCTAAGTTCTTCTGTTAAAAGCTTATGCTCTGTTTGCATTGCTTTTAAACGGACGGTATGCTCTTTTCTTTTATGAGCAAAATCCCAGCTCGTACCGCCTCCATATACAATATCAACAGAAGCTTGTGAGTACTCTTTAGATAATCTACGAATAGCGAGTCGATTATCCGATGTTCTTAATTCCTGTAGGTAAGCTCTACCTTCCTCCCACGTTCGATTTGCAGCTTGTTCGAAGTTGAGCTGCTTTTGATCGGTGCCCTCGCCTGCCGTTTGCTTCGAGAGAATCGGAAGAAAGACACTTGCTATAAGTAAAGTAAGTAAAATCGTACCCGCAGCCAAAAAGATAATTAAATCTCTTTCAGGAAAAGGAGATCCGTCCGAGATGACATACGGAATAGAGAATGCCCCTGCTAGCGTTACTGCGCCACGAACACTAGAAACAGTTAGCGTGGTAATCGCTCTGTACTTAGGTAAATCAGATTCTTTATATGTCATTAAAGGCTTGATCTTTCTCCAGAATAAAGTCAACCATATAAAACGAAGGACAAGTAGGACAAGCGTAATGGCAAAAATGTATGCAAGCACTTCTCCATTTTTAAAGGTTGGATCGGCGATGACTACTCGGCTGGCATCCGGCACCTGTAAACCAAGAAGCACAAAAACAAGGCCATTCAAAACATATAAGATGACCGACCATGTATGATCAGATACCTTCTGAAGCTCTAACGTACGTGATTCAGACCGTTCACGCTCAACAGCATGTACAACACCAGCTGCAACAACTGCTAATATGCCTGAAAAACCAAACTCTTCAGCTAAGATATAGATAATGAATGGTGTCATAATTTGAATAAGCATGTGAACCGTAATATCTTCTAGACCGAATCGACGTAATAACACCTTTATCCAAATGATAAAAAGTGCGAGCAAAGCCCCGGATACTAAACCCCCAATGGCGATTAACAAAAAGCTACCTGTTGCCTGATAGATCGAAAAGAAGCCTGTAACCGTAGCAGCAACAGCAAATTTAAAGGCAACCAGCCCTGAAGCATCATTCATCAGGCCCTCCCCTTCAAGAAGACGCATAATTCCTTTAGGCATCTTCATTCGGCTAGCAATCGAGCCGACCGCAACCACATCTGTAGGAGAAAGGATAGCTGCAAGAGCAAAAGCTGCTGGTAAGGGAATGGATGGTATAAGGAAATGAATAAATGTGCCACCAACAACCACTGTTGCAAACACCAAACCTAAAGCTAATAATAAAATTGGTCTTCTTAGCTTCCAAAGCTCATCACGAGGTGTAACTTTTCCATCGTTAAATAAGAGTGGTGCGATAAACAATACAAAAAACAACTCAGGCTCCAATGGAATATGAAGCCCGGATGGACTTATAGATATAACAACCCCAATTACAATTTGCACCAGAGGAAGTGGTACAAACGGGATAAAGCGCTGAATGACATTTGATAACCCAATAATAAAAAACAAGATCAGGACAATGTACATGACTTCCATTTAAATACTAACCTTCTTTCTATGTAAACCAACTACTCTCTCCTAGTATGTGGAGAAAGTCTTTATATCATAAACGAAAAAAAGCAGATCATGTTCTGATCTGCTCACAGGTAATAGATTAAATTAATACATTTTCATGTTCCGTTTCTTGCTCCAAAGCTTTTAATGCCGCTTTATTTAGATAGTTCCAAGGCTGATTGTAATGCGGCTGAAAGAAGAAATCTACAAACGCCAAGTCTTCAATGGTTTTATTCTCTTGAATACACACGGATAATGTGTTCACGGCTTGGGTGAGATCCACTTTGGACATAATTGCTCCGCCGACGATTCGGTTTGTTCCTACTTCGTATACAATTTTTATTTTTACATTTTCAGCAGTAGGCATAAATTCAGGTCGGTATGATTCATCAATTGTGATAGATTTCACATTCAATCCGAAAAAGAAAGCATTTGATTCAGTAACCCCTGTTGATGCCATGTTTAGATCATACAGCTTTAATCCTGATGTTCCTTGCGTTCCGCGATACTTCACTTTGTTTCCAATAATATTATGAGCTGCAATGGTGCCCATACGAACGGCATTCGTTGCTAGAGGAATATACGCGTGTGTTTTTGCCGGGTTATAATACACTGCACAGCTATCCCCTGCCCCGTAAATATCCGGGTGACTTGTTTGCATAAAGTCGTTAAGAATTAATGCTCCATTTGGTAGCATATCTACTTGATTCTTTAATAAATCCGTCTGTGGTTTAAAGCCAACACATAAGAGAACAAGATCTGCTTCATATGTTTGTTCAGAAGTCACAACCTGTTGAACAAGACCCTCTTCATTCCCATTAAATTGTAGTACTTTTTCATTTAGTGCCAATTTAACATGATGTTCATGAAGCTCTTCTTCTACAATATCAGTAAATTCGCGGTCTAAATATTTATTTAAAACTCTGTCCGCTCCCTCAATAAAGGTTACGTTTTTACCATACGCTTCAAAGGCTTCAACAAGCTCTACGCCGATATAACCCGCTCCAATGACAGCAATATTTGAAGCATCCTGTGCTTTTTGAATGATTTCTTTCGCCTGATGATAGTTTTTCGCAAGTTGAATGTTTTTTAGCCCTACTCCAGTAATCGGCGGAATAACAGGAGCTGATCCAGTAGCAAGTACAAGCTTATCAAACCAGTCCGTAAAAATATCATTTGTTTGCAGGTTTCGAACTTGGATCGTTTTCTTTTCCGTATCAATAGATAGTACCTCATGCTGCATGCGCATGGTGGCTCCTAAAGCTGCTAGCTGTTCAGGAGATGAATAAAATAAATCCTCCGCCTCTTTTACCACTCCACCTACATGTAATGCAATTCCGCAGGATAAAAATGAAACATTATCATTTCGTTCATACACAACCACTTCATCTTCTGGCTTCATTTTTAAGATATTTGTAACAGCAGCTGTCCCCGCATGTGTGCATCCAATAACAAGTGTCTTCATTTAAATTCCTCCATATTTTTATTTTGTGATTAATTTCACATGATTATGCTCACTAATTCACAAGAGAAGGTAAAAATAAAATCTCCCTTGCTTATTTATATGTATATCTTATCACATTGTGAAATGTTGAGCAATAGTTTTTTATTTATTTTTAGAATAAAAAAGAGTCTAGCTGACTCAACACATGAGGTGCTGTCAGCTAGTTCTTCATATACCTTATTCCTTCACCGAACCGAGTACAATTCCTTTCACAAAATACCTCTGCAAAAATGGATACACCATAATAATCGGCAAGGCCCCAATAAAAATTTGCGCAGAACGCACAGTTCTTTCTGACATTGCCTTCATTTCATCCGCGTTCACATTCATTTGTGAGTAATCATTTTGCACAATAATTGTTTGTAAGAATGTAGACAGCGGGAACTTTGAAGCATCTGTTAAATAGATAAGTCCATCAAACCACGAATTCCATTGTCCCACTAACGTGAACAATCCAACTGTAGCAATGGCTGGTAATGATATCGGGAGATAAATACTAAATAATATTCTGAAGTGTCCAGCTCCATCCATAAGGGCTGCTTCTTCTAAAGATTTTGGTACACCCGTACGGAAAAAATTTAGCATCAGAATTAAATTAAACACATTAACGGCCCCTGGTAACACCAACGCCCATATCGTATTAATGAGCCCTAGGTTTTGCACAAGAATATAGGTTGGAATTAGTCCACCATTAAATAGCATAATGAATACTAAAAAGTAGATATAAAATTTTCTTCCCTTAAACTCATGATCCTCTTTTGACAGTGCATAAGCAGCGAGTGTAATTGTAAATAGACTTACTACTGTTCCAAGAACCGTTCGTGTTATACCGTTCCAAAGCGCGCGTAAGAAATTATCATTTCCAAGTGTTTGCCCCCAAGCAGACAAGGTAAAATCAATTGGGAGAAATCGTACGAGATTGGCATTAGCCGGAGCCGGAGCACTAAATGAGACTGCTAAGATGTGAATAAGAGGAATGATACAGATGATGCCTAGTAATGATAGAAACGCAATATTAAAGATGGTAAAAATCCGATAAGATGTACTCATATGATTCATAATCATTCCTCCTTTAGAAAATACGATAATTTGCGTATTTATAGGCTAAGCGATAACCAATCACGATTAGAATAAACGCTATTACAGACTTAAATAGCCCTACCGCTGTTGCGTAACTGAAATTTCCACCAAGTAAGCCTTGACGATATACATAGGTGTCAATAATGTCTCCCTTGTCGTAAACAAGTGGATTGTATAAGTTAAAGATCTGGTCAAATCCGGCGTTTAATATATTTCCAAGGGCTAGAGTCGCCACCACAATCGTAATTGGGAGTAATGCCGGCAATGTGATAAACAATACTTGTTGAAAACGATTGGCTCCATCTACAACAGCCGCTTCATATAGATTAGGGTTTATGCCAGATAAGGCTGCCAAAAAAATAATCGCCGAAAACCCAAAATCCTTCCATACATCACTTGCTATGACAGTTACGCGAAACCAGTCTCCATTTCCAAGAAAAAAGATTGAATTTATTCCAAAGAAGTTAAGAAACTGGTTCACTAACCCCCCATCAACACTTAATAAATCCAGCAATATCCCTCCTAATATAACCCAGGAAAGAAAGTGGGGCAGATAGACCAAAGTCTGTACAGAACGTTTAAAGGTCATTACTCTTACTTCGTTTAATAGCAAAGCAAAAATAATCGGAATAATTAGTTGAAATACTATTTTAAAGCTAGAGATAACCAGTGTGTTCCAAATGACCTGCCTTCCCTCACTGAACTCAAAGATTCGTTTAAATTGCTCGAAACCCACCCATTCTGAACCAGTGAAGCCATGCCATGGTTTAAAGTCTTGGAATGCCATGATGATTCCACCCAGGGGCAGATAGTTAAATATGAAAGCTAGAATGATAGCAGGCATAACTAGTACATGAAGTGGCCAATTTCGTTTGAGATTCCAGCTTTGCTTCTGTTTATGCTTTTCCCCTGACACCTTCATGTCTTGTCGGGCATTACTCAATTCACTCATAGCTGTTTCTCACTCCTTTCATCATCTGTTTCTGAATTCATGTGGGGTCTTATTAAAGTATTTCTTAAACACTTTAATGAAATAGGATGAATCATTGTAGCCTAATTGCTCTGCTATTTGTAGTATTCGTTGATTTGTATGAACAAGCAGATGTACGGCATGTTCCATTTTTAGTCGATGAGTATATTCAGTGAAGTTTTCGCCTGACACCTCTTTATACACTTTTGATAAGTAAGCAGAATGAACATGTAAATAATCGGCCGCACTTTGTAAGGTTGGAAAGATATCCAAATGATTATTTACATACTGCTTAGCACGATCTACTAATATTTCCGCAGCTGGCTTATTCCCGAATTGTTTTGAAGCGTGAATGGTTTGATGAAGATCGTCTAGCTCGTGTTTAACATGGGGCCAGAACAAAAAAGGATTCGAAACCTCTAAAAAGAAAGCAGCATGAAGCTTAACTGTAATGTGTTGTTTAAACTGAGGTATCAACTTAGTTAAAACGGTATGGATCCAATCTTCTGGCGTACTCTCCTTAGAGACAAGAAGAATATACAGGAAATCAGGTTTATCACTTATCAGCATTGGAAAACTAATAGATGAAAACATGGTTAAGACTTCTGACTCAATCATCATTTTATCGTTTAGTTTTTCACTATAAATACCAATCCATATGCTAGGTGCATCCGATCGAAATGGTAATTGATACTCTTCAATTTGTTTCTGAATCATATCTACCGTATGATAGCTTGTTAGCCACTTTTGTAGCAGTAGTTCCCCAACCATTAGAGGCTTTTTACCCAAATGGGTGACCATATTCAGCTTTTCTGCTCGAATTCTTTCATCTTCCTGCACGGCTTCAATTGCTCGCTCTACTGCATTCAAAACCTCTTCATCTGAGCAGGGCTTTAATAGATAATCAACTGCGTGAGCATGAATGGCCTGTTTTGCATATTCAAACTCAGCATATCCTGATAAGAGCAGTCCTTTTGCTACATGTCCTCGTCTCTCCATTTCAATTAATAAATCGATTCCGGTTTGTCCTGGCATTCGTATATCTGTAATGACTACATGAACGCTATTAGACTCCAGCTGAGTTAATGCTTCAGTTACAGATGAAGCAAGGAGAATGGTTGAAATGTTCAGTTTGTCCCACGCAATCGCACTTAAACCAAGTAAGGTTGCTTCCTCATCATCTACCAAAAGGAGTGTATACATTTAATAAACCTCCCTTCATTCTTCATCATTTATTTCTTGCCATTTTATTTCGACTTTTAAGCCGCCTAGTTCAGATTCGCTAATATATAAACCTGAAAGACCACCGTATTTTTTTATTAATCGCTGATGAACATTTCGCATTCCATAGCCTTCCTGTAACACTTCTTTCTCTTCTAAGCTGGCCGTTAATTGCTCACGACTAGATGCTGAGAGGCCATTCCCATTGTCCTCAATCGTCACCATATTACATTGCTCCGTTATAGTTCCCGTCACTCGAATGTATGCTTTTCCTAAAAGCGGTTCAATTCCATGAACAATGGAATTCTCTACAATAGGTTGTAAAAGAAGGCTTGGAATTTGAAGGGAGTACATCTCTTTAGGAATTGAGATTGAATACGTTATCGATTTTTTTCTTAGTGCATGGATGGATAGAAAATGATCAATTAAATCAATTTCTTCATTTAAAGTTGTTTTTTCATCTTCCACCTTGGTTCGATATCTAAAGTATTGTCCTAAGTGAAGAGCCATAGCTTCTACAGCATCTGTTTGCTGTACCTTGGCCATGTTTTTAATATAAAACAGGCAATTGTAAAGAAAATGCGGATTAATCTGTGCTTGCATTAGTTTTAACGAGGCTTCCTGAGAACGGATTTTTTCTTCATAGACCTGCTCAATAAGGGTTTGAATTTGTTGTGCCATCTCATTAAATCCTTGTGTTAGTTTATGAAATTCATTATTATGGCCAACCGGTATTCTCACTGCGTAATCCGCGCGTTTAATTCGTTGTACAGCTAAACTTAGCTCTCTTATTGGGATATGGATTTTCTTGTATAGGAGCCAACCCGAAAGACCTCCAAATAAGATCATTAATACAACGGATGCATAAAGAAAGTTTCGGCTTTTATAAACTGGCGTTAATAATTCGTCTAATGGAAAGACATCAATAAGTATCCAATCAAGTGCTTCTGATTGAACATAACTAACCAAATATTGAGTGCCTTCATGGTGGATGTTTAACGTACCGTTTTGGTTTATCATGTGATGATTTATGGTTTCTGTTATTGATAAATCAGTTTCCGCCGTTGTAATTACACCAAAGTCTTGATGAAACAAAAATGCATTATTTAAATTTGTTGTCACTAAATCATCCAAATGGTTTCTTATACTTTGTGTATAAACCCTCGCTTCAATGATTACCTCGTTACCAATAACTACATTATTTAATGGATATCGCACATGACGAATAAAATAATCATTGTCCCTGTTATTTTCATCAGCAACATAATGCCACGAATTAGCTAGTGGTGTTTCCAAGTCAGGAAAGACCGGCATCGTCGTAATAGCGCTTTCATTATTTGGCATGTAAATAGTTACATCCACTAATAAATTGCTTAACTGCTGGTAAGTACGTAATTTCTCAGAAACGTCTTCTTTTAAAGAAACTTTCTCGTATGGACTATACAATTCAATATTACGTAAGCTGCTAATGTCTGAATCAATACTTAATGCCATTAAAAACTGTGAGATCTGATCAAGATCTGCTTCTAATTGATTAACTGACACATCCAAACGATTCATATTGCGCGAGTGAATATCGTCTATGATCACTTGTTCTGTTACGTAATTTGAGTAACTGTATATAAGTACTGTAGGAATAAGCAGCAACAGCAATATAATGACTGCTTGTTGGAACAATGTCAGCCTTTTCATGAAATATCTCCCCCTCTTCATTTTTAGTTTAGCTGATTCTCTCTAAGAGGAGGAGAAATAAGTTACTTATTGACTGCTCTGAACGGTTTGGTACCACTCATTGACTTCAGTTGTAATGTCATCACCGCCGGAACTTTTCCATTTATCGATGACAGAATCAAATTCATCAAGGGATTGT
The DNA here is from genome assembly GCF_007293315.1 of Alkalicoccobacillus porphyridii. Lineage (GTDB taxonomy): Bacteria > Bacillota > Bacilli > Bacillales > Bacillaceae_D > Alkalicoccobacillus > Alkalicoccobacillus porphyridii. The sequence continues at coordinate 102,477 of NZ_VLXZ01000005.1, forward strand.
TCGCCATAAATCATTTTACTGAAGGCTTCAGATAGCATGGTGTCCAGTGTATCCTGTCTTGAAAGCATTGTAGGTGTTGGCGCTCCAGTAAACATACTGTGAACCTGTTTATCAGCTCCATCTACAACTATTCTTGCCCCCTCCCATGCTGCTTCAGGGTATTGCAAGTATACCTTTCGTTCAAACGGGGTTTCCGGCTCTTGTCCGCGAGCAAATTCAGCTAGAGTATTAATATATAAAGAAGGAATTCTTGCTCCATCAAATGTTATTGTGTATTTTACCGGGTCTATTCTTCCACCTGGAATTTCGTCATCACGATATTTTACTTCTTCCCCATCTAGATAATAGTCGTATCCTTCAGCAAATCCATATTCAAATTCGCTACCTTCTTCTGGGTTTGCAAAATTCTCAAATAAATAATTTTGATACACAAAAAATGCCTGAATTTCTTCTTCCGTTGCACTCTCATTAATCATAACGGCTCCATTTTGAGAAGTGATACCTGTCGAACGCCCTGCTTCTCCATTTGGTCCTGTTGGAATTTCATAGGCTTTATATTCGGCCCCTTCCACATTATTAAGTAGCTCCCCTAGTGGCCAATCAGGCATCCAATGAGGACCTGCAATCATTCCTGCCCGACCTGAGGTGAATAACTCGGATGCTTTTACTTCATCCCATAATCCAGACTCGGGATGAATGTAGCCTTTCTCCATCCACTCGCGTAATGTTTCTAAACCCTCTTTCACTTCTGGTTGAATAGAGCCGTTTTCTAAGGTTCCATCCTCTGCTAAATTCCACTGATCAGGCATTGACCCGTATGCACCAAACACCCAGTCCGTCGTAGACATCCATGTATTATAAGCATTAGCAAAGCCTGTTGCTAGGCCATAGGTTTTCTCTCCTGTGCCTGTTGGATCATCATTCACAAATGCATCCATAATGGTTTCAATATCTTCCATTGTTTCTGGCCCATCTAGCCCTAGTTTATCCAGCCAATCTTGACGAATAAATAAAACCGTATCCCCATTCATTTCATAATCTAAGATAGGAATGGCGTATATTCCATCCTCTCTCGTATAAGGATCCCAAGCATGCGGATCTGCTTCTATCGCTTCTTTCCAAGCTGGAGATGCATATTTATCAAAAATATCCCCAACCTCCATAACACGTCCTGAATCAATAAGGTCTTGGGTTATATCGCTTCTTAAGCTTATAATGGACGGCAATTCTTCATTAGCGGACATACTAAGCTGAAGTTTAGTATCAAAGGTATCGTCTGGACCACTCGTCGTCCATAAATAATTCAAATCGATATTAAATGTATCCTTTACCCATTGTGTATGAACATTGTCTTGAATGCTTTCTCCCTCTTTAAATAAAATATCTCCGGAAATATGCTTAATTAAGCTAATCGACACAGGTTCTTCAAACGAATCTGGCAGCTCTTCAGCAGATGCTACCGGGTCAAGTTTACTTTCTTTTTGGGCAGACTCACTATTGCTGCAAGCCGCTAACAAAGCCACACCACTTACTAAAGATAGTTTTATAAGCGTCTTTCTATTCATAAACATCCCCCTTTAATGTAAGCCCTTACATTTATATCGTACTTTCTTTTCACCCAATCGAAAACCTGAATTTTTTAAGAAACACGGTACATTTTTAATCAATATGAAAAATGTACTGTCTAAGCAAATCACCAATATATGTTGAATCCGTATTTTAGCATAAAATTAATGATCTAAGACCGTGTTCTGGAAGACACCTCCGTATGAACTCTTTTACAATCACAAGCACGAGCTGAACATTGCATGCAATGGCTACAGCAATGTTTTAGGCTTCTGAATTAACTTTATTAGAATAGATTCTTCTCTCTCCCGCCGCTTTCATGTGCTTCGTGCCGATTCTTCCTCTCCTCCCGCCGGCGATATCAAGCCAGAACTCACGTCAAAAATCCGTACCACTATAAATAGCGATACGGATTTGCAGGTTTTCTATTTAGAATTATTTCTCTTCTTTTTGACTCAATGCCTCAAGCTCTTCTCCAGCCTCAGCAACATCAAACTGTAAAACTAAGTTTTGAAGCTCTTCTGCTAGCAATGTTAATGTGCCAACTGATGTAGAGATCTCTTCCATAGAAGCCAGCTGCTCCTCCGTTGATGCGGAGATGTTTTCAGTACTTGCTGCTGTCGTCTCTGAAATAGCAGAGATTTCTTTAAATGTATGCACAAATTGATCAGTACCTGATGCCATTGATTGTGCGTGTGATGCCACTTCTCCAACCTCTTTTGCCACATCTTCAACAAATTGCTTCATTTCTGTGAATGATTTTCCAGCAACATTAACTACTTCAATTCCTTTTTCAACCTGGCTCGTGCTTTCGCTCATTTTCTTCACTGTTTTTGCAGTCTCAAGTTGTATAGATTGAATAATACCGCTAATAACCTGTGTTGATTCAGCTGATTGCTCAGCCAGATTACGTACCTGCTCAGCAACAACCGCAAAGCCTTTTCCTTGCTCCCCAGCACGCGCTGCTTCAATCGCTGCATTCAATGCCAACAAATTCGTTTGCTCGGCAATGCTCTTAATCGCATCAACCACTTTACTGATTTCATCAGAGCTATTTCCGAGTCCTTCTACACTGCTAGAAAGCTCTAATACTGTATCTTTAATTTGAGTCATCTGCTCGATACTTGTTTGAATAGCTTCATTTCCTTCATCTACAAATTTCGTAGCATTCGAAGCCGTTTTTTGAACCTGCTCTGTTCGTACTGAAACGGTATGCACAGAGGATGCCATTTCTTCTGAGACAAGATTCCCTTGCTTAATACTCTCTCTTTGGGCATCTACACCTGATGCCATTTCTTGCATTTCAGAAGAGATTTGCTCGGTTGCTCTAGTATTCTCTTCCGTACTGGCGGATAATTCTTCAGAGGATGCAGCTAAATGCTGGGCTTTATCTTGTACGCTTGAGAGTGTAGTCGATAAGGCAAATCGCATCTTCTCGAACGCATTTCCTAATCGGCCAATCTCGTCATTTCGGCTAGGGTGAACGTAGAATTCTTTATTCAGCTCCCCTTGGCTCATTCTCTCCGCCGCTAAAGTAAGCTTGGAAATAGGACCTACAATCGAACGTAAAATAAAGAAAATGACCACTGCACCTACTATTAATGATAAAACCATTACAATAATCGTAGTAAACAAAATACTAGAAGAAGCTTGTGCAATTTCCTCTTTATCCATCGCGGCATATATCTTCCAACCTGTTTCTTCATTTGTTAGGAAATTTAATGACAGCTCTTGCCCATCAAATGCATAGTCAAATTGACCACGTGTATCTTCAGTTTCGAAAAGAGGATCTGTTGATTCTGTTCCTAACTCTACATTTGGGTGAGAAACAACCGTGTTATTTTGATCCAGTAAAAATACAAATCCTTTTTCACCAATCGAAATTTCATTTAACATATCTGTTATAACACTAAGCTTTAAATTTAATGCTGCAACACCTAGACCGTCCTCTGTTGTCCGTGCCAACGTAGTGACAGGTTCATTTGATGACTGTGAAATATAAGGTGGTGTAATGATAACCTCACCATTACTTCCCATCGCTGTTTGATACCATGGTCTTTCACGAGGATCGTAATCAGGTGGATTTTGAAAAGAGGTCGGAGAATTCATAAAGTTCCCTTGCTCTGTTCCAACATAGCTTTGCTCCACATCTATTTTTGTATTTTGAAATGTGTCAAGAAGTGCACGTTGTTCTGCAGAATCCTCTTCTAGAAATCCTTCCACGTCACTTGCATCAGCTATATAATTCACATTTTCTTTTTGGGAATTTATAAAGTTGCTTATTGTATTATCTATAATAAGTAAGCTTTCTTCTGTCGAATTATGTAACTGCTCATCAATGTTGTTACTTGCACTTTGATAAGAGCTTAGACCAATAATTAAACTCGGCAGTAGTAAAACGAGTGAAAATGCCAGTATTAATTTAGTCCGTAACGACATGGATTTCTTTTTGATCTGTTCTTCTCTGTTCCTCATGTATTTTATCCCCTACTCTAGTTGTTTGTTTTTGCAACATTCATTTCTATGTTTTACGCCCGGGTAATATCTATGTATATTGCAACAATCTTTTTATCGGCCTTATGAACTAAGACTTTTAGATTTAATTTAAATTCTTGTTAGATTACTTACGAAGACCCTAGCGAAAACAACACTAATGGCTAATTAAAAAAATATAACTAGCTGTCCGCCGTCTCTTATCAATTAAAAATAGAATCCATGCTTATGTGTAAATTAGTTTTGTTTCTTCGGCTGCGTTTCCGAAAATGGGGTTACTTACTTAAGGCAAGGTAATGAGCTCATGCACCGCTACAGGAGAAAACTTCGCTCTTGTTCCCGATCAGACAAATGACCAACATTTCTACCTAAGGAAATGAGGGCCGTTTTTGTTTGAGAGAAGACTTACTAATATTTATAGCTTCTTTTTCAGTGGCTACCTTTTATCCCGCAGATTTCGGAGCTTCATTTTCGTCCGCTTGTTTAGATAGGTATTGGAATCAGTATTTACACAGAAATAAGAACTTTACCAAAAAAAGCTTGTCGAGAGCTTTTTTACAAGGCTCTCGACAAGCTAAAACAGTTAGTTATTATATGAACTTTCTAACAACCACCTAATATTTTTTCAACAAATATTTAAGTGGCAAAATGGAGATGACAATAATAAGTAATGCCAGCGGAGCAGCGAGATAATACACATCTTCTCTCGTTTCTACCCATATTCGAGTGGCGATGGTCTCGAATCCGGGTGGTCTTAATAATAAAGTGGCTGGCAATTCTTTGATAGAACTTACAAAAACAAGAGCTCCTCCTGCCAAAAGACTAGGAAAGATCGAAGGCAAAATGACTCGTAACACAACTTTCCATGGTCTTAACCCAAGACTTCTAGCCGCTTCATCAAGCTTAGGAGATACTAAGCTAAGTGAAGCCTCACCAGATTGAAGAACCTGAGGCAGAAATCGTATAACAAAAGCTAACGCAACTAATAAAACCGTATTATAAAGTGACGGGATGTATTGATTAAAGAAAAAGATGATCCCTAACGCAACAATGACACCTGGAAGTGCGTATCCCGAATAAGCTAACCGGTCAATGGCGGTACTCATCATAGAAGGATGTCTTGATTTTAGATACATGATTGGCAAGGCAATGATCATTGAAATCAATGCAGCCATTCCTGCCACTTGAAATGTGTTCACTGTATATTCTATAAACGAATGATCTACAGCTCCTGTAGAGAACCCAATATAGGACCAATAAATAAGGACGATAATTGGAAGAACTACTGAAAGTGTAAACAAGAACACAACAAACGCCGTAGCAATACCTTTCCACTTGCCAAGTGTTAAATCCTCTGCCATAACTAGACCTTTTGAACTTTGGTGATACTTTCTTGATTTAGTAAAGCGTGAATGAAACCAAAGTAAAAGCAGCGTAATGGCAAATAGCACTGTACTTAACACGGTCGCCGAAACATTATCATAGCTACTTATATTATAATAAATGGCTGATGTAAATGTTAGATATCGAAGCATCGCAATTGCACCAAAATCTGTGATGACATAAAGCGAAACCAGCAAAGCCCCTGCTCCAATTGCAGGTCGTAAAAATGGAAGATATACCTTAAAGAAAATCGCAAATGAAGATATACCTTGAGAGCGTGCCACTTCTTCATAACTACGACTTATCTTCCTTAATGATGAGCTAACAATAAGAAATACATATGGAAACGTAAATAGCGAAAGAATGAGCCAAACTCCCCAAAAGGAATAGATATCAAAAGGATAATCCATGATAGCGGCGAGCCATTCATTATCCCGCCAGAGCCTCCACAAAAATCCGCGTGGTCCAAATACAATAATGTAGGCAAGTGCCCCTATGTAAGGAGGGATGACTAAAGGAATCGCTAATAACCAGCGCCAGTAGCCCTTTAACGGTAAATCCGTTCGCTCAATTAACCAAGCCGCAAGCACACCAATAATCACTGTAGTAATAGTCACCATAAACGTTAGACTAAGTGTACGCAAAAGAAGATCGGGAATACGCTCATCTAACAAACGTAACCAACGATCTCCACCCGCTGATAAAGAACGTATGATGACATAAAAAACAGGAATGGATAATAACAATGCAGATATAAAGGATATTGAAAAAAGTGTAAGGCCAGGAGAATTCCCTCTCCATAATTGCAGCCACCATTTTTTAACTAGCATTTTTCGCGACACCACCGGGTATACAATAAATTCATCCTAAAAAAAGCAAGCAAAGGCCATTTGACCTTTGCTTTTTGATTGATTTATGAACCAATTTCAAGATCTAATCCAGACTCTTCAATAAGTTGTCTGGTGTCCTCCCAAACCTCACCAAGCTGGCTCAGTGGCATGTCTTGAACCTTATATGAATCAAGCGGAGCTGCATGTTCATAGGCCTCAATATCTGTATTGATTGGGACTTCCATTGAATCAAATGAAAAGACTTTTTGATTTTCTGGTTCCAGGATCCAGTCTAAAAATACTTGAGCACTTTCTTCATTTGGAGCATCATTTATAAATCCAACACCAGCCGCATTAATAACAGCCCCCATTTGATCTTCTCCTTGGTCAGGATACACAACGCCAACATTGTTATCCATAGGCTCTTCTAGCTGCTGATGATAATAATAATTGTTAACTAAGCCAAATGCGATTTCCCCTGCTCCAACAGAGCGACGAATATCTCCATTTCCTTGTGCAATGATGCCAGCATTGTCTTTCACTGATGAAAGCCATTCAAGCGTTTTGTCGTCTCCCCACTCGTTTCTCAGAGCAGATACATGACTGATGAAGCCACCATTTCCACCTCTGGTTATCGCAAACTCTCCCTCATATTGAGGATCTGCAAGCTCTTCAATGCTTGTTGGCACCTCGTCTTCACTAACCAGATCTTTATTATACATGAGTACACGAGTTCTTGCGGATAAACCAATCCAAGAATTATCATCGGCACGATAATTTTCATCAATTGTCTCTATCCCCTCAGGAGTATAACCTTGCAAAAGACCCTCAGCGCGTAAATGCTCAAGTCCACCTATATCATTAGAGATAAAGATATCTGCTTGTGTGTTATTTGCTTCTTCTTTCAATAAATTAACAGCATTTTCATCCAAGTGACTTACTAAAACCTCAATCCCCGTGTCACTTTCAAATTTATCTAGTAGGTTCTGAACGAATTTTTCATTTCTGCTCGAGTAGACGACTAGCTCTTGATCTTCAGTTGCAGTAACCTCTGTTGAACCATCGTCCTCCGTTTCATTTGTTTCTGCATCACTTCCGCAAGCAACTAATACAGACATTAAAACGCCAGACATAATCATCACAGAATAGGGTTTTCTTAAAATCGATTTCAAATTAAGCATTCCTTTCAATTAAGAGAGTGTATTATTGGATAACGGATACTAAGTCTGTTTCTATATCAAATGACAAAGGCTGTCCCACAACTAAATCAACCGTTGCAGCTACACGTATAAGCATAAATTCCTTTACATCTTGCTCAAGTTCGCTTGATTTAAGTGACACTGTGACCTCTTGATATTCACCTGCGAAGTTTACATGTTTAATCTCACCGTGATATTGACCAGCTTCATTGATGGTGCAAGCCTCCGGACGAATAGATAATTGTATCGGCCAGTTAGATGTACTTTGTTTCTCTGGAAGACATATCACACCCAGCTTCGTGTCAGCATGTTTTAAATCTGTTTTAAGAGTTGCGCTAATAATGTTTGTCTTCCCAACGAATTGAGCGACAAATTGATTAATAGGCTGTTTATATAACTCTCTTGGTTTAGCAATTTGTTGAATCACACCGTGATCCATTACAACCACTCTGTCCGAAATGGCAAATGCATCTTTTTGATCGTGTGTGACAAAGATAGCTGTCGTGCCGTGTCTTTTTAAAAGCGTTGCAATCTCTTGCCTCATTTGGTCACGCAGACTCGCATCTAAATTACTAAATGGTTCATCCAACAAAATTAAATGAGGATTTGGCGCTAGTGCCCTAGCTAAAGCTACTCGCTGCTGTTGACCCCCTGATAACTCATGAGGAAACATTTTTGCATATTCGGCAAGTCCAATTAAATCAAGCATCTCTTTAGCTCGTTCTTTTCGTTGTAAGCGACTCATTTTTGTTAAGCCAAATACAACATTCCGCTCAATTGTTAAGTGGGGGAATAACGCATAATCCTGAAAAACCATTCCAATTCCACGACTTTCAATAGGAGTTGAATGATCACTATCAAAGATAACGTTATCATTTAGACGAATTGAACCAGACGAGGGACGTTCAAACCCTGCTATCATTCGTAAGGTCGTTGTTTTACCGCATCCACTTGGCCCTAGTAAACTCACAATCTCACCTTTATTTATATCTAGCGAAACATTAGCAACAGATGGATTATCTTTTAATGCATAGGATTTTGATAGGTTATGTATGTGCAAAAATGCCATCTTTTTACCACCAACTTTTTAATTGATAATGATTATTAACTTCACTTAAGGTATCATTTCTACTAAATGAAGTCAACCAATGATTCAGAATTCATTCAGTTTTCAATAAAAATTAATCTAATATTCTTTTTCTTATTAAATTCTGATAACATAAAAACATCATTTATTCATTATAGAGTTTACATAATTTATTTATATGACCTTTGGGAAACGGGGTACTATTTAATGGAATTAAGAAAACACGAATACGTATCTTCTGATCATGATACATATTTACAAGGTATAAAGGATTGTATCCCTACTCTATTTGGCTACATGAGTGTTGGCTTTGCATTCGGCATTGTAGGAACAGCTTCTCAGTTAAGTATTATTGAAATTGCTTGCCTATCCATTTTTGTATATGCAGGCTCTGCTCAATTTATCATTTGCGCCCTTCTTGCAGCGCAAGCCCCTGTTTCTGCGATTATCTTAACAACATTTATTGTGAATCTTAGGCACCTTCTACTCTGCCTGACCCTTGCCCCCTTCTTCACACGTTATTCTTGGGCAAAAAACATTGGAATTGGCGCACTGGTGACAGATGAAACGTTTGGGGTAGCAACAACAAAAGCCGTTACACAGCACACCCTTCATGCCAGGTGGATGAACGGATTAAATGTAACAGCGTATCTATGTTGGATTCTTGTGACCATACTTGGCGCGAGTATAGGAAGGTGGATTTCTAATCCGGAGGCACTCGGCCTAGACTATGCCCTTGCCGCAATGTTTATCTCACTACTCATTCTACAACTTCATTTTGTCGTACCTGAAAAGCTAAAGCATTATTTGAAATTGGTTGTGTATGTCATTCTATTAATGGTTGGCTTAAATTACGTCATGCCATCCCACGTAGCCGTACTTGTCTCAACTCTTATCGCAGCAACCATTGGGGTGGTGACGGATAAATGATGACCGACTATTTTTATGTAGTGATTATAGGCTGTGCCCTTGTTACCCTACTACCAAGAATATTGCCATTTATCGTAGTGAGAAAGGTAAATCTACCAGAACCCTTTTTAAAATGGCTATCCTTTATTCCCGTCTGTATTCTCACTGCGTTAATTGTTGACGAACTGCTTATCACCGAAGAAGTTGGGACCATACAGTTAAATATGAATGCTATTATCGCTGCAGTTCCTACGTTAATTGTGGCGTTACGCACAAAAAGCCTCTCATTAACCGTATTAACAGGAGTTGTGGCTATGGCCTTGGTTCGATTGTTTATATGATGGAGATATATGTTATTAGAGGATTGTGTTTTTATTGAAGTATGGGATTAACTCTTGTTAGTGCGCAGGTGTTTCTTGATCTGGAGGGTTCACTCTTGGTAATGCGCCCTCCCTCATAGTAAGCTGCTTTCGTTTCATTCTGTTATCCGATATCTGGTGTTCTTTCCCGATATCCGCTTCTCTTTCCCGATATCAGTCTCTCTTTCCCGATATCCGCTTCTCTTTCCCGATATCAGCTTCTCTTTCCCGATATCAGCTTCTCTTTCCCGATATCAGTTTCTCTTTCCCGATATACGCTTCTCTTTCCTGATATCAGCCTCTCTTTCCCGATATACGCTTCTCTTTCCCGATATCAGCTTCTCTTTCCCGATATCAGCTTCTCTTTCCTGATATCAGCTTCTCTTTCCCGATATCAGCTTCTCTTTCCCGATATCAGCTTCTCTTTCCCGATATCAGCTTCTCTTTCCCGATATTCGTCTCTCTTTCCCGATATACGCTTCTCTTTCCCCTCACTCCCTAACTCGGTCTTCGCTCCCAAGGTGTCACTGTGCCGACAATGCTTTTTTTGTCATCATCTTTAATGGCATTGATCACCCCATCCGAAATCTCTTTATGTGTGAGCCACCTTGATGAGTCGCCTTCAAGGCAGAAGCCTAAGATTACCTCGCGATAGAGACAATTGTCCGGAACAATCACCTCGTTTTTCATATGACTCAAACTACTGCTACTCCCCTTCACATGAAATAAACGATAGCTTTGTCTTTGATTCATTTCTAATTCCTTTATAATTGTTGCTAATGCATTTGGAGCTGTGCCATGAATCCATGCTAGAACGCAGTCGAATTGGCCATATTTTTCAAAGGATTGCTGAATTAATTTCTTCAAATGTTCCGTGTTTCTATAATCCAATTCAAGAAATTCAAAGTTATTATTTTCAACCTGGTCTAATAACCAAGGATTTTTACCAGCATCCCTACCAAAGACCGTTATATTATCATACTCCTTTTCAAGCCATTTCGTTGCTTGAAGCAGCATGCCCGTGCCACCAAATATGAGAACATTCTTCATTAAATCACTCCTTCGCTATCAACTATTGACAACCCTTCCATTAATTCATATGGTATAGATAGATTCAAAAAAATACTGAGGTAATCTTTCTGTTTTACAGATACTCCATTCCAATTGGACTTTGTTTAATGCTGATGTCATTTTTCTTCATCATGACATGGTACGTTGGAACAGATTTAAGAGAAAGAAGTCGCCCCTTAAATGTTTTTAATGCACCGAGTGACATTTCTCACATCGACTATCTGATGCATGCGTATCACACTCAATTTTTCCCCTATCCTTTTTATTTTTAAGCACAACCATTTTATGTTTCCTTTTGATTTTTTGGCTATTTATTAGGCTCACTTTGCTGAAGAGAAGCTCACATGGAATGTAAATATTCAAGAACCCTGCTTCAAAACCATTTACAATCGTTTTAAGCACTCATCCGTCACAGCAATCCATCTTCTAATATTTCTCTCACTTTGAACACTTTGATCTACTTTCATCCAATTCTTTATTTCTCTTAATGAGATCATTAAAGCATCTTTATATATGTCCAATGGCTCCCAATATTCTGAGAGCGCACTCAATTTATGAATTTGGATCTCTGGTTTACGTGAAAATAACATAAAAAGAACAGGATCAAAGGACGCCGATCTCACTCCTGCCCATTCCCAATCAATAAAGTGGTATGTATGATTGCTATTTATGATGTTCATAGGCAACAAGTCTCCATGACTAAACACCATGTTTGGGCTACCATGAAAATCACCCATTAAATTCTTAATGCCTTTTGCTGTTTGCTTCGGCAGGCAAGATTTTATATAGTGATAGTAATTTTTCAGTGTGTCATCTCGATTAGTGAGTTCAGTCCATGCTTCGGGTATGGAGATTCGTTGTAGCTGAATAATGTGTTGGAGAATCTGTGTATGCACTCCTGTTACTTCTATATTAAAAGCATCACGTTGGCATGCAAGTACTTGTCCTATCAGCTTCTCGAAAACAAGAATGACGACACGTGTATCAGAGTAACTCCACAGCATTTTTGGACAATTAATTGGTTGGTTCGTTAAATAATTATTTGTTTCAATTTCATTTAATAACGAATGAATAAATGGATTGTTTTCTTTTAGAGCTATCTTAATAAAATATAATTGATTTGTGTATGTAATCCTTTGTTTCTTCTTGATCGCATGACCAAGCTCTGCAAATTCTGTTTCATTTACAAAGGAAAGTAGTTTAGTTGACAGTATTGTCCCATTTTCTCTCTCCATAATCGTTCTCACCTCAGAACAACAGCTTTTCCCAGAGCTCTTCTTTTAATGCTTTATTGGACTTAGTGGAGGTCCATGTTTCTTTTAGTGAAAAACCATGCATTCTGTAGAGATGTCTTGCTGCTGTTAATTCCTCATTCGTGTATAAAATAATCCTTTTTTTCGCATGGTCCTGACAAAATTTAATACATGTCTCTATCAACTGATGTCCGTATCCTTGTCCTCTTAAGCTAGGATCAACTAAAAACAAGCCTAATTGCGCAGTTTCATCATCCACACTTCCCAAGCCTATTGAGCCTTTTGGTTCTCCTACAATATCAACAATCCAAATATTCTCATCAGCTCTAGATCTATTTATAAGTCCATGAACATTCCCTTCAATAAACTTCTTAAATGACAAATCATAGCCATACTCTTGCGAATACAGTTCATAATGAGACTGGATCACAAACTCTGCATCCTTTTGATTATAGGTTCTTATCATTTTTTTCCCCTCACGTATATTGATCTACTATGTCTAATAATCGTTGATGGTCCTCACCCGTAACATTCTCTGATAGCCTTGCACCTGCAATAATTGGTGCCCATTGAAGAATTTCTTCTTTTTTCACTCCGCTTTTTGAACAATATAAATCTAAGTACATGTCTGCAAATTCCATTGAATGGGGCATATATAATAAGTAGGTACGATAGACATCGGCTCTTATATCGCCCATACTTGCATCTACCCAATCAATAATGGCTACACCTTCATTATTTTGAATTAAATTGTAAAGATGAAAATCTCCATGACAAAGCCTAGACTCATATTTCATCTGTTTTAATCTTTCAAGTAGAAATACCTTTTGCTTATCTTGAAGAATTGAAGCGCGTTCAATTTGTCTTATTAGTTTCTCAGACATCTTCTCTATTGAATTAATAGTTACTTTATGTATAGCAAGTTGGACATCAATAGAGAGCTCTAGATATCGTTTGGCATCATGTGAATTGTTTATATATAAATCGCCTAAAGTTGTTCCATCAATATGCTCCATAATTATTGCTTGTTTACCATTTATCACCTTTATATCGATTATTTCAGGAACTGGCAAGCCCTCTAAATAAGCGCTCCTTTGTTTATTCGCTTCATAAAAAGTATAGCTTTCAGATAGCCCCTCATGAAATAACTTAATGACGTGTTGACCTGAACTATAGATATCAGCGGTGTTTCCCTTAGCAATAAACGTGCCTAGTTCCATTTATAACAACTCCCTCTGGACTCTATTTAGTTCCCCTCAACATATATGATTGGTCACGAACTACTACTGTTTCAGGAACAAAACATACAAAGATCCACTGCTCATCTCCTAATGCCGCCGAAAAACGAGGATCCCATTGTTCTTCTTCTCCCATATAACGCGTAAACAAACGCTTTGCTCGAGACTCGTCATGTGGCACAAGCTCTGCATTCCCACGAAAACCAAGATGATGGACACGCCCGGTTTCTATATCAAAGTCGACAATACCGATTGCACATCTCGCATCTTCTTTAATTCTTTTTATAAACGAATTTTCGCTCACATGACCGAGCATCCACAGGCTTTGATTTTCCCAAATGTACCAGAGTGGAGAGTCTTTTGGACCTTTATCATCTGCAGTAGACAAATGAGCAAATAGAGGACGACTGGCGATTTTCTCAAGTAAACTTTTAGATTCTTTATTTTCATTAATTATGTGCAAGTGATCTCCTCCACCCCATTCAATTAGTCTTTTAGATTAACCTTTACACGAGTATATCTTTTAATAAAATAAACAATCGACCATATTAAAGTTGTTACTATTAGGGGTAGTAAAATAATAAAGAAAAAAGTTTCATCTGCCATGCTAAAGTTTCCTGGAGTATACCCATAACTAGCTAGCTCTTCTATATGTTCTTGATACTTCTGATTTCCAACCCTAAATAAGATAAAACACAGAAGCCCAATCAAAAATGGTGGCACAAATAAGGTTATTTTCTTCACTACAATCAAATTAACAATCATCATAATAAGCCATCCGATGAAAAGATAAATTAAAAATATAACTAGATATAAGCTCGTAGCCATGACTATGTCTAACATCTTAAGATCCTTCATACAAATACGTGATAATATTGTTGGCTGCCTGTTCAGGGGAAAGATTCGTCACATTTAAGCGATAATAGCTGCTCTCTTTTATCTCTCCAGGTTTGGAGTTCAATCGATGTTTCTGATTACTTGTAAGAAGCTCTTTCTCACTAGCTGCAATATCCCTTTTTGATGGCTTTTTGGCTAACCGATTTTCTGTTTTATTTCGAAATAACCGTGTTTCTAAATCTGCTTCAAGCTCAACAAAATGTACTTCTGACCCTGTATCTGTGAAAATCCGTTTGATTCGTTGGACTTCTTTAAAATCCTCCTCTACATCTAGAGCCCAAACGAACGTAAATATTAACCCTTTATTTTCAGGTTGCTCCACCATAGCTCTAAAAATATCTTTTCGAAGCTTAGTAGATAGCTCAAATGTCCTTTCTGTCCAGCCTATAAAAGGGCTAATGACATCTAACGTCATATGGTTAAACATAAGGGGAATTGATAATTTCTCTGATAAGATCTCACCTATTGTCATTTTCCCTACAGCCTGTGGACCGAATAAAAAAATAACCTTCACCTTTTACACCTCACACTATTTGGTTGTTTTATCCATTATTACATAAGCAACTTGAAAAAGCACCAAAGTATCTATCACTTTGGTGCCGACTGTTATCAAGTTATTTTGCTCTTAAGACTGTACAACCTTCTGCGCTGTTTTAGCTACTTTCCATTCCTTTCTCCATGATGCTTGTGCTAATGCTAGCAAACCTACTGATAAGAGGGTAATGCATGCAAAAACAATAAACCCACTGGCGTATGTCCCTGTCCAGTCACGAAGGGTGCCAAGAATATTGGGTAGGAAAAAACCACCTATGCCACCAGCTGCTCCGACAATGCCTGTAACCATACCAATTTCTTTTTGGAACCTCTGAGGAACTAGTTGGAAGACAGCGCCATTACCCATTCCGAGGCAACCCATACCGATAAACAATGCTGCTGTGACAAGTAGTAGAGGAGGCATCATACTGACTGTTAGCATACACACAGTCATTCCAGTGAATAAGAAATAGAGTAGCTTAGCTCCACCAATTTTGTCTGAAATATATCCTCCCACCGGTCGCAAAAAGCTTCCAGCGGCTACAACAATCGTGACAAATTCTCCTGCGCGTACAGCGGATAATGAGTATTGTGAAACAAAGAAATAGCTTAGAAAACTGGACAGACCAACAAACCCACCAAAAGTAACACTGTAGAGCAAACAGAAGTACCATGTATCTCGCTCTTTAAATACAGAGAAGTAATCTTTGATTGGTTTTGGTTTCGGCTGATTGGGTGGCTCTTTCGCCATCATCATGTATGAAATCAGGACGAGAGATAACGGAATGAGTGCAAGACCCATAACTCCATTCCAACCATAAATTTCGGCTAGTCTTGGGCCAAACAATGTAGCAAAAAGAGTCCCACTGTTTCCCGCACCAGCTATACCCATCGCTAGACCCTGTAGCTCAGGTGGATACCAGCGACTGGCCATTGGAAGTGAAGCTGAGAAGCTTGCTCCGGCTACACCTAGTAGGATTCCAATAAGGTAAAGCTCCGCGACAGTGGTACCAAACAGCCAACCCCAGGCAAGAGGAACCATCGTAACAATCATTCCACCAATACTGGTTTTTTTAGGTCCAAAGCGATCCGTAAGCACACCCATCATAATTCGAAAGATAGATCCAGCTAAAATAGGAATAGCAACGATTAAACCAACCTGTGATGCCGTTAAATCGAAGTCAATTGTTATGTAAACACCCAGGGCACCTAGCAATACCCAAATCATAAAGCTTACATCAAAATATAAAAAAGCCGAGAACAATGATGGAGCATGACCACTTTTGCGAAGATCTGATAGTTTCATCTTTCTCACTCCTTTAGATTAATTAGCGCATGGTATGTAGAGCTTCTATCTGAACCGCACTTACCTTAAAACCTGGCATTCTACAGGTTGGGTCAAGTTTATCCTCCACAAGCCTGTTCACATTTTGTAATTCGTTCCAATGAAACGGCACAAATACGGTATCCATACGGATGGCCTTTGACCATTTACTACGAACGATAATAGATCCTCTCCTCGATTTAATTTTGACTAGGGTCTCATCTTGAACGCCAAATTTCACAGCTGTATCAGGATGGATTTCCATAAAGGACTCAAAGTTTCTTGCTGCTAATGAAGAGCTCTTTCTTGTTTGTACACCAGTTAGATAATGCGACATCACTCGACCGGTAGTTAGATAAAGCGGATACCTAGCACAGGGCTGTTCTTTTGCAATGGCTGGGTCGTTTGGTACGTCAGTCATCACAGCACGTCCATCAGGATGAGCAAAAGACTGCTCAAACAAGCGTTTCGTACCAGGGTGATCTAATGTTGGGCAAGGCCAGAGAATACCCTCCTTACCTCGAAGCCGATCATAAGTGATTCCATAATAATCAGCAGTACCACCTTTACTCGCCTCTCTTAACTCGTTAAAAATCTCCTCTGCAGAATGAAATGAGAAGTATTGCTCCTTTCCTAGTGCCCTTGCAACATCACAAATAATTTGCCAGTCGTGTCTAGCTTCACCAAGTGCTGGTCTACTTGCTTCACGTAATGTTACTCTACCTTCTAGGTTGGTCATGGTTCCCTCGTCCTCCAAATAAGAGGTCGTTGGTAGAATGACATCAGCAAGCTTTGCCGTTTCCGAAACAAATAAATCTACAGCAACAAGGAACTTTAGCTTGCTTAAGGCCTTTTTAACAAATCGTGCATTTGGATTTGAAACAATCGGATTAGAGCAGAGGAGAAACAAACCCTTGATCTCACCTTGATCCATCTTCTGAATCATCTCAAAAGCCGAAACCCCTTTTCTAGGCAGCTCTTCTGGATCAACACCCCAAACCTTCGCTACATGTGCTCGGTGTTCTTCATTTTCAATGGAGCGATAGCCAGGTAATTGATCGGCCTTTTGTCCATGCTCCCTTGCTCCTTGACCATTACTTTGACCGGTAATCGCTCCATATCCACAGCTAGGCTTACCTATTTTCCCTGTAGCTATCAGAATATTGAGGAAATTACGGACAGCGATTGATCCGTCTGTCTGCTGTTCAACACCTCTTGCCGTTAAAATCATTCCGGTTGCTTTCTCACCAAAAGCTACTGCAGCTCTCCGAATCTCATTTTGAGGTACACCTGTTTTGTTCTCAATCTCCTCAAGGGACAAACGATTAAGATGCTGCTTCACCTTTTCAAAACCTGTCGCTCTATTTTGGATAAACTCATGATCAATTAAATTCTCTTCCACGATAACCTTTAAAATGCCATTAGCTAGCGCTGCATCCGTTCCAGGCTTTAGCTTCAAATGAAGGTCAGCAATATTGGTTGTTGCTGTCTCGCGTGGATCAATGGCAATAATAAAAGCGCCATTTTCCTTAGCCTGCTCAAAATAAGGCATAATTGTTGGTTGGCATTCTGCAATATTAGTGCCTGCTAGAATGATGCACTCAGAATATGATACCTCCTCAAGCGCATTTGTCAGTCCCCGATCCATGCCAAATGTCAACGCACCAGCTGATGCCGCAGCAGACATACAAAGTCTTCCGTTATAATCAATATATTTCGTTTGTAAGGCAACTCTCGCAAACTTACCCATGAGGTATGCTTCTTCATTAGTAATGGAAGCACTGCCATAGACTGACATGGCATCATACCCATCTTCATGTTGAATTTGTTTAATGTTAAGAGCTATATGGGAAAGAGCCTCCTCCCAGCTCACCTGTACAAATTCCCCGTCTTGCTTTATAAGCGGATGCATAAGTCGATCCTTATGAAAGGCATGCTGATGGGCATGTAACCCTTTGATACACAGTCTTCCTTTAGAGGTTGGATTATCAAGACCAACCGTTCGATACGTTTTTCTAGTAACACTTGTTTGCTCCACTAATTGCATTCTGCATTGTACACTGCAGAATGGACACTGCGTATTACTCACTTTCTCCTTCTGTGTATGCTTCTGTTTTTCTCGAAAGTAGCTTAACAGCATATCGGCCACTTGAACCACTCCCACTCTCTTGAATTAAACTAATTCTTTTTGATTTAAAACGATAGCCTGTTCATATCGTTTCTTTGTTTCCTCAAGTTCATGTTGCAATTCAGATCGACAACCTGCATCAAAAACAACCTCTCTCACATGGACCATTCCTACACGATTTAACCAATTAAGAATGGACTCACGATAGATGGCTGTTTGACGATAATATTGCAAAAGGATTGGTATAGTCTCCATTAACTCTTTTTGGTTAAGCATCACATAAAACAGCTGTTTATCTTCCTTTCCGCCTATAAATACCTCCCAGCCAACAACTGTTTTCATCAACTGTAAATCCACTTCCATCTTTCCGTGTGAACAGGCTTGAATTCCGAGGACTGTCTCCGTAGGCATTTGTAACAGTTGAAATAGACCTTTTATGCTAGAAGCTATTTGCCAAGCCTCATCCTGGTTACACACACATCGACTTAAATCAGCGATCGAGCGAATCCACAAACGACTACCGGAAAAAGTAGTTGGTGGAAGATGTAGTTGCTTCCATACATCCTGTAGCTCCTGTTCTTTTATTCCTGAAATCTGAAGTAAGCTTTGACTTGAAGGCTGAATGGTTAAACCTTTGTGCTGCTTCAGTTGAGATAAATCGCTGAATCGCTCCCCCGACATAGTATCAAGTTCAACTAGAACTGAATACAATCCATCCGATTGCTCTATTGCATTTTTCTGAATATGATGTTTGAAATGGAACTCAGATTGCATCATCCCTAAATAATAAGACAATGTTTCGCAACAGGAATCACACCCTTCACCAGTGTTCCAGGGTAAAAAACTAAATACCTCTTCAAGTGAGCTAAGTTCATTTTCATAGAGGCTCTCTACCACCTCTGCTTCTGTAAGGCTAGTACAGCCGCAAAGTGCAGGGATAATTTCCAGTTCGTCCTCAAACTCATCACTCTGAATATAGGTAAGAAGATCAGCAACTAGTGGTTTGCAGCCACCACATGAGCTAGATGCTTTTGTACAGGTTTTTACTTCTTCAACTGTTTCCAAGCCTTCTTTCTGAACAGCTCTGATAATCTCTGCTTTAGATACTGCATTACATTGGCAGATTAAGTTTGTTCCAGGTATCTCAGCTAGTTGACCAGTCTTACTTCCTTGCGAGATAAGCAACTGTTGCATCTCTTCCTCTGTAAGATGAGTTTCCTTTACCACTAGATCCGTAAGCTTTGTGCCGTCAAGTGTATTCCCATATAAAATCGCCCCTGATAAACGATCTCCATTAAAGATTAGCTTTCTATACTGTCCATTCACCTCATTCATGAAGAAAATCGCCCTACTCTTCTCACTAGTTGTAATTTCACCAACTGAAAATAAGTCCACACCTGATATCTTCAATTGAGTAGCAAGTACACTACCTCTAAACATCAAACCATCTATTCCACAAAGCTCCTGTGCCAGGACTTTGCATTGCTCATACAGTGGTTTAACCATCCCGTAAACAATGCCTCGATGCTCCACACATTCTCCAACAGCATAGACGTCTTCTACAGACGTTTGGAGTCGATCATCAACGATAATTCCACGATTTGTTTTGATTCCACTCTTAGCAGCCAATTCACTGTTTGGCCGAACTCCTGCTGACATAACAACCAGTTCTGCTTCTATAGATGTTCCGTCTGAGAAATGTACCTGTTTTACCCGTTGGTCACCCGAAAGCTCTGTTGTTTCTTTACCTAAATGAAACTTCATTCCCTGTGCTCGCAATTCATTTTGAAGGAGTTTGGCAGCTGGCTCATCTAACTGTCGCTCCATGATATAGGGAGAACGATGAACCACATTAACTTGCATACCGAGATGAATTAATCCTTTTGCTGCTTCAAGTCCCAGCAAGCCGCCACCAATAACTACTGCCCTCTTATAAGAAGCTGCTGTTTTCATTAGATCCTTACACTCTTCCATCGTTCGAAATGCGGTTACTCCTTCCTTCTCAATTCCAGGCACAGGAAGGATAAAGGGGCTAGACCCCGTAGCAATTATCAGCTTGTCATATGGAATACTCTCACCATTAGTTGTGCTAATTAACTTTTCATTTGTATCAATGAATTCAACCTTTACACCTAAACGCAATGTAATATGACGATCAGAAAACCACTCGTCCGCCTGAGTGTGGATACTATCTAATGATTCTTCTCCTTGCAAAACTGAAGAAAGCAATATTCGATTGTAGCTACGCACACTCTCTTCCCCAATTATTGTTAGGTCGAATGAATCTGGACAAAGCGCAAGTACCTCTTCTACAGAGCGCATGCCAGCCATTCCATTTCCGATCCATACTAATCGTTCTCTCTTTTTTTTAGATGGCATGAGTAAACTCCTTAAATATTCAGAATCTAATCAATATTCATCCATCATATCGACACATTTATAAATCTTGGGGGTTTATGTTAAATTACGTGACACAGTTTTTATTTAAAATTACGATAATCGCAATCCTTTAGTCCTTTACTAGTGTTCATTAATAGCCTGTTCTAAACGATAGAGTCCATGCTTTTGCTTAAATTAATCGATGTATAGAGATATGGGACGAAAGATGTTTTATTTCTTCGGCTACCGCTACAGGAGAAACCTACGCTACTGTTCTGATCACACCAATGACGAACGTTGCTATTTAAGGAAATGAGGGCTTGTTGATAAGAGGATTCTCTATCATATAAAGCTTCTTTTTCAGTGGCCTCCTATACATCCCGTAGGTGTCGGCCCTCCATTTTCGTCCGCTTGTTTAGATAGGTATTGGAAATATTATTTACACAATCATATGAACTTTGTCTTCTAGACTCTTTAATACCGGATTAAATAATTGTTTTATTCATTTGTAAATCGGAAATAAGATTAAAAATGATGAAATGAGGAGAGAACATTATGCCGTGGACACTAAATGATTATCCGAGTTCATTAAAAAATCTCAATCGGGCCACTCGTAAAAAAGCCATTGAAATTGCAAATAGTATGCTCGATGATGGATACAAAGAAGGTGACGCCCTTCCCATTGCTACAAAACAGGCAAAAGAATGGCATGCTAATGCGAATGATCATGAGATTAGTTCGTTTTTGAAAAGCGGACAAGTAAAACCTGATTCTAATCGCACTAGCTCTTCCCGCCCTGAACTAAATGAAAAACCTCAATTCGTAACACCTCATTCAGATGGAGGTTGGGCTGTTCAAGCTGAAGGAGCTGATCAACCGTCCGATGTGTTTGAGACAAAAGCAGAAGCTGTTAAACGCGGAAAAGAAATTGCTAATAACAAAGGAACCCAGCTTATTATTCATAAAGAAGACGGTAGTGTAGATGAGAAAGTTCAATATGATTCCTAGATACAATAAAAACGAAGTGAACAGTTCCAACTGTCCACTTCGTTTGATTTATGGATGATCATATGATCTCTATCCATTAGAATTCTTAAAAAATCTTCTATATAGATTCGTTGATTTTTGATAAATACCCTCATAAAAGTCAGCAAGATATCTTGTGACAATAAACCTTACAATAGCAAACATTAGAGCAATCACCATAATGAAAAACAGAATTCCAACTGCTTGTTCTAGTGCTACCATGTATATCACCTGGCTTATATAAAGTTATTAGGTACCCATATTAACAAACTAGCTTCTTTAATGAAAGGAATGTCCACTCAACATGACTCACAACACATTAGACACAAAACGTTTCATCTCATTAGACTTAGCCCGAGGTATGATGCTGCTTCTAGTTGCGCTAGCTCATGCATCTTTATATGCAGGTAGCACATTACTTACTCGTCCAGAAAGCATGCATTCTCTAGATACATTCCTTAATTATGTTTCGGTTTTTATCGTTGATAACCGCGCAAGACCTATGTTTGCTTTTCTTTTCGGTTACGGTTTAACCTTAATTGTTGCAAGTTATCTAAAGAGAGATAGAACCAAACGCGATGCCAAAATCTCCTTGTATAGACGTGCATTATATCTAATCATTTTTGGATTTTTCTTATCTGTTATCATTGGAGGGCAAGACATTCTCTCCATTTATGGCGCCGCACTTCTATGTATAACCTGGCTTATTTTCAAAAAAGATAAAGTACTCGTTAGGACCATTACAATCATGTCCGCACTCTTTCTCATTATTTTACCTGTCATGTGGGGAAGTATGGCTACCTTTATGCAGCAAGATAAAAACGTCGTTCAGCTTACGTACTCATCCTACGCAGAAAATCTGAGCAGTCAGTTCCTACAATTTATTACTGGCGGACCTTTTTTGGGAAATCTTGCGTTACCTATAGTGATCTCCATACTACTCGGCATATGGGCAGGTCGAAAAAAGCTACTGAATGAAGATCCCGACCACAAACCCTTTCTAAAAAAATTGGCGATTATCGGGATAGCCATTTCAATTTTTGGCGCTATTCCACAAGCCCTTTACAGTAATGAACTACTAGAATTTTCGCCCTTATTTAGTGGTTTAATTTTCACCTTACACTTGGCTACAGGTATCATTGGTGGCATGAGTTATGCAGCAATCTTTGCGTTAATTGGTCCAAAACTTATTCAGAAGCAAACGCTTATACAACCAATCACTGCACTTGGAAAACGGTCTCTCACTTTTTTTATAGTAAATGAAGCATTATTAGTTATGTTTCTCTCTAGCTATACCCTCAACTTGGGAGAGACGATGGGATTAACCGTGAGTTGGTCCATTGCTTTTGGCATATGGATGTTAGCCCTATTGAATTCTTCTATTTTAGAGAGAAAACAATTGAATGGACCTCTGGATGAGTTATTTAGAAAGCTCGTTCATCGCAAGCCCCGGGGGGAGAAACAGGAGATGGCTTAAACAAATGGTAGGGAAATACTATTTACTCGAGAAGGCTTGAACCTAATAGTTGGGCTTCGGCTTCGCTCTCGGGATAGGGGCACGCACCCGTGGGCCCCTATCCCGAGAGCTGTGAAAGAGAGAATTATAAACCGTATGCAGTGGTAGTGGGTCTGAAGGGTTTTTGGGAAAGTATACGCTATTTTAAAGACAGTCCTTCTTATTAAATCGCTATCGTTTTTTCCCTTTTCACCATCCAAATTAGAATGCCAACAGCAATAACTATCATTGTAAGATACACTGTAGGGGTGAAATGCTGCCAGTTTTCAAGATTAAAAAAGTTCGTCATGATTCTACGTTGACCCAGTACAATAAGTAAAATCACACTCGGAATTAAGATAGCCAACAACGTAAAATACATTGATGATAATCGTGAGACCAATATAATCCAAGCACTAAAGCATAGACATAAAAGGTAGACGGCTACAATCATAATTAAAACATAATGATTAAATGATAGATTGTACCAAAAAAGACTTGAATTTAAGTATGAATTCACTCGTCCTTCACCAAACACTAGTGTATCAAACTGAAGGTATATACTCATCCAAATTAGTAGCCATGCTGTAATGATGAGAAATGCTGCTATTAATACAGCGGCTGCCTTGATCAGAAAGAACCTCCGCCCCACCTTACTTGAGTATTGTTGTTCTAAAAGATTCTGCTTTCGATCTCGGATAAAAACTGGTGCAAGTACAATTAGCAAACTGACTAAAATTAGCCGAGTGATTTGCGTCATGTACTGGTTAAAATGTGATAGCACATGAGCTGGGAGGATAGACATATATTCTTTATTATCCTGAATTTCTAAAACACGTTCTTTCATAATTGGATCATTTCTTGACACTTCAAGGAAATATGTGAAGTCTTGTGCGCTTTCTACAATATATTCTCCTGCAGTAATTCGCCATAATAAATCCTGTGCTTCATGATTGTCATTATGTATGATACCTGAGTAGTAATTATCAATTTGTTCATCATCACGACCAGTCCATAAATCTGAATAACTCTGAAGTCCAAGCTCTTGTGCCTGTTGGTCATTCTTCACAAATTCATCTGCTCGACTTATATCATTCTCATGCCTTTCTTTAAAATCCTGCAGATTCCCTGCTGTTACATTAGCCGGATCATAATTACTAACCATTTCACGTGTAAGTAAATCAATATCACCTGCTGGACGACCGTTAGGAAAGTACTTCACTTCAAATTCTATAAATGTAAAATAGATAATAAACGTAACTGGAACGAGTAGTATAAGTAGTTTCCAATGAAAAATTCGCTTTAGCTCTTGAAAGAATATAGACATGACCAACCTCCTAAATATCAAGCCTTTTAAATCTATTAAATCCGATCAATACAGCTACTAATCCGATCAGACCCCAAATAAGGATGATCATCAACTCTGCCATTTCTCCACTTAATGGAGCGAAATTAATTGTAAACCACGAATGTGGATTTAACATCAACCAATACGGTTGGTAAAGTAACAAGTAATACCCCCACCCCTCCAAGGATAAGATATAAGGAATGGTAATCAGTAATCCAACAAACAGAAGTTTCAGCATAACAGTCATATAGGTATGTCTGATGAATAGTGAGATAGTCACAGTGATCGCTGAAAAAATAGGCTGCAAGCAAATAGTCACAGTTACAGCTAACAAAAGAAATTGCCACATTGATAGATTCCACCATGAGAAATACGGATAGTTCATACTTGAATTCCAGTTAAAAAAAGAAGTAACTGGTGTATTCCACAAAGCCCCCATAGGTGTAGAGATGCTATATATGAGCACAGTTGAACTGATTAATAGAATTGATACTATAGCTACTGCAACTAACGAAGCAAACGCTTTATCTATCATCAGCTTTCTGCCTCTTTTAGTTGCATATGTATGAAGGTGAGTCCGCTGCTCAAATTCGTAGTTCATTGAAAAGGCTGTTATTAACACACTCATTAATAAAAGCTCAAATAATAGCGCTTTCCATAACGTTCGATATAATGTTTCATGCATTTGATACTCACCTTGGAAATAAAGAGACTTATACTCTTTTGATTCTTTAATCTCATTAAATCGCGGTTCATATTTTGTGAAATTCTTTTGAAGTATTGCTGCTTGTTTTTCAGTCAGGCCGTGATAGCGAATTTGAACCTCTAAAAAATCTGTGAGTGAGATCTCTTGATACGCAAGATCTAATTCAGGAATGAGCTCTAAATAAGACTCAACTAAAGAAGTATCATAAACTATGTTAAATTGATCTTCTGTAAGTTGATTAAGTAAATCTTGATCTAATTCAGATAAGCTCTCAATCTCCTTACCTATAACTGGTGAAACAACTTGATTCATTGCTTCCATTTGTTCATTCATTTTTTGATCTGCTTGTTCCATAAAAAAATCATTGATTTGGTATCCAGTGTCGTCTGCCAGCTTACTGACAACACGTAAATCATCCTGCATATACCAAATAGAAGATATGATTAGAACATTTAACAACATAGCTAATATAAATAAACCAATCACAACTGGTGAACGCAGAATTTTTATGAGTTCAATTTTAATCATTCTGCATGCTCCACATCTTGATAGACAGTTAAAAATACATCCTCAAGCTGCGGTTTAACAGGTAACCATTTACCACATGTCTCAGCCTCACTATAGAACCGTACATATACCCCTCCATCCTGTTGCCTCTCACTCAGAACTAAATAATGATTAGCAAAGCGTGAGTACTCCTCCTGAGTTAGCTGTACCTCAAAGACCTTTCCTTCAAGTGTTTCACATAAAGCAGGAACTGTTTCTTTATATAAAAGTTTATGGTCCTTTATCATAATAATCTCGTTTGCAATAGATTCAACATCGGCAACAATATGTGTAGACAATATCACAATACGATCTCGTGAAAGCTTGGAGATTAAACTGCGGAATCTCGCTCTTTCTTTAGGATCAAGCCCAGCTGTTGGTTCATCTAAAATGAGCAGCTTCGGATCATTTAATAGCGCTTGAGCAATACCTACGCGTTGAATCATGCCACCAGAGAATGCCTTCAATTTTTTGCGACCAACATCCTCAAGTGCTACCAGCTTTAATAATTCTTCAACCTTTTGCTTAGCAACTTTTCTGTCTATGCCTTTTAACGCTGCAATATACAGTAAATATTGTGAGGCTGATTCATTTCGATAATAGCCAAATTGTTGCGGTAGATAGCCAAGAATTTCGCGATAGGATTCTCCCATAGAGATAATGTCTCGCCCGTTATAAAGGATCTCTCCTTTTGTTGGAAAGATGAGTGTCGCAAGCATTTTAATTAGGGTTGTTTTTCCTGCTCCATTAGGTGCTAATAATCCATATACTCCATTTTCAAGCTCTAATGATACATTCTCTAAAACCGCAGACTTTTTATACGACTTTGACACATGTTGAACTGTTAACATGATTAACCCACTTCCTTGTGTATGTTGTATGAGAATAGTGATTGAATTGACTTACATAATAAAATCATGCCAATCAAGCTGACTAGAATGTAGGCAACCAACGGAATCCGCGTAAGAAGATCTTGAAAGCCAGTAGGGAAAATCAGATAAAGAAGTCCGTTCACGACAACCCACAATGATGCTAGTCCCCAGGATTGTATAAAAGAAGTCGAAGAACGATTAAAAACAAACAGAAACATCACGGAAAAAAGTAGTAATGAACAACTCATAATTAAAAAAGCGCGTAGAATACTAATATCCGTTATAAAAATTGAAATAAATGCGATGACTATTGTGTTAAGTCCTAATGAGACGATACTGAATAGAAACATTCGAAAAGCAGACAGCTGCGTCATACTGTATTTGGTTGTATGTTCGATCTGCGCATCTCGATACATTTTTTGAACAAAGCTCCTTACAGCTAAAATAAAGTAGACACAAGGAGAAATCGTAAACAGAAAAATGTAGACATGATCTGCAGCTTGATTGCTAGTTAATGATAACGATAGAAAACTCATCACCGAAAAACCAATAAAAATTAAAAAAAGAATCTCTGTTTTATCCTTAAACAAATGCCCCAAACCTACTTCGCTGTACATCACAAGTAAATGATCTATAATCGATTTTTTTCCTGGCATACCTGCATCCACAATGTTGTTGATATGCTTGTCCATTTCTACTTCATTTGGATAATTGATCGTTGGTTTTTTTTCATTCAATTTGAGTTCTCCTCCCATCTTTTCTTCATCACACGCAGTGCCGCATAGTACTTTGACTTAACGGTAGACTCCTTCATTTCAAGAGATGCAGCTACCTCTAAAAAAGTCGCATCAGCAAATGACTTTAATCTCACAATCTGGCTTGAAGTAGTATCTAATGATGCAATAAGCGCATTTAAAGCTTCAGCCTCTTCCTTACGTTCAATTAAAAGAGCCGTATCCTCAAATTTAGTGAACATCTGCTCCTGCACTTCTACTCGATGCTTCTCATATTTATGGTATGTAGAGCGAAAATAATCTATGGAACGGTTAGTAGCTATTCGATGGAGCCAGGTGGTGAAAGAGGCTTTTTCGACATTGAAGGTATGTAAGGACCCTAACATTTGAATAAAAATTTCTTGAGTTAGATCCAGGGCCAGCTCTTTGTCGATCGTTTGTTTATAAACATAGGTGTATACCGACTGATAATACAAACGCACCAATTCATTTGCTGCCTGCTTATCATTCTTCCGCACTATTCGTTTAATTAATTTGTTTTCTAGTCGATTCATCCTTAACCTATCCTCCAGCTGTCTCACTCTTAAGTGCCTCTTAACTATATATGCGAAAAGTAAAAACAAATAGTTTTAATCTAATTCAATTATTTTTAGTCTACATAAAAATAACCCGAATATGGACTGTATCGTCCGTTATTCGAGTTAGCATCAATCATTATTTTTACATTCATCATGTCTTATGCACGATAATCAGCTATAAGCTGTAAAAGTGCCTTTGCATCATCCTGAAATTGATCTCGTTGATTATCCTTCACAAACTCCAATAGAAAGTGCTGATCTTCACTCGAGTCTTCTAAATGAAGCTGGTGCAGGTACTGTTTCCAAGCATGTAATCCTTCAGCTAATGGTAATCTTTCTTCTATATTCCAATAGAACACATGAACATGTTTCAGATAAGGTTTAACGACTTTAATATCCTCTACCCTATCTTGCACTTCCAGACCAACAGCTGGCTGCCAATATAATCGAACATTTTGATGAGCAATCGCTTCTAGTAGTTGTTTTGCACTTTCACTCGTATCGGTAAGTGTTCCACCATGATACTCAATGTGTACAGCAATACCGTCGTTTTCAGCTAAATCAGCTACACGATGAATATCAGCCGTAACCTTTTGACGCTCTTGCCGAGTCGCTTCATCGGATCCTTTTTCTCCGGCCCAAATGCGGATGGACGGAGCACCTAGCTCCTTTGCTGTCAGTAGAATTGTTTCAAACGAATGAGGTTGATTAGTCACACCTGCTTTGTAGTAGGAACCATATGAAAGCACTTCTAATCCAGCTTGCTTCATTTGACGCACAATAGATTGCACCCTCTCTAACTCCCCTGGAGGTGCGTGAACATCAGCTCCCCACTCAATTCCATCAAGACCGACATCACTTGTCCATTTAATAATAGTATCAACGGATTGATCACGAAAGGTAACGGAACACATGCCTGTTTTTATCATATGAAATCAACTCCTTTTAGAGTGTTCAGTATCGCTATTCAAGCTCTCTCTTCCAAACCATATGATGATTATCTTTATCCCAATAGTTCTCTTGAATAAAGGTTGGTTGCCCTATTTTTCTAATCCAAAACTGTTGCGATTGTTTGTAACCGCTGTCTAAACAATAGCCTTTAAAACCTGATAATTTAATCTCTTTAATGATAGTATCTAACAGCATCGTTCCTATTCCTTTACCTTGAAACTTAGGAAGGACAAATACTGTACCTATTTCCGGATACTGACTGAGTTCTTCTTTTAGTATATCTTGAATGATTTCATTTGCGTTACCGTATTCAATGGTACCTACTATTTTATCATCCCTTGAATCAATCGCTATCAAAAAGTACCGGGCAATCTTTTGTTTAGCTAAATCACTTTCTAAGTAGTGCATTTTCATATTTAGCTCTTGCTGTTGATCAGCTACTAGATGAGAAATCTTTTCTCTTTTAAAAGTTTCCTTAATTACTTCTTGAAAAAGGTCTGTCAGTTCCTGTTTATCTGACGTTAATGGACGTCTTATCTCCAAACCTTTCATATAGCTCCCCTTTTCTAATCCTATGCAACCTTCTCTCCTACCACTCTTCTCCTCCCTTTTCGACTAACTAATACTGCCGAATATAGCACTGCGAGAATTCCAGCAAGCTGCCATAGATTTAAGTAGTCATTAAGAAACAGTACGCTTGAAATGACAGCTACAACGGGTTCAATGGTTGCGAGGATCGATGCTTTACTTGCTTCTAGATGTTTTAGGCCCGTTGTGTAGAATACATAGCCTCCGACCGTTGATACAAGGGCAAGTAGGATAGCTGGTATAAAAACAGCTGGACTCGTAAACAATGCTACTTTTTGAATGATAGGACTTGCAAGCAACATAAATAGACTCGTATATAAAAATGTATAGGTCGTAATCGTTAGTGGTGAATATCTTTTGGTAATGGGTTTGGTCAAAATGCTATACAACGCATAAAAGAAACCCGAGAGTACTCCCATGAGGATAACTGAACCTGGGATACTAGATGTTCCAGAAGGCAATAGCTGCACAACAAAAGCACAGCCAGTTAGTGCTAAAATAAGTGCTGCAATTTTATTTTTTGTCAGTAGCTCTTTAAAGAAGATTCGTGATAGTAAAGCGACAAACATTGGCCCTGTATATAAGAGTGTTACTGCAAGGGACAGATTGGATTGGGCAAATACCTCGAAGTAAAAGTAATTAAAAAAAGCAACGCTACAAATCCCTGAAGCTGCAAAAATCCAATGATCTCGTATTCTTGTCTTCAGATGAGGTCTAAACCATATGGCCATAATAATCATTAAAAAGACAAAGGTAAAAATACCTCGTACCGCCACCACTTCCCAGGGTGTAAATCCTTCCTGATAAAGCGGATCAACAAATAATCCAATCAACCCCCAGCATGAGGCGCCTAAAATGGTATATATGTATGCTTTGAATGTAGTCATAACCCCTCCTTCTGAAGATTTCGTAATACAACAAAAAAGGAACGAACACGATCTTCATTCCC
The DNA here is from genome assembly GCF_007293315.1 of Alkalicoccobacillus porphyridii. Classification (GTDB taxonomy): domain Bacteria; phylum Bacillota; class Bacilli; order Bacillales; family Bacillaceae_D; genus Alkalicoccobacillus; species Alkalicoccobacillus porphyridii. The sequence goes on from NZ_VLXZ01000005.1 coordinate 132,920, forward strand.
TTTTGTTAATGCCTCTGGCGGGATTCGAACCCGCACTCCTCACGTAAGCATAGGCTAGGGGGAACACGCTTCCCTACGGACTTTCACCGGCTAGGAATTTCACCTGCCTCAGCTAATTTTGCTTTTCGGTGCTTCTGAAACCCTTGCCTTGCGACCCGGTTGCACATTTGTTTTCCGGCGCTCTTCCCTTCTAGAGCTACAGAGGCGTATACTTCCATTCATATTACTACATTTTCCAATCAAGGTCTTGAATTAATTAGTCTATTCTAAAGAAAAATTGAAGGTGAAAACAGACTCATCTTACACTCGTTCAAAAGATGTAGATCATATCATACCATTGATTGAGCCCACTCGAGTAAAACTTATTTATAATAATCATAGCAATCATTTGACTAAATAAGGAGATCATTATTATGAGAATTCAAAAATTAACTTTATTAACCAATCAATTAGATGAAATGAAAAAATTTTATCATCATCACTTACATTTTGAATTGATACATTCAGGTAAGGATTCTTTTTCTGTTCAAGTCGGAGCATCCATACTAGTGTTCAAAAGAAATAGTGATTCTACTACCCCTTTTTATCACTTTGCAATGAACATTCCAAAGAATCAACTACAAGAAGCTAAAAAGTGGCTGACCTCCATAACAAAACTTAACACTCAAGATGGCTATGATGAGGTCTTTTTTAAAAATTGGAACGCTCACGCAATTTATTTCACGGATCCTGCTGGTAATATACTAGAGCTAATTGCCAGGCATGAAGATATTATCCAAGAAAGCTACTCCCCGTTTCATTCGAAACGAATTATTAATATTAGTGAGATTGGTATCGTCACACATCAAGTTCAGCAATTAGCTCAGAAAATTAACCTCATGGGAATACAAAATGCGAGATTAGGAAGTGAGGAATTTGCTCCTCTAGGAGATGCTGAAGGCTTGTTTATCATTGTGAAAGACCAACGCACCTGGTATTTCTCTGATCAGCCTGCTCGATTTTTTCCTGTTCATGTTGTAGTTGAGAATGTTGGTGAGTTTGTGTTTCAGAGTATGAATGAAGTTCATCTCCATCATGATCTTCCTGCATAAATTGGTTTTCACCATTCATTACTAGCATTTCCCCAACGCGCATTGATTGATTTGAGAGTTCTAGATATACGGAAACAAAGATTCAAAATAACAAGGATCACAAAAGCTTGAGATTGACTCATAAAGAATTGAACCAAAGCCTGTTCATATGTAAATTCAGCCATAATTAAGATGTTCAACACCACCATACAAAAAACCGCATAGACACTGAGACATACATTCATCGTATCAAGTGTGTTCCACCGTAAATAGAAGGAGGTTTCAGCAAAATCAACATCTCCATTCGGTTTTTTTACGATGTATTTGCGATCTACCGAACGAGCCAATAAAATTGTCAAAATGATAAAACCAAGTGCAACAATTAAAGAAATAATCATTCCCATTTTTATCTCTCCCCTTTTAAGAGTAGCTGATAATTAGAAAGGTCCTACTTATCATCCTACCAACTCCCTTTTTATGTTAACATTTGTGTAGGTTATTTGATAACACTCACATGAAATAAAGGATGGAGTAGATGAAAGGTTCTCGTATTATTTCTTTACAGGTTGTTGTTGTAGCTTTACTCTGCTTATTTATTGTCTCGCTTGAGTACCTATCTCAATTCATTGTTCATATTTTTTTATCAGAGAATAGAATTCCGGGTTTTGTTAATATTCTTTTTCTAGCTATGATCATCATTTTTTATTACTTGTTTATGAGACTGGAATTACTAAAGGAACACTCTATATTTAACAGAATTCCATGGAAAGCGTTTATCGCTGTTATGATCTTATCGTTCTTTTTCTTTTCCCTACTTTTTATGACTACTTTTACTTTTTTAGTAGAGCTATCTTTTGAATTCAGATGGATCTTGTATGTCGTTGGAAGTGCATTCTTGCTGCTAATTTTCCTTTCTGTGTTAGCATCGGTCCAGTTGTTCTTAACGAATCAACATCTTACACGTAAAGCGCTTGATCTAACGCTGCTATGGTCGATCGGCATTTTTATTCTAATATTTTATATCTTATAATAAGAAAAACCTTTCATCCAGCGGGTGAAAGGTTTTTCTTATTCTTTCTTACTAACTCAACTTTCTTTTTTAGACGACAGCTATTAGTTTGCTACTTCACTCATGTATTGATAGATTTTTTGTAGTTTCTTTTTTTGACCTTTATTCACATCTTCCATACTTCCAAATTCAAAGAATTTCACTTTCCTGATACCAATATATCTAAAGAGTGCTTTTTTCATTAACGCTTTATGAGCATTATTAATGAATAATAATGGATAATGTTTCGGTCCTTTCATAGTAGAGATACATACTATTGATTTTTCTTTAAGTAACCCCTCGGGAATATATCTCCCTATTTCTTTATATGCAAAGTTTGATACAAATATTTGGTCTATGTACCCTAAAAGCATTGCAGGTGGACGTCCCCACCAGATTGGATAAATAAATACGATTTTGTCTGCCCAAAGAATTTGCTCACGATAGACTTCAAGCTCTGGTTCCTTATATAAGTCTCTTCGGCGCTTGTTTTGATTAAATACAAGCGCTGGATCAAATTTCTCCTTATATAAATCTAATACTTTTATCTTACCTACTCGTGCATTGATTTCGGCACCTTGCAAAACTTTTTCTAAAAACGAAAAACATAAGCTTTGATGATTTGGATGAGTATAGACAACTAATAGATTCATTATACACCACCATATTTAGTTTTCATTTGATAACAAAAATATAAACGATGGTTTTTTAGTTGTCAATTGATAATTGTTTTTTGATAAATAATTAGGTATATTTTTGCTGAGGTGAAATAATGAGTACGGAATTATTTAAACAATTTATGTCATTTACAATGTCTGTACACCAGGTGACTTATGAATTAACAAAGCATGCACGATTTGGACCTTTAACTCCCCTACAATATGAAATTTTGGAATATGTATTTGTTTCACAGCCGGTTAGTCCTACAGAAATTAGTGAATGTAAGTATATATCCCTGCCGAATACAAGTAGAGAACTGAAAAAACTACACTCATCAAATCTCATTGAAAAAGTCTTGAATAAACAGGATGGGCGCAAACATTCAGTTGTTTTATCTGACGAAGGTGAAAAATTGATAAAAAATATTTTTGAAGAGACTGAGCGTCTATTTTATAAAAGGGTTGGCCAAGTTTCTCATCAAGACAGTGAAGAGATTCAGGCTGCCTTCGAAATGCTTAAAAAGAAAATATACTATTAAAATCCGTTTCACGTTTGTAGATGCACTGATGAAGGATATTTTGCTTAGAATTTCTTTCCCTCACTTTCAAATTCAACATGTTCCTATGAAAAAACCTTTCATCCGCTGGATGAAAGGTTTTCCTTATTATCATTTTAATTACCAAGACTTTTCTGTGCTTGGTTTACAAAGGCTGCGGAGTGTTGTTCAAGCCCTGCCCAATCCTGTGCTTCAATGAGATCCTTGCGTAAGAGTGGGCTTCCAGCTCCTACGGCAGAGGCTCCTGCTTTTATGAATCCGTCAATGGTATCGAGATCGACACCACCTGTTGGCATGATTTGAATATGTGATAATGGGCCCTTCACTGCTTTAATAAATGCTGGTCCTAGTACATCTGCTGGGAAGGCTTTCACCATATCTGCTCCCCATTCTACTGCTTGTTGTGCTTCAGTAGGTGTGAAGATACCTGGAATCATAATTTTTCCGTGACGTTTTGCTGCACGAATGGTTGGTTCATTTAGAATTGGAGCAAAGATAAATTCAGCACCCGCTTGAATAGCAAGAACGGCTTGTTCAGCATCAAGAACTGTACCTGCTCCCACTACAACCTCCTCGCCAAATTGGCTTCGAAGCTCAGTGATTGCTCCTAATGCGTCCTCTGAATCCATCGTGACTTCAAGTCCGGTTACGCCTCCATTCACAAGCGCTTTAGAGATGGAAACGATATGTTCTCTAGGCTGCTTACGAATGACAGCAACCACTCCAGAACTGATTAATGTATCAAATCTACTCAACGTAATACTCCTCCCGAGTGTCCTTCTTTTTGTTCAATAAATGCGTCAACTTCTGCACGAGTAGGTAGTCCTTCGATGTCACCAGGAGAGCTCACTACTAGGGCACCCACTGCAGCGGCAAAATGAACGGCATTCTGCAATGACTTGCCTTCAAGTATACCAGCTAAAACGCCTGCCGCAAATCCATCTCCTGCGCCAATTGCATCAACAATTTGTTTGATTTCAAAGCTTGGTACACGTCCTTGTTCACCCTTTGCCTCAGCATAAAACGAGTATTCCCCACCATTTTTTATGACAACTTTACTTACGCCTTCTGCAAACAGAGTTTGGGCGATTTCAGCTTCATCATTTGTACCGTAAAGCCATTCTGCTTCATCGAGTCCTGGCATCACTAAGTCTGATTTCGCTGCGATGTCACGCATAAGCTGTTTTGCCTTCTCCTCTCCAATTCTTCCCATTAAGGTAAAGCGGAGGTTGGGATCAAACGAAACTAAGACGTTATGCTTCTTTGCCATATCAATTGCTTTAAACACGGCTTCACTACAGGATTCGCTTAATAAAGGTGTAATTCCAGTGATATGAAGCACCTTTGCGGACGCAATTTGTTGTTCATTTAAATCCTCTTTGTTAAAGAAACTTGCTGCTGATCCAGCACGGTAATAGGTTACACGTTGATCTCCAGGACGTCGCATTTCCTTAATGTATAGTCCAGTTGGCGCACCTTGATATGTTTGAACATAATCTGTATTTACACCTTCGCCTCTAATCTTCTGAATGAGAAATTGTCCAAATTCGTCTTCTCCGACCTTACTCATCCACAAAGATTGATAACCTAGTTTTGAAATACCAATGGCTACATTAGATTCAGCGCCACCGTATCGTTTTGTAAATGAATCCACATAACGGAGCGGTCCACTGCTCGCTGCTTCTAATAAGACCATCGTTTCACCAAATGTTACTACATCTGCACTCATGTTCACTTCTCCTCCCTACACTCCAGAGTAAGACATAAATCCGCCATCCACTGGAACAACGATGCCTGTTACAAAACGTGAGCTTTCAGAATCTGCTAACCACAATAATGTTCCGAGCAAATCCTCTGGTTTTCCAAAACGTCCTGCTGGAGTGTGAGCAATGATTTTCTCTGCACGTTCAGTTAAGGAACCGTCTTCATTTGTTAATAAGCTACGGTTTTGTTCCGTTAAGAAAAAGCCTGGGGCGATTGCATTTACGCGGATTCCCGCATCAGCAAAATGTACAGCCAACCATTGCGTGAAATTATCAATGCCCGCTTTTGCTGCACTATAGGCAGGAACCTTTGTCATTGGAGAAGGTGCACTCATTGAGGATACATTAATAATGGTTGCCCCTTCTTGATCAATCATTTGTTTGGCAAATACTTGAGTAGGTAACACCGTTCCAAGTAAATTCAATTTAAACACTTGATCAAATCCGGTGATGGTCATGTCAAAAAAGCTTTTTACCTCTGGATCTGAAATGTCTTCTTGAGAGAAGCTTTCCTTACTAGTAATGGCATCTGGGTGATTTCCGCCAGCGCCATTAATCAGTAAGTGACATGGACCTAACTCAGACAAAATTTTATCACTCGCTGCAAGGATGCTCTTCTCATCTAGCACATCACAGGAAACAGCCAGAGCTGTTCCGCCTTGATTACGAATGTCGGCTTCTAGCTGCTTTCCTTTTTCAGCTGTTCGGTTTAATATCGCAACCTTCATTCCTTGTCTGGCAAGCTCTTTGGCCATCTCACTGCATAAAACACCACTGCCGCCTGTTACGACAGCCACTTTACCTTCTAAAGCTGTGTGTATTGGTAGCATTATTTTCTCCCCTCGCTTTTCACCTTTTCATACGCATCCCACAGTCCCCATAGATGCATAATGCCAAGTGCACGGTCATATAAGCCGTAGCCAGGTCGACATTCTTCATTCCAGATATGACGCCCATGATCAGGTCGAGCATAACCTGTGAAGTCATTTTCATTATAAGCCTTCACAACATCTGCAATATCAACAGATCCGTCCTGTGAGCGATGAGAGGTTTCAATAAAATCACCGTTCTCATAAATCTTCACGTTGCGAATATGAGCAAATGGAATACGATCATGGAAGCGACGGATGATTTTAGGGACATCATTAGCAGGATTTGCTCCAAGTGATCCGCTGCAGAGCGTAATGTTATGAGCAGGGCTGTCTGAAAGCGAAAGTAAGCGCTCTACATTTTTCTCACTCGTAATAATACGCGGAAGTCCAAATACTGACCAAGGTGGATCATCCGGGTGGATTGCCATTTTAATATCATGCTGTTCACAAACCGGGAGAATCTGTTCTAAGAAATATTGTAGATTATCCCAAAGATTATCCTCTGTCATGCCCTTATAAAGTTCAAATGACTTTTCAATTCCTGCTAAACGCTCAGGCTCCCAACCAGGCATGGTGAATGCTGAGTTACTCGTAGTTTGACGAATAAGTTCCTGTGGATCCATTGAATCAACCTTACTCTTTTCATAGAATAAAGCCGTTGAACCATCGCCCATTTCTTTATACATGTCTGTCCGTGTCCAGTCAAAAACCGGCATAAAGTTATAACAAATAACTTTTACATTTACTTCAGCTAAATTGGCAATGGTTTGCTTATAATTTTCGATATACTGATCACGTGACGGTAGTCCAAGCTTAATGTCTTCATGTACGTTTACGCTTTCAACAACATCCAAATGAAATCCGTATTCGTCTGCCTGACGTTTCACTTCCATGATTTTTTCTACAGGCCAAACCTCACCTGCTGGTAAGTCATGTAGTGCCCATACCAAGCCTTCTACTCCTGGTATTTGTTTGATCTGCTCTAGGGTAACAGAGTCGTTATTTTCCCCGTACCATCTAAAGGTCATCTTCATTTTGAACCCTTCCTTTCATTAAATACATTTTATTTAAAATACATGGGAAACTGCTCTTTTAGTTCAACCTGATCGACAGTGATCATGCGTAAATGTTCTTTCATAAGAGCTTCTGCTTTGTTGTGATCACGATTCTTAATCGCATTATGTATTTGCTGATGCTGTGATAAAATTTCGTACCAATTCAAATTCGATGAAAGGCTAAGCATTCGTAATCTCTCCAATTGAACATTCATGTGAAAGATCATGTCAGATACTTGCTGTTTCCCACAGCTTGCTGCAATGAGACGGTGGAATTCTCCATCAAGTTGAAAAAGTCGATCATAATTCTGCTTTGTCATCATGCGTTCTTGAAGTATCAAGTTGGTATCCATTTCATCCAAGTCTTCACTAGTGGCTTGATCACATGCAAGCTTAACGATACCTAGCTCCAAATGTTCACGAATGAATCGTGCATTTTCAACCTGCTCTAAATCAATTAATGTAATAAAAGAGCCTCGCTGGGGTTTAATTTCTAATAATTGCTCTTGAGCAAGCTGCAAAAATGCTTCTCGAACCGGCGTCCTGCTTACGTGTAATTCGTCTGCGATCTCTTTTTCCGAAATGGCAGCTCCAGGTTTTAGATTAAGTGAGGTAATGCTTTCTCGTAAAGTATGATAAACATGTACCCTAGACGATACCGCCGATGGCTTATTTTGATACGTTGGACTCAATAGCTTATCCTCCCTCTCAAACCTATACTACCATACTACCATACAAGTATGATAGATTTTTGTACAAATCATTATAATAAGCATAAGAACTGCTATAGGTTTAAGACATGCAAGGGCTTTAAAGCCCTGCGTTAATCATACCAATCTTCTGAATAATGGTTGCCCATCCCGTCAATTCTTCCTCTAGCGCTAACTCCACTTTTCTCATCATACACGTACTCATATTCAAAGGTAGGCTCATCTGTAAATATAACAAATGTTGTGTAGTTTACTCTAGTTTCATCATTAATATGATATGTGGTCTGAATAGATTGAATATCTGTTGGCTGATATTGTCTATCTGATATGAGATAGTGATAAACTTCTTCCTCTGATCGTACCATCTTTATAGGGTCTCCATGCAAGAATATATACCACATAAACGAAACCCCAACCACTAAACACACACTGAGTATCAACGACAGAACCCCCATGAATCTATCCACGATGACCCATACCCCTTTAAATATAATTAATTGTTCCTTGATTTCTTCCGTTTTCTACTACATACTTCCTATCATTTCTTCTCATAAATAGTTTATCAAATATCTATGGGCTCCTATAGACATTCTTTTCGATAGTTTTCGACATTGATCCAAAAAAACTTGTTACTCCAATTCAACATTAGAGTAACAAGCTACTACGTAGTCCTTTATTTCTTTCTTCTTGCCATTACCACACCTGCTACAATAAGGACAACAATTAGGATTCCACCAATAATCCAGATTAGGGCAGAGCCTTCTTCTGTTGTTTGTTGTTCATCAGATGTTGAAGTTTCCGTTTCCTCGGAGCCAACAGACTCTTCCTCTGTGGTTTCATCATTGTTTGCATCATCTTCCTCAACAACTTCAGGCTCTTCAGTCACATCTTCTTCAGGTTCAGTTACTTCTTCTGCTTCAACCGTAAAGGTAAAATCCCCTTCGACTGGATGCGTATCAGCACTTATAATTTGGTAGGCCACCGTATACACGCCGCTTGCTAATGGTTCTGCAAGTTCTACCTCAATGTTAGGGCTGTTTACTTGTACGTCAGCAGGCTCGATTTCTTCACCTGATTCCGTTGTAATTTGAATCGTCGCACCTTGTTCAATGCCACCATCAAATGATAGCTCAATTGTTTCTACCACCTCTTCAACTGTATCTCCATCCGTAGGCACAGTTGATTCAATATGTGAATGCGCAAAAACTGTTTGTGGTAAACCTACTAATAATACAATGATTGCAAGAATCATCATTTTAGGTCTTGCTAGCATGTTAACACTCCCTCTTCTTCCCATTATTTCAACTCGAATTTATCTTAGTAGACAAAAGTGAAATTAGAGTGAAATTCTTCATGCTTCACGAATTTAACACATCTTCAGAATAACTATTTAACGTAACAACTGCTGTCGTTCCTTCATGTTCAACTGAAATGAGATCAAAATGTCCTTCATGCTTTTGAATGATTTGCGACACAATAGATAAGCCTAGTCCAGTCCCGCCATCCTTGCGTTCGCGAGCTTTTTTCACCCTGTAAAACCGCTGCTTCACAGCAGGAAGGTCCTGTTCAGGAATGCCAATGCCCTCATCCTTTACTTCAAGATGAACATGCTTGCCTTTTCTATATAACGTAATGAAGATCTTTTTATCTGCGGGCGTATATCGTAACGCATTATCTAATAGATTCCGAACCACCTGTTCAATTCGGTCTGCGTCTCCCATGATAATGCACTCATCGTCAAGGTCTCGTAAGATTTGAACCTGTTTTTGTTTTGCGGATAGGCTAAATTGATCAACAACATCATCAATTAACTCTGCAAAAGCAATCGGTTCATGTTGGAGCTGATAAGTGTCTGCCTCCATTTGTGCCAAATCTAACAAATCATGTACCAGTCTATCTAAGCGATTAGCTTCCTTTTGAATAATGCCTAGCCCTTTTTCTTTTGTGACCACACCTTCTTCAATTCCTTCAGCATAGCCTTTCATATAACTTAATGGCGTTTTTAATTCGTGGGCGATATTTGCTAGAAATTCCTTTCGATTTTGGTCCACTTCATTTAAAGAAGTAGATAAGGAATTAAATGAACGCGCTAGTTGACCCAGTTCATCCGTAGTATTCGTTTGTTTGATTTGTTGACTAAAATCACCCTGCTCAATTCTTTGGGCAACAGTTTTCATTGAAATAAGGGGATTAACAACATCACGAACCATTTTGTTTCCAAGAAATAAGATGATGCTAATAAGCAGAATAAAGCCAATGTATAGTAACCACTGAATGTCAGCAAAAGGCTCATAGATATCAGCTAAAGGTTTTGATAAAAATACAACCCCTTCTAAATTTCCACCTTCAAATAACGGAATAGCTACACCTAAAATCTCTTGATCAAATCTCGGGTGAGCACGTCTCATTACAACCGTTTCTCCAGCTAGTAGCTGTTGCCGCTCTTCGAAATTGATTAAGTTATACTGGGACGTTGGATCGAGTACTTCACCACTTGCCAAAAGCATTGGATTATCTGTAAATTCGACTTCAGCATCCGTGCTTTCGTTAGCCCACTTTAAGCGTTCTTGGAAGAATTCATCACTCTCCTCTTCCCCATATACCTCAACTAACTGCTCCCCTTGAAGCATTAATGATTCAATTTGTTTATCAATATATAATCGATCATATAAAAAAGAAATAAGTAGAATTCCTGTTATAACAACCGTTACGAGCACACTAATGATCGTAAGCCATACCTTATGTTTTATCGACCAATGCTTCATACTGAATCCTCAAATTTATAGCCTACTCCCCAGACAGTTTGTACAAAACGACCTGCGGATGTAAGCTTTAATCGAAGGGTTTTAATATGCGTATCTACAGTACGATGTGTTTTATTATGGTCAGGGTTCCAAAGTCTCACTAATAAATGATCTCTAGTAAAAACCTGACCTTTAGATTCATACAAAAAAACAAGTAAATCATATTCTTTACGTGTTAAATTAACGAGTTCGTCTTTCACAAATACTTTTCTGGCATCTAGAACAATCGCTAATTCCTCAACCTCAACTCTGTGTAAATCAGCTTGTCCACCTTTCATTCTTCTAAGAACTGCTTCTACTCGAGCCATTAGCTCTCTTGGACTAAAAGGTTTAACGACATAATCATCTGCACCCAATTTCAAGCCGCGAATGCGGTCCTCTTCACTGCTTTTAGCAGTAAGCATGACTACAGGAATTTGTGATGTTTCACGAATTCGTTTACATAATTCAAACCCATCAATGCCCTCCATCATAATGTCGAGTATCACTAGATCTATGGGTTCACTTGCCAATAAGTCCGTTGCCTCGTATCCATCTGAGGCAGTCAGAACATGATATCCTTCTTTATCAAGAAATGTACCAACTAGTTGGAGCAATTCCTTTTCATCATCTACAACAAGGATGTTTGTTGTTGAATTCATGAATTCACCTCCGACAGTATTAAATAAGGACCTGGCGCAACAGGAATCGTTTTAATTAAACTGAGATCCGATTGATTAAGAATTGAAATCGTATCGCTATCTAAGTTTGTTACATAGAGCTTATCGTCTGTTGCATAAATATCATTTGGATTTTGCCCAACCTCTGTTTGATGATCAATTTCACCGGTATCAGCATCTATTTTATAAACGGTATGATCACCGTGGCAAAGAACAAATAAATCTCTTTCATGATCTCCTATCTCAATCGCAATTGGCATGAGGCCAACCTCTATTTCCTTTTGCACTCCTCCCAATTGAGGATCAAAGGCATATACAGTCCGGTTCAGCTCCGTATTAGAGCCATGTCCCCCGACCCAGACCACATCCTCATCTACATAGATACCAGCGGGAGTATCATTAATTGAGAAGGTTTGAACAACTTGGTTTGAATTAGTATCAAATTGTATCATTTCATTTTTTTCAGATAAGACGATATATAGATCCCCGTTTTGACTAATTGAGAGCTCATTTGGCGCTGCTCCCATATCAACAGAAGCTAGCTTATCCTTCGAGTTCGCATCAATGACGTGAACTCGATGATTTTGTGTATCGGCCACAAAAAGCCTTTCAGATGCCTCGTCAAAAACAATGCTGCTCATTCCAAATCCAAGATCCATAAAAGGACGAGTGACCTGCTCGTCTAAATCAATTTCAATTAACTGCTCTTCATTTGGATTGATTCCTACTACCTTATTTTCTGAGATGAATGCCATATCCGTTAAGGTAAAAGGAATAGACGTTGATGCTATGTCCTCATCCGTCTGAGGATTTATAAAAGAAAGGGAAGACTCCTTTGCATGAGAGACTAGTAATAGCTCATCTGATGTTTCAGGTACCTCAATCGACTGATCCTGACAACCGCTCATCAGGAACCAGCCTAGCATTACAAAAGGAAACAGCCTCGCGTATTTCATCTTGAACCTCCAGCTTCTAAAAACTCTACAAATAGTATACCAAATCGTTATAGCACCTATTTGTGAAGTTCAGGTGAACAGTCTTCAGAAGGATTGTTTGGAGTCAGAGAGATGCATGTCTATGTCTTCGATTTCTTATAGATGTATTTTCTGCTGCTTGCGATGTGTCCAGCTTCCTTCCGATGTATTCCTTCCTCCTCGCGATGTATCCAGCTTCTTTCCGATGTATTCCTTTCTCCTCGCGATGTATCCAGCTTCTTTCCGATGTATTCCTTCCTCCTCGCGATGTATCCAGCTTCTTTCCGATGTATTCCTTCCTCCTCGCGATGTATCTAGCTTCCTTCCGATGTATTTTCTACTCCTCGCGATGTATCCAGCTTCTTCCCGATGTATTCCTTCCTCCTCGCGATGTATCCAGCTTTTTGCCAATCGTTTAGTAATCGTTCCAATATTCTTAGCTTTATGTTTTAATGCAAAAAAAACAGACAGGAGATACCTGTCTCTTATTCAAACAATATTTTTTTCTTCACCTATTTATCTTCAATTTTAATCTGATAATGCTTTAACCAATGATCCATCTGTACAAAATGGGCCAACAACTGAGGTCCCGCCATCAATTGTCCAAAATATGGTTTGCCCGTGTCAAATCCACCAGTCTCGTTAATTTCTTTAAGCTTTTTCTTATCAACAAACTCAAAGAGTGGGGCGTCTTTTTGTTCAAGAACCTTATCCATCATGAGGCTAACAGTCTTGGCATATTTCGGGTGGTGCGTTTTGGGATACGGGCTTTTCTTGCGATAAAGCACATCATTGGGCAGTACGCCTTCCAGTGCTTTTCTTAAGATGCCTTTTTCCTTATCTCCATAACTCTTCATCTCCCATGGGATGTTCCAAACATATTCAACGAGTCGATGATCGGAAAATGGCACGCGTACTTCGAGACTTGCTCCCATGCTCATTCGGTCTTTACGATCTAATAAATTCGTCATAAACCAAATGATGTTTAGGTATGAAATCTCACGTCTCCTTGCCTCTTCTTTTGTATCACCTTCAAATTTTGGGGTTTCGTTAATTGTCTTTTTGTATTGACTGTATACATACTCTTTTAGATTGAGCTTGCTTCTCCAAGAGTCTGTTAACAGATCCTCACGTTCGTTGATGGACCGCATCCACGGGAACCCATCGATATTCATAATTTCAGGATTGTGGAACCATGGGTAGCCTCCAAATATTTCGTCAGCGCATTCTCCGGAAAGTCCCACGGTTACGTCCTCTTTGATTTCCTTACAGAACCATAATAGCGAAGAGTCTACGTCGGCCATACCTGGAAGGTCACGAACATTTACGGCTTCAATTAATTGCTCAGCTAATGTATCTATAGAAATGATGGCGTTTCGGTGATTGGTATTGAGTTCTTCTGATATTTTTTTGATCCAAGGGGCATCTGAGTTTGGTTGAAAAGCACTCGACTTAAAATATTTATCATTTTCATCATAATCAATAGAATAGCTTCGAATCGGCTGCTTCCCTTTTTCACGATAGATCTCAGCAGCAATAGCTGTTAATGCACTTGAATCAAGGCCACCAGACAAAAACATTCCCACAGGTACATCCGCAAATAATTGTCGATCAACAATATCATATAAGAGCTCACGGATATGCTCCGCTGTTTCCTCAGCGTCCTCCGTATGTTCTTTACTTTTTAGTGACCAATATCGACTTATTTGTGCTCCATTCCGATCATAACTAAGCATATGACCTGGTCGGAGCTCGCTGATTTGCTTGAATATGCCGTGGCCAGGTGTTCGTGATGGAGCAAGCCCCATAATGTCTGCTATCCCCTCTCGATCAACCACCGCTTCAATTTTAGGATTAGCAAGTAAGGCTTTCAGCTCGGAACCAAATACCAAAGCTCCATTTAAAACAGCATAGAAAAGCGGTTTTACGCCGAGTCGGTCTCTTGCCATAAATAAACTCTGGTCCTGCTCATTCCATATAGCAAAGGCAAAGATGCCATTAAAGTGTTCAAGGCATCCGCTTCCCCACTCAATATATGATTTTAATAGCACTTCCGTATCGGAATGGCTTGAAAAAGTATGCCCACGTTTTAACAATTCTTTTCGTATATCTTCTGTATTATAAAGCTCTCCATTGTATACAAGCGTATACTCTTTATGATTGACGGCTCTTGTCATAGGTTGAATACCGCCTTCTAGATCAACCACCGCTAATCTGGCATGACCCAAACCTGCGTGTGTAGAAGTCCAAGTTCGTAAATCGTCTGGACCCCTTTTATTTAATGTGTTAGCCATTTTATGAATAGCAGCTTTTTCACTACGCATATCCTTTCGCCAATCAATCCACCCTGTAATGCCGCACATCCATAACCAGCCCCTTTTGGGTTCTTTGTTTACCTTGCGCTTCCCGAACATCCAATCACATAACCTATGCTATTCACTGCCACTATCAATAGTGCCTTTGAATTTATGGGTTATATAGAGAAACAGCGGAACATATAATAAACAATTAAATGCCTATACTAATACACGTCATCGCGCTCCAGTAATCAGAATGTTCAAATAAAATGGTCTTGACTTCTTATTTCACTCCCCTTATACTTGACACATTATATGACAGTGCATTGAGAAGGATTAGTACTCTGAAGAAATGTGAACAGAGAGTGGGTTCATCGGCTGAAAGACCCGCCACCAATTTATTCAGATGAACCTGCCTTTGAGCTTCCAATTACTTGGACGTCCCTCTTGCGTTATAAGAGCTAAAGCGGACATGATTCTTCATGTCAATCAAGGTGGTACCGCGGATAACTCTTCCGTCCTTATATAGGATGGAGGAGTTTTTTTATTTTTTTACGAAAGAGGTGTTAGGATGGGTCGGCAGCGTATTGTTGTAAAGATTGGCAGTAGCTCATTAACAAAAACAAATGGTTCTTTAAGTTTAGAGAAGCTTACCGAGCATGTTGGAGCTCTTGCTGCGCTTAAAAATCAGGGACATGAGGTCATTTTAATTTCTTCGGGAGCTGTTGCGGCTGGCTTCCCTTCTCTTGGCTACCCAAGTCGACCCGTCACCTTATCGGGCAAACAGGCAGCTGCAGCAGTTGGGCAAGGATTATTGATGCAAGGCTATATGGAACAGTTTGCTCCATATCACATCACTCCAGCTCAATTATTACTGACTAAGGAAGACTTTTCGCACCATACTCGGTTCAGAAATGCCAATCGTACGATTACTGAATTATTGAAACGAGGCTGCATTCCTATCATTAATGAGAATGATTCGATTAGTGTCGATGAACTAACCTTTGGTGATAATGACATGCTCTCAGCGTTAGTTTCGGGATTTGTCCATGCGAATATGCTGATCATCCTAACAGATGTGAATGGGATTTATTCAGAGAACCCTCATAAAAATCCCAACGCCATTCGTTACTCTCATCTTCCGGAAATTACAAAAGAGCTTTTGCAGCTTCCTGCTGAATCAGGTACGGCACTCGGAACAGGTGGTATGAAGTCTAAAATTAATGCAGCTCAAACTGCCCTTTCATTAGGTGTTAACACGTTTATAGGTCATGGATTAGGTCATGATAAACTTATTTCCATTCTTAAAGGTGAAGGCGATGGGACTTACCTAGGATCTTTTTCACCTAAGTCGGTTATGCCTGCTTCAAAGCAATGGATTTCTCTTCACTCTTCTACGTCCGGATCCATTGTCATTGATGAAGGTGCAGAGAAGGCGTTACTTTATAAAGGAAAAAGCTTATTACCAGCTGGAATTGTAGCTGTTAATGGAACCTTCCTACCCTTTGAGGTTATACAAGTGAAAAATCAGCAGGGACATTTATTAGGGAAAGGTCGAACCAATCTTTCCTCAAATCAAATTGACTTAGCAAAAGGTTTAGATAGCTCGAGTGCACGGGATATCACAAACCAGAAACGAGATGAAGTCATACACAGAGATCAGTGGGTAGCCAATCGAGAGGAGCAAACAAGCGATGAGTGAAATAAAGGATAAAGCAATACAAGCTAAGGCGATCACCTACTCGCTAGCATCTATGTCAACGGAGCAAAAAAATCAAGCGTTAGAAGCGATGGCCTTGGAGCTTGAACAAGATACGGATCAAATTCTGGCAGCTAATGCACAGGACCTATTACATGGCCGTGAAAATGGTTTAACAGATTCTCTTTTAGACAGACTGACGCTAACATCCGAACGAATTCAAGATATGGCTTTAGGTTTGAGGCAGATAGTTGAACTCGACGACCCTATCGGCGAAGTGATGGAAAAATTCGACCGACCAAATGGATTAAAGATTGAGAAACAGCGTGTTCCACTTGGAGTGATTGGCATCATCTATGAGGCCCGTCCTAACGTGACCGTTGATGCAGCCGGGCTTTGTTTAAAAACAGGAAATGCCTCGTTGCTTAGAGGAAGCAGCACTGCCATTCATTCAAACAAAGCCATTGTCCAAACCTTGCAAAAAGCTTTAGAAGGGATTGGGTACGTTAAGGAAGCCGTACAGTTGATAGAAGACACAAGTCGTGAAGCAGCAAGTGAACTATTTACGTTAAACGACTACGTAGATGTACTAATCCCTCGTGGGGGTGCTTCATTAATAAAAACAGTTGTTGCCTCGTCAACCATTCCAGTCCTTGAAACCGGCGTTGGCAATTGCCATATTTTTATTGATGAATCGGCAAAGGCTGAAATGGCAACTAATATAGTTGTTAATGCTAAAACCCAGCGCCCCTCAGTGTGCAATGCTTGTGAGACCGTTTTAATACATCGAAATTGGGCAAAGCAGCATCTTCCGAACCTACTTGATCAACTTCACCAGCATCATGTCTCTATTGTAGGGGATGAAGAACTAAGGGAGTGGGATGCTTCAAGCGAAATCGCTGAGCATAAAGATTGGGCAGAGGAATATCTTGATTTAAAGCTTGCCATCAGGTTGGTTAATTCAACAGAAGATGCACTTGCTCATATCAGGAAATATGGCACGCATCATTCTGAAGCCATCATCAGTGAGTCGGATGAACATGTTGTGGCATTTTTAAATGGTGTCGACGCTGCCGCTGTTTATCATAATGCATCCACTCGTTTTACAGATGGTTTTGAATTTGGATTTGGTGCAGAGATTGGGATTAGCACGCAAAAGCTTCATGCTCGTGGGCCAATGGGACTCGAGGCCCTCACATCGACTAAATATAAAATTTATGGCGAAGGTCAAATTAAATCGTAAGGAATGAGTCTCATGCAAATCAATAAAAAAATTACATTTTTAGGTGCCGGCTCGATGGCTGAGGCGATTATTGGAGGATTAATATCTCGTGATATCGTCGCCCCACATTCTATTACTGCAGCCAACCTACAGGACCAAAAGCGTTTAAACTATATTAAAGAAACATACAAGATTAAAACGCAGGCAAATCGTTTAGAGGCGACAGACTCTGCTGATATTATTATCCTTGCTATGAAACCAAAGAATTTCCATGATGCTATCTCACATATTAAGCATGTGATTTCAAAAGATCAGCTGATTGTCTCAGTTATAGCAGGCATTCCGACCTCTCAGATTGAGGAGACGCTAGGTGAAGACATCCCGGTTATTCGCACAATGCCTAATACTTCGGCAAAGGTAGGCGAATCAGCTTCAGCGATTTGTCGAGGAAAACACGCAACGGATGCCCATCTGTTTACCGTGGAAACGCTGTTTAATGCTATAGGCACCGTATCGATTGTTGAAGAAGCCCAGATGGATGCCGTTACTGGGATTGCCGGTTCTGGTCCAGCTTATTTCTATTATATGATTGAAGCCATGGAGAAAGCAGGATGTGAGGCCGGACTCTCAGAAGAACAAACGCACGAACTAGTAAGGCAAACCATCATTGGTGTCGGAAAACGACTGCAAAACACCAGCAAATCGCCTAAGGAGCTTTATCAAGAGGTCATGAGCCCTGGCGGCACAACCGAAGCCGGTATCCATACACTGGCTAAGCATCATTTTCAAGAAACCGTTCAGGAAGCAGTAGGTAACGCGGTAACCCGTTCTAAAGAGCTTGGGCAATCCTTGCCGACCATTCAGAAGTAAAAATAGCTGTGAACAGACTAAAGAACTGAAGGTCTGTCGCAGCTTTTTATGTTAGAAAAAGCTATGATTAAAATTGCAAGGTAGATCATATACGTGTACTATAACATTATAATATTATCTTATATAGTTACTATCATTTACTCTTAGAAAGGTATGTGTCCATGAATCTAAATCGAAAAACGGGACCGCTTTATATACAAGTTAAAAATATTCTCAAAGAACGCATTCTAAATCAGGATTATCCTATCCATTCATTAATTCCGCCAGAGTCACAGCTTGAAAAAGAATTTAATGTAAGCAAAATTACTATTAGAAAGGCTGTTGAACTATTAGCTCAAGAAGGGTACGTTGATAAAAAGATTGGATATGGGACGGTTGTATTAAATAATGCCGCTTTTAATAACATGTCTACGGGTCAAAATTTCTCAAGCTTTCTTCTAAAAGAAGGCAAACAGCTAACGAAGAAAGTGATAAGTGTCTCACAAATAAATACTCCAACTGAAATAGTAACTGAAACAACGGTCAAAACGTGTACACTTATTGAAAGGTTATATTACTTAGATGAAGAACCGTATATCTATATGATCCATTACATTCCTCTGCCAGTAGAATTGCCACTTGAGCTAGAGTATTACGCTCAATCCTTGTATGATGCACTCCGTAAATCTGGGGCAACCTTTAACCAGTTCCGAGATGAGTTTACAATTAGTTTGCCTCCTGATTCCGTGAAAACGCATCTTAACATCAACCAAGAGGTCCTGCTTAAACGAACTCGATTTGCATATGATTTAAATGAATCATTAATTGAATACTCTCATGCTTTTTATTTAACAAGTAAACAAAGCTATGTCATCGACTTTACCGTATAACAAAAAGGACTCTCTACGATCTTGAGCTGAGTCCTTTTTTAGTATGTTAACCTTTTAGATCAACTAGTGCTCATGAACATTCCTCTGGTTTATCTCTTGATTTATAATCGAGGAGTATACAAGGGGATGACTTTTTCAACACCAGCATCTAACGCTCCCCTAACAATCTCTGGTTCTTCATATAGCTTTTTACATATTAAAGCGTTTTGACTTTTTTGAAAATAATGCTCGTCATACTTCAGCTTCCTACATTAACATTTTAAGGTGTTCACTCTTTTATCATGATTTCTTTATAGAATTGAATCGATTATGTTGTCTAACAATTTCTCTTTCGTATAAAATAAAATGAGATGATTTCGTTGAAGGAGTTTTAAATGACCGAATTAAAAAACTATCAAAAAAAGCTATATACATATGTTGAGAGTTCTTGGTTTACAGGTATTGTCATCACTTTAATATTAATCAACGCCATTATTGTTGGCTTAGAAACGTTTCCAGCGATTTATACAGAGTACAAGCAACAATTCTTTTTAATAGATCGCATCCTTCTTTATATTTTTACCGTTGAACTGATTATGCGATTTATGGCTGTCAGTCCAAAGAGATTTTTCTCACGAGGCTGGAACTGGTTTGATCTTATTATTGTAGGCGCTGGTCATATCTTTGTGGGTGCTCACTTTGTTACTGTATTACGAGTATTGCGTGTACTAAGAGTCTTACGAGCGATCTCTGTGATTCCGTCCTTACGTCGCCTTGTAGATGCACTTTTGCTTACTCTTCCTTCTATGGGTAATATCTTCATTTTAATGGCTATTTTCTTTTACATATTTGCAGTTATTGGAACGATGTTATTCCAAGGAGTAGCTCCTGAATACTTTGGTAGTCTTCAGCTTTCATTAATGACATTATTTCAAATTGTTACGCTAGATTCATGGTCAAGCGGAATCATGCGACCCATCCTTGAAGAATTCTGGTGGGCCTGGATCTACTTTATCTCCTTCGTACTCATTGGAACCTTTGTGATTTTCAATCTATTCATTGGAGTTATTGTTAACAATGTCGAGAAAGCGAACGAAGCCGACAACGCTCCTGACCTACTAAAAAAAGAGAAAGAACAAGAACAAACCATTAAGGAGATGCGTCAGGAATTGAAGGAAATTAAGGAATTACTTCAGAACAGGTGAACTAGCGTTTTTTTATTGAGTGCTAAGTGGCTGGGACATTAATTTTTAATCTAATGGTGGCGCGAACCAATATGGCATAAAATCGTTTGGGTGTCTATTTAATAAAGGGAGAGTTTGGCTACGCTTCGGAAATATACTCCGCCTTTCCGTGGGCGGCTGGTGAGCCTCCCACAGGAGTCTCCGTATATTCCCTACGCTGTTTTTTACTTATACCCCTTCTTTTCAGTTACATTGGTAGTTTATTATTCAGACTCGAGTGAATTGTATCTGAAAAAAATGTTCACTCCTATCAATAAAAGAAAATAGAGGATAAAGTCATCCATCAATGACCTTATCCTCTATTCTTATATGTTTGGATGATGTTCATTATCAAGCGTTATTGACCTTGGTTTCCTCTTACTAGGACCGAGTCCCAGCCTCTTAGAACATCTTATTGAATTGTTCCATCGGATGCACCAAAGAATTCTTCGTAAAGTGCTTGAACGGCACGATCGGCATCCTCTTGATGAACACCAAGAACCAAACTGACTTCTGAGGAGCCTTGGTTGATCATTTCAATGTTTACATGAGCTCGAGCCAAGGCTGCTGTGGCGCGTGCAGATACGCCAACAGTGTTATGCATACCTTCTCCCACAATCATCACCATGGAGAAATCTTTCTCAATGTAGACATCATCCGCATGTAGCTCATTTTTAATTCGGTCAATGATTCTCTCCTGCATCTCATCTGTTAGCTGATGTTCACGGAGGATCACAGAGGTATCATCAATTCCTGATGGGATATGCTCGTAGGATAGACCTTCATCCTCTAGGATTTGTAATAAGCGACGACCAAACCCAACTTCGCGGTTCATTAAGTACTTACGCACATAAATGGTGGAAAATCCATCATCAGCCGCAATCCCAATGACCGGATTAAAGAAGTACTCTCGCTCTGCAATAATCATTGTCCCAGAAGTAGATGGATTATTTGTATTCTTTACACACACAGGAATTCCTTTACGGAAAGCTGGTATAAGGGCCTCATCGTGAAAAACTGAAAAGCCAGCATAAGATAATTCACGCATCTCTCGATAAGTCATCCGCTTAATTTCAACTGGTTCGTTTACGACATTTGGATTTGCAGCGTAAACGGAATCAACATCGGTGAAGTTTTCATATAACTCAGCTTGAATACCCGCTGCCAGAATTGCCCCTGTAATGTCTGACCCTCCGCGAGGAAATGTGACCAGTGTTCCTTCTGGTGAGTAACCAAAAAAACCTGGAAAAACAATGACTCCCTCATGGTCTCTAAGTTTAATTAGTTGATCATATGCTTCAGGAAGGACTTGAGCATTTCCCGGCTCGTCACTAACTAAAAGCCCAGCATCTTTAGGATTTAAATATGTAGCATTCAACCCGGTGCTTTTCAAATAGGCAGCTATTAGCTTCGCATTATTATCCTCACCACTGGCTTTAATAGAATCCATAAACACTCCTGGATTATGGCGATTTGTAGCCAGACGTTCTCTAAGATCCGTTTCAATTAATGTAATGATGTCTCCGTCAATTTTCAGTTCCTCTGCAATAGAGCGATATCTCTCCAATACAGCCTGTAATTCTGATTCAGCTTCACCTGTTGCTAGGCTTAACTCTCCAAGCTCAATGAGCAAGTCTGTTACTTTCGAGTCATTCTTATCGCGTTTCCCAGGAGCTGAAACTACTACAATTTTTCTATCGTGGTCTTCTGATATTATGGCTGCAACCTTGCGAATTTGCTCCGCACTTGCTACAGACGATCCCCCAAATTTTGCTACCTTCATCTTTGACTCTCCAGCTCCTAACTTTTCTCTACTTTTCTTTGTTTGAACATTCCAATTGTAGCATCATCGAGCCTTATGCGCAAAGCAAGCTAGAGCTCGGTAGCACTGATATAAGGCGCTTAGATTCGATTAGAGTAGGTCACGCTATGTGAGCTAGTTCTTTCCTTCATAAGCCATATGTATGACTACATTATAGCTTATCGCATGCCTTCATTATGATATTACAAATAACGGAAGTATGTTCATCTCATTCTGCCCCCTCAGGCTCTAACACCTGAATATAAAAAAGATACATGGTCTCATAGTCATCATTAGGTTGGGTTGCATGCTCTAGATCAAAAGTACGGAACCTAGAGGAAGGAGCGATAATATATTGGGCAATATAATGCTTTTCATTAGATTCATCATTAATGACCATGTCCTCATTTTCGAGAAGGCTACCGGATGAAAAGGATTTTTGGTCTGTATTTAATTCACCTAATACAAACTCGCTGCTAAATCCTCCCCCACCCTCCATTGTCATCTGAAAATCTCCTCGTGTCTCGGATTCTTCCTCAAGAAGCATAATGGACATACGTTCATAGGACTCACTGAACCCGTCATCAGGGTCAGGGTCCGTTAGAATTGATGTAATCTCAATTTCTTCTTGTGGCTCACCAAAGTGATAATAGTCTACACCTATCTTTATCTCTTCACCTTTTGGAAGTTGACCATCTAACTCAAAAATAAATGTATCCTTTGAAACAGTAGAAAACAATAATTTTTCATTTTCCGTTAATTCCACTTCTGATAGAGTTAATTCTCCATTTGAAGAGGAGCATCCAGTTAACCAGAGTAGTCCCAT
Source organism: Alkalicoccobacillus porphyridii (assembly GCF_007293315.1). Taxonomy (GTDB): domain Bacteria; phylum Bacillota; class Bacilli; order Bacillales; family Bacillaceae_D; genus Alkalicoccobacillus; species Alkalicoccobacillus porphyridii. Next base: position 155,877 of record NZ_VLXZ01000005.1, read on the forward strand.
TAGAGCAATGCACATAAACATGAATGTTCTGTTCATTTTCGCCTCCGCATGTTCACTTAAATGTATTTTATGGATATAATCATACAATATGAAAAGATAAAATGAAGCGAATTCCTTTCATTATTTAGAAAAATATTAGAATGACCAAGTAATCGAATCACCTTTTCTTGTTTGTCCCTCTGGATTTGTTGTAAACTAGACAGAGCACTAATTGAGACCAAGCACACTTGGAATATTTGAGAGACCGGAGTGAACAGAATGACACGTGTATTACCATCTAAAGCTGAACGCCATCGCTTATTTGGCTCAGTTGAACCTATAGAAGGAAAGAAACCTAAAACAAAAGAGGAAATGACGGACCTTCAGAATAAACCATCCGATTATTTTTTCCCTATTCAGCAAGTGGGTATATCTAAAGTAAAATACCCAGTTATGGTTGAATCTGATTGGGCGCCAGAAACCCAAACGGCTACCGCTGAATTTCGTTTAACAACTAATCTTGGAGCTGATTATAAGGGTATTAATATGAGTCGTTTAACTGAACAGCTTCATTCTTTTTATCAAGTTCATCTATTATCTCCAGAAACATTACGAGAGCTTGCTGCTATACTGGCTCGTGAAATGAATCAGACCGCGGCACAGGTTGAAGTAAGCTTCCCTTGGTTCTTCCTAAAGAAAGCTCCTTCCTCCGAAAAAGAAGGACTGGCTCACGCACAAATTACTTATCGGGTTGAATTTGATGAAGCGACTGGCTACAAAACGGAAATTAGCCTTGAAGCAGCAGTTACAACGCTTTGTCCTTGCTCAAAAGAAATTAGTGAGTATAGCGCGCATAATCAACGAGGCTTTGTAACTATGACTATTCGTACAACGGAAGACTCGACAATAGATTGGAAAACAGCGTTAGTTGAAGCGGCTGAATCCAATGCAAGCTCTATTCTCTATCCTGTATTAAAACGTCCTGATGAGAAAGCTGTCACTGAGCGCGCCTATGAAAACCCTCGCTTTGTAGAGGATTTAGCCAGACTCGTTGCCGCTGACCTATATGAGCATGAAGAGGTTCGCGAATTTACAATTGATTGTCGGAACGAAGAGTCTATCCACCAGCACGATGCCGTAGCTAGACTTCATTACAATAAGGATCAGCAGTAGAGTATTCTCTAGTTGATTTTAAGTGAAATTAAGGGAACTTCCATTTTGGGGAGTTCCTTTTTTTGAATAGTGAGCCTTACAGTTTTAATGTCATTTTATACATCTTAGTTATAAAACCTTCAAGATTGTCATCAAATTCTGAAACAACTTGGAACCCTTTTGCACGATAAAAGTTTGTTCCTATCTTATTTTCTTTCTCAACACTTATATAGACTGACTTTGCACCGTTAATGTTCTTGATACCTTCTTTAAGCAAGGCAGTCCCGATTCCTTTACCTTGATAGTCTGAATATAAATAAATTGCTCCTAGTTCAACTATGCCATCTTCTTTTACAGGAGAGAAATTAGCGAATCCGACAATTTTTTCGTCCTTTTCAGCAACGTAAAGAAAAGAAACATCTAAACGTTGGAGCATCATTTCATCATTATAAGCTGAGTTTAAAAAGCTTTCTTGTATTTCAAGAGGGATTATATCCTCATATGTAGTATTCCAACTTGTTTTAGCCACCTTCTGAACTTCGTTTATATCCTTCTTTTCCATTTTGCGAATGGTGTACCCCATTATCAACACCCCTTAAATGATACACTCTTTGTTCTGTAATCATGCCTTTTCTTGAACAACGAAATTATTCATTTGAAAAAATTCTGACAGAATCAGTTTATTCTAAATTATGACTGAGGGTGATTTTAGTACAGTTCGTAAGCATAAGTACATGGAAGAATTGGTGGGTATCTGAGTATCGGTTCTTCGCCACCGCTCCCGAAAATGGGGGTACGCTTACCGCGGGAAGGTAATGAGCCAACCCGACTGCGTCGATTTATCTCATTGAACCTTTTCATCCCGCAGGTGACGGCCCTCCATTTTCGTCCGCTTGGTAAGTAGCAGGCATCAAGTATTATACACTTAGTATGAGGAATTACTTTGGAAGAGTCATATAAATTCCCTCAAAAAACATCCTTCTGTTGCTAAAGTAGGTTCAATCAAGCGAAAGTAGAATCGTCCGACTCCTACGGTCACTGAAAACTATTTAGATAAGACTGCGAATGTTCTTCAATTGTTTAAGTCAGAACGTTAGCGGAAGGAGAACCCGTAGACTCCTGCGGAACAGAACGCGTCTGAAGACATCAAAGGGGTGGTTTTCCACTTCGAGGGCTGAGGCCGTTCTTGCGGGTGCGAGGGTTCTCCTGTAGCGGTGCCATTCCGCTCATTCTTACATGACTTTTCCAGTGGCCTCGATAGCATGTGACAGAACGAAATTTAGTTGCGTCTTTCCACTTAATTGGCTGAACCGTGCCCGCGGTAAGCATGCCCCCATTTTCGGGAGCGCCAGCCGAAGAACCGATACTCATATACCCTCAATTCCTTTCAATTCAATTCATCCATCCACTGTTTCAAAAGCAGGTCTCGATCTGGAGCAAGCAAAAATTCATCTCCCATGCATCTATGTAACAGGATTTGCTTTTGTTTGCCTGTTAAATCTGACTGTACAATCTGTTGTCTTATGGGAGCAAGTATCTCTAGCTCCTTAAAAACATTCGCATCCGTCAGGGCATCTTTTAGTAATTCTTTTAATTTTTTTGTATAAGCCGGATATACACCATTCGTGCTCACACCGAGCGTAACTGGTCCTTCATCTATTACTGTGGGGAAGTGAATATCACTTCTTGCCGCGTCATGAGCAGCATAAACCCATTGCCCCTGCCAGCTATTAGCAAGTAACTCATCATTTAGTGTTTGGTTATTTGTGCAAATGAACAACAACTGACTACTAAATGATTCTCCTTGCGTTAACGCACGCTTCTCCCACGTGAAATGCGCCCTCTGCTTAAGCAAATCTTCATGAAGGTCAGGAGAAACAACCGTCACTTCCGCCCCGTATTCGAGCAAAAGTTTCAGCCGACGAGCCGCAACAGTACCTCCTCCTATACAGTGAACCGTTCGATTTTGCACTTGAACGAATAAAGGAAGTTTCTCAGACATGTTCAATTCCTTCTAATTCTGTCAAAACTTCCTCCGTCCGTGTTACTAGCACCTTAAGTAGCTGGTCATCAAATCCAAGATAATCACCTAATATAAATGTTTTATCCGTTTGTTCATTTAACTCCTGCAATTGCTTTTGCAAACCTTGCATGAGTACTCCTGTAAATAACAGGTATGGAATCACATAGATATTGTCTGCTTTTAGGCGTAACGCCTTTTCTAAGCCTTCTTCGACATTTGGTCTTGTAGCGGCAATATAGCAAACCTCAATATCATGGACAGGCGTATATTCCCACACAAGTCTTGCAATCTTGAATAAATCACTCGTCTGCTCCGCATCACTACTTCCTCTCCCTACTAAAACAAGCGTTGCAGGCTCACGCTCATCATAGTGAGGGCGCCCTTCTACTTTCTTTAATCCAGCTTGTTCTGCTCGCTGCTTCACTAAACTTACAATCGTTTGTTCGACGCCAAATGGTCGACCATAAGCGAAGTGCACATGAGGATAAAGCGTTTTGGCTTTCTCTATTTCCTCAGGTATATCTTCTTTTGCATGCTGTGCGGTTAAAAGGAGCACGGGAACAACGGCGATTTTATCTGCTCCTTTTTCTATACATGTTTGAATGGCTTCCTGAATCGAAGGACGTGCAAGCTCAATAAATCCAACTTCTTGAATCGGTATATCCACAAATGACCTTTTGGCTTTTTGAATAAATGTATGCAGCTCTTCGTTTCCCTGCTCTACCCTGCTACCGTGACCTACATAAAGAATAGCTTTCATTTATGTACCTCCTTATTCTGAGAAGTTAACCACTGGATAAATAGATCTGTCTCAGGATGCTCTAGTGTGTGAGTAACTGTGAAGCCACATTTAGTTGCGGCTTGTAATGACATTTTGCCAAAGCAGACTACTGAAACCTCATGACTAAGCTCCAGAGGTGTTATGTCTATTTCCTTCAGGCCTTCTACAACCGTTGAAACAGCCCGTGCGTTTGGAAACACAATATAATCCACACGATTCTCCTCCAGCATTCTTTTAAGAGTCTGATTAGATTGTCTAAACGGTTTAAGTGTATGTGTTGACTGGAAAGTTAGAGATGCCCTCTCCAATTCAGGCGGATGTGTACCGAGCAATAAAGTAGATACATTAGTATCTTGATTAGATGGGTCCTCTTGTAGCCCTTTTTCTATTAATGCCTGCTCAGCGCTTTTTGTTAAGCTAACTATACTGGCTTTAATGTGCCGAACATCTACATTCAGACGATGTATCCAATTGAAAAACCATTGTACCGAATCCTTTGTTTCAAACGATATTTGGCTATAATTATTAGGATGAAGATTTTCAGGAAATGGCTCTTCCTTTGTAGACCAACGAGGATATTGAAAAACCTCAGCTCCTAGATCTCGAAGCTGTGAACCAATTTTACCAGGCTGTGCTGTACTTCGAGCAAGTAGAATATGTTTTCCAAATAAAGGACTACGCTCAAACCAGCTTTTTATCCCTTGATCTAACCCCGCAACCTGTCCCACGAGTGTAATAGCTGGATTAGAGATTCCTTCTTCTTTCACCTGCTCCACAGCATTTGCTAATGTGGTGGTTAAGGTGCGTTGTTTATTTAACGTCCCCCATTGAATAATCTTCACAGGCTCATCCGGTTCTCTACCGAATTTCATCAGATTGTGTGTAATCTCATTTAAATTCTTTATCCCCATATAAAAGGCAATCGTATCAACACCCTCTGCTAAAGCCTGCCAATTAATCGTCGAGGAACCGTGTCTATTATGAGCTGTCACGATGGCGAATGAAGTACTTATATCTCTATGCGTGACGGGTATGCCTGCGTACAATGGGGCAGCAATTCCTGACGTGATACCAGGAATGATTTCGTACATTATTTGATTTTGTTCTAGTGCAACTATTTCTTCACCTACTCGACCAAAAACTCCAGGGTCTCCCCCTTTTAGACGTACAACAGTTTTTCCATTTATCGCATGCTCTAATATCAGATCATTAATTACTTCTTGTCGTAATAAATGTCGGTCCGGTAATTTGCCGCAATAAATTAACTCGGCGTGTTCATGGCAATATTCAAGCAATAATGGATTAACTAGACGATCGTATAAGATAATATCAGCATTCTCAAGTCGAGATATAGCTTTAGCTGGAATTAAACCTATATCTCCAGGACCTGCACCTATAAAGGAAACAAAGCCATTATTATTCATATTATTCACTCCTTTAATGTGCAATAGTTAGGAATGCATTCCCACCAATATGTAAGATAATCTCCCTAAACTTCAGACAGAAAAAATTGAATGTGATATATTGTTACAAAGGTTATTCGTTTAAGTGATTTTTAGTGAGGTGGAGCAGTTGTCTTATAAAGATAAAAAGGTCATCACCATTGGGATTGTAAGTGAGTTAACCGGGCTATCCGAACGAAAAATTCGTTATTATGAAGAACGAAAATTATTATTTCCTGAACGATCTAAAGGCGGTACAAGAAAATACTCGTTTTTAGATGTTGAACGATTGATTGACATCGCCAATAAAATGGAAGATGGCATGCAAACATTTGAGATACGAAAAATGGAACAAAAAGCCATTAAGAAACAAGAAGTCAGAGAACGTATGCTTCGAGGCCAAATCAATGCTGCCTTTAATATTCGAAAATAAAAGAATGAACCTTTCAAAGCAGGTAGCCTATACTGCCAACTAGAGCTTGTCGACCAAGTCTCATTAAGTGAGATTGTCGACAGGCTTTTTTGTATTTGGTTTAACAAACGTACGTAGCTTCTTATTTTGACTAGTAATTACCATGATTGAAATGCTATCTGTGAGTCATACTATGTCCAATTAAGGATATCTGATTATTTAACGTATTAAAAGGGGTTACGAGATGAATTTAAAACGTTTTATCAAACCAGGATTGATTATTGTGGGCTGCGCTCTACTTATCATTTCAGCTAGCTATGCTTTTCCACTTAATAACACAGGGGATATAAAAGAGTTTTCTGTAACCAATCATTATGATACCCATACGATGGATAAGCTTTTGGCAAGTGATCTAAAGCAAACGTCCTCACTTTTCATTCAACAGATGAATCAACAGCTTGAATTATGGGCAGATAGTGGCCACATTACCCAAGAGAACCTCGAGCAAGAATTAAAGGAGCATTCTCATATTACAGGGTTTGCTCATATAGATGGGGATCAAACACTGATTCGTAGAGGTTTTGTTCATACACCCGACTATTCTAGGCTGACGAAGTCACAAGGGGACCACCTCTACTCTTCGCCATATGAAATTGGTCAAAAACAATATATGCTACTAGGTAAAAAGCTAGCAGATGGTACAACAGTTATTGGGGAGATCGATCTCACGTTTGTGCAAACATTTGTTAAAGATATTGCCTCAGTCGCAGATGCTGGCGGGAATTTTTTCGCTTCCGGAAGCAACCCTAAAGTTCAATGGAAAACGATAGATGATGTGCCACAGGATCATCATATAGAAACGGTTTCTGAATTAGGGTGGAAAATTGTTGTTCATTCGGAAGAACAAAAACTAACCAGCTTATCAGATCATTTTCACAAAAGCCGAGCTGTCGTTAAACTGAAAGAAAAGGATATAGCTGATGCTTTTTTTAGAGAAAATCCGGATCTCACCATAATAGAAGATAACTGTCCCTTCTATTTAGTTGAGAAGGAAAATATTGAAACGGAACAACTCTTAGATGATTTACAACATAGTCGATACCTTAGCTATGTTGAACCGGATTATCGTTTGTCTAAGCAGGATGCGATTCCAAATGACGAATTTTTTGAACCGTATCAGTGGAACCTTAAACAACTTGATCTTGAAAAGGCCTGGACTCAAGCCGACGGTGCAGATGTGACCATCGCAATCATCGATACCGGTATAGATACAAATCATCTTGAATTAAACGGAAAGTCGGATCAAGGCTTTAATGCGATTGACGATTCTGATGATGTTTCAGATGCTCACGGACATGGAACTCATGTATCTGGCATTGCAGCCGCTATTACAGATAATGTTGACGGCATTGCCGGCGTATCATGGAACAGTCGAATTCTTCCTGTTAAAGCACTAGATGACAATGGAGAAGGGTCTTCCTACGCCGTTTCAAAAGGAATTTATTGGGCTGTTGATAATGGTGCAGATGTCATTAATATGAGCTTAGGTGATTATCATGACTCAAAGATTCTCTACGATGCTATTCGCTATGCTTATGAGAAGGATGTAGTCATCGTAACAGCTTCAGGCAATGAGAACGTTGGAGATCCTATGTATCCAGCTGCCTATCCGGAGGTCCTGACTGTAGCAGCCTTAGATAAATCAAAAGACCGAGCCTTTTACTCTAACTATGGTGATCATGTCGATGTGTCTGCTCCTGGGACAAGCATACCTAGCTTATTCCTAGATAACCAATATGTAGTGATGTCTGGGACGTCTATGGCCAGCCCCCATGTAGCGGGACTTGCCGCTTTAATACGCTCCGTCAACCCCGAGCTTTCAAATGATGATGTCTACGGAATCATTCGTGACACAGCTACTGATCTTGGAGCGCCAGGCAAAGATGATTATTATGGCTATGGTGAGATCAATGCTCAAAGAGCTCTTGAATTAGCTATGCCATAAACGCAAATAGATATTGAAAAAATGCAGAGGGGGTTTTGCAACCTCTGCATTTTTTCTCATATCATATTCTTTTTCTTTAAGTAATTCACTACCCGGTCCACGAGGTCTTCTACCGACTCCTTGTCTGAATCAAGGATAAGCTCAGGATGAACTGGCTCTTCATAAGGGGAAGAAATTCCTGTGAAATCTGAAATTTCGCCCGATCTTGCTTTTTTATACAGTCCTTTAGGATCTCTCTGCTCACACTTCTCTAAGGAGCAGCGTACATATACTTCAATGAACTCACCATCTTCTAGAATGCCACGAACGGAATCACGATCCTCTTTAAACGGAGAAATAAAGGCAGTCGCAACAAGAATCCCAGCATCTACAAATAACTTGGCCACTTCACCAATCCTGCGAATATTCTCTTTACGGTCCTCTTCAGAAAAGCCCAGTCCTTTATTCAGCCCTAACCGTACATTATCTCCATCAAGAAGATAGGTATGTTTTTGTTCTGTCGTCAACCTCTGCTCCAAAGCGTTTGCTAATGTGGACTTTCCAGCACCTGAAAGGCCAGTGAACCAGATGACGGCACTCTTATGGCCCTTTTGTTGCTGACGAAGCTGCTTTGTCACTTCACTCTGATGATAATACAGGTTTGTCGTATGGTTTGTAGTCATACACTCACCTGCTGCATACCACGTATAAGAACCTCTACTACTTCAGGACGGCTAAATTCCTTTGGAGGAACCTCACCATTTTTCAACATTTCACGAACCTTTGTTCCAGATAGAATTACTCGACTTTCCGAGTTATGTGGGCATGTTTTTGTAGAGGCCATATTCCCGCACTCTTTACAGAAAAAGCTGTGTTCAAAGAACAAAGGACGTATGTCGAGGTCTTCCTCTGAAAATTGTTCAAAAATTGTTTGTGCCTCGTATGTTCCATAATAATCACCAACACCTGCATGATCACGTCCGACGATAAAATGGGTGCATCCATAGTTCTTCCGCACCAACGCATGAAAAATGGCTTCACGTGGCCCTGCATAACGCATCGCAGCTGGAAAGACTGCCAGAGAGACTCGATCTTCAGGGTAGTACTTCTCTAACAAGACTTCATAGCTCTCCATTCTGACATCAGCAGGAATATCATCAGATTTGGTTTCCCCAACTAAAGGATTTAATAAAAGTCCATCGACAATTTCTAACGCTGATTTTTGAATATACTCGTGAGCTCTGTGTACAGGGTTTCTTGTTTGAAAGCCTACAACCGTTTTCCATCCATTTGACTTGAACTGTTCGCGAGTTTGAACTGGATCAAGATGATACGTTTGGAAACGACCGCGATCTAAACGCTTAGTGAGCACAATAGGACCTGCTACGTAGGTGTCCGGACGCTCAAACAGCTTTTTCACACCAGGATGAGCTACATCGGTGGTTTTATATACACTTGCTGCTTCCAGTGATTTATCAGGAGAATACCACTCAGTAATAGTGATAACTCCGTAAACCTCCCCATTATAGACTAGCTTTGCCTCCTTCCCTTTCGAAAAGCTGTCTGTTACACCTTCTTTTACCGGTAAAGTGATTGGAATACTCCATACCGTCCCATTTTCAAGACGTAATGAATGTACTACTGAATGGTAATCTCGCTCACTCATAAACCCCGTTAACGGACTAAATCCCCCGATTGCAATCAGTTCTAGATCAGACAGTGCAAAGGCATCAAGCTCTATTTCAAGCTCTATATTTGATGTATTATAATCTGGATTAAATTGTTGTATGAGTTTTCCTCCATGTGGTGCAATAATCGTCATGTCCATTCTCTCCTTTATTGATGCAAACCGCATTCTGTTTTATCCGTGTTAGCCCAGCGTCCGCTTCGACTATCCTGCCCATCAGCCACTTGCTTAGTGCAATGAGTACAGCCAATACTTGGATAGTTTTGATCATGTAGCTTGTTGTACGGAAGCTTGTGAAGCTTAATATACATCCAGATTTCGTCTTCTTTCCAATGAATCAGTGGGCAAATCTTTACCGACTCAAACCGATGATCTTGATTTACAAACTGAGTGTTAGCGCGTGTGGGTGATTGCTCTCTTCGCAACCCAGAAATCCACGCTTTTTTTTGATTTAATTGACCTTCTAACGGATCTAGCTTTCGTATCTTACAGCAAAGGTCGGGATTGGTTTTCCAAAGCTTGTCACCGTGAAGTTCTGCTTGTTGTTTGGGAGTAAGCCCAGGTTTTTCTAGATCAATTCTGAGTTGAGGGTATTTCTTTTTAACTTCCTCAATAAGCTGATAGGTTTCAATAAAATGAAAATCGGTGTCCAGAAATAAGATTTGTGCGTCTGGTTTAACTTTAGATATTAGGTCGATTAATACCATACTCTCAGCACCGAAGCTACAGGCATAAACCAGCTCATCACCGTACGTTTGAAACGCCCATCTTAAAATATCAAGACTATCTAAACCAGCCAATGAGCTATTAATCTCACGAAACGCCTCTAAATCACTATTTTCATAGAGTAGTACACTCAATCAGTACTCATCCTTTCTGCTTGCTTTGGTTAAGACGAACCTTCTCATTTTTCTCCATTTGTACAACCTTTCCATCCTGTACAACAATCGTGACTGATCCATATTGCAGATTTTCTAAAAGGTCTGACAATTTCCTCAATACTTGAGCGTCCGTTTTGTTCAAAGCAGAGCCTCCTGTCTAAATTAATTCCTTGTATTTTCATATGCTTTATTAGTTTAATTGTATTCTATAGGGTATAATTGCGGCTGTCAATGAGATGAACAAGAAGAAACCGCCTATTTTTTAAAGGCGGTTAACTCAATAATTTTGGCTGGTTTTTTATTTATATGTCTCTTCTCATAGCGAAATCCCTCTTTACAGCGTCTCTCAAATGTCCGTTTTGTGATTGGTTTGGGAGCCGACCAAGCAATAGAATCAAGATTATCCCAACGATCATGTGTAATAAGTTCCTGTTTATAGTAATACGTATTTCCTGAAGGATAGCTTTTGCTTATGTATTTAACCGTTTGTTTTGAGTGCATCCAAAAACCTCTTTTTTTTGTTACAGTATGCCCTTTTAACTAGACGTTATTCTTTAAATACGTAGGTTGTAAGCGTTGTAGTTACCTTGACAAAGTCTTTAGATTCTTAGTAGGATAAGAGTAACAAACGCTCATGCTTACAATCTCCACACGATTCTTTCCCAATGTACTTATTTTCAAAAAAATACCTTAAAAAGAAGTGATTTCTTTGTTTGATATACTTAAAAATCAACAGTTGATGGATAGCGAAATCGAAGAACTTCTCATCCCCGCTGAAAAAGTGGCCCATGTTCAGCTTAACAATCCCCTTGAACATGCATTACTTGTTTTAGTTCGATCAGGTTATACGGCGATACCGGTCTTAGACACTAAGGACAAACTACATGGATTAATTAGTAAATCAATTATTTTAGACTCATTACTTGGACTTGAGTTTATTGAAGTCGATAAACTACAGAATAAGATTGTAGCTGATGTCATGGAAAAAGATGTCCCAACCATCCCTCAAGATGCTACATTTGCAAAAGCTTTAACCCTGTCAATTAATCATCCATTTATGTGTGTTGTTGATAAGAATGGTGTATTTGTTAGCATTTTAACCAGACGTTCCATTTTGGCACTAGTCAGTAAATATCTCCATATGTAAAAATGACGTCAGGACATTTCTGTAGTCGACAAAATTTCTTTTATGATCTTCTATACAACAAAGGGCTCTGGGGAATGACCCCAAAGCCCTTAATTTACATATGTTAGAGTTTTATTGTTCCTCACTTTGCGTTGTTTGATTCTTTTGGAAATGTTTCACTAATTGCTTCTCCCGTAAATGAAACATGTATGTTAATAGTTTTTTTGTCACCATACTAGGTACCTTTGCAGTAAATTCTACTTCATCAATAACCATGCTTCTTCCTTCTTCTCTAACAAAGCGATGAGTATGGCGCCAATAAGTGAACGGGTAAACAGGTTTAGTCGCCACATCAATAAAATAATGCGGCTTTTTGATTGTTTCTATTGTTGAATGCCACTGCACACCTAACCCCATATAGCCAACTTTCATTTTTAACTGAGTCCCTTCTTCATCTCCTAGTTGAGTAAGATTAACTTTAGGAAATCGTTGGATCCGGCTAAGATTTTTTGGATCCTGAAAAAAGTCCCATACCTGTTTCATAGGTGCATCAATGGCTGTCTTATACGTGAAAATAAGTGTGTCCATGCCTTAACCCCCAGTCAAACAAACATAGCTTTAGTATAGCATGTCATAGAATATTATGAAAAAAGCCCAATACATTTGTCGTGTATCAGACTGTATTAAGCGTATAGATTGACCAACAAACCTTTAATCTCGCCGACCTTATTTAGGATATCCAAGCTTGATTTTTCTTTATTCAGAACATCATTTGTTAAATCAATTAACTGTTTATCCACCTCTTGCACCAGCTTATAAATCTTTGTTCTACCACGTCTGTTAAACCCGCGTCGTTCTTCAAGACTTAGCCCGTGTGCAACGGCATCCTCCATAAAATCTTTGACTAGCTTTTTATATTTACGCAGCTCATCGACGGTTCGGGTTTCGGACAATACCTTCCCTTGATCCTCTACTTGCTGCATCAGTTTGGTCAGTTGTTCCATTGCTTTATCGACTCGTTGTTTATTCATAACCTCAGAAAACGTCGTGGAAGGCTGAATCTCTGTTTTCTTGCGGTCAACCTTATGAACTCCGGTTCGCATAATGCGCTCAACATCCATGAGTACACACTCCTTTCATGGCTTTCTTACATTCTATCATATCTCTTAACGCCATACGAAAAGAGCTTCAACCCCTATTGAAGGAGTTGAAGTACACCCTGAGGCAATTGATTCGCCTGGGCAAGCATCGCTGTAGCAGATTGGTTTAGGATATTATTTCGAGTGAACTTAGTCATCTCTAAGGCCATATCCGCATCACGAATTCTTGATTCGGACGAAGTTAAGTTCTCTTTAGTAACCTGGATATTGTTAATTGTATGCTCTAGGCGGTTTTGGATGGCACCTAGTGTGGATCGATTTGAAGACACACGTTCTATCGCAGTATCTAATCGTCCAATTGTTGTATCTGCAGATGCTTTATCCGCTACCGAGATGCCTTGTATTCCAAGTTGTTCTACATTCATATGCGGCAATGAAAAGCTAACTGCATGCCCCTGATTTGGCCCAATCTGAAATTGAATAGGATCTTGGTTCGGACCTAATAATTTCTTTGAGTTAAATTCGGTCTTTTCAGAGATTGAATCAATCTCATTACTCAGCTCATCAATCTCCGCTTGAATCTGCGCACGATCAAATCCATCATTAGTGTCATTTGCTGCTTGAACGGCAAGTTCACGCATCCGTTGTAGCATGGAATGAACCTCTTGCATTGCTCCTTCAGCTGTTTGCATCAATGATACTCCATCCAGTGCATTTCGCTCGGCCATTTCAAGTCCACGAATTTGTGAACGCATTTTTTCTGAGATGGCTAGTCCAGCTGCATCATCAGCCGCACGATTAATTCGTAGTCCTGAAGATAGCTTTTCAAGGTTCTTAGAGGTATGAACCTGATTTTGGCTTAAGTTACGATAAGCATTAAGAGCTTGAATATTATTATTAATTTTCATGACATTCTCTCCCTACTCTTCATACAAAGCATTTTTTTCATATGCATTTGTTTGCTTGATATTTGTTCGTTCTGTTGAATCTTTTCTTTTTTTAACTGCTTCTATCCATGCTATAAATAATGTATTTAAAATAGTATGTACGTGTTTAACTTTGTCTACGTCTTTTTGTACGTTTGCAACTATTAACTGGTCAGCTAAATAGTTATAGAGCTGCTCCAGCTGATCTGATAGAACACCGGCATCATAATTAATTCCTACGCCTAGTCGGTGAAGAATATCGTTGGTTTTCTGTAGATGGAAATTAGCGTTCTCATACTTCTTACGATTAATCTCGTCTATAGCAGACTCAAGATTATTTAAGGCAGCTTCATAAAGAAGAAGTGTTAACTCCTGAGATGTCTTTTTGTGAAGCGTCTCCTCTGAGATTAATGGCACATGTATCACTCCTAATATCGGCTGTGGAAAGCCACACCTTAATAGTTTCGTTCCATCTCTTCAATTAATAATAAAATTTCAGCGATAACGGAATAAAGCTGTGGCGGAATGTTGTCTCCCAAGTCCATGTCTAGCAGGCTTGAAAGCAAGCTAGCATCCTCCTGTAGATGTACATCATGCTTTTTGGCCATATCCATAATTTGCTGAGCAACTTGACCTCGTCCTTGAGCAACCACTTTCGGAGCTGCTCCTTCGTCTTCATAACGAATGACTGCTGCAGATACGCCGTTTATTTGCTGTCTTCTTTTTTCATTATAATATTGATAGGCGGTCATACTTTAAAATCAAACCCTTTCTCAGAGGTATATACTGGTTGAGATACAGGCTTTACATCATCTTTTGTTTGATCCTGTGAAAATGGAGTGAAAACAATTCCTGAAATTGAATATCCAATGTCTTCAATCTTCTCTATTGCCCTAGCAACTAGAGGCTCCATTCTCTGTTTAAATTCTTCTTGATTGTTCTGTAAAGTAACAGATAACTGTCGATTAACTACTCGAACTGAGATTCCGATCTCACCCAGTTTAGATGTCTCCATAAGAAAATATAAACTACAGTTCTGCCAATCAACCTGTTCCCCTTCTTTTTTTGACTGAATGTAGCATTGTAGCTGTTCAACCTTCTGTTCCAAGATAAGTGGCAATTGGAAAAAGAGACTCTGAATTGGCTGGGCATCCTGTTTACTTAAAAGCTGCTGACCCGTAAGCTGATTTAATGCTTGATTTGCAAGCTGGGTCGTGCGATTTCCTTCCTCTTGTTGGATCATGTGCATCAATGATTGTTTGAGGTTCCTCATTTCTCCTGGACTCTCTCTAGAGGAAAGCTTCTGAGCTACTTCCATTTCATGAGTTAATCCTAATTGTCTCATGGATTCAAACACTGCACGGGCAGTGCCCTCTCTTCCCTTAATCGCAGCATCTTCTAATAACTGCACGGGCGAAGAAGCGCTCTTTGCGAGTTGTTGCTGCATAGTTGAAGAGTGCATGATCTTTGTTTCAGAAGGTTTAAACGTGACGTTATCAACTTGCTTTTGAACCTCTGAAACAATGCGGGCTGCTTCCTGCTGATTTCCTGAGGTCAGTAGCTTTCGTGCCTCACCAAGTCGGCTACTGGCAAGCATCAGACTTTTTTCAGTCTTCATATCAGCAAATTGCATATATTCCCCTCGAAGAATGGCATGATCTAATTTACGAATAACGGTCTCCAGTTGGTTTTTTGATTGATGAAGATCCTTTGGTTTGGCCGGAGCAAGTTCAATCGCAACCTGACTTAATGTGCGTGAGACCTCTCTTTGAAGATCACGAAAATCTGTTGTGAGGGCTGCCATTTTTTCTGTAACCGTAGTCACAGCTATGGGGTTAGCACTTATTGATTGAGTCTGTTGAGCCTGTTCTTCCCCTACATTTAGTGCCTGTAATTGATTCAGCTCTTGTTGAAGACTATCCAATACAATCTGTCTGGCCGCAAGCTCTCTCCCGTTGTTTAATCGTTCACTTGCTTTATTGATTTCTGAGCTGATACGATTTGTTTGATCAGCTGTGAACTGCGTTTGGCCAACAAGTGCATTCTGAACCGCCTTAAAGGCTTGATCGGGGGACTCCTCTGACTCTATTAACCTTTGTAGCTGATTGATCAACTTCAGCTGCGCTGCTACTGAAGGGCTATGTTCTAATGAGTCTCTAGAATTAGCTATACCTTGAGCTGGCTGTTCATTCGCAACCGTTTCAGTCATATTCGTTTGAACAAGCTTTTGATTTATGAGCTGCAGGATCTGTGGATAATGAGTTTCTGCCCCTTTTTGATTCAACAATGTTTGAATTTGATCAACAAACTGTTTTTCTGATGTTGATAGATTGCGACCGTTGGTTAATTGTTGTAAAAGTCTTGCTATATCTTCTTTGGTTACACTTGGTGACTGCTGAATACGTTCAAGCTCAGTGAGAGTTCGGGTTAACGGTCTACCATGAAGGGCTTCATGTACAGCGTTAATATGTTGATCAGTAATAGGTAACCGCTTCGAGGCAAGTGCTTCTACGGTCTGTAGCTTGCTTGAATCCGTTGAGTTCCCTACATAACGAGCCAATGCCTGAATATCCTCTGAAGTTAACGGAATTCCATGACCCTGAGCCGTTTTTATTGCTTGTAATAACAGTGGTGTAGGTCGATCAATTCCGGCCTTTTTTGCAGCTTCAAGCTCAGATCCTCCGTTTGCTGATTTGTAAGAGGTAGCGGGCTGTTCCTGAACCCATTCTCTTACTTGAATGGACTCATCCCCTACTTGTGTAACCTGAAGAGAGACCGTACCAGATGTTGGCATACGACCTTCAAAAGTTACATTCATCTCTTTACCACGATACACAACCTTAGCCTCAGTTTCTGAAACTGGATTTAGCGTCACATCCCGAAGAATGTCACCTTGCTTTAGCTGTCGGTCACTAGACAACGCTTTCCCTGGTAGGATTTGATTTACCTGCATAGCACACTCTCCCGCTCACATTTCTCTATCTTTCTATATCGGTCTATTTTTTGAGATGTTAAGTTAAGTCACGCTTGCTCTTTTTATTCTTCCTCAGGTTTATCAAGACTCGTTCCCCTCATTGAGCGTTGTTCAATCCATTTCTTTCGAGAATCAAAGCTA
Source organism: Alkalicoccobacillus porphyridii (assembly GCF_007293315.1). Lineage (GTDB taxonomy): Bacteria > Bacillota > Bacilli > Bacillales > Bacillaceae_D > Alkalicoccobacillus > Alkalicoccobacillus porphyridii. The sequence goes on from NZ_VLXZ01000005.1 coordinate 172,485, forward strand.
GCCGCACCCTTTACAATAGCCTGCTGACCAAAGCGTTGCTGCAGAGTCTCTAATGCCTGTTCAACTTGGTAGTCTTTCACATCTTTCTCCTGAGTAAACAAATCCAGCTGTTTATAGGCATGACTCTTCTCCACAAGATCATACGTGCTGATGCCTAACAACCTGATCGCTTCTTGATTCCATGCCTTCCTCCATAATGATAAAGCTCGTTCATAGATCTCAGATGAAGTATGGCAAGGATTGCTTAATTTTTGGCTTTTATTAGTTATCTTCCAGTCGTGATATTTGATGGTGAGTTGAATTCCATATGCTGCAACCTCTTTACGAGCTAACCGAAAACTCACTGAATCAGCAAGCTGCTGAAGTGTCGCTTCAACCTTTTGTTGATTTCTTGTATCTGAAGGCAAGGTGGTTGAGTGCCCAATGCTTTTAAATTCGTGAATGGAGTCTGGGTTTACAGGCCTTTCATCATGACCATTAGCTCTTTTTTGTAGCTTCAGCCCACTCGAACCAAATTTTTCTCCAATCATTGCTGTATCGGCTTTCGCCAAATCACCAATAGTCAAAATGCCTGCTTTCTCCCATTTCTCTACCGTTTTCTTTCCGATTCCTTGCATTTCACTAATAGCCAGTGGCCATAACAACTGTGGAATCTCCCTTTTCCTTAAGATGGTAATTCCGTTAGGTTTCTTCATATCACTAGCCATTTTAGCCAAAAATTTATTTGGTGCTATTCCAATGCTACAGGGTAAGTCCATGTCTCTTTGTAGGTCCTGCTGAATACGTTCTGCTAGTTTATATGGATGAATATTTTCAGTGTATTGAGTCACATCCAAAAAACCTTCATCAATGGATACGGGTTCAACTAATGATGTATATCCTCTCAAAAGGTCAAATAAGTTCCTCGAGGCTGTTCGATATCGTTCAAAATTGGATGATAGCAAAATAAGATCGGGACATAGTTTCTTTGCTTGCCAAACTGGCATAGCTGTTTTGACACCTTTTGCTCTCGCCTCATATGTGCTTGTCACAATAATTCCTCTTCTATCTTTTACACTTCCTGCTACGGCCACAGGTTTGCCCCGTAGCTCCGGTCTAAATGATAATTCAACAGAAGCGAAGAAGCTATTCATGTCCACATGAAAGATGATGCGCACACAATCACCCCCTAATTATTCTCTATTATACGAAAGAATGTTCGTTTTTTAAACATAGAACCTTGCATCCTACTAGACGTTGCGATAAAGTGGAATTATACAGCTAAATAATCTATCTGCAAGGCCCTACGGAGGTGCGGAAAAACATGACCTACCTTATTCATGCAACGGATAACCGGTATGACGATATTCTGCAAAAAGTAATTTCCTATCTCCACCTACACAAACAGTTAAATGGGGACTCCCCCACCATTCCCGAAATCGCTAACTATCTAGGAAATTCAGAAGAGTTAATATTAGAGAGCTTGGAGTACGGAGAATTCTACGAACTACATTCATTGACCATACATTAATTCACTTAAAAAAGGACAAGCCTTATAGTAAGGCATGTCTTTTTTAGTCTGTTATATATTCTGAGTTATTGCCACTATCGCTTCTGCTGTTTTATTTAATTCAGCCAAGGGCATTCTTTCTTGTTTTGTATGAATGTTTTCATAGCCAACCGCAAGATTTACTGTAGGAATTCCAAGGTCTGAGATAATGTTAGCATCACTACCTCCACCACTTTCAAGAAGTCGTGGCTCCCTACCAATTGAGCGCAGAGCAGTTATTGCCGTTTTTACAACAAGATCTTTATCCGATCGCTTGTACCCAGGGTAGGTGATTTCCACCTGTACCTCGGCCGTTGTTCCCATTAATTCTGCTGCTTCTTCAAAACCCTTTTTCATTTTCTCCACTTGTTTGTGCAGTTTTGGTTCTTCAAGCGACCTCGCCTCTGCTAGAACTTCAACATAATCACAGACAATATTTGTTTGACTCCCACCTTCAAAGCGTCCAATATTAGCGGTCGTTTCATGATCAATCCTTCCAAGTGGCATTCTGGAGACAGCTTTAGCTGCAACCGTAATGGCGGAAATCCCTTTTTCTGGTTCCACTCCTGCATGTGCTGTTCGTCCATAAATCTTTGCCTGGATCTTTGCTTGAGTTGGTGCCGCAACAATGATATCGCCAACAGGCCCGTCGCTATCAAGCGCATATCCGTACTCCGCCATAATGCGTTCTCGCTCAAGCACCCTTGCGCCCACAAGCCCTGACTCCTCACCTACTGTAATAATAAATTGAATAACACCATGAGGGAGCTCCTGTTCTTGTATCACTCTGATTGCTTCTAACATAGCTGCTATACCGGCTTTATCATCCGCTCCTAAAATCGTCGTTCCATCTGTCACAATATATTGGTCCTCTATGTAGGGCTTAACACCTTTTCCAGGTACAACCGTATCCATATGTGAAGTAAAATAAATAGCCGCTGTCTCTGCTTTATCTGGATGAGCAGGCAACGTAGCAATAATATTACCTGCTCCATGCCCTGTTTGACTTGCTGCTTGATCCTCGTACACATCTAATCCTAAATCCTTAAATTTCTTTTTTAGTTCCTTAGCTATATCTGCCTCAAAACCAGTCTCTGAATCAATTTTCACCAAATTAATAAATTCATTATGTAATCTGTTTTCATTAATCATGTACCCATAACGCCTCCATTTCCATTCCTATCCTACCCTACTTTTTTAATGGTTTCACTCTTCAAGGCTTGGCTTCTGGCATAGCTCAAGAAGAACACCGTGAGACTGTCTTGGTGTGATAAAGGCAATTTGCGCCTGATCTGCCCCAACGTCAACTTGATTGGACACAAAAGATACGCCTTCTCTAACCAGGTTATTCATCGTCTCTTTAAGATTACTGACACCAAGCGCTAGATGGTGAATACCTTCACCATTTGTATGTAAAAATTTCGAAACGGTATGGTCTTTTCTTAATGGTTCAATTAATTCTATAACGATGGGTCCTGCCTTCAAAAAGGCAATCTTCACCCCTTGATTTAATACAACCTCTTCCTTGATCCACGTAAGACCGAGTTTCTTCATATAAAAATTCTTCGCGTTATGAATACTGTGAACAGCAATGCCGATGTGGGTTCCAGATTTCTGCCAATCAATCGTCATAATTCATGCTCCTTTTTCTTATTCCTACCCTTGTCCAAAAACAAAAAGGCAAGTAAAATAGTGCATAAGAAGTAATGTGGGAGGTTAAGTGATATGCATAGAAAAGGCGTACAAAAAGTGGTTATCTATATCATGCTTGTAGCTATTATTCTTAGTGGAGTCTTTATGGGAGTAGCTGGACTTGGTGGTTTTTAATTACATGTTCTGCTCTCATACCCTTGTACAAGGATGCGCTCGTATATAATGTAACAGAAATCCGAACTGACCGTGTTACTCACACGTAGGTTCGGATTTTTTGTTTGCATATAAAATGTTTACTTCGATTTGTTTGAGGCAATCGCACCATATTGTATAGCTAACTCTTCAAATGATTGGTGTTCATCTGTTATCAATATTTTTGTTCCTAGTGGTATTTGATTATACAGCCGCTCTACCTTTTCATTACTTAAGCGAATGCATCCAGAGGTAACCGGATATCCAATTGAACTAGGTCGATTCGTTCCATGTACACCATAGGTTCTACCCTCAGTATCTAATGCATCAAAGCCGATCCATCTACTACCTAATGGGTTATTTGGCGCTCCTCCAGCTATATTTGCTTTTCGGTAATAGGGTTGTTCCGCTTTAACCGTAATTGTAAACAACCCTAATGGAGTTTCACTGCCACGTTTCCCCGTTGCAGCAGGTAATACCTCGACTATTTTTTCATCCTCTATATATGCTAGCTGATTGGACGAGAGCTTAACAATAATGAATGGATCTCCCGGTAAAGGATTATCACCGATTGGCCAAATGATTGAATGAGCGAGAATGATTATGAGCATCACAGTTTTGAGCATAGAAACTCCTCCACTTGTTTATATAGATTAGAGTGGACTTTTGTTCCCTGCATTATTCTGTTTTTCATTCCAGAGTGTATTTTTTATAAGCAGATATTGCTGCAGCTCATGCATCATGTAAACAAGTGCTGAACGGACTTCAAATTCATCTCTTGTGGTAGGTAGCTCCATTTCTTTAAATTGGTCACGCATTTCTTCTAATCTTCCGAGAAAATAGGGGACATGATTCGTTGGACTCACTGCCTTACTTAAATCCTCAAGAAAGTCTGCAATATCATTACTCTGAGATACTGAACCATGAATAGTGGTGATAAAAGGCATTAACCGTTCGAGAATTTCAAATTGCTTTTCACGCATATGAAAATAATGATAGTACTGATCATCATCTTTAAGTATTTGATTATCCATTTCTCGGATGGCTACGCTTTTACTTTGATTCAATAACTGTACCGTTTCTGAAATTTCAGCTCCAGTCCAATCACTGTCTCCTTGGCGAATATAGGTTGAAAATTCATGCAAAATGCGGCTGAAATTTTTTTCGATCTTTCGTTTATATTCTCTTAATTGCCGTTCACTACTAGGCATATACAAATTCATTAATAATGCGGTACCGATACCAATTACAACAAGTAATGTTTCATTTATGAATAAATCCATACTGGCGTCAGCTCGAGTATACACGTGCAGAACAATGACGGAGCTTGTCACAATACCAAGACTTAGCTTTAATGAGACGAGGACCGGGATAAACAACAACATAAATAAACCTAGTACGAGTGGATGATAACCAATGAGTTCAAACATGGTCATGCTAATGACCATACCAAGCATACATGCAGCAAAGCGGTGCCACGATACTCGTAAAGAATTTCGTCTAGTGACGGATATGCAAAGAATTGTAATGACTGCCGCCGATCCAAAAGAATCTAATCCTAATGCATGGGCTATTGATGTTGCCAACAGTACACCAATAGCGGTTTTTATTGTTCGATACCCAATTCTTAGCCTCATCCAATTTCATCTCCTTGTGGTAGCACCTATTTTACCACGACAATGAGTAAAAGATCAGTTTTGACTTTTTGACATACAAAATGGGCTAACAATTTTGTCATTGTTAGCCCATTTCTAGTAGTCATTATAATTGCCAACGACTAGTTGATTACATATCAGAATCTTCTTCTCCCATTTCACCACCAGCTGGTTCTTCTTCACCCATCTCATCACCTGCTGGATCTTGTGCTGGATCAGTTCCTGGCTCCATTTCGTCGCCACCTTCTCCACCACATGCTGCTAGCATACCTACTGAAAAGATTCCTGCCATCATTGAATAAAGTAACTTTTTACTCATTTTGAATTCCTCCTTCAGATTGTTTGTTTATCGTTCTTACTTATTTGATACCCGCCTCGATTGACTTTAATCGTTTTCACACCACATTTAGAGATCTCTTTAGATTCATTCATAATTGACTGAAAATAACAAGTCTAAATCCATGGACAAGTACATCTATTAATACAGACTGAATGTTTTTTAGAGAGGAGCAATCTTATGACAGCTTTATCAGCGATCATTCTAGGTATCTCTTTAGCTGCCCCTGTTGGTCCAATATGCCTAGAGATCATTAACCGAACGCTACGTAGTGGTTTTTTTGGTGGACTTGCCGTAGGAATAGGCGGCATGACAGCAGATGCAATATTTATGATTTCAATCTATTTTGGATTAGGAACTGCTTTGACACATGAAACAACCCAGCTCATTCTTAACTTATGTGGTTGTGTATTCCTAGGGTATCTAAGCATTCGTACCTTTAACAAAGCTCCCCAGTCATTATGGATGGATCGACACCTGATTCGCCCACGAAAAAGTATCTTTATGAAATGCTTTTATACAGGATTAACAATTGCATTAATTAATCCGATAAATATAATGTTTTGGTTTGGAATTTATGGTTCCGTATTAAGTGAACTAATTGACCGAGCAAATGGAACCATTCTGCTTGGATACAGTTTGCTCATATTTCTTGGGATTTTACTTTGGAATATGAACTTGTCCTTTCTAGCCCACTTCTCTTCCTTTTTGATGAAGCAAAACGTGTTGCGGTGGATTAATATTGCCGCAGCGAGTATGCTCGGTTATTTCTCTATTCATTTTGGATATCAATTTTTCAACTTGATTTCCTCATAGTTTCTGACGATACTAAGAATCAAGAGCAAATTATTTAGAGAGGAGGAATCCGTGTGCGTTATAATCGAGATGAGAGCTTTCGTTACGAGTTCCGCCCGGTGCTTGAAGGTTCTTTTTTAATTCACACTGTGAATCAAAAAGAGGTACAAGCATCAAATGGAAAGCTATCTATTATTAATTTAAGTCCTAAAGGAATTGGTATTGAAACACAGTACGATTTTCCCGATCCCGTGAACTATACCATTACATTGCAAATATCATGTACAATTGATGAGGCGACCCTCACCTTTTTGGGGAACATCCTTTGGAAAAAGACCACCTCCAAAGGGTTTGGCTACGGTTTAGAGTTATTGACCGATGAAGCGAGTCAAAAAGAAATAATCTCTCAATTAAAAAAACACGCTCTTAAGCAATCTTCTACATAGCTATGGGCATATTCTTTAAAAAAGAAAAAAATCCTAAGCGAAGTCATGCGGCATTTACTAAAGCACTGAATATCACGTGTTTCTATTTAATGTTCTGCTTATTGTTTTACTCAGCTTATTCTTATCACAATGATCACACACTAAGCTTTAGTTTACCTTTACTACTTTCTGGCTTGATAATTTTATATTCATGCTATTTCTTCATAAAACAAAAAGAACGATCCTGAAATTAGTGTTCTAGCTACAAAAAGAGCCGAGCCTCTATGTCGTTAAACTAACATAAAGGCTCGGCTCTTTTATGTTTAGGAGAGTTTGGACACAGTTTAGTCATTTCTCCGTCTCGTTACACTAGAGTTTATGGTTTATCTTCGTTTGACTCATTTGATTTCTGTTCTTCCTGAATCTCCTGTTTTACTTCTTCATAAACTTCTTCCTTAAGCTCTTCATATAAGTCATCTCTTAAATCATCCTTTACCTCTGACTTAATATATTCGAGCTGCTGCGTCCTTCTTTTGCGCTTCTCATAAGCATGATCTCTTCCCATCATGATAAACACAGCTATAATCATAAAGATCAGAATGAATGCAAAAGGTAATGCCGCGGTGAGGGCCGCTGTTTGGAGAGCATCAAGTCCTCCTTCCCCACTAATTAATAGAACAGCTGCTGTACCAGCTATTAAGGCTCCCCATAGTACCTTTAGCTTAAAGCCGGGATTTAAATTACCACCCGAAGTCATTGATCCAAGTACAAATGCCGCTGAATCCGCAGAAGTTACAAAAAAGATGAGAACAAGAATAATTGCTATTCCGCTAATTAAGGCTGTTAAAGGAAGCTGTTCTAACAACACAAACATAGCCACTTCCACCTCATCAGCGACAATACTCGCCAGGCCTGCATTACCATACATCTCAAAATATAAACCTGATCCACCAAATGTTGTGAACCAAATGACAGCCAGAATCGTTGGGACAAGAAGCACACCTGCCATAAATTCTCTTACTGTTCTACCCTTAGATATACGTGCAATAAATAAACCGATAAACGGGGACCATGACATATGCCACGCCCAGAAGAAAATGGTATTTGTACCGAGCCATTCACTTTCACTAAAGGGTGTCATCGTCAGAGACATCGATACAATGCTTGATACATATCCCCCTAAAGTGGACACAAAGTTCTCTAATATAAATAACGTTGGACCTGTAAAAAGAACAAAAAGAAGCAAAAATCCAGCTATAACTAAATTAATATTACTTAATCGTTTAATACCTTTATTAATTCCTTTTACCGCTGAAAAAATAAATAATATTGTAACCACCGCAATAACAACGAGTTGAACGTAAATATTGTTAGGCAATGCTGTAACGTATGAAAGACCTCCGGAAATTTGTAGGGCGCTTAAACCAAATGTTGTAGCTACTCCTGCACATGTTGCAATGACTGCTAATATATCAATCATACGGCCGATCCAACCGTTCACCCTATTACCTAATAAAGGATAGAATGCGGAACTAATTAATGCTGGCCTGTTTTTACGGTACTGCACGTAAGCCAGTGTTAAACCAACAATTGAGAAAGCACCCCAAGCATGTAATCCCCAATGAAATACTCCATATCTTAAACCAGCCTCAGCAGACTGAACCGTTTCAGGCTGTAGACCTACCGGTGTATCTAAATAATATAATAGCGGTTCTGCCACACCAAAAAATACAAAACCTACACCTAAACCTGACGCGAATAGCATCCCGACCCATGATAACCATGAGTGCTCAGGCTCGTCCTCGTTTTTACCTAACTTGATTTTTCCAAATGGTGAAACAGCCAAACCTAAACCAATTAAGACAAAAGCGGATAACAATAGCATATAGAACCAGCCAAATGTTTCAATGACCCAATCTAATGCGACTCCAGAAGCACTTGCTAACACGCCAGGGAAAAAAGCCCCCCAGAATATTAATAATCCCATTACAGTTGTGGATATATAGAGCACACTCTTTGAGTGATTGCTCCCCTGATTTTCAGTGGACATATGTACAAACCAACCCCTTCTATTTGTGCTTTATATCTTATCTATTCTTACCCTAAGAAATAGAAAATTAAAACGCAAGATGATAAGTTCTCCCCTTTTTTATTTTAGCCTACGACTTATTAAGCAAGGAGGTGATCAAATGAATGATCAACGCACACGTTTAGTCTTGCAATTCCATGTTGGCCAAGATGATGAAGGAAAAGAGCTTTTCTCAACGAAATCCTATCAAAACATCCTTGGCGAAGCATCGGATTCAGCTCTTACAGCTGTCGCAGAAGCGCTTATTTCATTGCAAGAATTCCAAATCTACAGCATTTCACGTCAAAACACGTATGTACTAGACTAACAAAACACTAAACATTTTAAAAGGAGGATTTCAGAATGAGTAAAAAAATTGATCTTTTATTTACGAACCAAGAAGATCGTCAAGTAACGATCTCAATTGATAACCCTGCTGAGCCAGTTGATGTGGAACTCGTTCAGGCAGTTATGGAGACCATTATTAGCGAAAATGTATTTGTTTCATCAGGTGGTACGCTGACAGCCATAAGAGGTGCTCGCCTTGTTGATCATCAAGTGACAGATATCCCAGTTGGGCAGTAAGTAAATGAATAGTATGGAGCTCTGGGTCCCGTTGTTAAGTGAATATGGTTTCCCGATAATGGTTACTCTCTATCTTCTAAATCGTTTAGAACGGAAGCTGGATCGAGTGACTGAGGCTGTCGAAACACTGCCTGCTAAACTTCAACAGTCGCCCAATGCTTAATTCTCTCGAGCCTGGGAGATATGAGATTATTTAATCGAAAACAAGGCTCGGACTGAGGTATTATTACTACGAGAAAAGCTGAACTATGTTGGATGATGTGCACCTCGTAAGTTAGAGTAAAATCTAATTTGCGGGGTGTTTTTATGTACATACGAGGAGAATTTTGGGTAACTGAATATCTGTTCTTCGCCGCCGCCCCGGGCACGTAAGCCTCTCAAGCGTATCCTTCTATAAATTGAGGCACACTATGATATAGTAGAGACTCAAACGTATCTCTTAGTTTTCAGTGAAAGGAATGGTGTAGTTTGGCAGATCACTCAATTTATCAAAAGGCAACCTTTGCTGGAGGGTGTTTTTGGTGTATGGTTAAGCCGTTTGACTCTTATGAAGGAATTGAATCTGTGATTTCAGGTTATACCGGCGGAGAGACAGAAAATCCAACCTATGAAGAAGTTTGTAGTGAAACAACAGGTCACTATGAGGCTGTTCAAATAACATTTAATCCTGAAGTATTTAGTTATGAGAAATTACTTGAAGTCTTTTGGCAGCAAATTGATCCAACTGATTCAGGTGGTCAATTTTTTGATCGTGGTCATTCTTACAAAACCGCTATTTTCTACCATTCAGAGGAGCAAAAAGAAGCCGCATTGGCTTCTCGACAAACTCTTGAAAATAGCGACCGATTCAAACAAACAATTGTAACAGATATTCTTCCAGCCAAACCTTTTTATCCGGCTGAAGATTATCATCAGGACTATTATCGTAAGAATCCGCTTCGATATAAAATGTATCGTAAGGGTTCCGGCCGAGAAGCATATATTCAATCACATTGGGGGAATTCAGAATGAGTAAAACATCAAAAGAAGATCTAAAGAAGACATTAAGTCCCATTCAATATGAAGTTACTCAAAACAACGGAACAGAGCCTCCTTTTCGAAATGAATATTATGACCTTGAGGAAGATGGAATTTATGTAGATGTTGTTTCCGGCAAACCACTTTTTAGCTCAACAGACAAATATGATGCTGGGTGTGGTTGGCCGAGCTTCACTAAACCAATTGTTGAAGAAGAGGTTTTAGAAAAAGAAGACCGTAGTCATTTTATGGTGCGTACAGAGGTTCGCAGCAAAGAAGCTGACTCCCATTTAGGACATGTCTTTAATGATGGACCTGGACCTAACGGACTAAGATACTGCATCAATTCAGCTGCCCTTCGCTTTGTACCAAAACAAGAGCTTGATGAGCAAGGCTATGGCTTATATAAAAAGTTGTTTGACGAATAAAGAAGAAAAGAATCGAAAAAGCTTGTGGAATTTTTAAAGCAGAACAAGATTAGTGGGTAAGGTCATTGATGACCTTACCCACTTTTTTACTTTTTTAAAGTGTGGTTAAAAGCTCAGCTAGACTTTCTCTCGAATCCAGTATCCCCCCACGGAAACCGGAGTATCTTTCCGTTGTGCACCCAAAACTCTTCCTTTAAAATAACGTTTTCATTTAAGAAAGCTCTTATTTCTGGTATGATTAATATGTTGAAAATAAGTGAAAAAGGGTGACGTATTGTGCAAACAAGAACAGAAAAAGACACAATTGGAGAAATCCAAGTACCTGCTGATCGATTTTGGGGAGCGCAAACACAGCGTAGCTTAGAGAATTTTAAAATAGGTCAGGAAAAGATACCATTAGAAGTTGTTTATGCATTTGTTCACTTAAAAAAAGCAGCTGCTATCGTAAATGGTTCATTAAAAGGACTTGAAAAAGAGAAAGTTGAGGCCATTACGGTTGCTGCCGATCAAATACTTGAAGGTCAGCATGATGATCATTTTCCACTAGTTGTGTGGCAAACGGGTAGTGGCACACAATCAAATATGAACGTGAATGAAGTGATTGCCTACATAGCAAATCAATGGCTTAAAGAAAATGGCCACGACGATGTAAAGGTTCATCCAAACGATGATGTTAATCGTTCTCAAAGTTCAAATGATACGTTTCCAACTGCCATGCACGTGGCAACCGTTGTTTATGTAGAAAATCATCTATTACCTGCTGTGCATACATTTAAGCAAACTCTATTAGAAAAAGAAAAAGCGTTTGAACACGTAATTAAGATTGGTCGTACGCATCTTCAAGATGCAACACCGCTTACATTTGGTCAAGAAATTAGTGGCTGGAGAAGAATGCTTGAGAAATGCGAGACGATGATCGAACAAAGTACAGAACATGTCAGAGAGCTTGCCATTGGCGGAACGGCGGTAGGAACTGGCTTAAATGCTCCCCCGGAGTTTGCAGAGCAGGTGTCAGCCCAGCTTTCAAAACAAACAGGTGCTACCTTTAAGGCCTCTCAAAACCATTTTCACTCATTAACAAGTCACGATGAATTGGTTCATCTGCATAGTGCGCTTAAAGCACTTGCCGCGGATGCGTTTAAAATTGCGAACGATATTCGCCTTCTTGCAAGTGGACCTCGCTGTGGAATTGGTGAAGTCATTATTCCTGCTAATGAACCAGGAAGCTCAATTATGCCAGGTAAAGTAAACCCAACTCAAAGTGAAGCATTAACCATGGTTGCTACTCAAATCTTCGGAAATGATGCTGCAGTTGGATTTGCTGCGAGCCAAGGTCACTTTCAATTAAATGTATTCAAACCGGTTATCATCTACAATGTACTTCAATCCATGAGATTGCTCGCAGATGGGTTGCATAGCTTTAATGATAAATGCTTAATCGGGTTGGAGCCAGATGAAGAGAAAATGACTCAATATCTAAATGAGTCCTTAATGCTCGTTACAGCCCTTAACCCTCATATTGGATATGAGAATGCAGCTAAAATAGCTAAAAAGGCTCATACTGAACGAACTACATTAAAAGAAGCTGCTATCAGCACGGGACTTTTAACAGAAAAAGAGTTTGATGCAGCTGTTCGTCCTGAAGAAATGATTCACCCTAAATAATGAATATCAAAAAACAGGCATGAGTTAATCTCCGCCTGTTTTTTGTGTGTCTAATACATTACTTGTTTCTTTTCTTCCATATCTAGTTGCAGTAAATATATCCTCAAGTTGAACATTATAAACATTAGCGATAAGAAGCGCTCGCTCAGAACTAATTTGTCTCTTTCCTGTTTCAATTTGAGAAAGATAACCAGCAGAGATCCCAATTTTTGTAGCGGCTAATTCCAAACTATAACCAAGCTCCTGCCTCGCTTTTTTTACCAAGCTCATCACATGCTCACATCCTGCTCCTAAATATCATTGTACTTTGCCTTCAATGTATTATAATGCATTTTGCGTAATCGTCAATTCATTATGAGTAACAAATATATATTATTTGGCACTTTGCACTACGCAAAGTATAATAGATCTATATCATGATAATGAAATGAGGAGATTTATTCATGTTTGCCTCTCGCTTGCGTGAACAAAGATTACAAAACGGCTTAACAATGAAACAATTAGGTGAGAGTATGAACCTTGCACCCTCTACCATCTCTGGCTATGAAAATGGTACAAGGAAGCCTGACATGGATATATTGTATTTATTAGCGGATACCTTTGATGTATCTGTTGACTACCTATTAGGTCGTTCCGATCAATCTAATTCTCATTCACCTGCTATTGTAGGAACAACTAACAATCAAACCCTTACGGTAAGTATGGATGAAATGGAATACCTTAAAGAAAGTTTAATGGTTTTTCGTAAATATAGGCAGGGTTAAGTACTCATCACACTAGATCTTTTCATCATACGTATACCTTACAACATAACGATTTGATTTTAGCTTTTTGATTTCAACCAGAGGGCCAACCTCATAACCATTATGCCAATTATCTTCTATTTTCGCTTTTAAACATCCTGCCTGAAACTTAGAAGAAAAGATTTGTTTGTAATAGATCCAACGAGGCAGCTTTGAATTCATCTTCCCATACCTTTCTGTAATCCTTTACTACCCTCTATTTAATCAAACTTTTGGAACATACTCAAAGAAATTCGTTTTATCCAATCAAGTCTTCTTCTTCTCTCTTACGAATATCAACTAAACGTCTATTCTCTTCAAGATCTCGAATTCGGTGAGCAAGCCTTGCAGAAGCACTCGCAGCAATGCTAGCAACCAAATCATCTAAAAAAGTATGAACTCGATTCTTTTCACGATCAAGCTCTTCAATGATTCCTACCTTTTGTTTATCAAGATAACCAAAAGTCGTAACCGCAATACTACCAAATCCAAATACCGACCCAAGTGCTATGGTCTCATCTACACCAAATAAGCCCTCATCCTGTCTCACCATACTTAATAATGGTTCGCTTAACAGTCCTTTTTCAGCTAATTCATCTAATTCTACTCCGACTAGAATTGCATGTTGAATCTCTCGTTTGTTCAAAACGGCGTCTGCACTTTCAAGACAAGAGGCCATATCCAAATTCTCTGCATATGGCTTTTGTAAATCATACACAATTTGAGCAATAGCTTCTACGGTAACCCCGCGATCAGCCAGTTTCTTTCTAGCAGCCATTTCAACTGTCTCACAAGGAACTCTTTTTAACATTGTAACCGCCTCCCTTGAATTCTATTCTACCACACAGGCTTAATCATCGCTTTTTGAATAATATATGATAAACTAGGCTAAAGAACACGCACACATATAAGCTAGGTATACTATCGGTGAAAAAGAAAGGTGAATTCATCATGGGCACAACTTTACAAGGAACATTACAGGATACCGTCATTCAAAGTAATGAGTTAAATGATGAGATTCCTTTATTAGTTTATCTTCCCCCTAATTATACTCCACTGTCATCTTATGATTTAGTCATTTGCCAGGATGGCAAGGATTATTTTCAGCTGGGTAGAATTCCTCGACAGATGGAAGCATTAATGGATGATTATGAGGTTCGGGAAGCAATTATTATCGGTGTCCCATATCCAAGTGTGGCAGAAAGAAGAGAGCGTTACCATCCAGAAGGTGAACGTTCTGAAGCGTATCGACGCTTTTTGGCGTTTGAGCTTCTCCCTTACCTTGATGAGCACTATCCAACTCATCAGCTGGCTTCTTCTCGCACATTGGCCGGAGACTCATTAGCGGGTACTATTTCTTTGTTAGCAGCCCTAGAGTACCCCGCACACTTTGGGCAGGTGATGATGCATTCTCCATATGTGGATGATCACGTATTGGATGCAGTTAGAACATATCAGCAACCTCATGCTCTTTCGATTTATCATGTCATTGGCTCAGAGGAAACGACGGTCAAACTGACTAACGGAGATATAGCAGACTTCCTAAGTCCTAATAAAGATTTAGCTGAATTGTTAGAAGCTACATCGTTTAGCTATAGCTTTCGAATATTTGAAGGAAATCACACGTGGACTTATTGGCAAAAAGATTTATCCATTGGATTAAAAACACTTCTACCATTTTAAAAATGACATTCTATTTAGACTAGGAGGAGTATATATGACTTATGGTATTGCTTTATTTCCATCTAAAAGCCTTCGGGAGGAAGCTAATTCCTATAGAAAGAGATTTGACTCTCAATATGCAAACATTCCTCCTCATATTAAATTAACGGATCCTTTTGAACTAGAAGATGAGGAAGTGGATGCATTTATTACATCTCTTACTGAGCTAGCTCAAACTCAGGCCAAGGTAGTCATTGAGGTATACAAAGCTGATACCTTTATTCCTTTAAACAATAAAATTTTTCTTAAAATCCGTGAACATCAGACGTTATTTTCATTACACCAACGTCTTCATGAACCACCTTTTTCATCAGTCATGACTCATGCATTTGTTCCTCACATCACGATCGCTCAGGACCTTCCTAAAGCCGAAAGTGATGATCTTATAGGACAGTTAAAACTAAGTGGTTTTGCTCATAAGGAGACCATTTCCTCATTTGAATTGCTTAAGCAACAGGAAGATGGGAAATGGTCCATTGTTCAGTCGTTTGAATTAAAAGGGGATTGATGAAATGAATGTACGAACGTGGACGATTCAGATCGTCTCATCACAGCAAGAGTTAGAGCACGCCTATGCGGTTCGCCAACATGTCTTTGTAAAAGAACAAGGGGTCGCTGCTGAGCTAGAGCGTGACAAAGAGGATGCGAATGCTACTCATTTTGTCTTGTATGATCAAAAAACACCAAGTGGAGCAGGTAGATTCCGAATAATAGGTTCAGATGCTAAGATTGAACGCGTGTGCATTATAAAAAGCCTTAGAGGCTCTGGCGCGGGAGCTGCGTTAATGCAAGCGATAGAACAAGAGGCATTTGCTCAAGGCTTGCAACGTGTGCGCTTAAACGCCCAGTTACATGCGAGTGAGTTTTATCACCATCTTGGATATACTACTTGCTCAGATGAATTTATGGATGCTGGCATCCCCCATGTTACGATGGAAAAAATGTTAGCTACAAACTAAAAGAAACGGTTCAGAGGCACCTGCCTACTGAACCGTTTCTTTGTTATTGAAGTAATTTATCCTGAACCGATGCTAGCTTACTTTCCATTGTCTGATTTTTATCTCTGCGGTCATCGATACGAATGTTTGTTGCCACTCTTTTAATTCCCTGCTTAAAAGGAACCTCATGGATCGCTTGAATGACCTCAAATAAGATAGGCAATTCTCCCTCAATTAATGTGCTCATAGGAGTTAGCTGGTACGAGATTTTTCCTTCATAGGATTGCAATACTTCTTGAATACTAGCTACATATGAACTTACACTTGGTCCTTCTGTTCCAATAGGGATGATCGTTACATCTACAATCGCCATTTGTCTCTTCCTTTCTTTTCTTATTCTTTTGATTCGATGAGGAAATTCTTTTTCAGCTAATAATCGATAGGAGGTGATTGCGGCTACTAGATGTTTCTTATCAGGTTCTCTAGTTGTCACATACCTTTGTAAAAAAGAAGACACTGGCAGGATGAATTTCTTTGGCCAGAATGTAATTAATTTCTCAGTAAAAATAGTAGGTATTAATGCACTATATGAAGCTATGCTTAGTGAAAGAGCTGGATCCATACTCATGAGTAAGGAAATAAGAAACACACATATCACACTTGTAAAATAAACAACAATGACATTCGTTGAACAGCCACGATTCACAATAGATGCTTTTTTTATCCTTCCCATTCTCGCAGTAGAAATAATCCCCTTTGTACTAAACACCTTATGTTCGGCACAATGATACTGCTTTAAGGGCTTAGGAAAGAGTAAATGCATACCTAAAAGAGCGTATAAGATTAGATAGATTGGAAGTCCTTCCATGTTCCACAAAAGTGGAGGAATAATCATCCCTGCTATAACTGAAGTAGGCAGCAACCAAAATCGAGTCGGAATACCCGTCCATAGCTCTTTCAGCGCCCAGCCATATGTCTTCATAGAATGAGGCGCAATCCAAGAATGAAGCTCTCCTTTTCTATGACTTGCACATGCAATGTAACGACCTGTCATATAGAAGATGCCTCTTTGAAACGACATCCCTCTAACGAACATACGACGCAACCTCAATTTCTTCTACCCAATGAGGCACGCTTAAAGCCTCCCCAAATGATGGATCCTCAAATGAAGCATCCTCTAACTCAAGCGGAGAGTGTTCTGACCATGTATGTAATAGAAATAAATCGAGATCCTCTGCTGAGTATTCACTGGACGTAAGCTCGATATACACACTCCCTCTATTCCCTAAGCTTCTATTTTCCTCAAGACGATTAGGGAACGAAACGATCCAGCCGTTATCAACCTGTTCTCCGTCTGCTTCATAAAGCACACCATCAGAAGCATGCAGTTCAAGATACACATTCTCAATCGGACCCTTCACACCTATGTAATCATCTCCAAACATCCCGTCCGTTGGCATTGAAGGCCATTCCCAGGCTACCTCTATCAAAGTTCCTCTTTCATTTGCATCCCAGTCTATGTTCTCTTGTAAAGTCGCATTTGTCGATTCATTTGATTCTTCATCTATTAAATAAAAATATCCACCAATGGCCATTGTCAGCATTAAGATGGCAGGAAGTAAAAACACAATAAAATGATTTCCGAAAAACTTCATATAATTTCCCCCAAAATATATACTACTGACTACGTTATCATGAATTGTAGGAAAGAGAAAGATTCAAAGTAATCCGTTCACTCGTTAGAACGATGTCGGTTGGCGGCTTGGTTTATAGGACCACTTCCACTACCAATCGCTATCCCTTCTTTAATAGCATTATTCATAAAAGACTTTGCCGTTTGGACAGCTGTAATTACGTCAACCCCTTTAGCAAGCTCCGCTGCGATTGCAGATGCTAATGTGCAACCAGTGCCATGTGTGTGACGCTGTTTAATACGTGGAGAAGAAAAGTGATGAACGGTTTCTCCATCAAACAATAAATCTATAGACTGGTCTGAAGGAAGATGCCCTCCTTTTAACAGCACATAAGGCGCTCCAAAGTCATACAGCTTTATGACCGCTTCCTCCATCTCCTTAACAGATTCAATAGGTGGACATTCAAGCAGTATGGCTGCTTCTAGCAAGTTTGGAGTAACCACTTTAGCCATAGGCCATAGCATCTTCTTCAAAGTTATAATAGCGTCTTGACGCGTAAGCTCAGAACCAGAGGTTGAACCGAGTACGGGATCGATGACCACACGATCTATTTGATAGGTCGCTAGCATATCCGCGATAACCATGATATGTTCACTTGAAACTAGCATTCCCGTTTTGATTGCATCTGCGCCAATATCACTTAATACAGACTCTAGCTGTTGATGTAGCATAGCAGGGGGAATCGGCAAGACCGATTGTACGCCAAGTGTGTTTTGAGCCGTAATGGCCGTAATAGCACTCATTCCATACGTATCGAGCTCTTGAAATGTCTTTAAATCGGCTTGGATACCAGCTCCCCCACTGCTGTCTGATCCGGCAATCGTTAGTACTTTTTTTAGACTCATTAGACCCTACCCCTTTTGTTATGAAAATCGTTCAGGTGCAAAGCGCTCCATCTGTATAGAAGTCGATTGCTTAGAGACCATATCGGCTACAACCTCTGCGGTCACAGGACTGAGTAGAATACCGTTTCGATAATGCCCTGCTGAGAAAATCACACGATTGGCCTGCTGTAAACGCCCAATTAACGGGTAACCATCCTGGGTAGCTGGACGTAAGCCTGCCCATTGGTGGAATGGACGTAGCTGTTTGAGAAACGGGAGAATGTGGTAGTTCCAATTTGTTAATCGTCGAATCCCTTTCTCCGTAACAGAGGTTTCAAAACCTGCTATATCTTCAGAAGCACCATTAACTAGCGTTCCATTCTCTTTTGCTACAAGATAACCTTGGCTGGAATAAAGGATATGGTTAATACGGGCAGGCTCAAGCTGATACGCACAGATTTGGCCCCTTATTGGATAAATGGGAAATTGCAATGAGAAGACATCTTCATACTCTTTGGCCCATGCCCCTGATGAAATCACTAGCTGATCCCCTTCAAATACTCTGCCATCCTTACTCGTAAGGCGAATAGAATTCTCCCATTCGTGAAGTTTAATTTCCTGCAGATGATCGTAAAGCTCTACTCCGCTTTTTTCGCAAGCTACCTCTAACGATTTTACATAATCTGGAGCATAGACATGACTTTCCTCGGGATAGTGGATCGCACCTATAATTTCATTCGATAATTCAGGCTCTAATTGTTTTAATGCTGACTGTTCAAGAATTCGAGCCTCCACTCCAAACTCTTTCTGCCAGCTTTGCCTTGTTTCCATTGAAAGTAAATCTGCCTCATGATAGATACAATGCAAACTTCCCGATTCAGTGTATTCAAATGGGAGTTGAGAGACTTCCTTAATATCCTGCTGCCATTTCTTAAAAGACCTTAGACTCTTTAAACAAAGTCGAAAGAAATCATCCGGGTCTTCTCCAATCTCTGAATAAGGAGCAAGCATGCCAGCTGCTGCTCCCGAAGCCTGTCCACCAAAGGAGTGAATTTCAAGAATAGCTACTTCAAATCCTCTACGTCTCAGCTCAAATGCTGTGGACAAACCAATGACTCCGCCCCCAAGAATAATAATTCGTTCGGCCATTGCTTCTCACTCATTTCTCTATTTAACAATTAATGACTCATATTGGCTGCTAGCTGTTGCGTAAGGCTTCTTTGGAATTCGTCCTGCCTTAAATGACATGCGTCCTGCTTGAATAGCTAGCTTCATTGCTTCTGCCATCCGTACTGGATCCTTAGCCTTGGCAACCGGTGTGTTCATTAAAACACCATCTACCCCAAGCTCCATAGCTTGAGTGATATCAGCAGCTGAACCTAAACCAGCATCAACGATAATTGGCACATTAGCTTCCTCAACAATTAAGCCGATATTGTAAGGGTTTAATATTCCAAGACCTGTTCCAATTGGAGAACCACCAGGCATGACAGCTGCTGCTCCCGCTTCTTCCAAGCGCTTAGCTAGGATAGGATCATCTGAAGTGTACGGAAGAACCGTAAAGCCTTCCTGGACCAATATTTCGGTAGCTTTTAACGTTTCGATCGGATCAGGTAAAAGTGTTTTTTCATTTGCACTAATTTCTATTTTGATCCAATCACTTATACCCGATGCCTTAGCCAATCTAGCAATACGAACGGCCTCTTCAGCATTGCTTGCCCCCGATGTATTCGGCAAGTACGTGAAGACGTCTGATTCCAAGTGCTGCAGGATGGCGTCCTCATCAGGATTAGATAAGTTTACTCTGCGAATGGCAAACGTTAAAATTTCTGCTTCAGCAGCTTTAATCGCTTCATTCTGAACAAATGGATTGGGGTATCTGCCTGTCCCAAGTAAAAAACGAGATGAAAATGTCCGTCCAGCTATTGTCAGTAAGTCCTTGCTCATTATTAACCTCCTCCTACAAAATGAACTAATTCTATCTTCATACCTTCTTTTAATTCAAACTGGGTACGCTCTTCCTGGCCGATAATGAGGCCGTCCACTTCTGTAACTACAAGCTGCTGATTGATTTTATATTGTTCAACAAGCTCATAAAGTGTCTTAACATCAACAGAAGATTGCTCCCCATTAACTAGAAGCTTCATCCTCTCGCCTCCTCATACTCTTGCATTAAACCTATAATCTCCTCGCAACGTGCTTTGACATCTTCAGCTGCAACAATTTCTGTAATCATACAAACTCGTTTAGCACCAGCTTCCATCACCTGCTTCAAATTGTGCCGCTTAATTCCACCAATTGCTACATAAGGAATGGAAATGTCTTCTTCAATTTGAGCAATATAAGATGTTGTAACGGGATCGACTACATCCTCCTTACTTTTTGTAGGGAAGATCGGGCCTACTCCAATATAGTCTGCCCCACCTGCTTCAGCTGCTTTTGCTTCATCAATATGGTGTGTCGAAATACCAATAATCATATCGGGCCCTACGACTTTACGCGTTTCCGCAAGTGGCAGATCATCCTGACCGACGTGAATTCCATCTGCCCCTACAGCCATGGCTACATCAAGATGGTCGTTTACTATAAACGTTACGTTGTGTTTAGAAGTAAGCTCCCTTAATTGTTGTGCTTTTTTTAATACGTTCTTCTTGCTGCTTTTTTTATCTCGTAATTGGATGATATCCACTCCACCCAAAATAGCTTGCTCCATAACCTCTACAAGCTCTCTTCCAGGATGGAATTCTTCACCTGTAATAGCATATAAACGAAAATCTTTCATGTTGGCCCCCTAAATATATTATAAAAAGCCGCACCCCAACGTTTGGAGTACGGCTAGAAAGTACATTCGCTTTATTAGTCGACTTTCCTACGCTGGTATCATCCAGATCAGGTACAAGGGTAAAAGGATTTCTCCTAATTCTCAGCCTCTGCGGCACCCCTAGTCATCATATTTATTTATACATCTAGTATGACAGAAAAAACGCTACTTGCAAAGCCATACGCTAGAACACCGAATACACCTGACCATCAAGAGTATGAATAAGCTGCTGATTCTGTTCACCTGTAAGTAACCAGTTTCCATCTGCTGATAATGTTAAAGTTTCCTGACTCTTCATTTCACCCAGTTTCCGATGTGTATCATGATACACATCGTATGCGAGGAGCTCAAATCCTTCTTTATAAGAAACATAATCTCCAGAGTGATGGGGTTTTAAGTAGTAAAACAGATCGTTTTCTCCATCGAATGCAAACGATGTAATCCACCATTGCTCAGAAAATGTATTAAGTACAGGAACAGAGATTGATGATATAGCCGCTTCACTATCAATAAATCTATAAGCTAATTCATCCGTATTCTCATCATGTTGGTTCACAATTAATGAACGCTCCCGATATAAGTTGGCGTAAAATAAACCCGAACCATACCAATCATCTAGCGTGCTGGTCCTGATATTAAATTGCTTTAGAGGCGCTTCAATTGAGGGTACCTGCCCCCACTCTAAGTAAGCTATGGAGTCAGGTGTATTCCAATGAAAATAACTGCTCTCAACAGCTATAGGTTCTATTTCATAATCAGTAATCGAACCGTGATAAACCTCCTGATTCCAGTCCGGTAGATAAGCAACTACCATGAACTCACTTTCTTGATAAGGACTCCAATAAACAGAAAACTCATCCCCTATTAACTTTGGCTCAAAAGCTGTTTCACCATTTGCATCCAACATATGCATCTCTATTTGATTCTCTTCATTAAAAAACTGCAACGCAAAATAATCAGCATTCTGACTTGCATCAATACGGTAAAAACTCTGCTCAGCAGAATAGAATAGCCTCTCTTCACCGGTATAAAGATTATGTATATAAACGTTAAAAGAGTCTTCTTCTGATAAAAGATAAAAAAGTGACTGCTTATCATACCATCCGATCACTTCAGGGAGCTGATCGTTATGTTGTGTAATAGGATGAACCATCACTTCTTCTGCCTGCTCCGTTTTTGTTCCATCTGACACATCAGAATTCTCATTAGAATGACAGCCAGCTAGCACCATTAACATCATAAAACCGATACTGTATTTCCTCATTAATCGGCCACCCTTTATCTCTCTACTTCTATTCTGACTCTCATTATTAGATCAAGTCTTTATTATTGTGTAAATAGTCATACCGATGCCTACCCGCTGCAACGGCAAATGTTCCCCCTATTTTGGGAGCGGTAGACGAAGAAACAAATCATGAGCCTCCTACTATCCATAAAACTCCTAGATTCCACATAAACTTGGACGCTGTCAATTATTAAAATTTATCTATATCTTTTAAAATCACAACGAATATAAGCCGAGGGAAGACTACTTCTTCCTTCAGCTTATCATTCACATTGAAATAAAGCGCGAACCAGCTATGCCTGGATTTGTCATCTCTTTAGGATTCAGAATTTCATTCAACTCTTCTTCAGAAAGAATTCCTCTCTCTAAACAAATTTCCCTCACTGGTCGACCCGTTTGGATGGCTTCTTTAGCGATCCGCGTAGCAACCTCATAGCCTACATGTGGGTTAATTGCTGTAACAATTCCGACACTGCCTTCTACAAGCCCTAGGCATCGTTCTACATTAGCAGTAATACCTTCAATAGCATATTCTCTAAATACGGTCATTCCATTATGGAGAATAGAAAACGACTGTAACAAATTAAAAACTAAAACAGGCTCCATTACATTTAACTCTAATTGACCAGCCTCAGATGCCAAGCTGATCGTATGGTCATTTCCAATGACTTGAAATGATAATTGATTAATTACCTCACACATTACAGGATTAACTTTGCCAGGCATAATTGATGAACCGGGCTGGCGGGGAGGAAGATTAATCTCATTAAAGCCTGTGCGTGGACCAGAGCTCATTAAACGAATGTCATTGGCCATTTTAGAAAGATTAATTGCTAATATCTTTAATGCACTAGAGACTTCAGTGTAAGCATCTGTATTTTGTGTAGCATCAACTAGATTCTCTGCCTTTTGAAAAGGATGTCCTGTAATATCAGCCAAATAGTCTGACACTTTATCGATATACTCCGGCAAGGCATTTAACCCTGTACCTACGGCTGTCGCCCCCATATTCACTTCATACAAATGTCCGACAGATCTTTTCACACGACCCAAATCACGCATCAAAGCGCGTTTATAGGCTCCGAACTCCTGTCCAAGTCTAATTGGTACAGCATCCTGTAAATGTGTCCTTCCCATCTTTAGAACGGAATCAAACTGCTTTTCTTTGACCTCCATTGCCTGTATCAATTGAGATAACGATTCCTCTAATTGACCAGCAAGCTGTAAACAGGCAATATGAATAGCTGTAGGGAAAGCATCATTTGTTGATTGAGCCATGTTCACATGTGAATTCGGGCTCACACGGATGTATTCTCCCTTTTCCCCACCAAGTAGTTCAATTGCGCGGTTGGCAATCACTTCATTTGCATTCATATTAAAGGATGTGCCCGCTCCACCTTGGATGGCATCCACTACAAATTGATCTACCCACTGACCATTAATAATCTCGTCTGCCGCCTGAATGATCGCATCAGCAATATTCGTTTGTAATACACCGACATCTCGGTTAGCCATCGCTGCAGCTTTTTTTACATAACCAAATGCTCTAATCAATTCAGGATGTGGCGGGTACCCTGTGATGGGAAAGTTTTCTCTTGCTCTCATCGTCTGTATGCCATAATAGGCATCCTTTGGGACTTCTTTTTCACCTAATAAGTCTCGTTCAATTCGATACTCCATGTACAAACAGTTCTCCTTTAGACTTCTCTAGCTATTACATTATCCTATTCATTAACGTACGTTACGCTTTCCTCTTAGCCTCTAATGCAATCCATGCAGCTCCTACAATTCCTGCATCATTTCCAAGCTGCGCAATTTTTATATCGGCTGCTTCATACACCCGTTTCAAGGCAAATTTGGCGTAAACATCAATTAAAGGCTTCAATAGGGTTTGACCCCCTTTTGATACACCCCCGCCAATTACAATTTTACTTGGATTTAATGTATTTGCTAAATTAGCCAAAGCAAACCCTAAATAATACATGCTTTTCTCTACCACTGCCAGAGCTGCACGGTCTTCTTTTTCAGCTGCAACAAAAACATCCTTAGCCGTTAGTTGCTCCTTTTCTAATAATGGCTTTAGAGTACTTTCAGGGTGTGAGGGAATGATTTCGGCTGCTAGCTTCACAATGCCCGTCGCCGAAGAAACTGTTTCTAAACAACCAGCTTTTCCGCAATTACATAACCAGCCGTTTTCTGGAACTGCTGTAATGTGACCTAGCTCTCCTGCCATTCCATTGGAACCGTGTAAGATCTCCCCATTGGCAATCACTCCGCCACCAACTCCAGTGCCTAAAGTGATAAACAATACGTCCTTTGCCCCATCACCGGCTCCACGCCACATCTCCCCTAATGCTGCAATGTTCGCATCATTATCTATAGCGACCG
This sequence comes from Alkalicoccobacillus porphyridii, assembly GCF_007293315.1. Classification (GTDB taxonomy): domain Bacteria; phylum Bacillota; class Bacilli; order Bacillales; family Bacillaceae_D; genus Alkalicoccobacillus; species Alkalicoccobacillus porphyridii. The sequence continues at coordinate 197,287 of NZ_VLXZ01000005.1, forward strand.
GAACACCTAGCTCCTGTTCAAGCTCATCCTTTAGCGCAAAATCCTTCCAGCCTAAGTTAATGGCCTCATAGACAAAACCTGTTTCCATTTCTAAAAAGCCTGGTGCGCCTGCGCCAACAGCGGTGATAATTTCAGGTTGTTTTCCAAGCTCACTTAAGTTCCCACGGACGGCACGTCCAATATCGTTAACTACACTTGAGCCGCTTCCATCTTTGCTTGTGTCAATCTCCCACTTAGATATTATCTCACCTGACTCCGTAATAAATGCCAGCTTAATTGTTGTTCCACCAATATCAATTCCTACCAACCATTTTTCTTCTCCCATAGCTGCCCCCTACATCTCTGCGTTTTTTTCCTTTAGGATAATTGCCATTGCCTGTCTGTACTCTTTAGAGGAAAGTAAACCATTTGTTTTTAACGCCTTGACCTCTTCTTGTATCAGAGCTAAGTCTAATTCTTTGTTTCCAGTATAGATAAATGAACCATACTTTCTGATTTGCTGTAACAAATCATAATACGTGTACATAGGTCACCTCTATTTTATTATAACAGCTTAAAGAGTGTCACGAAAAGTAGCCAAATGAGCGGGAGAAAAGAAATATATGCAAATCGCCATAATTTTTGACGGATGTGAATTTGGATGAGTAATCCTATTGCAATCGCCAGAAAAAACACCATACTCATAAACAGTGTAAAAAATGTACGGTAACCAATCACGCCCCACTGAAATCCAATAAGAAAGAACAAGACAGCTAGTAAACAGACAATCGTTTTTTCATGAGGTGGAAAAAACCCATAGATAGGATGAAATCTTGTCAGAATGGCAATTAACACTAACAAACAACAAATGGCTAAAAAGAAATCAATAAAGCCAAATCCAAAAAAAGGTGTAAACACAACTCCAATAAACATTCCTGCATACGAAAAAATGAAGAAAAGGCCCGTTAGAATACCAATTTGAATAAACGGAGGCAGGACCCTTGGCCCTGCGAGTAGACCGCCAATGGCAATACCTATAGAAAACACAAAGAGAAAAATTGTAAGAAAAACCCACATAATCATGTGCCTCCTTTCACAAAGTACAGATATATATGTTATGTTTATGAGGTCAGAAGTAAAATCAGGACAATCAATATGATTTCAGGAGGCACCATCATCATGAAAAAAGTGAACGACATTCTTGAAGAAGCTATTTATGGCAAGCCAGAGATTCGCCCACAGGAAAGAAAGCTGTTTCTTTCAACTATAATGGAGCGCGTTTATCTTGCATTAACAATTAAACAAGTTCTTTCAAGTAATACCTATCAGCAAATTTCATCTATTATGCAATCAAAAAAAGACCTCCATCTTTATATAAATGGACATCTTTCTTATCAGTTCTATTCTAAATACACGAAGCTTGCTTCCACTCACTCCGTTCCTTTTACCATTGTAACTCCAACGGAAGGTATACCTACTGGACTTGTTCTTGCTAGCGCCAATTCTCCTGCTTCCCCATCTCCTGCATCAATCTTTGTAGAAGATAGCTTGCACGAAAAAGATATGAAAGAATTTAACAAGGATTAACGATCAGGATCTTTTGGGTGTAGCGCAGGGGGTCTTCGATTTTTAAGTGGCATGGGTGCTCGTAATAATACATCACGCATGGAACGATAATTAAAAGGGATGAACGGCCATAGATATGGGACGTTTAACACAGTGGTTCTTGTTAAAAGCAGGAGCCACAGCGTAACACTAATGATGTAGCCACTAATTCCAAACAACGCCGAGCACAGCAAAAAGAAGACGCGGAACAATCGATTCGCCAAGCTTAGCTCATAACTAGGTGTAGCAAATGAACCAATCGCTGCCATTGATAGATATAAAACTACTTCCGGTGAGAATAAACCAACTTCAATTGCTACTTCCCCAATTAATAAAGCAGCCACCAGCCCAAGTGCTGTAGCTAGGGCAGAAGGTGTATGTATTGAAGCCATTCGAAGCATCTCAATACCCGTCTCCGCGACTAAAAATTGAATAAACAGTGGTATTTCACCTGGTTTTTCTGAGCCGATAAATGAAATGGCCTCAGGTAGGTTCGAAGAGTGGGTCGCTAACAAATACCAAAGGGGTAACAAAAAGAGTGAGGACCAAACCGCCGCAAAGCGCACTAGCCTTAATGCTGCTCCGATAATTGGCTTCTGACGATATTCCTCTGCATGCTGCAGATGGTGCCAAAAGCTAGTTGGTGTAATAACTGCACTAGGTGAACCATCTACTAATATAATTAAATGACCCTCATATAAGTGGGTAGCACTAACATCCGGCCGCTCAGTGTATCGAACAAGCGGGTAAGGATTCAGATGCTGACCAAAGACAAATTCTTCAATCGTTTTATCCGCCATTGGTAATCCATCGGTTCTTATGTGCTGCAGAGCTGAGTATATATGATCCACATAATCAGAAGCTGCGATATCTTCAATGTAAACGATGGCTAAATCTGATTTAGAACGCCTACCGACCTTCACATATTTAACTCTCAGAGTTCGGTCCCTAATTCTTCTCCTGATGAGTGCTGCATTCATAATAATTGTTTCAACAAATCCATCCTTAGAACCTCTTATTACCTGTTCTGTATCAGGTTCTTCAGGCGAACGCACCGGGTATTCCCGAGTATCCATTAGAATGACATTAGACATACCTTCTACTAATAAAGCGCATGGACCAGATAACACTTCATCCACCACTTGATTAAGGTCATCCGTTGATGAGAGCTCTATATACGGAATCACCTGTTGACTTAGATAATCTTCCACATGATGATCACGTAGTTTTTCTTTATCTAGGTAACGTAATTGTTTTTGTATTTCAGTAATCGCCGCGTCTTTCCCAAATCCATCTACTAAAAACAACGCCATGTTTTTTTCACCATGAAAAAGCTCTAAACAAATGAGGTCAAAGCTTTCATCAACGGCAAGCTCAGTCTTTAGATAGTGCAAATTTTCCTTATAAGAGGCTGTGATTTTGTGAGTCTTCTCATCCATATGACCACTCCTGTCCATATACATTATTCACCTGTTTAAGAGTAAACATGTATATGGTTCAGAAGTTTAGATCTGCCTTATCCTTCTGCCTGTAGCTGATCACGCAAGTCAAGATACAGCTGTTCTTCGGGTTGAATATCTATCGCTTCCTCTACAAGAGTAAGTGCTTCTTCTTCATTGCCTTCTAATGAATGAGCCAACGCTAGATTATAGAGTGCCTCATGAAAGGAAGCACGCATATCTATCGCTTCCTCTAATAAGGGGATCGCTTCTTCATTTCTTCCATCATTCAAATAAATATAGGCTAAATAGAATGGAATTTCGGGTAGTGAATGATTCCGATCTTGAGCACGTACTAAATATGGCTCGGCTTCTGCGTCACGATTCTCTTGTATTAATTCAGCAGCGATTTGTAGATCCGTTTCTGGCTGATACGCCGTATCATGAGTTCCAACAAACCAAAGAACAATCGAACCTACCACAACACTTACTAACGCAACAGACTGATACCACTTCCGCTTTTGGCCTGGCAATCCAACCACAGCTGCCGTTAAATAGCCACCAAAAAGTCCACCTAAGTGAGCACCCATATCAATTCCTTGCACCATGAACCCTAAAACAAGATTCAACAAAAGAATGAAAATAACATTTGCGCCCATTGTTCTTCTAAATAATTCACGATGAATAGATCCAAAATAAAGCAAGGCACCAAAGCATCCGAAAATAGCCCCAGAAGCTCCAGCTGACACGGCGTCCATAAAAGCAAAGCTAGCCAATGAACCTGTAACACCAGCTACCATATATACAACAAAAAAACGTATGGAACCAAAAATCCTTTCAACCAAGGTCCCCAAAAAGAATAGGGCTAAGGAATTCATAAATAAATGAAAAAATCCAATATGCAAAAACATAGAGCTAATCAAACGCCACCACTCGCCATCAGAGATGAGTGGATTATACTTCGCACCCCACTGAATTAGCGTTAATGTCGATGTGCTTCCCCCTGAATACTCTAGCCAAATAAACATCAAAGTAATAAGAGAAAGCATTGTGAACGTAACTATTGGTTTTCCGCGACTGAAGGTTTGCTCCTCTTCATCGCGTTTATGTTTAACTGAGCCTCTTACAGCATGTTGATACTCAAGAATACTACGCTCATAATCCTCTTGGGAAGAATTTAAATTCTCATCTTCCGGTAGCTTATAACTGGAGAGGTCACCCCTGATTAGCTCAAGCTGTTTCCTCTGATCATTTTCAAGCAAGTACGAATTCATTACAATTTTCTCGTTCTGACTACTCCTTTGCTTAAACAGGTGTTCCCAATCATCGACGGGAGGAAAAGCAGTCACAAAAACATTATCTACATGAATATGCGACCAATTTAACTGTTTCCGCAAAGAATCAAGCCTCTCAAAGGTATGATCTATTTGCTGCTTCATGTGGTTCGCCCAATCTATATCTGTACGAACAAGCCGAATCACCTTTTTTGATTTTCTTTGTTCATCTGTTAACCACACTTCATGATCTTGCAGGGACAAGACCTGATAATGCTGTTGAACAACCAGTGTATAGATAAATCTCCAATAATAAAAATCAGATCTTAATACATCCATAGCCGCACTCCTCAAGCAAACATACTTTAGCTATTATTTTTTTTAGTATAACAAGAGAAGACCTTACGATGACAGTTAGAACCACTGTATCTAAAAAATCCGCCTCAATTAGCAGGATGTGCTAACGAGTCGGATCTTTTTTAATCCATTCGTGGAACTTGGTCATTGTGGAAAACGATGCTGTATAATTTATCACGAACAAAAGGCAGCTTTAAAGCAAGATGAATGATCGTTCTGCGAAGAAGCTGGTATTTAAAGATACGATTAATCACTCGATATCTGTTTGTGACAAGAATATACACAGCGGTAAAAAGAGCGATAGCCGTTAGTAGATTACGAATAAGAATCTCCTCCTTTTTATTATACGTTGTGACGAAGGAGTGTTTTTTATCCATCTCCCCTTTAATTATTTTAAAGGGGATCTGTGACGATTAATCGCCAATATAACGACTGAAGAGGCTTTTTGCCCGATTAATTTCTTCTGTTCCCTGCACAAGAACTCGTCCATCCGGGAACAACACTAATTTCTCACCCTCATGCAACTGCGCACGGATCAGAAACGGGGTTTTTTTAACTTCACGTACAACCGGTTTTAATCGGGTATGCCACTCCTCCAGATTCATAGGTGTCGCATGATTAATTTGCACTGTCTCTCGGCCGCATAGCATCGACGTTTCATCTTCGCTTCGGTTAAGATGTGGATATTCCTGTTGTTGGCACGTCGGACATGTAGGCTTTGGTTTCAGAATTGAAATCTGATGCTGGCGGTTATTCCAGATATCTAGAGAGGTTAAGCTTTCATTTAACCGCTCTTTATTACCAGTTAACCATTTAAGTGTTTCTGTACATTGTAATGAAGCGACAATGTCTACAATCGGACTGATGACGCCCACCGTGTCACATGTATCACCCGTTGAACCACCTGCCCCTATTAAGCAGGAGAGGCAAGCTGTTCTGCCTGGAACAAACATTCCTGTAAGTCCTGTTGACCCAACTACCCCACCGTAAGCAAAAGGTATGCCCAGCTTAAAGCATGCATCATTTAACAGAAATCGTGTCTTAAAATTATCTGTTCCATCAACAACCACATCTATATCGCGAATAAACCCCATAATATTATTGGCATTTACATCTGCAACGCTGGCTTCAACTTCTACAGAAGAGTTCATTTTTCTTAACTTCACTTTGGCAGCTTCTGCTTTAGGTAAATGATCCGCCACATCTTGCTCATCATAAAGCATTTGCCTTTGTAGATTACTTAGCTCGACATAATCCCGATCAACCAAACGGACCAGACCAACTCCTGCACGCACAAGATGATTAGCAATAGCTGTTCCAAGAGCACCCATGCCTACAATTAATACTTTAGACTGTGACAGCTTTTCCTGCCCAGATTCTTTTATTCCTGAGAATAGCACTTGTCTTGAATATCGTTCCATCTCTCTATTCATGTAAATCCCCTGCCTCACAATATCATATAGGCAAATCCAGCGCCGGTAATGGCTCCCATTACCGTACAAAGCGCATTAACTGTGTCATTCGTCACCCATGTTAAGCCATCTTTGTGAACCGTATTCTGACCACAATGAATAAGCTTTTCTGTTGTCTGATCACATATGTCACATTTGTAAGAAACCTGTATGGTCGCACCTAAGACCGTATCTGTCAGATTCCCAACAAAACCTGCCACTATAATTGCACATATTAACGGGAATTGCCATTCAATTGAACTCCAACTAAATAAAACGGTTCCACTAGCAATGAGGGTGCTGCCTGCGAAAGCTGCGAGCGTTCCGAGTAAAGTGACAGCCCCGGATGTTCCAGTGGAGACACGCTTGAAAGATAACACATGAAAGGGCAGACTTTTGCTTAATTTTCCAATCTCAGACGCCCAAGTATCTGAATTGGCAGCAGCTAAGCTTGCTATAAACATTACCTGGTATATATCAGATGGATCAATGGCATATAGCACAGCAATTGCAGCTGCAACTCCTCCATTGGCTAGAACCTGAACCTCATCACGTTGGTTTCCCTTTAGCGTCATTTGATCCATATCTTTAGACGAGAAGATAGAGCTAAGAGCAGATGAGCTAATAAAAAAAGCTGCCAGTAACAATAACCCACTTAACCCAAAACCGTAACAAATCGCTATACCTACAACAATCGAGGCGCACGCTCCTAGCTTTGTTAACTTTTTAAGACGGTAGGCAGTTAACGCGATGCCTATCACGCCGAGATATAATAGTATATTCATCGGATAATTCCTCCTGGGGAGACTATATGATCAACAGCTCGATCATGATCCTCCATTGGAATCTCAGCTACTAGCTGACAAGAAAAAAGCAGGGCTACGGTTTCGCCAGAAAAATGTGGCAAGTAGCGATCATAGTATCCCCCTCCAAGCCCCAAACGAGAGCCTTCTCTAGTAAATGCCATGCCAGGAACAATCATTGTATGTATTTCTTCTGCAGCTCTCTGGATAGTAGTGGATGGAATTGGCTCCATTAAACTAAAAACCGATTCTTCAAGCTGAGATGAATCATGTACTTCATAAAAATGCATAGCTCTTGTTTCCTTTGTAATTCGTGGAAGTACAACGGTTTTTCCCTCTTCCCATGCTTTATTAATCAATAAAGTCGTGTCAACTTCGGGAAACCTGGAAACGGTGAGAGCAATGGTTTGTGCATCTTTCCAATAAGGCTGCTCAAATAATACAGCAGCAATTTGCATAGAGAGGCGATGGTGTTCTTCTTTAGATATATTTATTAATTTGTCTAAAACATTCGCTCGAATCAAACGTTTGGCTTCCTTCATGGCCACACCTCCCTGCTTTTAATCAAAAAAAATAAGCGGCGTAATCGCCTGCTTATTTTGTCTCGCGGTGAAGTGTGTGGCGCTTAAGGCGCGGGCTATACTTTTTAAGCTCAATACGTTCAGGGTTTGTTCGCTTGTTTTTAGAAGTGATGTACGTACGATCACCAGTTTCCGTGCAAGCAAGAGTAACTTGTACACGCATAAATTTATCCCTCCAAACATTCCTTACTGTCATACTTGATTATGATAGCAAATCGTCTTGAACTAATCAAGTGTTTTTTCTTTACAGTCTACATTCACATAATTAATTCTTGCTGAATGGCTAAATGCGCCTTCTCTAAACCCGTAAGACTATCATGACTGACAACCCACATGGCCCCTTTCAGCTCTTGCCCCGACTCCATTTTCACATCGATCACAATCATACTCTCAGATGAACCAGAAGCCAGTGGTGAAAATTGTATTGTACCTAGCGTATCATCCCAGTTTCTTTCGAATGACCCTGCTTCATACCGAACTGCTACATCTTCGGAAAATCTTGCCGCTACCAATGTACTTATATACTGTTGATGATGGATAAGTGCTCTCTCCTCCGGTACAAAAAATGTAACATGCTCATCGGCCTGCGGAAGAAGGGATTGCTGGTGAAGCAACAGTTTAAAGCTAAGTTCCCTGTCAGATTGATTTTTTAATGTTAGCATACGGATAAATCCTAGATTTGATTGATCAGGTCGATCAAAGGCCGTCACTAACAAATGCATTTTTCTGTGGTAAGCATGACTAACAAGTAATGAGTCTTTTTGGTAATAACCAGGGAAGAGATCCCACTCACTTGTGGAGAACCAAGATGTGCCCTTGTCCGTCCAAATACCCAGCCTCGTTTTTGGCACAACTAAATCTTTTTCATGTGACAGCATGGCTTGACGGTTTGATTCGAATTTCAGTTGACCATCAATGTTCATAGATGATGATCTCTTATTTGCCGATAGTGGATGCACTCGAGATAACTGTCGTTCTTCACTCCAGATAAAATGTTCTGTACGAATCGGATTCATGATAAACACTCCTTTAATGTGCACTTAGTTTGTTTGTTTGAAACACACGGTCATATTCAATACCAGTTTGTATGGCGGATTGCTCCCAGCTAAAATGACGAGTTACGTAATCAGCGGCTGCCCGACCTAATCTGCCTATCAATGAAGGATTCTCTTGTAAATGTATCAATATTTCACACAAGCCTTTAACATCTCCTGGCTCAAACAGCATCCCTGTCTCACCATTTGTTATTAATTCCTTTAAGCCCCCAACCTTTGAGGCAACTACTGCTTTACCAGCATACATAGCCTCTAGAGCGACTAATCCAAACGGTTCGTAATCACTCGGTACCACAATAATTTGAGAAAGAGCTAAAGCTTGAGAGCATTGTTTATCATCTAAAAATCCTGTTAGATGAACTCGATTTCCAAGCTTATAATCTGTAATAAGCTCCTCCAGTACAGTCTTATAGGGGCCTTCTCCTGCAATTTTCACATTCATGACTATGGAATCGCCAAGCTCATATAAGGCAGTTAATAATGTCTGAAACCCTTTCTCAGGAACTAAACGACCAAAGCTAAATATCTGCAAAGTATCTATCGTAGGAAGAGTGTAATTGTAACTTCTAGCTTCACTCACAGCATTCGGAATAATCGAAATTTTCTGTTCGGAGATTTTATAATAGTGGCTAAGCTCCTTTTTCATTGCTTGACTGCATACTATTAGATGTTTGGCCTCCTGCATCAGTCGCTGTTCTTTTGAATGAATCAGTTTTTGTCTTGTATTAAGATGTCCCTTTGTTCGCCCACATTCCGTTGCATGGATGGTAACCAAAATGGGGATTTCAAGTTTTTGTTTCAATCCAACTGCAGCAACTGCTACCAACCAGTCGTGCGCATGAATAAGATCTATTCTGTAGCTTTTAGCTAGCTCGACTCCTACCCTGACCATGGCAAAATTTAAGCCACCTATCCAATCATTAAAACTCCTCGCATCCGGCTGAAGGCTTTGAACCCGATGTACATGAATTCCATTTTCCTTCATATAAGGAAGACATCCCTCAACGTGACAGGTTACAACATGAATATCGTAATGCTGCTTAGCCAGTGCTTTTGCAAGTTCAAATACATGGACAGAAAGACCCCCAGCTATTACTGGCGGATACTCCCAACTAAGCATAAGTATCGTTTTCCTAGTAGTGAGCTTAGTTACATCTTGATTGTGATGACGACTGACGTTAAGGAAAGCTGTCCCTTGAACCTTTGGTAAAAAAGGATATTCGGCATATTGTTCATTTAATCTGGACGTTGTTGCTTCCCCAGAGATAAAAGCATTTAATAGAGCATGAAAACGTGTTTCGTGTTCTTTAATTCTTGAGACAGCATATTGAGTTGACGTATCCCCATCCATAATAAATGCCCAATCACTACTCGTGGCAAGCATCCATTCTCGGGCCAATTGATTAAATACATTTGTCTCAAATTCAGTTGCTTGATTGTTAAAACGATTTGCTAACGTTAGTAACGCCTCTTCCATTTGATGAAAGATTGGGTAAACCCAAGAATTTCGTTCATTTAACCATACACTTCCATCTCCATCACGTCCCCAAGTAGAAAAAGGTACTGAGACCGTTTCCAACGAATGACCATATTGACTAAGATAGATCTCCGGAGTAATCCAATGTACTGAGTCGGTCGAATCGTTTAATAACTGATTAATCCATAAGGGACCCTCAAACCACCAATGACCAAATAACTCTGCATCAAACGGAGTCATCATGAGGTATGGTGGCGAGCTAGAACGACCATGCTGATCCACTTGCTCATTAATAGACTGTCTAAAATGATCTGCATGCTCAATTACACGTTTTTTTGCACGCTCCGGTTCATACGCCGCTTTTTTCTCTACATCTCCAGTGATTCGGTTAAATTTCAGCCCAGAATCTATACGAATACCTTCCGGGTGCATGTAAGGCTTTATGTAAGCCCAATTACGCTCGTATGCTATGTCCCGATAGAATTCTCGATACCATTCATCTCCCGGGTAACCATCAGTAGAACTCCAAACCTTTGCTGATAACTCAGTATGACGTGCAAATAATGCCACTCCATTTGGACTAAGTACAGGAGAGCTCGTTCCATTCTTTGGACTTGGTTTAGCTAAGGATACTGTATGTTCATCTACAAAGGTATAGCATATCCCCTCCTCTGAGAGCACCTTGTCCACTAATTCATTAAAAGCACACTCCGGAGTCCAAAAACCGGTGGGTCGATAGTTAAAATGGTTCTCAAAGCATCTTAGCCCTTCCTGTACTTGAAGCCTAATTCCTTGTTCCGTTAAAAGGTATGGTAGAAAGGTATGCGTAGCTGATGACGTAATACAAGTCATTAATCCTCTTTTGTCCAATTGGATAATAGCATCCAGTACACGACCTTGCCACCTTTTTTGAAAAGACCGTATTCTCGCATACTTTTCTTTATAAAAATTCAATAATCCTGGTGAAACACCATTCTCCTTCTGAAAACGATATTCTTTTTTTAAAAGCTTTTCAGTATTTTTCAAATAAAGGTGATACCTCTTTTTTAATAGTGGATCAGCTAGCATCTCAATAAGTGGAGGAGAAATAGATAAGGTTACTGCGTGCGCCTTATTCGCTTGTTCTATAGCGTTTATTAAAGGAATATATGATTCTGTTATCGCCTCAAATAACCAATTCTCCTCTAGACGATGTTCTTCTAAGTGACGCACATAGGGTAGGTGGGCGTGCAGAACAATTGAATAAAATCCTTCTTTCATCACAACACTCCTTTCGAAACTACTCGTAGTAGGTATAACTGCTGAAATGATTTTTCCATTCATAATCAGTTGAACTGATTTGCTTCCATGCCAGTGAATGAGTGGTTGGATCTGTCCAATTAGTAGAAGCTGGAGTGATGACTGCATTCGTGCGGAGTAAAGGAATGAAATGATTCTCTTTAGCTCCTACTCCATATTCAGCTAAATAGGAGCGCTCACTATCCAGATGATTAAAAATCCAATTATTAGTCATCTCAGGAAGAAGGACATCTACATGCCGGTGTGAATATGTCCCGTTGTACATCATATCTGTTACATCATGTAATCGTAGTTGTTTGTATACTTGATTCCAGGAAACCCCCAAGTGAAGTCCCACTATATCCATAGATGCCTTTTGAATCTCCCAATGCATGATTAAACTTCTTGGACCTTGGACTAAAAGGAACGCTTGATCATCGTTGACCCATTTCTTTTCAGGAGTCCAAGTGACCAATCGTTTAGGTACTATCTGTTTCTCACTAAGGGCATTCACTTTTATTAAAGGCTGCATTACACTTTGATTCTTTAAAGTAAAGGATGTAAGGAATTGTTTAAAGGTTGTAACCATAAATGCCCCCCTTTTCATTAATGAACCCCATTCATTAGGTAGTTATTAAATCATATCGTTTGAGCTCACACGATACAAGAAGGGTAAATTGTCTTAATTTGTCCTAGAGCAGGTAATGCAGACTGTCTCTCGAAATAAAGATTAAAGTCTATGATTAATCCTCTTCTTAAAGCTTTCATATGTGACATTTCAGCTAAATATCACTGTTTTCTTAAAAAAAATCACCGATTCAATCGAAATGTCTCGAAAACCAATGTATAATAAGGACGATTCCACATTGGTAAGGAGGCGTAATTATGATGGAATGGACACTGGGCATTCTCCTTGGATTAGCGATAATACTCACCATATTATCCTTTTTTCGTAAGGAGAAAAACTCTAGATATGAACAGCAGATTGAAAACATGTCAATATCGTTTATGCAGGAGATTTATCAGTTAAAAAAACAAATTCGGACATTAGAATTAGATGCAGAAATTGTGGCACAGCATACTCCACTGGCAACTCGTTCAGAAACTCAGGTACAAATTATGAGAGATGTTCTTGATTTGCACAAAAGAGGATATTCCTCGGAAGGCATCGCGGCTGAAACAGGATTAACAGCCATGGAAGTAGATCATGTATTAACACCATTTCTAGATCGACCTGATGAAGGTCAAAAGGTGGTTTATCATGGCTAATACGTTACGAAGCTTTTCTTTGGGGCTAATGGCGGCTACCATTTCATGCGGAACAGTATACTTTCTCAACAGTGAGAACAACGCTACAGAAGAAGTCCAGGCCGAAGTGCTACTAAGCTCTGAAGAGATGATTGAACAGCTTGAAGCAGATGGTTTTCTTGTTCGCAATACAGAGGAATGGGAAACAGAACTAAACACAGTCATTAACGCTACCCGCCAAGAGGTAGAAGCTGAATTAGAAGAAGAAGCTGAAGAAGAAACTGAGCAGGAAGAACAAGAAGAAGCTGAAGAGCCAGAAGAAGACAATAACGAAGAAGTATTCTTGCTTATTATTCGTAATGGAATGACAAGCTTTGATGTAGCTGATGAATTAATCCGTGGTAACATCATTGATAACAAACAGGCATTTGTTCTTGCAGCAGAGGAACAAAATTTAGCAGGATTTTTAAAGCCTGGAGCTTACGAGATTACGAGCGGCATGAGTACGGCTCAAATTTTTGAAGTTATTACATAAGCAGATATCTATCTCAATATGTATTATTCTACAAATTACTTCATATTCCTTCTATAAGTTACAAAAAAACCAGCGAGTTGAATGATCGCTGGTTTTTTTGAATTATACTACTCCGATCGCCATTGCGATAAATAGAAGGATAATACTGAATCCCCACATCCATAAGAAAGAATAACGGATATGTTTACCCATCTCAGCTCCTGCAAGACCAATTCCCAACCATAAAGCAGGTGCAAATGGACTTACAAATGTACCAATTACATTTCCAATTAACATGGCGTAAGCTGTTGATTCAGTCGGAACTCCAAATTGACTTGTAATACCATCTACTATTGGTAATAAAGCAAAGTAATAAGCATCTGTACTTGTTAATAAATCAAGTGGTACACCAAGTATCCCCATAATGATATGCAAATTTGGTACAACGGCTCCAGGGAGCACTTCCACAAGAGATAAGGCAATAGCTTCTAGCATACCTGTTTCACGAATGATTCCTAAAAAGACCCCAGCCGCAAGAATGACGGCTGCCATAGATAAAGCACTTGGTGCATGGACTTTAATACGTTCCATTTGTGTCTTTACATTTGGATAGTTCACAACTAAAGCGACACTTAACGCAACCATAAAAATAAGTCCTGGCTCCCACGTAGCTTCTAATAGAGCGACAACAGTTAAAAGCATAATAACAATGTTTACAATCATTAATTTTGGACGTAATAAGCTTTTGGCTTCCTCACTCATTGTTGCTGCTTGTTCTTGAATAGCTAGATTTCCTGAATTACTCGATTCAGATTCTTGAATTTCTCCATTGGCAAATCTACGCGCAATTCGACGCTTTTCTCGAATACCTAATAAAAAGGCTAAAATGACAACCATCACTAGTCCAATGATTTGGACTGGAATTAATGGGCGCCAAACATCGGCTGGACTTTCACCTAAGATAGAAGCAACTCGTCCTGTTGGCCCTGCCCATGGTACCATATTCATTACTGACGCACTGGTAGCAATAATTAATAACAGTAAATAACGACTCATGTGTAATTGTTTATAAAGAGGTAATAAAGCTGGAATTGTGAATAGAAAAGTAGTTGCCCCAGCTCCGTCCAAATGAGCAATGGCACCGACAATCGCCGTACAGGTCGCAACCGTTACAACATTTCCTTTTGACACCTTAATCAATCCAGAAATCAATGGATTAAATAAACCTGTATCTTGCATAATTCCAAAGAATAGTATGGCAAATATAAACATAATGACAACATTCATCACCGTACCAATTCCGGAATCCACAAATTCTGTAATTTCAGTTGGCCCAAATCCAGCCGCAAAGGCACCTAACACAGGAATGAGCACCATTCCAACTATGGGGCTTATCTTTCCCCACATTAATAAACCAACAATTAATACTATGATTAATAATCCAATCACTGTTAACATCTCATATCCCCCTGACCTACTAGCTCTCAAACTTTGAAAACGCTTAACTTAAAATACTTTTATCCACTGTAACCGATTTCAGAAGTGCATTCAATTTACGCTCATAAAAACCATAAAAATGATTAAACCTGAGAGATGGGAGGATATGATCGGAAATGAGTGGCTGTATGGAAATTTTTAAAACAAAAAAGCAACAGACACGTATAAACGTATCTGTTGCGGATGTTAGATTCCTTCACTTATCTTATAGTCTATCTAACTACTATTCTACCTCAGAATCAGTATCAACGTCTTCAAGGACTGTTTCTACCTGTTCAGGGCCCTGGCGATCTTCGTTGATTTCGAAGTATGAGTTGAGCATTTTGGAGCCGATCTTTTGTGCAATACTTGGTTTAGTTGTGGTATATACTCCAGGTACAACAATTGCAAAAGCAATTTCTGGATCATCAGCCGGTGCATAACCAACTAATGTTTGGTTATTCGCATCTCTACCATTTACTGTCACTTCAGCCGTGCCAGTTTTTGCAGCCATATCAGGGAATTGGTCTGTGAAGTTGACTTTATCAATTCCGCCTCCACCAGTTCGCATAGCTTGAGCAGTACCATTTGAGCCATATACAACCCTACTTAAACCATTCTTGACCATTTGAATCTCTTCTTTACTTGCATCAACTTGATTTAGAACTTCAGGTTTAAATTGTGTAACAATCGCCCCCTCTTCTCCATTTGTTGCTGGCTCACGAATTTCGGATACAAGGTGAGGTCTCATTCGTTGACCATCGTTTGCAACAGTTGAAATATACTGAACTGCTTGTAATGGAGTATAGGTATCAAACTGACCAATGAAAAAGTCCATCAAATTACCACCATTCGAACTTTCACCCTGGTAACCTGTAGATACACTTGGTAAATCAATACCAGGATCAGACCCTAAACCAAACTGATTAAAATTGTACCGTGCTGTTTGATAGCCATCCCGAATAGCAGTAAGATCTCTAAAAGGAGCGTTAGGTTGATACTCATGATTAGCTAATCTCATGGCGATATAGAACATATAAACATTCGAAGATCTTTCTAAAGCAGTTAAATAATTCACATTACCCATTCTTGATACAGATTTTTTTGTAGGTGTTCCCCTAACATTTAAAGGGCGATCATTTATGACAGTATTCGGGTTCATAACACCCGTTTCAAAACCAGTAAGTACTGATGCTGCTTTAACAGATGAACCCATTTCAAAGCCGTTATTAATCACACCTGTATCGTTAACTTTTACCCCATCTGGATTAGAAGGATCATCATTAAAACCAGACATGGCTATAATTTCACCCGTTTTAGGATTCATCATAATAGCATATGCTTCTCTTTTATCTAAGTAGGAACCTGCATTAGCTCTTACCGTGCTTTCTATGATGTCTTCTAGATTCTGCTGCATTTCCATATCTAAAGTCAGAACCAAATCATTCCCACGACTTCCCGGCTTTTCATCTATTGTATTTTCCGTAGTTGTTCCATTTCTTGTTGAACTCCGATTAATCTCGGCCTTTTGTCCACGCAATACATCCTCATATTGAGCTTCTAAATAGCTTACCCCCACTAAATCCGAACGGTCATAGCCTTTTGCTAAATAGCTATCAATTTGCTCAGCTGGAATCGTGCGTGTATTCCCTAATATCGTTCGAAACGTATCCCCATACGTGTAGCTACGTATTGAATCACGTAGAATGTCAACACCAGGAAGATCATTTAAATGCTCCGACACCTTATGCGCTTCTTCTTGTGTTACCGCTCGTTTAATACGTTGCGGCGACCCAGCGTAACCCCTTGTCATTTCGCGATATATAGCAATGACTTTAAGCTCTTCCTCTGAGTATTGATCTAATTGTTCATCACCAATTTGGTTAATCATCGTTTGATATTCTTCAGAATTACTCATTTCAGAGGTATCTATACCATCCACTAGTGCATCTCTTTCTTCTTTGGACGCATTTTCATACCAATAATCCTGGAGATCTCTTTGTGTGATTTTTTCTGTATCAACGTCAATCATTGTTGATAATTCGTTAGCGATTCGAAGCATCTCTTTTGTTTTTTCGCTGTTTGATTGCTCGGACGGATTTGTATAGGTGACAGAAAGTTCCATCTCATTATCAACGATCGTATGACCAAATCTGTCATACATAATTCCACGTGGTGCATCTATTCTCGCTGTCTGATTCGTTGTTTGCGTTAGCTCTCTTTCGTATTCTTCCCCTTGGACGATTTGAACTACACCTAAGCGTAATATTAAAGCTGAAAATAATAGAAAAACAATAAGAAATAATACATTTAAACGAACAGGAACGTGACGTCTTTTTTTATTTTTTTTTCCCATTTGACCTCTCCTATCAATGTTATTCCTATGATCTATGTAAACACACCAATAGACACCTCAGTAAGGGGTGTCTATATTCACTATTTTGTCAAAAGTCTTTTTCATACTATCCCCGCGTATGCCGCTGCTCCCATCGTTCAAGAACCTACTTCGAGTAGGTGGGTGCCCGCAGATCAATGCTCCAGTGTCCGCTTATGCGGCATACTGTCCTATTGCCTATGTGAGGCTCCCTTTTCTTGATCAAGGTTCAAAACAGAAAAGAAGCTCGCGTACATGGCAGGTAATAGGTAAAGTATAACATAATGATTGAACCTTAGAAAGCTCAAAAGCTTGCCTATGCGTTTGAGCCTCCCGTTTCCCCCTTCTCATTTGTCTGAGAATCGACACTTGCTTTTGAGACTTCTGTGTTTACATTAAAGTGGATGGGTCTAACACACCAATAGATCACAGCATGACCTGCACCAAGCAACAGTAAGAGCACTGGAATGGCTGTAGATTCCTGAAAAAAGCTTATCGAGAAGATAAATAAAAGCACCGAAATGACTCTGCCAGCATTTAAAAATAACTCTCGAACCACCATATACTCAACCCTCATCTCTGCTGCCTTCCAAGCTTTCCCGATGACATCATAGGTCAATGAAATGTAAGGAACTAACAGCATTGGATAAGCAATCGAAATGAGAATGCCATAAAGAATTAACTTAGGGTAGGTTAAATGAGTGACGATTAAAAAAATTGCTACGTACAGGATGAGACCACCAAGTAAGATGGCTTTTTTTCTTAGCTTTGTTTTGATCAATCTTCCTGCGGCATAATAAACGATCAACTGAGTGGCCGACGTAATTAGCCCATAAGTACCTAAAGCAAGTTCACTTTGGGTTACCGTATAAACCCAAACCACAATCACAAAAACAAATGTACCTTCACGCAAGCCTTGAAAAAAATGAGCGTGTAATATTCGGTTCCACGCAGGATTATTTTGTTTCTCTTTAATAATTGGTTTGATTTGAAATCGACCTTTAGCATGACGTTTTTTTAACATCATGCTTAAAAAAACGGCTGCTAAGAAGATTGTAAGTGAAACGGAAAAGATGACTGTATATCCAATCGATTTTTGTAAGCCTGTGATAATTGCTCCAGCAGCTATTGGTCCAATCATGCCAGCAAAAGAGGTTAATAATCCTAGAAACCCGTTGAAGAAATCTCTGGTTTCCGGTTCCGTGACTTCAAAGGTCAACACATTAAAGGCAAGCCAATAAAAACCAAGGCCCATTCCAATTAATGCTCCTAGTAATAAAATTTTTGGTAAAGAACCTCCACCTACAAAAAGGACAGAGAAATAAAATAACGAAAGGATCGCCACACCAATTCGTAGCACATAAACCCTGTCGATTTTCTTTGATAACCTTCCCGCAACAAGAAATGCTAATGGTTGACAGGTCACGGCAGCCAAATTATACAAAGCGAGATCCATAAACTTGCCCGACTGCTTCCATAAATAGACATTAACAAATGTATTTGATAAAGCAATACTAAGTGCATATAATCCACCAATAACAAGTAGCATCACAAGATCCTTCGTAAGCTCCGTTTGCCCAAGTATACGTGACAGGGTTTTACTCTGCATAGACTCACCACCCTCAGAAAGTAGTGTGTCACTCTCAAAGCGGGAGTATGCAAAGCATTAGAAAAGACAAAACCCGCAAAAGATGGAAATACCATCTTTTGCGGGTTTTAATTCATCCTATCTTATTTTGCTGCTTCATAGTTCTTAGCAGCTACATCCCAATTCACAACACTCCAGAATGCCTCGATATAATCGGGACGACGGTTTTGATACTTAAGATAATAAGCATGCTCCCATACATCTAAACCAATGATTGGTGATTTGCCTTCCATCACTGGCGTATCTTGGTTTGGTGTGCTTGTGATAACTAATTTACCGCCATCAATAATTAGCCAAGCCCAACCAGATCCAAAACGGTTAGCTCCCGCTGCTGCGAATTCTTCTTTGAATGCTTCAAAGCTTCCAAATTCACTAGTAATCGCATCAGCAAGCTCACCGGTTGGTTCAGAGCTTCCGCCTGGAGTTAATAGCTCCCAGAAGAACGTGTGGTTAGCATGTCCACCGCCATTGTTGCGTACAGGTGTACGAACAGATTCAGGTAGAGCATCAAGATCGCTAATTAGCTCCTCTACAGACTTGCTTGCAAGATCAGAATGACCCTCAAGCGCTGCATTAAGCTTTGTTACATAAGTATTGTGATGCTTGTCATGGTGAATGTTCATTGTTTGCTCATCGATGTGAGGTTCAAGTGCGTTCGCTGCATAAGGTAATGGTGGTAGTTCGTATGCCATGTTAAATCTCCTCCTTGAATGAGTTCCATTTTTTTGTGGCTAACTTTTGAAACAAAAACGTTTCATAAGTCTGCCTGTTCAAGTTACCAAAATAATCCGAGATATGCAAATGAAAAGACTTTATTCATCGCAAGTCCTACTATATCTGTTCCACACATGAAATTTTCTTAAACCTCTACTTTTTAAGGAAAGTTGGAGTGATTATTAGCAGTGGGCTGCGGGGGCATGTAGTAGCTTCTATCGACTGCGGCGTGCTCTCAGACGCATGTGGAGGCTTCTATCGACATGCGGCGTGCTCTCAGACGCAGGCGGTAGCTCCTATCCACATGCGGCGTGCTCTTAGTCGCAGGCGGCGGCTCCCATCCACATGCGGCAGACTCTCAGTCGCAGGCGGCGGCTTCTATCCACATGCGGCGGACTCTCAGACGCAGGCGGTAGCTCCTATCCACATGCGGCGTGCTCTCAGACGCAGGCGGTAGCTTCCATCGACATGCGGCGTGCTCTCAGACGCAGGCGGCGGCTTCCATCGACATGCGGCGACTCTCAGACGCAGGCGGCGGCTTCTATCCACATGCGGCGTGCTCTCAGACGCAGGCGGTAGCTTCCATCGACATGCGGCGTGCTCTCAGACGCAGGAGGCGGCTCCTATCCACATGCGGCGTGCTCTCAGTCGCAGGCGGGCTCCCATCCACATGCGGCGCTCCAAGACACATACTTTCCGTTTAAATATCCTCACTATTCTCCTTCAGTTTTTTTTCAAGGGATAAGTTAGTGCATAGTACGTATATCTGTTTTTTCTTACAGTAGAGATTTTTAATTGATTGAGGAGTCGATGAGCAATTGTTGGGGAGGAGATTTGAAGGTAATTTCTACATTCTTCATTTGTAATCGTGGGTTTGATTAATAAAAAATAATCCTCTAAGGCTTTCACATGAGCGCTTTCCGAACGTGTATTGCATTTCATACATTGCCAGCTTTGTCTCGTTCGATTCATAATTGTGAAACAGTTTGGACATTGGACTCCAATTTGAATGTCTGTTTGGTTAAGGTGATACGTTGACAGAGAAGGAGGTTTTATCGATTGATTGGCTTAGCTAATAAGGTTGCTATTTTTAATTGCTCGGATTTTTTTATTTTTTCTGTATGATAATGCTTCTTTAATGCGTCTAACTTTGTAGGTAAATGCTCTGCGAGTATGACTCTTGAAAGGGTTTGGTTAGTTGAAGAAGTTGATTCGATGTAGGTAGAAGGATTAGTAAAGACCGCTAACTCAAGTATTGGCTTTAAAGGTATCGCATAATTGATGAACCAATCTGCAAGTTGCATTCTTTGTCTTTTTAATTGTTCGATAGGGCTAGGTATGGGTTCTTCTTTTTGGTTGTATTTCCGAATCCATTGGTTTGTGTTTTCATAAAAACATATCTTTCCAGCGAGGTTTTTCACTTCGATGATTGCTATAAACTGAGGGCAAATGGCTACTGTATCCATTTGAAAGAAAAAACCATTCTCTCCCTTTAGACTGAGATCATGAAGAAAAATAAAATCTTGTGATTCTAAAAAGTTAAGATAATAATCTAAACTTTGTTCTCCGCGATAACCGGCTTCTCTTAATATGATATCTTCTTTAAGTTTTGGTATTATTCTATGTTCAGTTGGTAACCTCCTTTCTAATGCTTTGAGCTGAGCTAATCGTACAGGTTTGGAACGCTCTTTTAGCATCAGTTTTATCTCCTCCTTCTTTTTCTCAACTTCCACATCCATCACCCATATTCCTCCTCACAACAAAAAAAGCTAAACGCATCAGCGTTCAGCTTTTTTCTTGGATAAGGAGGAAGAGGGATTCGAACCCCCGCGCGGTTTGACCCGCCTGTCGGTTTTCAAGACCGATCCCTTCAGCCAGACTTGGGTATTCCTCCGTGGGATAAAGTATGTATGAGAGTGGACCCTGTAGGACTCGAACCTACGACCAATCGGTTATGAGCCGAGTGCTCTAACCAACTGAGCTAAGGGTCCATGATGGGGCGGCTGATGGGAATTGAACCCACGAATGCCGGAATCACAATCCGGTGCGTTAACCACTTCGCCACAACCGCCATGCCATACGTTAATCATACTATGTATTTGTTGGTAGCGGCGGAGGGGATCGAACCCCCGACCTCACGGGTATGAACCGTACGCTCTAGCCAGCTGAGCTACACCGCCATAATGGCTCCACAGGTAGGACTCGAACCTACGACCGATCGGTTAACAGCCGATTGCTCTACCACTGAGCTACTGTGGAATAATGTTTGTTTTCATTAGGACAAGAACTATAATATCATGTCCCTGAAACCGACGCAAGCTTTTTTTATTTCTTTTTTTCACAGCGTCATGAATACTTTACCATAAGTCAGCTTTATTAGACAAGTCTCAAATAAAGCTGGGATAAATCCCCTTATCCCAGCTACAAGCTTTATTCCCCTATAACCGCTTCAGCGATGTTTACACTGTGATCACCAATACGTTCAAGGTTACTTACGATATCAACAAATACTATACCAGATCCTCCAGAACATACACCTTCGTTCATGCGAGAGATGTGTTGTTTTCTCAGACGGCGCTCCATTTTGTCAATTAGTTCTTCTTTCTCAAGTACACCCTTTGCCATTTCAACATCGTGGTGCTCAAGGGAAGAAATTGCTGCTTTAAGCGTCTCCTTCGTGAGTTCAAACATTTCCTTTAAATCATTCATAGCTGTATCAGACATCGTGACTTTATTTGATTTTTGGTAGTCTTTCAGCTCAACAATGTTCTCCATGTGATCGCCAATACGTTCAATATCACGAAGAGAATCGAGTAAAGTCGAATGCTTCTTTGAATCCTGATCTGATAATGAGTGAGATGAAACTTGCACTAAGTAATCCGTGATTTCTCGATCAAGATTATTGATTGCTTGTTCATATTGGACCGTACGTTCGGCTAGCTTCTTCTCTCCTGTTTCAAGATATTCAGCTGCATTAACAAGACCATCATATGAATATTCCGCCATACGAAGAACCTCTTGCTGAGCTTGTCCTAACGCAATAGATGGTGAGCTTTCAATAAAACGAGCATCTAAATGCTTTGATTTAAACTCAACAATGGCATCTTGTCCAGGAATAAGTTTTGTAACAATCCATGCTAATACACCAATAAACGGGAATAAAATAATTACATTTGCTACGTTAAACACCCCATGGGCTGTAGCAATCTGCATCATTGGATTTAAGTTAAAGGTCACAGCAAGATATTCAATAAATCTCTGGAATATAGGCAATATTAAAAGGACAACTGCCGTACCAATTAAGTTAAAAATAACATGCGTGAGTGCTGTTCTTCTTGCTGCAACTGTCGCACCAATTGCGGCGATAACAGCAGTAATAGTTGTTCCGATATTATCTCCAAATAATACTGGAAGTGCAGCTGTCAACGTAATGGCATCTTGAGCATAAAGCTGCTGAATAATACCTATAGCCGCCGTCGAACTTTGGATAACTACAGTCATGACAGTTCCTACTAAGACTCCTAGAAGTGGATTCTCACTAAGCGTCACTGTCCACTCTGCAAATGCAGGTAAATCTCTTAAAGGAGCTAGCCCTTGGCCCATCAATTTTAAACCATAAAAGAGAGCTCCTATTCCAAAGACAACCTGCCCAATGTTTTGTACTTTTGGCGCTTTAAAGAAAAACAGCATAAAGGCACCTAAAGCAATAATTGGTAAAGCATACTCAGATACGTTAATACTTATAATAAAAGCTGTTGTGGTTGTTCCAATATTGGCCCCCATTACGACACCAATTGCTTGCCTTAGTGTCATAAATCCGGCGTTTACTAAGCCAATCGTTAAAACCGTTGTTCCCGTACTACTTTGAATTAATGCCGTAACCAGGATCCCCGTCAATACACCCATAAATGGGTTCGTTGTGAATTTGTCTAACAAATCACGCAAACGGTCGCCTGCCGCTTTTTGAAGGCCGTCTCCCATAAACTTTACAGCAAATAGAAAGATTCCTATACCTCCAAGAAACGTAAATACGAGCGATTGAACATCCACACAATCTCATCCCTTCATTTGCAAAATACGATTATTCGACAATTATCAAGCACATACGCATCTATTATTAAACATTTATTAATTATTTGTAAACCTCTATTTATAAATATATATATGTTATCTACTTCACAAACCAATTTTCGTTCACAGTATAGCCTACTATTGCTCAATGAATCCGCTTCCGCTATGATTAAATTATTATGTCTTTTTTTTCAGGAGAATTGTTATGAATTTCTTTTCTTGGTTTCGCAAATGTTTTTATCATCGTCAAACTGTTCTTGCTTCAAGATTTCGTCCTACGATTCATGTTCTTGGGCATGTGTGTTTTACGGTTATCTTAGCATTGCTGCCATTTTGTATCGTACTTAGTTCATCTATTTGGTCTGGTTTTAGCCTTCTACATAACTCTTTAGAGCATCCAGAAGTCAGTTTTTCTATTCATGATGATCAACTTGTCCATCCATTAAACTCGTTACCCCTCTCGGTTGATACAGGGAGCTTGCAGGTAATAGTGGATCCAAATGAGGAATATAGCTTGTCAGAGAGTCAAGATGAGGTGCTACTCTTGCACCAAGAGACAGCTAGGCTAATCCTCCCTAATTTTAAGCAGGAGCTGCCTTATAGCGTGCTTGGTCAAGAGCCGCTAACTAAAGAAGACATTATAAGTCAAATCGAGGGGGTTCAAAGCTTTCTTCCCATTCTTCTCTCGATTATGACTTTAATTATTATCGTCATTGTTATTGCCTCTGCTTTTATAGGGAGCTCTCTGCTGACTATAGTTGCTCTTCCTTTTTATCGAAAGAAAAAAAACATACAATTTATTCATTTATGGAAAATAAGTGTACATACTCTACCTCTTCCTTTGATACTATATGCTTGGATGGTTACGTGGTTAAATGAGCTTTCGATAACATGGTTTTTCCTTCCTTATATTGGTTTTTATGGATACATGCTTTTTTTACTATCACGCAAAAAAAAGAGTAGAAAAACGAATTAACGTTTTTCTACTCTTCTTTATTTTCTACCTTCGCAACAAGAATTCTTGTGCCATCGACAGAAGTGACTGTAATTTCGGCCTCTGCTTCAATCCATTGACCACCACTCGTCGCACTGTATGGTTGACCATCTATTGTAATCGTTCCTGTTGGTCTTAAAGCATTCATGGTCTTACCTTCTTTTCCTACTAACTCTTTGTAGCTTACGTTAATTGAGTTATACCCTCGCTCACTTGTTAAACGATCCTTAAAGGTTAATTTCGACCACATTTGCCTGCGGGTAAATACTTTTAAGAAAAATAATGATCCAAATGCCCCTAATACAAAGGCCATTGCTACGAGGATTCCATACACTAATGTTGGAGCCGGGATGGCAAGACCAACAATCATAAGAATCACACCAATAATTCCAACCGTTCCATCCGAGAACAGCTTTCCATCTAAGATAATTAATACAATACCAATTAAGTAAAGTATAATAACCCAGAATCCAGAGTCTCCAGTAAGGTGGTGAAGGAAATACATTGCTGTCATTCCAATACCTAATAAAGCAAACAATCCTCGCGCTTTAACTAATAATTCACCAAATAGAAACAAAGTTCCTAAAAAGATCACGATAAATCCAATACTTGCTGTATCTAGCCATTCCATTTGGTCATCTCCCCTCTTTCCCTTTTCTTATATGTACGATTATAACGCGATTACGTTTCAATTAAAATTTATTTAATTAACCGCTCTCATTCAAATAGCAAAAAAGAAGGGTAGAATCCCCTTCTCCTTTTACTTTCCTATGATCTGAAGAAATTCTTTATGGAATCGATAATCTGGTTAATAAAATCTAAAAAGCTGCTTATAAATGATTGAGTTTCTTCTCTATCAAGAAACTCCCCTAAGTTATCACGTACTTTAGAAATTTGTTCTTGAACCTGATCCCAGTTAATATCCAAGTCCTTCATTCGCATAAATAAAGATACGAGCCCATTCAATTCTTCATCAGTTAAGGTAATCCCTAATTCATCTGCGATACGTTCAATCAAAGCTCTTAAGTCATCCTCAGTTTCGATGTTTTGATCGCCGATTTCTTCTTTTATTCGATTAATTAGCTCGGTTGCTTCCTCCACACCAACTGATTCGGCAAGCTCTGCTGTTTTAACCATTTCCTCGTTCGCTACTTGCTTCTGTTCTTCAGGAATATCAATATCAGCGGCTACCTCGTATGCCTTGATTAATCCTGTTAATCCCGCCGTACCAGAAACATCAAATGGTGCAGTCACATATATATCGGCATCTTCTACGCCAGCTGTCACTAACGCATTTGCATACATCTTGTCTGACACCCATGTGATATGGTTGCTTTCCACATTAATCCCTTGTCCTGCTTCCGTCATCGTAATCATGGATGAGGATAGTGCGCGAGTTCCTATATTCCTGCTACTAATGTAATTACCTAAGTAGATATGTTCTTCTTCATTTGTTACTTCAAGTATTTCTACACCATCTGGAGCTCCCATTTCCTCCAGTAAATCTTCTCTCTGCGCTGGTGTTAAATCTGCTCCCAAAGTCACTATGACATCTCCAGGTACAGCATCTGCTTGAGCGACTCCCGGAACTAACAACAAAAGCATCATGGCAAAAATCGTACTTTTTTGTAAGATCTTTTTCATCGTTGATCGACCCCTTTTTGTTAACAGACACGATACGAATCTGTTTGGAGTATCTATTTATCTTTTGATACCCTTCACACTAGGAAACCTTTTTTTGGAGAAAAAGAAAAGTGACTTTTGACCTATTTTGTGTCCATCATAGTGACATGACTGTGACCTGATCGTTGCCAACATACAACAAAAACAAGTCCTAAGACCCCTACTAAACCAATCAAATAAAAGACATGTTCCATCCACTGATTGCTCCACATTCCAAAAACAACCGGACCGGTCGCAACACCCAAAAAACGAAACATCGTGAGCCAAGTGATCGCCTTTTTTTTGCAATATTCAGGTGTTACCATCAGTAAAAGGTTTGATGAGGCTGGCAAAAGTATGCCTGCTGCTGCACCAACCACCATAGAGGCGATAATTGTAAAGTTTATTGAGAGATAGTGAAAACAGGCGATACATCCGGACATTAACAACATAGCAATGCCAAAATAAATCAACCGCTGGATTTGTCGAAAAGAATGTTGATTAGATCTTCCGTAAAAATAAGAAATGATAACTAACATGGCTAGAGGTAAGGAGACAAAGATGCCTCTTTGTCCGGACTGGCTAATCAGAGCTGCTACAATAAAAAGTAAACCGTATAATAAAAACATAACCATAAATCCTAATGCAAACAAGGGGCTAACCCATTTCCAATTATTTATTGGCTCCTTATTGGAAGCCACCACCTCTGTCCCGACGTTCCCTGGTCGTAACAAAAATAGGACGACTGCCAATGAAACAGAAGCTAGGGCCATGTACCAAATGAAACCTGTTTGCCATGCATATAACATGATAAGCCCACCACAAACCGGACTTATAGCTTTGGCTACCCCATTCATTATTTCCAAATTGCTAATCATCTTTATCTGATCTGAGCCGTGATATAGCTCTGAAGCAAGAATTAAACCCATTGGAGCGGCTGCCCCTGCGCCAACACCTTGCAAGATCCTTCCACCAAGAATTTCATAATAGGCTAACTCCAGATTTTCCGTAAACCCGGCAGTAGAAGATAATACACAGCCAATGAGTAACAGAAGTAAAGAAATCGTTAGTACTTTTTTTCTACCATAGCTACGACTTAACCAGCTGCTTAAAGGAATCATGATCGCCCCCGCATAAGAGAAGCTGCCCAGCACTAGGCTAGCTTGTGACGCATTTAATTGTAAATTCTTTTGAATCTCTGGAATCAAAGGAATAAATAAACCATTTCCCACAACCATTATGATTGTAAAGCTACCGATTCCGATTGTTTGAACCCATAATTTGACCATAACCAACCCCCTCCCTATTACTATTTGATTTTTTTAGTCATATTACACACCACGTGTGCATAGAATGAAGATATCTGTATTTATTCATAAAGGGGGACAAGCATTGAAGCGCTTGTTTATTTGTATTGGCTTACTCATATTAATGACTGGTGTAATTTCCGATTTGCGAACGGGCTCCCTTCCTGATAAGGACCAGACTAAAGTGCAAGCAAACATTAAGTCAGGGCAGCAAAAACAATCGTCTGAAACGATACAGGAGCCAACGCTCGACTTACAATCTCAAGAGGTTATCGTTGAACCTGGCCACACGGTGTTATCCATTGTTGAGCATCTACACCAAGGCCCCATCCCAGTAAGTATTCAACAGATTGTTGATGATTTTAAGGCATTAAATCACTCTCTCGAGCCAGATGCTATCCAAATTGGACAAACCTATTTGTTTCCGATTTATGATAAAGAGTGAATTTCCTTGCCAAACCAATCAGGTCATTGATAAAATATAGTCGTATCTCGATTTATGAGACTAGACAACTTGTTGAATGGTACAGGTTGAATAAAGGAGCGATTGGTCAATGACCGAAATAACCCATCGTACAAAAACCCGCCCAGTCAAGGTCGGAAACTTGACAATAGGTGGCAATGATGAAGTCGTCATTCAAAGTATGACAACAACAAAAACACATGATGTTGAAGCTACTGTAGCTGAGATCAATCGATTGGCTGAGGCTGGATGCCAGATCGTTCGTGTGGCTTGCCCTGATATGAAGGCTGCTGAAGCAATTAAAGATATAAAAGCACAAATTTCTATCCCTTTAGTTGTTGATATTCATTTTGATTACAAGCTGGCATTAAAAGCTATTGAAGGCGGAGCTGACAAAATCCGTATTAACCCGGGAAATATTGGACGTCGTGAAAAAGTAGAAGCTGTTGTGAAAGCAGCCAAAGAAAAAGGAATTCCGATTCGTATTGGGGTAAATGCAGGATCACTTGAGCGTAAGATTGTTGAAAAATATGGCTACCCAACCGCAGATGGTATGGTTGAAAGTGCACTGCACCATATTAAGATCCTTGAAGACCTTGATTTCCATGACATCATCGTCTCTATGAAGGCATCAGATGTGCATCTTGCCATTGAAGCCTATGAGAAAGCTTCTAAAGCCTTTGATTATCCGCTTCACTTAGGCATTACAGAGTCTGGTACATTATTTGCTGGTACAGTAAAAAGTGCTGCCGGCTTAGGTGCAATCCTTAATATGGGTATTGGAAACACGTTACGTATCTCTTTAAGCGCCGATCCGGTTGAAGAGGTCAAAGTAGCTCGTGAATTACTCAAATCCTTTGGACTAGCTGCAAATGCTGCTACCTTAATCTCGTGTCCTACGTGTGGACGTATTGAGATTGATCTAATTAGTATTGCTAATGAAGTCGAGGAATACATCGCTTCTATTAAGGCTCCAATTAAAGTCGCTGTACTCGGATGTGCGGTAAACGGACCTGGTGAAGCACGTGAAGCAGATATCGGGATTGCCGGTGCACGTGGAGAGGGTCTATTATTTAGACATGGCGAGATCGTTCGAAAAGTACCAGAAGAAATTATGGTTGAAGAATTAAAGAAAGAAATTGATATTATTGCTGAGGAGCACTATAAGAAACAAGCTGCTGAAGCTGAAACGGTATAACACAAAACCCCGCTACCAAGTAGTACTTGGCAGCGGGGTTTTTCTCTCCCTGCATCATTTAACATCGTAGTGGACTAAATGAAGCTTCTGAAGAATAAAGAGGCTATAATGGAAACAGCACCAATTCCAATCGCCCAGCTTCCGAGTGTTTTGGCATCCCCTTTTCTAGATACAATCCCTATAACAATGCCTGCTGCGCCCAACAAGATTGGGAGAATGAACAAGGAAAGGATGGATAAAATTAGGGCAAATATCCCCATTGCTTTGCCTTTCATTAACCCATCAATTGAAGCTTCCTCCTGATCATCTGTTTCCTGATAATCCATTCTTTGGGGAGCAGGAAATTCATTCGCTGTTTCTTCATTAAACGAATCAGCGCTTGCTCCCGAATTATATTCTCGTTTTCCATATTCAGGCTTATGCACATCTGTGTTTAAAAATGTTAAAGATTTATCCTCAGGATCAACTAACCTTACTGGTTCTTGGTCTTGATTTTCCTTCACAGTCATAATCCCTCACTTTCTGATGCAGGGATTCTTATTAGTCTGTCCTTTATCACTTTCGTAAACCCCTCCTTTATATGGGAAGATGGCACGGCTAACTTTTCCATTCTGAAAACAAAATGATACAATACAGTTTGGAGGGGATTTATAATGAAAAATATTCGATTTGGATTAGATATAGATGGAACCGTCACAGACCCAGCAGCCTTTGTTCCAGCATTAAATCAGGCTTTTAATAAACAGCTAACCATTGAGGATATTACCTCCTATGACTTGACCGGATTATTAGATATTAGCTACGATGAATTCAGTCAGTGGATGAAGAAAAATGAAGCTACTATATATGAAAAAGCGGCAATGGCGGAACACGCTGAAATTGTTATCCAGAAATGGGCAACTAGATTTGAATTATATTATGTAACAGCCAGAGGCAATTATTTAGAGGATATTACAAAGGTATGGTTGGAGCAAAAACAGCTCCCTTACCATCACATTGAACTGCTAGGACAACATGATAAGGTTGATGCAGTCCACCAATATCATTTAGATATTTTTTTTGAGGATAAGCATGATAATGCTGTAGCAATAGCAGAACAATGTTCGATTCCTGTTATCCTATTTGACACACCGTATAACCAAGAACCTGTCCCTGAGGGCGTCATTCGAGTAAAAAACTGGCTTGAAGCAGAAAAATGGGTAAACACATGGCTTGAGAAACATAAGGGTTCTTACTAATGGTTTCACTTAAATCATTTTTTCAATCTAAGAAGTGTGTGTTTTGCCAATCAAAAACAGGTTATATGAGAACTTATTACTCTGACCAAGGGAAAAAGGTAAAGGTTTGTGAGAAATGCCTTGAATATGCCGAACGAAGAGCTATGAAAAAAGCATAATGGCAGTATAAACTTAGCAGAGTGTACTGTTCAAAGCGTAGCCTACCGTCCTACTTAACGAAGAACACCCGAACGTATGTTAAAACATAACCGTTCGGGTGCTCTTGTAATTAAAACACTTTTTTCCTTGCTTAACCTGCTATATCTTAGTTATTTGCACTACATGGGCCACACGTGCCGTATACCTCAAATTTGTGTCCTTGCACCTGAAAAGATGGAAACTGATCTGCTATCGTCGTCTCGCTTACTGGGCATGTGTGAAAGTGCTCTGTGCGTCCACACGATAAACAAATTAAATGATGATGATGAGAGTTTGTTTTACACGTAATGCGAAACCTCTTCTCCCCATCAAGCTCAGTTTCCTCTAAGATGTTGAGCTCTTGAAATAACGAAAGATTACGGTAAATGGTATCAAAGCTCAAGCCAGGATAATCTTCCTGCATGTGCTCTAATACTTCCTTTGCTGGAATATATCGTTCTTCTTCTGCAAACAATTGAATCATTTTTTCGCGTTTGCCCGTATATTTGTAGCCATGGTCTTTTAAGCGTTCTAAGGCATCAGATACCTTCATCAGCTTACACCCTCCCGTTCGAACTTTCATTTCTTCTGTTTATTATTATACGCTAATCGCCTTTGCTCGTCACCTAGCTCCTGTCGAACTAAGCTTGAGGCTGAGGCTTTCTGAACCAGCGTTTATGTTTATTTTTTCCAAATGCAATGGATAAAAGCAGCATTAGAATGGAAATAACAACAATGGTACCTCCGGGAGCCAAATCAAATTGAAACGCGGCAATTAACCCACCAATCACTGCTATTTCACCAAGAATCACCGAATAGAGAAATAACTGTTTAAATCCTTTTGCGAAGCGCATAGCACCTGCAACAGGAAGAGTCATTAATGCTGATACCAATAGGATTCCAACGACCCGCATCGCTGCTGCAATGACCAAAGCAACCAGAACAACAAATACCATATTTACAAGCTTTCGATTAATGCCTGAGATAACAGCCTGCTCTTCATCAAAAGAGAGAAAGAATAACTCTTTATAGAAAAATATTAATACAACTATTACGAGTACGGTAATCCAAGCAATGGTAATAAAATCTGAATACGTAACGGCTATAACGCTCCCAAACAAATAGTTAAATAAGTCGTTATTAAACCCATTAGCCAATGAAATAAAAATAACGCCTACCCCTATTCCCGCAGATAAAATAATCGGGATCGCGATTTCTTTATAATGTGTGTATACCCGCCGTAACTGCTCAATCATTAAGGAGCCACCAACGGAGAATACCATTCCCATGTATAGGGGATTTAAGCCAGCAAAGAATCCAATATGCTTCCCTAGCAATAAGCTAAGTGCAATCCCTGATAGCGTAATGTGTGAGAGCGCATCCGCTATAAGAGACATACGCCTAACGACTAAGAAAACGCCAAGTATCGGTGCAAGTAAACCAATCATCATTCCTGTGTATAAAGCATATTGCAAAAAATCAAATCGTAAAAACGTGTCAATCATGCGTGCACTTCCTCATTATTATTTGGATTAGAGGATGTGCCTCTATCATGACGATAAACATGCAACATATCCTGATTTCGCTCAAAATCTTCTGGCTCATGAAAATGAATCGTTTTATTTAAACAAGCCACCTTTGACACATATTGTGTCATAACTCCAGTATCATGAGTAATTAATAAGAGCGTGAGACCCTCTTGTTGATTTAGTGTCTTGAGTAACTCATAAAATGCTTTTACACTAGATACATCCACGCCAACAGTTGGTTCATCTAATATAAGCAGTTCTGGGTCACTCACTAAAGCCCGAGCTATAAAAACTCGCTGCTGTTGACCACCAGATAACTCACCAATGTTCTGATGTACATATTCCTGCATACCTACTTGTTCTATGGCATCATAAACTTTTTGTTTGTCCTTCTTGTTTAAGAATCGAAACAGTCCAACCTTTCCATATAGCCCCATAGAAACCACTTCGTACACGGTCGCTGGAAACCCTGTATTAAAACTATTAGCCTTTTGTGATACAAATCCAATTTTGTCCCATTTAGAAAAATGATTTATTTTTTTATCAAATAGTTCAACTTGACCTTGTGTAGGCTGCATGAGCCCTAATAGGATACGTATTAATGTAGACTTGCCTGATCCGTTTGGTCCCACAAGCCCTATAAATGATCCTTTCGTTAACTGAAGGGATACATCTTCTAATACATGACGAGAACCATAATAAAAATGGATGTTCTTCAGCTCAGCCAACATCGTTTGATTCGTCATTGACGCCCTCTCCTTTGTGTACTCACGTAAAAGTAAGAATGATTACGATTTAGTTAATCCTTCCCTATTATAAAGCTTTTTTTTAATCTGTCCAATGTAAATGATTAAACAAAGAAAATCCCTCCAAAGCAACTCTGCCTTGAAGGGATTTCTCTATTTATTAAATGCAATCGAATCGTGATGCATGACACCCTGTTGAATGCGCACTGCATATTCGCTTCGGGCATGTCCATTCTGTTCAATATATTTCTCTAATCCTGTCATTCCACGATTATAAGCTGTTAACGCATAGTCCCAGTCATTATATTCATCATATAAGTAATCTAAATATTCCACAGATAGCTGGATTGAATACAGAGGTTCAAACAGTAATTCTTTTTTATATTCTAAATTAGCTCTGTCGGCAATCCAGGGCGCCGTGTTTGTCATAAATTGAGCCATACCATAAGCTACACCAAAACGCGTTCTGGGGCCTACCGAGTTCGGATCAAAACTTCCCCCTGTTTCCACTTTAAGTAGCTCATACACAATATATGGATCCATTTCTTTTTCCTGAGCAAGTTCGCCTAAAAAAAGACCCCAGTCTTTCTTGAATCGTCCATCACTATCTTTATACAATTGTTCTGCTAGTTCTGTTGATTGAAGCCATTTATTATAACTAGCTACAGATGTACCAGATAAATCTGCTCTATTCTGTAGCTCGAGTTCATCTTTTGTGATTAAAAGGCTATTTAATTCCTGTTCTTTATTTGAAATCTCTTGCGTTAAACTATACGTGCTGTAAGCAAAGTAGCTTGTCAGCATCACTAATGCAAGTAAGCTTGCATAGACAAATCGTTGTAGCATAAGTATTCACTCCTTAAACATTCTAGGTCACCACTTGTAGTTACCCTATATTATTTAATTTAAACGCGATGCGCTATGAGTGTACCACTCTACCCTTACAACAACTACCGCTAAATACTTACCTCCATTTTAATTAAATTCAAATAAATACAATATATTCAACAATGGAATCAACTCACTAAAGGAATGGTAATTCTTACTTCTGTTCCAATGTTGTATTCACTTGTTATAACAAAAGTCCCTCCGTGGTCTTCAATGATCTTCTTACATAAAGGAATGCCAATCCCATTTCCCTTCTCCTTCGTAGTGAAAAAGGGCTTACCGATTTGATCTAAGATTTCGCGAGGCATACCTTTACCATTATCTTTAATCATAATAGTAAAAGACTGATTTTCTATAGCCGTATGTACACTAAATAATCGACTAGTGTTAGATGTTCCATAGGCTTCAATTGAATTACGTAATAGGTTTAGAATGACTTGCTTGATCATTGACTCATTAACATCTACATTAACCTGCTGATCCGAAGACATCAGTTCTAGCTTCAACTCAACATCATGGAGCAGGCACTCGGACTTCAGAATTTGAACAAGGGATTCAATGATTGTGTTTGGTGATTGCCAGCTTCTTGTCATTTTCTTTCTTGATACCGATAAAAAATCTTCAATAATTCCATTCATACGATTTAACTCAGTAAGAATAGTGTCATAGTATTTGTGGAAATCATTTGTGAGCTTCGCTAATTGCAAAAATCCTTTAATGACAGAAAGAGGATTTCTTAATTCATGCGCCACACCGGCCGCGATATGCGATACCGCCTCCATCTGATGATGAAATGTTAGCAAGTGCTCAAATTTTTTCTGGTATGAGAGATCCTCAAACATAATATATTGACTATTAAAGTATGAGAATGGAAAGACGCATACTCGAATAAGCGTGTCCTCCTCCTCATACAATCGTTCCTCCACTTTATTTGTTAGTGAGGAAAGTAAAATAAGTTCATTTGCCAATCTAAACAAAGCAAACTGCTCGGCTAAATTAACAAAGGAGGCATTCTCAATGTCAGTTTTATCAAGCTGACACGTTTTTAAAAGCGATTGGTTCCAACCGATTACTTTGTAGCTATGATCGAGCTTTAAATATGGGAACCCTAAATCCTCGATATAGGGATTTTGGGGTTTCACAGATGTATTATGTATAGCCGGCATAAGAAAAGTTGATTGAATGGATGAATTGGATTTTTGCGTCATCCTACGGCTCCCTTTTTCAGAGGCTGCTTTGCCGTTTGAATATTCTTCACACATCATAGCCCCTCCTTTTTTTAAAGTCCCGAATGAAATAATGAATTCGATCAAAAAGACTATTACAGACGACTCACTTTTCTTAACGTATTCGTGATTAGCTACGAATTTCCTTTTTTTCTGCACAAAATCTTTAGTTCGCCCATAGGTATAATCGAGTGCCAAATGCTGAGGAGGGTCAAGTATGAACATGTTTATGCAACAGATTATCAATCAAAAAATAAATTCGATAACCGCAGTGGAATTAATTAAACAGGCTGAAAAAAATCAAATCAAGTTAAGTGAGTCACAAGCTCAAAAGGTAGTTAGCATACTTAAAACGGAGAAAATAGATGTTGGAAATGCAGAACAAGTTGAACGAATTCTAGCGAAATTACAAACAGAAACAGATAGCCATGTTGCCGGGACGATTCAACAATTGCTCCAACAATACAGCCATCTGCTTCCATAACCTTCTATATTATATCATGATATTTTCTAAAAGCTGTTCATCAAACTGACCTTCTTTTAACATAGAAATCTCATGTTTATAAGGGGGTCTTTTATCCTTTTTGTCCTCTCCTACATAAGGGGTTTCGAGAATCTTTGGGACCGATGCCAGCTGATCGTGCTTCACAATATAGTGTAGTGCTTTAAATCCAATATGTCCAAATCCAATATTCGCGTGCCTGTCTTTTCCGGCTCCGACCGTATTTTTACTATCATTAATATGCAATACCTTTAAACGATCGAGTCCAATAACTTTATCAAAAGTGTTTAATACACCGTCAAAATCGTTCATTATATCATAGCCCGCATCGTGAGTATGGCACGTGTCAAAGCAGATTGAAAGTCTCTCGTTGTGAGTCACACCATGAATAATAGTTGCTAACTCTTCAAAAGAGCGACCGCATTCTGTTCCTTTACCTGCCATTGTTTCTAGCGCTATTTGAACATCCTGCTTTACCTCTAATACTTCATTTAATCCTTTAATTATTTGCTGTATGCCCTTGTCAGCTCCTGCTCCCACATGAGCTCCAGGGTGAAGAACAATTTGTTTTGCTCCCAAAGCGGCTGTTCTTTCAATTTCAGATTGTAAAAAATCAACACCGAGTCGAAAGGTAGCAGGTTTTTCCGTGTTCCCAATATTGATAATATAAGGGGCATGAACAACAATATCCTCCATACCATGCTGCTTCATATGTTCAGTGCCTTCTTCAATGTTTAGCTCTTCAATCGCTTTTCTTCTTGTGTTTTGGGGAGCACCAGTATAAATCATAAACGTATTTGCGCCATAGGATGCTGCTTCCTCACTTGCACCGAGCAGCATCTTCTTTCCATTCATGGATACATGGGACCCTATCTTTAATGTCATAATTACTTCACCTCATTATCTGCTTTGAACAATCATTATTTACTAGAACGTCTTTTGGCGCGGCGCAGCTTTTGATCTTCTTTTGCCTGCTTATACCTAGCTTTTTTCTTATAGCCAGGCTTGACTTTTTTAGGTTTTGCCACAGCTGCTTGTTTTCCAGATACGGTCTTTTTTCGTGCTTCAGATCGACCTAGTCCAACTGGTGGTTTATCACTAATGATCCATTCGCCACGCTTTAACTCAACATAGCTAAAGGATATGCCTTTTTTAATTAACCGTTCTACAGCTTGCTGGTTTTCTCCCGCGTACAGAGTAATTGCTATACCACTCAAGCCGGCTCTCGCTGTACGACCTGTTCGGTGCACATAGAAGTCTAGATCCTTTGGTAAGTTATAGTTGATAACGTGGGTAATTCCTTTAATATCAATCCCTCTAGCAGCAAGATCTGTAGCAACTAAATATTGAATCTTCATGTCTCTGACTTGCTTCATAATTTGTTTACGCTCTCGAGGCTGTAATCCGCCATGTATACGCTCTGTGTTTAATCCTGCATCAAGCAATGCTTGAGAAACCTCTTCAGCCTCATCCTTTGTGTTCGTAAAAATTACGGCCAAGAAAGGGTTAATAGCCTTCGCTACATCAACAACCACCTGTAGTCGATCACGATGCTTAAGCGGCAGGAGTTGGTGCTCAATCTTACGAGCAGTTGCATGCTCAGGCTCTACCTTTACGTGTCTAGGATCGTTCATATATTTCTTAAGAAACGGTTGTAGCTTCTCTGGTATCGTCGCGGAAAAAACGAGCATCTGCAAGTTAGGAGCCATCTGAGAGGCTGTTCGATCCACATCATCAATAAAGCCCATATCAAGCATCTGATCTGCTTCATCCACGACTAAAATTCCAGCAGTATGAGCTTGTAATGCTCTTTCCGCTACTAAGTCAGAAATTCTTCCTGCCGTTCCTACAACAATTTGTGGTTGCTGATGGTTGAGCTTGTCCATTGCTCGGTTTTTATCAGTCCCACCAACAAGTAGCTGGCTAGTGACGGCTTGATCTTGATCTGTCAGAAGCTTTAACTCATCAAAAAGCTGAGTAGCCAATTCTCTTGTTGGTGCAGTAATTATGGCTTGAAGCTCTTTTCGCTCTGTGTTAACCATATGAAGGATTGGCAAAAGAAAGGATAGGGTTTTCCCTGTTCCTGTTTGAGATTGACCAATGACATCTTTTCCATTAATGATCGCTGGAATCAATCGTTCTTGTATTTCAGTAGGTTTAGAAAAACCTTGTTCATTAAGTGCATCTAGTAAAAACGGTTTAAGTCCAAACCGTTTAAAATTATCTGAAATCATCATTACTTCCTACTCTCTAAACTTTAGGTATTTATACTTGTTTATATTACCACATAATGAAGGCAAACACGATGATTGCATCAACCAAAATGAAATTAGGCACACTCCCACTCTGTATATTGCATATATACAACTAAAGGGACATATATTGAGAGGAGAACGTCTATGCAGCGTTTATTTGGTCCGCCTTCAGGACCTACACCTATGCAGCCCTTACCGAGGAATCCGTTCATGTTTGGTCCTGGTCCCGGCATGACGCCCCCTACTTTTTTTGGTCCTGGGCCGCAAACAGTCACTAATTTTATGCAAGGCACAGGTGGTAGAGTGGGATTGCTCTCAAGGTTATTTGGTGGAGGCGCTGGAGCCGGCACAGCTTTTAGTGGAGCTGGTGTCGCAAATGCAACAGCAGGCGGCGGTTTTCTAAGCGGGATTAATTTTAGCTCTTTATTACAAAATGCTCAGCGGATCATGGGCATAACTCAACAAGTTGTGCCCATGGTTCAGCAATATGGACCTATTATTAGAAACGCCCCAGCTATATGGAGAATCATGAGAAGTCAGCCTGAACCTGATACCACTCCAGACAATGTTGAAGTAAATACTTTGGTTTCACAGCCCGTCCCCATCACTCAAGCATCTCCCACTATAACACCTATAGATTCTAACCAATCAGCTACTACGGTTACAACTCCCCCTACCTCTACCGTTGGTGGTATGCCTGCTCCTAAACTCTATGTTTAGCTCATTCACGGGAATATTCCCGTGAATGTAATTTAATAGTTGACAAGCTTATTGAGTGGATAGTATAATTTCAAATTTTGCTTCATTTGTGTTATACTAAATACTGACAACTCGAATGGAGGAATGCTCATGTTTAAAGTCGGTGATCACGTAGTTTATCCATACCATGGCGCTGGAACAATAAGGGATATAGAAGAAAAGGATGTTCTTGGTGAAACTCATTCCTATTTTGTTCTTCACTTTCCATTGGTAGATGTTAAATTAATGCTCCCTGAAAAAAAGATCGATGGTTCAGGCTTGCGCAAAATAATTGAGCAAGATGAACTAGATAATGTAGTTGAAGCATTGAAAAACGGACCAGAGCTTCCCCCTTCAACAAGTCACTTCTCAAAAGAGACAGAAAACCTTCTAAAAAGTGGCAGTATTTTTGACGCTGCACACCTTATCTCTTCTCTCTCTAAAAAGCAAGCAGGTAGGTCAAATGGTCTTCATATTCAAGATCGGAACCACCTACAAAAAGCAAAACAAATGATTGCTAGCGAGCTGGTTCTGGTAAACAATATGTCTGAAGAACAGGCTTATGAGTTCATTGACAGTAATTTGCTTGAATTATCATAAGCACAACGATTGTCAATACCCTCCACGTCCTTTACAATGGGTATATAAGAAAGCTTCCCCTTTAATCATTTGAGTCGGAAGCTCTCATATAGGAGGACGAGTAGATGAATGTAAAAAAAATCTCACCACGGGGTTACTGCTACGGCGTAGTGGATGCCATGGTTTTAGCGAGACAGGCTGCGCAAAACCTTGACTTACCCCGCCCGATTTATATACTTGGACAAATTGTTCATAATCAGCATGTGACAGATGCTTTTGAAACAGATGGAATTATTTCTCTCGATGGACCAAATCGACTTGAAATATTAAAAGGAATTGAAAAGGGCACAGTGATATTTACTGCACATGGTGTGTCTCCAGAGGTTCGTAAGCTAGCTAAAGAAAAGCAG
The DNA here is from genome assembly GCF_007293315.1 of Alkalicoccobacillus porphyridii. GTDB lineage: Bacteria > Bacillota > Bacilli > Bacillales > Bacillaceae_D > Alkalicoccobacillus > Alkalicoccobacillus porphyridii. Next base: position 236,543 of record NZ_VLXZ01000005.1, read on the forward strand.
TTAACGGTTGTTGACGCTACCTGCCCTGATGTAACAAGAACCCATGATTTGATACGCGAAAAACACGCAGAGGGTTACCAATTTATCTATGCTGGCAAAAAGGGACACCCTGAGCCAGAAGGCGCTATTGGTGTTGCACCAGATGCCGTTCACCTTGTAGAATCTGTTGAGGATGTTATCCAGCTTGGATTAACAACTGATAAGATTATTATTACAAACCAAACGACAATGAGTCAGTGGGACGTATCGGATATTATGAAAAAAGCAATGGAGCTTTACCCACATGCTGAAGTTCATAATGAAATATGTCTTGCTACCCAAGTACGTCAAGAGGCTGTAGCTGAACAAGCCAAGGAATGTGATTTAGTTGTAGTTGTGGGTGATCCTAAAAGTAATAATTCTAACCGTCTGGCTCAAGTATCTGAACAAATTGCCGGTACAAAAGCCTATCGAATTGGGGATATTACCGAAATCGAACTTGAATGGCTTCAAGGGGTTGATATTGTCGGTGTTACATCTGGCGCTTCCACACCAACTCCGATTACTAAAGAAGTTATCGCCTATTTAACTCAGTTTGATCATGAGGATCCGCAAACATGGCCAATTAATCGTACAGTTAATCTTGAAAAGCTTCTTCCAAAAGTAAAAATTAAATAATAATACCCCCGTGCCACCTTCTATGAACTGTGACACGGGGGTTTTTCTTTTATAAGCTCTTCGCCTACTTCTATTTGTACTGATAAGGGTCAGTGTTCACGTTAGATTCAAAAATTGTTACCTCATCATATCCAGCCTTTGCTATTCTTTCTCTCATGTGTTGCACTGTTCCCATTTTCATGATTTTTTCAATGTTGTGACCAGGGTCAAGTAAAACAAAGCCGTCCTCTATGGCATCTATTGCTGTGTGATAGTAGATATCTCCTGTAATCAATACATCCGCACCAGCATGCATGGCTTTTTGTACATATTTATTTCCATCCCCACCTAATACCGCAACTGTTTTAATCCGCTTATTTCGATCACCAATCATTCGGAGAGTGCTCACCTCAAAAGCCTGCTTTACCTTTTCAGCTAACGCATCTAGTGTAATCGTTTCCTGTAGCTCACCAATCCTGCCAAGACCATAGCTCTTTCCTTGTTGTTTAAGTGGATAGAGATCATATGCTGCCTCTTCATAGGGGTGTGCGTCAAGCATCGCTTTAATAACAGCAGAGATCCTCGATTCTGTAACAATGGTTTCTATTCTTTGTTCCTCGACATATTCTTGCTCCCCTACCGTTCCGATAAAGGGATTAGACGCCTCACTTGGCTTAAACGTTCCTGTTCCTTCGAGTGAATACGAACAATGACTATATTCGCCAATATGACCAGCACCTGCATCTCCAATGGCCTTTCGAACGGCCTCTGCATGGGTGGTTGGTACAAATACAACTAGTTTCACCAACGGGGTCTCAACCGTTGGAGCTAACACACGCGTATGCTGTAGTGACAATGCGTCAGCTAGCATATCATTCACTCCGCCCTCAGCAATATCTAAATTTGTATGAGCTGCATAGATCGTAATATTGTGGAAAAGGGCCTTCTGAATAATTCTTCCTTGGGTAGTGTGCGTATCAATGACTTTAAGAGGACGAAATAACAAAGGATGATGAGCAAGGATTAGGTCAACTTCCTCATTAATTGCTTCATCTATTACCTCTTCCGTAACATCTAACGCCGTCATGATACGTTTCACCGGTTGCTCCAAGGTACCAACCATTAAACCAACACGATCACCCTCAACGGCAAGTGTCTGAGGAGCCCATTCTTCAAACAGTCTAATTACATCCTGGCCTGTTGTTTGTGTCATTACATAATACCTCCTGAACCATTTCAATCTTCTTTATAAGCATCCCTTTTCGCGCTTGAAGCGCTTCTTGCTCTTTACCCTGTTCTAGCGCTACTAACACTCGCTTCCAGTTTTCTACTTCCTCTGTCCACTTATGTATAAATGCCTCATTTTGTTCAAGCATTAGATGTGGTCCGAGCAAAAGCTTTTTTTCTGTATCCTTTTGATAACGATGCTGATCTAAACCTGGTTCAGCAATAAGCACCTCATAAATTTTATTATTTTCATCAATGATATCTTCTTTCAGTAGCATCCATTGATTCTCTAACAACCACTCACGAACAGCTCGTGCTGCATTGTTCGGCTGTAATACTAAACGAGTGACACCAGGCAGCTTTTCTTTACCATCTTCAAGAATGGCCGCAATGAGTCCGCCACCCATGCCAGCAATCGTGACTGCCTCTGCCTCACCTGGAGCCATTATATCCAATCCTGAACCTTTTCGAACATCAATCCGGTCAGTTAGCCCCAGCTGAGACACTTGGGATTTTGCTGCCTGAAATGGCCCTTCATTAATCTCACCAGCAATAGCTTTTACTTGTGGATTTTCTAGGCATAGGAAGCTTGGTAAATAAGCATGGTCTGATCCAATATCAGCCACCATGTTCAAATCACTAACATGTGCTGCTACGCATGCTAATCGTTTTGAAAGTTGTTGTTCGTTCATTTTATCACCTTTGTATCTTCTCAATTTGTCATCATTTATTTTACCATATTTAAAACAAAAAAAAGACGCACTCCTGCATCAAAAAAACTTCCCGCAGCGCCCAGTTTAAGGTGCTACAGGAAGTCCTCTTACTTACTCCGAAATAGATAATAAGTATTCAGCAATTGCATCTGCTTCTGCTGGGTCATATTGAGTCTGTGGAGGCATGGAACCAATACCAACTTGAATGATCTCGGAAATCTGCTCTACCGTATATTGGCCATCAAGATTATTAATAGCTGGACCTGCAGCACCAGCTAAATCACCACCGTGGCAATTAATACAGGACGCTTGAGCCATTTCTTCTCCAGCAGCAATTGGATCTTCAATTTCAGTTACTTCCTCTTCTGCTCCATTCTCTCCTTCTTCAGCAGCATTTCTTTCAAACAAACCGTAAGCAGATAATCCTGCCATCAGAAGAATTCCAATTAGTGCAATAAGCGCAAATGGTATTAATGGACTGCCTTTCATATTACGTACCCTCCCAAAGATGACGTTTACAACAACGTTAATAACTATGTATGGACAAAAAACACGCGTCTTATATAGTTTACTTGAAAAGCGAATATCTGAAAAGGACAACTTTTCACTTTCTGTGACTAACTATTAAAAAAAACTAATAAGATCAGGATTATTAGTACAAAAGTCGCTAGAACAAAAAAGATTTTCTGTCTCCATAGATAACCCGCAATAATCCAACCAATTACAAATAAAGAAATGAGCACCCATAAATAAGCTCCCTGCCAAAGGAATAGAGCTAGTTTTAGGCTTGTAACAAATAAAATTAATGAAGACATCATAAGGTGAAGCGCAGATTCTGCAAGGTTATTTCTTTTAGCATACCCTAATAATCCCGTTATAAAAATAAGAATTGTGCTAAGTGCAATTTGCATTGGCCATACAAAATCAGTAAAATATAGAATTAAGACGGAAAGACAGAAACACAATTGAGACAGAAAGACCCACATGAACGGTAAATGAAATCGGTTTCGCTTTTTTACAAATGTTTCTTCACCCTCACTATATAAAGCCAATAGATAGTGACATTGCTGCTCTGGAAGAAGTTTGGATTCCTTCCAGTATTGAATTTCATTTATAATGATATCTTTTCTCTGACGTTCCATCACTGCCTCCTTAAAAAAAGGCTTACCCCAATTGGAGTAAACCTTTTTAGGAATGATTCTATTCTAAAAAGTCTTTTAGCCTTTTGCTTCTGCTAGGGTGGCGAAGCTTACGAAGGGCTTTGGCTTCGATTTGACGGATACGCTCACGTGTAACGCCAAATACCTTTCCAACCTCTTCAAGTGTTCTCGTACGTCCATCATCAAGTCCGAAACGAAGACGTAAGACATTCTCTTCCCTGTCTGTTAATGTATCTAATACATCTTCAAGCTGTTCCTTTAATAATTCATAAGCAGCAGCATCTGAAGGAGCAAGGGCTTCTTGGTCTTCAATAAAGTCACCTAGATGTGAATCATCTTCTTCCCCAATTGGTGTTTCTAGAGAAACTGGCTCTTGGGCAATTTTTAGTATTTCACGCACTTTCTCAGGGGTCAATTCCATTTCTTCAGCTACCTCTTCAGGTGTTGGCTCTCGTCCAAAATCTTGAAGTAATTGACGTTGAACACGAATGAGCTTGTTAATGGTTTCCACCATGTGCACAGGTATTCTAATTGTACGCGCTTGATCAGCGATCGCTCTTGTAATTGCTTGGCGTATCCACCAGGTTGCGTACGTACTAAACTTAAACCCTTTTTGGAAATCGAACTTCTCAACAGCTTTAATTAGTCCCATGTTTCCTTCTTGAATAAGATCCAAGAATAACATACCACGACCAACATAACGCTTTGCAATCGAAACGACAAGTCGAAGGTTCGCTTCAGCCAGACGGCGTTTTGCTTCTTCATCTCCCTGCTCAATGCGTTTGGCCAATTCAATTTCTTCAGCTGCAGATAGTAGGTGTACGCGTCCAATCTCTTTAAGATACATGCGGACTGGATCATTTATTTTGATGCCAGGTGGCACACTTAGATCGTTTAAATCAAACTCTTCTTCTTTTGCTACCTCAGGTGAAGAAGGTCCATCGTCCGATTCATTTTGAAGATCAATTCCCTGTTCTCCTAGATACTCAAAGAATTCATCCATCTGCTCGGAATCTTGCTCGAAGCTCGCCATCTTCTCTGTAATTTCAGCGTAGCTTAAAACTCCGCGTTTCTTACCTACCTCCACTAACTGTTCTTTCACTTGATCGATGGATAATTCACCTTCCGTAACTGGACGTAATGGTTTATCTGCCATGCGATCCCCTCCTTCCAATGTTCAAACCTAACTATTTATGCTAGCTTTCTAAGAAAGCTCTCTCTTTAGGTGCTGAATTTCAATTAATAATCTTGCTTGGGTAATGGGGTCATGTTCAAGCTTCAATTCAGCTTGCTTTTGCTGTATCTCTACCCTCTTTGGATAATCTTGAATCAATTTAATATAATCCTCGAGCTCCTCTTCTGAGCATTCAACATTAACAGTCATTGTTGAAAGCTCTGACGCGAGACGAACGAGGGATGCATCCTCTATGCTCTGTAAGAACTCTTTTGGGTTTGCTTCATTTCCTTTTCCATAATAGGCCAACAAATAAGCAAACAGAGCCTGATGCTCATCCACATTAAATGCGGATCCAAGCTGTTCTTGAATTCGCCAAGCGAGATCCTCATTTTCCATCATTAAGACAAGCAGAATACGTTCTGCGTTCTGATAAGCAGGTAAGAGACGCTTTTGTCTTACCTGCCTTCGCTCACTGACATTGCTAACCTGAGTTGCCTCTTTTGCAGGATGGATGGTTTTTGTTTCCCGATACATTCGGTATTGCTCCTGCTTCAGCACATCTAGAGATAGCGAAAACTCGTCAGCGAGCTGCCTTAAATAGTAGTCCCTTTCTATCGCACGAGGCAAAGCAGCTAGCTCTTCTAGTACTTCTTCGATATAAGACATTCGTTCTCCTTCATCTCGGAGATTTTTCTCCTGACGAAGGTATTTCATCTTAAAAGCCATCACCGTTTGACCTGACCCTATTACATCCGAATTAAATCGTTCAGCTCCAAAAGCTTTGATGTAGTCATCGGGATCATAGCCCTCCGGCATAGTTGTTATACTTACTGTACAGCCTGCTTTTTCAAGTAAACTCGCCGATCGAAAGGCTGCACTTTGCCCTGCGGAATCCGAATCATAACATATTAATATATGTTCGGCGTTACGTCTTAATATCTTTGCGTGCTCTTCCGTTAAAGCTGTACCCAGTGTTGCAACACCATTATCGACTCCTGCTCCCCACGCTGCAACAACATCGGCTGCTCCCTCGAGTAATACCGCTATGTTCTTTTTACGGATAGAAGCTCTTGCCAGATGTAGACCATATAATAGCTTGTTTTTATGAAAGATCGGTGTGTCTGGACTATTTAAGTACTTTGGCTTACCTTCCCCAACCAATCGACCACTAAACCCTACAACTTTACCCTGGGAATCCCATATTGGAAACATCAAGCGATTTCGAAAACGATCATATACGCCTTCCGATTGATCACGTTCAGCTACCAAACCTGCCTGCACAAGGCTTGCCTCCGTAAAGTTCTTTTTTGTAAGGAAGGTAGCCAGGTTCTCCCATCCATTAGGGGCAAAACCTATTTGAAAGTGTGTAAGCTGCTCGTTCGTAAATCCCCTTTGACTTGCATACTCACGTCCGGCATTCCCTTCTTCTGTGAACGCAAAAACGCGCTGATAAAACGTTGCCGCTTCCTCATGTCCCCTAAGCATTTCTGCAAATTGATGATTCGATGAGCGACTTTCTGAAGACTGATGCATTGCTTCAGGGAGGTCAATACCGCCTTTATCTGCTAAGTACTTAACTGAGTCAGTAAAGGAATATCCTTCATGATCTCTCAGAAATGTAAATACATTACCCCCAGCTCCACAGCCAAAGCAATGATACACCTGCTTTTCAGGGGAAACTGAAAACGAAGGGGACTTCTCACCATGAAATGGGCATAAGCCCGTGTATTGCTTCCCCTGTTTCTTAAGCTGCACAAATTGACTGATCACATCTACAATATCACTCGACTTGCGAATTTCTTCGATCTTCTCCTCTGGAATTCGGGTACTCATTCACATCACCGTTCATATAAAATCATCATAAAACAATAAGATTCGAGCTTTTCTTCGTTTTTCCTGCTAATTTTGCAAAGTTTTCTCCAAAAGAAGCGAGAATCGTTGTCTATCTTCTTCTGTGAAGGGTTTTGGACCTTTTGTTCTTATTCCCCTTCTACGCTTTTGAGCCGATTGATACCTTACGTCAAGCAATTGTTCTATTGTTTCTTCTGTATATTGATTTCCCCGTGGAGAGAACACTCTTACATGTTTCCTGAGAAGCAAAGAGGCTAAAGCGTGATCCTGAGTCACACACAGATCCCCTGCTCGAATCTTATTAAGAATGTATAAGTCCACTGCCTCTGAATCAGAATCGACCATGATTTGTTCTACCTCAGAAGGTAAAAACATCGTGTGCGCATAAGACATCACAAACACAATCTTTAAATCTGCTCGAAAACGATAAGCCAGTATCTCCTCCTTTACAGGACAGGAATCTGCATCTACATACAAAATGATGTGTTGTTTTTCATCCATTGTACTAAATTAATTCCACACTCCTTTAAAAAATCCTTCTTTAAATTAAAAAAAAGTTGAAATACGTCGAAATTTGCAACACATAACCTGAAACTGACTCGATCTTAATGTATCTCTTACTATCATTGCCAAAAAAATTGGAAAAAGTCTTGACTTTTCAAATTTATTTGTTCTCTCTGTTAATTAGACCATTTTTTATTTGAAATCACAATTCTTTATTATACGTAATAATTGTCCATTTGAACAGAATTTTATTTTAGACCTGATTCAGAAAACCAAACCCCATACCACTATTACTTTGTGATATGGGGTTTGGTTTTTCTATTTTCGTTGAAACATATTTGAGATTAAATTTGCTGTTTCCTCAACAGCCTTATTTGATACATCCACAACTGGGCATCCAATTCTGTTCATTACTTTCTCAGAATACTCAAGTTCTTCTTTAATACGATTGATATTGGCATAATTTGCCTCTGACTTAAGTCCTAACGCCTTTAGTCTTTCAGTACGAATGCTATTTAATTTCTCTGGGCTGATCTTTAACCCTATACATTTTTGAGGAGAAATCTTAAAAAGTTCAGCTGGTGGTTCTACTTCTGGTACTAATGGAACATTTGCCACTTTTAAGCGCTTATGAGCTAGGTACTGAGATAATGGTGTTTTTGAAGTGCGAGATACACCAATTAATACGACATCTGCCCTAATAATCCCTCTCGGGTCACGACCATCATCGTACTTAACTGCAAATTCAATCGCTTCCACCTTTCGAAAATAATCCTCGTCTAGCCTGTATATCACTCCCGGCTCGTATCTCGGCTTTTTATTTGTTAGCTCAGAAACCTTTTGTAGCATAGGACCGATGATATCTACAGTTTCTACTTGCTCTTCAGCCGCTCTCGTCAGTAAATAGTTTTTCATATCTGGGACAACAAGTGTAAATGCAATTAAGGCTTTAACCTGAGAGGCTAAATAAATGACTTCTTCAATCGTCCCTTTGTCTTCCACATACGGAATTCTGCGCAGCTCTACTCCAGAATCACTAAATTGACTAACAGCTGCCTTTACGACCAGCTCTGCCGTTTCCCCTACAGAGTCTGAAACTACATAGACAATGGGCCGATGATTAATTTCCTCCATGTAAACCTCTCCTTGTACAAATGAGTAATAGGTGCGAGAACCTAAATCGTTTCATTGTTAGCCAGGTCAACAAGCAGACTCGTCATATTTGTTTTTGTAATTCGTCCAGTTACTTCATATCCACTGCCATGACTAACCTTTTTAACGATCGGCAACCCATCAATTTGTTTATTTATTAGCTTTTTAGCTACCTCAATGATCGAGTCTTGATCCTCACAAACCGTTACGTTTGGCATTCTTGTCATAATTACTCCAACAGGAATGCTCTCTAGAGATTGCTGTCCTAAGCTTGCTCGTAAAAGGTCTTTTCTAGATACAACACCAGACAGTGTGGAGAGCTTATCAACTACAAATAACGTGCCCACATCTTCTAGAAACATCGTGGTGACCGCTTCATAGACGGATGAGGATTCAGTTACTACCACTGGTCGAGATTTATAATGACCCACTGTAATTGTTTTGACCTTATCTGAAAGGATATGATCATTTGATTTACCCGTATAGAAATAGCCTACTCTAGGTCTGGCATCTAAGTAACCAGACATCGTTAATATCGCTAAATCTGGTCTGAGCGTTGCTCTTGTTAAAGAGAGCCTTTCTGCAATGCTTTCTCCCGTAATCGGTCCATTTTCCTTAACGATTGTCAGAATCTGCTCTTGTCTGCTCGATAGCTCGATGGCACTTCACCGCCTTTTCAATAACAAACCTATTTGTTAATAGACTATCTTTTGAAACTTAGCAAAGGCTTCAATTTCGTGTGCCAACTGCTTCATCAGCTGCAGGCGGTTTGCTTTCACATGTTCATCCTCAGACATAACCATAATATGTTCAAAATAATGATGAACAGCCGGTGCCGTTTCTTCAAGTGCTAGAAAGGCCTGCTCAGGCTCTCTTCTTTGCTTATACTCTTTTAGAAGCGAGCTAAGCTCATTATAGCGCGCATAAAGTGTGTGCTCTTCCTCTTTTTCAAAAAGAGCTGGGTTAATTTCAGTGTCTACTTCCGACTTACGAGCAATATTGGTTACACGGCTTAAGGCTTCGACAACCTTTTTGAATGAATCTTTTTTCTTGGCATCGGATATTAGCGCTGCCTTCTGGAATAGCCATGGTACAGACCCATCCTCTCCTTCAAGGATCGCATCAATTACATCATATTCGATACCTTTATCTGACAACGCATGTTTTACTCTAAGCGCGAAGAATTCAAGTAGTTCCATTACAAGTTTTTCTTTATCTTTAATTGGTAACCCGTGTGCCTCAATTGTGTCGGTAGCAAGCTGTAACAATTCATGTAACGTCATATCCACATTTTTCTCAGCAGCCATTTGGACAAGACCCAATGCTTGTCTTCTTAGGGCATAAGGATCCTGTGAACCACTTGGAATTAATCCAATGGCAAAACACGAAACAATTGTATCAAGCTTGTCAGCCATACTGACAAGAAATCCTGTCATTGAACTTGGTAAGTGGTCCCCTGCAAATCGAGGGTAATAATGCTCTTTCACTGCTTTTGCAACTTCCTTATCCTCGCCTAGGTGTAGTGCATATACTTCGCCCATAAGACCCTGTAATTCTGGGAATTCGCCCACCATCTGCGAAACTAAATCAAATTTACTAATTCCTGCAGCACGTTGAACTCTTTCTTGCTCTTTTGCTGAATCTAATCCAAGTTGTTTGGCAAGGTTTCCTGCTATCGCCTGAATACGTTTCACCTTATCACCTAGAGAACCAATTTCTTCATGATAAACGATTGAATCCAGCTGCTTAACAGCTGCATCAATATTCAACTTCTGGTCTTCCTTAAAGAAAAAGGCTGAGTCAGAAAAACGTGCGCGTAACACTTTTTCGTTTCCTCGTGCTACATTTTCCAAATGACGGGCATCACCGTTCCGTACCGTAATAAAATGAGGAAGTAGCTCCCCCTCCAAATTTTCTACCGGGAAGTAACGCTGGTGTTCTTTCATTGTGGTAAGTAGTACCTCACGAGGTAATGTTAAAAACTCCCCTTCAAACCCACCACTTAACGCAGTTGGCCACTCCACTAAGTTATTCACTTCTTCTAATAGATCCTCATTTACAGGTATCACCCACCCTGAGGCTTCAGCTAGCTCTTCTAGTTGTTGGCGAATGGTTTCTTTTCTTGCTAAAGGATCAGCGAGAACAAACTGCTCTTGCAGAAGCTCAACATACCGACTTGGTTCCTCTATTGTCAGCTCCTCCCCTAAAAAACGATGACCTCGACTGGATCTCCCTGATTCTATCGTTGTAATAGTAAAAGGCACAACTGTTTCTCCATAGAGCGCAACCAACCACTGAATGGGTCTGGCAAATCGCAATGAGTAATCATGCCATCTCATATTTTTAGGAAAATGAAGGGCTGTTACCACCTCTTTTATTTCAGGAAGAAGCTCCAGGGTTGGTTTTCCTTTTTGAAATGATTTGGCAAATACATATTCTGTTCCTTTAACTTCTTTTACTGCAAGGTCATCAGGACTGATGCCCTGCCCACGCGCAAAGCCCTCAGCGGCTTTTGTCCAACTGCCATCATCAGCAATAGCAATTTTCTTAGCAGGTCCTCTAGATTCTGTTTCAAGATCCTCTTGCGCAGCGGTAAGGTCTTTTACAATAACAGCTAAGCGACGTGGTGTGGAAAAAGCCTCAACCGCTTCAAACGAGAGTCTCTGTTCCGTTAACCATTTAGTTACAGCCTGCTTTAGCTGTTCCATAGAACTTGTAACAAAGCGTGCTGGAAGCTCCTCTAAACCTATTTCAAGTAAAAAATCCTGTTTAGTCATTTGAAGTCGCCTCCTTTTCTTTTAACAGTGGAAAGCCTAATCTTTCTCGCTCTTCGTAATAAAGTCTAGCTGCATTTCTGGCAAGCGTTCGAACTCTGCCAATATATCCAGTTCGTTCAGTTACTGAGATAGCTCCACGTGCATCTAGTAGGTTAAAGGAATGGGAGCATTTTAAGATATAGTCATAGGCCGGTAGTACAAGCTGCTCATTAAGGGCACGCGCCGCCTCTTTTTCATAGGTTGAAAACAACGTAAATAGCATCTTTGTATCAGAAACTTCAAAAGTATATTTGGAATGCTCGTACTCAGCCTGACTAAAGATGTCGCCATATGTAAAACCATCCACCCATTCAAGGTCAAAAACATTTTCTTTATCTTGAATATAGGAGGCTAGGCGCTCAAGACCATACGTGATTTCCGCTGAAACAGGATTTGCTTCTAATCCTCCTACCTGTTGGAAATAGGTGAATTGTGTAATCTCCATACCATCTAACCAAACTTCCCAACCAAGGCCAGCGCAACCTAAAGTAGGATTTTCCCAGTTATCTTCTACAAAACGAATGTCATGTTCCAATGGATTAATTCCAATGGTCTTTAAACTGTCCAAATATAACTCCTGAATGTTTAAAGGTGATGGCTTCATGACCACCTGAAACTGATGGTGCTGATATAGGCGATTTGGATTCTCCCCATATCGTCCATCCGCCGGTCTTCTAGACGGCTCAACATAAGCCACATTCCATGGCTCGGGCCCAATCGTTTTAAGTAATGTAAATGGGCTCATCGTCCCTGCACCTTTCTCCGTATCATAAGCCTGCATAATAATACAATTGTGATCAGCCCAATAACGTTGAAGTGTCATGATCATTTGCTGTACATTCATCGTAATTCCTCCTTATTTCAAGTGAATGCATAAAGAACAAAAAAACTCCCGTCCCTATGCTGTATTCAGCATAGGGACGGGAGTTATTCCCGCGGTTCCACCCTACTTATTCATACCTAGTATGAATCACCTTCATCGAATGTGCTCAGAAACGCCCTTCTCTATCGGTTGAATCTCAGGCTTGCACCATCCCTGAGTCGCTTTGTTCAACTAATGATAGATACTCCTTTTCTTCAACGCACCTATATAATAAAAGAATCATACAAAAAAATATGCTACGTGTCAATATTCAGTCCATCCGTCATCCGATCTAACTGATCCAGAAAACGTCTTGATTTTAAGGTTACGCCAGAATACTCATCATAATATGCTCTAATAATTTGTTTTAACTGTTGTTTCGTTTCTTTTTTTAATGATATATTTCCTAATCGGTGTAAATTCATGTCGTGAAATAATTTAAGCAGCCTCACCGTTTGTGGAGAACACGGATAAGCGTATTCATCCTTATGGAGGCATCGAGAGCATACAAAACCCGCAAAGCGAATCGAAAAGGCAACAGGCATTTCCTTTGAACCACAGCATATACAGTGGTCAAGCTGAGGACTTATTCCAGCTACTTCAAGCATTTTCACTTCAAAAATACGTGAAAGCACCTCCGGGTCAGCGCCCTCCTCCATATGAAGCAAACATAAGTAAAGCCAATCAAATAACCATAGATACCTTTTATTCTCTTCTGTTAGTCTATCCACTAATTCTGCCATGTACATGGCATATGAGGCATACGTAAGATCCTCTCTAATTTTTCGAAAGGACTTAATTGGATCTCCTTGGTTAAGAGTACCTAAGCCGCTCCCCTTATAAATCACATAGGACCCATATATAAAGGGCTGTGATACGGCAGCAAACTGACTTCTTGGTTTCTTAGCTCCCCGCGCCATCACCGCAAGTTTGCCACGTTCTTTTGTATAAAACGTAATGATCTTATTTGTTTCTCCGTAATCAACGGTTTTTATGACAATCGCTTCAACTCGTTCGAGCATCTTTTACCACCTAGCTGCTTGTTACTTGGAGGATGAATCAATAGACATCTCTGTATCGCTTACCTCTTGGGCCTCTTCGCTCCCCGCTTCTGAATCGCGCTCAAGCTCTTTTATTAATAAATACGTATCCACATTTCCCGTATGACTAAATACCTTCCAGGATAAATCAAGCATTTCAGAACACACCCCTTTGTCAAAAAATTGTTCCGCTTGTTTCTAGCTTCACCTTTTTGAGTCAGAACATGATAAGGAAATATTACTAAATCATCCAACTTGACAAACCAATATTGTACAATTTCCAAATTTTCTCGGGCTTTTCTTTTTATGATACGGCTTTCCACATAAAAAAACAATGGTTAGACACCTAACCATTGTTAAAAAGGCTGTACAAATTTAATTAGTACTCATCCGTTCGGAATCCAAAATCCCTCAACTGTGCAGGCTTATTACGCCAGTCTTTTTCTACCTTTACCCAAAGCTCCAGGTATACCTTTGAACCAAGCAGTGCTTCTATATCCGCACGTGCAAGACGCCCTACTTCTTTAAGTAATGCTCCTTGCTTCCCTATGACAATTCCCTTTTGCGATGATCTCTCAACAATAATGGTTGCTTGTATATCGACCATATCCTTATGCTCTCGTTTCTTCATCGTCTCGATGGCTACAGCAATAGAGTGGGGAATCTCCTCTCGTGTGAGCTGTAACACTTTCTCACGAATAAGCTCCGCTACAATAAAACGCTCGGGATGGTCCGTTACTTGATCAGCTGGGTAATATTGTGGGCCGACCTCAAGATGGCTTTTAATTTGCTCTAGTAACACCGGTACATTATTTCCACTTAATGCAGAAATTGGAATTATCTCTTGAAAGTCATGCTTACTCCGATATGAATCAATTAAACCTAACAATTCCTCAGGATGAACCAGATCAATTTTATTGATGATTAGAAAGGCTGGAGTAGAGGTTTCTTTTAAACGATTAATAATGTATTGCTCCCCTGGTCCAAACGCTTCATTCGCCTCTACAAGATATAAGATAATGTCTACTTCTTTTAACGTGTCCTTTGCTACCTTCATCATAAAGTCCCCAAGCTTGTGCTTCGGTTTATGAATGCCCGGTGTATCAATAAAAACAACCTGCGCATCTGAATCTGTAAAGACACCTTGAATTTTGTTTCTTGTTGTCTGAGGCTTGTCCGACATAATCGCAACCTTTTGTCCAATGACTCGGTTTAATAATGTGGACTTGCCCACGTTAGGTCTGCCAATTAAGCTGACAAATCCGGATTTATGCTCTATTTCATGCTGCTTACTCATTCATATCCCTCGCTTTAAAGGCTCCCGGTAGAAGATCTGCTACCGTTGTTATATCTATTTCCCCATTTACGTTTCCTAAGTATACCGGTACTTCAGGGCCACAAAGCTCCATCATCACTTGTCTACAAGCTCCGCACGGGGAAACAGGTTCTGTAGTATCGGCAATAATTGCCACAGCCTGAACCTCCCTATTGCCTTCTGAATATGCTTTGAACAATGCCGTTCTCTCGGCACAATTTGTTAAACCAAACGAGGCGTTCTCTATATTAGCTCCTCGATAAATCGTACCATCCTTCATAAGCAACGCTGCCCCAACTTGAAACTTGGAGTAAGGGACATAGGCCTGCTTACGGGCTTCTCGTGCTTCCTCCATCAACTGTGTTTGGTTCATAAATAATAATCTCCTCTATGAAAAAAATAATGTAAATAATGGCGGACCAAAAATAAGCAGACCAATAATTACAGCAAATACACCATAAACAAACACAGCAGCCGCTGCCACATCCTTCGCTCTTTTAGCAAGAGGATGAAACTCCTCCGTATAGAGGTCCACCGTACGTTCTACTGCGGTGTTCATAATCTCTAATGAAAGCATGCCCCCTATCACTAACAGTAACACAAGCCAGTGTTCTAGTGGAATGCGTAGCCACCAAGCCATGGCAGGAGCAATCACTGCACACACAAGATGAATTTGCATGTTTTGCTCATATTTAATAACATGTTTTAAGCCATACCCTGCAAAAACAAAGGAACGGAGCAATCTCTTAAATCCTTTTTGGTTTCTATCTGACAAGCCCATAACTTGTTAGGATCTCCTCCTGGCGTTTAAACATAACTTTTTCCTCTTCTGAATCCATATGATCATACCCTAGGAGATGAAGAAATCCATGCACAATTAAAAATCCAAGCTCTCGTTCAAATGAGTGCTCATATTCTTTTGCCTGCTGTGTAATTCTTTCTGTTGATATAATGATATCACCTAATAAGTTTGGCATGCCTTCAATAGACTGAGCTACTTCCTCTACTCCTTCGTTTAAAGCAAATGAAAGCACATCTGTTCCTCGATCAATCCCTCTGTGCCCGTGATTGATCTGCCTAATTTCATCCTCATCAACAAAGCTGACAGATACCTCATATTCACCCTCTAACTGTTCAAGAGCTGCCGCATGCTTTAAAACGGATTCAACCTGCTCCATTTGTTTGGCTGTTAAAGTACTCGTTTCATCGCTTACTTCCACGAGAATCGCCATGTTCTTTCCCACCTTTTTTTATTTCATCAGGGTACTCTATTCGCTGATGAAATGTCCCTTTTAATGTCTCTAGCATAGATAATGCTATCTCATTGAGTTCACGTAATGTGATTTCTGACTCATCAAATTGGCCATCCTCAAGTTTATCCTTAATAATTTTGTTCACTAATGCTTCAATTTTATCAGGCGTTGGCTTTTGCATGGATCGCACAGCTGCTTCAACACTGTCAGCTATCGCAACAATACATGCTACCTTATTTTGCGGCTTCGGTCCAGGATAGCGGAATTGCGACTCTGGTAAGGGCTGTTCGACCTCCTGATTAGCCTTATGATAAAAGTACTTTAATAAACTCGTGCCATGATGTTGTTCGGCAATTTCAATAATCTCTTTAGGCATCTTATGCTCTCTTAGCAAGTCAGCTCCATCATATGGATGAGAAATAATAATCGTTGTACTTAATTGTGGTGAAATCTTGTCATGCGGATTATCATGCTTAAGCTGATTTTCAATAAAGAAATGCGGTCTTTTTGTCTTACCAACATCATGATAATATGCACCAACCCTTGCCAACAGTCCATTTTCACCAAGCTTTTCACAGGCTGCTTCCGCAAGATTACCTACTACAACACTATGATGGTACGTACCAGGAGCCTCTGTGAGTACTTTGCGTAACAGCGGATGATTTGGGTTCGACAATTCAATTAGCTTTGATACAGACAGAATCGAAAAACCCGTCTCGAAAAATGGAAGCAATCCGATCGTTAGCACTGCGGCAGCTACACCCGAAAAAGCTGCGCTTCCAACATGCAAACCGATCTCAAACAAGTTGTTTTGTAATCCCTTCATGAACAGCAAGGTTAAAACAGCAATGATGTTAATACATGAGACAAGAAAGCCTGCACGTAATAAGCGAGTAATTCGATTTGATGTATTTAAAAACAATGCTCCCGCTAAAGAACTGACCAATAAGTAGAATCCGAATGTAACGTTAAAGGAGGAGGCTCCATCCTCACTGTATAAAACCGTACCTATGATAGCAAATAGTACACTAGTAAAAAGAGCTATTCTTGTATTCAGTAAAAGTGTCAACAACATGGTTCCTGTTGCTACTGGAACAGCATACCCTATACCCGAAATCCCTAGTAATTCAGTATAGCTTGTAACCTTCATTAGGCAGGCAACTGTCACAAAAACAAGTAGATACAAAAGAAAATGCGAATTATTATTACGAATAGTCGTTTGCGACTCCTGAATAAAGTATAGCATCATACCCATCAGAATTAAGATGAACAACCCCAAGCCTATATACGGATAAACATTTAATGTTTCCTCTAACAACCCAACAAGACGTAGCTGTTCATACGTTTCTACATTTATGACATCACCTTGTTGTACAAGAAGCTGACCTTCTCGAATCATGACAGGCTCAATACTCTCAGCCGCTTCTTGACGCATACGTTCTGTTGAATCACGGTCAAACACGTAATTAGGTATGATGGCAAACTGTGCGACTTCAATCATAGCATCTCTTAGCCGATTACTTACGGTTGAGATATTTATTAAATCATTTACTTCGTCTTTTGCTTCTTGAAGGTCATTTGCTTCAATGCGCTCACTCATAAGCTCAAATACAGTATTAGCCGTAGCCTCTTTCGCTAACATAAGCTGAGAATCAGAGGTTTCAAGTAACGTACGAATGGTGGTGTCTGAGAGCTGCTGACTGGTTGCTGAAGAAAGCGCATCATTTACTAGATTAAGCTTCTCTTCAATTCGTTCCTCTTCATCTTGTTCTTCCTCATCCTCATTCGCATCATCTTCAGGCTCATTTTCTTTTTTGACCTGGGCAACCAGTTCAAAGATATCGTTTACTCTTCCAACTTGGTTTTCTGCGTATTCTTGTTTAAGAACATAGTTTGGTTCTACTTCTTGAACAGCCGTCTGACGTAGTTCCTCTGTGGCTTGTCTGTTTTCAATCGTTATTGGAGATCGTATATCTTCATCCGCCACGTCTGAAAGGTGAACATCAATTTGTTCAGGAATAACGTTTCCGAGCATGATAAAATAAAGAAAAATGGCAGTTAGACTTACTAGCATTGCTTTTATGTATGGATTGTTCTTCACCTTATTCCACCAGTGCTTGATAGGCTTCGCTCGGTTTACCAACAGTATTCACCTCAGCTTTCACTTTGCATTCTACCTTTTACAATCAGCGGGTAAGAGAAGCAGACCAAAAGTTTGGTCTGCTTGCTGTTAAAACAGTATGTAATTACCTCCAACTGAATTAGCTTGGGTTGGAGGCATCGTATGCTTGAATGATCTGCTGCACCAATGTATGTCTAACAACATCAGATTGTTGTAAATAAATCATCCCGATTCCCTTGACATTCTTCAATATTCTCGCTGCGGTTTCAAGACCAGATTGCTTTCCTTTTGGGAGGTCAATCTGTGATAAATCCCCATTTACAACCATTTTCGAGCCAAAGCCTAGCCTAGTTATAAACATTTTCATTTGCTCTTGCGTGGTATTTTGCGCCTCATCCAAGATAACAAATGCATCATCCAATGTTCTACCTCTCATATAAGCTAAAGGAGCCACTTCAATCGTGCCCCGTTCCATTAATCGAGTTGTTTGCTCGACACCAAGAACGTCATGTAGAGCATCATATAATGGACGTAGGTATGGGTCCACCTTCTCCTTTAAATCACCCGGTAAAAAACCCAAACTCTCCCCTGCTTCAACGGCTGGTCTAGTTAACACAATTCGCTGAACAGCACCATCTTTAAGAGCATTTACTGCCATCACTACAGCTAAATAGGTCTTACCCGTTCCAGCAGGTCCAATTCCAAACACAATGTCCTTTTTTCGAATCTGTGTCACGTAATGGCGTTGACCAAGTGTCTTGGCACGGATGGCTTTCCCTTTTACTGAAGTGGAAATCTTCTCATCGTATAGGTCATAAAGCTCTTCTAGCTGACCTTTTTTAGCCAAGCCAGCTGCATAAACAACATCACGTTCGGTGACAGTGAGCCCTTTCCTGACTAGATGCAACAAGGATTTAAACACCTCATCTGTGTGCTGAATGCTCTTCGCATCCCCTGTTACAGATAACTCTTCACCTCTAGTCACAATCTGAACATCAAGAGCTTCTTCCGCCCGTTTTATGTGGCTATCATTTGGGCCAAATAATAATTGTGTTTCATTTGTGTTTTTAGGCTCTATAAAGAGCACTTTCGTTTCTGACAAATCGCCTCAATCTCCTTGGATGATCGGTTTTTCTTCCGCTATATCTTCAATGACCTGATAATGTATCTTTAAATTCACTTTACCATTGTCTACCGATTCGTGCAAAAGTTTTCCGTTAAGGATCTGAGCACTCTCTGGTAGTCTTTCTGTAAGCTCTAACTCCGCTTGCTTAATACCAATCTCTTTTGCTTCTATCTCGGTATACGAGCGATCATAGGACTTCGTTTCATGTATTTCTTTTTTCTTTAGAATAACCGGTAAACGCCAGCCAAACACATCAAATGTTTTAACCTCTTCAAACTCTCTTGCTGATTGATACGCGGGCTTTCCAAAGCCCCATATAGGCATATCAAAATCTTGGACCGACAAATAATATCTCGTAGAATGTAATCCTGTGAGAGTAGTGAACGTGGCTTCTAAAGGGACCGTTACATTAGAAGTGTACCATATTTCTCCTAAAACTTGTCCTTTTGCAGAGACTGTCTGTTGATTTTTTTCATTCGCTCCTATAAAGCCAGATACTAATAGCTCACCCGGACGAACAAAATCATTAACCGCCACCTCAGCATGCCCATGTTCAACAAATAATGAGTGAATGACTGCTTTTTTCTTAGCAACAAGATGCCGTGGGCTTATGCGCTCTGCCTCTTCAGGCAATTGATGCTCCACTATCTCAAACTCAAATGTTGTGCCCTTCTGCCTAACCCCAATCCATGTAGCACCTTCTACTCTTTGCTGAATGTCTTGTTGTATTTGAGCTACAGAGGGTAATTGAAGTCGAAATATGCCCCTTTTTATACCCATTTCATGAGCAGCTAGTTCTACTTCGTTCGCTATTTTAGGTGAACCCCCTTTTACCTGTATGCCCCATACCATCTGTGAGCATACCAACATAACAAGTAAAAAACAGACAAATCCAATGGTGAATCCTATTCGTTTTTTCATTGCTGCCATGACAAAGGGGAGCCCGTTTTTCTCAGTAAATCGGACTCGACACTCAAACTGCCTAAGTAATGGTTTAAATTCATGTACATGCTCAAGAGACATACAAAACCGCAATTGATCCTCCCGCACTCTACGGATTGACCATATAGCTAGTCCCTTTTGCAGGCAAGCATTAATCAGCCTTTCCGGGTAGTTTCCTAAAATCTCTACTTCAACATACCCTTTTAGATGTGTCATCCATTGGTTTTTCATTGGTTATCCTCCTGTATCCACGCATCAAATAAACGTAACTATTTTGTTATTCATTTATATAAATGACTTGATCAATTCTGCCTTCAAGCAGCAATTCCTCAGGGAAAATCGTTTTGATCACAAAATGCTCCCCTTTGATTAAGACTTGGCCTTGCTTTAATAGAAGCCTTAATTCATTTTGCGAGAATTTAAGAACACCTTTATGATTTTCGATATAAATGTGAAGTTGACCAATCATCGTAATTCTGGGTAAGTCCATCATGACGTCTGCGGGAAGCTGCATATGTTGCATCATCCACTTACGTACAGGTCCCGTCAGTTTTCCCATGCAGCATCTCCCCCTCCCTGTATGCTTATGTAATTGGGGACGTAGATATCACCTCATCATGTTTCAATTACAAACAAAAAAAGCAGGCAAAAGGAGTGAACCTTTTGCCTGCTTTTTTATCTTCGCCTATTAGAAGCAAATGCCTTGTGAGGGTTTCGAGATCTAGGATTGCCTAGAATTTCAGCCCATACAACAGCTCTCATTGCTTCCTTACCAGTTACATTTGTAAGATCGTACTGGTCATCGGCTTCAATAGTTTGAGTTTTCTTTTGTGTTGGTGAGATCAATTGAGCGGCTACTTTTTCTTGAGCCTCTCGCTTCTTTCTCTTCATTTCATCTAAACGATCATATAACTCATCACGCTCATGAGTTGCTTGAGATGGAGTTGGGCTATATGAAGTCGATTCTACCGGCTCGCGCTTCGGTTCAGGTTCAGGTGTCTGTTCTTCCTGCCTAAAGATTTCTCTCCAGTCAACCTGACCTTCTTCCTGTCCCTCAGTAGTTGGACGTCGTTGCTGTCGTTGCTGATCGCGATTAGTATCTTGGGACTGGGACCCTTTGGACATTCGCCCAAAAAGGCTAACCAGACCAAAAATAATGGCAATCATCAGCAACGGATTATTAAAGATCATTTCAAATAGTGACAATGGCATTCCCTCCCTTTGTAAGGAAAGACACGTTAATTATTCTCGTTTGATGAATCATTGTTCTCGGTTGACTTGCTGATAGAATCTCTCATATCAGTGTCAGCCATGACATTTTGATAATTCATATAATCCATTACTCCCATGTGACCCGAACGGAGAGCTTCGGATAAGGCAAGTGGAATCTCTGCTTCTGCTTCCACAACTTTTGCACGCATTTCTTCTACGCGGGCTCTCATTTCTTGCTCTTGTGCTACTGCCATTGCACGACGTTCTTCGGCTTTTGCTTGTGCAATGTTTTTATCTGCTTCAGCTTGGTCCGTCTGTAATTCAGCACCAATGTTTTTGCCAATATCGATATCAGCTATATCAATGGATAGAATTTCAAACGCTGTCCCTGAGTCTAAGCCTTTTGAAAGGACTGTTTGTGAGATCATGTCTGGATGCTCAAGTACTTTCTTGTGCTCCTGCTGAGAACCAATTGTTGAGACAATCCCTTCACCAACTCGGGCGATTACTGTATCTTCACCAGCACCCCCAACTAGGCGATCGATGTTTGCACGAACAGTGATTCGCGATTTAGCTTTGATTTCAATCCCGTCCATCGCCACACCAGCAATAAATGGCGTTTCAATAACTTTTGGATTTACACTCATTTGTACAGCTTCAAGCACATCTCGTCCAGCTAGATCAATTGCAGCTGCACGCTCAAATGGAAGTTCAATATTCGCGCGTTGTGCAGCGATCAACGCGTTAACAACCCGGTCTACGTTACCCCCAGCAAGATAGTGACCCTCAAGTCTTGAGGTATCTAAGTCTAGCCCTGCTTTAACAGCTTTGATTAACGGATTAACAACTCGAGCAGGTACTACCCGACGAAGTCTCATACCAATTAATTCAAAGATGCTGATTTTTACTCCTGCTGCTACTGCTGAAATCCACAGTGCTACAGGAACAAAGGTAAAGAGTACAGCAAGAAGTATAATTACAACTGCTATAGCAATAAGAATAAAAATCGTTCCATCTTCAATTTGCATCCTTTATTCCTCCTTGTGATTGGTTTCTGGCTTCACTTCTCGAACAACGATTCTTGAACCTGAAGTGTAGACAACTTTTAATAAGCTACCTTGTCCAATATATCCACCCTCGCTAACAACGTCAAGGCGTTCCTCTCCAAATTGGGCAGCTCCCACTGGCCGTAATTCTGTTAAGGCCCTACCCTGCAAGGTCGTTAGCTCCTGCCTAGTCTCATTAGAAATATATCCTTTTTCTGATGTAGTTGCCTCGTTCAAGACAATTTTCTTCCAAGGACCACGATTTCCAAAGTACTTAAACAGAATGACAGCGGCAATAATTGATACAACAAGGGCCACGGCAACGGAGAGTAACATAATAGTAGTCGAGAAGGATGCAAGAAACATTCCACCGAGAATAGCAGCTATTCCTAGCACCCCAAAGACCCCGAAGCCAGGTACAAATATCTCTATGACAATTAATATGACCCCAACTGCAAATAGAATGATGGCCTCCCAGCCAGCAAATCCTGCAAATAAGTGACCAAAGAAAAATAGTCCTAGAGCAGTTAACCCTAACATTCCTGGTATACCAAATCCCGGCGTATAGAGCTCAAGAATGAGACCTAAACTACCCACGGATAATAAGATCGGAATAACAATTGGGTGTGTAACAAATCTGGAAATTTGCTCAGCAAAGCTTACCTCTGAATATTCAATGGTTGCTCCTTCAAGCTCTATACCGTCTAGAGCTAATAGCTCTTCAATAGACGAAGCAGTACCTTCTGAATAGTTAACTTCTTCCGCATCAGCTGCACCTAGAGTAAGATACGTACCCTCTGGTGAGTTATATTCTGGAAGGTCATGGTTTGTACTTGCCATAGCAAGCGCGTATTCCGGTTCACGTCCATTTTTCTCGGCTGCGTTTTTCATTTGATTTAACCAATAAGATTGGGCTTTATCTTCTGCTGCATTCCCTGCCCCATCAATGACGCCAGCTGCACCCATGCTCCCCTGAGGGTGCATAATAATTCGATCAGCATTAAGTGCAATGTATGCACCGGCTGAAATAGCATCTGGGTTAACATAAGCAGTAATCTCAACATCTGTTTGATTAATAATTTGCGCAATGTTACCTGCAGCGTCTACCGCACCACCTGGTGTATCAATATCTAAAATAATATGATCGGCTCCGGCTTGCTCCGCTTCAGATAGGGAACGCTCAAGAAATTTCTCTAAGCCTCGCTCAACTGTTTGTTCAACAGGGACGACATAGACTACTGGCTGATCGTCCTCATCAGCAGCCATAAATAATTGGATAGGAATCAATAAAAACCCTAGAAAAATAGCAGCAAGTGACAGGTGTAAAATAACCTTACTACTGCGAATGACCTTCTCCCCCCTTCCGTATCATCTTAATAGTATGTACGTATAAGCGTCAGATTAGTTTCACTTTTTAATGATAATCATCTACTAAAAAGCCAAAAGATACACTGAACCCTTCTCCCCTCTTAGTCTAGCACGAAAAGAGCAACCGTTTCCACTATTGGCATGTGTCATCTTATTGACGTTAAAAAGCCAGTCCCCTATAGGAGACTGGCTTTGAATTCGCTAGTTATGATAAAAGTTCCTGAACAAGTCGATTTACAACTGACCCATCTGCTTTACCTTTTACTTTAGGCATGATAGCAGACATAACCTTTCCCATATCCGATTTCTTTTGGGCACCGGTTTCATCAATTGTTTCCGCAACTAGTTTGCGCACTTCTTCTTCACTGAGCTGTTCGGGCATATACGTATGAAGTACCTCTATCTCTTCACGCTGACGCTCTACCAGGTCATCTCGACCAGCCTGCTCAAACTCATGGAGGGAATCCTTACGCTGTTTAAGCTCACGATTCAGCACCGTTAGATGATCTTCATCTGATAATTCTCGCCCGGCTTTAATCTGCTCATTCTGAATAGATGCTTTAACCATTCTAATCACAGAAAGTTCAACTTTGTTTTTGTTTTTCATCGCCAGCTTCATATCCTGGTTTAACCGATCAAGAAGACTCAGGTGGGTTCACCCTTTCAAGAAACCTATTAGAATTTACGTTTTCTAGCGGCTTCAGATTTCTTTTTACGTTTCACACTAGGCTTTTCGTAGTGCTTACGCTTTTTAACCTCAGCCAACGTTCCCTCTTTAGAGATAGACTTCTTAAAGCGACGAAGTGCAGCATCAATCGATTCGTTCTTGCGAACACGAGTTTCTGCCATAATATTTCCCTCCCTCCGAAAACAACCAAGCTCAAGACGGCTTAATGCATTAAACACGTCTTTAGCTATTATAATATATTTGATTATAATCGGTCAACAATATTTCAGCAACCCTTATTTGTAAATATGTGCTTTTATCCTAATTAAAATCATAATACATGAAACCAACCTCTTGTCCATAGATATGGTACAGAGGTGAGAACATGTTTGCAGATTTATTCACGCGATTCGCTGCATTTTTAGCGATATTTATGTTTGGTTTAATTGTCATGAGGCACGGACTATTCCAAATGGCACAAGAGAGACTTCAAATGCTTCTTTCCCAGTTAACTGATTCAGCTTGGAAAGGAATGCTTGCTGGCATGCTTATTACTGCCCTTTTGCAAAGTAGCTCGGCAGTAATGGTGATGCTAGTTGGACTAGTCGCTGCACGACTTATGCCATTCTCTCACACTATTGGAGTCATTTTAGGCGCAAATATTGGTACAACCGTCACAGCTGAACTAATCACGTTTCAAATCGGTTCCTATGCTCTATGGATTGTCCTTCTTGGTGTCGTTCTTCTGCTTTTTAAGAATGCAACGTGTTATTCACTCGGTTGCTTAGGAGTAGGACTTGGATGTTTATTCTTATCAATGAGTGGGTTATCCTCATTAGCTGAGCCTGTTTCATCGTTCACTGCTTCGGAAGATATCATTAAGTGGGCTTCGTCTCATTCTATTTATGGCATGAGCATTGGAGCTATCCTTGCAGCTATTATTCAATCAAGTACAGCCTGTATCGCACTTGCTATGGGATTTTTATCAGAACACATCATTAGTCTACCTACTGCGATTACGATTATGATTGGCTCAAATATCGGAACTTGTTTAACTGCGCTTCTAGCGAGTATTGGAACTAGTTCCGCTGCTAAACAAGTGGCTTATGCGAATATTTGGCTAAATGTCTTTGGCGCTTTGTTGTTTTTGCCACTTATTGATGGACTAGCGCTCATCTCAAGGTTACTAACCTTTGATCCAGCGACCCAGCTTGCACATGCTAGTGTTATATTCAACGTTGTTTGTTCGGTCTTATTACTTCCCTTTGTTAGACCATTTATTGCCTTAATTGAGATGTTGCATGGGCGTATGGTAGCAAAGTAAAAAGAGTGATCTTCTCAAAGCTTCATTTTTAGTGTCCTCCTAAATGTTACGTACTGTTGGCTTAGTTCCGCTTATCTAAAAAAAAGAGTAATAAACTCAGCCGAGTTTATTACTCTTTTAGTATAATATTAATAGCTGCTTTCTCCTTGAAGGCCTTTCATGATTGCTACTCCTGAGCTAGCACCAATACGTGTAGCTCCCGCTTTAATCATCTTCTCGGCATCCTCAAGACTACGCACACCACCAGAGGCTTTCACACCAATGCTTGGACCAACTGTTTCACGCATTAATTGAATATCTTCGACCGTGGCTCCACCTGTTGAGAAGCCGGTAGACGTTTTAACAAAATCTGCTCCTGCTTTCACAGCCAGCTCACAGGCCACTCGCTTCTCTTCATCAGTTAATAAGCAGGTTTCAATAATAACCTTTACTAACGCTTTACCACTCGCAGCATCAACAACTGCTTTAACGTCCTGCTCAAATGCTTGATGATTGCCTGCCTTTAATAAAGCCACATTAATAACCATATCGATTTCATCTGCACCGTTATTAATAGCATCCGTTGTTTCAAAAGCCTTTACTTCTGTTGAATTAGCTCCTAATGGAAAACCAATCACCGTGCAAACCTTCACCTGTATTGATTTCTGAAGCAAACTAGCTGCAAGAGGAACCCAGGTTGGATTCACGCATACAGAAGCAAATGAGTGCTCTAACGCTTCCTCACAAAGTGTGCGAATTTCTTTTTCCGTTGTATTGGCTTTTAATGCTGTATGATCTATCATTGCTGCTATTTTCTGTTGCGTCATAAGTAGTCCTCCATGTCTTCTAATAGTTTACCGCTGCTTGCTCCAATACTTCCTCATTCATTACACGGACAAAATCGGCTTCATTCAAAGGATAACCAGGCTTCGTTAGTTTTACTTTTACGATTTGTCCAATTAAATCTTCACTTAAACGAGCTTTTACACGTAGATAATTATCTGTATAACCAACTAGCATGTCAGGATTCTCTTGATCGACTTCTTCTGGAATCATTTCAAGTACTTCATGATCGAATCTTGATGAATATTCCTTAGCCAACTGATTAGATAGCTCAATTAGCTTATGAACACGAGTATTTTTTATGGATTCATCGACCTGATCTTCCATTCTTGCAGCTGGTGTTCCTGTGCGTTTTGAATAAGGAAAAACATGTAGCTCGCTAAACTTATGATGGGCAATAAAATCATAGGTTTCTTGAAATTCTTCTTCGGTTTCACCAGGGAAGCCAACAATAACATCAGAAGTGACAGCTAATCCTGGTAATGCCTCTTTCAAGCGCTCTAATCGCTCAGCAAAAAAGCTCATCGTATATTTGCGTCTCATTCGTTTGAGTACAGTATCCGAGCCCGATTGAAGCGGAATATGAAGATGGCGAACAACTTTTTGTGAATCATTAATTACCGAAATGACTTCATCTGTCAGCTGACTGGCTTCGATAGATGAAATTCGAATTCGTTTTAGATCATCCACCTGCTCTAAATCTAGCAGAAGGCGAGCTAAGCTATAATCTTTTAAATCCTCCCCGTATCCACCTGTATGAATACCTGTTAAGACGATTTCTTTATACCCTGCTTCAACTAGCTGATGTGCTTGTTTTATAACATCTTCAGGCTGTCTAGACCGCATTAACCCACGTGCCCACGGAATGATACAGAAGGTACAGAAGTTATTACACCCCTCTTGAATTTTTAGGGAGGCTCTTGTTCGATCTGTGAACGCTGGAACATCCAGCTCTTCATAGACACGAGATTTCATGATGTTTCCAACACCATTAATTGGCTCACGTTCTTTTTTAAACTGTTCAATATATCCAAGCATTTTTGAACGATCCTGAGTACCAACAACGATATCTACTCCTGGGATCGCCATGATTTCAGCTGGTGATGTTTGTGCATAACACCCCGTTACGCAAATGACAGCATCTGGATTCTTACGTATCGCTCTACGAATAACCTGCCTGCTTTTTTTGTCACCTGTATTTGTAACGGTACATGTGTTTATCACATACACATCAGAGGTTTGTTCAAAATCAACTTTTTGATAATTTTCATTCTTAAATAATTGCCATATGGCCTCTGTTTCATAGTGGTTTACTTTACAGCCTAAGGTATGAAACGCGACGGTTGCCATATTCTTCACCTCATTAATTCAAATTGGTATGAAA
Organism: Alkalicoccobacillus porphyridii; assembly: GCF_007293315.1. Taxonomy (GTDB): domain Bacteria; phylum Bacillota; class Bacilli; order Bacillales; family Bacillaceae_D; genus Alkalicoccobacillus; species Alkalicoccobacillus porphyridii. Next base: position 264,262 of record NZ_VLXZ01000005.1, read on the forward strand.
TAGCCGCAAGTGTTGCAAGAGAGGCTGTTTCAGTACGTAAAATACGTGGTCCAAGACCGCATGGGATAGCTCCCGCTTCTTGGAAATGATCTACTTCAGATTCACTTAAACCGCCCTCAGGACCAACAATGACAAGCAATGAATCCCCCTCCGTTAAAGAGGAAAGAACCTTAGAGAACTGAGACGTCTCTCCGTTTTTTGCTTGCTCCTCAGCTAGTACTATACTAGCCGTATGGTGAGCAATCAAGTCAATCACCGCTTTTTCATTGGCCGAATCATGTATCTGAGGGATGTTCAGGCGATACGATTGCTCGGCAGCTTCTTTTGCAATTTTCTCCAATCGCTCTCTTTTTTTTTCGCTTTTCTTTTGATCCCATTTCACTACAGAACGACTCGCAGAAAAAGGCAAAAAACCTGTGGCTCCAAGTTCCGTACCTTTTTGGACAATCCATTCAAGTTTATCTGACTTTGGCAATCCTTGTGCAATCGTCACCGCAATTGGAAGCTCTGTCTTCTCAGTCAGCTCTTCCACTACGGTTGCCCTTACCCCTGTATTATCAATTGAATCAAGAACGCATAGTACTGCACGTTGATTCTGATTAATGCACACAATAGTATGTCCCGTTTGCATACGCATCACTTTCTTAATATGTGTAGCATCTTCACCTAAAATGATTACTTGGTTCTCAGTCATTTGCTGATTAGAAACAAAATAGCGCTGCATTAGGCGTCATACCTCGGTTTTTCCGCAATGATAGCCACCCAATCATCCATTTCAGTCACTTCTTTAAGCACAAAACCCGCCTCTGTTAACGCATCCTTTACATCCTGCTTCTTTCGTTTAATAATGCCGGATGTGATGTATGTTCCACCTTGTTGCAAGATACGATATACATCGTGGGCAAAAGAGGTAATAACTTCTGCTAAAATATTCGCCACAACTACTTGGTACGAATCAGCTTGTACACCTTGAACCAAGTCATTTTGACGAACGTTAATAATGGAAACGGATTGATTCAGCTCCACATTGCCAATGGCACTTGTTACGGCCACATCATCCAGATCAAATGCATCGACTGATGAGGCTCCAAGCTTTGCTGCAGCAATCGCAAGCACACCAGAGCCCGTGCCTACATCTAGGACACGATCCTCTGATTTAATTGATTTCTCAAGTGCTTGGATTGAAAGGATAGTTGTTGGATGCGTTCCAGTGCCAAAAGCCATTCCCGGATCCAATTCAATAATCATCTCTTCTTCATTAGGTGTATACTCTTCCCAAGTCGGAATGATCGTAAGTCGATTAGAAACTTTAATAGGATGATAGTATTTCTTCCAAGCTGTTGCCCAGTCCTCTTCATCCACCTCTGAAACACTGACCTGATTTCTGCCTAAGTCGATGTGATGAGCTGTTAACCCATTAATCTCGCCCTTTGTTTCTTCAATTGTTTCATTTAAGAAGCTATTGACCGGAAAATAGGCCTTCACAATAACTCCTTCTTCTGGATAGTCGTCTGGAGACAGTTCATAAACTGTACCAAATTCTTTACTCCATTCCTTCACTAAATCAGAAGGGTCTTCAATAACAACGCCGCTTGCTCCTGATTGGTGAAGAATATGGCATACTGGTTCAACCGCAGCTTGTGTTGTGTGAATACTAAACTCCGCCCATTTCAAGTTTCAATCACTCCTGAAGATTTATTGCGAACGTTATTCGCCTTTAAATGCTCGCTTTACTTTTGAGAAGAACGAATCTTGCTCCTCAATTGTATGGCCGCCATGTGTTTCGGCAAATTCTCGCATGATGTCTTTCTCTTTCTCACTTAAGTTCTTCGGTGTAACAACACGAACTTTCACATGTTGATCCCCTTGACCACGACCATGAACATTAGGCACACCTTTTCCACGTAGTCTGAAGTTAGTCCCTGTTTGCGTACCAGCAGGAATTTTTAATTTGATTTTCCCAGTTAATGTAGGAACCTCAATTTCATCTCCTAGTGCCACTTGGGTGAAGGTTAATGGCATTTCACAATAAATATCCTCGCCATCACGTTCAAAGAACTCATGTGATTTTACGTTAAAAACCACGTACAGATCGCCAGCAGGGCCACCGTTAGCGCCAGCTTCCCCTTGACCAGACACACGCATTTGTTGACCATGGTCGATACCAGCTGGAACTTTCACACTGATTTTTTTACGCTTTCTGACTTTCCCTTTTCCAGAGCACGTAGAGCATTTTTCTTTAATCATTTTACCTGTACCTTCACAATGATTACATACTCTACGATTTACAACACGACCGAATGGTGTGTTCTGTTCCACATTTAATTGACCTGACCCTTGACAGTGAGAGCAAGTTTCTGGCTTCGTACCAGGTTTTGCACCAGAACCAGAACAGGTGTTACATGTTTCTTCACGAGGAATTTCGATTTCCGTATCCTTGCCAAAAACAGCCTCTTTAAATTCTAATGTCATTGTATATTGTAAATCGGCTCCCTGACGTGGGCCATTTGGATTTCTTCGTCCACCGCCGCCTCCAAAGAACATATCAAAGATATCATTAAAGCCGCCAAAGTCTCCTCCAGCACCTCCGCCTCCAAACCCTTGGTTCGGATCCGTGTGGCCAAATTGATCATATTGAGCTTTTCTCTGAGGATCACTTAATACATCATACGCTTCTTTTACTTCCTTAAATTTGGCTTCTGCGTCAGCCTCTTTATTTACATCAGGGTGATAGGTTCTTGCCAGTTTTCGGTAAGCTTTTTTTACCTCATCAACAGATGCGTTTTGGTCAACCCCGAGCACTTCATAGTAATCTCGTTTACTCACGTCATCCACTCCCGCTCATAAAAAATACGCTATTTCTCATAACGTTCATCATATCATTTCTATGCTAAAAGGCGCAAGATGCCCATACTCAAAGAAAAAGTCAAAGTCATCTGTTCTGACTTTGACTTTTTCGTACGGACTTTTCTCTTGTATTACTTAGTTGTCTTTTTTGTTCTGATCCTCATCTGTTACATCCTCATACTCAGCATCAACAACATTATCGTCATTCGCTTCAGCTTGCTCAGCGCCACCCTCTTGTGAGGCTTGTGCCGCTTGTGCTGCCTGCTCATACATTTTTGTTGTAAGGGCCATAACGATCTCTTGAAGCTCATCTTTAGCTGTACGAATCTCATCAAGATTATCAGCTTCAATAGCTGCTTTTAATTTCTCTTTTGCAGCTTCCGCTTTGTCTTTTTCTTCTTGCTCAACATTGTCACCTAAATCTTTAAGCGTTTTGTCTGTTGAGAATACAAGCTGATCTGCTTCGTTACGAAGTTCAACCTCTTCACGACGCTTTTTATCTTCTTCAGCGTTCGCTTCAGCATCCTTCACCATTTGTTCTACTTCTTCGTCAGAAAGACCTGATGAAGATGTAATGGTAATAGATTGCTCCTTACTAGTGCCCATGTCTTTTGCTTTTACGTTAACAATACCGTTCGCATCGATATCAAACGATACTTCGATTTGCGGAACGCCACGTGGTGCTGGTGGAATATCAGACAATTGGAAACGACCTAATGTTTTGTTGTGAGCTGCCATTTCACGCTCACCCTGAAGCACATGGATATCCACAGATGGCTGGTTATCAGCTGCTGTAGAGAATACTTGTGATTTAGAAGTTGGAATGGTTGTGTTGCGATCAATTAGCTTCGTGAACACTCCACCCATTGTTTCAATTCCAAGAGATAATGGAGTTACGTCAAGTAATACAACGTCTTTAACATCTCCAGTTAATACTCCTGCTTGAATCGCCGCACCAAGTGCTACTACTTCATCTGGGTTAACTCCTTTGTGAGGGTCTTTACCAGTTAGCTTTTTGATTTCTTCTTGTACAGCTGGAATACGTGTAGAACCACCAACTAATACAACTTTATCAATTTCACCAGCAGATAGACCTGCATCCTGCATTGCACGACGAGTTGGTCCAAGCGTACGCTCTACAAGATCAGAAGAAAGCTCTTCAAATTTCGCGCGGCTTAAGCTAATTTCCAAGTGTTTTGGTCCTGTAGAATCAGCTGTGATAAAAGGAAGAGAGATTTGAGATTGAGTGACACCTGACAAATCCTTTTTCGCTTTTTCAGCTGCGTCTTTAAGACGTTGCATCGCCATTTTATCTTGTGAAAGATCAATACCATTTTCTTTCTTGAATTGTTCAACAAGATATTTGATGATGACTTCATCAAAATCATCTCCACCTAGTTTGTTGTCTCCAGATGTAGCTTTAACCTCGAAGAATCCGTCACCAAGCTCAAGGATAGATACGTCAAATGTACCGCCGCCCAGGTCATAAACTAGGATTGTTTGATCTTCTTCTTTTTCAAGTCCGTATGCAAGAGCAGCTGCAGTAGGCTCATTTACAATACGATCTACTTGAAGACCAGCAATTTTACCAGCATCCTTTGTTGCTTGACGCTGAGAGTCATTGAAATAAGCTGGAACTGTGATCACTGCATTTGTAACAGTTTCACCTAAGTATGCTTCAGCATCAGCTTTAAGCTTCTGAAGGATAATCGCAGAAAGCTCTTGAGGTGTGAACTCAGTGCCTTCAATGGTTTCTTTATAATCTGTACCCATATGACGCTTAATAGAAATAACCGTATTTGGGTTAGTTACAGCTTGACGCTTTGCTACTTCTCCAACAAGTCTTTCTCCATCTTTAAATGCAATAACAGATGGAGTTGTACGGTTACCCTCAGGGTTAGGGATAACAGTAGCCTCTCCCCCCTCCATTACTGCGACACATGAATTCGTTGTTCCTAAGTCAATACCAATAATTTTACTCATACGGAATCCGCCTCCTAAATTTCATCTTTTTTTGTGGTCTTATGCGTTTACTTTTACCATTGAAGGTCGTAGGACACGATCCTTTAGCTTATAACCTTTTTGCAATTCTTCCACGATTTGATTGGATTCAAACCCTTCTTCCTCCACTTGCATCACAGCTTGATGCAGATGCGGATCAAAGGTCTCTCCAACTGTCTCAATTACTGTGACGCCTTCTTTCTTAAGCGCCTCCTGTAACTGGTTATAAACCATATTCAGGCCTTGAGCCAATGATTTGGCTTCATCCCCCTCTGGTTTCACCGATAGGGCACGCTCAAAATTATCAAGCGCAGGAAGTAACTCCTCTACAAAGCCCTGAGCTCTATATTTGGCCGCTGATTCCTTTTCCTCACGGGATCTTCTGCGGAAGTTATCATAGTCTGCTTGAACACGTAACAGTCGATTATTTAAATCAGCAATTTCAGCCTTATGTGCAGCTTCCTCCGATTGTTCATCCGCTTCATCCTGCTTATCCACCGCATGGCCTTCCATGACATCTGCCATTTCTTGTTCCTGCTGATCTTCCTGCTCTACTGCTTCTTTTTCTTCTTGATCAACATGTTCCTCTTGCTCTTTTTTCATTGTTACTTTCACCTCCAAAAGAAATATGCTATGTATTGCTGACTAAAGCAAAAGCACAATACTTTAGTCACAATTCCGAATAAGAAACTTAACGATACAAACTCGTCAATAGCTTGGTCAAATCCTTTGATAAATAGTCAACTACATTAATTACACGCTGATACTCCATTCGAGTTGGACCAATAATGCCGATGGTTCCTACATGCTGGTCACCAACTGAATAATCAGCTGTAATCATACTGCAGTCATCAAAGGCTTCCAGCTTGTTCTCATGCCCAATCTTCACCTGCAGCCCTGAACTTTGTGTGCTAAGGAGCTTGTGAATGGTTTGATCTTCCTCCAAGAAGTTATACAGTAGTCGAACTTTATCCAAATCTCTAAATTCAGGTTGATTTAGGATATTTGTTTTTCCACTATAGAAAACTTTATGAGAACGCTCTATCGAAAGTGAAATCTGTAAACTTTCCAATAGAGAATCATAAGCAGTTACATGCTGACGCATAAGGTGAGCCAGTTCCGTTTGAATAGCTGTTTGTAGCTTATACAAAGGAATGCCCATTAATCTTTGGTTCATCATATTAACCACTCGTTCAAGATCAGCGGGCTGGACATGCTCAGATAAATGCAGCATTTGATTCTCTACATGTCCGGTAGAACTAACAAGAATGAGAATGGCTTTATCAGAAGAAAGCGGAACAATTTGCACGCTGCGAAGTCTTGCATCTTCCATCTCAGGACCAAGTACTATGGAAATGTAGCTGGTCATTTCCGACAATACACGCGCAGACTGTTTGAACATCTCCTCAAGCTCCTGAGCTTGTGTTGAGAAGACGGACTGAATACTTTCTTTCTCTTTCATCGTCAAACGTCGAGGCATAAGAAGATGGTCTACATAAAACCGGTAGCCCTTTTGAGAAGGAATTCTTCCAGCCGAACTGTGTGGCTTCTCTAAAAAACCCAGCTCTTCAAGATCAGACATATCGTTACGAATCGTAGCCGGGCTAAAAGAAATATCATGACGTTTTGAGATACTGCGCGACCCAATTGGCTCTGCAGAACGAATATATTCATCAACAATTGCATGTAATATCGACAACTGTCTCTCTGTCAGCATTTCAAATCACCCCTGTTAGCACTCTCTAATTACGAGTGCTAATTCTATTGATAAGTTATCAAATAGGTCAGAGTTTGTCAATATGAAAGCTCCCAGAAAAATAGAATTTACTTAAGAGATAATTGGTCATCCTCAAGCACCGCTAAAAATGCTTCAAATACTTCATTACCTAAAAGCAGACCTTTGTCAGTTAATCGCAGTGAGGTTCCTTGATACTCCAGCAATCCCCTTGTTATTAAATCTTGAATTTGGTTAGCGTAGAGCTCTTCAAAACGATAGTGATATTTTGCCTGAAACTCTTCTGGGTTTATCCCCTGGCGCTTACGTAATCCAAGAAACATAGCTTCCTCAAGTCTTTCACTAGCTGTGACCACATGAGATGTAATTCTAGGCAGCTCTTTATCTTTTACAGCTTGAATATAGCGGTTGATTGGTCCGATATTCTGATATCTAACCCCATTTACATACCCTGATGCCCCAGCTCCAAACCCAAAATACGATTCATTATTCCAATACACCAAATTATGCTTGCTTTCATAGCCAAGCTTAGCAAAATTACTAATTTCATATTGAGTTAATCCCGCTTGTTTAGTGGTTGATAGAAGCGTCTGATACATAGTAATCTCGTGTTCTTCTGGTGGTAACTGAAGGTTGCCTTTGCGCTGCCTGTTATAAAAAACAGTTTTTTCTTCAATTTTAAGTGAATACGCAGAGATATGCTCAATATTCAAACCATAAGCGAGACGGAGCGTCTCAGCAAATGACTCAGGTGTTTGTTTAGGTAAACCAAACATCAAATCAATGGATAGATTTTGAAACCCAACCTCTCGCGCTGTGTGTATCGCTTCAAACACACTGTCCTGTCGATGAGTACGTCCAATCATTTCAAGAAGCTCATGATCAAAGGTCTGTACTCCGATGCTCAGCCTGTTGACCCCAGCGTTAAAAAGTACACTCAGTTTATCTGCTTCTGCACTATCTGGATTCACTTCAACGGTCCATTCTTCCAGCTGATCAAGCGGAAAGATTTGCTTCATTCCTTCTACTAGATAAGAAAGCTGACTTGCGCTTAATGCGGTTGGTGTCCCACCGCCAATATAAATCGTACGAATAGACGGAGATGGGTTGGTCTCCTGTTCTTGTCTCATCTCATCAAGCAGTACATCTAAATAAGCCTGAACTGGCTGATTTTTTAGATACACCTTATTAAAATCGCAATAATGACAAATATGCTCACAAAAAGGAATATGGACATATATTGCATCTGCACTCATGTTGCCCATCCCCCTTTCTTCTCCTAACATGGTAAAAAGCCGGCATATGCCAGCCTTTTCCTTTTATTCATCCATCCGTAAGACTGCCATAAATGCCTCCTGGGGAACTTCCACATTCCCAACAGCCTTCATGCGTTTCTTACCTTCTTTTTGTTTCTCTAGCAATTTACGCTTACGAGAGATATCTCCCCCGTAACATTTTGCCAGTACGTTCTTACGCATTGCTTTTATAGTTGAACGCGCAATGATTTTTTGACCAATACTTGCCTGAATCGGTACTTCGAATTGCTGACGAGGAATAAGCTCCTTTAGCTTTTCAACGATAATCTTTCCACGTTCATATGCAAATTCACGGTGCACAATAATGGATAGGGCGTCTACTTTTTCACCATTCAAGAGAATATCCATTTTCACAAGATTGGATGCTTTATAGCCAATCAATTCGTAATCAAACGACGCATAGCCTTTTGTGTTTGATTTTAACTGATCAAAGAAATCATACACAATTTCTGAGAGCGGAATCTCATAGACAATTTGCACACGATTCGCATCTAAGTATTGCATGTCAATAAAGTTACCACGCTTCTTCTGACAAAGCTCCATAACTGAACCAACATAATCATTTGGTACCATCACTTTTGCTTTAACATACGGCTCTTCAACCCGCTCAACCTTTTGAGCATCTGGCATGTTTGCCGGGTTATCAATTTGTATGGATTCACCATTTGTTAATTCAACATTATAAATAACACTTGGTGCCGTTGTAATTAGGGTAATACCAAATTCTCTTTCAATACGCTCTTGGATAATTTCCATATGAAGAAGCCCAAGGAATCCACAACGGAAACCAAAGCCTAGAGCCTGTGATGTCTCTGGCTCGTATTGAAGAGAAGCATCGTTAAGCTCAAGTCTTTCTAACGCTTCACGAAGGTCATTGTATTCATTCGTATCGACTGGATACAGACCACAATACACCATCGGATTCATCTTTCTGTAGCCCGGTAGCGCCTCGTCCGTTGGGTGATCTGCACTCGTAATGGTGTCACCCACACGTGTATCACCGACATTTTTGATAGCTGCTGTTAAAAAGCCAACGTCTCCAACCGTTAATTCATCCCGCTTTGTCACTTTTGGGGTAAAGACGCCAATTTCACTTACTTCAAATTCTTTACCTGTAGCCATCATCTTTATGCGATCGCCGGTTTTAATCGTTCCTTCCACCACTCTAATGTAAGCCACGACCCCACGATAGGCATCATAAAGTGAATCGAAAATAAGGGCTTTAAACGGAGCAGCAGGATCACCAGTAGGTGCTGGTACTTTTTCTACAACCTGCTCCAGAATTTCCTCTATACCGATTCCATTTTTGGCGGAGGCATGTACAGCCTCGGAAGTATCAAGACCAATAACATCTTCTACTTCCTGCTTCACTCGTTCAGGTTCAGCACTTGGCAAATCAATCTTGTTTATAACTGGTAGAATCTCTAAATCATTATCTAAGGCTAAATATACATTTGCAAGCGTTTGTGCCTCAATCCCCTGTGCGGCGTCAACAATCAAAAGAGCTCCTTCACAGGCGGCAAGACTACGCGACACTTCATAGGTGAAGTCGACATGTCCCGGTGTATCAATTAAATGGAAGATGTACTCTTCCCCATCTTTTGCTTTGTATTGTAACTGCACAGCATTTAGCTTAATCGTAATACCGCGCTCTCTTTCTAAATCCATGGCATCAAGTGTCTGATCCTTCATTTCGCGATGAGTTAGGGCACCGGTCAATTCTAAAATCCGATCAGCAAGTGTTGATTTCCCATGGTCTATATGGGCAATAATCGAGAAGTTACGAATCCTCGATCGCCTTTCTAACCGTTGATCATTATTCATTCTACAATCACTCCTACAGCTTACGTACACAAATACACTATTTTCTATTATAGCAACCTGTAGGAAAGCATTCAATACGCAGTCTATAAATGTGGACACTCATTTTTCAGGTGTCATTATTCTTCTCTTCCATTTAGCCCCACATCTATTGCATAAATTAATCGATTCAGCATCCCACGGCTTACATTCTCTAGGCCAGATGCGCTACTTATTGCTGCTTCCGAGAAGAAGTTATGATTCTCCTCATTTGTCTGCTCCTGCTTCGCTACTAAGTCAACCCTTGTTGATTCAGGATGTGTAGGAGCGACGATATGATCTGCAGCCGTCTGCTCTAGAGGAGCTGGATGTGATATGTCCATGCGTTCATTAATATATTGGATACCAAACATTGCACCAAGCAAAACAGCGATGAAAAAGAGACCAAGTTGAATCATCCATTTTTTAGCCATCAAGAATCCCCCTCTTGCAACGACCAATAATACTCGGCAATCACATCCGCTAAAGCCTCTGAGGACCGATACGTCTCTTCTAAAGTATTCTCAACGCCTCCAACTTCAATCAACATGGATTGGGGAGCCAAGTCCTGATTAAATACCCCATTTGTTTTTGAACCCTCTTTGGTAAGAACTCCTCTGCTTAAGCCAGGATAACGCTCTTCCAATAATTCATTTAAATCCTCAGCGAGCTTTGTATTCGATTGGGCATTTGGATTATTCCCCCCGACTACAAAAAACGTTCTTGCATAGTCCTCGCCATTAATAGTAACTGTTGTTTTATTACGACTTGATGAGTCTCTGTGCAGATCAAAAAATAATTCAAAGTCATTTGTCCCTTCTACAGCTTCCAAAAGAAAATCTCTGGCTGCATCATATGATCTGTTGTAGTTCCAGCCCTTGCTTTTTAAATGCTCCTGTACACTCCGTTCCTCCAGTGAAGCACCAATTCCTCTTCTTTCAAGCTCTTGCCTTAGCTTTTCACTCGTTTGTGTAATGTTTACTTTATTATTAAATGCTTCTTCTGAATTAAGCTCGGGAAGAAAGGACTCTGTATCATGAGTATTAATGAGATAGACTACTTTTTTATCGCCAGTGTTCTGTTCGGATTGTCCCTGCTGCTGTTTAGCCTCTTCCGCTTCTTTTTCAAGCTGAATGACTTTTTCTAGACTTTCTTGCTTTGCTTCTTGTTCAGCTAATTGAACATCCATCGGTGGACTTGACTCGTGTGAGAGGGTTGTATAGTCCGTTCCCTCCCCGGCAATATAAATCTGGGAATCAAAAAAAGCAAAACCAGGTAGCTCGCGCCCCAAAAAGCTTCGCGGATCCTCTGGATTTAAGCTTGTTACTAATTGAAAAGCAAGTGGCGCAAGCTTCATTTGACGGTTTTCAACAGGAAGCGGAGCTGAAAAATGTGTGTTTTCCATACCCATAACCTGCAGCAGCTGCTCGCCTGCCAATGCTGTAGACCAAGAATGAATATACTGAGAGGACAACCCTCTACCTTGTCCAACAGAAGTTAAGATACTCACTAGAATAAACAAACTAATGACACCAACGACAGATTTGATCAATAGCTGTTTAATACTTGTCCGATTGACCCGAATGGTCATTCCCCCAAAATGACTTGACCTCATCCTATCACTCCCACATCCAATACCAAGCTACTGATATCTATTCTCGAGGCAGACAAGCTAGAACTGTTTTAAGATAGTCTCTGCATAAAAAAGCTCAGTAACGATTAAATCGCTACTGAGCTTTCTTTTAATAGATGAATCAAGATACGGCTTATCGTGTGTAAGCTCCTAGGTTTGATTGATCAACCTGATTGTGCAGGGCGGCATTTATTCCTCCTGCCAACACATGGGCCATATCGTCAATAAAGACATCTATCTCTTTAGGTGTCACCATAAGATTATGCCCTATCGGTGAAAGGACCTCGGAAATAAGCTGCCGCTTTTCCTGTTCAGGTAACGTACCAACAATACCTAAAACGGTTTCGCGCTTTTTCTCATCCGGAAGATCTTCCTCGGTTAATGTCCGCTTCTCCCCAAATGTCATGCCCGCAGGAGCTAAAGCTCTAGAAGGAGCATTGCCAGTTTTCATCTCTCTTCCAAAGTGTTTTAATACATAGTCAATTGTGTCACTCGTGATTGTAACGGCATCTACAACCGTGGGAATCCCAATCGCAATCACCGGAATTCCTAATGTATCCTTACTGATCTCTTTACGCTTGTTTCCAACGCCACTCCCAGGGTGGATACCTGTATCAGTAATTTGAATTGTCGTATTTACCCGCTCTACCGATCTTGAAGCAAGTGCATCAATCACAATTAAGAAGTCCGGTTTGACCTTTTCGATCACACCGAATAAGATATCGCTGGTTTCAATACCTGTTAGACCCATCACTCCAGGAGTTAAGGCACTGACCGAGCGAAAGCCATCCTGCACCTCTTCGGGAGCCAATTCAAACAAATGCCGAGTGACGAGTATCTCTTCAATCGCAATGGGACCCAGTGCATCAGGCGTCACATTCCAGTTTCCTAGCCCTATTACAAGGCAAGTGTCCTGTTCATTCACACCCGATTCTTTTAGAAAGCTGTGAAAGGAAGAGGCAAATACCTTCTCAAGCTTCGCCTGCAAATCCGTGTCCTTTACTCGAATTCCCTGTGATTCAAAGGTTAAATAATTGCCAGCCTTTTTCCCTAGTTTAGGAGCCGCTTCTTCATCAATTGTTACTCTTGTCACAATCACGCCATCAATTTCATCTTTTTTAACTTGAATGCCTGAAGCAGGTTCAGATTCTGGCTGCTTCTCTTTATATAGCTCATGAGCCTCAACTGCCAAATCCGTGCGGACCTCAAAAGGCTCCATATTTAAATTTTTCATTGTCTACCACCTCTTTACCTATTTTGCTTATATCCTTCCTCATGTCAGACATTTCATGCACCCTTAATCCTAAGAGAGCTATTGCTTTTATGTAGCGATTTTGATAAAATGCTTGTTGTTATACAAGTGAATCTAAAACAGCATTTCAATTGCTGATAACTGTGAGTAAAAGGACGCTCTTCTTTGACCAAACTAGTTATAAATTGAGAATTGGCTGTTTGCTCAGGAGGTGAAACACATGGCAAATATTAAATCTGCAATTAAACGCGTGAAAACAAATGACAAGCGTCGTGCTCAAAACGTTGCTTACAAATCAGCTCTACGTACTGCCATCAAAAACTTCGAGAAGAAAGTTGAAGCTGGAGAAACAGAAGGAGCTCAGGTTGCATTTGCTGAGGCTACAAAGAAGATTGACAAAGCTTCAAGCAAAGGACTTATCCATAAAAACAATGCTGCACGTACAAAGTCTCGTCTAGCTAAACAGCTTAACGGTCTTTCAGCATAAAAAAAGAAACGACTCATAATGAGTCGTTTTTGCTTGTCGGCAGTTTGCCGGCAAGCTTTTTTTATTTTGTAGAACAGCATTTCTTGGTAACGAGTAAAATCTTCTTGCAGATGGGTGCTGTTCTCTTGGTACCGTGCTTCTGTTCTTGGTAAATGCCGTATCCTTCTTGCTAACAGGTCCTGTTCTCTTGGTATCGTGCTTCTCTTCTTGGTAAATGCCTTATCCTTCTTGCTAACAGGTCCTGTTCTCTTGGTACCGTGCTTCTCTTCTTGGTAAAGGCCTCACCCTTCTTGCTAACAGATCCATCTCTCTTGCTACCGTGCCTCTGTTCTTGGTAAAGGCCCCATCCTTCTTGCTAACAGGTCCAGTTCTCTTGGTACCGTGCCTCGCTTCTTGGTAAAGGCTTCATCCTTCTTGCTATCAGTTCTAACTCTCTTGGTACGGTGCTTCGCTTCTTGGCAAAATCCTCATCCCTCTTACTGTCAGTCCCACACTACTCAGCTAACACGCCTCTTATGCACTTCGCTCTGAGGCTAGTGAACCGAGTTTAATGATAAACATCTCGACTGCAAATTCCTTATCCTGTTTGCCTGTCTTAATGGCATAGTCTGTATCTGCTGCCGCCATCAAGCTGGCTTTTAGTCGCTTCTCGTCCAAACGTGCCACTTGCTTTGCGGCTAGCTTCACTACATATGGATGTAGCTTTAGTATACCAGCCATTTGTTTTTCCGAGTAAGATCGCTGTTTTAACTCCTTTACATGGAGATAAATTCGTAGCTGCCTGGTTAGCATAGCAAGAATCATTAATGGCTCCTCTTTACGTTTGATCATTTCCTTATAAAGGGTGATAGCTTGGCTTATATCAGCTTTCATTGCTCGATCTATGAGATCAAACACAGATTGCTCAAGTGTTTTTGCCACTAGCTGTTCAACAACCTCCAATGTGACTTCTCCACCAACGCCGGTATAAAGCTGACATTTTTGCAGCTCTGAATTTAGTTGCATTAAATGAGTTCCTGCTAATTCAATTAGCCTTCTTCTTACTGGAATTGAAACATCTATTCCTAAAACCGTAGCCTGTTCACCAATCCAAGCGACCGTATCCTGTTCCGTTAATTCAGATGCTGAGACAACTGTCGCTAACGATTTTAATTGTTTCGTTACCTTTTTACGTTCATCAAGCTTTTCATATGGGGCAACCAAAATAAGTGTTGTTTCTGGAACAGGATGCTTTAAATAAGCTTCCAGGCTTTCAAGCTGATGCTCCACGCCACCAGATTCTGCTTTTTGACTTGTTGCCAGGTAAAAATCCTGAACAATGACCACTTTTTTTCCCGAGAAAAATGGAAGAGTGGCAGCCTCTTCCATAATTTGCTGCAAAGGAACATCTGCTAAACGAAACCGCTGAACATTCATGTCCTGCTCTTCTTTTGTGAGTAGTTGTCCAAGAATTTCGTTTATAACTTCCTCCATTATAAATGCCTGCGTTCCATGAATGAAATATACAGGGTCTACCTGATTTTTTTTAATATTTTTTATTTGTTTTATGTAGTCCATCTAATAACCTCGTTTATCTCAGTTCTTATGCCTAGTGTATGAAACATCACTAAAAATAACAAGCTAAAGATAAGAGGAGGCGAGCTGATATAGCTGCCTCCATTTATAATAAACGCAAGGAAACGAGGCCCGGGAAATCCGCTTCTTTACGTGGTGAAAGACCGGTCTTTTTATAAGGTATCCTATGCATGCAGGCTTTATAGGTGACAACTCTTAGCAATGGAACCAGTCTTCTAAAGATGGCCTCCAGGATTTAAATGTTTAAAGAAACAAGCATAGTAAAATAGAACGCTTTCGCTTATAATTAACCATAGAGAGAGAGGAGGATTTTTAATGAATAAATTTGAAGAAGACGTTCAAAGTAAACGAAATGACGCCATCGATTCAGGTGTTGGTTTTGTTGCGTCCTTTGGTTTCTTTGCCACCCTCTTTATCATTGCTTCACTGGTAGATGTATTCAGCCAATTCTAAGTTGATTGGATCATCTTAACCGGACCCTTATATAGTAGGGTTCCTAGCTTGTCGATGGATCACCCTTCGACAGGCTTTTTATGTTGTATTAAGGATTTTGAATAGCCTGTTTAATCCTCCATTCTCCATTATGATATTTAAACTCTACAGCTCCTTGCTGATCCGAACGCCAATAGCTTATCTGACGGCTTTTAAATCGCTCCAGAATATCTGGATGCGGATGCCCATATCGATTATCTCTTCCGGCAGATATTAAAACCGCTTTTGGGTTTAGCTGATCAAGGAATGGTTCCGATGTAGATGTTAAGCTTCCATGGTGACCAGCTTTAAGTATGTCCACCTCTAAGTTTGGATGCATTTCCATTAAATAATTTTCACCCTTTTCCCCGAGATCCCCAGTAAATAGCCAACTAGTTCCTTCAATATGAGCTAAAAGCACAATTGAACGTTCATTTATGTCATCCTCTTGTATAGATGGATCTGGCGATAAGACTTCAAACGTATTCGTACCATATGCCCAGCCTGCGCCTTTTCCCACAAAGTGGATCGTTGTTCCTACTTGCTCAAATGCTTGTAGCACTTGTTTTTCATTGTCTTTTTCTACGGGACCCTTTCCATAAAGAAGCGTATTTACATTCATATACTCTGCCAGCATGAAAGCTCCCCCAATATGATCATGATCCCCATGTGAAAGGATAAGATAATCAATCGAAGTAATACCCTTCGCTTTTAAATGTGGCACAACAATGTCTTTACCTGTATCAAATTCATTTCTTCTTCTTTGCCATGGCTCCTCTTGAAAACGCATCACACCACCCGTATCGATGACGATCACGGCTTCTCTTCTTGGAAGCTCGATGACAAAGCTATCTCCCTGACCTACATCAAGCATGGTAACAGAAGCGCTCGTTTGAAAATATGGCGCCTTGTCCATTGTCACTAATGGAATTGATAAGACTACTATGGCACGTAGCCACCAGTATTTTATTTGTGATTCCCACATTAGGAGAACGATAACGATACAGAGGTAGAAACCACATATCATCCATATAGCTGGTCTACCTGGCGTATACGTGAGAAGTGCAGGCTGGTTTATTTGAAGGAGGGCGTTATGAACGGGTGGAACAATGAATTGAAGAGCGTAATAAGGAATATTTAAAAAAGCGGGGAAAAAGAGATCAAACAAACTTGTTAAAAATGAAGCAGGGAGCACGATCAGAGTAACAAAGGGGATGTAAACAAAGTTTAACGGAATACTAAGGAAGGACCATTCAAAAAAATGGTAAAGAATAAGTGGAAGTGTCACCAGCTGTGCTATTAAGGTAACAGCGACCATTCTGCTGAGGTAGGATGTACACGCCGTACGAATAGCTTGAGCCGATAATATAAGAGAAAAAGATACAAGAAATGAAAGTTGAAAGCCAAGTTGAAACAATACATAGGGCTTCACCATTAAAAACAATAAAAATATCGTCATAATACCAGTAAGCGGCGGAATTCTTTGCTTTAACCGGAGGCAAAATAAAACAACAAAGCTCATAGCAGCTGCTCTGATGACTGGGGGTGCAGCGCCTGCGATGACTGCATAAAACGGTAAGGCAATCATAATGATTTCCATTGCTCTTTCACGAGTAAGTCCTAAGCGAATCAACAGGAATAAAGCGGCTGCACTTAACATACCAACATGTAACCCTGATACGGCAAGCAAGTGAATGACACCGAGTCTTTGATATGCCATGAGAACATCCTGATCAATAAAATAACGATCTCCATATGTCAGAGCAATAATTAATCCAGATGTGTTCTCATGATACCTCATCCTTATTTGTTCTATACGATCCATTCGCCAATGATTAAATCGATCTACCCAAGTTCCCGCTCTATTTACACATTCAACTTGGTCTGAGTGAACGCGATATACCCAATGGATTGATTGCTCATAAAGGTACTTTTGATAATCAAATTGATTAAAGTTTGAAGCCATTCGAGGCGCTTCTAATTTACCAGAAAATTTGCATGTAAATCCCGGTCTAACCCCTCTCCAAAATGTTTGATCAGATTCATCTTTAAAGTATGAAGTAACCTGCAAAAGCTCTTTATTTTCCATCTCTCTCATTTGAAATCGGAGTGCGCCACCATCTATTCTCGGAACACCAGTGACTACTCCGATCGTTTCAAATGCTCCTTCTGTCAAACCCGTATGATTCGTATATTCTGCATACCAACCACGCAGTGAAAAAAGCAGGAAACATAACATCATAAGGGTTATGCTTCGCTTCATATCTTGTTTTTGAAAAGCACAAGAAATAAGTAGAATGACCGCAATCAACCAAAAGGCTACATCATAGCCTTTTATTTGACCCCAAAGTCCTCCTATTGAAGCCACAGCACAAATCACTAATTGACGGACGAAAGCCTCTCCCCTCCTTTTAAGCTTTAGTATAAATGGATCGAGTCTGTTTAAGTAACTCCTGCATACGTTCTTCCGGAAGGTCCGCCTTCTCTAATTCTTTTAACAATAAGACGGTAAGATTTAATTTATCTTGATAATGACGATCTAATACAGCCTCATCCAATTCAACTTCTATAAGCTCAACACCTGCCACCTTAAAAATCTGTTCTGCATAAGGGTTATTTTTATATTCCTTTGCATAATAAACACGTTGAATCCCAGCCTGAATAATTGATTTTGAACAGTGTACACATGGAAAGTGAGTGACATATAGCTCTGCCCCCTCTGTTGGAACTCCAAATTTAGCACACTGTAATAAGGCATTAATTTCAGCATGAATGGTGCGTATACAATGATTATCTACTACCATACAGCCATCATCTAAACAATGTGCCTCCCCACTAACGGAGCCATTATAGCCACCCGCAATAATTCGTTTATCCCGTACAATCGTTG
Organism: Alkalicoccobacillus porphyridii; assembly: GCF_007293315.1. Lineage (GTDB taxonomy): Bacteria > Bacillota > Bacilli > Bacillales > Bacillaceae_D > Alkalicoccobacillus > Alkalicoccobacillus porphyridii. Next base: position 282,308 of record NZ_VLXZ01000005.1, read on the forward strand.
CCCCTACCATTAGCCTTGGACAAGTACTGCGCATAGATAATAAATGGCTCTGTGCCATAAAGTATTGATCCCATGAAATTCGTTCCATTATGAGTTACGCTCCTTCGATTTCAACATCCTATCTTTGCTTATCTAGTTTAAAAAGGAACTCCGCTGCCGTCAACCTCCACTCATTTTATTTGACAGTAATCTCATCCTTTAATTTCTCAAAGGATTTGTCACCAATTCCACTGACGTTTGTTAACTCTTCAATTGTTTGAAAACTGCCATTTTCCTCTCGATACGAAATTATGGAAGCTGCCTTAGAAGGCCCAATTCCATTTAAAGTAGTAAGCTCGTTTTCTGTCGCTGTATTAATATTCACTAAAGACTGTTGAGCAGATCCTAGACCTGAATCAAGCTGATTTGTCATATTTATTGAGGCATGAGACTCATCTCCTTCTTCAGGTGCATAGATCAACATCTCGTCGTGTAAAAGCATAGCAAAATTTATCTGATTAGAATCTGCTTTCTCTGTAAGTCCTCCAGCAGCGCGAATCGCATCATCTATCCGACTTCCCACCTCTAACGTGTACACACCAGGCATTTGCACAGCCCCCTTCACATCTACTACGATCTCCTCTAACTGAGTATAAGAGACATACTCTTGCTCGGGAGCTTCTGACTGTTCGTCCAGATTCCAAATTTCCGATTCTGCATGACCGCCACTCACTTGATTACCATCATTCACTAGCAATAAGAAAAGAATAAGAGCCGTTAATGATGCTACTCCTGCAGCGAGATGAATCCAGTAGGTTTGAAAGATACGAATCATTCATTCATCACCTTTCTATAAATTATTCAGCATGTTATCCCATATGAAGCATACGTATAGTGATAATGAAAAAGCTACGGCATTATGGCAATAGAAAGGAGTAGAATATGACTCAAATCGGCATCATCGGAACGGGAAGTATGGGAAGGATGTTGGTGGAGGCTTTTATTGAATCAAATGCTGTCGAAGAACATCAACTTACCGTATTTAATCGAAGCAAAGAAAAGGTGTTTTTACTAAAAGAAGCTTTTCCAAGAATAAAAACAGCCTTATCTGCGAAGGAACTAGCCCAACATACAGAGATTGTATTTGTCTGTGTCAAACCTTTTCAGATACCAGATCTGCTCCAAGAGATTAAGGGGAATGTGGATTCTGATACACTTCTAGTATCGATTACAAGTCCTGTAAAAATCGAGAGCATTGAAGACCAAGTCCCGTGTAAAGTGGCCAGAGCCATACCAAGCCTTATCAACCAAACTCTTTCTGGACCAACATTGCTAAGCTTAGGAGAGCGCTGCTCACCAAAGGACAAGGAACAATTAACTACACTATTAAGCTTTATCTCTCAACCCCTTGAGATTAAAGAGGAAATCACAAGGGTTTCATCAGATATCGCTAGCTGCGGCCCTGCTTTTTTCAGTTATCTGACACAATGTTTTATTGATGCTGCCGTTCGCCAAACGGCCATTTCAGAGGCAGAAGCAACAGAGCTTGCAACAAATATGTTAATTGGACTAGGAAAATTATTTGAGCAGAACCGCTTTACACTTACTACGTTACAAGAAAGAATATGTGTACCAGGAGGGATTACCGGAGAAGGCATTGAGGTACTTAGAAATGAAACCGGTGCGATGTTTGACCATTTATTCTTAGCCACCCATAGAAAATTTAACAACGAGCAGAAGCATATTGAAGAATCATTTTATAACCAAGGAAGGCTATCGTAGATGATAGCCTTCCTTAGTACTTTTCGACAGTGATCAACTATATTCCTGCTATACTTTAACCGCTTTGAAAAATATTCTCTCACTGTTTTCACATGGCTGCCGAGTAGAAAAATCAGCCGTAACGGCTTCGACTTTAAAGCCCGCCTGACTAAGCCAGTCTAGATAATCCGTGACCGGGAACGTACGTTGAAAGTGAATTTCATCAAAACGCTCATAACGGTCATCGGCCATTTTTGCAAAAAAACTCAGTTCGTGTTCTACACTATCTGCTTCTTCTCCAGCGTAGGATGTCCAAATATATGAAACATCATCGTCTGCATCAGCAAACGTTTGACCTACAAAGCCTTTATTTATTTTTTGTTGAGAATGAACATCAAATAATAAAAGCCCGCCTGTTACTAATTGATTAGCAAAGGAATGAAAGGCACGCTGTACCGAAACTGAATCCGGCAAATAGTTTAAGGAATCACAGAAAACCGTGACAAGATCATACTCACCAAGCACCTCAAGATCTGTCATGTCCGCTTCTACAAGCCATGGATTCCATCCTTTTTTTGATGCTTTATCCTGCGCCATGGCAAGCATCTCTGGTGATAAATCCACGCCAGTGACATTCATCTCCTCTTGCAGAAGTGACATGAGCAATTCACCTGTTCCACAACCTACATCAAGTAGACGCAAACCTGTTAAATCAGTGCGTTCGCATGATCTCTTAATATAATCGACCCATGAATCATATGGCGCCTCTGACATCAGATGATCATAAAGCGCTGCAAATCCTGAATAATTCATTGCTGCCCCTTTAGATACGTCCATCCGTGCCGCTGTTCAATTTTACCCTCTTTAATAAGCTTGCCTAATGCTCGTTTGAATGAGGCCTTACTTATGTTAAATGCAGCTTTAATGGATTCGGGTGAAGATTTGTCACCAAACGGCATAGAGCCGTTATTTGCTTCTAGATACTCAAGCAATTTAGCTGCATCATCTTTTTGTCTTTCGCTTCTTAATGCTTTTGTGGTGACGTTAATTCTTCCGTCTTCGCGGACGTAAATAACGCGAGCGCGAATTTTTTCCCCAATTCGATAGGTCCCAATCATTTCATCATCATGCAAAAAAGCAAGGTAGCTCTTATCCGTAAAAATAAGTGCTCCTTCATCTGCATAATGATAAATGGTTCCTGAGATATCTTGGTTTAAAACGATCGGATCGGCCTTTTCGGCCAAGCGCTCTATTGGAAGCCCTCTAACCAAAACACCCATTAACCGGCCTTTTTTGTCCCAATCAAGCGATACTGGAAGCTTATCTCCGCGAATTGGCCAGTAGATCTCATCGCCAGGCAACTCATCCATTGAAACAAACAGGTCGCGCTTAATCCCGTTATAAAGAAAGACCCCATGACCTTTCTTAACTTGAATGACTTCAAGCCATGCAAATTCATCATTTTTGACAATAGGTGTCTCCATCGTAGCCGATAATCTATTTTGATGATCAAGATATAGAAACACTTCAAGGGTTGATCCAATCTCAAGATCCCCTTTGGTTTCTCTTGAGTGCAGAAGGATGTCTGTTTTTCCATCTGTAAGGAAATAACCAAAGTCCGCTTTTCTAGCCACGGTTAAAGTAGCCGTTAATCCTGGCTTTAGTTCCATTAACCAAGCACCTTCTCAATTTCAATAGTTGGCGCGTCACCCCAGAGCTTTTCAAGGTTATAATACAAGCGATCATCCTTGTGAAATACATGAATGACTACGTCTCCTAAATCAAGTAAGACCCAACGCGCTTGATCATAGCCCTCTAGTCTCTGAATTTCTATTCCGCGCTCTTGCACGACTTTTTTTAATTCAAACGCAATCGCTTGAACTTGTTTTTCTGAATTACCATGACACACTACAAAATAGTCTGCAATGGGAGAAATACCTCTCATATCCAATGCAACAATGTTCTCTGCACGCTTGTCGTCCACTGCATTAATAGCTAATGTTAATAATTGATTTTCACTCACTCGTTATCAATTCTCCCCTCGTTGTTTTCTTATACTTTCGTTAAACGTTTCCAGCGTTAGTGGATATAAAAGCTGTCTTCTTTTTACTAAAAAAGCAATAGTCTGTTGAAGCATTAGAATAATGGCCTCGTCCATATTCCTTGTGGCAAGCTCCCTTACTTCATCCACGCCAGGAAATGTTCTGTTAGGCTCAATATAATCAGCCAGAAAAATGATTTTCTCAAGACCAGACATCTCAGGTCTACCCGTTGTGTGATAAGTGATAGCATTCAAAACATTTTGGTCAGTTATCCCAATTTCGTGCTCAACATAATAGGCTCCACAGGGTGCATGAAGTAATTCAGAGCCATAATCCAATATATCTTTACGGGATAGTTTGTTTTTGACAAGGTCTCTCATTTCGTCTTTATTACGATATTTAGCATAATCATGGAAAATAGCCGCTGTTTCCGCCTTCTTACTATCTTCCCCAAACCGCTCTGCAAGTATCATGGCTGTTTCCATTACTCCAACCGTATGTCTATATCTTCCCTCCGTCAAGTGAGGCTTAACGAGCTTTAGCGCTTGACTTTGTTCCATATAGACCTCCTTTTTGAATATAAGAATTAACCGAATCAGGCACCATATAGCGAACGGGCTTTGAGTCAATTAAACGTTTCCTTATATTAGAAGAAGAAAAATCAACCTGAACAAGATCTAGGTGCCAAATACGGTTCTGATAGGCATGACTCGCTTCCTTACTACCCGAACGCTGAACACCTATAAATGTAACTAGGTCGAAAATGGTCTCAATGTCCTTCCACTCCTCTAATGACTCCACCATATCCCCACCAATAATAAAGTAAAACTGATCATTCGGGTACATTTGTGTAAAATGCTTAACTGTATCCACTGTATAGGATCGCCCCGAACGAGAAAGCTCTACATCAGACACCTGAAATCGTTGTTCATCCGCTGTTGCACATTGAAGCATTTCAAACCGCTCTTGACCAGGGGTGACCTCCCGCTCCTTATGTGGAGGAGTCGAAACAGGTATAAACCATATTTCATCTAATTGGCACTCAGTCAGCGCTTCCTGTGCAATGAGCATATGCCCGAGATGAGGTGGATCAAATGTCCCACCAAACAACCCGATTTTTTTTCCAGACATAACATTCACTCTCTTCAACAACTATCTTGGCAGCACTAAGCTGGCATTCTCTTTTGATTTTCTATAAAGGATAATGGTACTTCCAATAACCTGTACAAGCTTTGCATTTGTTCCTTGTACAATGGTTTCAGCAATTTCTTCTTTATCATATTCACAGTTCTGTAGAACGCTCACTTTTATCAATTCACGTGCCTCCAGAGCTTCTTCTATTTGTTTGATCATATTATCATTCGTGCCACCCTTACCCACTTGAAAAATCGGATTCAAGTGATGGGCCTTTGAACGTAAAAAGCGTTTTTGTTTTCCTGTTAACATAGTCGACTCCTTTTTTTGTAGCCAGTCATAATTTATTCATGTTTCAATTGTTCAATTACTGATTTGCGCATAGGTGCCTCTTTAGGAGTAAGACCTGTCCAATGTTGAATGGATAGCACACCTTGATGTACAAACATGCCAATTCCATTCTCTGTATTCGCGCCTCTTTTTTTAGCTTCTTTTAAAAGCCTAGTCTCTAACGGGTTATAAATCAAATCACTGACAACAGCCTTTGGTGACATTCTTTCAAGAGAGATGGGCATGTCTTCTATATGTGGGCTCATCCCTACGGACGTCGTATTAATAATAATTGAAAATTCCTCCAATCGTGCAGCAGCTCCCGCTACCGAGGAAGAACCTAAATGTATGTCACTTTTGGTAAACAATTGGACCAATGCTTCAGCTTTTTTTTCAGTACGATTTGCAATAACCACACTTTCTGGTTGGTGACTTAGGAGAACGGCAACAACAGCTCTTGCTGCTCCGCCAGCACCAATAACCAGAACTCGATGCCCGGTCAGTGTGTCTATAGTAGAAAGAAGAGATTGGATATAACCTCTGCCATCTGTATTATACCCTTTTAGCTTACCGTTTTGATTGATGATTGTATTAACCGCTCCAATTTGCACAGCTTCTTCATCAATTTCATCCAAGTACTTCATAACTTCTACCTTATGGGGGATCGTCACATTGCATCCACTTATATTAGCTGTGCGAATATAACGAACAGCTTCCTCTAGCTTCTCAGGTGTTACATCGTAGGCAGTATAGGAAGCATCTAGCCCAAGCTGTTCATAAGCTACCTTGTGCATTGTCGGTGACATTGAATGCCCCACTGGATGTCCAAGTAGACCGAATAATTTCGTCATTGTATTCACCTCAGCCTGACAGGATAGATGGTCGAACGGATACACCTACACCTTTAGGAGCGTATGCTTCAATTTTCAATCCAGATCCTTTGACTGTAATCCAACCTAACCCGGAATAAACAATGTCACTGGCCTGATCAGTAATTTTAAACTCATGCTTGACCATTTCCAGTGCGCCTTGTTGCTCATCAGGAGGCGTAAGCAATGTTCCAGCATGCTGTTCATAAAGCTGATTGGCTTTTTCGTATTTTGTACGATGAATGGACAGTTCGTTGGAAACATAGCATACAAAAGATGTACGTTCCCCTTGCACGAAGTCCATTCTTCCGAGCCCTCCCAAAAATAACGTTTGTCCACTATTTAGTTGATAAACTTTTGGTTTTGCTTCTTTTTTTGGAGTAATCACTTTTAAACCCGCTTCAGAGACATAATGTGCCATTTGGTGGCGGTTAATAATGCCTGGAGTATCAAACATGGTTTGACCATCATCTAACGGAATATCTATCACATCTAACGTTGTACCTGGAAAATGTGAGGTTGTAATCAGCTGATCCGTATCACCTGCAAATTGCTTAATAAGCTGATTAATAAAAGAAGATTTCCCGACGTTTGTACACCCAACAATATAAACGTCTCTTCCCCCTCTTAGACGATCAATCTCTGCTGCAACATCTAGAACGCCCTCGCCCGTCTTCGTGCTCATGAGAGCTACTGATTTTGGAGTTAATCCAAGCTGCTTAGCAGAAAATTTAAGCCAATTCGTTACCTTATTTCGATTAATAAGTTTAGGTAGAAGATCAACCTTATTGCCGACTAGAAAGACATCGTTTTTTCCGGCAAACCGATTAAGCCCTGTCAGCCAGCTTCCATTAAAGTCAAACACATCGACAATCTTCACCACGAGTGCATCTTTTTCAGAAATTGTATTTAAAATTTTATAGAAATCATCATCCGTCAAAGAGACGTCCTGTACTTCATTATAATGTTTTAGCTTAAAACACCGCTGGCAAATGACTACATCTCTTTGCAAGGCAGACGCAGGTGCATAACCAAGCTTTTGTTTATCTTCTGTCTGTATTTGTATTCCACAGCCGCTACAATATATAGGCTGTGTGTCTACTCTTGATTCTCCCACTGGATCATTCCTTTCTTTCTCATCCATCTTAACACGAAACGTTCTGCCCTTCGATTTAAGAGGGTGAAGATTCCATCAGATTTAGCTACGGGTACCACAAGAATTGTCTGTAAACCAGCGCGGTTCCCACCCAGTACATCGGTAAAAATCTGATCTCCTACAACAACAGTCTCCTCGGGTTTCACATTCATCTGCAAGCAAGCCCTTAAGAAAGAACGTCTCATTGGTTTCTTTGCACTATGAATAAAAACCATTTCTTCGGGATCAGCAAAAGCCTTCACTCGTTTCTCCGTGTTATTTGAAACAATTGTCACCACCATATCGTGTTCTTTAATTCGCTTGACCCATTCCCGTACTTCTGGTGTGGCTTCTGGTCGGTCCCATTCCACTAATGTGTTATCTAAATCCGTAATAATAGCTCGTATGCCTTTTTGCTTTAATTGATCTAAATCAATTTCATATATACTCTGAACATATTGATTTGGCAAAAGCTTTTTAAACACTGCCTACACCTCAATTATCATATTAATTATCGCTTTTTCTATCAATGTAAAACTATACCTTCAACCACTCCTTAAATCAATGTTTTCCACGAAAAACAGTCCTAATAAACCTTTATTCAACGAATATGCATTAATTTTTTCGACATTTTCCGTCAATTTCCATTTTTGTGGATAACTTTATACACGATAAAAAACCACATCTGACAAGCTATCTATATATTTATTCACATGAAAATAACAGGTTATCCACGGTTTTCTGTGGACAAACGAACGATTGTTCTCGTGCGGATATCATGATAGGATTAAAAAAACTACAAAGATTATTTCATCGAGAGGTTCACCCATTTTAGACATACCATCTTTTAAGGGAGGTGACCCTGCTAGTGCACAATAGCAGGACAAGATGAAACATTTATCCGATGATCTTCTTATTGAAACGTACTATAAAGCGATTGAATTGGAGTTAAGTACGGAGTTTATTGAGTTAATTAAATTGGAGTTAACAAATCGTTCATTAGAAGCAAACATCAAACTTTCTTCCTAACATATCTAACACAAAAAAAGGAGCGCCATTACGGCTGCTCCTTTTTGTTTAACTTTGGACGAATTTTTATATATTCCCTTGGTGCAAACTCATCCTCGTAGAAACCACCAAGCTCACCCTGAATCTGCAATCCTCTTCTTTGCTCATTCCGTTTTTCCATTATGGCATGATCTGATATCCACCCGCACGCCAGCATAACTAGAAAGATTAATCCACAAACTGCTGCTTTTGTTCTTGTTTTCATTACATACACCCTAGATTGTTTATAAATCTAGTTTTGGACAAAATGCTTTAATCTATACATGTGAATTTTTCATTTCCGTTTAACCTGTTTCTTCATATTTAATAGAAAGTTAAAACCCCTGTTACATCAAGATAATCTTCCTTTTCTTTTAGGGTATACTTTGCTAGAGTCTAAGAAGAAGACATCACATTTTCAATTGTTTTTTAATGATACAGGGGGGGTTTCATGACAATCTTACATTGGGCAATACTTGCTCCATTTATTGGGGCATGCTTGATCCCATTCTTCTCTATTTATATAAAAAGAGTACATAGCGGTTGGGCTGTTTTAATTATACCTACTGCACTATTTCTTTACTTTATAGGGCTTCTTCCAACGACTTTAAGTGATCAATCGATTCAAAATACCATTCAGTGGGTTCCTTCATTGGGGATTAACTTCACTGCTTATGTCGATGGTTTAAGTCTTTTGTTCTCATTACTTATTACAGGGATAGGCGCACTTGTCGTCCTGTATTCTATTTATTATTTAGATAAAGGTAAGGAGTCACTGCAGCATTTCTATACATATTTATTAATGTTTATGGGTGCAATGCTTGGTGTTGTTCTGTCGGACAACTTAATTGTCCTCTATATTTTTTGGGAACTAACGAGCCTAGCCTCTGCACTATTAATTAGTTATTGGTACGGTCGAGAGAAATCCATTTATGGGGCACAAAAATCAATGCTAATCACTGTCTTCGGTGGCTTTGCTATGTTAGCTGGATTTTGTATTCTCTACGGTATAACTGGCACATTTAGCATTCGTGAAATCATTGGACAAGCTGACCTTATTAGTACTAGCGACCTTTTTCTGCCCGCAATGCTACTCGTTTTGCTTGGTGCTTTTACTAAATCGGCACAATTTCCTTTTCACATATGGCTGCCCGATGCGATGGAAGCACCAACTCCTGTCAGTGCATACCTACACTCAGCCACAATGGTGAAGGCAGGACTTTATTTAGTCGCACGATTAACACCTGTGTTTGCAGGAGTTCCGGAATGGTTTTGGATTTTAACCTTAGTTGGTCTGATGACCCTCTTATGGGGCTCTCTGTCCGCAGTAAGGCAAAAGGATTTGAAGGGCATCTTGGCGTTCTCAACCGTGAGTCAGCTTGGAATGATAATGCTACTCCTGGGGTTAGGATCAGCAGCCTATGCTACTGATACGGATCAAGCTGCGGCTTATTATTCAGTGGCTACCGTAGCGGCGATCCTTCATTTAATTAATCACGCAACGTTTAAAGGAAGCTTATTTATGGTAGCTGGTATCATTGATCATGAGACTGGTACACGAGATATTCGTAAACTAGGCGGGCTTATGTCGATTATGCCTGTTACATTTACCGTCTCACTGATAGGTCTCGCCTCCATGGCAGGTCTGCCTCCGTTTAATGGATTTATCTCAAAAGAAATGTTCTTTACTGGAATGCTTCATGCTATTCGTTTCGAAGGCTTTAACGTGGGAACATGGGCAGTGATCATCCCTGTATTCGCTTGGATAGCTAGCATTTTCACCTTCTTATATTGTGCCATTATGTTTGTAAAAACCTTTCTTGGTTCTTACAAACCGGAGCAGCATGAAAAGAAAGCACACGAGGCACCTATTGGTATGTTAATTAGTCCTGTTTTATTAGGTTCACTTGTTGTAACGCTTGGACTTTTCCCAAACCTACTTTCAGACAGACTAATTAAACCAGCAGTCACTGCGATTACGCCTGCCCTGTCTGAAAACAATGAATTTGAAGTAAAGCTCTCCATGTTTCACGGATTTAACCTTGAACTAGCCATGACCATTGGAGTGGCTATACTCGCTCTTTTGCTACTCTATTTCATGAAAAACTGGCAAGGGCTCAAGCTCTATCAACAAGAGCGTGATCCGATTAACCATCTGTATGATCATGGATTAGATGGCTTAATTTCTAGTTCGCAGATCACAACACGTCTTCAAATGACTGGAAGGCTTCGTGATTATTTTAGCTATATGGCCGTATTTATTGTGCTACTTGTTACATATACGGCATTAAGAAGTGGCGCATTTATATTCAGCGTCAACCACAGTGCAGAAATCCCTTATTTTGTATGGGTTCTTGCCATTATTTTTATAGGCGCTGTACTAAGTATTCTGTTTATCCGAAAGCGGATGACTCTTATTATTATGGTTGGCATGATTGGTTTTCTAATGGCGCTGTTTTTTGTTATATTCCGCGCACCGGATTTGGCATTGACACAGCTGTTAATTGAGACCGTGTCGATCTTACTATTTATGCTTGCTTTTTACCATTTGCCTGAGCTGCCTAAAGAGACAGCCAAACAAGGGTTGGTTATACGTAACCTTTTAATATCTGGGGCTGTTGGTCTCATTGTTGCGACCATGGGCATCAGTTCATTCTTGATGGGACAAGAGCTTAGTCTTGCCTCTGTTTCTGAATATTTTATTGAAAACAGTAAGGAGCTTGGCGGGGGCTATAACATGGTCAATGTCATCCTGGTTGACTTTCGTGGATTAGATACGATTCTTGAAGGATTGGTCCTCGCGATTGCAGCTCTTAGTGTTGTTGCAATGATTAAACTTAGATTAAAGGAGGGTGAAGACACATGAGGAAGCCGACTGACTCGAATGACACCCTACTTCACGTTTTAACTCGTGTGGTTGTGGTATTTGTCTTCGCCTTTTCTATTTACTTGTTTTTTGCAGGTCATAATCAACCAGGAGGTGGCTTTATTGGCGGACTGATGACCGCCTGTTCCGGCTTGCTTCTGTATCTTAACTTTGATCGACAGAAGATAAAAAAGGCGATACCCTTTGCGTTTACCTCCTTTATTGCGGTAGGTTTAATGCTTTCATTAGGAACTGGTATGTGGAGTATGTTGTTTAATGATGACCCGTATTTAACTCATTACTTTGATTACTTTACCATTCCTTTTTTTGGAGAGATTGAATTAACCAGTGCCCTACCCTTTGATCTTGGTATTTACCTTATCGTTGTAGGTATCGCCATGACGATTACTCTTACGATTGCGGAGGATGATAACTAATGGAAATACTTATGTCCATTGTTGCGGGCGTGCTGTTTATGGTTGGTACGTATCTGCTGCTCTCTAAAAGTCTGCTCAAAGTGGTCATGTCTCTGGTCTTGCTTTCACATGGTGCCCATTTGCTTCTGCTTACAACAAGAGGACTAAATACCGGTGCGGCTCCATTATTAAACATGGGTGAAACGGCATTTACAGATCCACTACCACAGGCGATGATCTTAACAGCCATTGTTATAAGCTTTGGAGTCACCGCATTTCTTTTAGTACTTGCTTATCGAACCTATAAAGTGCACAAAACAGACGACTTAGAAAAATTAAGAGGTTCTGCCGATGAATAATATACTGATACTACCTGTGTTAATCCCTGTTTTCATGGGAGCATTACTTATACTTTTTCAAAAAAAACCAATGGTACAAAGAATACTTAGTTCCATCACCGTCTTGTTAACACTCGCCATTTCTGTCTACTTAGCTATACTGGTTTATCAACGTGGAATTCTTACTTTAGAGTTTGGGGATTGGCAAGCACCATTTGGCATTGTGTTTGTTGCCGATTTATTTGCAACATTTATGGTGGTGCTCTCCTCTTTAATTGGAGCGATTTGTTTATTCTATGGCTTTACTACCCTCTCTAAAAAAAGAGAAGCCTACTTCTATTACCCGTTCTATCTATTCTTGCTTACGGGAGTAAATGGAGCGTTTTTAACGGGGGATCTTTTTAACCTATTTGTTTTCTTTGAGGTCATGCTCATTGCCTCCTATATTTTAATAGTATTTGGAGGAACAGGTTATCAACTGCGTGAGTCGTTCAAATATGTCATCATTAATGTATTCGGCTCTATCTTATTCCTTGTTGCTGTCGCGTATATTTATGGTGTTACTGGAACGGTTAACATGGCCCACTTGGCACAGCGTACTGCTGAGATAGGACAAACTGGAGCCTTACAGGTTGGGGCCATCATTCTACTCATTGTTTTTGCAATGAAGGGGGCTTTATTCCCACTCTATTTCTGGCTTCCCAGATCGTATTATGGACCACCAGCTGCGGTAGCGGCTCTCTTTGGTGCCTTACTTACTAAGGTAGGGATTTATGCCATTATTCGTGTGTTTACGTTAATCTTTAATCAGGATGTCAGCTTTACTCATACACTGATTTTAATTCTTGCTGGATTAACGATGTTCTTTGGAGTCCTTGGGGCGGTCGCTCAATATGATTTCAAACGAATTCTAGCCTACCATATTATTAGTCAGGTAGGTTATATGGTGATGGGACTTGGTTTATACACAAAACTAGCCATCGCTGGAGCGGTTTATTATATTGCTCATCACATTATCGTGAAGGCTGCATTGTTTTTGCTTGCCGGTGTAACACAACATGTCACAGGAACTACGGATCTTAAAAAAATGGGAGGGCTATTAAAAACTCACCCTTTACTTGCATGGATGTTCTTTATTTCAGCTATTTCACTTGCTGGCATTCCGCCATTAAGCGGATTCTTCAGTAAATTGCCTTTAATTCTTGATAGTATGACAACTGGGCACTACATTATTGGTGGTGTTGCCTTATTAGTAGGCTTACTGACTCTGTTTTCCATGTTAAAGATATTTATTTATGTGTTTTGGGGCAAACAAACGCACACGGAAGAGCAAGCTAAGATTTCAACATGGCGACTTTTGCTACCAATTATGCCGCTAGTTGCACTCAGCATTATTCTTGGATTTGCAGCTGAACCAATCTTTACGTATTCACTTGAAGTTGCCGAGCAATTACTTTCACCAGATGATTATATAAATGCAGTATTAGGAGGGTAAACAAATGGGTGTACAACTAATTATTAATATCATAGTCGCCTTTAGCTGGATGCTATTTACAAACAGCTTCTCCCTCTCTGACTTCACGATTGGTTATCTCATAGGGCTTGCCACCCTTTTACTGTTTCAGCGGTTCTATGGATTTCGACTCTATCTCCACCGAGTGTGGGCGATTATCAAACTCCTCGTGCTGTTTTCAAAGGAACTAGTAAAAGCAAACATTGACGTTCTAAAAGTTGTTCTTTCTCCTAAGATTCAAGTTCAATCAGGTATTATTGCGGTCCCTACCCAATTACAAACGGAGGGTGAGGTAACACTATTAGCGGTTTTAATTACATTAACTCCTGGCACGTTATCCATGGATTTTTCGGAGGACAACAAGACGATTTTTGTACATGCTTTGGATATAGATAACCGCGAGGAAATGATAAAAGGTTTTCATGATACGTTTGAACGAGCAATTATGGAGGTGACTCGCTAATGTTTGCAGTTGTTGTTGCCTTTGTTCAAATTATACTAGCTATTTCGATGTTACTTTGTTTTGTTCGTGGCTTGCTAGGTCCAACTACCTTTGACCGCATTGCAGCTCTTGATACCTTTGGATTAATCCTTGTTGGTTTTATTGGAACGATTATGATTAGTCAGAGTTCACTTGCATATTCTGAGGTGATCCTCGTTATTGGTATCCTTGCCTTTGTTGGTTCGGTCGCTATGTCTAAATTCTTAGAGAGAGGTGATCTATTTGAGCATCACTGAATGGGTTCTTTCACTGTTTTTGGTGAGCGGTTCCTTGTTTTGCCTTCTTGCTGCAATAGGAATAAATCGATTTAAAGACGTGTACACACGGCTTCATGCAGCAGGTAAGAGTTCTACGCTTGGGACCATTCTTCTGCTAATTAGCGCCTTTTTTTATTTTTTGCTTGAGCAAGATATGTTTGTAGGAAAGATTCTGCTAACGTTGCTCTTTATTTTTCTTACCGCTCCCATGGCAGCGCTTATGATTGCCCGCTCAGCACATCGAGTAGGGATTCCTCAACACGATCCAAAGGCATTCGACGATTTAAAGAAAACGTATAAAAAATAAATGGAAGAGTCTGAGGAAGAATTTTATAACGAATAGAAAAGCTGAACAATGTTGGAGTCAGATCCATTCAATTGTTCAGCTTTTTTGTATTGTCGCTCCTAAAATACACCTTGCTTGTATAAGTACATGGAAGAATTGGAGGGGATCTGTGTAATGGTTCTTCGGCTGCCGCTCCCAAAAATGGGGGCACGCTTACCGCGGGGAGGTACCTGAAAAATGATCTTTAGAAGACTGCGAACGTTCTTAAATTGTTTAATGCAGATCGTTAGCGAAAGGAGAACCCGAAGACTCCTGCGGAACAGAACGCGGCAGACCGACATCGAAGTGGTGGTTTTCCACTTAGAGGGCTGAGGCCGTTCCCGCGGAAAGCGTAGGGTTCTCCTGTAGCGGCGCCATTCAGCTCATTCATGACTTTTTCAGTGGCCTCCTCTACATCCCGCAGGTGTCAGCCCTCCATTTCCGTCCGCTTGATGAGTGGCAGGCATCAAGTTTATGAGAGATTACTCATGCGTCTTTTTGTATATAAGATATAGTTTGTGCCTACCACATATTCTTTTTGACATATATATAGAGTACTCATCCAAACTCAGTGCTCTTGAATCCAAATGACAAACTAAGTATGCCAACTGAATAAAGGTATGTGAGTATTAACCAGCGCAGTGCATTTCCGAAGCGTAGCCTATCTCACCTTCCTAAAATAAAGAGACCCAAACGATGATTTGTTTGATCAGCATCATCGTTTGGGTCTTTATGAGATGAACACATGTAGGTCGCAGGCTATTCTTATAGCGAAACCGATCCTATTTTTTCTCCCATTTTTATTTCCTTGGGTGTTTGTTGATGAGTGAGTGCGATCATATCCTTTGTAAAGAGCAAGACAATGGTTGAACCGAAAGAGAAGTATCCAACTTCTTCTCCTTTTTTTAGAACCTCCGAATCATGCGTTAATTCGATTGTATTAATATTCATGGCTCCTACCTTAACCATGGCCATCGTTCCGAATTTCGACTTGATTTCGGAAATAATTCGGAAATTTCCTGATAAAGGTTTTTTGCCATATTTCATTCCTAAGTGATTTACAGGATAAGAGGTGTTACCCAGTTTCCAGCGTTCGAGAACTGTCCCTGAAAGAGGTGCATGGAAACGATGATAATGGCTCGGACTTAGGTAAAGGACCATATACGTTCCTTCCTTGTAAAAGGATGCAGCTTGCTCTGAACCAAGCATATCAACAATCGTATAACGTTGCCCTTTAACCTCAAAACAGCTGTCAGCTTGTAACTCCCCCTGCTCTGCTAACACACCATCAACCGGACTGACAACACTATGCCCTTCCTGATCTACCTCTCTCTTCCCTTCTTTTAACTCTCTAATAAAAAATGAGTGTAGACTATTATATTGTTTTATTGGTAAACTGGCTTCTTTTAGATCTATTTTAAACGCTTTAACAAACAAAGGTACAAACGGCTTGCTATATGTTGACTCCGCAAAGCTTTTTAGCCTTTTAGATAAAAAAGGTCCATTGCTCAATTCTACGCATGAGCAAAAAAACCATCGAAAACCCCTCATCATTCGTGCCCCCATCGATCTGATTCATCAGACTCTGTTTCTATTCTCTTGATCTCATGCTATAATTATATATTAATACAGTTTTTTGTAACTGTGTAGTGCTCATGGCACTTATAAAGGAGTGTGAACGAAGGTGTTCCTATTACAACGACTTGACTCTTCTTTCAGGAAGATTAAGGGTCAAATTGCTAACGCCTTAACACTAATTAATCTCGGTTTTGGAGCTTTAGCTATAATTTATGTATTTCACGATCAATTGCGTGTTGGTTTATTACTTATCGCGATTGCTGCTGTATTTGACCGTTTAGATGGTGCCGCAGCAAGAAAGTTTAACACGACCTCTGAATTGGGTAAGCAACTCGATTCACTTAGTGATATTATATCATTTGGCGTAGCACCTGCGATGTTAATGTATCAAGCTGTTCTTTATGAATTTGGTGTGACCGGTGCAATCTTTGCCATCATATATATTATGTGTGGTGCGTTGAGACTTGCCCGCTTTAATATCACTGAATCTCATGGCTATTATGTCGGTCTACCGATAACAGCCGCTGGTTGTATTCTGACATTTCTAACCCTATTCGTCAATTACATGCCACTTTATGTGTTTATGTTTGTCACGATTGGTCTCTCTCTTCTAATGGTCAGTCCATTCCGTGTTCGTAAAATCTAGCTTAATGTCATAGATTGTTTGTAACAGGTGGACGCTTATGAAGCGTCCATTTCTCTTTATTCAATGATTTTTGCTAAAAAATGATAAAAAAGTCTCTATTAAGCGTTTATTTAACCCAAATGTCTTGACACCACTAGGATTCATGAGTAAATTTGAAGTGCAGGTTATAATAAAACTTGTCAGAAACAAGATTGTTATCACGATTTTGTGCTAATAATCTTTTCTAACTTAAGGAATGAAAGGGAGTTTTCTCATGAACAAAACTGATTTGATTAACGCAGTATCAGAGCAAGCTGATCTATCTAAGAAAGATGCTTCTAAAGCTGTAGACGCTGTATTTGAAAGTATTACTACTTCACTAGTTGAAGGTGGAAAAGTACAACTTGTTGGATTTGGTAGCTTTGAAGTACGTGAGCGTTCTGCACGTAAAGGCCGCAACCCGCAAACTGGAGAAGAAATCGAAATTCCAGCAACAAAAAATCCTGCATTCAAGCCAGGTAAACAACTTAAAGACGCAGTTAACTAATCATTACTTAGAAGCAGGAAGTGAATGGTTCCCTTCTTATTAATGAGAATAGCAATTAAATAGAAAACCACTAGGGGTGCATGTTTGCTGAGAGAGGCTTTGCCTTAACCCTAATTACCTGATCTAGTTAGCACTAGCGTAGGAAAGTGGCACTTGATACACCATACATAGTACAGTATGGTTCAGCTATTGAACTAATGTGCACACCGCTTCTTACTAAAGAAGCGGTGTTTTTTTGGGGAGGAATTGATGATGAGTAGTTTAATTGATCTTCTTAGTCAAGTAGACGAGAGAGAAGATGAACTAACGGCTTTAGTACAAAAGCTCGTATCCTATCAGACCGTTAGCCCACCTGCGAGAAACTCAGCTTCTATTCAGTCATACATAGCTCAATACTTAACCAAGCTTTCATATACCGTCAATCAATGGGACGTGTATCCTGGTGACCCTAATGTTGTCGCAACCAGAAAAGGCCAAATGAGTAATGACTACCAAAGCCTTATTCTAAATGGTCATGTGGATGTTGCATCTATCTCAGAAGATGAACCTTGGGAGACTCCCCCATTTGAAGCAGTCATTAATCAAAGACACATCTACGGGCGTGGAACAGCGGATATGAAAGGCGGGCTTGCAGCGTGTCTCTTTGCTTTGAAGCTGTTACATGAATCCAATTACCCGCTTAATGGGGATCTCATACTTCAATCTGTTGTAGGTGAAGAAGCTGGTGAGGCAGGAACGAAACAATGCTGTGAACGAGGCTACACGGCTGACTTTGCTATTGTGGCTGATACAAGTCAAATGCAAATACAAGGTCAAGGTGGTGTAATCACTGGCTGGATTACCCTGCAAAGCCCTACTACGCATCATGATGCGCAGAGAAGGCAAATGATTCATGCAGGCGGGCAGCTTCAAGCTGCAAGTACCATTGAAAAGATGGCTAAACTAATTGGTAGCCTTCAGGAGTTAGAACGTCACTGGGCGGTCACTAAGCACTACCCTGGCTTTCAACCAGGAACAAACACCATCAACCCAGCAGTCATTGAGGGTGGCCGTCATGCTGCCTTTATTGCCGATAAGTGCTCTCTTTGGATCACAGTACATTTTTACCCTAATGAGAGCTATGATACTGTCGCTAAAGAAATCGAGGAGCATGTGCTTGCAACGGCCGCTGCAGACCCTTGGATGAAAGAGCATCCGCCAACTTTTCTTTGGGGCGGGAACTCTATGATTGAAGAACGTGGTGAGGTTTTCCCCTCTCTTTCAATTGATGAAGAGTCTTTAGCTATCAACATGTTAAAGCGTGCCCATCACCACATCTTAAAGACAGAAGCACTTATTTCAATGTCTCCATCTGTAAATGATGGTGGTTGGCTTGGAGATGCTGGAATTCCGACAGCCATCTATGGTCCAGGACAATTAGCACATGCACATGCCGTGAATGAGCGCATTTCCATTGATGAACTGGTACAGTACACAAAAACCATCTTAACGTTTATTACCTCCTGGTGTAACACCAAACGGGAGAAGAAGTGAGGCGAAAATCATGACTATTCACACAGCTCTAACCATAGCTGGAACCGACCCAACTGGCGGTGCAGGAATCCAAGCCGATTTAAAAACATTTCAAGAAAGAGAAGTCTTTGGCATGAGCGTGATTACATCGGTTCTCGCTCAAAATACAACCGGTGTCAAGAAGATTGAGCATATGTCACTTGAACTCATTGAAGCCCAGCTTCAAGCCGTTATAACTGATATATCCCCGTCAGCGGTAAAGACTGGTATGATAGCAACACCTGCCATGATGGAACTGTTAGCAGACTATGTAAAAGATTTAAATGTACCCTATATTTGTGATCCCGTGATGATAGCCAAAAGCGGAGATCCATTAATGGATGAGCATTCACGTCAATCAATGCAACGGACACTCATTCCTCACGCAACGATCGTTACGCCAAACATTCCTGAAGCGCAGGATTTAACTGGACTGACAATACAATCTATTGCTGATATGGAGCGTGCAGCAAAAATGATCGTAACCGAATTTGGAGCAAAAGCAGCCGTTGTGAAAGCTGGGTATCTACATGAGCACTCTACTGATGTTCTTTATGCAAATAATCAGATTACCCACTTGCATGCACAACGGACGAATACGATTCATCTACACGGTACAGGCTGTACATTCTCAGCAGCAATAACCGCTGAACTCGCTAAAGGTTATTCACTTGAACAAGCCGTCTCCACTGGTAAATCATTTATCAGCGATGCAATCTCCTATACGTTAGAACTTGGAAAAGGAAACGGGCCAACAAACCATTGGGGCTACCGTTTAAAAGGATTACCAAAATCATAATTTACTAGTAGGAGTGAGCACATGTCATTTACACAATATCTTCGGGAAAAAGCAGATTCCATCTGGCAAGCTAATCACAAGCACCCTTTTGTTCAAGAAATTGGATCTGGGACATTAGACATAGAGGCCTTCAAATACTATATGAAACAAGACTACCTATACCTTATTGAGTACTCTCGTGTATTTGCTCTTGGTGCTGTGAAAGCACCGGATTTAGAAACAATGGCCATATTCTCCAACTACCTGCAATCAACGTTAAATGAAGAGATGGCCCTGCACCGATCCTATGCGAAGCGATTAGGAATCTCTGAAGAAGAATTAGAAAATGAAGAGCCAGCCGCTACAACACTCTCTTATAGCAGCTATATGATTAGTGAAGCCCAAAAAGGCTCCCTCGCTCATTTGATTGCTGCAATTCTTCCATGTGCCTGGAGCTATGCAGAGATTGGTCAAACATTAGCTACCATTCCAGGAGCCATGGACCACCCTAATTATGGCGAATGGGTTCAAATGTATCAATCAGAGGAATTTGCGGAAATAGCTAACTGGCTAAAGCAGCAACTCGACTCCCTAACAGCATCTGTTAACGAAAAAGAAAAAGAGCAACTTGAGGCAATCTTTATTCGTTCCAGTCAGTTTGAATATCTCTTTTGGGAAATGTCTTATCAGCAAAGATCCTGGACCTAGTTATTTCTTTTCGTATTCCTGAAAATGTGTTCCCCTTTTGCCCTACCTGCATAAGCTATCCTATGCTTGTGAAAGGTGGTGTCAACATGGGTGAGTTCGAAGGTGGAAAAGGCGGCTACGGCGGTGGCTTTGCGTTTATCATTGTATTGTTCATCTTGCTTGTAATTATTGGAGCAAGTTACGTATACTAGTACTAGTCCATTAAAAAAAAGAGTCTCTTTTTGAGACTCTATTAGCTTGTTGACATTTACTGTCGACAAGCTTTTTATTTGTGATGATTGACCTCTGTGTTTAGCGTTAGGCTTTTAGAACGTGTTCGTTCATCAATTCAAACCATAGCCTATAGCCTTCATCATTTGGATGAACCCCATCAATTAAAAAATCGTCAGTGCTTTCTTCTCTACCGTCAAGTTCATTCACCCATGCACTATAACTATCAAAATAGTTCCAGCCTGACTCAATAATAAATTCTCGCGATTGCTCCACATACGTCTCATACTCTTTATTATTTAATACCGATGAGAATGTAGACTCACTAATAGGGTTTGGTGAAACCCAAATAACTAACGTATCAGGTAGATCTTGTTCGACCATTGAAACGACCTCTTCTATGGATTGCTTTGTCACATCAAACGGTTCCTCATGGAAATAGCTATTAATCACACTTGTTTCAAAGATTATGACCTCTGGTTCTAAATCAATTACGTCTGCAACAACGTTCTCTTGTAGCAAATCCGCTACTTTAAATCCACTTACTCCATAATTATGGACCTCTACATTTGACAAATCCCCTGAAGCATTTAATTCTTTTTCAAGAAGGGCCGGCCAAGTGAACTCATAAGCACTCGCACCTTGACCTTCAGATACACTGCTTCCAGTCACTGCGATGTCTAACTCCCCCGCGTCCCCAGCCCTCTCCATAAGTTCCTCTTCAATAGTCATTCCGCTATCCGCTTTACTAAATAAAGGGTTACTATCAGGAATCGCCCCTTCATCACTCTGTGTATTTTGATTATCCTCTCTTGTCAAAAGCCCTGTTACAAGTAGAAGAATCATCAAGCTTGCAATACCTAAACCAAACCATATCTTTGTACGTTTAGAAGCTTTAATAATGAATCAATCCTTTCAAAAATAATGACCGTAACAAATAAAAAGCCATAAGAGAACGGGCTTCCCCTCTTATGGCTTTTTCTATGAACGTTAAGCGACCTACTTTTTAACGTTCGTTTGAAGGTAACACTGAACGTAGTAGTTCAATTTGTGTTATTAGTTCTCTTCTTACGCAAGCATTACTTGATCGCTCTTTTATCAAACGTGACAATTCACGTTTCATAATTTGAACTTCAACTTTATCCAGCATACACATGGCCCCTTTTAGCCTTCACTATGTTATAACCGAATTGAACCAAGCGTAAACCCTTTTTAGTGTTCATTTATGAACGTATAAATTCTTTGGAGAATTTATCTAAAAACACAACATTCTGTTTTGTTACTTTTCTAAATTTACATACATCACTATGTATATCTGCTACATGCACCATTTTTCGATGCATAGCGCTATCAACCGAATCCTTACAAAAGGCCACCATTGCCCGTAATGACTCTTGTACATGTGGTGGAATTGAGTAGTTTTTTACGATGCCCTTATGAATTATTAGTATATATTTATACGCTTCTGCATTGTACTGCATTAGACTACTCCTTTTCGACTATTTTATTTCTATATTATGTATTTTAACGATTATCCATAAAATATACAAGAGAAATAACAAAATAAATAGGAAAAAAGACATACAAATAAAACACAACTTTAGATAGTGTAGGTTCTTTTTGATTATTAAATTAATGAATCTATATACCTATAATAATTCTGTTGTTTTTATTTATAGTTTTTTACATTAAAAAGACAAGAGGCTCAAATTCTTACCTCTTGTCTACACATTTATTTATATGGTTTAGTTGAATATTATAAAAAATATTTGATTAATTTGTCACAACTCATTAAAGGCTAGCATACGTTAAATTGAGTAATAAAAGATACGTTTAACCATGTAGCTTTTGCCTAATATTATCATAACTGCTACTAATCCAGTGCAGTAAGGTCACTCAATTTAGTTGATGTTGTCCTTTGCTAATCTTGATACTTATAGTATGAAAATCCTGTTCCAACAATAATTAAAAGGATGAACAAAATGATAATTAAGGTGTAATTGTTTCTAGCTTTGTTATCATTTAATGGCACATCATCTAAGGATTTCTCAGGCGCGGGTGCCTCCTCCACAGGGTTTTCAATTATAGGTGTATCTACTTCTTCTGTTGGGGAATCCTCCGTCGTCTCTGTTTCTTCAGTCTCCTCAGTCTCTTCGGTCTTCTCTGATTCAGGAGTATTATTTTCAGCAGGTGCGCTAGGACTCCTTAGTTCATCTATTTTTTTTTGGAAACGAGGATCTCTTTTTACTCGCTTTTCGAACTTCTTTAGCATACTCATTATAGTTGCAGTCCTTCGATTCTATCAACTTCAAGAATTAGCGTATATCCTTCATCCTGTGTGAAATAAACAAGACCATTATCTTCGTCATAACTAGAAAACCAGATATCCTCATAGACATTTCCATTTTTCAAAAAGAGATAATCTACAAAATATCCTGGTAGTAATTTCTCAAGAATTGATTCGACCCCTTTTTTATCATGTTTCTTTTTCTTATGATCATCACGTTTGCAATCTCTCTTGTGATCATCTCTATCATGCTTCCCTCTCTCTTCCCCACTTCTACCATGCATAACATTATCCCAGCTCATACTAAATTCCCCTTTACATTTTAATTTTTTGTTACTGTACATTCTATGAACAAATAAAATTAATGCATGGGGGGACTTTCTGATTTAAAAACACATTTGTTTTTCTTATGCATTTTCTAAAAGTAGTTTACTAGATATGCTAAGGGGACAAACCCATTTATTTCAGCCAAAGAAAAAATCCAAACAATAGCGATTAGATCTAACCGCCACTGTTCGGATGATACGATTAATGTCTCTATACAATTTGCATGTCTCAGCCTTTTCCCTTGCTCTGCTTATAAAACTCATGAAATAACTTCATTAATGCTCTTTTCTCAATTCGCGACACATAGCTTCTGGAAATCCCAAGCTCTTTCGCAATCTCACGTTGCGTACGCTCTTCCTCTAGACTTAGACCAAATCGCCCAACGATCACTTCTTTTTCCCGTTCGTCTAATACATGAATGAATTCGTAGATTTGTTTTTTTTCCATTTTTGTTTGGATAACGTCCACGATATCATCGGCATCCTCTTGGAGTACATCGATAAGAGTGATTTCGTTTCCTTCTTTGTCCGTTCCAATTGGATCGTGCAAGGAAACATCTTTCCGCACCTTTTTTAATGCTCTTAAATGCATCAGAATTTCATTTTCAATACACCGCGCCGCGTATGTGGCAAGCTTTGTGCCCTTTCCGTCCGAATAGCTTTCAATTGCTTTGATGAGACCAATCGTTCCAATTGAGATGAGGTCTTCCGTATCCTCTCGAGTGTTCTCAAATTTTTTGACAATATGTGCAACTAAGCGTAAGTTGTGTTCAATAAGTAAATTACGTGCCTCGGGATCCCCTTCTGCCATTCTGGCTAAGTATTTACGCTCATCCTCTTTTTTTAACGGCTGGGGAAACGCGTTATTTTTTACATAGGATACAAACACAACCACTTCTTTAACAAAAAAAGAGATTGCCGCTAAGATTCCTGACACCAGCCCACCTCCCTCATATCTGTCTCTTATTCATATGCAGAAGTGGGCTTGCTCGTGTCTGTACTTATTAAATTACATTGATGAGTCATGACCATGAGCTTTAAACTAGGCTTTTCACGCAGACGCAGTACATTTACTAAAAAATATAAAAGCCATAAAAAAACCCCCTTATTACAGGAGGATTCGAATTCCACTATCAATTCTTCTTTTGTACAACACCTAAGGTAAAGCCATCATAGCCTTTGCTTCCTACAGTTTGAATAGCTGTGGAATCTATGTCTTCTGATTCGTTAAGTAGGTCTATAAATTGACGAACACCATGAATTCGCTCATCGTTACTTCTGTGGTCTGTCACTTCTCCATTCCGGACCACGTTATCTCCAATAATGACAGCACCATCTGCGGCTAGTTTAAGTGCCCATTTTAAATAGTGCGGGTTATTAGGTTTGTCAGCATCAATAAAAATAAAATCAAATGGACCGTAGCCCTTATCTTCTAACGTAGGAAGTATTTCGAGTGCCGGACCATTAAGGATTTCTACCTTGTGCTCAAGCTCCGCCTCCTGAATGTTTTGCCTAGCTGTTTGAGCATGATGCTCACTTAATTCTAACGACACAATATTCCCATCTTCCGGCAAACCACGACCCATCCAGATTGTACTGTATCCACCCAACGTACCGATTTCTAAAACACGTTTTGGCTTACTCATCTTTACAAGAAGGTGCAGCAGCTTCCCTTGTGTAGCTGACACATCAATCTCTGGTAATCCTGCCTGTCGATTTCTAGTGAGAACCGTATCCAAGAATGAATCGCTTGTTAATAGCTTTTCCTGAAAATAATGATCTACCTCTGACCATGTCCGTCTATTCATTTGAATCCCTCCTCGAAATATTCTATACACTATCCGAACAAACAAGAATCCCAATTTGAAAAAAATGGACAATCAACCTGTCCGTCTTCACTCTTATTTCTGTGTATCTTGCAGCTGTGCCTCTTCGTCTACAACCAATAATTCCGTATTATTAATGGAGCCAAAGGAAGAAAAAGTACCTGCTTTATATAGCAATTCAGAGATACTGGTATTCTCAATCTTTAAATACCCTTCTCTATATTTAAGTACATGAAGGATAACACGAATACTTAGTCCGTGTGAGACAATATATACATCTTGATGTCCTTTCTCTAAGGCATCATCAACAATGGCTTGCAGAGCGGCAAATAACCTTTCTGTATAGGCCTTCCAATCTTCTGCTTCCGGATCTAGGATAGATACGGTTTGACAGATTTCATCGATTTCAGCTTCTGCTCTGGAAATGCCCTCTCTATCCTTCTGGCCTAATTCTTCACGAACCTTATTCCATAATATTGGGTTAGGTCCTCCCTCAAATGTGCCAAAATACATTTCACGCAACCCTTTTGATGTGATAAGCTCTAGATCTGTTTTCTCACTATGTTCACGTATTAGAGTCGCTGTCTCAATGGCTCGTCCACTATCACTAGAATAAATGGCATCAATTCTACGGCTTTTTAGGCCTTTACCTAAACGTGCTGCAACGGTCCGTCCTTCTTCTGTTAAAGGGGTATCGCTCCAGCCTTGTACCTTATCTTGAAAGTTAAAAATGGTTTGCCCATGTCGTATTAAGTGTAGTGTAAGATCATGTTCTGTTTCCATAAGAAGTGCCTCCTAATATAAAACCTTTTTAATTCTTCTTAAATAAATGATACACCCGAAGTCCACCAACAGCAAATGAGAAAGAAGTCTCTTAAACTTGTTCTCCCACTCTTTTGTTTTGCGTAAGGAAGAAAAAGCACCCTAGTGCAATAAAACAAGTGCTAAACAAAATGAGTCCCATAGGTATAGCGGTAGCCACGGAGAATCCCGCAAGTGGTGCTACAAGCCCCCCTATCAGCAATGGAAATAGTCCAAGCAGTGCACTTGCAGTCCCCGCTCGGTGTCCTTGCTCCTTTATTCCTAGGGTGTACGATGTGGTCAAAATCATGCCCATACAGGTCATGTAAATAAAAATCGGAATAACAATAAACGCAAGTGGTGGTTCTATCAGCGTCATAATTAATAAAAAGGCAGTTGCTACAGTCGCCATAATGACAGCCAATCTTAAAAAGACTCTCTCTTCAATAACATCTGCAAACCTGCCAACCATCCAAGTTCCCATAATGATAGCTAGTCCATTAATGCCGAATAATAGACTAAAGGTTTGCGGTGATACTCCATAAATTCCTTGATAAACAAATGGGGTACCTGATACGTATGCGAAACTCCCCCCATGAGCAAATCCTAAGGTTAAGGCATAGCCGATAAATGAACGATCTCTAAATAACTCACCATATGATTTGAGCGTAAATTTGAACGAGCTTGGTGTTCTTTTTTCTGGGGGGTGACTTTCTTTGAGTTTCCAAAAAACCATGATAACAATAATGATACCTATTAGTGAAAGAAAATAAAAAATCTCACTCCAGCCCGTGTAAGGTAATAACAAAATCGCCCCACCAAGGATTGGTGCAACGAGTGGTGCTACGGCATTAATAACCATTAATAATGCAAAAAACTTTGTTAAATGCTTACCACTAAAAACGTCTCTCACAATTGCCCGAGAGATAACTATGCCCCCCGCTGCCGTGAACCCCTGCATAAATCGCCCAGCTATAAACCAACTTATGTTCGGAGCAAGTGCACAAATAATTGAAGCAACGGCAAACAATATTACAGATATGTATAAGGGGGTAAGCCTTCCTTTTGAGTCACTGATAGGACCAATAAAAACCTGACCAACTGCTAACCCAAACAAGCACGCTGTTAGACTTAATTGAACGAGTGACTCTCTAGCTCCAAGATCTGATGCAATCTCTGGGAAACTAGGCAAATACATATCAATATTTAACGGACCGAGCACAGCCAACATGCTTAATAAAAAGGCTAGTGCCAACCTTTCTTTCCCTTTAGGGTTGTGTACCATGAACCTACCTCTCCCTCTACCAACAATCTTTTCTTTTTCTCTTTTTATAAATCAGTGTTAGTCTACGTGAGGAAGGCGTAGCTGTCCAGTAGAGTGCTTGATGCCAGACACTTTATTTTGTGTAGCGATTTGCATAGCAGCTAGCAACAAATGAGTCGGGTTTGATCTTTGCTTCAAGCCCTGAAGACTCAATTCTGCCTCTCATCTCCCTGACAAATTCGCGAGTACGATTCCTCTTTCCCGCACCAATGTCAATATGACCTTCAATAGTAAATGTTGCTCCCTCATAAATGTGAGGAAGGATAATATTTATTAATTCTGTTTTATGTGACTCTGTAAACATAGCTGCCACTTCCTCTGTAAGTGTGGTTTCATAGGATATTCGCTCATGCAAGTTATTCATTTTACGATTCACAACCGTTTTACTTGCGCAAGCCCAAACCCCATAACCCAGCCTTTGTATAACAATTCCAGAGATAAAACGAGTGAATCGCGGATGAACCTGCGAGTCTGTTCCGAGCATTAATTTATACTGCGCCTGTGGCTGCTGGTTCATAAAGCTTATGATATGGTCAAATACCTGTTCAAATAACATACCTTTTTCCTGCAGGTTATAGAAGTGTCTAAGCTCCATCCACTTGTCGCTCCTTATCCTCTAATCCATGATATGTTAGTATATGCACTTTCAAGAATTCATGACGCAAAACGAGTTTTATCAATAATTAAGAAAAAGTGAAGACAACTTGAGGCTATTTTAAACCTACTAACACTCTTATACACTTGATGCCTGCCACTACATCAAGCGGACGAAAATGGGGGCCAACACCTGCGGGATATAAAGGTTCATTGAGATAAATCGACGTAGTCGAGTTAGCTCAGGTACTCCCGCGGTAAGCGTGCCCCCATTTTCGGGAGCGGCAGCCGAAGAACTCATATTAGATTCCCTCCAATTCCTCCATGTACTTTTTCTGGAGCGACATCTATCCTTGTTTTTTTTCATACAATAAAAAAAGCTGAACAATGATTGTTCAGCTTTTCTATCAATTTTAATAATTCTGTTCTAGCCTCAGTCTCTTAATTACGTCGGGAACTTTTCCATTATGACTGTAACCATAGAAGCAAAGTACTCTGCATCCGAAGCAGAAGATGTCATTATACAATTGTTAATTGCTTTCTTTAATCAACACATTAAAAACATTGGTACTTTTATATCTTTTACGCTTCTAACTCTTGTGTGTCCAATCGTTTTGTTGGATCTTGGTATACTGACGTATCAATTTGTTTTGTAACCTTACTGGTAAACAAGCCTGATACCATACTACCACTAACATTCACTGCTGTACGTCCCATATCAATAAGAGGCTCAACAGAGATTAACACACCTGCTAAAGCAATTGGAAGGTCAAGAGCAGACAATACAAGGATTGCTGCAAAGGTTGCTCCTCCACCAACACCTGCAACTCCAAATGAGCTAATGGCTACAACAAAAATTAAAAAGAATAAGAAATCTGGAGCTAATGGATTGATACCAACTGTCGGTGCGATCATAACCGCAAGCATCGCAGGGTAAATACCTGCACATCCATTTTGACCGATAGAAAGTCCAAACGAACCAGCAAAGTTAGCGATCCCTTCAGGTACACCTAATTGCTTTTGTGTTTGGATGTTCATCGGCAATGCTCCGGCACTTGTTCTTGAGGTAAACGCAAATGCCAAAACCGGGAATGCTTTTTTCAAATAGGTAAGTGGATTTAATCCAATCACAACCAAAATCAATAAGTGAACCAAAAACATGATAATTAGTGCTACATAAGAGGCTGCCACAAATTCTCCTAACGTGGCAATTGCATTTAAATCACTAGTTGCCACCGTACGAGTCATAATGGCTAGCACTCCAAATGGAGTTAAACGAAGAATTAATGTAACAATTCTCATCACAATCGCATGAAGCGTTTCAGTTATTTTGGCAAAATGCTCGGCTTGTTCAGGTTGCTTTCTTTTGATACCAAGATAAGCTAAACCTAAAAATGCAGCAAAGATTACGACAGCAATGGTTGATGTTGCACGCTGACCAGTAAAATCAAGAAAAGGATTCGAAGGAATGAGTGCAATAATTTGCTGTGGCAATGTGTCTGCTTCAATTCCTTGAGATGTTTCTTCAAGTGAAGTACCTCGAGCTATCTCAGCGTCTCCTTGTATAATTTGCTCTGCATTTAAGTTAAAAACAGATGCTGAAGCTATGCCAATAATGGCTGCAATGGCTGTAGTAGCCACTAACGTTCCAATAATAAGTGCACTAACTTTTCCAAGATTGCTTGTAAGCGTCAAACGTGTAAAAGCTGACAAAATAGAAATAAATACAAGGGGCATAACAATCATTTGCAAAAAGCGTACATAACCGGAACCAATAATGCTCATCCAATCCGTAGCTGTTTCAATCACAAAAGAATCTGGTTCAAAAAGAAATTGTAGTGCAAGTCCAAAAAGAATACCTAATCCAAGACCAGTAAATACACGCTTTGAGAATGATATATGCTTCTTCTGCATGTAGAACAAAAGTCCAACAAATCCTAATAAGATAGCTAAAATAATAAGTACAAATAAAATATCCAGTGCAGTTCACTCCTTAAATAATTTCAATAGGCTTTGTTATCTTAATCCCGTTAATCGTATCTGTCAAGTAGGGATAATGGATTTTATTCAGACTTGCTTAGTTTATGAGTTATTATTTGATTTAGTCAAACAATCTACTTTCTTTATAAACAATAAACATACTAAGAACTACAAAGAACTATATCTTTCTGATAAAAAGAGGCTACTGAAAAAGTCATCAAGAAATGAGCTTATGCACCGCTACAGGAGAAAACTTCGCT
>NZ_VLXZ01000060.1 GCF_007293315.1 Alkalicoccobacillus porphyridii
GGAAGAAGAGATGCGAGCAGCGTTTTGGGTAGGGTGTGCCGCTGTAGTGTTGTCGGCGTGTAGTAGTGAGCCTGTTCAGCAGGCGACTGCGGCGCACGTAGCGCCAGGTTTAAAAGCGTCGATGTCCAGTAGTGGAGAAGCAAATTGTGCAATGATCGGCGGTTCGCTTTCTGTTGCCCGTCAACTGGATGGTACGGCGATTGGGATGTGTGCATTACCCAACGGCAAACGCTGTAGCGAACAGTCACTTGCCGCCGGGAGCTGTGGCAGCTATTAATTCATTAAATCCGCCAGCTTATAAGTTAATGTCTGTTTCGCGGTCGCCAGCGTTAACTGGTTCGCGGTCAGATCCACTTGTGCACCTTCTTTCAGCATTTCGCTAATGGTGTTATCGAGTTCATTAAGCTGCGGGT
>NZ_VLXZ01000061.1 GCF_007293315.1 Alkalicoccobacillus porphyridii
GGGTAGTAATGGAAAAACTCCCTGCGCTTGGCGGTAGCGGTGGCTTAATCGCTATCGACCATGAAGGGAATGTCGCGCTACCGTTTAACACCGAAGGAATGTATCGCGCCTGGGGCTACGCAGGCGATACGCCAACCACCGGTATCTACCGTGAAAAAGGGGACACCGTTGCCACACAGTGATGAACTTGATGCCGGTAATGTGCTGGCGGTTGAAAATCTGAATATTGCCTTTATGCAGGACCAGCAGAAAATAGCTGCGGTCCGCAATCTCTCTTTTAGTCTGCAACGCGGTGAGACGCTGGCAATTGTTGGCGAATCCGGCTCCGGTAAGTCAGTGACTGCGTTGGCATTGATGCGCCTGTTGGAACAGGCGGGCGGTTTAGTACAGTGCGATAAAATGCTGTTGCAG
>NZ_VLXZ01000062.1 GCF_007293315.1 Alkalicoccobacillus porphyridii
GTGCTCTAATTTGACTAACTGTGTCAGGGCAATCGCGGCGTTAATATCGGTCAGATTGTACTTATAGCCCGGTGTTAAGACTTCAGCCTGCGGTGCACGGCCCCAGGTTTGTCTGCCATAGGCATCGACACCCAGACCGTGAAATTTTAGCATCCGTAGCTGGCGGGCAAGTTTTTCATTATCAGTTACAATCAGGCCACCTTCAGCACAGGTAATATTTTTAATGGCATGAAATGAAAAAATAGCGGTACCTTTTGCGCCAATATGTCGCCCTTTGTAATACGTACCGACGGCATGGGCAGCATCTTCGATAACTGCGCTGCCGTAACGTTCGCCAATGGCGCGAATGGCGTCAATATCTGCTGGCGCACCGGCATAATGCACCGGAATGATGGCTTTAGTGCGTGGCG
>NZ_VLXZ01000063.1 GCF_007293315.1 Alkalicoccobacillus porphyridii
TTCTCTTTATCTTTGTACTGTACTTCATGGAACAGAGTTTTTGACCTTGCGAATCGTGATGTCTGTTGGGGAGGGACAATTTGCTCACTGAAGCGTGAGACTCGATTAAACGCACGAAACACAGAAATCAAAAAACCCGGTCACTTTTTTACAAGGTAACCGGGTAAAAATAATTTTTATTTTTTAACTGTTTTGAGACTCATAGAGATGTCTCAAAACTAAAATTTGGCTCCTCTGACTGGACTCGAACCAGTGACATACGGATTAACAGTCCGCCGTTCTACCGACTGAACTACAGAGGAATCGTGAGAACGAGGCGAATATTAGCGATGCCCACCCACAATGTCAAAGCCTGTTTTTTAAATTTGAAATCGTTTGCTGAAATAATCTGCATTTTGT
>NZ_VLXZ01000064.1 GCF_007293315.1 Alkalicoccobacillus porphyridii
GGGCGGCTGCCAGTGGCATCTGGTGCGCATATTGTTGATTTTCCTGTAGCAAAGAACATTATCTTCCATCCCGAAATGTTGCCTCGCCATGAGAACGGAATGCGGATCACTGCCTGGAAGGGACAGGAAGAGCTATTAAGTAAAACCTATTACTCTGTCGGCGGCGGGTTTATTGTCGAAGAAGAACACTTCGGCCTGTCGCACGATGTCGAAACGTCCGTACCTTACGATTTCCACTCAGCAGGTGAACTGCTGAAAATGTGTGATTACAACGGCCTGTCTATATCTGGTCTGATGATGCACAACGAGCTAGCGCTGCGCAGCAAAGCGGAAATTGACGCCGGTTTTGCCCGTATCTGGCAAGTGATGCATGACGGTATTGAACGTGGGATGAACACT
>NZ_VLXZ01000065.1 GCF_007293315.1 Alkalicoccobacillus porphyridii
CCTCTTCAAAAACTAACGACAGATGTCACTGAATTTAAGTGCAAAGGTGGAGAAAAGCTTTATTTCAGTCCAATCATGGACTTATGTAATAGCGAAGTCATTTCAAGTAGTATATCCAAACGACCTGCACTTGAGTTTGTGGTGTCGGCTCTTGAAAAAGCCCTTCCCATTATTGAAAAGAGCGCTAGATATCGAACAACGCTCCATTCGGATCAAGGGTGGCATTACCAGCACAACAAGTGGGTCAAAACCTTAAAGAAACACAAAATCTTTCAAAGCATGTCTAGAAAAGCAACCTGTGCAGACAATGCTTCAATGGAGAACTTCTTCGGTATTATGAAGCAAGAGATGTATTATGGGAAGGCTCTGTTGTCTTACGAAGAATTGAAACAGAAAAT
>NZ_VLXZ01000066.1 GCF_007293315.1 Alkalicoccobacillus porphyridii
GTGGCGCAGCCTGGCGTTGCGCCGCGCCAGTGGTTGCCCGGTATGCGGAGGAAGCAATGCAGATCCTGTTTAACGATCAACCGATGCAGTGCGCCGCCGGGCAAACTGTTCACGAACTACTGGAGCAACTCGACCAACGACAAGCGGGCGCGGCTCTGGCGATTAATCAGCAAATCGTCCCGCGTGAGCAGTGGACGCAACATATCGTGCAGGATGGCGACCAGATCCTGCTTTTTCAGGTTATTGCAGGGGGTTGAGATGTTACGTATTGCGGACAAAACGTTTGATTCACATCTGTTTACCGGCACAGGGAAATTCGCTTCTTCACAACTGATGATGGAGGCGATCCGCGCTTCCGGCAGCCAGCTGGTGACACTGGCGATGAAACGTGTCGACT
>NZ_VLXZ01000067.1 GCF_007293315.1 Alkalicoccobacillus porphyridii
GTTATAAAAATATATTTTTCTCTAGTCATATCTGCCTCAAACCATTGTTAGATTAACCTTTCTGGAGGGAGTCTACGTTTTCTCCTTCCGCTCATGTTCCCGATTAGACAAATGACCAACATTCCTTTCTAAATAAAAAGGGGGCTGTTTTTTTAATAGAAGCTTTACTATCATATAAAGCTTCTTTTTCAGTAGCCTCGCTAAAAAGGTTCATTGAGATAAGATTGCAGAGCCAGTTAGCTCAGGTACTCCCTCGGTAAGTGTGCCCCATTTTCGGGAGCGAAGGTCGAAGAACCCATACTTAGACTCGCTCCAAATTCCTTATGTACATCTGCAAGTAAATAAGTTGAAAAGCTATCTGGACTCCACGTAAGTCACCTCTCATATCCTTGATGT
>NZ_VLXZ01000068.1 GCF_007293315.1 Alkalicoccobacillus porphyridii
TAGCTATGGCGATCTCGACCCACAGGAAATGCCGCTGCTGATCCTTAACGGCTTTGAATATGTGACTCAGGTGGGGGGCGATCCCTATGCAGTGCCTCTGCGTGCAGATACCAGCAAACCGAAGCTGAGCCAGCAGGATGTGACCGATCTGATCGCCTATCTGAACAAAGGCGGTTCGGTGCTGATCATGGAAAACGTGATGAGCAATCTTAAGGAAGAGAGCGCGTCTGGCTTTGTGCGTCTGCTGGATGCCGCGGGTCTGTCAATGGCACTGAACAAGTCGGTGGTGAATAACGATCCGCAGGGTTATCCGAACCGCGAGCGCCAGCGCCGAGCGGATGGCATTTGGGTTTATGAACGTTATCCGGTTGTGGAAGGTGCGCTGCCGTACACCAT
>NZ_VLXZ01000069.1 GCF_007293315.1 Alkalicoccobacillus porphyridii
TGTGTTTAAGGATTTAAACCTCGAAATCCCTTCAGGAAAAAGCGTTGCCTTTATTGGTCGCAACGGTGCGGGTAAATCAACGTTGCTAAGAATGATTGGTGGTATTGACCGCCCCGACAGTGGAAAGATCATCACCAATAAAACAATATCATGGCCAGTCGGCCTCGCCGGTGGATTTCAGGGAAGTTTAACTGGACGCGAGAACGTAAAATTTGTTGCGCGGTTATACGCGAAGCAAGAAGAACTGAAAGAGAAAATTGAGTTTGTTGAAGAATTTGCCGAGCTCGGTAAGTACTTTGATATGCCGATTAAAACTTACTCATCTGGTATGCGATCGCGTTTAGGCTTTGGTTTAAGCATGGCATTTAAGTTTGATTATTATATCGTCGATGA
>NZ_VLXZ01000006.1 GCF_007293315.1 Alkalicoccobacillus porphyridii
CTGCATCTTAACGGAGGGCTTTTTTTCTGTAAATAGGGTAAAAAGAAATCCCACAGGAATGCTCCTACGGAACAGAACGAGTCTGAAGTTATTGAAGTGGCGCACTTCCACTTCAATGGCTGAAGGCCGTTCCCGTGGAAAGCGAAGTATTCTCCTGAAGCGGTGCATGAGCTCATTTCTCGATGACTTGATGACTTTTTTAGTGGACTCGAATTACGGGCAGGGCTGTAATGAACGGGCAAAGCCCGGTTAGTTCAGCGCCCCGCCCTAGGAAAGCGTGCTCCTATTCCGGAAGCGAAGCATAAGCTCTAATTGAGGTATATAGATTTTCTTTTTCTATTTTCCTTCAGTAGAAAAAAGCTTGTCGACTATCTCAATTATTGAGAACTTGTCGACAAGCTTAAATATCTTTCTTATTGAGTTGGTTTTCTTAAAATAATCATGGTCATATAGGCTAGACACGTAAACAATAGAGACACTAAAATCGCATGGGTCATACCTACCTCTAAGAATTGGTTCAAACTAAGCACAATTGTAATCCCACTTGCAAACTGTCCGATGACAAGTAAGACAGAAATCATGCTTAACCAAGCCAAGGTACGGTGACCCCTAAACTTTCTCATCACCCAAACTGTTAAAATGATTAATGAAATTAACATAATGGTACCGAATATCCTATGGAAATATTGTGGTGCCACAGTCCAAAATGCATCTGGAATCCATTGTCCGTTACAGGTTGGAAAACCAGCGCAGGCTAAGGTAGAGTCTGTGTGCTTAACAAAAGCGCCTGTATAGATCACCGCGTAACAATAGGCGGTAACCGCAATAATGTATTTGCGAAGTCCCTTACTGTTTTTAGGTGCGACTGGTCTTGGTTTTCTATTTGAGTCTTCAAAGCTCAGAATAATTAGTAAGACAACGGAAGAAAGGGATAAAGCCGAGAACCCGAAGTGAAGAGCCATAGTTATAGGTTCTTGTCCAAAAACAACCGCTCCTGCTCCCATGAGTCCTTGAAGAACAATCATTAACACAGAAAGCACAGCTAGTACTCTAGCTTCCCGTATATGCTTAAGCTGCTTCCAAGCCCAAATGGCAAGAATAATGACTAGTAAGCCAGTTAAACCTGATACGATACGGTGAGTATATTCAATCATTGTTTCAATCGTGGGATTAAGTGGAACGACTTCTCCAAAACAGAGCGGCCATGTGTCTCCGCATCCCTCACCAGAGCCTGTTTTTGAAACTAAGGCACCCTGGATAAGAACTAATAGAACAAATAGTGCAGTAGTCACTCCAAAAAATTTAAATCGTTTATGCATGCTGTTCACCTTCTATTTAAAATTGAATTCATTCGGACGATATCATGCTCATCTTTGATCATAGGTATGCTAGCCTAAAAAGTCAATTTATTGCCAGGGAACATTTTATGACGGTTTTTAAATGTGAAAATCTTGTGAAAGAAAGGTTTATGATGAAACTGATTCCATAATAAGCTATAATGTAAACGTATACTGGTTATGATTGACGGTCTATAAGCGGATCAGGAGGTGAACGAGCGCATGTGAGACTGGATAATGCTGTAACCAACTTACAAGCGAAGATCCTTATAGATATTTGAAACTCGTATCAGTTTGGACTTTATACCTAATTTGAATGAAGCAGTTAATGACTAGCTACAGAGAGATGAAAGGACATTGTTTAGAAAGAAAGTGAGGGAATGTTGATGAAACACCTAAAAGCTTGGAGTGGATATCTTGGGCTTGTGGCTGTCGTTCTGTTATTATCAGGCTGTTTTGGTGAACAAAATTTGACAGCGCTTGATCCGAAGGGTCCTCAAGCACAATGGATTTTTGACAACATGATGCTATCTTTATACATCATGGCATTTGTCACATTAGTTGTATTTGCGATCTTTTTCTACATTTTGGCAAAATTCCGTCGTGAAGATGGCGATAATGAGTATCCAAAGCAAGTACATGGAAGTACTGTACTAGAGATTACCTGGACAGTTATTCCGATTCTTCTTCTATTGGTACTTTTTGTGCCTACCATTATTGGAACGTTTGATTTTGCAGAAAGTCAAGCGCCGGATGATGTGGAAGATGCAGTATACATAGATGTAACGGGTCATCAGTATTGGTGGCAATTTGATTACGAAGAAGGTTTTACTGCAGGACAAGAAGTCTATATTCCGACAGGTGAGAGAGTGTACTTTAATTTAAATGCTCAAGACGTTATCCACTCTTTCTGGGTACCAGCTCTTGGAGGAAAGATTGATACGGTGCCGGGAATTGATAATACACTTTGGCTTGAAGCGGACGAGCCTGGAACATATATGGGTAAATGTGCGGAGCTCTGTGGTCCTTCTCATGCGTTGATGGATTTTAAACTTATTGCACTTGAGCGTGAGGATTATGATCAGTGGGTAGAAGACATGGTAGCAAAAGCAGACGTGGAGCAGCCTGAGGATGCTTCAGTTCAAGCAGGATATGATGTGTTCCAAGAGAGCTGTATTAGCTGTCACGCCGTAAGTGGACCAGGTTCTGCATCTGGACCGACTTTAACTAACTTTGGTGATCGGAAAACGATTGCAGGTTATTTAGAGAATACAGATGAGCAGCTTGAAGCATGGATCCGTAATCCTGATGAATTTAAGCAAGGGAACAATATGCAACCATTCCCTGATATGCCGGACGAAGAGATGGATGCATTAATTGCTTATCTACGTTCACTAGAAGTTCGTGAAGAAGGCGACCCAGAGTAACAGAAAAGGAGGTTTGAGACATTGGCAGCAACAAAACAAGAAAAAAGTGTCATTATGGATTGGTTAACAACCGTTGACCATAAAAAGCTCGGAATCATGTACTTAATTGCTGGAACGTTGTTTTTTGTGAAAGCAGGCTTAATGGCTGTTTTTATGAGAATCCAGTTAATGATTCCAGAAAACACTTTCTTAAGTGGACAAACATTTAATGAATTTATTACGATGCACGGGACGATTATGTTATTCCTTGCCGCAACCCCGCTCCTATTTGCATTTATGAACTACTTTATTCCATTGCAAATTGGAGCTCGAGATGTGGCATTCCCGTTTGTTAATGCTTTAGGTTTCTGGATCTTCCTTTCGGGGGGATTATTATTAAGTACTAGTTGGTTCTTTGGTGGAGGTCCGGATGCTGGATGGACAGCCTATGTACCATTATCCCTTCAAGATCGACTAGGTATTGATTTTTATGTGTTAGGTTTACAGGTTTCTGGTATTGGTACATTAATATCGGCGATTAACTTCCTAGTTACGATTGTTAATATGAGAGCACCTGGTATGAGTATGATGAGATTACCACTTTTTGTGTGGACTTCATTTATTTCTTCTACTCTCATTCTATTTGCTTTTACACCACTTGCAGCAGGTCTAGCACTTTTGATGCTAGAGCGAATTTTTGATGCGCAGTTCTTTGCGCCTGCTTCTGGTGGTAACGTGGTGATTTGGCAGCACATTTTCTGGATCTTTGGTCACCCTGAGGTTTATATCTTAGTGCTTCCGGCCTTTGGTATTATTTCAGAAGTTATTCCAGCTTTCTCTAGAAAGCGCCTATTTGGTTACACAGCGATGGTATTTGCAACCATGATTATTGCATTCTTAGGATTTATGGTGTGGGCTCACCACATGTTTACCGTTGGAATGGGTCCTGTTGCTAACTCCGTATTTGCTGTAGCCACAATGACGATTGCTGTTCCTACGGGAATAAAAATCTTTAACTGGCTTTTCACGATGTGGGGCGGAAAAATTACATTTAACACAGCGATGCTATTTGCTTCTTCCTTTGTACCTACGTTTGTACTTGGTGGGGTAACAGGGGTTATGCTAGCGATGGCACCTGTAGATTACTTGTACCATGATACGTACTTTGTGGTAGCGCACTTCCATTACATTATTGTAGGTGGAATCGTACTTGCGTTATTTGCAGGATTATTTTACTGGTATCCTAAAATGTTTGGACATAAGCTTAATGAGACACTTGGAAAATGGTTTTTTGCTATCTTCTACATTGGCTTCCATTTAACTTTCTTCATTCAACATATTTTAGGACTAATGGGAATGCCAAGACGTGTGTTTACATATCTTGGAGGCCAAGGATTAGATGCTTATAACATGGTATCTACCATTGGAACATTTTTCATGTCGGCAGGTGTCATCCTGCTTGTCATAAACATTGTTTATTCAGCATTTAAAGGGGAAAGAGTGACAGTAGCGGATCCGTGGGATGCGAGAACATTAGAGTGGGCAACACCTACTCCAGTGCCAGAGTATAACTTTGCGCAAACACCACAAATTCGTTCACTTGACCCTCTATTCTACGAAAAGATTCACGGAGATGGCACGATGAAGCCAGCTGAGCCGATTCAAGAGATTCATATGCCAAACGGATCCATCCTTCCGCTTATTATCTCTGTTGGTTTATACTTCTTAGGATTTGGTTTAATCATGCTAGAAATGGCTAATCCAATTATTAATCCTTGGATTGTCATTGTTGGGGGAGCTGTTATAACATTTGGTGCTATGGCCGTTCGCTCAGTGAAAGAGGATCATGGATACCATGTTCCAATTGAGCAAATTAAGAATGAACTACCAACAAAGGGGGAAAAGTAGAATGTCTGGATCAGTTGATATGTCTAATGGACTCCCTTCACATCCCGAGAGAGCCACTCTTGAAGGTAAAAATAAGTTTTTAGGCTTTTGGTTTTTCCTTGGCGGTGAGACAATCCTGTTTGCTACCTTCTTTGGAACCTACTTAGGTCTGAGAAATGGAACAGCAGATGGCCCAACGTCTACGGATATTTTCCACCTGGATCTTGTTTTTATAATGACGATGCTACTATTAACTAGTAGTTTAACAAGTGTCATAGCGATGTCTGCGATGAAAAAGAATAATTTTAAAGCGATGATGACATGGATGGTCATTACGGTTATTCTTGGACTTGGTTTTCTAGGTATGGAGATTTATGAGTTCTATCAATATGTCACTCATTACGAATTTGGTTTTACAACAAGTGCCTTTTCCAGTGCTTTTTACTCTCTAGTTGGATTGCACGGGGCTCACGTAACCTTTGGATTATGTTGGATCACGTTGTTAATTATCCGCTATGCAAAATCCGGTATTACACTGACCAACGCTCCAAAATTTTATGTAGCAAGTTTATATTGGCATTTTATTGATGTAGTTTGGGTATTTATCTTTACAGTGGTTTATTTAATGGGAGCAGGAGGTTGATCATATGGCTGACCATTTAAGTCAAAGCTTTGAAAAGAGTGCAATGACAAATGAAGAAAAGCGAAATCACAAATCTGAGCTAAAGAAACAGTTTGTGGCATTTGGGCTTATGATCTTTCTTACCTTCCTAGCTTTTGCAGCAGTAGCGACGGACTTTGTCCCACGTTCATTAGCCATACCGTTTATATTAATATTGGCTATTGTACAGTTTGCTTTACAGCTATTGTTCTTTATGCACATGAAGGATAAGGATCATGCATGGGTCAACGTGTTTATGATTACAGGGATCTTTATTACTCTTCCAACCATCGTAGCGTTAATGCTATTAATTGGTGTAACAAAGTTCTAAATTACAAAAAAGCCTGCCGGCGATTCTCATACCAGAGATGTCGGCAAGCTTTTTTATTTGGATGAGTTGTTCATTGCTTCGGCATCGCTCCTGGAAGGAGGCACGCACTCGCGGGCCATGTGCGGTGTATTATCGAGCCGCATTTAGCTGGAGGTCACCGCATGTCGATAGAGAGGAGCCGCATGTAATTAGAGGTCACCGCATGTCGATAGAGAGCCGCCGCATGTAACTGGAGGTCACCGCATGTCGATAAAGAGGAGCCACATGTAACTGGAGGTCACCGCATGTCGATAGAGAGGAGCCGCGTGTAACTGGAAGGTACCGCATGTCGATAGAGAGGAGCATTTGCATCAATTCAGGTAGATCCTCACTTCTTAGCTGGAGCTCCTGATGGCTTTTGCGCATCAGCTTAAAATGCGTTGCCAATGGAGACTGTGGCTATACTCATCAAAAATGAGAGACAATGTTCATCAGATTGTGACGACTTACCATGTATGAACCTTATTTAAACGTGTATAATGCAAAGTGGACAGGTACTGAATGATAAAGGAGAGATGATTGTGTCTCAAGCACTGACCCCAAATAAAAAAAGGAATTATAAACCACTTATTATTATTGTATCGAGTGTTATTATTGGTCTGATTGCTGTACTATCCGGCATGCCAGGCTATGAAAATTTTGACGCGTTTGATGTAACCATTTTACCGATGTTAAACGCTATATTTAATAGCTTTACATTTCTATTCTTGGTTGGTGCGTTAATTGCTATCTTAAAACGGAACGTTACGATTCATCGAAGGTTTATCTATGCAGCGTTTACATCTACAACGTTCTTCTTAGTTACCTATGTGGCTCATCACTTTTTGTCTACTGCTACCGCATATGGTGGGGAAGGATTTATACGTGGTGTGTATTACTTTATTTTGATTACTCATATTTTATTGGCTGCTGTGGTTGTGCCATTAGCGTTAACTACTGTAACTAGAGCATGGAATATGGAGAATGAGCGTCATAAAAAAATTGCCAGATGGACAATGCCAATATGGCTATATGTAAGCTTAACTGGTGTTCTTGTTTATCTCATGATCGCTCCATATTATTAAAATGGTAAAAAAGCTTGTCGACATGTGATTCATGTAGTCGACAAGCTTTTTTGTGATTTCCTGAAACTAAGCCTCTTGCTCAAGCGTATGTTTAAGTAGGTCAAGCTTTGAATGTGCTCGATTAATAACTGATTCAGGGAAGCTTTCACCTTCATATTCTACGCCGTGTGGATAATAATGCTTACCTAGTACTGGTGACATTAAACGACAGATTGCATCATTTGTAGGGATATCACCTTTAATAGAGTAGGCGGGAACGCGTAAATAGTATGTATCACCTTGATTTAGGATTTTGTAATCAAATGTAGCTCGTTCATAATCCCATTGTTCAGCCAATACAAAACCGCTTGCTTCAGCAGCGTGGCGAACGTGTGAAAACTTAACTTCTTGACCTTCGAAACCGATTTCATCAAATTTCATTCAAAATACCCCCATTTAGTCCTGCATGTTTTCTATAATTATGATAGTATGAAATGCATCAGCTTGCAATAAAATGTATCGTTTTTCTAAATAACCGAACAGAATGAATGTGGGTCAATCCCGATTCTACCTAAATAGACATCATTTTACACAAGTAGAGAGAGGGAAGTTGTAGTGAACTGCGAACTTTTTTGTTAGGGGTATTTGACAAAGGAGTGATTAGAGATGGGTAAAAGGCTGGGACTGTTAGCGGCCCTGTTAATTATACTTATCATCATGGTTGTTGAGGTGACTCGGCAGGATCAAGTTAGGCACTGGTTTGCGGAGACACCTTTTAAACAGGATCAGCTTTCAGAGAAGCAGTTGCCCTCTAGAGAGGCTTTAGCAGGGCGTGTGGGCCAATCTGGTGTAGTTCTGGAGCAAATGATGGGGATGTCAGAAGAACAGCTATCCTTGTCATTTGGGGAGCCTGAGCGTAAAGACCCATCCTCCTATGGATATGAGTGGTGGATTTACCCTTTAAACAGCCATTCTTATTTACAAGCTGGCGTTGAAGAGGGACAGGTTGTAACAATGTATTACACTGGTGATGAATTAAGAGATCCATTATTTGAGGGACTACCGACATTTGAAAGATTATCAGCTGAAAATGAATTTGAGAGTACTGTAGAAGTGAAAAATGATCAAGGGACCTTTCAGTTTCAATTGACTGAGGATGATATTGAGTCAAGACCTCTCATTCCATACGGTGATGATTGGCTACAGCTGTACTTTGATATACATACGAAAGAGCTCTCAACGGTAAGATTGCTTTCAACAGATATGCTACTAAAGCAGAAGCCGTATTGGATGACGTATCGAGGGACATTGCCTGAGCTTGATCCGCTAACAAGGGAAGAATGGCAGGCAATCGAGGCTGGAGAAGAAAAACAAATTTTTGATTTAACTAATATTATTCGTAAACGTCATGGGTTAGATCCATTTACGTGGAACGAAGACGTTCGTAACATTGCGTTTAAGCATAGTCAGGATATGAGGGTTAACGATTATTTTGATCATGTGTCTCCTACTCATGGTAAGCTTGATGCTCGGTTTATTGCTGGAGAGGTACGCTTTAAAACAGCAGGGGAGAATATCGCCTTAAATTATGTAGATGGTGCTGCTGCTGTAGAAGGTTGGTTGAACAGTGAAGGGCATCGAGTGAATCTCTTGCACGAGGGATTTACAGAGTTAGGTGTGGGGGTCTATGAAAAAAGCTATACTCAAAACTTTTTGACCCCCGTGGACTAACAAATTATTTTTTGAGGATAACGGCAAATGTAGCGTGCGCCGTGGCAATTAGTTTGTTTACATGATTATATACTCGAGCCTCTGTTACACAAAGCTGCTTTCCTTGATGTGTGACAGAGGCAATACAGGTTAAGGACTCACCGATGCCTGGGCGAATATACTGAACAGATAAATTGGTCGTAACGGCTGTCTGACCATCAGGTAGCAGCTGATGAACAAGAGATCCCATTGCGGAATCAGCAAGTGTTGCTGTGATTCCCCCGTGCACCATATTTAAAGAGTTATGTATGATCGGATGAATGGGGATCGTCATCTCTAACTCATTTCCTGAACGCATAGTCTGCTTCATATTAACAAGTGCTGAAAGATAGGATTCCTTTGAATCCTTTTTTTGTTGGAGATTTTCTACTATGTGGGAAAGAATCTCTAAGTCTGCTTTAGAGGCAGATTGTACGTAGGTATTAATTTGTGCCTCAACTGTTTGTTTCTTTGTGTCTTCCATTTAATGTCCTCCTGTATCATATGTAACCCTTTTATTGTATCAGAAAAAAACAAGAATGCTAAAAAAAGACGAACACTGGACTAGGCATTTTTCTACTATAGTACTATACGCAGAAAGGAAGGGTGAGGTAGACATGGTATCCTCACAGGAGCTTCATCCAAGTGTTCAAGAATTTAAGGCATTTGTTCGTGAGCATCCATTTATTATGTCGGAAGTTCGAGAGGGAACAAAGTCGCTTCAAGATGTATATGAAGAGTGGTC
Source organism: Alkalicoccobacillus porphyridii (assembly GCF_007293315.1). Classification (GTDB taxonomy): domain Bacteria; phylum Bacillota; class Bacilli; order Bacillales; family Bacillaceae_D; genus Alkalicoccobacillus; species Alkalicoccobacillus porphyridii. The sequence continues at coordinate 9,199 of NZ_VLXZ01000006.1, forward strand.
GATTCTAGGGCCAGATCATGAGCAGTGGCGGCAGTTCACCGCATCATCAGCAGATCATTCAGAGCCACACGAACAGGAATCCGAAACAAAGAAACAAGAAACGAAAACCTCTGTTCAAGCTACAGAATTTATGGGTCAGTTAATGAATATGGTTAAGAGTATGAATGTTCAAGATTTGCAAAATCATCTGTCACAATTCAGTTCTGTATTAGGAAATGTTCAGACGTTAATTCAATCGTTTCAACGACCAGAAGGCCAGCCGCCATCAACAAATTCAGACCAGCCTTTTTCGTTTCGACGTGATTAAATGGAGAGGGAATGAGCGATCATGCGACCAGATATTATACGCCTCTTAAATGAAAATCATGAATTTCGAGCCTTTATTCGCCAGAATCCAGAGTGGTACCGAAAGCTGAGTCGGGATCCTGCGGCTATACAATCGTTAGAAAAAGAAGCGAATTATTTTTATGGTCGTACCTTTCCCCAAAGAGTTGAGAAAATGCAATCAAACATTGGCCTGGCGATGATGATGATGGAAATGCTAAAAATGGGGCAGGAAACAGTAGCCCAAACACAGGAGACCTTTCGTTGAAGGGTCTCCTATGTTCATTCGAGGGTCTATGTAAGTGGAATGCCTAAGTAAGCAGCAATTTCTTGTTCTACAGACACTTGTAATTGCTGAAATCCTTGATTGCCAAAAAGGGTGTTAAATTCTAGAATATAAAACTTCTCGTCCACGACAATTAAGTCAAAGCCAGCGTGATCGATGCCAAGTGCTTTTGCGGTATCTACCGCTGTTTGTACAGCTTCCTCTGGAATATCGTCAAAAAGAATACGGCCACCTTGAGCAACGTTGTTTTTGAATGTATTCTCATTTTCTCGCCAATAGCTAGCAATGGCTTTTTCTCCTACAATACAGACTCGTAAGTCACGCTCAATAGGTAAGTATTCCTGGATATAATACGTTGGATTTGCGTCGCTATATTCTCGGAATTGCTGTTCATTTTCAATGAGAAATACGCCTTTTCCCATAGAGCTTCGGATTTCCTTTGCTACAAAGGGAAAGGGGAAGTCCATTAATACCTTTTGAAACGTATCACGGTTTCGACCGAGAATAGCCGTTTTTGGGACAAGCTCTGGGGCTACGCTCCATAGGGCTCGTGTCATTTCAATTTTATTAAAACCTAGTTGTATGGACTGAATGCTTGGAAAGATTCTCTTTTTCATCCCGTAAACGAGCGAATTCACTTGCCAATTTTCAGGAAATAAACAAACATCAGCATCCATGATTTGTTGTTTCTCGGCAAACATATTTTCCGGTTTAACATAATGTAACCCAGGCATACCTATTGTACGAAATGGGTTAAATGTAACTAGCTTCATTTCCTCATACACATCCTCTCCTGATGCACTTAAATCGAATGAATTATAGTGCGGGTTGAGCAGAAAGTCAATGGCCGTCTTAGAAGGTTCAAGAAAAAACCATATATAGGTATGAAGGTACTTCTAGACGTGCTATACTTCTTTTTAGGGGGTGCTAGGATGCTCGCTACCATTCAAGAGATGGAGCTTTTAGAAGAAACGCAGCTGTTAGCTGATGTGATCATTCAATCGGAGACGTTTGTTGAATATATGGAAGCCAAGAAACAGTTGTCTGGTAATGAAGAAGCGCAGCGATTAATTGCTGATTTTAACAGAAAGAAAGAGCAGCATGAAGAGGTTCAGCGCTTTGGACGGTATCACCCTGATTACGATCAGGTGTCAAAGGATATTCGTGAGCTTAAACGGAAAATGGATAAGCACGAATATGTTAAGGTTTTTAAGAAAGCGGAGAAAGAGTTAGAAGGTTTGTTAAATGAAGTAAGTGGAATTATCGCTCATTCCGTTTCAGATACAATTAAAGTTCCAACAGGCAATCCTTTTTTTGATAGTATGTCATGTAGTGGCGGATGCGGATCAGGTAAAGGTTGCAGCTGTGGATAAGTGTTATATGGTTGGAACAGAAATATGATAACGAATAGAAAAGCTGAAGAATGTTGGAATCTTTCCATTCATTGTTCCGCTTTTTTATTATCCAAACGAGAATAGAGAATGCTCGAAAAATACACTTCGCTTGGATAAGTACATTGGGGGAATTGGGGGTATCAGAGTATCGGCTTCGGCTGTGGCGCCCGAAAATGGGGCATGCTTACCGCGGAATGAGTCTGGCCTTGTCATCTTGCATTGTCCGTCTATTTATCTGTGAAATATAGTCTTTTATTGTCTAGTGCAATTAATGCAGCCATTACCGCAGCAAAACATTTTTTCGCTTGGGACAAGAAAACGAAAGCGAAAAACACTCTGACCGTTTTTTTGCCGAACAAAAACACACTCATAGGATAGCGTGTTTTTTTTAATCAGTTGATTAGCAGCTAGGATAATTTGTTTTTCAATGGATGTTGGCGGCTCATTAGAGCGGATATAGATAAAATGGTAGCCGGATATTTCCTTTAAGGATACGTTGTAGTGTCCATCTAACCATTGTAAGAGCTTGGAGTAATATAAATTCATCATTAGGAAACACTCCTTCTAAAGAGATCATGCTGAGTATTCGAATCATAGTTGCCTATGCTTTGGAAGCCTGATAGAATAAAAATGAAGAACTTGGAAGAGGAGAACTAAACATGTTAAATGGGCAGCGTCAAGCAATTGTAGTATGGCTGACTTCGTTGAAATTTGCCAGGCAGCTCCGTCGGTTTGGAAATGTTCATTACGTTTCTAAAAAAATGAAATATGTTGTGTTCTATTGTAACCAGGATACGATTGAAGAAACAATGGACAAGCTTCGCAGTTTTCATTTTGTTCGTGAAGTGAAACCGTCAATGAGACCGTTTATAAAAACAGACTACCAAAATGCAAAGCCTGATAAAGCAAAAGAATATGATTACAAAATGGGTATTTAACCAAGCGAAGCTCGCTTGGTTTTTTCTTTTGGAAAAAGCTAAGGAAATCGATGTTTAAGGTAGAGAAGCAGTAATTAAATCATCTAAATCCGATTACAAACGGAGTAGCTCGGCTTGATTATTTCGTTCTGCGAAATATATAATAGAGATAACGAGGAAGTGATCGGATTGACAACATGGAAAAGAAATGTGTGGATATTATCAGGCTGTACATTCTTAGTAATGAGTGCCATGTCAATGATTATGCCATTTCTGCCATTGTATTTAAGGGAACTTGGGATGACAGACCCTCAAGAAATTAGTTTGTGGGCCGGGGTAATCTTCGGGGCTAACTTTTTGACGGCTTTTATTTTTTCTCCTTTTTGGGGCAGGATGGCTGATCGACATGGTCGAAAATTAATGATTTTACGTTCAGGCTTTGGAATGGCTATTGTGATTAGTTTAACAGGGCTTGCAGTGGGACCCATATCTCTACTGTTGCTAAGGCTGTTAAATGGTGTTATTTCAGGATTTATTCCGGCTGCCATTGGATTAGTTAGTACAAATACACCCAAACAACACACTGGATATGCTCTTGGAATTCTCCAATCAGGCACGGTTGCTGGGGCGATAGGTGGTCCATTAATTGGTGGGTTAATGTCTCAAGCCTTTGGCTATCGAATGATCTTTTTTATAACAGGTGCGTTTATTTTACTAGCAGCTCTTGTTGTTACCTTTTTTGTGAAAGAAAGTTTTACTCCGGTAGAATCGCAAAAAGAAAAAACCAGCACTTGGTCAGAATTCAAACATATCACATCTAAAAAACCCGTTCTCTCCATTTATGCGGTTATCCTAATGATCCAATTCGCCATTATGGGTGTGAACCCGCTTCTTTCCCTTTTTGTTGAAGAGCTATCACCAGCTGCGAATGTATCGTTATATGCTGGAGTCGTTGTATCAGTGACTGGGTTTGCAAACTTTTTAACCTCCGCGTGGCTAGGTAAAGTAAGTGATAAAAGAGGGGCACACAACACGCTAGTCTTTTCATTGCTTGGCGTCGCATTGTTCACCATACCCCAAGTATTTGTCACGGATATCTGGCAGCTAATTGTACTGCGTTTTTTTGTGGGACTATGTTTAGGGGGATTATTACCAGCAGCCAACACGCTGATTCGTATGCATGCTCCAAAAGGAATGGAGAGTCGCACATACGGATTTTCAAATAGTGCCATGTATTTAGGCTCTATGATTGGTCCTGTTCTTGGTGGGTGGTTAGTCAGTATTTACGGAGTGAGAGGGTTGTTATTAACAACATCTGTTGTTCTATTATGTAATGTAATGATGGTCAAATTTAAAGTGATGCAACCAGCTGAGAAGACATTCCGTAATCAAAAGCATCGCCAACCAAATGAGAACACCACATAAGCAGTAGCGAACCCCCATATCATCCGTGATATGGGGGTTCGCTACATTTGGTTATATGATTTTGTGAATAATTAGTAGTCACATCTTCTATTCCCTACCACGTTAATGGAGGCAGGCAGTGATTTACTCTTAATATGCCTGTTAAGTATTGTGTGTATAAGTCTAAATCTGGAAAGTCAATCGATGGTCTGACTTCAAGCGTTTTTATATGTACATTGAGCTCATAAGCAAGCTGCTCGAACAGTTGAATTCGTTTACTTAGTTTCTCGGTAGGCATTGTAATACCTTCTCGGCAATAATAAATGGGCATAAATCCCCCTTTGGCAGCGGGGTGGAGAATCACTGCAACGGATGCACATCGTTGCCCCTGTTTGTTCGTTTCAAGGAGCAGCATTTGTGAAAGCCTACTTTGATTGGATTTGGCTAATTCAAGTAACTCATAAAAATCGCCGTATCCTTCCCCCAACTCTATAAATCGTTGAATCACGTGGTTCACCTCATGTCTTTTTTCTGCAGTCACTATAGCATGGAAATGACTTCTAGTCGAGAAAACAAAAAATCCCGCAGTCAGATAGACTGCGGGCGCCTATACACATTTATATGCGTTTGGCTATGGGAGAGGAGAAACCGGAGAGAGAACTTATGGGGAAAGTAAGCCTTCTCCGTGGTTGTCACAACATGAAAAACATGCTGTTATCTCGTAGTATTGTCTTCAAACGAACGATCTATACATGAAGTGCCTGAATTCACTTCCATGATATAATAGGATAAGATAAAATGACGAATAAGGTTTATAAAGGCATGGTGATTGATGTGCGAGTTATTTCTGGAAAAAGTAAGGGGATTACTCTAAAGGCGGTCCCTGGAAAAGGAACAAGACCAACGACGGATAAGGTAAAAGAATCACTTTTTAATATAATTGGGCCCTATTTTGATGGTGGGATAGCCCTTGATTTGTATGCAGGAAGTGGCGGACTTGGTATTGAGGGCTTAAGTAGAGGATTAGAGTCCGTTATATTTGTAGACTCTAATAAAAATGCGATACATACGATTAACGCAAACTTAAAAGCAGCTCGCTTGACGGAGAAGTCAGAGGTATACCGCACGGATGCTGAGAGAGCATTAAAGGCTGTTGTGAAAAGGGGACTCATTTTTCAATTTATCTTTCTTGATCCGCCGTATGCTAAGCAAACACTTCAAGGTCAATTAGCGTTTATTGATAATGAGGGCATCTTAGCTACTGATGGTGTTGTTGTCTTAGAATATGCGTCGTCTGTTACACTGCCAGAATATATTGGAGGACTAAAGAGCTTAAGAGAAGAAAGCTATGGCGACACGACCATTGCTGTTTGGGGTTATCAATCAGATGATGAAGTTTGAGGAGCGAATACATAATGTCACTTGCCGTATTTCCAGGATCATTTGATCCCATTACACTAGGACACCTAGATATACTTAGCAGAGCCTCAACTGTTTTTGATGAGGTGAGAATATTACTTGTGCATAATAGTCGTAAACAAACATTGTTTACCGTAGAAGAGCGCTTGCAGCAAATAAAAGAAGCGGTAGCGCACCTTCCTAAGGTCACGGTCGATTCACATGAAGGTTTAACGATTCAATATGTAACGGATCACCAGGGGCAGGCCATGATCAGAGGATTAAGAGGAACAAAGGATTTTGAATATGAGATGCAAGTGGCAGCAATTAATCGAAAGTTCAACCCAAATGTAGAGACGTTATTTTTAGCTACCAGTGGGGAGTTTGCTTTTATTAGTTCAACGATTGTCAAAGAAGCAGCCAAATACAAACAGGCTCTGCATGAGCTCGTGCCTGCATCTGTGATTCAGCCGCTTCAGGATAAATTTTAAGAAGACCGAAGAAGCGCTCTTGAGGTAAGCCAAATAACTAGTAAAAGCGTGGCTAATGTAACATATGGGGCAATTTCAAGCCAGTAGGACCAAAAGGTTGAGAACCACTCAGCAGGGTAATTGGACCCTCCATTACTCGTGTGAATAGCTGTTCGATTTTGATATAAAGGCTCCCAAAGAATCCACGCAAGTAGAGCACTTAAGAGACCGTGAGCGAGCCGCCCGATAAAAAAAGGCTTAAACCGAAGATCAGTTTCTGATAAAATACTTGCGACCTGTGCTTGAATTGATAACCCGCCAAAGGCCACAAAAAAACTAGTAACAATGATTTTATCTATCAGCGAGGCATCACTTGAGGAGGACAGTTTAGCTCCCGAGGTAATTTCAAATAATCCGGACAGAAGCGGTATACTTAACTCTGATGAAAGCTGAAAAATGGAAAAGAGTATCGAAATAAATGTGGCAATGAATGCAGTAAATCCAATTAATGATAGCATCTCATTGAGAACAGAAAACAAGATAATAAAACCGCCAACCATTAAGAGGGTGCGAACCGAAGATTGAACAGCGTCACCCAACTGTTTACCGATCGGGCGTTCATCTCTCATTCGTTCATCATGCATACGGGAAACGGCTTCAGCGAACGAAAATCTGATGCGGGTATTTCTTTTATCTCTGATTTCCATTTCTTCCTTTCTTCCATAAAATCGCATGATCAGACCTACAGCTATATTGCCACCATAATGAGCGCAGGCAAGTAAAAGACCAAGCGCTTCGTTATGAAAGAATCCAACGGCGATTGCTCCAAAAATAAATAAAGGGTTCGATGAGTTGGTAAAGGCAGCAAGACGCTCTCCCTCAATCCGACTGACAGTTCCTTCTTGACGAAGTCGTGCTGCTAGCTTTGCTCCTGCTGGGTTTCCAGAGGCGAGTCCCATCGCCCACACAAACCCTCCAGCACCAGGCACACGAAAGACCGGACGCATAAATGGTTCAAGAAAGGTGCCGATAAAAGCAACCACTCCGAATCCTATTAATAGTTCGGATAATATAAAAAATGGTAAAAGCGCAGGGAAAACTACATTCCACCACATGGCCATACCATTTAATGAAGCTTCCAGCGCTTCCTTAGGAAAGAGGATAAGTGAAACGGCTAATAAGGAAGACGCAGCCGCAAGCAACCATGTTTTTAGTAAAGACACTTAGTGATTCCCCCTTAGCTTGTCTATCCATATCATCATAAATATACGTATAGACGGTGAGAATAGACCATAAAGTTAGGGAGGGTCATCTTATGATTAGGATAAAAGGAGGCATCAGGAAATGACTGAGCCACGAAAACCGTTCATAAGGATGCGGTATGTAGTTCTCATCCTTATTGTTTTATCGTTAAACTTTATTAAACTCCCCTATTATTACTCTCAGCCGGGAATCGCTCAAGAGCTTGAGGGTGTCATTTCGGTGGAAGGCACAAATAGCATTGAAGAAGGTGCGTTTATGCTAACAACCGTTGAAATGGCACGAGCAAACCCTCTGTACTACGTCTGGGCTATGTTTAGTTCATATCGTCATATTATCCCAGAGGAGCAGATCAGAGGGACGGATGAAACGGATGAAGATTACCATAAACGTCAGACCCTATTAATGTCTGATTCGCAGGAGATGGCTAAGATTGCGGCATACGAACAAGCTGGTGCCGATGTTTTTTATGAATATCATGGTGTGTTAGTGACAACGATTATTGAGGGTATGCCAGCAGATGGGCAACTAGAGATTGGAGACTTGATTGTTGAGGTAGATGGAGAACCTGTACATACAGCAGAGGATTTGATTGATAGGTTATCAGGATTTACAGAGAATGATCAAGTTGAATTAATCGTTTCTCGAGGAAAAGAAGAGAAAAGCTTATCATTAAGCTTTAGTCCATTCCCCCCTGAATATGAGGTAGAAGAAGGGCGAGTTGGTCTTGGCATTCTTTCACCCGTTACTGATCGAGATGTGACGTTTTCACCTGGCATTACAATTGATGAAACAGAAATTGGTGGACCTTCAGCTGGACTTATGTACTCTTTAGAAATCTATAACCAGCTTGTGCCTGAAGACATTACTGCTGGTTATGTTGTGGCTGGTACGGGAACGATTAATGAAAAAGGTGAGGTTGGACCAATCGGGGGAGCTTCACAAAAGGTAGTAGCTGCTGACAAGGCGGGAGCGGCATATTTTCTAGCTCCTAACGCTCAAGGGCATGAGGGCTCAAATTATGAGGAAGCTAAAGCAGCTGCCGTGGACATTGGGACAGATATGCAAGTCATCCCTGTTGATACCTTTGAGGATGCATTAACCTTTTTAGAAGGTCTTGAAGAACAGCACGCAAACTAGTTAAGTGGGGCTAAGAAAGTACTTACAAGGGTCGTTTTAGAGGAGAATCATAAAATGGAAGAGCCGAATGATTGTTACACCACACAATCATTCGGCTCTTCTTACAGCTAAAGCACTTTTGTTCCAGCTTCTCTTCTACAGTAAATTAATGACGAATAGGGAAGGAAAGGTAATCTTCATTTAATCGATCGACTTTAGATTCGGCAGATAAAGGTGCGGCGTAGCTTCGGCTAGCTTTTAATTCGCTAGTAGCCATGGGATCGTTGGTTGAGGCAAACCTACTTATAATAGGTACACTTATTTGCTTCTTTAGACTACGTAAATGCTTTTGTCCAGCGGTCGTCATTCCTAGTGGACGAATATAAGGAAGCTCAGATGTATGTAGCTGATTCATCTCTTCTTTTGTTGTATTGGTTAGCAGATGAGTGGCAAGTCGTTGTAGTCTTGTCCATGTATACCTTTTTGTTTTGAGCATATTCATCCACTCACTATACGTTGAGGCCTTTGCGATGGTGTCTAGAATTCTATACTCCAGACCTTCTTCACACTCATAGATCGAAGCAAGCTCAGTTATTGATGAACTTAACACACGTTGCTGCAAGAAAGGGAAGTATGACTCCCAAGTGTGTAGCAGGTTATACCGTTCTTCATACTGCTTTAATTCTTCTAAGGCGCTCGCCGGCATCACTTTCTTAATGGAATCATAGGGCAGAGGGTTATCATTTAGTGTAAGTCGTATACTAGTAGCGCTGGCAATGGATGAATCGGAAATGGACTCATCATGGAATCCGGCAGCATGTCTTTTGGTTGTATATGGGATTAATGAAGAACTTAGATCCGCAATAGCTTTCACATAGTGATAGCCAAGAATATTATTAGGCTGATCTAACGATAGCTGAGTTTTTGCTTCTAGGTGGGCAAAGGCTAGTGAAGTCGCTTTGGGGTAGCTGTAGCCTTCTTTCATTCTTAGTTGTACTTGCTCATTCCACTTGTCTTCATGCTCTTTCATAAAAGAATGCAACACATGAAAATCTTCAATAGCACCAGACTCACTCCCAAAATGAAGATAATCAGCCTTGGCAGCTGAAAGAATGGAAACAGCTCCTTTTGCGAACAGTTCCGCTTTCTGAACAGCAAATGCGTAAGGGAGCTCAAGCAATAAATCCACTCCATTGGCCAGAGCCATCTTTGTACGAGACCATTTTGAAACCACGGCAGGCTCTCCCCGTTGTAAAAACGATCCGCTCATTACGGCGATCACAACCTCGGCGCCCGTTTCTTTTTTGGCTTGTTGTAGGTGATATAAGTGTCCATTATGGAAAGGGTTATATTCCACAACGAATCCAACCGCTCGAGGATTCGTATCTTTTAGAGGCATAGTAGGTCTCCTTTACTCTGTTCTTTAGGCATGCTAAAATAAGACGTATCTCTTAACTGGGATGTTCTTAGTATACGCATTATTCTGTAAAGAAAAAAGGTTGACATTCTATAGTGTCAGAACTATAATTACACTTGTGTCTTAGAGGTGATTATTTATGAAATGGACGCTGCAAGAGTTAAAGGCAGCTAAACATAAGCCCTTTACAATTAATGAATCGGTTCGTTTTGATGAATTGATTAAACAAAGTAAAGAAATACGTGACATTTCAACGGTTCAAGTTAAGGGAGAGGTTACGTATCCCAATAAGCTAATTTCATTTTCTTTGAGACTAGAAGGTGAACTAATTCTACCTTGTGCAAGAACATTGGCAGATGTTAAATGGCCACTTGATCTTCAGTTTGAAGAGCACTTCCTTCCTGAGGGAGCGGTTATGCCTGATGTATCTAATAAGGATGAGGTTCATTCAGTTGAAGGAGATTTGATTGACTTAACACCTTTTCTTGAAGAGCGTATTTTACTTGAGGTTCCATTTCAGGTATATGCTGAAGAGGGTACCGAACCACTTGCTCCTCCTTCCGGTAAGGATTGGGAGCTTGTCACAGAGGAGTCAAAGAAGGATCAAATTGATCCGAGACTAGCTGATTTAGCAAAGTTTTTTGACAAGTCTTAACAGAAGATAGTAAGTGTCTTGATTTTTTTAAGGAGGTGGGAATATTGGCAGTACCATTTAGAAGAACATCTAAAACCGCTAAAAGAAAACGTCGTACGCATTTGAAGCTAGCTGTCCCTGGCATGGTGAAATGTGCAGACTGTGGAGAGTATAAACTTAGCCACCGCGTATGTAAAGAATGCGGTTCTTACAAAGGTGAGAACGTAGCAAAATAATGTAAGAGAAAAAGCAAGGAGTTTCTATAAACTCCTTGCTTTTTTGTGTGTACATATATCCTTTTAACTATGTCAATGGCCGTTTCAAGTCTAGTTCGTTAACCGATGAATAGAGTGTAGAAAATAGGAAATAACTGATTACTAGAACCTAGTCTATCTAATCCTATTGATGCATAGACTTTAGCAAATATCTATTTATAAAGGAGCGAATAACTATGGCAGTTACCCGTCAGGACGCCTGGTCTGAGGATGAGGATTTATTACTTGCTGAGGTGGTTTTAAGGCATATTAGAGAATCCAGCACACAGCTTGCAGCATTTGAAGAGGTAGGGCGTAAATTATCTAGGTCAAGCGCTGCATGTGGATTTCGCTGGAATTCAAGTATACGTAAAAGATATGAGTCGGCTGTGGCTCTAGCTAAAAAGCAAAAAAACAAACGAGCAGAATCAACCACCTCGCGTTCGATACCTGTAGCGGTGGAACCAATTGAAGATGTTGGAGTAGAGCAGGTGGCAATCTCAGCTCCGGTAAATGGCTCCTTAGAAAAGCCGAAAGCATTAAAAAAGGGCGATCTTACGTTAAATGATGTGATTGCATTTTTAACACAGTATCAATCAAATGAGTCTTCAAAGAACTCAGTGGAATATGAAGAGCTTAAGCAGGAGAATCAGCAGCTTCGTCAAACAATTGAACAGATAAAGCGTGATAAAGAATTAATTACACAGGATTATAAAGCGCTCTTAACTATAATGGATCGTGCTCGAAAGTTTACGCGTGACCACCCAATTGAACGGACCATTTAGCATATTAAACCAACAACTCCCCCGTGGCTCAATAAACACGGGGGAGTTGTTTCACTTTAAAAATGATCTATTCTTTTTCAGATGCTGGTTCAGGTTGAGTAGGGTTCTCTTGCTCTATAACTCCTTCAGGAAACCATACAAAGGGACTCTCTCCGCGATCACGACTTGGATCGTAGGTGACAGATTCGAACCCTGATTTTTCCCAAAATTGACTTGAGCCTTGGCGTCCATTTGTTTTAATAGGCAATCCTAAGCTTTTTGCGTATTCAACCAATGCTTTACCATAACCTTTGTTACGATAAGGTTCTAATACTTCAAGCTTCCATAGTTCAAAATAATCCTGTGGCGGATCAAAGTATTGATCAAAACGTTTATCGATTCGGTAAAGGCTCATTCTGGCTACTAGCTTCTTGCCGAAATAAATCCCATAAAAAGGGGACTCACTGTCGTTTTCAACAATATTTGCACTTAAATCATCTTTCATTGAAAGTTCAGCTGCACCAAATTCGCGAAAATTCTTAAACTCGTCTAATGTTTTATAGTTGACTAGTAAGCGCTCAACAACTATTTTACTCATATCAAGATCCTCCTATGTATTGAAAGAATGCGTTTTCATTATTTTAACATAGATCATAATTCTTCGCATTAGATTCTCCTTTCTGGAGAGAGTCCATGCTGTTGTGTAAATTTCATAGATGTAAAAAAATAGAGGGCATCATAGTATCGGTTCTTCGGCTGTCGCTCCCGAAAATGGGGGCACGCTTACCGCGGGAAGGTAATGAGCTAACTCGACTCCGTCGATTTATCTCATTGAACCTTTATATCCCGCAGGTGTCGGCCCGCCATTTTCGTCCGCTAGGTGGGATGTGGGCATCAAGTTCCTGAGAGATTAAATACAGAGAGTCTAGATATTTACCTATACAGAGATGCTTGTATTGCAGTGCATTTTCCTTACATTTGTACAATGAGAATTTTGGGGGTGTATCAGGGTATGGGTGCTTCGGCTGTCGCTCCCGAAAATGGGGGCACGCTTACCGCGGGAAGGTAATGAGCTAACTCGACTTCGTCGATTTATCTCATTGAACCTTTATATCGGGGGCACTGAAAAAAGGCGTTCTACCTTAAACGTAAATAGTTTAATGAAGTGAAAAATGAATAAGGTCCCTCTTGTTACAAGGATATCGGGAATAGGAGGTAGATCCATCGGGAGTAAGTAGAATACTTCGCAAAGTGCAGAAAATACATCGGAAGACATTTAAACATGGATGCGCAAGCCGGTAAGCATAAGCCAATCCACCATCATCTCCGCCTCACGGATGAAGAATGCGCGATAAAAACGAAAATGCGCGAAAAGCATCATGTGATGGGCGAAAAAGCTGAGTGTGTGCGCGGAAGCCAGTGAGCGCAGCCATCCACTTAAATAGAAATGTTGGTCAATTGTCTGATTGGAAACATATGTGGAAAGCGAAGTTTTTTCCTGTAGCGGTGCATGAGCTCATTTCTACATGACTATTTCAGTGACCTCCTTTATATCCCACAGGTGATCGGTCCTCCATTTTTGTTTGCTCGGGGAGAGAGGTATTCGAATTCATATATACATGCAATCATAAGGACGTGACCCTTTTCCATGTGCAGGATAAAAATCTACTAAAAATGATCTATTTATATAGAAGGATATGGTACAATTTGAGAAAGATAAGAATAGGACGGGATTCCATGAAGATGATGATTATTGGTGGAGGCGCTATGGGGCTGTTTTTGGCTGCCAAGCTCAGCCAGAGTGATTTTGATGTTACATTGTGCGTTCGCACCAAGGAGCAGGCTCTTGCCCTGTCAAGAGAAGGATTGACGCTTAAAGATGGAAGCTCCAGCTATCAACTACCAGTGAAGGCAAAAATGACTCAAGAAGCACCTATTGAAGAGGCTGATATCATCATCGTAACCGTGAAATCCTATTCGCTAACTACGTTATTTGCACACCTTGAACCGAGATTAACTAAGCATCAAACAATCCTGTTTATGCAAAATGGTATGTCTCATATTGAGTTGGCAGAGAATCTAGCTGTCGAGACCATAGGTTTAGGTATTATGAGCCACGGAGCCATGCGTGAGTCTGAAACAATGGTCCATCATACAGGCACTGGCACCTTTCGATGGGCGCAATTTAAGGGAGCGCCAGACATTCTTGACGAGGTCATGAATAAAATAGATCGTCCGGGTTTTGAGGTGTATAAGGAAGATGATTGGTATATCCTGCTATGGTCAAAGCTTCTTGCGAATGTCTGCATTAATCCCATTACGGCGTTAACTGGTGTTAGAAATGGTGAGCTTTTGAATTCCGAAGAACTTCTCCATATATTGCGGGAGGTTTTTGAGGAAGCAATGAAGCTCCATCCTTTGCCTGACCATAAGGAAGAATATTGGAAACAGGTTCTGCAGATTTGTGAGCAAACAAAAAATAATCAATCCTCCATGCTCGTTGATATTAGGCATCACCGCCAGACCGAAATAGAAAGCATTCTAGGGTATGTATGTAATATGGCTAAAGCCAAACACATCACATTGCCAATGATCACATTTCTTTACAAAGCAATAACAGAGAGAGAACAATCGTTTCGTTCCTGTTAAAAGAATAGAGGTGGACTAATATATGCTGACAGGTACTTTTGCTGGATTGATTGCTACCGTTGTTACCGTGCCAGCTTTAGGCTGGTATCTGATATACATAACAAGTGTGAAAATAACAAAACATAAGCCGAGCTCCATCAAACTTGCATGTGATGGCTCTACGATATTATTTATGGCAGCGGTGTATTACATAATGAATCAGATTTGGTCTTCGGTTTCTATCTGGTTAATCTTTGCTCTATTTTTTGCTGTGGCCTTTTTGTTTACGATGATTTACTGGAAGCTGATGGATGATCTATACGTATCAAAGTTGTTTAAGGGAATTTGGCGACTGAACTTCATTCTGTTTGTTTCCATATACATCCTACTAAGTGTGTATGGGTTGATCCGGGGAATCTTTTATTATGTATGAGTACGTTCTATTTGGTGTATGACTTCATCATTTGCTATGATAAGAAAGTCTAATTATGAAGTTCAAAAACAACGTACTGATTCTAACTAGAGAAGGGAATCGTCATACATGAAGCTTAACGAGATACATCTAAATCCTTCTGCTGGTATTTTTCGTGATTACCTTAAACAGCAACCAGGGCTTAATGTATTGTTTGATTATACATATGAATCAGAGAATTGGCTAAAAAAGAGAGTGGAGGAGCTTTCGCAGAGAGAATATAACAGTGCGATGAGAGAAGCACTTGTTGAGCATTTGTTGCAGTTACATAATGGTCTACATCAGCCGGAAGCATCCATTGAGAATATTAAAAAGCTAAGCCATAAAGAAACGGTAGTTATTGTGGGAGGGCAGCAAGCTGGATTGTTAACAGGCCCACTATATACCATATATAAAGCTTTATCTGTTTTAATTGCCGCAAGACAGCAAGAGAAAGAGTTGGGTCTGCCGGTTGTTCCTGTTTTTTGGGTAGCGGGAGAGGATCATGACTTTGAAGAGATTCGCTTTGTCTATCGCTCAAAGGAGCAAAAATGGAAAAAGCATCCGATTGAAGATGTGGATACTCAATGTGCGGCATCAGAAAAAAGCATACCTAAAGAGGAGTTAGCTAGGTGGCTAGATGGTGTGTTTGAAAGCTTGCCGGAAACAGAGTTTACAAAACCATTATTTGAGCAAATTCTCTCTGTTGCTGATACCTCCGATACGTATACCGAGTTCTTCATACAACTAATGAACGAATTCTTTTTACAAGAGGGTTTGGTTTTTGTTGATGCAAATCATCCTGATGTTCGTAAGATTGAAGCTGAGTTCTTTAAACAGCTGATTCACTCTATAGAAGAATTACAAACGAGTCAGCAAGAGGGGTTAAGCAATTTTACGGAATTAGGATACACAGAGCCCATTATTACAGAGGAAGAAAATGCACATCTATTTATACGTGTAGATAACAAACGTTTACGATTAGATTATGAGGATGGACAGTTTACTACAAGAAATGGTGAGTGTAGCTATACAAAAGAAGAGCTACTTCAGCTGGTCGACCTTCATCCGGAGTGTTTCAGCAATAACGTAGTGACTAGACCGTTAATGCAAGAATGGCTACTCCCGGTACTTGCCTTTATACCTGGCCCAGGAGAGCTTGCTTATTGGGCTACGCTTAAGCCAGCTTTTCATCAATTTGGATGGTGTATGCCGCCACTTATCCCAAGGTTACAACTAACTATTGTACCAAGGACTGTTCAAAAGTGGGTGAGCGAGGAGCAACTATCGTATCAGGATATATTAGAAGGAAAAGGCACAGATCTTAAGAAAGAATGGCTAGATGCACAGCATCAGTATCCAATTGAAGAAGTGACATCACAATTAAAAACGGACTTAGATCGAATTCATCAGCCGCTTAGAGAACTGGCTGAAGCGATGGACACGACCCTCCACTCTATGAGTAAAAAAAATTTAGCGTTATTAACCAATCAAATTCACTTTATGGAGAAGCGTATGAATCGTTATATCTACGAAACGCATCGAACATCCATCAAACGATTTGATGAAGCTTTATTCTGGTTACATCCAATGGGGGCACCACAAGAAAGAATTCTTCATCCCATCATTTTCATTAACATTGTGGGACAAAGTGGTTTATCTCGATTATTTCAGCAATCGATCCAGCTGAACGGCGTTCCAAAGCTTCTCTTTCTCTAAATTTGTTGAACGTAAATTGAAAAAAACACCAAAAAAATTCTGCGTAAAGCAGGATTTTTTTTATTTGTGGAGAAAGTTTTAAAAAGATAGTGGTGAAAAGTGGGGGGTTGTGGTAAGTTATTGTTAGTAAGTGGGGGAGGAAGCCATACTATGTTCATGGGAGAGTATCGTCACAATGTAGATGAAAAAGGCCGTATGATCATCCCTGCGAAGTTTCGCGAGGGTTTAGGCCAGTCATTTGTTGTGACCCGTGGACTGGATAAGTGTTTGTTTGTCTACCCCTACGAAGAATGGACAAAGCTTGAAGAACAGCTAAAAACTCTACCTTTTACAAAAAAAGATGCGAGAGCTTTCACCCGGTTCTTCTTTTCTGGTGCCTCAGAATGTGAACTGGACAAGCAGGGTCGTGTCAACCTCGCTTCACCACTAAGACAATATGCTCAGATTGAAAAGGAATGCGTGGTTATTGGTGTTTCGAATCGTGTGGAAGTATGGAGTCAATCAATGTGGGAAGAATATGTTGGTGAATCTGAAGAGTCTTTAGCTGAAATTTCTGAGAATCTCATGGATTTTGATCTTTAGGCCGTTAGTTAAAAAGAAGGTGAACCCGTGTTTAATCACTTTACCGTATTAAAAGAAGAATCTGTAAAAGGCTTGAATATAAAACCCAATGGCATTTATGTTGATTGTACGTTGGGAGGAGCAGGACATAGTGAACGCATCATCGAGCAATTAACGGATGGCGGCCATCTATATGCATTTGATCAAGATAGAAGTGCTATTGAGGCTGCGCATGACAGATTAAGCAGTTATGAAGGACGTTATACGCTCATTCAATCGAACTTCCGATACATAAAACGTGAACTTACAGAGCGCCAAGTGGAGCACGTTGATGGTATTTTGTTTGACCTAGGTGTTTCCTCACCTCAGCTTGATGAAGCAGAAAGGGGATTTAGCTACCATCAGGATGCTCCCTTAGACATGAGAATGGATCAGCAAGCTGAGCTAACTGCGTTTCACGTCGTAAATGAATGGTCGTTTGGCAAATTATATTCAATTATCTCTCGTTATGGTGAAGAGAAGTTCGCAAAACAAATAGCGAGAAAGATAGAAGCGTTCAGAGAGGTTCAACCACTAGAAACAACAGGGCAATTGGTGGAAGTTATAAAAGATGCCATTCCTGCACCAGCTCGAAGAAAAGGCGGACACCCAGCAAAACGCACATTCCAAGCTATTCGAATTGCAGTGAATGATGAATTAGGGGCTTTTGAGGATGCTTTAGTTGATGCTTACACGCTTTTAAATCTTGAGGGCAGGCTATGTGTCATTACCTTCCATTCTTTAGAGGATCGACTATGTAAGCAAATGTTTAAAGAATGGTCAAAAATGCCTGATTTACCCAAAGGCCTTCCTGTTATCCCAGAAGGATTTGAACCGAAAATGGAATTAATAACAAGAAAACCAATCATAGCGAATGAAGTAGAGCTTGAAGAAAATAACCGGTCTCGATCAGCGAAGCTGCGGGTAGCGGAAAAGAAATCATAAGGGGGCAATGTTATGCTAGCACGCCAGGTTCAGCCGAACCAGCAACCAAGAACGGCACCACAAACACAAAAGGTCATTCGGACATCGAGAGCTCGAATTACAGTTGGTGAAAAAATGATTGCATTATTTCTCGCAACCGTTATGCTAGTGTTATCTGGATTGATTGTACATAACTACGTTTCGATTTATAGCTTAAATAAAGAAAATCATGAAATGCAAGCGGTCATAACGAATCAAGCTTCAATAAACGAGGGCTTAAACCTTCAAGTAGTAGAAGCGAGTGATCCAGACCGATTATTTAGTATTGCAAAAGAAAATGGGTTTGAACTGAACGCGGAAAACGTAGAGGTGGTTAACAAAAACTAGTTCAAATCTTGAACTAGTTTTTTTCTCGATTATACACGTGTTACAAGGAGATGAATGGTCTTGGAGATTAAGAGAGCTGTCACGAACAAACGGGCCCTGATGCTACTAGTCTGTTTTTTTCTGCTATTTTTGATTCTCTGCGGGAGAATTGCGTATATTCAGGCGGCGAAAGAAGTAAAAGGGCAAGACTTAACTGCTATCGCAGAAGGGCGTTGGCAAGAAAGTCATGTAATAGAAGGTAAACGGGGGACCATTTATGATCGAAGTGGTGATGCTGTTGCCGAAGAGCTTCAATCTTATAGTGTATTTGCCGTATTGTCTCCAGATCAACTAAGCTATGTTGAAGACCCAGAAGAAACTGCTGAACAGCTTGCTCCACTTATTAATATGGAGACTTCCGAGCTTAGACGTATGCTTGAACAGGATCGATTTCAGGTTGAGTTAGGTTCAGGAGCAAGAAACCTATCGTACGAAAAAATGGAGGAAATTAGAGATCTTGAGTTAGAAGGTATTCACTTTAATAAGGAACCTCGACGTTATTATCCTAAGCAGATGTATGCCTCCCACGTCATAGGATATACAGAGCGAAATATGGCTGTTGCGAGAATGGGACTCGAACGAAGTCTAGATGAACTATTGAGTCCACAGAATGGATCTGTTCAATATCAAAGTGATCAAAAAGGAATCCCATTGCCTAACCCAAATGATATTATTACTCCAGCTGAGGACGGCGAGGATGTTTATTTGACACTGGACTCTAATATTCAAGTAGCCTTAGAACAGGTAATGTCTCAGGTAGCAGATGACTACTCACCAAAAAAAATGACAGCCATTGTTGCTGATCCAAAAACAGGTGAAATACTGGCGATGAGCAATCGCCCTAGCTTTAATCCAAATGAATATGAATCGGTTGAAAATTATACGAATTATGCTGTATCTGACCGATTTGAACCAGGCTCAACGATGAAAATGTTTACCGTTGCCTCCGCCATTGAAGAGGGTGTCTGGAACGCGGAAGATACATATGAATCTGGTAGCTACAAAGTAGATTCTGAGTCAACAATAAGTGATCATCGCAGAGAAGGCTGGGGTACCATTACCTTTCGTGAAGGCTTTCTTCGGTCCTCTAACGTAGCAATGATGATTTTAGCCTTGGAGAGACTAGGTTCAGATAAGCTTTATGACTATTGGGATCGGTTTGGCTTTTTTGATAAGACTGGTATTGATCTGCCGAATGAAGCAGACAGTCAAATTGCTCAGAGTGGTCGTTCGGATGCAGCGACAACGTCCTTTGGCCAAGGCTCTGCGGTTACACCTATTCAAATTGTTCAGGCAGCGACTGCAATTGCGAATGATGGTGTCATGATGAAGCCTTACATTATAGACAGTATTAAAAAGCACAATTCGAATGAAGTCATTCAGCAAAATGGACCAGTAGAAGTAGGTCAGCCTATCTCAAAAGAAACGGCAGCTGAAGTTCGTAAGCTGCTAGGCGAGGTGGTATCAGAACCTGAAGGAACAGGGAATGCATATCAAATTGCAGGCTTTGACGTGGCTGGAAAAACAGGAACAGCTCAAATTCTAAATGAAAATGCCCCCGGTTATATGTCGGGGCATGGAAATAATATCTTTTCATTTATGGGTATGGCACCGGAGGATGATCCTAAGGTAATGGTATATGTAGCGGTGGAGCGCCCTCAATTAGATGAATTAGAAGTAGGGAGTGAGCCTGTCTCACTCATCTTTAACACGATTATGCAGCGCAGCTTAGATTATTTAAATATTTCCCCGACGATTGAAGAAGTAATGGAAGAGACACAGGCTGGTTACAAGATGGAGAACTTCGAAGGAATATCCATCGATGAAGCTGTATCAACGCTTGAAGAAAATGGGATGCAAGTCCTTACGCTTGGAGATGGTCGTACCGTTGAAGCACAGCAGCCTTTAGAAGGGGTAGGATTATTAGAAGGTGAGAAGGTTGTACTTCGAACAGATGAAGGTCCATATAACCTACCAGATATGTCTGGGTGGTCCTCTCGCGACGTGCTTAAGGTAGCGGCTGTATTGAATCTGACATTTGAGCAGGAGGGGAATGGATATCTAAGAAATCAATCTCCTGCATCTGGTGAGGATGTTCAAATAGGCGACTCGTTGTATGGAGAGTTTTCAAGTCGGGAAGACACTGAATCAGAGGAAGATGACCCAGAGGAGAACGAGTCTCAGGAAGATTTAAATTTAGATGTAGAAACGGAAAGGGACATCTCCAATTAATACGAAAAGCAGATTGTTCTTTTCTCCCCCCTCCCTTCATAAGCTAATACAAGCATAAGCTTGTCAGGAGCTTTATAGGTGGGGGGATTATTATGCGGGCAACACAAACAACAGTAAGAAGAAGGCTCATCACCATCCTAGTCGTTGGACTAGCTGTATTTATAATCATAGCTGGGCGGCTGGGCTATGTGCAATTTGTAAAAGGGGAAGAGCTAACGCAGCTAGCCATGGACTCATGGAGTCGTGATATTCCATTTGAACCGAAACGCGGGGAGATTCGCGATCGTAATGATGAAGTGTTAGCTACAAATGTAAGTGCACCATCCATATTAGTTGTGCCAAGACAAATAGAGAATCCGGAAGATAGTGCAGAGAAGCTGGCAGCCATTCTTGATATGGACAAAGGGGAAGCTCTCGCTCAACTAACCAAATCTGAATCTAGAGTTTGGTTAAGGCCAGAAGGTCAAAAGATTACTAAAGAAAAAGCGAGCGAAATTCGAGATTTAAAATTGCCTGGGGTTTTTATTGCTGAGGATAGCAAGAGACATTACCCTCATGGTAGCTATCTCTCACATGTATTAGGTTTTGCGGGAATTGATAATCAAGGGTTAACTGGGCTTGAATTATATTATGATGAAGAGCTAAAAGGCGAACAGGGACATGTCTCTTTTTTCTCGACAGCAAAAAATAGTCGAATGCCTAATTTAGCGGATGAATACGAAGAGCCAGTGAATGGCTTAGATATGCGTTTAACGATTGATAGTCGAGTTCAGACCATTATGGAACGTGAGTTGGATATTGCAGAGGCAACCTATCGTCCAGACGGGGCCATTGCGATTGCCATGAACCCAAAAACGGGTGAAGTATTAGGAATGAGTAGTCGTCCAGATTATAACCCAGAGAACTTTAGAGAGGTACCAGCAGAGATATATAATCAAAATAAGCCGGTTTGGATGCAGTATGAGCCGGGATCTACCTTTAAAATTATTACTCTAGCTGCGGCATTAGAAGAAGGCAAGGTAGATCTAGAGCATGATTATTTTTATGATCCAGGGTATATAGAAGTATCAGGTCATAGATTACGGTGTTGGAAAAAAGGTGGGCACGGTCAGCAGACCTTCCTCGAAGTGGTGCAAAATTCCTGTAACCCCGGTTTTGTGACACTAGGAGAACGCCTGGGTAAGGATAAACTCTTTGATTATATTGAAGACTTCGGTTTTGGTTCAAAAACAGGAATAGACCTTCAAGGTGAAGGAACAGGCATTCTTTTTAATCGAGACAGGGTCGGACCACTTGAACAAGCAACAACAGCCTTTGGGCAGGGGGTAGCTGTAACCCCGTTGCAGCAGGTAACAGCGGTATCTGCTGCCGTAAATGGTGGTTACCTCTATAAGCCTTATATCGCAAAAGAATGGATGGATCCAGACACAGGAAACGTCGTGAAACAACAATCCCCTTATATGAAACGACAAGTCATCTCAGAAGAAACCTCTAAGAAGGTTCGCGATGCCTTAGAGTCTGTAGTTGCGCAAGGTACTGGAAAAGGGGCTTTTGTAGATGGGTATCGAGTTGGAGGTAAAACGGGAACAGCGCAAAAAGCAAAGGATGGGAAATACCTTGAAAATAATCATATTGTCTCATTTATTGGCTTTGCCCCAGCAGACGACCCAGAAATTGTTGTTTACGTAGCAATAGATAATCCAAAGGATACGTTACAGTTTGGTGGCATTGTGGCAGCTCCGATTGTTGGGAATATCATTGGTGATAGTTTAGTTGCCATGGGTGTTGAGAAACGAACAGAGCAAATTGAAAAGGAACTAACATGGGCAGATGAACCTATTATAGAAGTGCCAGATTTAATCGGTCGAACTAGACGAGAAATTCACGAGGGGTATATGGAGCTAAAGCTTGATGCAGCAGGAGAAGGAGATTTTATTTTATCTCAATCGCCATCACCGGGAAGTAAAGTAGCAGTGGGATCCACCATTCGTATATACATGGGTGACAAATCTCAGTCAAACGACTAAAATATAGTTTGTATGTTTTTCTTTAAGGGTATACCATTTCCTTGGAAAACAGAAATCAGCTTATCGCAGTGAATGAGAGGATATTGATATGATGACACTAAATGAACTGCTCAAACCACTCGGCAACGAGCATGGACTTACACCGGAGCAGGAACGAATAGAAATTAATCAAATTGATATGGATTCAAGAGAAGTCGTTTCAGGTTCACTCTTTTTCTGTATTAAAGGATATACAGTTGACGGACATGATTATGCTCATAAAGCGATTGAGAAAGGAGCCGCCGCTATTATAGCTGAGCGGCCTCTTGACGTATCGGTTCCAGTGATCGTGGTAAATGATGCAAAACGATCAATGGCGAGACTCGCCAGTCACTTTTATGATGAGCCAACTAAGAAATTTCAATTATTTGGTGTCACTGGTACAAACGGCAAGACTTCAACCACACATATACTTGATCAAATTTTACGGGATGCCGGTCAAAAAACGGGTATGATTGGAACCATGTATACAAAAATCGGGGATCAATCCTATGATACTGCTAATACCACACCGGAATCTTTAATACTCCAGCGTACATTTAATCAAATGAACAATGAAGGGGTACAGTCAGCAGTAATGGAGGTTTCTTCCCACGCACTTCACCATGGTCGAGTTCGCGGCTGTGATTTTGATGTTGCTGTATTTACAAACCTGACTCCAGATCATTTGGATTATCATGAAACAATGGAAAAATACTTATTTGCTAAAAGTCTTTTATTTTCTCAGCTAGGAAACACGTATGAAGGAAAAAAAGCTGTCATTAATATTGACGATTTGTCAGGCCCTCGTCTTGCGCAATTAACAACAGCTGATATTATTACCTATGGAATTCGCAAGTCAGCTGATGTTCGTGCATTAGATGTCAAACTAACACCTGAGGGCACAAGCTTTGTTCTTAACGCTTTTGGAAAGAATATAACCGTTTCATTAAAATTAATTGGTTTATTCAGTGTATACAATGCGTTAGCAGCAGCCGCGGCAGCATTAGCAGCTGGCATTTCATTGGATGAGCTGAAAAAGAGTCTTGAGAAGGTTGAGGGGGTCACCGGACGTTTTGAGCCGGTTCAATCAGGCCAAAACTTCTCAGTCATTGTTGATTACGCTCATACCCCAGATAGCTTGCAAAATGTGCTTGATACTGTAGCTGAATTAACGAAGGGAGACGTAACGGTTGTTGTTGGATGTGGCGGAGACCGCGACGCAAGCAAACGTCCTGTTATGGCAGACATAGCGGTTAAACGTGCAGACCGAGCAATATTCACGTCTGATAATCCTAGATCAGAGGATCCAAAGCGGATTTTGGAAGATATGACAACAGGCCTGGTGGCAGATAACTTTGAAACCATTCTTGATCGGAAGCTTGCTATTACACGAGCGATAGAAGAAGCTGAAGAAGGCGATGTGGTATTAATCGCTGGTAAAGGACATGAAACGTATCAAGATATCGGTGGCATTAAACATCATTTTGATGATAAAGAAGTGGCTACTGAAGCGATAAGAGGCAGGAAAACATGACAATATCACATGAACTCGTTACAAAAGTAGCAGCTTCCTTTAGAATAAACGCTGACCAAGAACAAAGCTTTTCAAGTGTATCTATAGACACGCGTACCTTGCAAAAGGGAGCATTGTATGTTCCAATCGTTGGGGAACGATTTGATGGACATATCTTCATTGAAAAAGCGATACAAGCGGGTGCAAAAGCAGCCGTTTGGCAAAAGGATTACGCTGTTCCATCCTCTGTTCCGGACAATTTTCAGCTTTATTATGTAGAGGATACCTTAAAAGCTTTACAACAGCTTTCAAAAGAGTACCGGAAGCTCATTGATCCTATCGTTATAGCAGTGACAGGCAGTAACGGTAAAACAACGGTGAAGGATATGTTGTTTTCGATTCTATCTTTAACTGGTACAACATATAAAACACAGGGGAATTTTAATAATCATATTGGGATGCCGCTCACTATTTTGGGGATGCCAAAGGACTGTAAGTATTTGATACTTGAAATGGGTATGAGTGAATTTGGTGAGATTGAATTTCTAAGTGAGTTAGCTGAACCAGACATTGCGCTGATTACTAATATTGGTGAATCTCACATGGAACAGCTCGGGTCCAGAGAAGGGATAGCTGAAGCTAAAGCAGAAATTAGAGCTGGCTTATCAGCTCAGGGTACTCTTTATATTGATGGAGATGAACCACTGCTTGCAGATAAGCAACACACTCACACAAAGACAATCGGATTTAATCCTGCGAATCATAGCTTTATTTCAGACGTTTCTACGGATGTAAATGGATTACATTTTACATTAGCAGATACAGATCGATTTACTATACCTCTTCTAGGCAAGCATAATGTTAAAAATGCTGCATTAGCAGCTAGTGCTGCGTCAGGGTTAGGACTTAGTGCAGCAGACATTCAAAACGGACTTTCTCAGGTTGCTATTAGCAAAATGAGACTTGAGCGTTCATTTGGCCAAGATGGCGAATTGATTATTAATGATGCATATAACGCAAGTCCTACTTCCATGATCGCTGCCTTAGAAACACTTAAGGGCCTAAGTGGGTTTAGCAGGTATATTGCAGTTTTAGGTGATATGTATGAGCTAGGTGGAAATGAGAAAGAATTGCATACAAAGGTAGCTGGTCATATCTCAGCACCTATTACGCATGTCCTTTGTGTTGGTCATAAAGCAAAGTGGATATATGAAGCCATTCAAAAGGAGCAGGACCCATTACATGTTAGCTGGGCACCCACTGTAGCTGAAGCGGCACAGTCATTAAAATCCATTGTTACAAAGGATTCAGTCGTGTTATTAAAGGCATCTAGAGGATTAAAACTCGAACAAATAGTAGATGACTCACTTGAGAGCGGGAAGGGGGAGACGAACAAATGAATGAACAACTTCTGCTTCTAACGCTGATTATTTCATTTGGAGTAGCGGTGATGTTTTCACCACTATTCATCCCATTTTTAAAACGATTAAAGTTTGGTCAAAGTATACGAGAGGAAGGACCTGAGTCGCATTTGAAAAAAAGCGGCACACCAACCATGGGCGGAATCATTTTTGTATTTGCCATTTTGGTAACAGTTCTCGGTATGACCATTAGCTCAAACAATGTAACACCAGAAATTATCCTTCTGCTGATTGTAACGCTAGGATATGGATTAGTTGGATTTATTGATGATTATCTTAAAGTTGTAAAAAAGCATAATTTAGGACTGACCTCAAAGCAAAAGCTTATCGGCCAGTTAATTATTGCCGTAATATTTTATTTAGGCCTTGTTCAAATTGGATTCTCAACCGAAATTGCGATTCCTGCAACGTCATATTCAATTGATATTGGCTTATTGTATTTACCATTAATTATTGTGATGCTTGTTGGAGCGTCTAATGCAGTTAATCTAACGGATGGACTAGATGGATTGCTTGCAGGGACGGGTGCAATCGCATTTGGTGCATTTGCGGTTCTGGCATGGAATGCTGGCTACTTCGATGTATCTTTATTTAGTGCAGCCGTAGTAGGAGCTGTTCTTGGCTTTCTTGTCTTTAATGCGCATCCGGCTAAAGTATTTATGGGTGATACAGGCTCGTTAGCTTTAGGTGGAGCGATTACCGGTATCGCGATTTTGAGTAAAATGGAGCTCATGCTGATTTTGGTGGGTGGGGTTTTTGTTATAGAAACACTATCTGTTATTATCCAAGTGATCTCCTTTAAGACACGGGGTAAGAGAGTATTTAAAATGAGTCCTCTTCACCACCACTATGAGCTTTCAGGATGGTCAGAGTGGCGAGTGGTCGTTACATTTTGGTTAGTCGGCATGCTATTTGCAATTGCAGCGATTTACATGGGAGTGTGGTTGTAAAATGAAAGCAACAGATCAGTATCAAGGGAAGCATGTGCTGGTACTTGGACTGGCTAAAAGTGGGTATGCCGCGGCAAGATTGCTACATCAACTAGGAGCAGAGGTTACTGTTAACGATGGTAAACCATTAGCAGAAAATCCAGCAGCTCAGGAATTAATAGAACAAGGTTTAGACGTTATTTGTGGGGAACACCCGTTAACATTATTAGATAAGCCCATTGATTTGATCGTTAAAAATCCGGGCATTCCTTATTCTAATCCAATACTAGAGGAAGCAGTAAAACGTAATATTCCGATTATAACGGAAGTAGAACTAGCCTATCATATTAGTGACGCAGATATTGTAGCGATAACGGGTTCAAATGGGAAAACAACCACAACGACTTTGATTACTAAGATGCTAGAAAATAGCGGAAGAACCCCTTTAGTAGCAGGAAATATCGGAGTTGTAGCATGTGAAGTAGCTGAGCAAGCCTCAGACGATGATGTCATTGTGATGGAGCTATCAAGTTTTCAATTAATGGGAACGGACACCTTTCAACCAAAGATTTCTGTTCTATTGAATATCTTTGATGCGCACCTTGATTATCATGGCTCAAAACAGCACTATATTGATGCTAAAGCCCGTATTCAAGCAAACCAAGAGGAATCAGATTATCTTGTTTATAATGTTGATGATAAAGAGGTTGTTGCAATTGCTGAGACAAGTTCTGCGACAAAGATAGGCTTCTCAACAAGGGTATTACACCCAGAAGGGCTTGATATTGCAGAGGGTCATCTTCGGTATAAGCAAACACCTATTATAGCCTTAGAGGATGTCATGCTACCTGGCAGACATAATTTAGAGAATATCCTCGCGGCTGTAGGCGCATCAATATTAGCTGGATCTTCACGTGAACAAATCCAACATGTTCTCAAGACATTTGGAGGCGTTCAACATCGTTTACAATTTGTAAAGAAACACAAAGAAAGAGCATTTTATAACGATTCTAAGGCGACTAATATTTTGGCAACATCCAAAGCATTAGATGCCTTTCAACAGCCCGTCATTCTACTTGCTGGTGGTTTAGATCGTGGTAATTCCTTCGATGCGTTAATTCCATCATTAAGTGGAGTCAAAGCGGTTGTAGCCTTTGGAGAGACAAAGCATAAAATAGCTGAAACCGCCCAATCGGTGGATGTCCCTTCCATTCAAGTGGTTGATGTACTAGAAGCAGCAGTGCACGCGGCTTATGCACAATCAGAAGAAGGGGATATCATTCTTCTTTCTCCAGCATGTGCAAGCTGGGATCAATTCCGCACATTTGAAGAAAGAGGAGACGCCTTTATTCAAGCGGTAAGCAAAATCATCAATTAAGAGTGCGGCCAATCTGCACATAGCTTGTCAACAAAACTCGGAATTCGAGAATGTTGACAAGCTTTTTTTTTGTTGAGAATAGATATTTAGTGAGGAGGAAGGAATTGTAAGGAAGTTGAAAGCGGCGAGAGGAGAGTAAGAATCGGCGGGAGGCCTACGAAAGCGGCGAGAGGAGAGTAAGAATCGGCGGGAGGAGAGTAAGAATCGGCACGAGGCCTAGGAAAGCGGCGGAAGGAGAAGGAGAATCGGCGTAAGGCCTACGAAAGCGGCGGGAGGAGAAGACGAATCGGCGGGAGGCACTCAAAAACGGCGAGAAGTGGCGTCAAATACGTCGCGAGTTACTTCTTCAACTACTTGAATAATCAGAGCGATGTTGGAATAAGCTGGCACGCTCACATCAACTCGCGATATTCGTTCCTTTGATTTTAGAGCGGAACCTGTGAAACGAGGTGGACATGTTTTCATAAGAACAAGCATATGGTGAAGAGAGACTTGATTTGAGGTGGCCATATGCAAAATTCAAAATCAGCACCCGATTATATTCTTCTTATTGTCACACTAACTCTCTTAAGTATAGGTGTGATTATGGTCTACAGTGCAAGTGCGGTTTGGGCAGAATATAAATTTAACGATGCGGCCTTCTTTTTGAAAAGACAACTGTTCTTTGCAGGTGTTGGAGTAGCCATGATGTTTTTTATTATGAGGGTAGAGTATTGGACTTGGCGTACGTATGCCAAGCTCATTCTTCTTGTTTGTTTTGCTTTACTCATTCTAGTGCTAATCCCCGGTGTAGGTCTTGTCCGTGGTGGAGCAAGAAGCTGGCTAGGTATAGGTGCATTCTCCATTCAACCATCCGAATTTATGAAGATGGGCATGGCTGTGTTTTTAGCAAAATATCTCTCTGAACATCAAAAACAAATTGTTACTTTTAAGAAAGGTCTGCTTCCTACTTTATCTTTAGTTATGGTTGCGTTTGGGATTATCATGCTGCAGCCGGATTTAGGCACAGGAGCTGTTATGGTTGGTACCTGTGTTGTAATGATTTTTACGGCAGGAGCAAAAATTAGCCATTTTATTTGGCTTGGTGTTGTTGGTATTTTAGGTTTTGTAGGATTAATTGCATCAGCTCCGTATAGAATTCAACGAATAACATCTTTCCTGGACCCTTGGAGCGACCCGCTTGGCAGTGGCTTTCAAATTATCCAATCACTATACGCTATTGGACCAGGTGGTTTGATGGGAATGGGCTTTGGAGAAAGCCGGCAGAAATATTTTTATCTACCTGAGCCACAGACTGATTTCATCTTTGCGATATTAAGTGAAGAGCTGGGTTTTTTGGGAGGGTGCCTGGTTCTTGCGTTATTTGGTCTTTTACTTTGGAGGGGAGTGCGTGCTGCTCTCGCCGCTCCTGATTTATTTGGAAGCCTACTAGCAGCAGGTATTGTATCCATGATTGCCATCCAAGTAATGATAAATATTGGCGTAGTCTCAGGACTGATGCCGGTAACAGGGATTACGCTCCCTTTATTAAGCTATGGGGGGTCATCACTCACATTAATGCTTGTGTTAATTGGTATTTTATTGAATATTAGCAGGCACTCAAGATGGTAAGTGTAAGGCAGTCCGATCGACTGCTTTTTTTTATTTCAATAAAGGTGAGTGAATTCTGCAAAAAAGCTCAATATATCACAAGAAATCACACAGGTTTCTTGTGCCAAGAAGGTTGACTTCATGCTAAAATAAAGCGTAGAAGTTCTTTATTCAAAGCTTGAATGACCTAATCATTATACGTTACATAACCGATAAAAAAGAAGCTGAATTTTTTAGAGGATATGATCGCTCGCACATAATCTATGCTGCACTTAGGTATGTAATCAGTGAACGAGGAAAAAGTGAGGGAGATTATGCAAAACTTACTTAAACAGCTTAAAGCCGAAAATGTCGGCATCGTTAAAATAAATGAACAACTCTCAAAGCATACAACATGGAAAATAGGTGGACCTGCAGAGTTATTTGTTGAACCGTCAAGCAAAGATGGGCTTATAAAAACACTAAAACTCATTCGAGCTGCTAAAGTGCCATGGAGAACGATTGGTAGAGGCTCAAATATTTTAATTTCTGATATGGGGTTAGAAGGGGTAACGATTAAGCTAGGTAAAGGTATGGACGATCTTGAGGTGCAAGGGGAGCAAGTTACAGTTGGAGCCGGTTACCCATTGGTGAAGCTGGCCACGATCATTAGCAGACAAGGGCTATCTGGTTTAGAATTTGCTGGTGGTATACCTGGATCTGTTGGTGGTGCTGTTTTTATGAATGCTGGCGCACATAGCTCTGATATATCTGCCATTTTTGAAAAGGCTCTTGTTTTGTTTGAGGATGGACGTTTAGAATGGCTGTATGCAGGAGATATGGAATTCGCTTACAGGACGACTAAGCTTCAACAGGAGCCGGCGATCTGTATAGAAGCCGTTTTTAATTTGCGAAGTGGAGACAGAACAGAAATTGTTTCCAAAATGCAAGAAAACAAAGATTACAGAAAAAAATCACAACCCTATTCATTCCCAACCTGTGGAAGTGTCTTCCGCAACCCTTTACCTCACTACGCAGGTCATTTGATTGAGGAAGCAGGGTTAAAGGGTTATCAAATTGGCGGAGCTCAAATTTCCGAGCTTCATGCGAATTTTATTGTGAATATAGGCTCAGCAACTGCAAAGGACGTGTTGGATCTTATTGAGCATGTGAAACATACTATTTTTGAAACAAAGCAAATCAGGTTGGAAACCGAGGTTGAGCTGTTTGGTGATCGAAATGAACAGGTAAACACATAAAAAAATATAAAATATAAAAATGTAAGTGAATCGAGGGGATTTGGCATGAGTGATAAGAAGGTAATAACGATTAATGACCGCATCCCTTCGTTAAAGGAACAACGAAAGCAGCGGGCAAATCGAAGGCTTTTGTTCTTTTTAGGCTTCTTTTTTATTCTGCTGCTATTAATGATTTATTTTCAATCTCCACTAAGTAATATTACTAGCATAGAAGTGACAGGTAATGTTGTCGCTGATGAAAATGAAATTATTGAAGCGAGTGGCTTAAATGAAGGGGATAGCATTTGGAATTTGCATACAGATTCAGCTATAAGTCATATGGATGAACTTAAGGAAGTAGCTTCATCTGATATACATAGAAAATTACCTAATACTGTTGAGATTACGATTACTGAGTATCCTCGAGTTGGGTATGTTAAGCAGGAGGATGGCTACTACCCCATGCTTGAAAGTGGTGCGCTTCTTGATGTACTTCCTAATGAGTCTGTTCCAGCAGATGCCCCGGTTATTGTAGCAGGTGCCGAGCAAACCAAGCTGGAACGATTAGCACAAGAGCTAGGAAAAACATCAGATCAAATCAAAGAGAGAATATCAGAAATTTTGTTTGTCCCTACAGAAGAAGACCCACTCGCCTTACGCTTATATATGAATGATGGGTTAACTGTACAGACGTCAATTAATAACTTTTCAGAATGGATGACTCCCTATCCTTCCATAGCAAAAGAGGTCGATCCATCAAAGAATGGAATTCTTCATATGAAAATGAGTCCTTATTTTGAAGATTTGGATTATCAGGAGGAAGAAGAGGAAGAATCAGAGACAGAGACAGACTCTTAATCTATGACGAATGTTTCACAAATAAAAAAAGATTCGATTGATATATAGGGACAAGCTCCTTATCTCTATTAAGCGCGCATCATGAGAGTATAGGCATTTTGAAGGAATTTAAATGAGAGACTTTTGCCTTGAGGAAACGCTGTTTTTTGATGGTTTAAATGTCGGAAAAGGCTTCATAGCAACTTTAGCTATTCATTGCTAAAGTGGTGTAATCCGCCGGAAATCGAGAAAAATGTTAAGATTTCTTTGAAATGCTATGAGGTTTAGCTTTTCTAGCAAGGAAACTTGGTGTAGACTTAAATTAAATTGTAAAATATAAAACTAAGTAGCTAGGTTCTTCAAAAGACCTTAAAACGTATTGGTATTTTTATTAAAAATATAAAAGTTTGAGCTACATAGACAGCATTGGTTCTGTTATCAAAAAAATGACTCTGTTAAACAGGAAATAACCGCTAATACGTTGAATGTAATACATATGTTCACAAAAAGGTTTGCTATAACTGTTTAGAGCTTTTATGTTGATGAACTGACAGGGCCTTATCATGTCTAATTAAAACCGCTTGAGATTAATTGATAAGGAGGTGCCGCAGATTGAACACCACTGAAACGTACGTCAGTTTAGACATCGGTACATCTAATGTTCGAGTCATTATTGGAGAAGTAACAAATAAAGCGATTAATGTTCTTGGTGTAGGTACCGCGGAATCTGAAGGAATAAAAAAAGGTGCCATCGTAGATATCGATGAAACGGTGCATTCCATCCAACGAGCAGTAGATCAGGCAGAGAGAATGGTTGGTCTATCTATTAAACAAGTTGTAGTTGGAATAAATGGTAACCACGTTCAGCTTCAACCATGCCATGGTGTTGTTGCGGTTTCCAGCCCGGATAGAGAAATAGGCACGGAGGATATTGGAAGAGTGATAGATGCTGCTCAGGTTGTATCTATTCCACCGGAAAGAGAAATAATTGATGTAATTCCTAAACAATTTATCGTGGATGGTCTCGATGAAATTAATGATCCAAGGGGAATGATCGGTGTTCGATTAGAAATGGAAGGAACCATTATTACAGGTTCAAAAACCGTTTTACATAATCTGTTACGCTGCGTAGAGAAGGCTGGTCTTGAGATTGCTGATATTTGTCTACAATCATTAGCTTCTGGCTCAATTGCCGTCTCAAAAGACGAGAAGAGTCTCGGCGTGTGTATTATCGATATTGGAGGAGGGTCTTCAACTGTTTCAGTATTTGAACAGGGTGCTCTTCAGGCAGTATCTGTATTACCAGTCGGAGGCGACCATATAACAAATGACATTGCAGTTGGTTTAAGAGTGTCTACTGAGGACGCTGAACAAATTAAGAAAAAGCACGGAACAGCCTTTATAGATGAGGCAAGCGAAGAAGAGCAATTCACCTTTTCTTCCATCGGTTCCAATGAAAAACAAAAAATGTCACAGTTTGAATTAGCTCAAATGATTGAGCCTCGAATGGAAGAAATTTTTGAGCTTTTATTTAAAGAACTTGTACGACTTGGATTCCGTGATTTTCCGGGAGGTTTTGTTTTAACTGGTGGTACAGTGATGTTGCCAGGTGTGTTAGAATTAGCAAAAGACTTGCTTCGAGGTAATGTTCGAATTGCAATTCCTGATTACATTGGTGTAAGGGAGCCTCGTTTTACAACAAGTGTTGGTCTTATTCAGTTTGCAAGCAGAAATGTGAAATTGCAGGGTCGTGAAATTGCGGCATCCGTTACTGAACAAGAAGAGGTGCCAAGGCAGAGCCGAGCTCAAACGTCTAATGAACCAGTGACTGAAGATCAAGTGGAAAAAGGGTCAAACAAAACATCTAAAATGAAAAACTTGTTTAAATCGTTTTTTGAATAATAAAATGAGCAGGCAGACAGGCGATTAGGGGGATCTAACATGTTGGAATTTGAAACAGATATGGAACAGCTTGCACAGATTAAAGTAATTGGTGTAGGCGGAGGCGGAAGTAATGCCGTTAACCGAATGATTGAAAATGGATTACAGGGTGTAGAGTTTATTGCCGTGAATACAGATGCGCAGGCACTACACTTATCTAAAGCAGAGTCCAAGTATCAACTTGGTGGTAAGCTGACTCGTGGATTAGGAGCCGGCGCAAACCCAGAGATTGGGAAAAAAGCTGCTGAAGAAAGTCGCGAGCAAATTGAAGAGGTCTTGCAAGGCGCGGACATGGTCTTTATTACAGCTGGAATGGGCGGAGGTACTGGTACTGGTGCTGCTCCGGTTATCGCTGAAGTAGCAAAGGAAATTGGCGCCCTTACAGTTGGCGTCGTAACTCGTCCGTTTACATTTGAAGGCCGCAAACGTCAAAATCAGGCTGCAAACGGAATTGCTGCATTAAAAGAAAAAGTAGATACATTGATTGTCATTCCAAATGATCGTCTTCTTGAAATGGTAGACAAAAATACACCAATGCTTGAGGCATTCCGTGAAGCGGATAACGTGCTTCGTCAAGGTGTACAAGGTATCTCAGATTTAATTGCTACACCAGGTCTTATTAACTTAGACTTTGCTGATGTTAAAACAATTATGAGCGACAAAGGGTCTGCTCTAATGGGTATCGGAATTGCTACTGGTGAAAACCGTGCGACAGAAGCTGCTAAAAAAGCCATTTCATCTCCATTACTTGAAACGTCTGTAGATGGAGCCCAGGGTGTTCTCATGAACATTACAGGCGGTAACAATCTTAGCTTGTACGAGGTTCATGAAGCA
This sequence comes from Alkalicoccobacillus porphyridii, assembly GCF_007293315.1. Taxonomy (GTDB): domain Bacteria; phylum Bacillota; class Bacilli; order Bacillales; family Bacillaceae_D; genus Alkalicoccobacillus; species Alkalicoccobacillus porphyridii. The sequence continues at coordinate 43,528 of NZ_VLXZ01000006.1, forward strand.
GCTGAAATCGTTTCTGCAGCATCAGATGCAGAAGTTAACATGATTTTTGGTTCTGTAATCAATGAGAATCTCAAAGATGAAATTGTGATTACGATTATTGCTACTGGATTTGAAGATAATGAGGATGCTCCTAAATCCAATGCTTCTCGTCCACACAAAAGCGTGACGCAAAAAGAAGAAGCACCACAGCAAAAGGAACCAAGGTTTCAACGCAGAGAACAGCAGGAACAACCACCTGCTACCGAACAGACGGATACACTAGATATCCCAACGTTCCTGCGTAACCGTAGAAATCGTTCGAATCAATAATTACGGAAACGTAGAAGCTGTGTGCACAGAATTAGTATAACTAATATAAAGGCTGAATAATGTTGGAGTCTCTCCATTCATTGTTCAGTCTTTTTTTATTGTATAAAAATGAAAGAGGGTGGCTGCTGCTCCGGAAATACACTTCGCTTTTAAAAGTGCATGGAGGAAATGGAGGTTATCTGAGTATGGGTTCTTCGGCTCTCGCTCCTGAAAATGGTGGCACGCTTATCGCGGGAAGGTAATGAGCTAACCCGGCTCCGCCATCTTAACTCATTGAACCTTTTTATCGAGGTCACTGAAAAACGATCTTTATAAGACTGCTAACGTTCTTCAATTGATATAGTCAGAACGTTAGCGGAGGGTTCTCCTGTAGCGGCGCCATTCAGCTCATTCTTACATGATTTTTTCAGTGGCCTCCTTTTTATCCAAGCAGGTGTCGGCCCACCATTTTCGTTCGCTTGGTGGGTGGCAAGTATCAAGGATATGAGAGATGAAACACAGAGAGTCTATATAACTTTCCTACATAAGAAGTTGTTTATATTTATATTCTTAGTGAAGGATGTAGCAAGTGAATGTAATAGTGGACTTCTAAAGGCAAGCCTATCTATTGGATACATACCTCGTAGTCTTTCATTCAGATCATATTTCCCTCTTCATTTCCCTCCTGACATAATCCTTGAAAAGTTCCTAAAATAACAGGCGATTGACCGTCATGAATTGACAGACTTTCTTGTAGGCAAAAGATATACTGGAAGTCATTCAGAAGGAGTTTGATCTTGTGACCCTTTATTTAGATATCATATGGCTGCTGAATTTTCTCATTGATTATCTATTGCTATTTTTGACGGCACTGGTATTAAAGCGTCAGCATAGTAAGCTGCGTGTAGCATTAGGGGCTTTATTTGCTTCCTTCATTGTCTTTTTGATGTTTACCCCAATGGCTTCTTGGTTCTATCATCCAGTAACAAAGCTTTTTTATTCGGCAGTGATTGTCTGGATTGCCTTTGGTTTTAAACGTTGGACGTATTTTGCACAGGGATTAGCCATGTTTTATTTTGTAACCTTCATGACAGGAGGTATGTTGTTTGCGATTCATTTTTATACGCAAACAGAGCTTGATTTTCTAACAAGCGGTTTGCGATCGGATACGTCCATTGGTAGCCCCATAAGCTGGTTGCTCGTTATCGTTGGTTTTCCACTTGCTTGGTATTTCTCTAAGCATCGGCTGGACGCAATTGAAGCCACTTCCTTTAACTTACAGCAGCTAGCTGAACTGGAGGTAGAGATTGAGGACCAGTGCTTTCAGATGAGAGGGCTGGTGGATAGTGGGAATCAGCTTCACGATCCAATCACTAAAACACCCGTCATGATTGTAGAATCTAGAGTTTTAGAAGCCGCTTTTGGACAAGACGTCATTCACTCTTTGCTCGAAATGACCACGGTGAATAAACCAAGTCATGACAATTCAACCCATTATCAGAAATTGGCCGATAGACTTCGTGTAATTCCGTTCCGATCGGTAGGACAATCACAGCCATTTTTAGTAGCCATCAAACCAGACCGTGTCAGTATACAATTCCATAATCAACGCTTTCAAACTTCTAAGGTGTTAATTGGCATACAGCCCATTGAATTATCACCAGAAGGACTGTATCAAGCAATCATTCATCCTAAGCAAGTGATGGGAATGCCTGATGAAAGACTGGCATAATGCTCTTATTTTATAACTGGGAGGATATTATGATTAAACTAAAGCTAACTTTATTCTGGTATCGTGTACTGCATCGCTTGGGTATGAAGGCGGATGAAATTTATTACATAGGCGGGAGTGAAGCCTTGCCGCCACCTCTATCAAAAGAGGAAGAAGCAGAACTACTTATGAAGCTGCCAAGTGGGGATCAGGCTGTACGTTCTGTATTAATTGAAAGAAATCTAAGATTGGTTGTATATATTGCACGTAAGTTTGAAAATACAGGAATAAACATTGAGGACCTAATCAGCATCGGTACCATCGGGTTAATTAAAGCAGTAAATACGTTTAACCCAGAGAAGAAGATTAAACTGGCAACCTACGCATCACGTTGTATTGAAAATGAAATTCTCATGTATCTACGCAGAAATAATAAAACACGTTCGGAGGTCTCATTTGACGAACCTCTTAACATTGATTGGGATGGGAATGAATTGCTTCTTTCAGATGTGCTTGGAACAGAAGAGGATATCATTACAAAGGGTATTGAAGAAAAAGTAGATCGTAAGCTTCTAGGGAAAGCATTACACACATTAAGTGCGCGGGAGAAACAAATCATGGAGCTTAGATTCGGCTTAGCGGGGATAGAAGAGAAAACTCAAAAAGAAGTAGCTGACATGCTTGGGATCTCTCAATCCTACATCTCAAGGCTTGAAAAACGAATTATAAAACGACTACAAAAAGAGTTTAATAAGATGGTCTAACCCATAAAAATAGTCCAAAAAAAATGTACTCTACTGAGAGTAGGTGTCAGAGTATTTTAGAACATTCTACCCGTTTTGCCTGTGCATATTTTTTCCTGCCAAGGAGATACTTTATTTGACATCATCTCCAAAGCACAGGAGGAAAAGAATTTGACACGACATAAAGTTGAAATATGCGGTGTAGATACATCTACTTTGCCAGTACTAAAAAACACTGAAATGCGTGAACTATTTAAGCAATTACAAGATGGTTATCTCCCAGCTCGAGAAGAGCTTGTAAATGGGAATCTTAGATTGGTGCTTAGTGTCATTCAACGATTTAATAATCGTGGTGAATATGTAGATGATTTGTTTCAGGTTGGTTGTATTGGTCTAATGAAATCCATCGATAACTTTGATTTAAGTCAAAATGTAAAGTTCTCCACCTATGCTGTTCCAATGATTATTGGAGAAATTAGACGTTATCTAAGAGATAACAATCCAATCAGGGTATCGCGTTCGTTACGGGACATTGCTTATAAGGCATTGCAGGTACGTGACCACCTTATGGCAGAAAAGAAGCGGGAAAACGAACCGACCGTTCAAGAAATCGCCAAAGTGCTGGAAGTCCCAAAGGAAGACGTCGTATTCGCCTTAGATGCCATCCAAGATCCCGTTTCTCTATTTGAGCCTATCTATAACGATGGTGGGGACCCGATTTTTGTTATGGACCAAATAAGTGATGAACGAAACAAAGATGTAAAATGGGTAGAGGATATCGCGCTTAAAGAAGCAATGATTCGTTTGAATGATCGAGAGAAGCTCATTTTAAATATGCGTTTCTTTCAAGGCAAAACACAAATGGAAGTAGCAGATGAAATAGGCATTTCCCAGGCTCAGGTTTCCAGGCTTGAGAAAGCAGCAATAAACCAAATGAATAAATACGTGCAAAGCTAATAATGAACGTGGTTGGGACTGGAGTATTATAACTAATAGAAAAGCTGAACAGTCATTGTTCAGCTTTTTTTACTGTGTAAAAATGTAAAAAGATATTTTTCAGTACTGGAGGAATTGGAGGGAATCTACATATAGCGGCTTCGCTGTCGCTCCCGAAAATGGGTGCATGCTTACCGCGGGTATGTATTGAACTACCCCCGACTACGTCGATTTATCTTATTGAACCTTTTCATCCCGCAGGTGTCGGTCTTTAAATATGTACAGTAGTGACTCAACCTTGCTTCCTCTTAAGGACATGGATTAAAGGTGATAAGGAATCGCAGCGAGACCCTGAAAGCCAGCTGATTTCGGGAACGATGGTCGAAGCCTCAATCATAAGTTCGTATTTCTACATTCCAGATAGAAGCTGTGTACTACTATTCATAATAGCCACCGATTTACATTTCTTTAATTAATGGAGATTTTACAATGCCTTTTAAAATGCTCAACTTCTTTTTTTCATGAACTTACTCAGCCTGTCATATACTTGAGCAGGGGTGATTGTGATGATGAAAATATCTGACCTTCAGGCAAAGGATATCGTAAATTTAGAAACGGGAAAACGATTAGGACACTTAACCGATTTGGACCTGAATTTAAGCAACGGTCAAATTGAATCCATCATTATAAGTAGTGGCGGTAAAATGATGAGTTTATTTGGCAAAGAGGAAGAGTTTATCATTCCATGGAGTAATATTATTAAAATTGGATCAGATGTGATTTTAGTTAAATCAGCTTTGCCTTTTCAAGGGAATTCAAATACTACAGGATTCGCAGAGAAACCACCAGTACGAACGACTAAGTGGGAATAAAGTCGTTTATTGACAAGAGTACATGTGGTACACTATACGCATATAGGCTATTTACTACCTAGATTTTTTGAGAGGGTGTTCGTACATGAATTCAGATCAACACCTGCACCCTATATCACCTTCATTTCTTGAAGCTACCGTTCTAAAAGAAAAACAGTTAGGATTAGTGGCTGGATTTACTACCCGTCACGGTGGATTCAGTGAAGCACCTTATCATTCCATGAATATGGGGCTACATGTTGGAGACGCGGATGAAACGGTCATACGTAACCGACGCAAATTAGCAGATGAAACGGGTTTTCCTTTATCTAGCTGGGTAGTTGCTGAACAAGTTCACGGCTCTGTTATTAAGAAAGTGTCAGCAGTTGATGTGGGCTCAGGCACCACTCAATTAGATACAGCTATTGCTGGAACAGATGGAATCTACACACGAGATAAAGATATTCTGTTAACTAGTTTATATGCAGACTGTGTTCCACTCTTTTTTGTCGCACCTTCTCACCAGACGATTGGGCTCGCTCATGCAGGCTGGAAAGGTACGGTAGGTTTGATTGGGCCCAAGATGATTCAAACGTGGCAGAATCAAGAACAGATTTCATCAAATGACATCTTTGTTTTGATTGGACCGTCAATTAGTGGAGATGAGTACGAAGTAAATGATGTTGTCATTGAGTCGGTTAACTCCTGTATCACAGATAGCATGGAGAAGCCATATACGAGTAAAGCAAATGGTCGATTTAACCTTGATTTAAAGCAATTAAATAAGAGTTTGCTTATAGAAGCTGGTGTTCCTAAGGAGAACATATATACGTCTTCCATTTGTACCTTGTTAGATAAGCGTATGTTTTCACATAGGGGAGACGGTGGAAAAACAGGTAGAATGATGAGTATTCTTGGACAACGTTCATTTGAGGTGTAGTGCTGTGTCAGTAAAGGATCAATATCAAGTTATACAATCAAAGATAAAAGAAGCCTGTACACGTTCGAAGCGCAATCCAGATGAGGTTCATGTGGTTGCCGTGACAAAATATGTAAGTACAGAACGCACAATAGAAGCATTAGCTGCAGGAGTTGGCCACATCGGTGAAAACCGAGTAGAAGCAGGTCTAGAAAAAAAACGAGCGGTTGGGAATCAAGGCTTGTGGCATTTTATTGGATCACTTCAATCGAGGAAAGTAAAATTGGTAGCAGGAGAATTTGATTACTTTCATTCTCTTGATCGTCTCTCATTAGCGAAGGAGCTTCAAAAACACAGTGTTGATGAGGTTGAAGTGAAATGCTTTGTCCAAGTAAATGTTTCTGGTGAGGAATCTAAATCGGGGTTAGCTCCTAATGAAGTGATTCCATTTATTGAACAATTACAAGCTTATCCGGCAATTCGTGTTGTTGGCTTAATGACTATGGCTCCTTTTACAGACAACCCAGAAGAAACAAGGCCAGTCTTTCGAGGTTTACGAGAGCTTCGTGACCAAGTAGCATCATTAGGTCTTGCTCACGCCCCATGCTTAGAGCTATCGATGGGAATGTCCAATGATTATGTGGTGGCTATAGAAGAAGGCGCTACATACGTCAGAATTGGTACTGCATTAGTTGGAAACGAAACAACCTAATGAGATCAGGTGGGAGGAATAAAAGTGAGTTTTAAAAATAGGTTTAAAGACTACTTTGGGATGGACGAGCACGTAGAAGAAGTAGAACGAGTCGTTGAAGATCCTGTACAGGAAGAAAGTCAACCGATGCGCCGAAGAAGTCAATCTACTGGAGCAACGCAATCAAAGGAACCTCAACAGCAGCAACAAAATGTAGTTAGTCTCCAGAGCGCTCATAAGGGATCCAAAATGGTATTAATGGAACCTCGCACAGATGATGAGGCACAGCAAATTGCTGATCACTTAAAGAATCGTAAAGCGGTCATTATCAATATGCAACGCTTGCCTGATGAACAAGCGAGACATATGGTTCACTTTTTAAGCGGAACCGTTTATGCGATTGGTGGTGAGATTAATAAGCTTGGAGCAAATATCTTCTTATGTTCACCTGATAATGTAGAAATCTCAGGGAATATTACGGAAATGGCATCAAGAGAGTACGATAGGTAGACGAAACGGGGGACGTAGTAGAAATGGAAATACTCGCTGATTTAATTGTTAGCGCAATGCGCGTTTATTCAATGATTATCTTTGTTTATATTTTATTATCATGGTTTCCAAATGCAAGAGAATCATCATTTGGTCAAGCAATCGGACGAGTTGTTGAGCCGTATATTGATATGTTCAGACAATTCATTCCAAATATTGGTATGATTGATTTATCCCCACTTGTGGCTATTATTGTGATGCGAGTGGCAGCGAATGGTGTAGAGCACCTCTTTTACACCTTTTTATTATGAGTATTTACGATCACTTTCGTCCAGAAGAGGGACCCTTTATTGATCAAGTAGTATCCTGGAAGGAAAACGCGGAGCTGCGTTATCAGGACAAAATGACGGACTTCTTAGATCCTAGACAGCAGGACATTGTTCGATCACTCATTGGAGAGAACGACGAAGTACGCGTGAGTTTTTGGGGTGGTGCGGATGGAACAGAGCGAGCAAGAGCCTCCATTCATCCTGCTTACTTCGTGTTAGAGCAAGAAGAATGGCCACTCACGCTACTCGAAGCTATCTACCCGGATAAATTCCTTCAGCTCTCGCATCGAGATATGCTAGGAGCCTTGATTGGTTCGGGACTACGTAGAGAGAAATTTGGCGATATAACGGTTGAAGATGGACGAATTCAATTGATCATTGCTACTGAATCCGCTGATTATGTGAGGATGAATGTACAATCTGTAGGACGTGCAAATATTCAATTTGAAGAGAAGCCACTCACTCAGTTTAAACAAGCAGAGGAGAGCTGGATTGAAGGATCGGGAACGATCAGTTCACTTAGGCTTGATGCGGTTCTCGCTCAAATTTATAACATATCACGCTCTAAAGCCGCCCAAGCTATCGATAAAGGATTGATTAAAGTTAATTGGCGTCAAACTGAGCAATCCTCGTTTGTGATAAGAGAGGGAGACCATCTTTCAGCCCGCGGGTGGGGTCGCAGCAGGCTTCTATCCATTGAAGGCACGACAAAAAAACAAAAAATTCGCATCCGTTGGGCGAAAAAAGGCTGACAGGTCCTCCATACATAAGGTAGAATGGAAGAGGTATACTTTATTTTCGATATAATTAACGATGGTAGGCATGATCTGCCAAACAAAATGCAAATTGACGGAGGTGGCAATAATGCCTTTAACCCCATTGGACATTCATAACAAAGAATTTACTCGTGCCTTTCGCGGGTACGATGAGGACGAAGTAAACGAGTTTCTTGACCAGGTTATTAAAGATTATGAGGCTGTTCTAAGAGAAAAAAAGGAATTATTTGAACAGGTAACGAGCCTTGAAGAGAAGCTGGATCATTTCAACAACATTGAAGAAACGTTGAACAAATCTATTTTGGTTGCGCAGGAAGCGGCAGAAGAACTCCGTCGTAACGCCCAAAAGGAATCTCAGCTGATTGTAAAAGAAGCGGAGAAGAATGCCAACCGCATTGTCAATGATGCTTTAACCAAATCTCGTAAAGTGATGATGGAAATGGAAGAGCTTAAAAAGCAAGCTTCTGTTTACAAAATGCGCTTTAAGATGTTAATTGAAGCACAGCTTGAAATGCTTGCAACAGACGATTGGGACGAATTTGCTGGAGATCAATCTAATGATGAAGTTGTATTTGAAGAGGAGAAAGCCTAATTCTTCGTACATACTTGCGTTTAGTCGATGCTTCGCATATAATATTTCTTACTTAAATTAAATGATGCTAAGACTTTGAATGGGACGGGTACAAGATGTCGTTCATCTAAAGCGAATCGGGGATGGTGGAAGCCCGTGATGAACCTTTTGTATAGATCACCCATTCGTCTTGTACCGAACCCGAATTTTCGGCAGTAGAGTGCAACGTTTCATTCACGTTATGAATGCTAAAGTAAAGACTTATGTCTTTAAATTAGGGTGGTACCACGGGAAAAACCTCTCGTCCCTTTCCGGGATGAGGGGTTTTTTATTGTTTTTTACTTAAGAAGGAGGAAATAGAATGGATTACAAAGACACGCTGCTCATGCCAAAAACGGAATTTCCTATGCGCGGAAACCTACCAAATCGAGAGCCGAAGCAACAGGAAATTTGGGCAGATATGAACATCTACGAAAAAGTACAGAAACGAGCAGAGGGCAAGCCGCTTTTTATCTTGCATGATGGCCCTCCCTATGCAAATGGTGACATCCATATCGGACACGCACTAAATAAAATCATCAAGGACTTTATTGTTCGTTATAAGTCAATGACCGGTTTCCAAGCTCCTTATGTGCCAGGCTGGGATACACACGGTCTGCCCATTGAGACAGCCCTAACAAAAAATAAGAAAATCAAACGTAAGGAAATGACTACAGCTGAATTTCGAGAGCTCTGTGAAAAGTATGCGCGTGAGCAAATTGATAACCAACGTGAGCAATTTATGCGTCTCGGAGTACGTGGTGATTGGTGGAACCCTTACGTCACGCTTGATAAGGAATACGAGGCTGAACAAATTAAAGTATTTGGCGACATGGCCAAAAAAGGCTTGATTTATAAAGGGAAAAAACCAGTTTATTGGTCACCAACCTCAGAATCAGCCCTTGCTGAAGCAGAAATCGAATACCATGATAAGCGCTCAGCCTCCATCTATGTTTCTTTTCAAGTGAAGGATGGAAAAGACGTACTAAATGGTGATGAGAAGTTTGTTATCTGGACAACAACTCCTTGGACTCTACCAGCTAACCTTGGCATTAGTGTTCATCCAAACCTTGAATATAGTGTTGTTAGTACGGGTACGGACAAATTTATTGTTGCGAGTGGCCTATTAGATACATTAGTTCAAGATTTAGGCTGGGATAACCATTCTGTTGTCAAAACAGTTAAAGGCTCTGAGCTTGAGTACGTTACAGCACAGCACCCTTTTTATGATCGTGAGTCTCTAGTTATGTGTGGAGAGCATGTAACGGTTGATGCAGGTACTGGCTGTGTTCACACAGCACCTGGTCATGGAGAAGATGATTTTATCGTCTCGAGAAGATACAATTTGGATGTACTTTGCCCGGTTGATGACAAAGGGGTTATGACAGAGGAAGCACCAGGGTTTGAAGGTCTATTCTATGATGCGGCAAATAAACCGATCACTGAACAGCTTGAAAGCACAGGCGCTCTTCTAAAGCTTGATTTCTTCACACACTCCTATCCACATGATTGGAGAACAAAAAAGCCAGTTATTTTCCGTGCCACCTCTCAGTGGTTTGCTTCCATAGATCGTATTCGTGAAGATCTGCTTCAAGCGATTAAAGACACAACATGGACACCGGCTTGGGGAGAAAATCGCCTGCATAACATGGTCCGTGATCGTGGCGACTGGTGTATTTCTAGACAACGTGTGTGGGGGGTGCCTATTCCTGTTCTCTATGCAGAAAATGGTGAGGTTATCCTAACAGATGAAACGATTGCCCATATTTCTGACCTATTTGCTAAGCACGGCTCAAATATCTGGTTTGAATGGGATGCAAAGGACCTGCTTCCTGAAGGATTTACATCTGAGCATAGCCCTAACGGAGTGTTTACAAAAGAAACAGATATCATGGATGTTTGGTTTGATTCAGGTTCCTCTCATCAAGCGGTATTAGACGCAAGAAGTGAACTTGACCGTCCAGCAGATCTCTACATGGAAGGATCTGACCAGTACCGTGGTTGGTTTAACTCATCCTTAACAACGGCTGTAGCTTTAACGGGTAAAGCCCCTTATAAAGGTGTATTAAGTCATGGGTTCACGATGGATGGCGACGGACGTAAGATGAGTAAGTCCATTGGAAATACCATTGCGCCAATTAAAGTCATGAATCAACTTGGTGCAGATATCCTGCGCCTCTGGGTATCTTCTGTTGATTATCAAGCAGATCATCGCGTATCAGACAAAATTTTGAAACAGGTCTCTGAAGTCTATCGTAAAATCCGTAACACATTCCGCTTCCTTCTAGGGAATTTGCATGACTTTGATCCTGCTGAAAACAGAGTGGCTTATGAGGACATGGGCGAGGTTCATCGCTTTATGCTAGTCAAAGTGAACACACTCATTGATGATGTGAAAAAAGCATATGAACAGTATCAATTTTCCACTGTTTATAACTTGATCCATAACTTCTGTACAGTAGAACTGAGCTCTTTTTATATGGATATCTCCAAAGATACACTTTACATTGAGCATGCAGATCATCCAGAGCGACGAGCGTATCAAACGGTAATGTATGATGTATTAGTTGCTCTTGTGAAGCTGAGCGCTCCAATCCTGTCACACACAGCTGATGAAGTGTGGGAGCACATCCCAGGTGTAACAGAGGAAAGTGTACAGCTAACGGATATGCCAGAAGCCGAGACCTTTGCTCAAAGCGAGCAGCTTGTTGAGAAGTGGACGACATTTATGACCCTGCGCGATGAAGTCCTAAAGGCATTAGAAGAAGCGCGTAACGCAAAAGTGATCGGAAAATCATTGCAATCAGCGCTTACACTTTATGCTAGTGGCGAAACACGACAGCTGCTTGAATCAGCCGGTTCCTTAGAGAAGCTGTTTATTGTATCCAAGGTAACCATTGCCGAAGAAAATGCAGATGTTCCAGCTGAGGCTGCAACATTTGAACACCTATCTGTTCTCGTTGAAAAAGCAGAAGGTGAAGTGTGTGCCCGTTCTTGGGTGGTCTCTCCTGATGTCGGAAAAGACGCAGAATACCCAGACCTCACACCATACAACGCAGAAATCGTTCGCAAATATTACGCAAACTAACTGCACAACTACTGTCCCCATTCTTATTAATGAGTGGGGCTTTTTTTGTGGGCTGCAACAGGTAAGTGTTAGACCTGAATAAACTTAGATATGAGGAAACCGAGATCGAGTGCCAGCCACCCCTCTATATTGTCATTTTTTTCAGTAATAAATGATCAGAATTTAGGTGATGCTAGTAGTAACTATTTTGTTCAAAGGAGCCATGTCATGCGCGATTTTACAGATATAAAAAATCAATTGTTACAGCAACGTGATTTATTAAAAAAACGATTAGATAAGCATCAGAAAATGGAAAAGATGCAGGCAGTATCTGCTTCAACTGGCGAGCTTTCGCAGTATGATAATCATCCCGCTGATTCCGGTTCGGAGCTTTACGAACGAGAGAAGGATATGGCTTTATATGCGCAAGTAAGACATGAGTATGATGAGGTTCAACGTGCGTTAACTAAACTGAATGAGGGAACGTATGGAGTGTGTGAGAAAACAGGGGAAGACATCCCTCTAGAGCGCCTTCAAGCTAATCCAATAGCTAGAACAGCAAGTGCAAGCTCCCAGACACCAAACGCTGAATATCGTCCAGTTGAAGAGGATGTACTCGGTGGCTTTGGAAAATATAATTATGATCAAGATAAGCGCGAAACTGAATTTGATGGCGAGGATGCGTATCAGGCTGTAGCTAGATTTAATGAGCAGGATTTGACGTATGAAGATCAAGTGTCTGAAGATGAGGAGCGGATAGGCTCGGTTGAAGAGTATGAAGAATTTTTGAGTACCGATATGCACGGCTATCAAGGGGAAGAGAGTATCCGCACCCAGCATAATCGCGCCTATAAACATTATACTGATGAGATAGATGAAGAAGAATGACCAAAAAGGCGATGGAGTGAGGACATCGCCTTTTTTTTGTGCTACAATGCTAACGTAGTAAGTTAGTAAGCGGTGGAGTGGAGGAGCACAGGTGCCTTATATTATTGCTATAATTATGATTGCTTTGGATCAACTGACCAAATGGCTGGTCGTTGTAAATATGGAACGCGGGGAAAGTATTCCTTTAATTCCTGATGTAGCTTATATTACGTCGCATCGAAATGCGGGAGCTGCATTTGGGATTCTCCAGGGGCAAATGTGGTTTTTTTACATTATAACCGTGATTGTTGTAACTGGTCTTATTTATTACATTAGAAAAGAAGCAAAAGGACAGCCTTCACTAGGTATTCCACTTGGATTGATTTTAGGTGGGGCGATTGGTAACTTTATTGATCGTGTTTTTCGTGGTGAGGTTGTAGATTTTGCAGATACGTTTATTTTTGGATATGATTTCGCTATCTTTAATGTAGCAGATTCGGCTCTATGTGTAGGTGTTGGTCTTCTTTTGCTGAAATTTATCCGTGATGAAGTTAAAGCTAAAAAGGAGCAACAAGCATAATGAGTACATTTGAATTTACCGTAACAGAAGAGCAACATTTAACACGAATTGATAAAGTTTTATCTGACTTGATGAAGGATGTATCACGTAGCCAGATTCAACTGTGGATAAAAGATGGACATGTATTAGTAAATGACTCAGCTACAAAAAGTAATTACAAAACAGAGACTGGCGATCACATTTACGTTACAGTACCTGAGGCTGTAGAAATTGAAGCGATAGCTGAAGACATTCCGCTTGATATTGTATATGAGGATGAGGATGTTATTGTCGTAAATAAGCCACGTGGTATGGTCGTGCATCCAGCCCCTGGACATCCTAATGGAACATTGGTTAATGCACTGCTTTATCATTGCACGGATCTACCAGGCATTAATGGTGAAATACGCCCTGGGATTGTTCATCGTATTGATAAGGATACATCTGGTTTATTAATGGTGGCTAAAAATGATCAAGCACATGAATCCTTAGTTGATCAATTAAAAGCAAAAACAACAAAACGAGTCTATCAAACCATCGTGCATGGGGTTATTCACCATGAGCACGGTACCGTTGATGCACCGATTGGTCGCGATAGAAGAGATCGTCAAAGCATGGCGGTTACAGATGAAAATGGCAGAGAAGCAGTCACTCATTTCACCGTGCTGGAACGATTTGAACACTATTCGTATATCACATGTCAGCTGGAGACTGGACGTACTCATCAAATACGTGTGCATATGAAATACATCGGTCATCCAGTAGCAGGAGACCCGAAGTATGGTCCCAAAAAGACACTCGACATTAATGGTCAGGCCCTTCATGCTTCGGTGCTAGGTTTTACACACCCACGAACGGGTGAGGAAATGCTATTTGAAGCCCCTATGCCAGAGGATATGGAAAAGTTATTAAAGAAGCTACAAGATAGTCGTTGACTATTGTCGAATTTTTTGAGATGATAAAGTCAATCAAATGATCCTTTAAGATCAGTCCTGTGAGGCTGGAAAGGAAACGGAACGTTAGGTAGGGCATAGTATGTCTGCCTGCGTAGTTTAGACCTCTTTCCAGCACATGGGAAGAGGTCTTTTCTATTCAGCGGAAAAGGAGTTGGAAAGGCATGTCTCAAGTTATCTTGGATCAAGCAGCCATTGGGCGGGCCATTACACGTATTGCTCATGAGATTATTGAACGCAATAAAGGCGTTGAACATTGTGTGCTTGTAGGAATTAAAACACGGGGCATACACCTTGCTGCTAGACTAGCTGAGCGAATTGAGCAAATTGAGGGAGATGACATTCCGGTAGGAGAGGTTGACATTACTCTTTATCGTGATGACCTGAGTCCTCAAAATCAGAAAGATGAGCCTGTGCTGCAGGGGACGGATATACCAGTTGATATTTCAGGATTAAAGGTCATCCTTGTAGATGATGTTCTGTTTACAGGACGGACGGTGCGTGCTGCACTAGATGCGTTAATTGATCTTGGACGTCCGGAGCAAATTCAACTGGCGGTACTAGTCGATCGCGGTCACCGGGAGCTGCCAATACGACCTGATTTTGTCGGCAAAAATGTACCGACTTCAAAAACAGAGTTGATTGCAGCGAAATTAACTGAATCGGATGGCTCAGATGAAGTGATTCTTGAAAAAAGAGCTGAAACCAGCATTCATTAAACAATTATATATACCTCTTTAAACTCAGTCCAGAGAGGCTGGCAAGAGGGTCTTAAGCAACTGGGGACGATATGTCTTCAGTCTGTTTACAAAACCCCTTTGCCTGTTGCAAAGGGGTTTTATCGTAAAGAGAAGAGTAGGAGAGATGGCAGTGGAACATGGAAAAGAAGTAGGCATTCAGGAAATACCAAGAGCGGATAAGTGGTTATTATTTAGTCTTCAGCACTTGTTTGCCATGTTTGGCGCAACGGTTTTAGTCCCGTTTCTAGTTGATCTCAGTCCAGCAACAGCGTTACTAACAAGTGGACTTGGAACACTAGCGTACTTACTCGTTACGAAGGGACAAATTCCAGCATATCTTGGATCATCGTTCGCTTTTATTATCCCGATACAATCTGCACAGATGATTGATGGGACTGAAGGGGCGATGGTTGGAGCCTTTTTAGCAGGGGTTGTGTACGGCATTGTTGCCTTATTCATTAAGGCTGTAGGTGTAAATTGGCTAATGAAGATTCTGCCACCTATCGTTGTAGGACCGGTTATTATGGTCATTGGTTTAAGCTTAGCCGGTAGCGCCGTGAATCAAGCGATGTATCTGCCTGGATCAGAGGACTACAGTGTCAGCTATCTGATGACGGCGCTTGTCACACTTGGGATTACAATTGTTGCAACGATGTTCTTTAGAGGATTCTTTGGACTAGTGCCTATCTTGTTTGGGCTAATTGGCGGTTACACATTTGCTTATTTCCAAGGGCTTGTGGATACATCAGGAATTGCAGCTGCAGGCTGGTTCACGGTACCAGAAATGATTGTTCCGTTTGTAACCTACACACCAAGCTTCTCTTGGAGCATTGCTTTTATCATGGTTCCAGTAGCAGTTGTTACTCTATCTGAGCATATCGGTCAGCAGATGGTTATTAGTAAAGTAGCAGGAAGAAACTTTATTAAAAAGCCAGGACTGCATCGCTCGATTTTAGGGGACGGGGTGGCAACAGTAATAGCTGCGGGACTCGGTGGACCTCCAAACACAACATATGGTGAGAACATTGGGGTCATGACGATTACACGAGTGTTTAGTGTATTTGTTATCGGGGGTGCTGCAGTCTTAGCTATTACATTCTCCTTTATAGGAAAAATATCTGCACTCATTTCATCCATCCCTTCACCTGTAATGGGTGGGGTATCCATCCTACTATTCGGAATTATCGCTTCATCTGGTTTGCGTATGTTAATTGACAACAACATTAATATTGGTGAAAAAAGAAACTTAATTATCTCCTCTGTTATCCTCGTATTAGGGATAGGCGGAGCCTTTGTTCAAGTGAGTGAATCAGTTCAAATTCCAGGCATGGCGGTTGCGGCCATCGTTGGAATCTTTCTACACCTAATTCTTCCTAATAAAGAACATAGCTACGGGGCATCCGACATGTTCACAGATATGACTACAGACGTGTCAGGTCGTTCCTCAAAATAAATAATCAATACGTATCTTTAAGAAAAGTACAGAGAGACTTTCAAGGTATGAACATTGAAATGGACACGTGTCTGTCTATTTCTACCTGCCTGGAAAGTGTCACTTTCCAGGCATTTTTTTTACAAAATCGGGATGAATCAAGGAGGAGTTTACATGTTAATGAATCTTGATATCAAACGAAATCAAGGGCTACAGACCATGTCTGATCTATCCATGCTTGAAATTCAAGAGCTACTGAATGAGGCTCAATCTTTTAGTAACGGAAAGCAGTGGTCGGCGGGCAAGCCGGTTTTTGCAGCAAACCTATTCTTTGAACCAAGCACAAGAACTCGATTTAGCTTTGAAGTAGCTGAAAAGAAATTGGGAATGGAATTGCTACAGTTTGATGGAGAAACCTCCAGTGCAAAAAAAGGAGAAACCCTTTACGATACCGTTAAAACACTTGAAGCGATAGGAGCCGATCTGGTAGTGATTCGCCACCCTGAGGATCAATATTACAAAGAGCTGCTGCCTAAAGTGAACATTCCGATTATTAATGCAGGCGATGGGTGTGGACAGCACCCGACACAATCATTACTTGATCTCTTAACCATTCAACAGGAATTTACCGACTTTAATCAATTACACATTGTTATCTGCGGTGACCTTAGACATAGTCGAGTGGCCAGATCAAATGCTGAGGTGTTAACAAAGCTTGGCGCTAAGGTTTCAATTAGTGGGCCTCGCTCTTGGATGAATGGATTTGAACATATGTATCCTTACGTAACGATGGACGAAGCTGTAAAAATAGCAGATGTGATGATGATGCTGAGAATACAGCATGAACGACATGATGGAGACATTAGCTTCTCAAAGGAAGAGTATCACCAGCAATATGGTTTGACAATCGAACACGAAAAGAAGATGCAACCACACAGTATCATTTTGCACCCAGCTCCTGTTAATCGTGATGTGGAAATTGCTGATGAGTTAGTGGAATGTAGTCGATCGCGAATTTTTAAACAAATGAAAAATGGTGTGTTTGTTAGGATGGCGGTATTAAAGAGAGCACTGAATCATTAATAAGGGGGAAATGAATATGGGAACAGCACTTGTAAATGGAATGGTTTTGGACACTGAAGGAAAGCAGATCCAAAAGGATGTGTATCTAATTGATGGCGCAGTGAGATATGAGGCAGCCTCTAACCAAATTACAGAAACAATTGATCTTGCAGGTAAGCTTCTGTTGCCAGGTCTGATAGATGCCCACGTTCATTTAAGGGAGCCGGGTGGTGAGCAAAAGGAAACGATTGAGACTGGAACAAAAGCGGCAGCAAAAGGTGGGTTTACAACTATTGCACCGATGCCAAATACCAGACCTGTACCGGACACACCCGAGCAGCTTGAATGGGTTGTAAATCGTGTAAAGGAAACAGGCTCTGTACGAGTTCTCCCATATGCAGCCATTACAACGAGACAGCTTGGTCAGGAATTAACAAATTTTCATGGCTTAAAAGAAGCAGGAGCGTTTGCTTTTACCGATGATGGAGTTGGAGTTCAGTCTGCGGGAGTCATGCTTGCTGCGATGAAACAGGCGGCTGCAGTTGATATGGCGATTGTTGCACATTGTGAGGATAATACATTAATCCAAGGTGGGTCTGTGCACGAGGGCACCTTCTCCAAAGAGCAAGGGTTAAACGGGATTCCATCGGTTTGTGAATCCGTGCATATTGCAAGAGATGTACTGCTTGCCGAGGCAGCAGGTGCACACTATCATGTCTGTCATATTAGTACCAAGGAATCTGTGCGTGTCGTACGTGATGCAAAAAAAGCGGGTATTCGTGTGACGGCGGAGGTTACTCCTCATCATTTACTTCTATGTGATGAAGATATTCCATCCCTCGATACAAACTATAAAATGAATCCGCCACTCAGAGGCCGGGCTGATCGTGAAGCCTTAATCGAAGGCTTACTTGACGGCACGATTGACTTTATTGCTACTGATCATGCTCCTCATACAGAATCAGAAAAAGCGACAACCATTGAAAAGGCTCCGTTTGGCATTGTTGGCTTGGAGACAGCTTTCCCGCTTCTATACACTCATTTAGTGCAAAAAGAAGTGATGAGCTTAAAGCAGTTAGTCGATTGGCTAACGGTGAAACCAGCGCAAACGTTTGGCCTAACTGGTGGCACATTAAATGACGGGGTAGCTGCAGATATTACGGTTATTGACCTAGAGCAGGTTGAGCCCATTCAAAAAGAGACCTTTGTCTCTAAAGGCATAAATACACCGTTTGAAGGCTGGGAATGTAAGGGCTGGCCAGTACTCACTTATGTAGATGGACATTTGGTTTGGGAAAAGGGGACGGTAACGCTATGAAAAAGCAATTAATCTTAGAAAATGGTGCAGTGTTTGAAGGTGTTGGTTTTGGCGCCGATTTGGCAATGAGTGGTGAGGTAGTGTTTAATACGGGCATGACAGGCTATCAGGAAATTCTCTCAGATCCATCCTATTGCGCGCAAATCGTCACGTTAACCTATCCATTAATCGGGAATTACGGTATCAACCGGGATGATTTTGAATCAATTAGCCCGGCAATCCATGGATTAATTGTGCGTGAAGTAGAGCTTGAGCCAAGCCACTGGCGAAGTGAAGAATCACTCGATACACTACTCAAAGCTAAGGGCATCCCTGGACTTTCAGGTATCGACACGCGTAAATTAACACGAATGATTAGAGAAATAGGCACGTTAAAGGGTCGTATTTGCTCCATGGAGGTCGATGTAAATCAGGTTGTACAAGAGCTTCTAGGTATGCCAGCTATTAAGAACCAGGTAGAGACAGTGTCTACAAAGGACCCTTATCATGTTCCTGGAAAGGGAGACCGGGTTGTATTAATTGATTGTGGGATGAAACATGGCATTCTCCTTGAGTTGATCGAACGAAATTGCGACGTCGTTGTTGTTCCATATCATACACCAGCAGATGAGATTATTCGCCTAGGGGCGGATGGAGTTTTAGTTAGTAACGGACCAGGTAACCCAGAAGATGTGCCTGAAACGATCGAAACCGTTAAAAATTTGCTCGGTGAGGTGCCGATATTTGGTATCTGCCTTGGACACCAGCTTCTTGCCTTAGCCTCTGGAGCAACAACAAGTAAGCTAAGATTTGGGCACAGAGGATCTAACCACCCTATCCGTGAGCTTGCAACGGGTGCGATTGATATTACAGCACAAAATCACGGGTATACCGTAGATGCTGATTCGCTTGAAGGAACCAATCTTAAAGCTACACATATCGCTGTGAATGATGAAACGATTGAAGGCTTAGCTCATATTCATTATCCAGCTTTTAGCGTGCAATACCATCCAGAGGCGTCCCCAGGACCAGAGGATGCAAACCATTTATTTAATCAATTTATGAACATGATGAAGACCACTCAAGCAGAGAAGGTACTAGCGTAGGATAAAGGGGATGAGCAGCGTGGGCAAACGTACAGATATAAATAAAATTTTGGTAATTGGATCAGGACCAATCGTGATTGGTCAGGCAGCGGAGTTCGATTATGCAGGTACTCAGGCATGCCAAGCGTTAAAAGAAGAAGGATACGAAGTGATTTTAATTAACTCCAACCCAGCAACGATTATGACGGATACTGCGATGGCGGATCGGGTGTATATAGAACCAATTACGCTAGAGTTTGTTAGTAGAATCATTCGTCAAGAGCAGCCGGACGGTATTTTAGCTACGCTCGGAGGACAAACTGGCCTGAATATGGCGATGGAGCTTGATCAATCGGGCATACTCGAAACCTATGGAATTGAGCTACTTGGTACAAAGCTAGATGCAATTCAACAGGCTGAAGATCGTGAGCAATTTAGAGCCCTAATGTATGAGCTAAACGAGCCCGTACCAGAAAGTGAAATTGTCCACACATTAGACGAAGCACTTCAATTTGTCCAGAAAATTGGCTATCCAGTTATCGTTCGCCCGGCCTACACTCTCGGAGGAACAGGCGGAGGCATTGTTCACTCAGAAGAAGAACTGATTGAAATTGTAACTAGCGGGCTAAAATACAGTCCGGTCACGCAATGTTTGGTAGAGAAAAGTATTGCCGGCTTCAAAGAAGTAGAATATGAAGTCATGCGCGACAGAAAGAACCAAGCAATTGTAGTCTGTAATATGGAAAACTTTGATCCAGTTGGCGTTCATACTGGAGACTCGATTGTTGCTGCGCCTAGCCAAACCTTAACCGATCGCGATTACCAAATGCTACGTAACTCATCTTTATCTATTATTCGAGCGCTAGGTATTGAAGGGGGTTGTAACGTTCAGTTTGCCTTAGATGCCGATAGTAACGACTATTATATTATTGAAGTAAACCCGCGTGTCAGTCGTTCCTCTGCGCTAGCTTCTAAAGCGACGGGCTATCCGATTGCTAAGATGGCTGCCAAGATTGCGGTTGGCTATAGCTTGGACGAGCTTAAGAACCCAATAACAGGCACCACCTATGCCAGCTTTGAACCTGCACTAGATTATGTTGTCACTAAAATCCCGCGCTGGCCTTTCGATAAGTTTGAAGCAGCTAACCGCCGATTAGGAACTCAAATGAAAGCAACAGGAGAGGTTATGGCGATTGGCCGCTCGTTTGAAGAGTCGATCCTAAAAGCAGTGCGCTCACTAGAAGCTGGATATGATCATTTAATAGATGTGGACATGCCTGCACTCGCGACAGAGGCGTTACTTGCTAAAATTGCCCGCCCAGATGACCAACGGATGTTTGCGATCGCTGAGCTGTTAAGACGAGGTGTAGAGCTTGAACAGATTCATAGCGTAACGAAGATTGACTACTTCTTCTTACAAAAGCTTTCTCGTATTGTGCAAGTTGAGCATCAGCTTTTAGATAACCGCAGCGATACTGAGCTATTATACAAAGCCAAACGGATGGGCTTTGCAGACTCGTATATCGCACGGATTTGGGGAATGGAAGAAGCGGAGCTCTACAAGCTGCGTAAGGAAGAAGGCATTCAGCCTGTTTATAAAATGGTTGATACGTGTGCTGCAGAGTTTGAATCTAGCACGCCTTATTTCTACGGAACATATGAAGAAGAAAATGAATCCATTCGCTCAAATAAAAAGAGCATCCTTGTTCTCGGCTCTGGACCAATTCGCATTGGACAAGGAATTGAGTTTGATTATGCAACAGTTCACTCTGTATGGGCAATTCGCGAGGCAGGCTATGAGTCGATTATTATGAATAACAATCCAGAAACAGTTTCTACGGACTTTAGCACATCCGATAAGCTCTATTTTGAACCTTTAACGGTTGAGGATGTCATGCATGTCATTGATTTGGAGCAGCCTGAAGGTGTCATTGTCCAGTTTGGTGGACAAACAGCAATAAACCTTGCCGATGCTTTGGAAGCACGAGGTGTACGGATTATCGGAACCTCTCTTGAGAATATGGATCGCGCCGAAAACCGCGATAAATTTGAACAGGCCTTGCTAGAGTTAGACATCCCACAGCCACTTGGTCGCACAGCCACCTCAGTAGAGGAAGCTGTTTTAATAGCTACAGACATTGGTTATCCGGTGTTGGTTCGACCTTCGTATGTACTTGGAGGGCGAGCTATGGAAATAGTCTACAAAGAGGCAGAGCTCTTAAACTACATGGCAAACGCTGTGAAAGTGAATCCAAAGCATCCAGTGCTGATTGACCGATATTTAACTGGTAAAGAGCTTGAAGTAGACGCTATCTCTGATGGAGAAAATGTCTTTATTCCAGGCATTATGGAGCATATTGAACGGGCGGGTGTACACTCAGGCGATTCGATTGCGGTGTACCCTTCACAATCCGTGCCAGAGGAGTTAAAACAACGTCTGATTGATCGCACCATTGCCATAGCAAGAGGACTCAAGATCATTGGATTGCTCAACATCCAGTTTGTTTGGCATAAGGATGATGTTTATGTACTTGAAGTCAACCCAAGATCCAGTCGTACTGTTCCTTTTTTAAGCAAAATTACGGGTGTGTCGATGGCGAATGTAGCCACGAAGGTTATGCTTGGAAAGAAGCTGCCTGAGCTAGGCTATGAAACAGGTTATCAGCCTGAGCCTAAAGAAGTTTCCGTAAAGGTTCCCGTATTCTCCTTTGCGAAGCTGCGTCGAGTTGACATCACACTCGGACCTGAAATGAAGTCTACGGGTGAGGTAATGGGACGCGATACAACGCTAGAGAAAGCATTGTATAAAGGTCTAATTGCTTCTGGAATGAAGATTCCTACTCACGGCTCAGTATTATTCACGATTGCTGATAAAGACAAAGAAGAGGCCATGACCTTAGTTCATCGTTTCCACCGCATTGGATACAGCTTGCAGGCTACAGCGGGTACAGCGAAGTGGATTAAAGATGCAGGCATCCCTGTTACGGTCGTCAACAAAATTGGAGAGGAAAAACCTCATCTCCTGGATACCATTCGCCAAGGTCAGGCACAATTTGTTATCAATACACTCACGCGAGGTAAACAAACAGCACGAGATGGCTTCCGTATTCGTCGCGAGTCCGTAGAAAATGGCATTGTGTGCTTAACATCTATCGATACAGCTGACGCACTTTTAAGAGTATTGGAATCTATTACGTTCTCTTCAGAGTGCATGCCGGCCATGCAAACACAAGCTTAAGGAGGTACACACATGAAAAAAAGGGGAACACTTGCGATTGTTGAACAAAAACAGATCGCTCGTAATATTTTTGAATTAACGTGTGCTGGAGAGCTAGTGCAAGAAATGCGTGAGCCTGGTCAGTTTGTCCATGTGAAAATTGATAATTATGATGACCTGCTTTTGCGACGTCCGATTAGCATATGTGATGTCGATGTAGAAACGGGACAAATGAAAATGATTTACCGAGCAGAAGGGCAAGGAACCACACGCCTGTCTGCTAAACATCGGGAGGCAGAACTAGATGTGCTAGGACCACTGGGTAATGGTTTTCCGCTTGAGGAAGCACAGCCGGGTGAATCTATTTTGCTTGTTGGTGGAGGCATTGGAGTGCCCCCCCTGTATTATCTTGGTAAAGAGCTTAAGAAAAAAGGCGTTCCTGTTACGACAGTGCTTGGATTCCAATCAGAGCAAGATGTTTTTTATGAGCAAGAATTTGCGGAACTCGGTCCTGTTCATATAGCTACAGTTGACGGTTCATATGGATTTAAAGGATTTGTTACCGATGCAATCGATGCAGCCGAGCTAACTTTTGATGTTCTCTATTCCTGTGGTCCAACACCCATGCTAGCTTCTTTAACAAATAGGTATCGTAATAGAAGGGTGTATCTTTCGTTAGAGGAACGAATGGGCTGTGGTATTGGTGCCTGCTTTGCCTGTGTGTGCCACGTGGAATCAGATCCTGATGGCGCAGTGTATCGCAAGGTATGTACGGACGGACCCGTATTCCCTGTTGGGGAGGTTGTTTTATGAGTCGCTTACACGTAGAATTACCCGGCTTATCTATGAAAAACCCAATTATGCCTGCGTCTGGTTGCTTTGGATTCGGTAAAGAATACGCCGAATTTTATGATTTAAGTGAGCTCGGTGCGATTGCCATTAAAGCAACTACAGCAGAGCCGAGATTCGGAAACCCTACACCTCGTGTAGCAGAGACAAAATCTGGCATGCTGAACGCCATTGGCTTGCAGAATCCAGGCTTACATGCCGTTATTAAAAACGAACTGCCTCGACTTGCAAATTATGATGTCCCTATTCTTGCAAACGTTGCAGGATCTGAGATGGATGACTATATTGAAGTCGCCGAGACGATTTCAAAAGTTGAAAATGTGCATGCACTTGAGCTGAACATTTCCTGTCCAAATGTTAAAAAGGGCGGCATTGCGTTTGGTACCATTCCCGAAGTGGCTGCTGAGTTAACAAGAGAAGTGAAACGCGTATCCTCCATCCCGGTTTATGTTAAGCTTTCACCAAACATTGCCGACATTGTCTCGATGGCAAAAGCTGTAGAGGCAGCGGGTGCAGATGGATTATCAATGATTAACACATTGCTAGGATCAAGAATTGATATCCGTACCAGAAAACCGATTTTAGCCAATCAGTATGGCGGATTATCTGGACCGGCCATCAAACCGGTCGCTATCAGAATGATTCATCAAGTCAGTCAGGCTGTTGATATTCCCATTATTGGAATGGGGGGTGTACAAACGGTTGAGGATGTCATCGAATTTTTACTAGCAGGCGCAAGTGCCGTAGCGGTTGGTACAGCTAACTTTGTGGATCCAACCATTTGTCCAACCTTAATCAAAAAGCTACCAAATATGCTAGACGAACTAGGTGTAGATACAGTTGAAGAACTTATCGGAGGGAGCTGGAGGGAAGCATGCAGCATCCATTAATCATTGCGCTAGATTTTGATCATCGTCAAAAAAGATTGAACTTCTTAGAAGGCTTTGGCGAGGAAACACTCGATCTAAAAGTTGGAATGGAGGGATTTTACCGCGAAGGAATTCCTCTCATTGAAGAACTAAAGCAACAGGGGCATCGCATCTTCCTTGATTTAAAGCTTCATGATATCCCAAATACGGTTGGACGAGCGATGCGAGCGTTAGCAGAGCTGGAGATTGACCTTGTGAATGTTCATGCAGCTGGAGGCAAAAAAATGATGGCTGCTGCACGAGATGGACTAGAAGCAGGAACACGTGCTGGCAAGTCCAGACCGAGGTTAATAGGGGTTACTCAATTAACAAGTACAAGTGAGCAAATGCTAACAGATGAGCTACTCATTAGGGACTCTATGCAAGAAACCGTCACTCATTACGCAAAACTAACTGCTGATGCAGGACTCGATGGAGTTGTGTGTTCAGCACTTGAGGTTGATACCGTGCACCAAGCATGTGGAAAAGACTTTTTAACCGTCACACCGGGTATTCGTCTAGCTACAGATGATATAGGAGACCAGCACCGAGTGGTTACACCTGGACAAGCTAAAAGCTACGGAAGCTGGGGCATAGTGGTGGGCCGAAGTATCACACAAGCATCAGATCCGCAAGCAGCCTATCAAAGAATGAAACAGGAGTGGGAGGGTCAGTCATGACAAACAAAACATCCATCGCACAAAAACTACTATCTATTCAAGCAGTCAGTTTAAAACCAACCGAGCCCTTCACATGGAGCTCAGGCATGAAATCACCAATCTATTGCGACAACCGCCTAACCTTATCGTATCCTGCCGTCAGAAAAGAAGTCGCGCAAGGATTAGCAGACCTTATTCAAACGAATTACCCTGAAGTAGAGGTGATAGCAGGTACCGCAACAGCTGGTATTCCACACGCTGCCTGGGTCAGTGAGCTACTTGATCTACCAATGATCTATGTACGAGGCAGTGCAAAAGGGCACGGCAAGCAAAAACGGATTGAAGGCAAACTAGAAGTAGGGCAGAAGGTAGTTGTGATTGAAGACTTAATCTCAACAGGTGGAAGTTCACTCTCAGCTGTAGAAGCCATTCGTGAAGATGAAGGAGACGTGTTAGGAGTAGCCGCTATTTTTACATACGAACTAAAAAAAGCAGACGGTCGACTAGCCGCTGAAAATGTTACAGCACACGTATTGACTGACTATACAACGTTGATTCAAACCGCAAAAGACCTTGAAGTCATTTCAGAGAATGAACAAGCGATGCTGAAAGCTTGGAGAGATGATCCTGAGTCTGAGGCGTGGATGGAAGTAGAATAATAACTTAAAAATAAAGCCCGTGCCACAGGATGAGTGTGGTGCGGGCTTGTTTTATAGAGAGAGGGTTCTTGGAAAAGGGGATGGTTCTTGGTAAAAGAACGAATCGTCTTGGTGCTGCGTCCATCTTTCTTGGTAAGAGGGGTTTGTTCTTGGAAAAAGAGCCAATCGTCTTGGTGCTGCGTCCATCTTTCTTGGTAAGAGGGGGTTGTTCTTGGAAAAGGAGCCGATCATCTTGGTGCCGCGCCCATCTCTCTTGGTAAGAGGGGATGGTTCTTGGAAAAAGAGCCAATCATCTTAGTGCGGAGTCGATCTTTCTTGGTAAGAGGGCTTTGTTCTTGGTAATAGAGTCAATCATCTTGGTACGAAGCCCACCTTTCTTGGTAAGAGGGGATGGTTCTTGGAAAAAGAGCCAATCGTCTTAGTGCTGCGTCCATCGCTCTTGGTAAGAGGGGTTTGTTCTTGGAAAAGGAGCTAATCGTCTTGGTACCGCGCCGATCTTTCTTGATAAGAGGGGATGGTTCTTGGTAAAAGAGTCAATCACCTTAATGGCGCGCCCATCTCTCTTTATAGAAGTACTTAAGCTCTTAATAAAGACACCCCACCCCACAAGCGGCCAAAATGGGAGGATTGACACCTGCGGGATAAAAAGGTTTCATTGAGACAAGTCGACGTAATCGGATTAGCTCAATACCTGCCCGCGGTAAGCATGCCCGCCATTTTGGTAGCGAAAGAGGATAGTCCCAGTTAGGTCTATCCTCAAATAGTAATTGATCTTTCCTACCTCGCCCGAAGCCGCATAACCTGATCCTCATCCGGCGTCACAAACACAGTCGTTTGCTTGTCATACGTAACATACCCTGGCTTAGATCCATTCGGTTTCTTAACAAACCGGATACGCGTGTAATCCACTGGCACAGAGGAAGAGAGTCTCGCTTTGCTATAAAACGCAGCAACCACGGCGGCTTCCTTAATCGTTTCCTCGTCGGGTTCAAGTGAGCGCACGACAACATGCGATCCTGGAATATCCTTTGTATGCAGCCAGATCTCGTCTTGCCGAGCTAGGCGATTGGTCAGATATTCATTTTGCGTATTGTTTTTCCCCACCAAAAATTCGATACCAGCTGAAGAAAGATATTTTTCGAGCTGTGGCTTTGTTTCTTTTTTCTTTTTGTGCGGCTTCTTAGATTGTCTTCGTTTGATATAGCCTTCTCCCATGAGTTCTTCACGTATTTCCTCTAAGTCTCGTGGGGAGGCACTTTCCATTTGCTGTAGTAGTCCATCAAGGTAGTCCATCTCTTTTTCTGTTAGCTCTAGCTGATGCTCTACGGCTTTTACAGAGTTTTTAGCTTTGTTATAGCGTTTAAAGTAAGCTTGTGCATTATCTGATGGGCTTTTTAAAGGGTCAAGCTCAATCTGAATCATCCCAGCCTCTTCATCATAGTAATCAATGACTTCAACCGAAGCATCACCTTTTTTGATCTGATATAGATTAGCCGTCACTAATTCACCGTACTTTTGATAAAGGGCAGCTTGGTCAGCTGACTTCAGTGTCTGGCGAAGTTTTTTGAGCTTTCGCTTATTTTTTTGCCATTCATTTCGGAGGAAACGCTCTAAATCAAACGCCTGCTGACGAACACGGTCCCGTTCAGCTTTTCCATAAAAAAAGCGATCGAGCAATTGGCTAACCGTTGCGAATTGGAGTCTCTTACCTTCAATGTGTGTTAACGGAAGCACCGAAAAGTACTCTTTCCGTTCGGTCATTACCATCTCTGGTTGATACTCATGCTTCACAACGGGTGCAAGGACACGAGAGAAAGCATCGGGTAGAGTTTGTCGGTTGGCTAAGCCTGATTGAGAAACGATTTCCTCAGCTAGTAACGGTGACAATCCGGCAAATTGATCAACTAATTGCTGAGAAAGTTTACCTGAATTAAAGTCAATATGTTTAAGTACGTCATCAGCGTCTGCTTTTGTGACATCGAGTTTATGTTGTTCAGGGGGACGCTTGTAAGCTTGCCCGGGCCCAACTGTTCGATAGCTGCTTTGATCTAGACGTACATGCTTAATACTATCTATGATGACCTCTGATTCAGGGTCAACTAAGATGATGTTACTGTGACGCCCCATAATTTCAATAATTAGGCGGCGCTCTTTCTCGTCACCTAGCTCATCTCTATTTGAAATAACCATATGAATGATTCGATCCATTTGTTCTTGCTTAATAGAACGGATAATGCCTCCCTCTAAATGTTTACGTAGAAGCATACAAAACATTGGAGGTACCGATGGATTGTCGTATTTTTCAGCAGTTATATGTGCGCGTGCAAAAGATGCGTTCGCAGACAATAACAGTGAATGATTTTGACCATTCGCTCTAATTGTAAATACAAGCTCTGTTTTATACGGCTGATAAATTTTAGAAATTCGGCCATTGGCCAATTGATCTGATATTTCATGAACCACTGCTCGTGTCATGACCCCATCAAAGGACATGCTCATCACCTCTTTTAAAAACTCACTTCCACGAGTATAGCATGTTTTGGGGAGTGACTGAATAAGATGGCTTGTATAAGAGACTGGCTTGGCCAAATAAGCTGAGGCAAGATGCGAGGTGTCTAGATGAGTTGGTATCGTGATGAGGTGAAAGAGGTAATCCGAAAGGCTGGAACAGATTCAGATCAAGGCTTGTCAGAAAAAGAAGCAAAAAAAAGGCTGAAACAAGTTGGCCCAAACAAATTAGATGAAGGCAAAAAAATATCGGCTTTGCTTGTATTTATAGGGCAATTTAAGGACTTTATGGTGTTGGTACTTCTTGCCGCAACCTTAATTTCCGGTTTAATAGGAGAAGTTATTGATGCCATTACTATTATGTGTATTGTTTTATTAAATGGTGTATTAGGCTTTGTCCAAGAAAGAAGAGCAGAAAAGTCGCTCGATGCACTTAAAGAGCTTTCTGCACCACAAATGACTGCTAAACGTGATGGACAGTGGGTTAAAGTGCCTTCTATTGATATTGTTCCTGGCGATTTGGTAAGAGTTGAAAGTGGGGACCGGATAAGTGCAGATATCAGATTAATTCAAACGAATGAGCTGAGAGTGGACGAGGCTTCACTAACAGGTGAATCGGTACCAGTTCAAAAGAATAGCCAAAGCTTGATTGAGGAAGAGTTGGAAGTTGGCGACCAAGAGAACATGCTTTTTATGGGAACAATGATTACTCAGGGAAATGGAATTGGCGTTGTAGTTGGTACCGGAATGAAAACGGAAATGGGGAAAATTGCACATCTTCTTCAAACTACAGAAAGTCAAGTTACTCCATTACAGCTCAGACTTGAACAACTAGGCAAAATGCTGATTGCAGTGGCCCTTTTATTAACCGGTTTGGTTGTAGTTATAGGACTTTTGCAGGGACACGAGCTTAATACAATGTTTTTGAGTGGTGTATCTCTTGCGGTAGCGGCTATCCCTGAAGGATTACCAGCGATTGTGACTGTAGCACTGGCCTTAGGAGTGCAAAGGATGATCAAACGAAAGGGCATTGTTCGGAAGCTTCCGGCGGTGGAAACTCTTGGCTGTGCTTCTGTCATTTGCTCAGATAAAACGGGCACCTTAACTCAAAACAAAATGACGGTCACAAAGCTTTGGAGTGGTGGTAGGTTCTGGGATGTGACGGGTACAGGATTTGAGCCTAAAGGAAGCTTTGTAGAAAATGGTAAGGCTATACAACCTATTCAAACACGAGAGCTTGCGCAGTTATTAAGCTTTGGACTTTTATGCAGTCACGCTACCATTACAGAACAACAAAAGGATTCGCGGTTTGGCCGAGCAAAGACACAGTATGTGCTTGATGGTGATCCAACGGAAGGCGCGATGGTTGTTGCAGCATTAAAGGCGGGCTATAGCAAGGAAGGGCTAGCTAAGCAATATCAAATCGTACAGGAGTTTCCGTTTGATTCAACACGAAAGATGATGAGTGTGATTGTAAAGGATCGATCTGGCCAACGCATTCTAATCACAAAAGGAGCACCGGACGTTGTTACAGGAAGGTCTTCGCAAATGATCGACCAAAATCGTACAAGAAAAGTAGATTCAAAGACAAGAAATGAACTAGAAAACGCGATTGCAGATATGGCCAGTCAGGCTTTGCGGACCATTGCCATTGCCTTCCGTGTGCTATCACCCGGAGAAATCCTTTCAAACGTAGAAGAGGCAGAAAGTAGGTTAACACTTATCGGCATTCAAGGCATGATTGATCCACCAAGACCAGAAGTAAAACAGTCGATTGCAGAATGTCACGAGGCTGGTATTCGCACGTTAATGATAACTGGAGACCATAAGCTTACGGCCGCTGCTATCGCTAAACAACTGAATATTCTTCCCGATGGTGGAAAAGTTATGGATGGACAATCATTGTCTAAGCTCTCTGATCAAGAATTAGCCGCGTCTATCGATGATATGTATGTCTTTGCCAGAGTCTCACCTCAGCATAAGCTGCGTATCGTCCAGGCTTTGCAGGAAAATGGACACATTGTTGCGATGACAGGTGATGGAGTTAATGATGCTCCGGCCATTAAAGCCGCGAATATCGGGATTGCTATGGGCATAACCGGCACAGATGTTGCGAAAGAAGCGTCTTCCTTAATTCTTAGCGACGATAACTTCTCTACTATTAAAGAAGCGATTAAAGAAGGTCGGAACATCTATGAGAACATTCGTAAATTCATTCGCTACATGTTGGCTTCTAATGTTGGAGAGATTCTGGTCATGCTGTTTGCGATGATTCTTGGATTACCTTTACCTTTAGCGGCCATTCAAATACTCTGGATTAACCTGGTAACGGATGGTTTACCTGCAATGGCCCTAGGTATGGATCAGGCCGAGGGTGACGTAATGAAACGTAAGCCTAGAAGTCCAAATGAAGGAGTGTTTGCAAGAGGGTTAACGTGGAAAATTCTTAGCAGAGGATTTATGATAGGGGCGGTTACTCTCGCGGCATTTTGGATGGTGTACCAAGAACATGATGGAGACTTAACGCGAGCGCAAACCATTGCTTTTTTAACCTTGGTTATGGCCCAGCTCATTCATGTGTTTGATTGTCGAAGCGAATACTCTGTCTACCACCGGAATCCATTTGAAAATATTTATTTAGTCGCGGCTGTACTAATTTCAACAGGACTTATGCTTGCGGTTATTTACATCCCGTCATTACAACCGATCTTCCATACGGTACCAGTATCATTGCGCGAATGGTTCCTAGTTTTAGGATTAGCATCTATTCCAACGGTGGTCCTTGGTGGATTCCAGCTACTGAAACCAAAAAAATGAGGATAGTTGGTACAGATAGAGTCCGTGCAGCAAATTAGTTTTGTATCTTCGGCTGCCGCTCCCGAAAATGGGGGCACGCTTACCGCGGGAAGGTAATGAGCTAACCCGACTCCGTCGATTTATCTCATTGAACCTTTTCATCCCGCAGGTGTCGGCCCACCATTTTCGTCCGCTTGTTTAGATAGATGTTGGAATTAGTATTTACGCAATCATAAGGTAATGAGCTAACTCGACTACGTCGATTTAGCTCAATGAACCTTTTTATTGAGGCCACCGAAAAAGAAGCTTTATATGAGTTAATCTTCTTATCCAAAAAATAGTACTCATTTCTGTAAGAAACGTTTGTCATTTGTTTGATTAGAGCAGTAGCGGAAGGAGAACCCGTAGACTCCTGCGGAACAGAACGCGTCTGAAGACATCGAAGTGGTGGTTTTCCACTTCGAGGGCTGAGGCCGTTCCCGCGGAAAGCGTAGGGTTCTCCTGTAGCGGCGCCTTTTAGCTCATTCTTTCATGACTTTTTCAGTGACCTCCTTTTCATCCGCTTGATGAGTGGGTGATGTCACGGATATGAGAGAGATGACATATGAAGAGTTTACGTAACTCTAAACATATAAAGGAATGAGGGTACATGAGACTGTCAATTCTTTGCTCGTCACTCCCGAAATGGGGGTATACTGAGAGGTATCCTCATGCCCGTTTTGTCGAGGCAACTACAAACTGCTTATAAATAAACAACAGCCCTAACTTAGGTAGCAATGTGGCTCATTTGTCTGATCGGGCAAATGAGCGGAAGGAGAAAACGTAGACTCCTACGGAACAGAACGCGTCTGAAGACATTGAAGTGGCGCCCTTCCACTTCAAGGGCTGAGGCCGTTCCCGTGGAAAGCGAAGTTTTCTCCTGTAGCGGTGCATGAGCTCATTTCTAGATGACTCATTTTTAGTAGCTATTAAAGCTTGTCGATGATCTCGGATTTTCGACAAGTTTTTTTATGTTTGCCCCCTTAAAAAAGATCAATTGTTTAGAATTCAAGAAGAAGACTTGTTGTGAAACAGAAAGTCCGTTAAAATAGAAGGGATGCGCCGCATTACATAGATACATTAGCACCATCTATGATGGTCGATATTAGGTAATTCGTATATAATAGGAATTATTTGGTATAATAGCAGAATAAGAGCAAGCGTAGAGACGGGATCAATTAGACAGGGGGATGCCATTATGAGTATTCAATTAATAAATATAGGTTTTGGCAACATTGTTTCAGCGAACCGAATTATCTCCATCGTGAGCCCTGAATCCGCACCAATTAAGCGTATCATTCAAGATGCGCGTGACCGGAATATGCTGATAGATGCAACATATGGACGGCGGACACGAGCGGTAATTGTTGCTGACAGTGATCATGTTATACTAAGTGCTGTACAGCCGGAAACCGTGGCTCAACGATTAACCGTGAAAGAAGACAACAACGACGATTCATGAGGTATGAGTTTACATTGGAGGTACAGTAGCGATGAAAAAAGAAAAAGGCCTGCTCATTGTATTGTCAGGACCCGCGGGAGTAGGAAAAGGAACTGTCTGCAGTGCCTTGCGCAGTAAGAACACTGACATTCAATACTCAGTCTCTGCCACCACAAGAAAGCCAAGAGCTGGTGAGGTGGATGGAGTTAATTATTTTTTTAAGAGCCATGATGAATTTCAAACGATGATAGCGAACGATAAGCTGCTTGAATGGGCAGAATACGTGGGCAACTTTTATGGGACGCCTGTCGATTATGTTCGCGAGACGTTGGATCGTGGACAAGATATTATTCTAGAAATTGAAGTTCAAGGTGCGATGAAAGTACGTGAAGCATTCCCAGAAGGTGTTTTTATCTTTTTGATGCCACCGAGCTTGGCTGAGCTACGTAAACGAATTGTTGGTCGTGGAACAGAGACAGCAGAAGTCATTGATGCCCGAATGACTGTAGCAAAGGAAGAAATCGATTTAATGAAGATGTACGATTATGTTGTAGAAAATGATGCAGTGGAGTTAGCTGTTAATCGTATCCGATCTATTGTTACGGCAGAACATTGTAAGAGAGTCCGTTTAATTGAAAAATACAAAGAACTTGTGGAGGTTGAATAATCGTATGCTATATCCTTCGATTGATTCTCTAATGGAGAAATTAGATTCAAAATATACATTGGTGACTGTATCGGCACGACGTGCTAGAGAGATTCGTGAAGATGTGCGCAGAGGCCCGCTGGTTCAAGAGCCGCAGTCCTATAAATCAGTTGGAATGGCACTTGAAGAAATTGTTGAGGATCATCTCACATTCGAACGTCATCAGCCAGAAAATACTGTAGAATAGCCTTAATGAACAACCTATTTTTGCGAAAATAGGTTGTTTTCTATTATAGTAAGAGTAGACTTAATGATGAAAGAGGCGGGGACTATGCTAGCAGGAAAGAAAATTCTACTTGGTGTGACAGGCGGAATTGCCTCCTATAAAGCTTGTGATCTTACAAGTAAGCTTGTACAAGCAGGTGCGGAAGTAAAAGTAATGATGACACAATCTGCACAGGAATTTGTAAAGCCTCTTACCTTTCAGGCTTTATCAAGAAATCCTGTTTACATAGATACGTTTACAGAGCCAGACCCAGAGAAAATTGCCCATATTGATATTGCTGATTGGGCAGATGCTTGTGTCATTGCCCCAGCTACTGCAAATATGATTGCAAAGCTGGCAAATGGATTGGCTGATGATATGGTTTCGACAACGGTACTAGCTACATTAGCGCCGGTGTATATAGCTCCTGCAATGAACATCAATATGTACAATAATCCTGCCGTACAGGAAAATATGAAAAAGCTAGATTCGTTTGGATACCAGCTTTTTGACTCAGAAGCCGGATATTTAGCATGTGGATGGGTAGGTAAAGGAAGAATGGCTGAACCTAAAGACATTCTAAATGTTTTGCAGGCATCTTTTGAAGAACCAGACCCTTTCTGGAAGTCAAAGAAAGTGTTAATCACAGCCGGACCTACTCGAGAGGCTATTGACCCAGTTAGATATTTTTCAAATCATTCTTCTGGAAAAATGGGTTATGCCATCGCTGAAGCAGCAGCGGCAAAGGGAGCAAAGGTCGAACTCGTTTCTGGGCCAACTAATTTAGAGCCTCCTCCTGGTGTAGTGATTAAACAGGTAATTACAGCAGAGGAAATGTATGACTCAGTGACGGCCAGCTTTTCAGAAGCTGATGTCACGATTAAATCTGCAGCTGTAGCAGACTATCGTCCCGTAGAAACCTATAATCAAAAAAGAAAAAAGAACGATGAACAATGGAATGTAGAACTCGAATCTACTAAAGATATTTTAAAAACACTAGGAACACAAAAAACGACAGATCAAATATTAGTCGGCTTTGCGGCGGAATCTGAAAATGTAGCTTATTTTGCCAAGGATAAATTAGAAAGAAAGAACTTAGATTTGATTGTGGCGAATGACATTTCAGCCGATGGTGCCGGATTTAATCATGATACAAATGTCATTACGATTTTTAATAAACATGGTCAAGAGCAAGCATTCCCGATGGCTTCAAAGAAACAAACAGCGGAACATATTTTAGAAGCTATCAAAAGCTACACTGAGGAGCAGCATTAAATATGATTGCGAGGACAATTGTTGATGTACCCGCTGCGCAAACGGATCGTCTCTTTGATTACATCATCCCGGATCATCTCGAAGAAATTGTAAGGCCGGGTATGCGAATCGTTGTTCCTTTTGGACCGAGGCTTATTCAAGGATTTGTGATAGAGGTAGTCCAAGAGAGTGACGTGCAAAAGCTAAAGTCTATTGAAGAGGTATTAGATCCTACTCCGGTCTTAACCGATGAACTCCTAACACTTGGTGAATGGCTAGCTGAACAAACCATTTGTTTTCGAATTAGTGCGTATCAAGCTATGCTTCCAGCTGCATTAAAAACGGCCGTCACCAAGGAATTACATCTATTAACAGAGTTAAATGAACTACATCCGTATCTTCAGCCATTGTTTAAAGAGAAGCGTACCATTCTATGGAAGGACGCTGTAGATGCTCTTGCTGGCCATCTAAAGCATGTGAGAAATGCCTTGGATCAAGGACAGCTTGCCGTACATTATGTAGTGAAGGAAAAAGGGAAAAAGAAAACGGAAAAATGGATAAAGCTCGCTGATTCAGCAGATGAAACCAAGGTAAAGGAAAATGCTCATAAGCAACGAGAACTCCTTTTATATCTTAAACAACAGGATAAAGCACTAAGATCACAGGAAGTGCTCTCTGCAACAAAAACGACGCGAGCTAATCTAAAAGCTTTAATCGACAAGCATCTGGTTGTTGAGTGGGAACAGGAAACCTATCGAGATCCCCTTCAAGGTGTTGAATATAAGCAAACACCAGCACTTCCGTTAACAGATGAACAACAGCAAGTATTTACTCCTATATCAGAATCCGTATTAAACAATCAAAGTGAGACATTTCTCTTACATGGTGTGACTGGAAGCGGTAAAACAGAGATCTACCTACAAACCATCGAACAGGTATTAAATCAGGGAAAAGAAGCGATTATGCTTGTTC
The DNA here is from genome assembly GCF_007293315.1 of Alkalicoccobacillus porphyridii. GTDB lineage: Bacteria > Bacillota > Bacilli > Bacillales > Bacillaceae_D > Alkalicoccobacillus > Alkalicoccobacillus porphyridii. The sequence continues at coordinate 79,146 of NZ_VLXZ01000006.1, forward strand.
CGGAGATTTCACTGACCCCACAAATTGTTGCGCGTTTTAAAGCTAGATTTGGAGACGAGGTAGCGGTTATGCACTCCGGACTCTCGACAGGAGAAAAGTACGATGAGTGGAGACGAATTCATAGAAGTGAAGTGAAGGTGGTTGTAGGTGCTCGCTCAGCTGTATTTGCTCCTTTTTCAAAGCTTGGACTTATCATTATGGATGAAGAGCATGAGATGAGCTATAAACAGGAGGATATGCCGAGGTACCATACAAAGGAAGTGGCGATTAAACGAGCAAACTATCATCAGTGTCCGGTTATCCTTGGAAGTGCGACACCTTCATTAGAAAGCTATGCTCGTGCAAAAAAAGGCGTATATACCTTACTTTCCCTCAAGCATCGTGTTCATAATCGCCCCATGCCAACAGTTGAAATTGTTGATATGCGAGAAGAGCTTCGTGCGGGGAATCGGTCCATGTTCTCGACTTCCTTGATGGAAGCACTTAAGACAAGGCTTGAACGAAAAGAACAAAGTGTCCTGTTTCTCAATCGTCGAGGATATTCAACCTTTGTGATGTGTAGAGACTGCGGCTATGTTCCGCAATGTGAGCATTGTGATATATCGTTAACGTACCATCGCAGTAATCATTCACTAAAGTGTCATTACTGTGGACATGAAGAAGCGATGCCAAGTGTTTGCCCTGAGTGTGAGGGAGAGCATATCCGTTTCTTTGGAACGGGGACACAAAAGGTGGAAGAGGAATTAACACGTGTATTACCTGAAGCCAGAGTAATTCGGATGGACGTTGATACTACTCGTACTAAGGGAGCCCATCAGAAATTATTAGACGCATTCGGCCATGGAGAAGCGGATATTTTGCTAGGGACCCAGATGATTGCCAAAGGATTAGATTTCCCTAATATTACGTTAGTAGGTGTTTTAGCAGCAGATGCCATGCTGCACATCCCTGATTTTCGTTCTGGTGAAAGGACTTTTCAGCTTCTGGAACAGGTAAGTGGACGAGCGGGAAGACATGAACAGCCAGGTGAGGTGCTTTTGCAATCATATACACCTGATCACTACAGCATTCAGCTTGTAACAGAACACAATTATGAAGGGTTTTTTGATTATGAAATGGCTCAAAGAAGAACAGCAGAGTATCCCCCCTACCGATTCATGGCACTCATCACAGTATCAGATCCAGATCTTCCAAATGTCATAGAGAAATCACAAAAAATTGCTGATTATTTAAAAAGAACGATGAGCAAAGAGACCGTTGTACTTGGTCCTGTTGTCTCCCCCATCGCCCGTATAAAAGATAGATATCGCTATCAATGCATGATAAAATACAAAAATGAACCTAGAGTGATTGAGGCATTACAACAGATCTTAAGGCACTATTTACGAGATACAACTCAAGGTAACTTACAAATTAGTTTGGATATGCATCCCTACTTTTTTATGTAAGGTGAAAGGTAGTGTGAGAATGAATATAGTATTTATGGGTACGCCTGATTTTGCTGTGCCAGTGTTAACAATGCTACATGAAACCTATCCAGTGAAGGCGGTCGTAACACAACCAGATCGACCTGTTGGACGAAAAAAGCTATTAACTGCTCCTCCAGTCAAAGTGGAAGCAGAGCGTCTAGGTTTACCAGTTTTTCAACCCGAGAAGATACGCACAGAATGGCCGCAAATCGCTGAGCTTAAACCGGATTTAATTGTGACAGCTGCTTTTGGACAAATACTACCTAATGAATTACTTGAAGTACCACAGTATAAATGTATCAACGTTCACGCCTCTCTGCTTCCGAAATATCGTGGAGGTGCTCCAATTCATCAGGCGATTATTGATGGAGAAACTGAAACAGGCATTACCATAATGTATATGGTGGAGAAGTTGGATGCTGGTGATATTCTTAGCCAGGTAAAGGTCCCAATAGACTCAGAAGATAATGTAGGAAGTTTGCATAACAAGCTGAGTGAAGCGGGTGCACCGCTTCTGATAGATACCATCTCGAAGCTTGTTAAGGGAGAATTGACACCTATTAAACAGGACGAAAGCAAGGTTAGCTTTGCTCGAAACATTACGCGTGAGATGGAAAGGCTTGATTGGACGAAGGATGGGTATGATTTGCATAACCAGATTCGTGGTCTCTGCCCTTGGCCGGTTGCCTATACAATTCTGGAAGGAAAGCATTTGAAGGTCTGGAAGGCTACCACGATACAGGATGAATCCCTGCGCACACAGCCTGGTGAGATTGTCCAAATGAATGACGATGGCATTGTAATTAGCACGGGGAGCGGACCATTAATAAGTGTATCTGAACTGCAGCCAGCAGGAAAAAAGCGGATGGATGCGTCGTCCTTCATAAGAGGAGTAGGATCAAGGCTGGCTCTTGGAACGAAGTTAGGAGAATAACATGGGTATAACAGTTAGAGAAGCGGCACTGGATGTATTATTAAAGATTGAAAAAAATCAAGCATACAGCCATTTACTATTAAATGAAACTAGAAAAAGCGCGGGGTTAGATCGTAGGGACTCAGCGCTTTTAACAGAGATTGTATATGGTACCATTCAACGTAAGCTTACACTTGACTATTACATGAAGCCTTTTCTGAAAAAAGGCTCAAAAAAGCTTGATACTTGGGTTTTAGTCCTGCTAAGACTGTCCATGTACCAAATGATTTATTTAGATCGTGTACCCGAGAGAGCGATTGTGCATGAAGCTGTAACCATAGCTAATAAGCGTGGTCATAAAGGAATAAGTGGCATGGTGAATGGGGTCCTTCGAGCGTTTCAACGTGCTCAAAGACCTGCATTTGAACAAATTGAGAATCCTCTTGAGCGCTTATCTATCTCCACGAGCCATCCAGAATGGTTACTTAAGCGTTGGATTGAGCAATACGGTGAGCATGAGGTAGAGAAGATGTGCGCTGAGAACCTATTGCCCGCTTCTTTAAGTATGCGGATAAATACAACAAAAACGAATAGAGAAGATCTGTTACGAGAGCTTGAAGAAGAAGGAATTGAAGCACGAGCTGCCGAATTGTCGGAAGTGGGTATAGTTATCGAAAAGGGAGCCGTATTTGAATCTAAGGCGTATCTTCAAGGAAAGATGACTGCGCAAGATGAAAGCTCGATGCTTGTGGCTCAAGCTCTTGCACCTGAGGCTGGTATGGAGATTTTAGATACATGTGCAGCTCCTGGGGGCAAAACTACACATCTTGCTGAACTCATGAATAATCAAGGCAGTGTACAAGCCTTTGACTTGCATACTCAAAAGATAAAACTAATAAAAGATCAGGCACATAGACTCGGGCTTTCTATTATTAAGGCTGAAGCTATGGATGCTAGAAAGCTTGTTCATCATCAACCTGTGTATGACCGGGTCCTGGTGGATGCGCCATGTACTGGTTTTGGTGTGCTTAAGCGCAAACCGGATATTAAATGGGCAAAATCAGAGCAGGATGTTAAGCAAATTGCCAAAGTTCAAGCAGATATTCTTGCAGCAGCAAGTACATGTGTGAAAAAAGGCGGACGTCTTGTATATAGTACATGTACAGTGGATAAAGCTGAGAATGAGGGGACGGTTCAACAATTCTTGCGTAATCATCCTGACTTTGTTCTTGATGAACAGTTGTCAAATCGATTGCCCTTTGAGCCTGAGGCAAATCGTTATCAAACCGGTATGCTAACCGTGCTGCCGCAAGACTATCAATCAGATGGATTCTTTATAGCAGCACTTCTGAAAAAATAAGAAAAGAGGTGGATAAATGACTGCCAATTTAGACTATGTTTTTCAATCAGACGTTGGACAAGTAAGATCACATAATGAGGATTCTGGAGGAACCTATGCTACGGAAGCTGGACTGCTTGCTTTTGTTGCAGATGGTATGGGTGGACATCGAGCAGGAGACGTGGCAAGCGCCATGACATCACGCTTGTTAAAAGAAGCATGGATGGAGTTAGAGACTCCACTGGCGGCTACAGAGGCAGAAAGCTGGCTGAGGCAACAATTTAAGGATATTAATCAGGCTGTGCATGAGCATGCTAATAATCATGAAGAATGTCAAGGAATGGGTACCACACTTGTTGCTGCCATTTGCACAGACGAATATGTGGCTATTGGACATATTGGAGACAGTAGAGCCTATCTTCGTACCGATGAAGGTTTTTCACTAAAAACAGCCGATCATTCATTAGTAGAAGAGCTTAGAAGAACCGGTCAAATCTCAGAAGAAGAGGCAGAGAATCATCCGCGTAAGAATGTACTCCTGCGTGCACTAGGCACGGAGCCTTCTGTTAAGATGGATGTTACTACACTCCCTCTAGATGGGGCATGTGACTTACTGCTTTGTTCAGATGGGCTTTCCGATAAAATTTCTCTACCTGAAATCAATGATATCCTCTTATCTAAGGATACAGCTGAATCGGTATCACAATCCCTCATCCAGCTTGCGAATGAGCGAGGTGGAGAAGACAATATTTCTATAGCTCTCGTTCGATTATATTCTTCTATGGACAGGACAGGGTGACGTCAATGATAGGACAAAGAATTAGCGATCGGTACGAAATAATAGAGAGTATTGGCGGCGGAGGGATGGCCAATGTCTATCTAGCGTTAGATCTTATATTAGATCGTCATGTTGCTGTCAAAGTGCTTCAGCCTCAATTTTCGGATGATGAACAGTTTATTAAACGTTTTCGTAGGGAGGCGCAATCGGCCACAAGCTTAGCGCACCCAAACATTGTTAATATTTTTGATGTTGGGGAAGAAGATCAACTGTATTATATTGTCATGGAATATGTGAAAGGGCAGACGTTAAAGGAGCTTATTCAGCAAGAAGGCTCATTATCAGTAGAAGTGGCGATAGATTTCTTAAAGCAAATTTTATCCGCTATGGCTCACGCCCATGCCAATCAAATTGTCCATCGCGATATTAAACCACATAATATACTTATTAGTGAAGACGGAGAGGCAAAGGTAGCTGATTTTGGCATAGCCAGAGCGATGTCTTCCGCAACCATTACGCATACCAATTCGGTTATGGGCTCTGTTCATTATTTGTCACCAGAGCAAGCAAGAGGCGGCCATATCACGTACCGATCAGATATTTACTCTCTGGGTATCGTGTTTTATGAAATGCTAACAGGTATCCTGCCATTTTCCGGAGATACTGCCGTCTCCATTGCCATTAAGCATCTGCAAAATGATATGCCTTCTGTTCGACAGGTAAACAGTGCGATACCTCAAAGTGTAGAGAATATGATTAATCGAGCTACAATGAAGGATCCCGCCGCTCGTTATCAATCGGCAGAAGAGATGGCTGAAGACACGTACACCCTGCTTGACCCTGAGCGGTATGATGAAACTCCTTATGAATACCAACAAGAGGATGATGATGTTACAAAGGCGATACCGATTGTCGGCAAGCTTCCTGAATCAGATGATTTGGAAAAAACGATCGCGGCTGAGCCTACCAAGCCAGTTAGCCCAGTGACTGAATCGGCGCAATCAAAGCCGTTGCCTAAACCTAAAAAGCCAAAGAAACGTAAGAAGTGGCTTGTGATACTGATCCTGACTGCCATTTTCACCTTGGTGGTAGGAGCAAGCGCGTTTGCTATTTTTCCAAATCTGTTCCGGGTAGCAGAGGTTCAGATTCCAGAAGTAGTTGATCGACCAGTTGAAGAGGTGCAACAGGAGCTTGAGGATTTAGATTTAAATGTTGATATTCAAGAAATAGAGGATAACTCTATAGATGCAGGCAACGTTGTTAGTTCTAATCCTCGAGCTGGGTCCACTGTTAAGGTAGGTTCAACAGTTCGCTTGCAGGTAAGTGGACAAGAGGAAGAGATCACCCTTCAGGATTACACTGGTTTTCCAATTGAACAGGCAAAACGATTGCTTGAACAGATGAATGTTACGGTTGAAGAAGTAACCAGAGAGAATAATGACGTTTCAGAGGGCACGGTGCTCAGCCAAACGCCTGCACCAGATACGGTCATTACACCATCCACTGATACAGTCTATTTAACCTATGCTGTTGAAGCGCAAATTACCCTCAGGAACTTAGAAGGTGCTACAGAGGATAATGCGCGGGATTACTTTAATGATGAAGAACTCCGCGGACGGTTTTCTTATGAGTATCATGATACGGTTGAACAAGGTCGAATCATTAGCCAGAGTCCAGAACCATTTGAAATGATTGGTCCGGGTAGTGATGTAGAAGTTGTTGTCTCAAGAGGTCCAGAGGGCTCAAGTGACCCAGACCCAGACGATTCTGAACCGCCAGAGACAGAAGAACCAAGTCGAATTATTGAGGTTAGTCAACCTGTTGAAGTTTCAGAGGAAGAACAAGCAGCAGGTGAGGTCTTTGAGATTCGCATTGTCTATAGAGATGTGACAACAGATGGTGATGATGAGGTATTTGTTGAGGAAGAAATTACTGAATCTAAGACCTATGTTGTTCCGCTTAGAGTGAGTCCAAGCCAATCAGGTTCATTTGATTTATATATTGACGGGCAGCTTATTAAGAATTCTGAGGAGCGCACATATGAGTAAGAGGGCTGGGCATAGCCCTCCCTCTTTGTTTGATAGAGCCGTTACTTTTTGTGAAAAAGTATCGAAATGGTTCATTAGAAAATGATAAGGACGTAACCCTTAATTTTAGAAAAGAAAGAAGGTTTGTATGCCAAAAGGATTAATCGTGAAATCGCTAAGTGGGTTTTATTATGTACAAGACCGAGATTTATACATTCAATGTCGTGGACGGGGTTTATTTCGTAAACAAAACCGAAAACCATTAGTAGGTGATCATGTAGAATATGAAGCCGAAAATAAGACGGATGGCTATATCATGGAGCTTTTGGATAGAAAAAATGAATTAATACGGCCTCCTATTGCAAATGTCGATCAGGCTTTGCTCGTTTTTTCTGCACTGGAGCCAGATTTTAGCCCGCATTTATTAGATCGGTTTTTGGTACACATTGAAGCGTCTAATATTGAGCCTGTTATCATTATTAGTAAGATGGATTTATTAAATAATGAGCAGCTTGCTGTTATTGAAACATACGTAAAAGATTATGAGCAAATAGGGTACCGTGTTCGGGTCACTTCTAATGCCGAGGGAAGTGATATCCAGTGGCTGCTGCCTGATTTAAATGATCGAATTTCAGTAGTAGCAGGTCAATCAGGAGTGGGGAAGTCGTCCCTCCTAAACGCATTAAAGCCTAATTTAGACATTGAAACGGACCAAATTTCAACGCATTTGGGACGAGGTAAGCATACCACCCGGCATGTTGAACTCCTATCCATCGGAAGTGGGCTTGTTGCAGATACACCTGGATTCAGCTCTGTAGAATTTACAGCGATTGAAGCTGAGGACTTAGCTCTATATTTTCCGGAAATGAAGGAACAAATTCCGAATTGTAAATTTAGAGGTTGCTTGCATACGTCTGAGCCTGGTTGTGCTGTTAAGGCTGAGCTTGAGCAAGGAAGAATTAAAGCCTATCGCTATAAGCATTATCTATTATTTTTAGAAGAGATTAATCAACGTAAAAGGAGATATTAAAGATGATCAAAATTGCCCCATCCATTTTATCAGCAGATTTCGCTCACCTTGCAGATGAGATTCGCGATATCGACCAGGCCGGAGCAGATTATGTGCATATCGATGCAATGGATGGTCACTTTGTACCAAACTTGACCATTGGTCCAATGATCGTTAAAGCCATCCGTCCATTAACAGAGCTAACGTTAGATGTCCACTTGATGCTTTCAAATCCTGATTTATACATAGCTAATTTTGCTGAAGCAGGAGCGGATATTATCTCTGTCCATGTGGAAGCTTGTCCCCATCTTCATCGAACGATTCAGTTAATTAAAGAAAAAGGTGTTAAAGCGGGAGTTGTCTTAAATCCAGCAACCCCCGTATCGTCTGTGCTACCTATATTACACGAGGTGGATCTTGTTTTGCAGATGTCAGTGAACCCTGGGTTTGGTGGGCAGACATTCATTTCATCTACGTTGCGTAATATTAAAGAGCTTGCTGATTATCGTCGCACACATTATTTGAATTATGAGATTGAAGTGGACGGTGGTGTGAATGCATCAACAGCAGTAGAGTGTGTTGAGGCTGGAGCGACCGTATTGGTAGCTGGCTCCGCGGTATTTGGAGAGAAGGATCGCACCCAAGCAATCGAGAGCATTCGTCCTACACTTAGAAAATAATAGAATTGGTTCTGTTTGATTCATTTACGGCATAGCATGATGGTAAAGAATAGCTTGACTGTTCTTATTTTGATTATACATTTTCTTTGATTTTCGTTATGAATTAGGAATAGTTTATACCTGCAGGCGATATTAGTAGAAGGTAGAGGGTAATTGGAGAAGTCTTGTATGATCAGTTAGGAAACAAGCTTGTTTTCGGCGATTTTCGCTAAGGAGGAGGAGCCATGAAGTTCTATACCATCAAGCTGCCCAAGTTTATCGGTGGATTTGTGCGGGCCATTCTTAGTTCATTCAAAAAAGCCTAGCAAAAAAGCACCGGAATCCCGGTGCTTTTTGCTAATTATTAGATTACACACGTTGAACTTTTCCTGATTTTAGAGCACGAGCAGAAACATACACACGTTTCGGCTTTCCGTCAACAAGAATACGTACCTTTTGTACGTTAACTCCCCAACGACGTTTTGTTTTGTTTAAAGCGTGAGAACGCTTGTTACCAGTACGAGCTTTCTTTCCAGTAATATGACAAACACGGGCCATGACTTGCACCTCCTTATTCATTCCACCTTACGATGACCATTTCATACCTGAATATCTTAGCATAGGGAAAAAAAGAAAGCAATAGATACTTAGAACTTTATCAAGTGTTACTCCTTGACAGCTTTCTTTGTTCCTATTGTTTCTTTCATATTCAATGAATGTATAGTAAAATATAGCTAATGTGCAGTTTTAAAAGGAGGATTCGTATGTCTATTGAAATGAAAACACAGCTTGGAATGGTAGATGTTTCAAGAGACGTAGTAGCAACTGTAGCTGGGGGAGCAGCAGTAGATTGCTACGGTATTGTCGGTATGGCTTCACAAAAGCAAATCAAGGACGGTTTGTCCGAACTACTTGGAAAAGAGAACTTCCGTCGCGGAGTTGTCATTCGTGAAGTAGAGGAAGACATTCACATTGATATGTATATTATTGTTAGCTACGGAACAAAGATTTCTGAGGTAGCTCATAACGTACAAACAAAAGTAAAATACCAACTGGAACAGATGCTTGGATTAGATGTTGAGTCTGTCAACATTTTCGTGCAAGGTGTTCGAGTGTTAAACACCTAGGGGCGGTAAGGAGGAAATGGAAGTGACGGTTAAGAGATTAGAAGCAAACAAACTTGCTCAAATGTTTATTGAGGGGGCAGATAACCTTTCAAGACATGTGAAGATTGTTGATTCTTTAAATGTGTTCCCTGTTCCAGATGGTGATACAGGAACCAATATGAATCTTTCAATTACTTCAGGTGTCAAAGAAGTGAGAGCGCAAACGTCAAAGGAAGCGGGAAAGATTGCCTCGTCTTTTGCAAAAGGTCTATTAATGGGTGCGCGGGGAAATTCAGGCGTTATCCTATCACAGCTTTTTAGAGGGTTTTCAAAGGCTTCTGAAGGAAAACACTATCTGAGTGCACAAGATCTTGCGCAAGCTCTTGATAAGGGCGTTGAAACGGCTTATAAAGCAGTAATTAAGCCAGTGGAGGGCACGATTTTAACAGTGGCTAAGGATGCAGCAAAGCAAGCCGTTAAGTCAGCCAATAAATCAGATGATGTCGTTCAAGTCATGACGGATGTTGTAAAGGAAGCAAAGGCTTCTTTAAAGCGCACTCCTGACCTATTGCCAGTCCTAAAGGAAGTTGGCGTTGTGGATTCAGGTGGTCAAGGGCTACTCTATATATATGAAGGGTTTTTAGCTGTATTAACAGGAAAGAAGCTAAAGGAACAACAGCCTACAACTCCTAACATGGACGACCTTATAAAAATTGAACATCATCAGCATAATGCCCAGAGTCATATGGCAACCGAAGATATTGAATTCGGGTATTGTACAGAAGTAATGGTTCGATTTGATGAAAGTCGATTAAAAGAACAAGCCTTTCATGAAGAAGAGTTTCGCAATGAGCTAAGTGAGCTTGGTGATTCTCTATTGGTTGTATCAGATGAAGATCTGTTAAAAGTACATATTCACGCAGAATACCCAGGAGAAGTGTTATCTAGAGCGCAGCGATACGGTGACTTTATCAATATTAAGATTGAGAATATGAGAGAGCAGCACACCCATTTACTTGATGAAACGCAAGCTGTTTATGGGAATGCTGATCCTGTTGAAGCTGATAAATCCGAAAAAAGTGAGTTTGGGATTGTAACCGTTTCTATGGGAGAAGGAGTATCGGAGCTATTTAAAGGCTTAGGTGCAGGAGAGGTTATTCAAGGTGGTCAAACCATGAATCCTAGTACTGAAGATATTGTTAGTGCCATTGAAAAGGTACATGCTGAAAAGATCCTCATTCTTCCGAACAATGGGAATATCGTCATGGCTGCTGAGCAGGCTGCAAAGGTTGTAGATGCAGAAGCGATTGTAGTGCCATCAAAGACGGTTCCTCAAGGCCTGGCTGCCATCCTTGCCTTTAATCCTACTCTTGACCTTAAAGAGAATGCTTCCCAGATGAAAGAGGCAATGACATTTGTGAAATCTGGCCAAATTACGTACGCGGTAAGAGACACACAAATTGAAGGACTGTCCATACAGAAGGACGATTTCATTGGGATCTCGGAAAAGAAAATTGTGAACACACATCAAAAGTTAATAGAGGCAGCAAAAGAACTGCTTGCACATATGATTGATGATGAAAGTGAAATGGTAACGGTTCTTGCAGGAGAAGATGTGACAGAAGACGAAACGGAAGAACTGGTGCGATACCTTGAGGAGCAGTTTACTGATGTTGAGCTAGACGTCCATCAAGGAGGACAACCACTTTACTCTTATATCTTTGCTGTGGAATAAGGACACTGAGAATAGAAGGGATGAGATGAATGTCTACAATTCGGATTGTAACAGATAGCACAGCCGATATTCCAAAGGAAATCGTGGACAAGTGGAATATCACAGTGATTCCATTAAATGTCGTGTTTTCTGAAGCGGAATCTTATGAAGATGGTGTGACAATTAGTACAGAAACATTTTATGAGAAGCTTGAAACAAGTGATGTTATTCCAACTACATCCCAGCCTACACCCCATCAATTTGAACAAGTTTACCGCTCTCTACAGTCTGAAGGTGCTGATGTTATCTTTTCTATTCATCTTTCCTCCAAGCTAAGTGGTACGTATCAGGCAGCAACGATTGCTAAGGCCAGCCTAGAGGACGAGAAACTGGATATTCGAGTCATTGACTCTCGCCAGGCGTCTTATGCGATTGGAATAATGGTTGCTGAATTGGCGGAAATGGCTCATGATAATAAGCCACTTGTCGAGCTTGAAAAAAGAGCTGATCAGTTACTAGATGAAACAAAGGTTTATTTCCTTGTGGATACACTTCGTTTTTTACAAAAAAACGGTAGAATTGGGAAGGCCCAAGCTATGGTAGGTTCTCTGCTTAAAGTGAAGCCTATTCTTTCCCTATCAGAGGAAGGGGAAGTTTATCCGTTTGATAAAGCAAGAGGTCCAAAAAAGGCCATCTCGATCATTATTGATACCATTAAGAAGGAATACGGAGATACACCTATTCACATTGGAGCCTCTCACGCCCTGAATCAAGCGCTTGCTGACGAGCTAATTGAGCGCGTGAAGGCTGAATGTCAGGTGGAATCAGTAGTTGTAACCTCTATTGGAGCTGTTATTGGTACACATGTTGGACCCGGAACGGTTTCGATTTCATGTACTAAAGCAGAACATAGTTAAATAGTGTACAAGGCCGGCGCTTCTTATAGGCTGGTCTTTTTTTACTCGTGAAGGAGGAAAAGAATGAAGTATCGCACGGTATTTGATATTATAGGCCCTGTGATGATCGGGCCTTCAAGCTCGCACACAGCCGGTGCAGCAAGGATTGGCAGAGTGGCTAGAACCTTATTTGGTGAAAAACCAAGTGAAGCGACCATACATTTATATGGTTCGTTTGCCCAAACCTATAAAGGTCACGGCACAGATGTAGCTGTAGTTGGTGGAATTCTTGATTTTGATACCTATGATCCTCGTATTCGAGAGTCCTTCCAACTAGCTAAGGCAGAAAACATAAGAATTGAGTTTCATGAAGAAGAGGCCATCACTGATCATCCAAATACAATGAAAATTGTGTTACATAATGATCATAAATCACTGGAGCTAGTCGGAATTTCGATTGGTGGGGGAAAAATTGAAATTATTGAGATGAATGGATTTAAGCTCAGGTTATCAGGGAATCATCCTGCTATTTTTGTGATTCATCACGATCGCTACGGAGTGATTGCTGCTGTTTCGAATTTGTTAGCAAAGCATGAAATGAACATTGGGCATATGGAAGTTTCACGTAGAGAAAAAGGGGAAGAAGCGCTGATGGTAATGGAAGTTGACCAAAATGTTGAACAAGCATTAATCGATGAGCTTCGTTCACTTCCTAACATTAAGCTCGTATCAAATATATATGAATAAGCATAACAAAGGAGACGAAAAAGCATGTTTAAAAACGCAGCAGAGCTGATAGAGCTAGCAGACTCTGAAGGCATCTCCATTTCAGAGGTCATGATTCGTCAAGAGGTGGAAGAAACGGGACGCAGCCGTGAAGACGTTTATGAGCGGATGCGAAAAAACTTAGATGTGATGAAGGCTGCAGTAGATCGTGGAACCTCGGAAGACATTAAATCCGTATCAGGGTTAACAGGTGGTGACGCAAAGCTACTTCAAGAATATATTGCCACAGGGAAGTCTCTTGGAGGAGATTCGTTATTACAATCTGTTAGTAAAGCGATGGCAACAAATGAAGTCAATGCTGCCATGGGTACTATTTGTGCCACTCCAACTGCTGGAGCGTCAGGTGTTGTGCCAGGTGTATTATTCGGAATGAAAGAAAAGCTGGCACCTACAGATGATCAAATGATTCATTTCCTGTTTACATCTGGGGCATTTGGTTTTGTGATTGCAAACAATGCTTCAATTTCTGGAGCGGCAGGAGGATGTCAAGCGGAGGTTGGATCAGCATCAGGTATGGCGGCGGCTGCACTTGTAGAATTGGCGGGGGGCACACCCGAGCAATCAGGGCAAGCGCTTGCGATAGCCCTAAAAAACATGCTTGGTTTGGTCTGTGACCCGGTTGCAGGTCTTGTTGAAGTGCCCTGTGTGAAGCGAAATGCTATGGGGGCATCTATTGCTATTACAGCTGCAGATATGGCGTTAGCAGGAATTAAAAGCCGAATTCCATGCGATGAGGTTATTGATGCGATGTATAGAATTGGATTAACGATGCCTGTTGCTTTAAAGGAAACGGCATTAGGAGGCCTTGCTGCCACACCAACTGGGCGAAGATTGGAATCTGAGATTTTTGGCGTATCACTGGAGAAATGACAATGTCTGTGTATGAACGTCCACTCACAGATTTAGTTGGTATTGGTGAGGAAAAAGCCAAGCTATTTGATAGCTTGAAATTGCATACTGTCTCGGATCTATTAGAATATTTCCCATTTCGCTACGAGGATTATAAGCTAAAGGATTTACAAACAGCAGAACACGAAGAGCGGGTGACTGTTGTAGGAGAGGTTCATAGTGAGCCTTCTGTCAGGTATTATGGTAAAAAGAAAAATCGCCTGACTTTTCGAATGCTAGTTGGCCGTTTGCTTGTAACGGTCACTTTTTTTAATCGCGGCTTTTTAAAAAACCAGCTTAGTCTTGGAACCGAAGTTACTATTACTGGAAAATGGGACCGGCATCGAATGACCATAACGGGTACAGAGCTACATAAAGGCGCAAAGGAACAGGATCAAACGATAGAGCCGGTTTATTCAGCCACAGCAAATGTTCCAAGTAAAATGATTAAGTCGGCTATTCTTCAGGCGATCAAACAATTTGGCGAGGAGATTCCAGAGCCATTGCCACAGAGCCTCAGGCAGACGTATAAGTTAGTGTCTAAAAAGGAGGCCGTTCACGAGCTTCATCACCCTACAGGTCAGTCAGGACTGAAACAAGCCAGGAGAAGAATGGTTTATGAGGAATTTCTGTATTTCCAATTAAAGATGCAGATGTTCAGAAAAACGCAGCGTGAGCATAGTAACGGTCAGTCTCTTGAAATTGATGTAGAAGACATAAAACAGTTTAAGGCCTCTCTCCCATTTGCCTTAACAAAAGCCCAGGAACGTGTGATAGAGGAAGTCGTTCAAGACATGATTTCGCCCTATCAAATGAATCGGCTCTTGCAGGGAGATGTGGGTTCAGGTAAAACCGTCGTAGCGGCGGCTTGCCTATTCGCAGTCATTCAGGCAGGCTATCAGGGTGCATTAATGGTTCCAACGGAAATCCTTGCAGAGCAACACCTTGAATCCTTAAATGGCTGGTTTGAACCTTTAGGCAAACGTGTTGAACTATTCAGTGGCTCTTTAAAGGGGAAACGAAGACGGGAAAAGCTTGAAGCTCTTCAAAACGGTGAAATCGATTTAGCGATTGGAACGCATGCTTTAATCCAAGATGATGTCGTATTCAAAAAGTTAGGATTTGTCATTACGGATGAGCAGCATCGATTTGGTGTAAATCAACGAAGACAGCTTAGAAGTAAAGGTGAGCATGCAGATGTCCTCTTTATGACGGCTACTCCGATTCCAAGAACACTTGCAATCTCTGTATTTGGAGATATGGATGTATCGATTCTTGATGAAATGCCCGCAGGAAGAAAGCCAATTGAAACCTACTGGGCTAAGCACGATATGCTAGAGCGGGTTCTTGGATTTGTGGAAAAAGAATTAAAGCAGGGTCGACAAGCCTATGTGATCTGCCCATTAATTGAAGAATCAGAGATGCTTGAGGTCCAGAATGCTATTGATGTGTATAATATTTTAACCGATTATTTCAAAAATCGATTTAAAGTTGGGTTAATGCACGGGAGACTTCCATCTGAAGAAAAGGATGAAGTGATGACTGCCTTTTCGACAAATGATACTCAGCTGCTAGTTTCAACGACTGTTGTTGAAGTTGGTGTGAATGTACCGAATGCAACGATGATGGTGATTTATGATGCGGATCGATTTGGACTAGCCCAGCTCCATCAGCTACGAGGTCGAGTTGGACGAGGAAGCGCTCAGTCATATTGTGTGCTTTTAGCTGATCCAAAAACAGAGAATGGTCGAGAACGAATGAGAGTGATGACCGAAACAAATGACGGCTTTGTTTTATCCGAGCGTGATCTCGAACTAAGAGGGCCTGGTGACTTCTTTGGGGCAAAACAGAGCGGGCTTCCGGATTTTAAGGTGGCAGATGTTGTTCATGATTACCGAACCCTCGAAGTAGCAAGACAGGACGCAGCAACGCTCGTTGACTCCAACTATTTTTGGGAGGATCCAGAGTATCGATTATTAAGGGATTATTTAATGAGTACAGGGGCGCTTGATCAGAGTAAATTAGATTAAGAGTTGAAAATGCGAATCAATCATGTTTATACTAGTCTTAAGACCTAGTCATAAAAATGGAAGGATACTGCAACTGAAGGAGGACAGCATTTCTCATGAGACGCAAGAAAAAAGATAGACAAGCACTTCTAAAGGAAAGGCTACAGCAACAACCTTTTATGACAGATGAAGAGCTGGCAGCCTATTTTGAAGTAAGCATTCAAACCATACGTCTCGATCGGATGGAGCTGTCCATTCCAGAGTTAAGAGAGAGAATCAAAGATGTAGCTCAGCTTCAGCTAGATGAATTACGCTCGATTTCTGCTGATGAGGTGTTTGGAGAAATCATTGATCTTCAGCTTGATGAAAGGGCCATCTCCATGTTTGAGGTGAGTTCTGAGGAGGTTTTCAGCAAGTCGGGTATTGCGCGTGGTCATTATTTATTTGCACAGGCAAATTCTTTGGCAGTTGCAGTCATTAATGATGAGTTAGCTTTAACGGCTAAAGCAACCATTCGATTTAAACGTCAGGTGAAAACAGGTGAGCGAGTGATTGCCAAAGCAACTGTTGAGCGAATTGAGAAGGAACGTACAACGGTAGTCGTTGAAAGCTATGTAGATAAAGAAAAAGTATTTTCCGGTGAGTTTATTATGTATCGTTCAAGCGTAAAATCATAGCTTGAGAAGAGGAGGAAGTCCAGTGAAAATTGCTCTAGATGCCATGGGGGGCGACCATGCTCCAATTGCACAAACGCAAGGGGCTATGAGAGCTGTTCAAGAGTTTCAGGATATAGAATTAACCTTAATTGGGGATGAAGCCGCCATTCGCGAGCATTTAACGAACGATGAGCGCATTTCCATTATACATACAACGGAAATGATAGAAGATACGGACAAACCAACTCATGCAGTGCGTCGCAAAAAGGATGCTTCTATGGTATTGGCTGTTCGTGAGGTGAAGGAAGGACGAGCTGATGCTTGTATCTCCTCCGGTAACACAGGTGCCTTAATGACGGCGGGGCTATTGCATGTTGGCCGAATTAAAGGTGTAGACCGTCCTGCTTTAGCGCCTATGCTACCTACGATGGATGGAAAAGGCTTCCTTTTGCTTGATGTTGGCGCGAATATGGATGCAAAGCCGCAACATCTGCTCCAGCATGCCATGATAGGCAGCACATACATGCAGCTTGTAAAAAAGGTGAACCGCCCACGTGTTGGGTTATTAAATGTCGGTGCTGAGAGCGGGAAAGGAAATGAACTCATAAAATCAACATACCACCTATTGGAAGAAGCGGATTTGAATTTCATTGGAAATGTCGAAGCTAGAGATCTACTTGATGGTGTGGCAGATGTGGTTGTTTGTGATGGGTTCTCAGGTAATATTGTGTTAAAAACAATTGAAGGCACAGCGGCTTCATTGTTTGGACTTATTAAAACAGAGCTGACCAAATCAGTTAAAAATAAACTCGCTGCAGGTGTTCTGAAACCAAGCTTTCGCGATATTAGAGCTAAGATGAGTTATTCAGAGTACGGAGGGGCAGGGTTATTCGGTTTGAAAGCACCTGTCATCAAAGCGCATGGATCTTCAGATGCTCATGCGGTGTTTCATGCCATTCGTCAAGCAAAGCTGATGGTAGAACAGCAGGTTGCAGCCCTAGTTAAAACAGAATTAGCTAAAATGCCTCAATTTGAGGAAGAAAAAGGAGAATAACATGGGGAAGATTGCATTTTTATTTCCGGGTCAAGGGTCTCAAAAGGTTGGAATGGGTGCTGAGTTATATGAGACTGAATCTGCTTGTAAGCAAATTTTTGATCTAGCTGATCAAACACTTGGCTTCTCATTACATACCATCATGAAGGATGGTCCTGAGGAACTACTAAGACGCACAGAGAACACTCAACCGGCACTTGTTACCATGAGCTTAGCAGTACTTGAGCTCGTAAAAGAAGCGGGTATAGAGCCTGACTATGTTGCGGGTCACAGCTTAGGTGAATACAGCGCATTAGCTGCTGCGGGAGCCATTTCGTATGAGACGGCGATTCACTCCGTGCACCATCGCGGATTATTTATGGAGGAAGCTGTTCCATTTGGTGAAGGGGCAATGGCTGCCGTGCTTGGTCTGGATGCTGATATTCTTAAAGATATTCAAAAGGAGATTGCAGAAGCAGGCGAAGTGGCTGAACCAGCGAACTTAAACTGTCCTGGCCAAGTCGTGATCTCAGGTACTGCAAAAGGTATTGAGCTTGCAGGCGTAAAGGCAAAGGAAGCAGGAGCGAAACGTGTGTTGCCTTTACAAGTAAGTGGTCCCTTTCATTCTAGTTTAATGAAGCCAGCTGCTGAAAAGCTTGCTGAACTCTTAGCTAAGCAAGAGATTCAAGAGGCTAAAATACCTGTCATTGCAAATGTTACAGCCGGGGAAACAACAGATGCGGAACAGCTTCGTCAGCAGCTTGTAGAACAAGTATACTCCTCTGTACGTTGGGAAGAGAGTATTAGACAATTAATTGAACTTGGTGTTGATACATTTGTTGAGATCGGGGCAGGAAATGTATTAACAGGACTTATGAAAAAGATTGACCGCAGTGTCGCAGCGTATGCCGTGAGTGACCGAGAAGGAATAGAAGCGCTTGTACACAAGCTGAAAGAGGGGAAAGCATGATACTACAGGATCAAGTCGCAATCGTTACAGGTGCCTCACGAGGACTAGGTCAGGCCATTGCTATGGAATTAGCCGAGCAAGGTGCAAAGATCGTGGTGAACTATGCCGGAAGTAAAGAACGAGCAGAACAGGTTGTTAAGGATATTGAAGACGCAGGTGGTGAGGCATTAGCCATTCAGGCCAATGTTGCAAACACAGAAGAAGTCCAAGCATTAATCAAACAAACAGTGGAAGCCTATGGTCGAATTGATATTCTAATAAATAATGCAGGGATTACACGTGATAACCTTCTCATCCGTATGAAAGAAGACGATTGGGATGCTGTCGTAAACACTAACCTAAAAGGCGTATTTAACTGTGCTAAAGCTGTTTCCAGACAAATGATGAAGCAGCGCTATGGCCGTATTATCAATGTTTCCTCGGTGGTTGCAGTTATGGGTAATCCAGGCCAAGCCAACTATGTGGCTGCAAAAGCGGGTGTGATTGGTCTGACAAAGTCAATGGCCAAAGAGCTAGCAAATCGTAACATCCATGTGAATGCGATTGCTCCTGGCTTTATCGAAAGTGACATGACTGACGTCTTAACAGATGAAGTGAAAGAGCAATATTTATCACAGATTCCTTTAGGTGCATTTGGCCAATCAAAGCAGGTAGCTTCGGTTGTCAGATTCCTAGCAAGCAGTGATGCAGATTATATGACTGGACAAACATTACATGTAGATGGTGGTCTGGTAATGCCTTAAAGAAACGGTCCATTCCGATGAAATCCAGCTTGACAGCGCTCGGAAATGTCGTTAAAATTCATCTAGCTAAGATTCAATCAATTTTGAGAGGAGGTGAATGAACATGGCAGATACACTTTCCCGTGTAACAAAAATTGTTGTTGATCGTCTTGATATTGAAGAGGCACAAGTTAAACCTGAAGCTTCTTTTAAAGATGATCTAGGAGCAGATTCACTTGATGTAGTTGAATTGGTAATGGAACTTGAAGACGAATTTGACATTGAAATTTCTGATGAAGAAGCAGAAAAAATTGCAACTGTTGGAGACGTCATTACGTACATAGACAGCCATCAGTAATTGCTTGAATCCCATGTGGCCTCGCCATGTGGGATTTACTCTTTTTTATCAGGGCTTTTGAAAAGTTTAGCATGGCAATTTGCTAAAACTTTGATACAATCTAATCTATAAGCTTACTTTCCGTGTTGGAGGTCAACATGCCACATCAATCAAAATCGTATAGAAGATCTAAAAATTATTATGACAAAAAAGCCGGTGGTCGCCGTCTCGTTTTGTCTGAAGAACAGAAGCATCAGTTTGATGACCTGCTAGTCCGCACAGGATTGACGTTTGAAAATCGCAAGCTTTTGATTCAGGCTTTTACACATTCATCTTATGTGAATGAGCATCGCTTATATGCAACAACGGATAATGAGAGATTAGAATTCCTTGGAGACGCTGTATTAGAACTTGCTGTTTCACAATATCTTTACAAAAAGTACCCTAGCATGAATGAAGGAGACATGACAAAGCTTCGTGCCTCCATTGTTTGTGAGCCGTCACTTGCGAGATTTGCAAGTGAATTAAATTTTGGCAAGCTGGTGCTTTTAGGTAAGGGTGAAGAAGTGACAGGCGGGCGAGTGCGTCCAGCTTTACTTGCAGACGTGTTTGAGGGATTTATTGGTGCCTTGTATCTTGATCAAGGTCTTGATGCAGTATACTTATTCTTAAGTCAAATCATGTATCCAAAAATCAATGAGGGTGCTTTTTCGCATAAAATGGATTTTAAAAGTCAGCTTCAAGAGTATGTTCAACGTGATGGACTTGGCGGATTAAAATACGTTATTACGCAAGAAAGAGGTCCGGCTCATGACCGTGAGTTTGTCTCTGAGGTTCACTTAAATGAGATTAGCTTTGGAGAGGGAATCGGTCGCTCAAAGAAAGAAGCAGAACAGCTGGCGGCCAAGCAGGCTCTTTTGAAGCTGAAGCAGAAATAGTAAACAAGGGAACGGACAGTTTACGTGCACATAAAAAAGGCTGTCGAATGACAACAGCCTTTTTTACATGGTTACGACTTTCTCAGTTGACCTAGCTCTGAAACAATCGCTTCCATTTCACGAACGGAGACCGAGGCTTGCTTTTGTACCCATTCATAGATATCTCGAATGTCTTCGTACTTTTCGGAATCAAATTTTTCGGCGTTTAATGCACCGGCATTGACTGTTTGTAACTTGGCTTCAATTTGTTTAAGCATATAGTTCATGTTTTCGGGTGTGTTGGCAGTTAAGTCCATACGATAGGACCTCCTTTTTAACAGTACATAAAGTCTATCCTATCACAATGAAGAAGGTTTGTCCTAACACTTTTCCAGTCTAAAGGATCTCTGGGATGGCTGTCAGAGCATATACGAATATATATAAAAGATAAATGAGTAAGGAGGGAATTCATGTTCCTCAAACGGCTGGAAGTTAAAGGGTTTAAGTCCTTTGCTGAGCAAGTAAATGTAGAGTTTGTACCAGGGGTAACAGCGGTTGTTGGCCCGAACGGAAGCGGTAAAAGTAATATCTCTGACAGCATACGCTGGGTTCTTGGAGAGCAATCAGCGAAATCTCTTAGAGGATCAAAGATGGAGGATATCATTTTCGCCGGCAGTGATTCCCGAAAATCGGTGAATCTCGCTGAGGTCAGTCTTGTTCTTGATAATGAGGATCAGCATTTAAACATTGACTTTAGTGAAGTGAGTGTAACAAGAAGAGTCTACCGTTCTGGGGAAAGTGAGTATCTGATTAACCGTCAACCATGCAGATTAAAGGATATCGTTGAATTATTTCTTGATTCTGGACTCGGGCGAGAGGCATATTCCATTATTGGACAAGGTAAAATTGAAGAAATACTTAGTAGTAAGTCGGAGGATCGTCGCTTAATCTTCGAAGAGGCTGCTGGTGTGTTGAAGTACAAAACAAGAAAGATTCAGGCAGAGAAGCGACTGAATGAGACACAGGAAAACTTAAATCGTGTCGAGGATATCCTTCATGAATTAGAGGCACAAGTTGAACCGTTGCGTGAACAATCCTCTATTGCAAAAGAATATTTAGAAGCAGAGGAGAAGCGCAAAAAGGAAGATATCACAATCACTGCAGCTGAGATTAGCGATTTACATACTCGCTGGACCGAGGCTAAAGAAAAGCTAGAGCAATATAAAGGGGTCTTAGAACAGCAAGCAGAACAGATTAAAAAATCAGAGGAAGCAATTGCCACCTGTCGCGCGCAGTCTAAATCTGTAGCGGAGGCCCTTCAGGCCACGCAGGAGCAACGCCTGGTTGTAAGTGAAGAGCTTGAAAAAAAAGAGGGGCGCCGTGGTGTTTTACAAGAGAGAAAGAAAAATGCCGCTCAAAATAGCAGTCAATTAAAAGAAGACATTGAACAAACTGAACATAAATTAACTAGCGCACGTGAGGCGGCAGAAAAGCAAAATGAACTCCTGAAAAATGAAAAAGCGATTCTACATACTAGGCGAGAAAAGCTGCGTTCATTAGAGGGGATCCTCTCAGGTTCTGGGGAAGAAATGCAGGAAAAGCTTGAGCAGCTTAAGGCAGATTATATTGAAGTCTTGAATGAACAGGCATCCATTCGTAATGAACAAAGGTATTTAGAAGAACAGAAGCGACAGCAAACACACAAGCATGAAAGACTGCTTAATGAAAACAAAGAGTCTAAAGCACAACGTAATGAAATTACTGATAAGTTAAACCAAGCAAAAGCAGATGAGAAGGAAAAAGCGTCTGCATTAAAAGATCTTGAGCAAAAAGAAGCCCAACTTGTAACAAAACAATCAGAGCTAGAAGAAAGCTACCAGCAAAATGAAACAAAGCTATACGAAGCGTACCGTATTCTGCAAAAAACAAAATCAAGAGCAGAAGCCGTGCGAGAAATGGAATCTGACTTCTCTGGTTTCTTCCAGGGGGTAAAGGAGATTCTTAAAGAAAGAAACAGCCGTTTGATGGGTATTCATGGGGCTGTAGCAGAATTGATTCGAACCGAGAAGCAACATGAGCTAGCCATTGAGACAGCTTTAGGTGGTGCCGCTCAGCATATTGTTGTTGAAGAAGAACAGCATGCCCGAGAAGCGATTCGCTTTCTTAAGCAAAAGCGTTTGGGACGAGCGACCTTTTTGCCGTTGTCTACGGTTAAACCACGCTATATTCAACCGGCACAGCTACAGCTTCTTACAAATGAAGCTGAATTTATTGGAGTGGCAACAGATTTAATCACGTTCGAAGCAAAGGTTTCACCAGCGATAACAAATTTACTCGGCTCTATTGTTATCGCAAAGGATTTGCCGGGAGCTAATAAGCTGGCATCAAAAACTGGCCACCGCTTCCGAATAGTTACTCTTGATGGAGACGTTGTAAATCCAGGAGGGTCAATGACGGGGGGGAGTGTTAAGCAAAAAAACAGTTCCCTTGTTGGACGAAAACGCGAGCTAGAAGAGCTAGATGCTCAAACGCTCAAAATTGAACAAGGTGTCTATCAGCTGGAGCAACGGATCAGCGAGAAAAAGACAACACGAGCTTCATTACGCGAGGAACTAGCTCAATTGCAGCAAATGACTCAACGTCATCGTACAGCCTGGCAGGAAAGTCAATCTACTGTTCGAGAGCTAGAACTAACATCAGCAAGTGTGGAGAAACAATTCCTTCGTATGGACCGAGAAGAGATGGCAGCTGAAAAAGAACAGGAAACCGTCTTAAATCGCCTTGATGAGCTTCAGCACAATCTTACCCAAGCAACAGAAAAACAAGAAAAGTGGAAGCTTGAAATTGAGAGGCTTGAAGAACAATTTAAGCAACAACAAAGCTCAAGAGAGACGGTTCAAGAAGAGCTTGTTGGTGTTCGAATCTCTGAAGCAGAATCTAAGCAAAGTGTGAAGCATGTTAGTGAGCAAGCCGAACATTACAAACAAGAAATACTAGAGCTAAAAAGCAACTTAACTAATCTTAAGGAAGAATATGAATTACTTATCTCCGCCATGAATGAAGGTTCAAATGGGGAGGAGCAGCTTTCAGAACAAATTAGCTATTATCAGCGTGAAAAGGAGCAAGCAAAGCATAAGCTAGACGAGCTAGAGAAACAGCGTAATCAATTAGATCAGCAGTATGCTGAGCTAGAAGAAGTACTCAAACAAAATCAACAGCGCTATTCATATGCCCACGATGAATATAAGCATCAGGATGTAAGAATGAACCGTCTTGATGTTGATTTAGAGCATCGACTTGAGAAGCTGCGTATTGAGTATGAAATATCCTTTGAAGCAGCTACTGAGCAGTATCCACTCTCTGGGACGCTTGAAGATGCCAAAACTCGCTTGAAGCTGTTGAAGCTAACCATTGATGAGCTAGGACCAGTAAATATTGGCTCTATTGAAGAATTTGAGCGAGTACATGAGCGTTACTCCTTTTTACTTGAACAACAGCAGGATTTACTCGAAGCAAAAGAGACGCTACACCAGGTAATCTCTGAGATGGACGAAGAAATGAGCAACCGCTTTGAAGACACCTTTAGTCAAGTGAGAGGGCATTTCCAAGAGGTTTACCGGAAGCTATTTGGCGGGGGAGAGGCGGATCTGGTGCTAACGGAACCTGGAGATATTTTAAGAACAGGTGTAGATATTATGGCACGACCTCCAGGAAAGAAACTACAGCATTTGGCTTTGCTATCTGGTGGAGAGCGTGCATTAACCGCCATTGCATTATTGTTTTCCATCCTTAAGGTTCGTCCTGTCCCGTTCTGTGTGCTTGATGAAGTGGAAGCAGCTCTGGATGAAGCGAACGTAAGTCGGTTTGCTCAATATTTAAAAGATTTCTCCAGTGCTACACAATTTATTGTCATTACGCATCGAAGTGGAACGATGGAGGAAGCTGATGTTCTTTATGGAGTCACCATGCAAGAATCAGGAGTATCCCGACTCGTTTCGGTTAGATTAGAAGAAACGAAGGAATTAATTGAAAGCTAGGAGGATGAAGTGATGAGCTTTTTTCAGAAGTTAAAGGACAAGATCTCTAATCAGACAACAGAAGTAACGGATAAATTTAAAACAGGCCTCGAAAAAACAAGAGAGTCCTTTGCCGGGAAAATGAATGAGCTAGTTTACAAGTATCGTAAGGTAGACGAGGATTTTTTCGAAGAGCTTGAAGACCTCTTGATTAGCTCGGATGTTGGCGTATCAACGGTTATGGATTTAATTGAACAGCTAAAGGATGAGGTGAAAAGACGTAACCTTAAGGATACAAAGGATGTACAGCCTGTTATTTCGGAGATCCTCGCTGGAATGCTAGATGAAGGTGAAGAAAGTCAGGGTCTTAATTTACAAACAGACGGATTGACCATTATTCTTGTTGTTGGTGTAAATGGTGTTGGAAAGACAACCTCCATTGGGAAAATGGCACACTACCTAAAGCAGGACGGCAAAAAGGTTATGCTTGCAGCCGGTGATACCTTCCGTGCTGGAGCCATTGACCAATTAGAGGTTTGGGGTGAACGTATAGGAGTTGACGTAATCAAGCAACAGGCTGGCTCTGATCCTGCTGCGGTCATGTATGATGCGATTCAGGCTGCCAAGTCGCGAAAAGCGGACGTGCTGCTTTGTGATACAGCAGGCAGGCTGCAGAACAAGGTAAATCTTATGAATGAATTGGAAAAGGTAAAACGAGTGATTGAACGCGAAGTCCCTGGGGCTCCTCATGAGGTATTGCTGGTTCTAGACGGAACAACAGGACAAAACGCCATGTCCCAGGCAAAGACATTTGGAAAATCAACAGACGTCACGGGCATCGTATTAACGAAGCTTGACGGAACAGCCAAAGGTGGAATTATCATGGCGATTAAGCGAGAGCTTGATATTCCAGTTAAATTTGTTGGACTGGGCGAGCAGAAGGACGATTTACAGCCTTTTGCAGCAGATCAGTTTGTGTATGGTCTCTTTAAGGATGTTCTGGACTCTCCTGAGGATTTACAGCAGAGCTAATTTGCTTGTTAAGAAAAAAACTTGACACAAAAGCATGACTGCTGTAATATAAACTCTCGTAAAGGGGAATCACTTAACAAGGAGTGAAACTTCGTGCTGGATAAAACACTCAGAATGAACTATTTGTTTGATTTCTATCATTCCCTGCTCACTCTGAAGCAGCGCGAATATATGTCTCAATATTATTTAGATGATTTCTCCCTTGGTGAGATTGCCGAACAATTTGAGGTGAGCCGCCAGGCCGTATATGATAATATCAAACGGACGGAAGCGATGCTTGAGGAATATGAGAATAAGCTTCGACTTTTAGAGAAGTTTGAAGAACGGACCCGTTTGCTGACTCAAATGAAAACAGCTATTCAACAGAACGCGACTCCTGACGAGATGCAGAATCTTATTGATATGATTGAGAAACTGGACTAGGAGGCGGTATTATGGCATTTGAAGGCTTAGCTGAGCGGCTGCAGGGTACGCTGACAAAGATCCGAGGTAAAGGAAAGGTCAGCGAGCAGGACATTAAGGAAATGATGCGCGAAGTCAGGCTTGCGTTGCTTGAAGCCGATGTGAACTTTAAGGTTGTCAAACAATTTATTGCAGACGTGAAAGAAAAAGCCTTAGGCCAAGAGGTTATGAAAAGCTTAACGCCTGGCCAACAGGTAATAAAGGTTGTTAATGAAGAGCTCACTGCCTTAATGGGAGGAGAGCAAAGCAAAATTGCCGTTTCTCAAAAGCCACCAACCGTCATCATGATGGTAGGACTTCAAGGGGCAGGTAAAACAACCGCTTCTGCAAAGCTAGCTAACCACTTGCGAAAGAAGCACAACCGAACGCCTTTGCTTGTTGCTGCAGATATTTATCGACCTGCTGCGATTAAGCAATTAGAAACACTAGGCAAACAAATAGATATGCCTGTATTTTCTTTAGGTGATCAAGTAAGTCCGGTAGACATTGCGAAACAAGCAGTGGAAAAAGCAAAAGCAGAGCATCATGATTATGTTTTGATTGATACCGCCGGACGACTCCATGTAGATCAGGAGCTCATGGAAGAGCTTAGTCAGATTAAAGAAACAGTTCAACCCGATGAAATTTTGCTTGTGGTAGATGCTATGACAGGTCAAGATGCTGTAAATGTTGCAGAGACATTTAATGATCAGCTTGGTCTCACTGGTGCGATTTTATCCAAGCTTGATGGTGATACCCGTGGTGGGGCCGCTATTTCGGTTAAAGCTGTAACCAATACACCAATTAAATTTGCGGGTATGGGTGAAAAAATTGATCAGCTTGAACCATTCCATCCTGAACGGATGGCGTCAAGAATTCTCGGTATGGGGGATGTTCTCTCACTCATTGAGAAAGCTCAGACGAATGTGGATGAAGCCAAAGCTCGTGAGCTTGAAAAGAAGATGCGTACAGCTGATTTCACGTTTGATGATTTCCTTGAACAGCTAGAGCAAGTAAGAAGTATGGGCCCGCTTGAGGATCTACTTGGTATGATGCCAGGTATGAACAAGGCCAAAGGTATGAAGAATTTGCAGGTTGATGAAAAACAGATTGGTCGTGTGGAAGCCATTGTTCGCTCTATGACCAAAAAGGAAAAGCAGGATCCAACTGTTTTAAATGGCAGTCGTCGACGGAGAATTGCTAAAGGAAGCGGTACAACCATTCAGGATGTGAATCGTTTGCTAAAGCAATTTGAAGATATGAAAAAGATGATGAAGCAAATGACCGGGATGCAAAGCGGCAAAGGTAAAAAGCGTGGCAAAGGAATGGGTGGCTTTAAGCTACCATTTTAGAACGTAATCTATTCCCCTCATAAAAGAAGTCTTGTATGAAAGCGGAATTGATGATATTATACTAAATTGTGTAAATAATCTTGGAGGTGTACAGCGAAATGGCTGTTAAAATTCGACTTAAACGTATTGGTTCAAAGAAAGCTCCTGTCTATCGTGTAGTGGTAGCAGATTCACGTGCTCCACGTGATGGACGTTTCATTGAGGAAATTGGAACGTATAACCCAATTGCTCAACCTGCTCAATTTACTGTTAAAGAAGACAAGGCACTTGATTGGATGTTAAAAGGTGCAAAGCCTTCTGATACAGTCCGTAACCTTTTCTCTAAACAAGGTCTTATGGAGAAGCTTCATAACGCTAAAAACCAAAAGTAATAGCCTTGAGGTGATCTGAGATGAAAGCGTTGGTTGAACACATAGCAAAATCACTTGTTGATGAGCCGCAAGCTGTGAAGGTTGAAGAGCATCAAGAAGAACAGACGGTCTATTTGCGATTAACGGTTCATCCGGATGATATGGGTAAGGTGATTGGCAAAAATGGACGCACAGCAAAAGCTTTACGCTCCGTTGTGTATGCAGCTGTCAATCGCACAGGCAAGAAAGTAAAGCTGGATATCGTTGAATAAGCAAGGGTGGGGGAAACCTCTCCCTTTTCTTGTATGTCTATAAATCGTGATGTATGAAAGCATCCGTTTGACAAGCTGGAGGGTGATGGCATGCAGTTTCTGAAAACCGTTGTTATTAAACAGGTATTAACAGAGAGTAAAAAGGCAGAGCTAATTTCTGTGCTTCATGATGAGATGAAGCAGCTACAGCGTGAACTAGAGCAGCTTCAGTTTCAGCTACATAAAGCTCTACGAGAGACGGATAGTCGCAATGAAGCTCAAGTGAAATCACGATACGAGCACGAATTTACGAAGCGTAAGGAATCATTAAGTAGTCTTGGGTTTAAATATCAGCAACTGGAGAAGCTGAACATTGGAACAGAGATTGCTGATGGACAGGCTCAAGCCATTATAGAGCTAAATGAAGGCGATATATGGCCAGACCAAGATCATAGCCTTGAAATGATTATACGTGATGGACGAATTGAACAATTTCGAGAAAGTAGGCGTTCTGATGACGGAATGGTATAAGGTAGGAAAACTCGTTAATACGCATGGAGTCAGAGGAGAGGTTCGTATTTTATCTTCTACTGATTTTGCAGAGAAACGTTATGCGCCGGGGAGTACACTTGCCATACGACTGGAGAATGGAGAATATAAACAATTAACGGTAAAGACACATAGAACACATAAACAATTTGATTTGCTTACCTTTGAAGGATATAACTCAATGAACCTGGTTGAGCCTCTAAAAGGGCTGACTCTGTATATTTCTGCGGATCAACAAGAGGAACTTGAAATTGGAGAGTATTATTACCATGAGATTATTGGGTGTACGGTTGTAAGTGAGGAAGGTCTAATTATTGGCAGAATCACCGAGATCTTAAGCCCTGGTGCCAACGATGTATGGGTGGTAAAACGAGAAGGACAAAAAGACCTGCTTGTCCCATATATTGAATCCGTTGTACGTGAAGTGGATATCAATAATAAAACGATTACGATTCACTTGCTAGAAGGGTTAGATGCATGAGGATTGATGTCTTAAGCCTCTTTCCGGAGATGTTTGAAGGCGTGTTCGGTAGCTCGATACTTAAGTCAGCAGCCGATCGAGGGCTCATTTCATTCCATGTAACTAATTTCAGGGACTACGCCGAAAATAAGCATCACCGGGTAGATGATTACCCGTATGGGGGCGGAGCCGGAATGGTTTTAGCACCTCAGCCAATCTTTGATGCTGTTGACGCCGTCAAGCAGTCTGGTGTTAAGCCAAGAGTAATTATGCTTTGCCCGCAAGGAGAGCCATATACTCAGAAAAAAGCCGAGGAGCTTGCGAAAGAAGAACAGTTAATCCTCTTATGTGGTCACTACGAAGGCTTTGACGAACGTATTCGGGAGAGCATAGTGACAGATGAGATTTCTCTTGGTGATTACGTATTAACAGGTGGCGAGCTTGGAGCGATGGTTATAGCCGACAGTGTAACAAGACTTCTACCTAGTGTGCTCGGAAATGATGAATCTGCCTTAACGGATTCATTTTCTACAGGCATGCTAGAACACCCACAGTACACCAGACCCTCTTCTTTTCGCGGTATGGATGTACCAGACGTATTATTGTCTGGGCATCACCAGCGAATTAAAGAATGGCGTGCAAAGCAATCTCTCGAACGAACCTGGAAAAGACGACCTGAATTACTTCGTGACATACCATTAACAAAACAGCAGCAAACATGGCTAGCAGAATGGCAAGATAAAGTGTAAGGGGAAAAGACTTGTCATTTCTTTAAAATCTGCTTGTGTCATGATTTTAACTATGCTAAACTATGTGTTGTGGCAATTTGCCCGTTATTAAGATGTTCCGCTGCGGCGATCCGACATGAACGTCTGTTTGGAAGGAGGGGAATACGACTATGAGCAACATTATTCAAGAAATTACGAATGAACAGCTTCGCACGGATCATCCAGACTTCCGTCCTGGTGACACATTAACGATTCACGTTAAAGTTGTTGAGGGAACTCGTGAGCGTATCCAGCTTTTTGAAGGCGTGGTTATCAAACGTCGCGGATTTGGAATCAGCGAAACTTTCACAGCTCGTAAGATTTCTTATAGTGTAGGTGTTGAGCGTACATTCCCATTACATTCACCGAAAATCGAAAAGATCGAAGTGAAACGTCGCGGTAAAGTACGTCGTGCTAAGCTTTACTATCTACGTAACCTACGTGGAAAAGCTGCCCGCATTAAAGAACTTCGTAGAAAAGCGTAGTAAGCGTTATATCAACGGTTACAACATCGTAAAAAGAACGTTTCCCATCAGGGGGGCGTTCTTTTTTGATTGATTTAAAACAAAATAAAATGTAAAAAGGTGCATCTTGGAAGGATTCGACCCTAGAAGTAAGTTATATAACAGGAAAATAGATATAAAACTTATTATATGTTTTGTTGTTATTCCAGAAGGGCATAGAACCACACTTCTCTAAGTGTTAGTTACCGATGTCTCTTAATTTTCTTTTAAGAGAATCACGTGGTAGGAGGAGTGGATCTGATTGCTAAAATTTTGAGGAGATGATGCAATGACAGAGATTCAGAATAACACAGAAACAAACACGTTAGGAATATTAAGTCTTGTTTTTGGAATTTTGTCGCTATCTACAGCATTATTTACTTTTTTGTTTGGAGCTTTTTTAGGAATCCCGGCGCTAATTTTTGCAATCTATGCATTTAAACAAGTTAAAGCTGGTTCAGGCAAAGCATTTGAAATTGCTGGTCTAGTTACATCATCTATCGCATCTTTCATTGGATTAATAGTAATGATATTAATGATTATTGCTTTTTCAATGCGATAAATTTTAATTTCCTTTCCCCCAGCAAAGAGGAAAGGAGATTACATTTTTTATTTATCTACAAAAAAATGGTTAATAACTTTGTAAGGTTATTCTTATTAATTACTTTTTTGACCCATAAACGTCAGTGTAATAGTTGACTTGGTCTTCGATTCAGAGACTATATTTTCAAGAGGTATTGATAATTCGACTTGTGAATCGCCAATTAATTGTTTGCTGGTAGACCCCTCTGCAACATTTCCGTTCATGTACTTATCATACTCCGAATGTGTTACATAAATAGTTATGAAACCTTTACTCATCAAAATTCGCTCCCTAACTTTTATAGTATTTAAAACCCTATTCTTGAATTTAATGAATATATAAGTATTTTAATACTAAGTAAAATCGAATCAAATATATACACTTCCTATATTTTAACAGATTAAAAGGGATGAAGGGAAGAATATTAACATAGACCTTTTGATGTTACTATTCCATAGATTATTTTTATTCCATATATCGTTGTTATTACTAATAACATATTGAATATGATAAACTATAGACATGAGTGTAACGCCCTTTGATGCATTTGAAAAACTGCTGCCCATTGGAGGTTCTGTATCAGCATGAAAAAAGAAAAGTCAGAGTCTTGGGAATGGGTAAAAGCAATCGTCATTGCGCTCATTTTGGCATTTGTGATTCGAACGTTTATGTTTGCGTCCGTCGTTGTTGATGGAGAATCGATGCAGCCAACCCTTGAACCAAATGATAAAATGATTGTAAATAAGATCGGTTTGCAGCTGAGTGAGCCAGAACGCTTTGATATTGTCGTTTTTCATGCCCCAGGAGGGAATGACTACATAAAACGAATCATCGGTCTCCCGGGTGAAGAGGTTGAATACCGTGATGATATCTTATATATAAACCAGGAGCCTGTGGCTGAGCCTTTTCTTGATGAGTTAAAGGTAAGCTATTCTGGAGAAATATTAACTGGGGATTTTACGTTAGCTGATTTGACCTCCGAAAGCGTGGTACCTGAGGATTCCTACTTTGTGATGGGTGACAATCGCAGACGTAGTAAAGACAGTCGCGATATTGGTCCGATTCATAAACAGGATATCATCGGAGGAGCAAGTCTCACATTTTGGCCAATTGAGAATATAAAATTTACTGAGTAGGTGTAGGAATGGCAATACAATGGTATCCCGGCCATATGGCAAAGGCCCGGCGTGAAGTAACAGAGAAACTGAAATATATTGATGTTGTGATTGAGCTACTGGATGCGCGTGCACCGCTCTCATCTAGGAATCCGGTCATTAATGAACTAGCGGAAGGCAAACCTCGCCTCATTTTATTAAATAAAACAGACTTGGCTGATGGCAAGCAAACTCAGGCATGGAGTGATTATTTTAAAAAAGAAGGCGCTCACGTTCTGGCTATTAACTCGCAGAACGGAAAAGGTACAGAAAAAATCGATGCAGCGTGTAAGCAACTTGCCCAGCCATTATTTGAAAAATGGCAAGCGAAAGGAATGAAACCTAGAGCGATTCGTGTGGTCATTCTAGGGATTCCGAACGTTGGGAAATCTACGCTAATTAATCGCCTGGCAGCGAAGAGAACGGCGAATGTAGGGGACAGACCTGGAATTACCAAGAGACAGCAATGGATTAAAATAGGCAAGTCTTTAGAGCTTTTAGATACTCCAGGAATTCTTTGGCCTAAATTTGAAGATCAACAAATTGGTTATCGTCTAGCTGCCACGGGAGCCATAAAGGACGAGCTGTTAGACTTTCAGGATATTGCCTTATTTGTACTAAGATATATGAAGCATGAATATGCGGATTTAATTAAAACACGCTATAAGATTGAAGATTTACCCGAGGATGATGTGGCCTTGTTTGATTTAATTGGGGAGAGCCGTGGTTTTTTACAGAGGGGCGGCTTTATTGATTATGATAAAACAGCCGAGGTTGTGCTAAGAGAGTTAAGATCAGGAACCATTGGGGCCGTAACACTTGAGAAACCTACAGATCTTGAGGAGCAAACCGTTTAAGGAGAATACTCTTTAGACGGTTTTTCCTTTATACATACAGAGGTTACGACGATATACATAAGGGGAATAAGAGATGACGATCAGATCAATTCGTGACATTAAAGAAGACCTACTTCAATGCTCTGAGCTGGAGCGGGACAAACAGCTTAAAGCATTACAACATGATACAAGAAAGGGTGTTCAAGCACTCGTTTCCCAGTGGAAGGCAAAACAAGAAAAAGCAAATCTTCTTGCTCAGCAGTATGTGACGATGCAGCAGTATGAGAGGGAGCTTAAGGAACAGGGGTTTCAGGCGATTGCCGGAATTGATGAGGCAGGCAGGGGGCCATTGGCTGGTCCAGTCGTGGCGGCTGCTGTTATTCTACCAAACGAAGCGAGTTTACTCGGGTTGACCGATTCTAAGCAGTTGAGCAAAAAGAAACGCGAGTATTTTTATGATGAAATCAAGCGGCAAGCAGTTGCCTATTCCATCCAAGCGATTGATGCACAGATGATTGATTCGATAAATATCTATCAGGCAACAAAAGTGGCAATGCAACGAGCGGTCGAGGATCTTTCCTTTAAAGCGGATTATTTATTGCTTGATGCTATGAATCTACCAATTGAAGTTGAACAGACTTCACTAGTTAAAGGGGATCAAAAAAGCCTGAGCATTGCTGCTGCGTCCGTTTTGGCCAAAGTATGGCGAGATCAATACATGTGTCGCTTAAGTGAGCGGTATCCGGAGTATGGATTTTCAAATCATTCGGGCTACGGTACGCCGGTACATTTAGAGGCTATGAAGCAACATGGGATAACATCTGAGCACAGACGTTCTTTTGAACCCGTGAAAGCATTTATATAAGAAAAAGTGAGATCAAAGGAGGCTTGCATATGGTAGACATTCAGTCTTTACGTACAAATATCAAACATGCTAATGCTCAAAAACCTGTTCTGTCTCTACAAACGGGTCAACTTATTACTGGTAAAGTGCTGAAGCATTTCCCGGATCAGCTTGCCTCTATTAGTATCCGTGGTATGACGGTGATGGCGAAGCTGGAAACACCGGTTGCGGCAGGAAGCTCATATTGGTTTTTGGTACAGCAAGGAAACATGTTGCCTACGTTAAAGATCATGCAGCCAGATTCAGATAATGCTCTCTTGAAAACTGATGATTTTGCTCAGGGGAAGTGGACCTCTAGTAATGAGGCTGCAATGCTCCTTCGCTCCATGCGAGAGTCGGCCATTCCATTTACAAGCAAGCAACTAGAGGAGGGAGTGTCTTTACTTAAGCAGTTTGGAAGCAAGGAGCTGCCCATCATTGGCAGAATGATTCAAGAGCAGCTTCCTCTCACTCCATCTGTGCTGCAAGCCATTCGTTCAATAGACGGGACGGAAGGGCTCTCTAAGACCCTCTCTACACTTATTCAGGCCCAGAATAGGAATGGGGAAGGAGAAGCGTTACACTCTATTCAAAACCTCTTACAGAGGGCGCAAGGACCAGACGTGAGTTCACCAATTAACGAAGTCTTACGGATTATAATTGATTCAACAAGTGATCAAGAGTTAAAGCAAGCAGCAGTGAGAATACTCTCGAGATTAGGCTGGCCTGATATTACGAATACCACGCAACCAGATGAGTTAATGGAGCAATGGAGAGCAAGGAGCGGGCCTTCACTCACACCTGATTTCAAACAATTACTATTACATACGAACGATCAACGAACCTTGATGGAAAGGTGGCCCTCAGTTGTAACTCAGCAGCTATTGCCTAAAGAGAGAGAGGTGATGCAAGCGGCGATTAAGCACTCAGTATCTGATACCGTCTTATCAGAGGGGAAGCCAATACCATTTGCGAAACAGCTTCAACAGATTATTCAATTAACAGGCTATCAGCATGAGGCAGATATTACGGCTGGCAAACAATCAACGTCAACGTTAAAAGCGGCGTTAGGTCAGCTGCTCTCTGAAGCTGCCTCTCCTGAAGTGAGAGCTTTGGCTGAATCGGCCCTTCATAAAATTACTGGCTATCAGATTCAGTCGCTTCAGTCGGATTCTCTTGTTCATCTAGTGGCTCAGTTTCCTTTAAAGCTTGGGGAGTATCAAACAGATATGACCCTGCAATACCAAGGGAAAAAAAAGGAGGATGGCAATGTGGATCCGAATCATTGTAAATTGTTATTTTTCTTAACACTCGAACACCTAAGAGAAACAATGGTTGAGGTGACCATCCAGCAACGAATTGCTCATGTCTCTATCACCACAAATCAAGAAAAACCAGTTATGCTTATGTCACTTCTTGAGCCTGTGTTAAAAGCAAGCTTACACAAGGCCGATTACCAGCTTTCAACGATCTCATGGACCATGTGGAGTGATAACAAAAAAATGACACGATCACCTCAGCCATCCACACAGATGGACTATCAAGGATTGGATATACGGATATGACGAAGGAATCATTAAAAGCAATTGCACTTAGATATCAGGCGGATCAAAATAAGGCGCCATTAGTAACGGCAAAAGGTGAGGGAGTAGTAGCTGAAGAAATGCTAAAGCTTGCAAAGGAGCTAGAAGTCCCTGTTCAGGAGGATGAAACCCTTGTAGAATTACTTAGTCAATTAACCATTCATGAAGCCATCCCACCTGAACTTTATGAGGTTGTTGCAGAATTGTTTGCGTTTATCTATCGAATTGACAGGAATCAGGATCCTTCAAATGAGGAAGGCTAAGCGGAAATAGTTATGAGGTGATCCAGTGTCAAATAGAAAAGAACATAATCAAAATGAAGAAACGAGTCATGAGCTGGGTATTTTTTCTCCAACCGCTGAGTCAGATACAAAAGAAGCGATTCATCGTCTATTCAAGCGTAAGAAAACAAAACAAAAACAGACACCATCAAATAAGCAGTCTACCCATTCGCAAAAGAAACCTGAAAAAGATTCTTGAGTTTTGTCTAATAATCGTGATTTACTTTCCAAATATGCAGAATTAATGCTAAGATAGAATAGAATTTCACTCAAGCAAAGTGAAAATCTTGAAAGGCATGCAAGCGCATGCAATCGACAGGAGGCAGGAGAGAGAATGAATATCCATGAGTATCAAGGGAAAGAGCTTCTTCGCCAATATGGCGTGGCAGTTCCGAACGGCAAGGTTGCGTTCTCTGTAGAAGAAGCTGTTTCTGCAGCGAAGGATTTGGGCTCTAGTGTATCTGTAGTAAAGGCACAAATTCATGCAGGTGGCCGCGGTAAAGCTGGCGGCGTGAAAGTAGCAAAAAGTCTTGATGAAGTACGTACATACGCTGATGAAATTCTAGGCAAGGTACTTGTTACACATCAAACGGGACCTGAAGGAAAAGAAGTAAAGCGCTTACTAGTTGAGGAAGGCTGCGACATTAAAAACGAGTACTATATTGGACTTGTTTTAGACCGTGACACTTCTAGTGTTGTGATGATGGCTTCTGAAGAAGGCGGGACGGAGATTGAAGAGGTAGCTGAAGCAACTCCGGAGAAGATCTTCAAAGAAATCATTGATCCTGCAGTAGGATTACAAGGCTTCCAGGCTCGTAGATTAGCCTTTAATATTAATATTCCTAAAGAATTAGTTGGTCAAGCTGTGAAGTTTATGCTTGGTCTTTATAAAGTGTTTGTAGAAAAAGATTGCTCGATTGCCGAAATTAACCCTCTTGTAACAACAGGCGACGGTAAAGTTATGGCACTTGATGCGAAGATGAACTTCGACTCTAATGCTTTATATAGACAAAAAGATGTTCTTGCTTTCCGTGATTTAGAAGAAGAAGATGTAAAAGAAATCGAAGCTTCTAAATATGATCTGAGCTATATTTCATTAGATGGAAACATCGGTTGTATGGTTAACGGAGCTGGACTTGCAATGGCTACTATGGACATCATCAAGCATTACAGTGGTGATCCTGCTAACTTCCTAGACGTTGGAGGCGGCGCTACTGCTGAGAAGGTAACAGAAGCGTTTAAGATCATTCTTTCTGATTCAAATGTAAAAGGAATTTTTGTTAATATCTTTGGTGGAATTATGAAGTGTGACATTATCGCTGAAGGTGTTATCGCCGCTACAAAAGAAGTTGGACTTGAAATTCCTCTTGTAGTGCGTCTTGAAGGAACAAATGTTGAACTCGGCAAAAAAATCCTTAAAGATTCTGGTCTAAATATCACCGCTGCAGATTCCATGGCTGATGGTGCACAAAAAATCGTATCTCTAGTGAAATAGAAAGGCGGGACGTGGAGACATGAGTATCCTCATTAATAAAGATACAAAAGTACTTGTTCAAGGAATTACAGGAGCAACAGGACTTTTTCATACAAAGCAAGCCGTTGAATACGGCACCAACATTGTTGGGGGCGTAACGCCAGGTAAAGGCGGAACAGAAATTGAAGGCATTCCAGTCTTTAATACAGTTGAAGAAGCTGTTAAAGCAACTGGTGCCAACGCTTCTGTTATCTATGTTCCACCTGCATTCGCTGCAGATGCGATCATGGAAGCAGCAGATGCTGGAATTGAATTAGCGATTTGTATAACGGAAGGCATTCCAGTGCTTGATATGGTAGACGTGAAGCGTTATCTTGAAGGCAAAAACACTCGTTTAATCGGTCCAAACTGTCCGGGTGTCATCACACCTGACGAATGTAAGATTGGTATTATGCCAGGATACATTCATAAGAAAGGACACGTAGGTGTTGTTTCAAGATCTGGTACCTTAACGTATGAGGCGGTTCATCAGCTTTCTACAGCTGGTATTGGTCAATCATCAGCGGTTGGTATTGGTGGAGACCCTGTGAATGGAACAGACTTCATTGACACATTAAAGCTGTTTAATGAAGACCCAGACACTTATGCAGTCATCATGATTGGAGAAATTGGTGGTACCGCTGAGGAAGAAGCAGCTAAATGGGTAAAAGCCAACATGACAAAACCCGTTGTTGGATTTATCGGCGGGAAAACGGCTCCTCCAGGAAAACGTATGGGCCATGCTGGTGCGATCATTTCTGGTGGTAAGGGTACAGCAGCTGAAAAGATTAAAACGCTTGAAAGTTGTGGCGTAAAGGTTGCTGCTACACCATCTGACATGGGTGATACGTTGATTGCTGCTTTAAAAGAAAATAACCTTCTTGAAAAGTGCACAACACACGAAGCAACTAAATCATAATCTATGCTCTAAAATCATAGCAGGTTGACCGGAACAAAAGCTGAGAATTCAAGATGTATTCTTAAATTCTCAGCCCATACCCGGTCTATTTGTTATATATAAAACATTGAAGGAGAGTGAAATGAACTGTCAACGTTTAAAGAGCGTCTTATTCATCTTCATAACTGTCGCGGAATGAGCTGGAAAAGACTAAAGCAGCTTATAATGAAGGATCCTGCTTTAATAAAGATATATAGCTTATCCCCATCCGAGCTTCATGATTATGTAATACCTTCATTAAAGAACCCTCAAGAGTTTTACCTCGATCTCCATCGATCTCCTCCAAACCAAACCTTTAAACAGCTTCTACACGACAACATTGACGTACTTACTTATTTTGATTTAGAATATCCTCGCCTGCTCAAACAAATATATGATCCCCCCTGGGTTCTCTATATGAAAGGCAATTCAAAGTTATTACAACTAGAACGATCATTAGCCGTTGTTGGCACAAGACACCCAACAAAGCTTGGAACCAAAAGCATCTCTTCTCTTTTACCTCCTTTAATTAATCAAAAGTTTATCATCATTAGCGGATTAGCGAGAGGCATAGACCGACTGGCTCATATTGAAGCAATTAAACATGGGGGAGCCACCATCGCAGTATTAGGCTCAGGTCTGAACGTGCCTTATCCCAAAGAAAATCTACAATTATTTAACTATATGTGT
Source organism: Alkalicoccobacillus porphyridii (assembly GCF_007293315.1). Taxonomy (GTDB): domain Bacteria; phylum Bacillota; class Bacilli; order Bacillales; family Bacillaceae_D; genus Alkalicoccobacillus; species Alkalicoccobacillus porphyridii. Next base: position 117,555 of record NZ_VLXZ01000006.1, read on the forward strand.
CACCATCAGCTTGTCATTTCCGAATATCCACCTGCAACTCCTCCAACCAAATGGCAATTTCCCAACCGAAATCGAATTATCAGTGGACTAGCACAAGGACTTCTTGTCGTAGAGGCTGCAAAAAAAAGTGGTTCTTTAATCAGCGCTGATCAAGCGTTAGAACAAGGCAGGGAGGTTTTTGCTGTTCCTGGACCGATCTTTTCTGATATGTCTCAAGGAACTAATCACTTGATACAACAAGGCGCAAAGCTAGTCCGTGAGCCAGAAGATATCCTGTCTGAATTACAGGTTCACACTAGACATTTAAGCTGAAAAAAACAAGAAATAAGCATTAAATTTGGCAAAAATAACTTTAAAATCATTCAATTATGTTTGACAAACGGTAAATCTGTGTTTAATAATGAGGAGGATTTCATTTAAAGATGAGAGGGAGTGGCTTTATGGCCGATTATTTAGTAATCGTGGAATCTCCCGCCAAAGCAAAGACCATTGGTAAGTACTTAGGAAAAAAGTATATCGTTAAAGCATCAATGGGACATGTAAGGGATTTACCAAAGAGTCAGATGGGTGTGGATGTATCCAATCAGTTTGAACCAAGGTATATTACGATCCGCGGAAAAGGCCCAGTATTAAAGGAATTAAAAACAGCAGCAAAAAAAGTTAAACGAATTTATTTAGCGGCTGACCCTGATAGAGAAGGGGAAGCGATAGCGTGGCATTTGGCTCATAGCCTTGATATAGATGAAAAGTCTGAATGTCGTGTTGTATTCAATGAGATTACCAAGCAAGCAATCAAAGATGCGTTTAAAACGCCAAGGCCAATTAATATGGACCTTGTTGATTCCCAGCAGGCTCGTAGAATTCTTGATCGATTAGTTGGCTATAATATTAGCCCTTTATTATGGAAGAAAGTGAAAAAAGGATTAAGTGCTGGTCGAGTACAATCAGTAGCCGTAAAAATGATCATCGACCGTGAAAAAGAAATTCAAGCATTTAAACCAGAAGAGTACTGGAGTATAACGGGTAAGTTTTTGTTAAACAAAGACGAGTTCGAGGCAAAATTTCACGGTATGAATGGAAAGAAAAAAGAGTTGAGCTCACAGAGTGACGTTAATGAGGTCATGTCAGCCTTAAAGGGGAAGGACTATTCTGTACAATCTGTGAAGAAAAAAGAGCGTAAACGTAACCCTGCCGCTCCTTTTACTACATCATCACTTCAACAGGAGGCAGCACGTAAGCTTAATTTCCGAGCGAAGAAGACGATGATGCTGGCTCAGCAATTATATGAAGGAATTGATATTGGGAAGCAAGGTACAGTCGGTCTTATTACTTATATGAGAACAGACTCTACTCGGATATCTGACACTGCGAAAGCAGAAACAAAAGCCTATATTGAGAATCAATTTGGAAAAGAATACACGCGTGTTGGTGCAAGAACGGTTAACAAAGATCAAAAGACCCAAGACGCTCATGAAGCCATTCGTCCTACATCGGTTAATTATGATCCGAAAGAATTAAAGGCTTATTTATCTCGAGATCAGCTCCGTTTATATAAACTTATCTGGGAACGTTTGATCTCAAGTGAGATGGCACCAGCCGTTATGGATACAATGACTGTCGATTTAGATAATAATGGCGTCATGTTTAGAGCCACTGGTTCCAAGGTGAAGTTTCCAGGTTTTATGAAGGTTTATATTGAAGGTAATGACGATGGAAAAAAGGAAGAAGATCGCTTGCTTCCTAATCTTGAAGAGGGCCAAACGGTTAAGCAGAAGGAACTAGAGCCAAATCAGCACTTCACGCAGCCGCCTCCGCGCTATACAGAGGCTAGGTTAGTTAAGACGATGGAAGAGCTTGGAATTGGTAGACCGTCAACCTATGCACCGACACTCGACACCATCCAAAGAAGAGGATACGTTGCACTCGATGAGAAGCGATTTATTCCAACTGAATTAGGTGACATTGTTTTAGAGCTAATTGTAGATTTCTTCCCGGAAATTTTAGATGTGAAGTTCACTGCAAAAATGGAAAATGATCTTGATGCCATTGAAGAAGGTAAGGACCAATGGATTGATGTCATTGATAGCTTCTATCAAAATTTTGAGAAGAGATTACACGTAGCTGAAGAACAAATGAAGGAAGTTGAAATTAAAGATGAACCTGCCGGTGAGGATTGTGAGAAGTGCGGTTCAGAAATGGTTTATAAAATGGGTAGATATGGAAAGTTTATGGCTTGCTCCAACTTCCCAGATTGTCGAAATACAAAAGCAATAGTGAAGGATATTGGGGTGAAATGCCCAACCTGTAAAGAAGGAAATATTGTTGAACGTCGAAGCAAAAAAAGACGGATCTTCTACGGCTGTGATCGTTATCCTGAGTGCGAGTTTGTTTCATGGGATAAGCCAATTGCCAGACCGTGCCCTAAATGTAGTGGCCTTTTGGTTGAGAAGAAACTTAAGAAAAGTGTGCAGGTGCAATGTGTATCATGTGATTACTCAGAAAAAGATACCAACTAAATAGTAAAAAAAGGGCTGTCGAGACCATTAAAAACGGTTTTACTGGACAGTCCTGTTTGCTACGTGTACCATTCAATAAGCAAGCTAGTAAAGAAAGGTGAAATGACAATGACGGAACAACCAATCATTACGGTGATCGGAGCAGGACTTGCAGGTAGTGAAGCTGCTTGGCAGATCGCGAAGCAAGGAATTAAGGTTCATTTATACGAAATGAGGCCGGTAAAGCAAACACCCGCCCATCATACAGATAAATTTGCAGAGCTTGTGTGCAGTAATTCATTACGAGGCAATTCTTTAACAAATGCAGTAGGTGTATTAAAGGAAGAAATGAGAAGACTTGATTCGGTTATTATTGCCTCCGCTGATCAGGCGGCCGTTCCCGCTGGTGGTGCTTTAGCTGTCGATCGGCATGATTTTGCTGATGCTGTAACCCAAAGTGTACGTAATCACCCTAATATCACTGTATTTAATGAAGAAATAGATTCAATTCCCGAAGGACCAACTATTATTGCAACAGGTCCATTAACGTCTGAGGGCTTATCTAAGAGCTTAGGTGAACTTACGGGTGAAGAATCACTTTATTTTTATGATGCGGCTGCACCTATTATAGATGCGGAAACCATCGATCGTGATAAGGTTTATTTGAAAAGTCGCTATGACAAAGGGGAAGCGGCTTATTTAAACTGTCCGATGACAGAAGAGGAATTTGATCGTTTTTACGAAGCGTTAATTGCCGCAGAAACAGTCCCATTAAAAGAATTTGAAAAAGAAATCTTTTTTGAGGGATGTATGCCGATAGAAGTGATGGCAGGTCGTGGTCGCAAAACAATGCTGTTTGGGCCGATGAAGCCAGTAGGTTTAGACGATCCTAAAACAGGAAAAAGACCTTATGCGGTTGTACAGCTAAGACAAGACAACTCATCGGGTACTTTATATAATATGGTTGGCTTCCAAACGCATTTAAAATGGGGTCCACAAAAAGAGGTATTCCGATTAATTCCAGGATTAGAGCAAGCGGATTTTGTCCGATACGGAGTCATGCACCGTAATACATTTTTAAATTCACCAAAGCTTTTAAGACGCACGTATCAATTTAAAGAACGTGATGACCTATTTTTTGCCGGGCAAATTACAGGTGTAGAAGGTTATGTTGAATCTGCAGCTGCTGGAATGATTGCTGGGATTAATGCAGCAAGACTAGTCCAAGGGAAAGAGCTTCTCATTTTCCCGGAAGAAACCCTGCTTGGAGCGATGGCAGAGTACATTACAACAGAAGCGAAAAAGAATTTCCAACCGATTAATGCAAACTTCGGTTTATTAAGACCATTAGATGAACGCATTAAGGTTAAAAAAGATCGCTATGAAAAGCTAGCTGAGCGAGCACTCGGTACAATTCTGAATTTTATGAAAGAAATGTGAATATCGTTGTTTTTGCTTGGTCGTCATGTTAGAATTTAGAAGCTTAGGAGAGGTGAGTTAATTGAATCAACAATTAGAGCAGCAATGGCTTGAGCAGTTTAAGCGCTACCTGCAAATTGAAAAAGGTTGCTCACCTCATACGTTATTGAATTATACACGGGACATTTTGGCCTTTTATACATTCATGAGACGAGAAGGGTTAGACTCGTTGAGTGACGTAACCTACGCAGATCTTCGAGTGTATTTAAGTGAGTTATTTGCTCAAGAATATGCTCGTAAGACTGTTTCTAGAAGACTTTCAAGTATGCGAAGCTTTGCCCACTTTCTAAAACGTGAACAGTTACTTGAGGAGAATGTCTTTGCACAGGCTTCACTTCCTAAAGCTGAGAGTCGATTACCTCAGTTTTTATATGAAGAAGAAGTGGATCAGCTTTTTGCAGGAATTAAAGGAGATGAACCACTTGATTTACGCGACCGCGCAATCCTCGAGCTTCTCTACGCGACAGGGATTCGTGTAAGTGAATGTGCTACTCTTCAATTAACTGATTTGGATGTTTCTATTGGAACATTACTCGTTTATGGTAAAGGAAAAAAAGAACGATATGTCCCTATTGGTTCTTGTGCCATTCAAGCATTAAACGCCTACATATCATCAGGCAGACCCCACTTAGCAGCAAAAAGCACTATTCCTACTAAGGAGTTGTTTCTTAATTACAGAGGAACGGTCCTCTCAGAGCGAAGCTATCGTACTATTTTAAAGAAAAGAATGAACCAAGCTGCCTTGTATCATGAGATGAGTCCTCATAAGCTTAGGCATTCCTTTGCTACTCATCTATTGAATAATGGGGCAGACCTACGAGTGGTTCAAGAGTTACTTGGGCATGTGAATTTATCTACTACCCAGGTATATACACATGTTTCAAAGGATCGTTTAAGGGATGTCTATTTAGATCATCATCCTCGCGCGTAAGCACCATAAGGAGGTAAGCCAATGGATCAAACATTTCACGCCACCACCATTTTTGCCGTTCGACATAATGGCAAAAGCGCTATGTCAGGCGATGGTCAAGTCACGTTTGGCAATGCCGTTGTGATGAAACATACAGCTAAAAAGGTAAGGCGCATATACGGTGGTAAAGTACTGGCTGGGTTCGCGGGTTCCGTTGCGGATGCCTTTACATTATTTGAAAAGTTCGAAGGCAAGCTTGAGGAATACAATGGTAATTTACAGCGTGCTTCTGTAGAACTAGCCAAGGAATGGAGAAGCGATCGTGTGCTTCGTAAGCTCGAAGCGATGATTATCGTCATGGATACGGAGCGATTGCTGTTAATCTCCGGAACGGGTGAAGTCATTGAACCGGATGATGGCATATTGGCAATTGGTTCTGGTGGGAATTATGCCTTAGCAGCAGGTAGAGCACTTAAAAAGCATGCTTCAAACTTAGACGCTGTTGACATTGCCAGAGCAGCACTTGAGACAGCTGGAGAGATCTGTGTATACACAAACGATCAACTCATTGTAGAAGAGCTTGCTTAAGCTGAAGGGAGAGGTCTCTATATGAAGAATTCATTAACGCCAAAAGAAATCGTCCAAAAGCTTGATCAATATATTGTGGGTCAGGAAACAGCTAAAAAGTCAGTGGCTGTAGCCTTACGAAACCGTTATCGTCGTAGCCAGTTGGATGATAAACTAAAGGATGAAATAACACCTAAAAATATCCTGATGATTGGTCCTACTGGAGTTGGAAAAACAGAGATTGCTCGCCGCTTAGCAAAGCTTGTTGGTGCACCTTTTATGAAGGTTGAAGCAACAAAGTTCACGGAAGTTGGATATGTTGGCCGAGATGTTGAGTCGATGGTACGAGACTTAGTAGATACAAGTGTACGGATGGTAAAGGATGAACGATTGTCTACTGTTAGAGGTCGTGCTGAAGAGCTGGCAAATGAGCGCATCGTAGATCTTCTTGTTCCGTCTGGTAAACGGAAGACTGCAAATAAGAACCCATTTGAAATGTTATTTTCAAATGATGATTCTGAAGAAGAAGAGCAACAATCAGAGGAAGAGCTTTCACAAAAAGAACTGAAACGTAAGATGGCTCATAAGCTAGCGCTTGGTGAACTAGAAGATCGTCTTGTAACGATTGAGGTTTCAGAACAAAGTCAACAAATGATGGATATGTTCCAAGGCGCAGGCATGGAACAAATGGGAATGAACATGCAAGAAATGTTTGGAAATCTCATGCCTAAGAAGAAAAAGAAACGCAAGCTACCCATTTCAGATGCTAGAAAGGTTCTGATTGAGGATGAAGCTCAAAAGCTAATTGACATGGATGATGTTAATCATGAGGCGATCACGAGAGCAGAGCAGCTTGGTATTATATTTATTGATGAAATTGATAAAGTAGCTGGAAAAAGTCAGCAATCAGCCGATGTATCTAGAGAGGGTGTGCAACGAGATATCCTTCCAATTGTAGAAGGATCTACTGTTGTGACAAAGCACGGACCAGTGAAAACGGATCATATTCTTTTTATCGGTGCAGGAGCTTTCCATATGTCTAAACCGTCTGATCTCATACCTGAACTACAAGGTAGGTTTCCTATTCGAGTCGAGCTGTCCAATTTATCAGTTGATGAGTTTGTCCGTATCCTTATGGAGCCGGATAATGCACTATTAAAGCAGTATCAAGCCTTGCTATCAACGGAGGGTATAAAAATAACCTTTACGGACGAAGCTGTTCGTAAGCTAGCAGTGATTGCTGCTGAAGTAAATCAGGAAACTGAAAATATTGGAGCTAGAAGGCTGCACACACTTCTGGAACGTTTGCTAGAGGATTTATCCTTTGAAGCACCTGAAATATCATTGAATGAAATTGCAATTACAGCTGAATATGTCGATGAAAAATTAGCGACGATCGCTAAAAATAAAGATTTAAGTCAATTCATTTTATAAAAATTGACTGATTATGGAGGAGATAAGAACATGGATTTATTAACAAGGTCAAGAAAGATTAACGATATGCTACAAAAGTCAAGCGGACAGCACGTCAGCTTTAGAGATATGGCACAAACTTTGGGTGAAACGATAGGCTCCAATGTCTATGTATTAAGTCGCCGCGGACGTATTTTAGGTTTTTCCATTCAAGAAGAGATAGAGAATGATCGAATGAAGAAAATGTTTGAAGAGAAGCAATTCCCTCTCGAATACACGGAAGGTTTGTTTAAAGTAGACGACACATCTGCAAACATCGGAATTGAAAGTGAATTCACGGCTTTTCCAGTTGAGAACAAGGATCTGTTCAAATCCGGTCTAACAACCATCGTTCCAATTAAGGGTGGAGGCCAACGTTTAGGAACTCTTATTCTCTCACGTTTAAATAACTCATTTAATGATGATGATTTAATCCTTGCAGAATATGGAGCAACGGTTGTAGGCATGGAAATTCTTCATGAGAAAACACAGGAAATCGAAGAAGAAGCAAGAAGCAAAGCAGTGGTACAAATGGCTATTAGTTCACTTTCCTACAGTGAACTTGAAGCTGTTGAGCATATTTTTGAAGAGCTTGATGGAAGAGAAGGCTTGCTAGTAGCGAGTAAGGTAGCTGACCGAGTGGGGATTACTCGTTCTGTTATTGTTAATGCCTTACGTAAGCTTGAAAGTGCTGGCGTAATTGAGTCCCGTTCACTTGGAATGAAAGGCACATATATTAAAGTGTTAAATAATAAATTTTTAAATGAACTAGAGCGTATGAAAGCAAAATAAGCAACGGCGATATAAGATGAAAGACTCTCTAAGTTAGAGGGTCTTTTTTTTATGTTAATCTATGCATAGATGTAACTAGGAAATTACTCCTTTTAAAAGAGAATTATTAGGAAAATGTAGATAAAAAAAAAGATAAAATTCAAAATAGTAAGCGTTATCAGTGCGAAGGGTCAGTATATTGTTAAAATATGATAAATAATTAGGTATTAAAGATTAGGTATATCATCTTAAAAACTGTGTATCTCACAAAGATAGTTAGACAATGGTCCGAAATTTGAGTACAATTTCCTTATAAGTAGTGAAAAAGATGCAGGATTATGGATTAATTATGTCGGATTACCACGGTACGAAGGGAGTATTGTCATGGATCTTTTTTCTGGTACATCATTTCGGTCTATTGAACTAGGAATTAATCAAGCACAAAAAAACCAGCAGATCTTAGCGCATAATATTGCGAATGCGGATACACCAGGATATAAAGCTAAAGAACGCTCATTTTTAAATATGCTAGAAAACGAGCTAACCAATGCTAATTTGTCTGCCAAAAAAACAAACACCAGTCATGTAGATTTTCGTGGCGGATCAAGCTCTTCAAGATTAAATGAGTTAAAAGGTCAGTATCATCACAACGGAAACGGAGTAGATATTGATAAAGAGATGGCCAATTTAGCAGAGAACCAAATTCAATACAATGCTTTAATCGAACGCTTAAATGGTCGTTTCTCTTCCTTACAATCTGTAATAAGGGGAGGTAAGTAATCGTGTCGATGTTTTCTGGATTTCAAGCAAGTGCATCCGCTTTAACAGCCCAGCGGTTGCGAATGGATGTTGTGTCATCCAATATGGCTAATGCCGAAACGACAAGAGGTCGTTTAGTTGATGGAGAGTGGCAACCTTATCGCAGAAAAATGGTGTCGCTCGCGCCAAATCAATCAAACAATGGATTTAGGACCGCCCTTAACAACGAGTTGCAGGGCGTAAAGGTTCGTGCAGTTGAACAAGACACGACTCCCTTTAAGTTAGTGTATCAACCAGAACATCCTGATGCGAATGAGCAAGGGTATGTAGAAATGCCTAATGTCGATCCCTTGAGAGAGATGGTTGATTTAATGAGTTCAACCCGTTCATACGAGGCGAATGTAACTGCTTTAAATGCCTCAAAGAACATGTTGCTAAAAACACTTGAAATAGGTAAATAAAGGAGGCGCACATGAATCCGATCTCATTAGATAGTCCGTTTAATACAGTTAATACACCTTTAAAACCGCAGGCTGTAGCTGTTACGCCGGGTGAAGCACAAAAGCAATTCAAAACGATGTTAAGTGATGCGTTATCGGAAGTGAATTCGCTTCAGAATGTATCAAGCAAAAAAACAGAAGATCTTGCTTTAGGAAAACCTGTTGAGCTTCATGATGTTATGATCACTGGACAAAAAGCCTCCATTTCTTTACAAGCTACGGTGGAAGTACGCAACAAAGTTGTGGAAGCCTATCAGGAAATAATGAGAATGCAGGTTTAAATGGGATGAAGGCATTAATTGAATCAGGCAAGGTTGGCAGGAGGTCGCATGAACGAGACAGTGGCAAATTATAAAAAAATGGTACAAGCTTTTTGGACGGAGAAGGAACCCAAGCAGAAACGTTGGCTGATCGTTGGACTTGCTCTTATTATTCTTTTTATTGCGGCTCTTACATATTTCAGTACAAGACAACACTTTGTGCCGCTGTACAGTCAGCTATCCCTGCAAGAAACGGGTCAGATAAAAGAAACGCTAGATTCTAAGGGGATTTCTTCACGCGTATCAAAGGATGGTATGACCATTGAGGTTCCTGAGAATCGTGTGGATGCATTAAAGGTTGAATTAGCTGCAGAAGGAATTCCTCAAAGTGGAAGTATTGATTATTCGATTTTTTCAGAGTCCTCAGGCTTTGGAATGACGGATAATGAATTTTCTGTCATGGAGCGTGCAGCCATTCAAACGGAGATTGAAAATCTAATCAAAAATATAGATGGTGTTCAAAATGCAAATGTAATGATCACTATGCCAAGTGAAAGTGTCTGGCTTAATTCTGCACAAGAAGCGGCAACAGCTGCTGTCGTGTTGGATTTAAAATATGGCACACAGCTTGATACAGATCGAGTGCGAGGACTCTATCATCTTATTTCTAAAAGTGTACCAAATCTACCTATAGATAATATCGTTATTTCAGATCAAAACTTTAATAGCTATAGCTTCGAGAACGCATCAAATGGTGATTCCACTCTGGCAGCATTTGAGCAACAACGAAGCATTCAAAGAGAAATTGAACAGGATTTAACTCGGAATTTGCAGCAGATGCTTGGTACGATGATCGGTCCCGATAAAGTTGTTATTTCGGTCACAACGGACATTGATTTTACTCAAGAAAATCGGACAGAGCAGCTTGTTGAACCTGTTGATGAAGAGAATATGGAAGGCATTGCCGTTAGTGTAGAGCGAATATCTGAGGCTTATACCGGAGAAGGAACTGTACCAGAGGGAGGTACGGCTGGAACTGGGGAAGGTATTCCAAACTATGTTGAAGGCGCTGGTAATGAGAATTCTGAATGGGAACGAACTGAAGACCGAATTAACAATGAGGTCAATAGGATCAACCGGGATATTATAGAAAGTCCATATCAAATTAGAAATATCGGTCTACAAGTGATGCTTGAACCTCCTGAAGGGATGGATACCCTTCCTGCTCAACAAATCGCAGATGTACAAGGAATACTTGGGACCATCATCCGTACGACTCTTCCTGAAGTAGATGGTCAGGCTTTGTCACAGGAAGAGATTAATTCAAAAATTATTGTGACCTCTCAACAATTTGCAGGTAAGGCTGCCCAAGAAGAACCAGCTACGATAGCAGCAATACCGACATGGTTGTATGTACTAGCTGTCTTACTTGCAGTAATTATTATTGTATTAGTATTGCTATTAGTCAGAAATAGAAAACGCGAGCAATTAGAAGCTATGGTTGAGGAGCAAGAAGTGAACAGTATTGCTTCTGAAGAAACAAAGGTTCCGGAGCTACCTACAGAAGGAAGTGGACCAGCTCATGAAAAACGAAAACAACTGGAAAGTATGGCTAAAGAGAAACCAGAAGAATTCTCAAAGCTTTTACGTTCTTGGTTGTCTGAAGATTAAGGGGGCAGAGGAGTGGCAAGAGCTACAAATAAGGAACTAACTGGCAGGCAAAAAGCTGCGGTTTTACTGATATCGCTTGGTCCAGATGTCTCTGCACAAATTTATAAACACCTTTCTGAAGAGGAAATTGAACAGCTTTCGCTCGAGATTTCCAATATCCGAAAGGTTGAAAGCTCTGTGAAAGAGGATGTGCTTGAGCAGTTTCATCACATTGTCATGGCCCAGGATTATATTTCTCAGGGTGGGATTGGTTATGCAAAAAGCATTCTAGAGAAAGCGCTTGGTGAAGAGAGTGCGATGCAAATTATTAATCGCCTAACCTCAACGCTTCAAGTGAGACCTTTTGATTTTGCTCGTAAAGCTGATCCAAATCAAATTTTAAATTTTATTCAACACGAACATCCACAGACCATTGCTTTGATTCTCTCCTATTTGGATTCTGCTCAAGCTGGGCAAATCCTTTCAGAGCTTCCGCAAGAAGTACAAGCGGATGTTGCGAGGCGAATTGCATTGATGGACAGCACCTCGCCGGAGATTGTCAGTCAAGTAGAAATGATACTGGAAGAAAAGCTCTCGCAAACAGTCACTCAGGATTATACGGAGGCTGGCGGGGTTGAATCTGTCGTAGAGGTTTTAAATGGGGTTGACCGTTCAACAGAACGAACAATACTTGATGCGTTAGAAATTCAAGATCCAGAATTGGCAGAAGAGATTAAGAAACGCATGTTTGTCTTTGAAGATATCGTCACCTTGGATAATCGTTCCATTCAACGAATTATTCGTGATGTAGAAAATGAAGATCTTCAATTATCACTAAAAGTAGCCAGTGAAGAGGTTAAGGAAGTTGTCTTTAGTAATATGTCTCAGCGAATGGCAGATGCTTTCCGGGACGAGATGGAATACAAAGGGCCGGTTAGACTTCGCGATGTGGAAGAGGCTCAGTCTCGTATCGTTGCTGTCATAAGAAAGCTTGAAGAGTCTGGAGAGATTGTGGTCGCACGAGGCGGAGGAGATGATGTCCTTGTCTAAAGTTATTAAGTCAAGCGTCGAACCAGGCGTCACAGCAGGCAGAACCATTGCGATAAAACCACTATCAACAACTATTGACTTACTACCATCAGAGGCGGATGAGCTTACCAAGCAACAGCAAGCCGAACAACAGCTAGAACAAATGGAACAACGAGCTCAGCAAATGCTGGACGAAGCCGAGATTCAATCCCAGCAGCTTGCTGAACTATTTGAGAAAAAAGAAAAGGAGCTTTCTCTCCAAGCCAAACAGCTGTTTGATGAGCACCAAACCAAAGGCTTTGAAGAAGGCTATAAGCAGGGTGAGGCAGCGGCTTGGGCAGAGTATAGCGATAAGCTACTTGAAGCTCAGGATGTGGTGCAGGCAGCAGCAGTTCAGCGAGAAGAGATGTTTGATCAAGCTGAACCAGAAATGATAGAAATGGCTTGTATGCTTGCAGAGAAAATTCTTGGGCAAACAATTAAACAAGATGAAGCAAAAATTCAGTTTTTGCGGAAGTTACTTTACGAAGCCAGAGAGCATGAGGATATTAAACTATTAGTCCCTCCAGACTGGTATACCTATGTGAGTGAACAAAAGCATGAGCTACAATCAATGCTGCTGTCATCATCTCAAATGCTTATAATGCCGGATCACCAACTTGAGGCTCACTCCTGCGTGTTAGAAAGTAAACAGGGTCGTCTTGAAACTTCTTTAGATAAACAGCTTGTTTCGTTAAAGGAACAGCTGCTAACAAAACAAAAGGAGCTTTCGTATGATTCGTCCGGCTCTGTTTGAAACCATTTCAACTATGAAAGCACACAAATGGTTTGGAAAAGTCACTAGAGTGGTGGGACTGACCATTGAGTCTACAGGGCCAAATGCGGCGGTAGGTGATATTTGTGTGATTCACTCTGGTCGACAAGGGACTGGAAAAATTAGAGCTGAAGTAGTTGGATTCAAAGAATCAAATGTTTTGCTCATGCCACTTTCAGATACGCTGGATATCGCCCCTGGTAATTTAGTGGAGTGTTTGGATGAACCACTGACCATTCCAGTTGGCCACCATTTAATCGGACAAGTCATTGACGGAATTGGCGAACCACTTGGTGAAAAGGGCAATTCTAAACAAAGGGATGTTCGGTCAGTTGAACAGGCCCCGCCTAATCCATTATCAAGGCCCCGCATTACAGAAAGACTTAGTTTAGGTGTTCGAGTAATTGATGGACTTTTTAGTGTAGGGAAAGGTCAACGGATTGGAATTTTTGCTGGAAGTGGTGTCGGAAAAAGCACATTGCTAGCGATGATAGCGAAATATTCCGCAGCGGACGTTAACGTCATTGCTTTAATTGGTGAGCGTGGACGAGAGGTTAAGGATTTTGTAGAACGAGATCTTGGTGAAGAAGGAATGAAAAAGACCGTTCTTGTAGTTGTGACCTCGGATCAACCAGCATTAATGCGAGTAAAGGGAGCACTTACAGCCACGGCTGTTGCTGAATATTTTCGTGATCAAGGCTTAAACGTTAACTTAATGATGGATTCGGTCACCCGATTTGCAATGGCTCAACGGGAGATAGGATTGGCTATTGGTGAACCTCCAACCACTAAAGGCTATCCACCGTCCGTTTTTGCCCTGCTGCCTAGATTACTAGAGAGATCTGGAACAAATATTCATGGTAGCATCACTGCATTTTATACAGTGCTTGTGGATGGAGACGATATGAACGAGCCCATCGCTGATGCTGTAAGAGGAATTCTGGATGGTCACTTAGTCTTAGATCGTCATTTAGCAAACAAAGGTCAATTCCCTGCTGTAAATGTATTAAAAAGTGTTAGTAGGGTTATGAGTGACATTGTGTCAGAAGCTCATCTTGCCTCTGCATCGAACTTGAGGGAGCTATTATCAGTCTATACAGAAGCAGAAGACCTAATTTCAATTGGTGCTTATAAGCGAGGAACAAATCAAAAGCTAGATGAAGCAGTTACTGCTTATCCAGAGATTATTTCGTTTATAAAACAAGCGACAAATGAACAAGTCACATTTGAGGACACCGAACAAATGCTGCTCGGCCGATTCTGAGGAGGAAACATCGTTGGGTTTTCATTATTCATTACAAAAGCTAATGGACATAAAAGAACGCGAAAAAGAAACGGCAGAAAGTGCCTACGCTGAGGCTGTTCGAACGTTTGAAGAAGTTGCAACTACGTTATATCACCTGTTAAAGCGAAAGGAATCGCTTGAAGCAGATGCAAGAGCGCGGTTAGAGGAACAGGTGTCCATCCTTGATATTCAATCCATGCAAACCAGTATGCTGTTTCTCCAGGAAGCTATTCAAAAGCAGCAGCTGATGACGCAACAAGCCAGAGAACAAATGGAGTGGAAACAACAGCAGCTAGTGGATGCGTCCTTTGAACATAAGAAGCATGAAAAGATTCGCGAAAAAAAATATATGCAATTCACGCTGGAAGAAAAACGTCTTGATCAAATGCAGATGGATGAAATTTCGATCCAACGCTTTGTTCGACAATAAAAAGGTGACCACATGAAGAATGAAAAACAGAAAGGTAAAGGTATTCAGACGTTACTTGCTGTAGCGATACCAATCATACTGGTTTTAATATTAGCTGTGGTTTTTGTAGGTCCAATGCTAGGATTTGATGTCATTGATAAAAGCAAAAACTTCGCTTCAGAGGTTCCCGTTTTATCTTCCCTTGTAGATGATGATACGGAGATGAAGGCAACGGAGACTCCTAATGACTTAAAGGCAGAAAATAATAGTCTTGCTGTGGAGCTAGAGCAAACACGCGCGCAACTCGACGAAGCGGTTAGAGCCTTATCAGAGGCGAGGAGTGAACTAGAAACACTTCAGGCAGAGCAATCACTTCAACAACAAGAAAATGAAGCCCAAGTCGTTAATCAGACGTCGAACAGTCGCAATGAACTTGCCAAAACATATGAACTGATGTCTGCGAAATCCGCAGCAGCCATATTAAATGAGCTGACTGTAGATGAAATCATCATTCAGTTAGAAGATGTAAAAACAGAGACCAAATCAGCCATCTTAGAGAAGATGGATAAAGAAAAAGCGGCAGACGTGGTGCGAGGATGGTCAGAGACACTTAACTGAGAGGAGGTGAACATGTGAATAGTTTCATTCATCCATTCATTCATCAAGGACCAAAACTGAATAATGTGCCTGAGTTTTCTCCTGCGGGACTATCCAATACACGTCCTGCTTCCACTGAGCAGGAGGGAACGCTTGACTTTGCAAGTTGGCTTGAGCAAATCGAGTCTGCATCCTTACAGCCAGAAGAAGAAGTGAAGGCGACACTTTTTGATTTATTTATGGGTGTGAATATAAAAGAACTGAAAGAGATGATGGACCCATTAATGGAAAGTGATCCAGAGATGCTTTCTGAGGAGTTTGATACAGACATTTTGGCGATACTTATTCTTCCGTTCATTCAGAATGTAACCGAACTAAAAGAATATGGATCCAAGCAGCCTCAGTCTTTGTTTCCTGATAGAGAGGAGACCATTCAACGACTAAGCGTTTTTCGTGAAAGACCAGCCATGATGACGATGGCATGGCAAGGTAATACGCAGGGTAAACCCGAATTAGCTTTAAGCTCAAATGAAGTTGTTTCGTCGGATGACCTCTTGACTCAAACGATAAGGGATGCGAATCGATTCGGGATAGATTTACACAAAAGAGCAGAATCGCTCGGGCTTCAAAAAGAAATCGATGAGCTCAATCAAAAGGTAGATAGGTTTCTAACAGGCGAATCTAGTGCTAAAGATTTAAAGTCCTTGATTCAAGTGTTAAAGAGAGAGTCAGTAGGGATTGAATATTTCCCGAATGAAACAATGGAAGAACTTGATTCTGTTAAAGGTCTTGAAAAACTGTTACAGCAGACAACGCTAAAGAATGGCAGTCAGACAATCCTAACAAGGGAGGCTCTGTTAGATTCAGATCAACCTCTCCAGAAACCAACTGAATCGCAGCCATCATTTGTGGTTAATCGTTTGTTTGACCCACTTAAGTCAACTAATACCGCTCAACCAGCTGAGAGCTCTGAGCCGGCGTTACGATCTGATGAACAACGTTTTGTTAAGCAGTTGCAGCGGATTTTCCATCAAGGTACGCTGACTCAACTAAAGGATGGTCAGGTTCAATTTACGTTAAAGCTTTTTCCTGAACACCTAGGAAAGCTGCAGATTCAATTTATTCAAACCGGTCAAAAGCTAGCAGCTCAAATTGTAGCTGAGTCAGCCATGACAAAGGATATAGTGGAGCGGAGCTTACCTCAATTAAGACAAGCCCTGAACCAACAAAATATTATCATTGAACAAATTGATGTGGAAGATACTCAGCAGCAAGGGGAGCAACAGCAAGATAAGCAGGAGTCCCAGCAAGAACACGCTCAACAGAATGAGAACGAGGACCAAAGCAACTCCTTAAGCTTCTCATTTAAGTCCTTGTTAGAAGGATTATTTACAAATGATGCAGAGTAGGTGAAAAGATGTCAGTAATTAATAGTGATTATTATATGCCTAACCCTCAAAACGCTACACGCAAAGGTGACACTTTAGGCAAGGACGACTTCTTGAGGCTACTGCTTATACAGCTTCAGAATCAAGATCCAAGTAATCCAGTAGATGACAGAGAATTTATCGCTCAGATGGCTACATTTTCTTCATTAGAGCAAATGACAAATATGAATAAAACGCTTGAAGGATTTGTTCAGTCTCAAGCCAATCAATCCTTGGTAAAGTACAGTGATCTTATTGGTAAAGAAGTGTCTTATCAAGTAGCGCGAGAGAATGATCAATCTACTGAAACCAGTTCAGCAACCGTCACTTCTGTGAAATATGATAAGAACCGACAGCTGCAAATTGGCTTAGAGGATGGAACGTGGATTTCAGAAGGTCAAATCGTTGGGGTGGCTAAAGCTAGTGAAAAGCAAGTAGAAGAACCGGATCAGAAGAATGATTAATCCTTCTACGTTTGTTCACGCAAACCCATCAGCATTTAAACCACGTCCGGCGTCGCCTTTGAAGACCGGTTTTAGCCAAGTGTTTGAACAAGAGCGGGGTCAGTTAAATATAAGCAAGCATGCAACAGAACGATTACGCTCAAGAGACATCCACCTTAATCAGTCTCAATGGAATCAAATTCAGGACAAGCTAGTGGAAGCAAGGAAAAAAGGGATAAAGGATGCACTGATTGTTACCAATAAGGCTGCCATCGTTGCCAGTACCGATAATCAAACCGTTATAACTGTCTTAAACCGACAGGAAGCCGCTAATCATATGTTTACGAATATTAATGGAACGATACTTATGGATATCTAATAATGAGGCTGGACCCATTTAGGGAGGCCATCGGCTGCTGAATGACTGAGGCAGTCAAATACAAATAGGAGCGATTATACATGATTAAGTCAATGTACTCTGGAATTTCTGGAATGAAAAATTTTCAAACCAAGCTTGATGTCATTGGAAATAACATCGCAAACGTTAACACATACGGCTTTAAAAAGAGTCGGGTAACCTTCCAGGATCTTGTGAGTCAACAGCTTTCTGGCGCAACAGCAGCTCAGGATCAAGGGCGTGGGGGCGTTAACTCTAAGCAAGTAGGAGCAGGTTCAACACTTGGTTCCATCGATACGATTCATGATGGGTATACAAGCCAATTTACTGGAAGAGGACTAGATCTTGCGATTGAAGGGGAAGGATTTTTCCGAGTAAATGATGGAACGGCAGATTATTATACACGCTCAGGAAATTTCTATTTAGATTCTAATGGTAATATCACAACCGCAGAAGGCTTTATCGTACATGGAATAGATGGGGGACCTATTAATATTCCAGATACGACACAAAGCTTCTCAATTGGGAAGGATGGAAATGTGAACCTCGTTACAGCAGAAGGAACAACACAAGTAGCAGGTACGATCGGGCTCGTTAAATTCTCGAACTCTGGTGGTCTATCTAAAGTAGGTGGAAATACATTCATTCCTACGGAAAACTCAGGTCTGCCAACAGCCATTGCAGCTCCAGGAGCTAATGGCACAGGCCAAATCAACGCGTCTTCTCTTGAAATGTCCAATGTGGATCTTTCAGAGGAATTTACTGAAATGATTGTAGCTCAAAGAGGATTTCAGTCAAATTCCAAAATTATCACAACATCAGATGAAATTTTACAAGAGCTTCTTAATCTTAAACGTTAATCATCAGCTAAATAGATAGGAGGCATGCAGACAGGCAGTGTCTGTCTGCTACATACAATATGATTCGATTACAGCGGTTAAACGGGCAGTATTTTCTCTTAAATGCTTTATTAATTGAACAAGTAGAATCCATTCCTGACACACGTATTACGTTAATAGGTGGAAAGAAAATCATTGTGAAAAATGATCTTGAGGATGTCTTTGATTTAATTAATCGCCGCTTTCAAGCTATAGGCATTCATGGGAGTGTGTTTAGCAAAAAAGGAGGGGAGTAAGTGTTTAAAAATAAAGTAGCCGTTATCCTACTTGTCATGTTTATGACTTTAGCCATAGCGGGTGGAGCGTTATTTATATCTTGGGATTACATCACTGCAGAGACGGATAGTTCAGCTGAACCGAGCATTGATGAAATCATTGAACGTTCCTACGATACAGAAGAAATGACGACCAATCTATTAAATGGAGGCTTTGTGCGCTCCAAATATAAAATTCAGCTTGATAGTAAAGAGGCATTACATGAACTTGAAAAAAGAGATTTTCAAGTGACAAATATTGTCTTAACAACTCTTTCGGGCAAAGAGGCTAAAGAATTAGCTGGACCCGAAGGCAAAACCCAGCTTGAAGAAGAGCTGAAGGAGCAAATCAATACGCTCATGCAAGAAGGCTCTGTACAAAAGGTTTATATGACCGAATGGGTTGTACAATAAGCAAGGCTATGAACTAAGAGGTGAAGCCAGTGGCAGATGTATTATCGCAAGGAGAGATTGACGCCCTCTTATCCGCTTTATCGACAGGCGAGATGAATGCAGAGGAGCTAATAAAAGAAGAGCACCAGAAGAAAGTCCGAGCTTATGATTTTAAGCGAGCGCTTCGGTTCTCTAAGGAACAAATTCGCAGTTTAACACGGATCCATGAAAACTTCTCGCGGTTGTTAACCACTTTCTTTTCTGCCCAGCTTCGTACGTTTGTACAAATACATGTTGCCTCGGTGGATCAGCTGCCTTATGAAGAGTTCATTAGTTCAATTCCTAAAATGACCATTTTGAATGTGTTTGAGCCTGTCCCATTAAATGGACGGATATTGATGGAAGTGAACCCTAACATCGCGTATGCGATGCTAGATCGTTTAATGGGCGGAAAGGGAACAAGTGTTAATAAGATTGATAACTTAACTGAAATTGAAACGAAAATTATGTCGGCTCTTTTTCAGCGCACACTTGGAAGCTTTACAGAAGCTTGGAGCTCTGTTGTAGAAATGGAGCCCCTATTGGATGACATCGAAGTCAATCCACAATTTCTGCAAATGGTCCCTCCTAATGAAACGGTGGTTGTTATTTCACTAGCTACCAATATAGCTGAAACATCAGGCATGATCACCATTTGTCTACCGCATATGGTGTTAGAGGAAATTCTTCCGAAGCTATCCAATCATTACTGGTTGCAGGAGAACAAAAAACAACGTAGTCCCGTCGAACAAAAACAATTAGAGAAGCAGGTTCGAGACACCTCTCTAGTAGTTCAAGCGGAATTGGGACGGTCTGAGATCACCATTCAGGAGTTTCTGCAATTAGGTGCGGGCGATGTCATTGAACTTCAGCAGTCGATTCATCAACCATTGGTGTTGACAGTGGGTGGAGAGTCAAAGTATTTAGCTCAGCCAGGAAAACAAAAAAGCAAAATGGCTGTCCAGGTTACAGACGTATTAGAGGAGGCAAATGAATGAGCGACGGTATGCTCTCTCAAGAAGAAATAAACGCGTTACTTAATGGAATTGGCACAGATGATGAAGACAGCAGCAATGAAACCAAAGAGAAAGAGCTAGAAGTGAGCGACTACCTGACAGAGATTGAAAAGGATACTCTGGGGGAAATCGGAAATATATCATTTGGTAGTTCGGCAACGGCCCTATCTTCCTTGTTGAATCAGAAGGTAGACATTACAACGCCGGAAGTAACCGTGGTTGAAAAAAGATATTTGGAACAAGAATTTCCGCGTCCGCATGTAGCCGTACAAGTTAATTATACAGAGGGCTTTGAAGGAACAAATCTTCTGATGATCAAAACTACGGATGCAGCCATCATTGCTGATCTAATGCTTGGTGGAGACGGAACAGATCCAATGGAAGACTTAACAGACATGCACATTAGTGCTGTACAAGAGGCGATGAATCAAATGATGGGGTCGGCTTCCACTTCGATGTCCACCTTATTTAATATGAAAATTGATATCTCTCCCCCTTCTGTTGATGTGATGGACATCAAAAAGGGAGAGAACACAGGGTATGTACCAAGCGAGGAGGTTTTAGTTAAAATCTCTTTTCAGCTACAGGTTGGTGATTTGATTGATTCAAGGATTATGCAAATTGTGACCGTAACGTTTGCCAAAGAGTTTGTCCAGAAATTAACCAACCCACCAGAGCAAGTGGAAGAGCAGACAGCATCTACTCCACAGGTAACGGTGAGTGAAGTCAGTCAAGCTCCACAACAAGTAGCTGCTGCACAAGCCTATAGTGCTCCGGTTCGCGAATCAAGTCAGCATGTGGGTGGTCACAGTCGAGTGAATTCTGATATACAGCCAGCTGCCTTTTCGAGCTTTGATCAGCCGCAACTATCAAGCGTACAATCTGGTAATTTAGATATGCTGCTTGATATTCCGTTAAATGTAAAGGTCGAGCTTGGAAGAACCACAAAATCAATACGCGATATTTTAGAATTTACACAGGGTTCAATTATTGAATTAGATAAATTAGCTGGAGAACCTGTAGATATTTTAGTCAATGAAAAATTAATTGCCAAAGGTGAAGTCGTTGTTATTGATGAGAACTTTGGTGTTCGAGTTACAGACATTGTTAGCCAGGCAGAACGAATTCGAAATTTAAATTAAGCTGAGAGGGTTGAATGGAAGATGGGACATAAGGTATTAATCGTAGATGATGCTGCATTTATGCGAATGATGATTAAGGATATTTTAACGAAGAATGGTTTTGAAGTGGTTGGGGAAGCGGCTGATGGAAATGAAGCTGTGACTCAATACAAGGAATTATCTCCTGATCTGGTGACTATGGATATTACCATGCCAGAAAAAGACGGCATTAGTGCACTAAAAGATATCAAACTTTTTGATCCAAATGCGAAG
The DNA here is from genome assembly GCF_007293315.1 of Alkalicoccobacillus porphyridii. Taxonomy (GTDB): domain Bacteria; phylum Bacillota; class Bacilli; order Bacillales; family Bacillaceae_D; genus Alkalicoccobacillus; species Alkalicoccobacillus porphyridii. The sequence continues at coordinate 138,794 of NZ_VLXZ01000006.1, forward strand.
ATCATTATGTGTTCTGCAATGGGACAACAAGCAATGGTCATAGATGCTATCCAAGCCGGAGCGAAGGATTTTATTGTTAAACCTTTCCAAGCTGAGCGTGTGATTGATGCTATTAATAAAACGCTATCTTAAATTTATACTTTTCATTGTGGTGCTTGGCAGTATCAGTTTGTCTCCTATCCTAAAAATGGAGGCAGCTGATTGCCAGTACGTGGATCGGGCACTTACACCTGAATGCCAGCAAGAGAATGGGGATACTCAAGAAGATGTAACGTTAGGGGACTCTTCCAATGAAGAAGATTCCGAAGTAGTATTTGCCTCTCAAGATAGCGGCTTTATGACGATTCTAAAATTAATTGGAGCATTAGCACTTATTATCGCCTTGTTATATGGGTTACTACGTTTCTTGAGTAAACGCACAAAATCATTTCAGCAATCTCAGCTTCTTGAAAATATGGGAGGTGTACCACTCGGACCCAATCGCTCCGTTCAATTAATAAAGGTCGGCGATCGAGTGTTAGTGGTAGGGGTAGGTGATTCCATTCAGCTGTTAACCGAGATTGATGCTGAGGATGAACGCAAGGCATTGCTAGATTTACAGCAGGAGCAAGCGAATCAGGTGGGTGCACCCGCTCAAAAAGCAGTGGAGTGGGCAACCTCGAAGCTAAAAGGTCAAAAGATTTCTGCAACAAAAGACATGCAGGGGCCAGATCAAAATCAAGCGTCATTCAAAGAGCTTTTCACAAAAAAGCTAGAAGATGCTTCTACCTCACAGGCAGAGCTTGAACAAGCCTTAAAGGAGCGTAAACCATGATGTTTGATCATCTGATTGTCTCTGTTGCTGGAATATTAAATGATATCGATTTGACTGAGCTTACTGGAAGTTCAGAGAGTGCCGCTACAACCATTCGACTTCTATTGTTGCTAACGGTTTTAACGCTTGCACCATCGATATTAATTATGATGACATGCTTTACTCGAATTATTATCGTTCTGTCCTTTGTAAGACAAGGACTTGCAACACAATCTATGCCACCTAACCAAGTGTTGATTGGTATTGCCTTATTTATTACTTTGTTTGTCATGGCGCCTGTAATAGGAGAGATGAACAACGAAGCTTTTCAACCGTTTGCCAATGGTGAAATCTCTCAACAGGAAGCATTTGAGAGAGCAGCTGTTCCAATAAAAGAGTTTATGTCTAGTCATACCCGTGAGAAGGATTTGGCTTTGTTTATGGGCTATGCCGGGCTTGAACAGCCTGAAACACTTGAAGATATTCCTTTAACGGCTTTAATTCCGGCGTTTGCCATCAGTGAGTTAAAAACAGCGTTTCAAATTGGTTTTTTAATCTTTGTCCCTTTTTTAGTCATTGATATGATTGTTGCTAGTGTGCTCATGTCTATGGGAATGATGATGTTACCACCGGTCATGATTGCATTACCATTTAAAATTTTATTATTCGTCTTAGTAGATGGTTGGTATTTAATCGTTCAATCTTTATTACTTAGTTTTCAATAACGGGAGGATCGTGTCATGAGTCAGGAATTTGTCATTAGCGTAGCTGGAAACAGCGTTTGGACAGTATTACTTGTTGCAGGTCCTCTTCTTGTTATTGCGTTAGTACTAGGGTTGTTAGTCAGTATTTTTCAGGCTACTACCCAAATACAGGAACAGACACTTGCTTTTATACCAAAGATTGTCGGCGTGTTACTTGCACTCATTATCTTTGGACCATGGATGCTTGGGCAGCTAACTAATTTTACGTATCAATTATATTCTAATTTATATCGGTTTATAGGATAATGACGCAATTATTATCGTTTTTACCAGCATTTCTATTAATCTTTATTCGAGTTAGCTCTTTTATGCTTGTATTGCCTCTTTATTCTCATCGGTCAGTTCCGATGGTTTTTAAACTAGGACTTTCAATAATGTTAGCTTGGATTATGGTATTGGCATTTGATATACCCGAATTGGTCTTTGACTGGTCCTATATTTTACTTGTCATAAAAGAAATTTCTGTGGGACTGGCTGTCGGGCTAGTAGCGATGATTCTTCTCTATGCAATTCAAGTGGCCGGCGGACTGATTGATTTCACTATGGGTTTTATGATTGCTAATGTCGTCGATCCACAAACGGGGGCTCAAAGCCCACTTACTGGAGGGTTTTTATATACCTTTGCGCTGTTGTTTTTACTTACAGTGAATGGCCATCACTTAATGCTTGATGGAATTTATTATAGTTATCAATACGTGCCTTTGGATCAACTTACCCTTCCTTTTGGTGATGAAAGAATCTTAAATCAGGCACTATCTATTTTTGCGCTGATGTTTGTTGTCGCTGTGCAGATTGCCTTTCCGATTGCCGGATGTTTATTTTTAGTAGATTTGGCGCTAGGTATGGTATCACGTACTGTTCCTCAGATGAATGTGTTTGTTGTCGGTATGCCTTTAAAGCTTCTGGTAGGTCTTTCGTTATTAATGGTGTATATGGGTGTCTTTATGATGATTGTCCGTAAATTATTTGATGAATTAATTCTTGCCATGCGAATGATGCTCCAATTGCTTGGGGGTGGGTAACATCGCTACGATAAAAATGAATTTGCAGTATTTTGCAGATGAGAAAACAGAAAAAGCGACACCGAAAAAAAGAAATGAAACACGAAAAAAAGGTCAGGTTCCTAAAAGTACAGACGTTAATACATCACTTATGATGCTTGTTGTTTTTCTCTTTCTTTGGATGTACGGCGGTCAAATGATTATTACGATGTTTGCGAACATGCAAAGAGAGATCTTTACTCATTATCTAGTAGCAGATGTCACCTCTGAATCAGCTGCCTCCTTGTTTCAATCCATTTCTTTTCAAGCGGTGCTAGCTGTATTACCTTTAATGGTTTTAGCGGCATTTGCAGGGAGCTTTGGTAGCTTCATTCAAGTAGGTGCAATGTTTTCAACCGAACCATTAAAAGCAAAGCTTAACAAGCTTGACCCAATTAAGGGCTTTAAGAGAATTTTCTCAGCAAGAGCTTTGGTAGAGCTAGCGAAATCAGTCTTAAAGATATCACTTGTTGGGACTACGGTCGTCATCATGATTTGGACCAACCTGGAAGAAGTTATGCTGCTTTCACAAAAGTCTGTTACGGATGCAATGAGTATGATCGGCTGGCTGACCATTATGATGGGTTTGGCTGTGGCTATTCTACTTATGGTCTTATCGATCCCAGATTATATTTACCAGCGTTATGATCATGAAAAACAAATTAGGATGTCTAAAAAAGATATCAAGGATGAGCACAAGAATATCGAAGGTGACCCAAGAATTAAGTCTAAACGAAAACAAAAGCAAATGGAGCTTGCTATGCAGAGAATGATGCAGGAAATTCCGAATGCCGATGTGGTTATTACGAATCCAACTCACTTTGCGATTGTTCTAAAGTATGACGAACAAAAAGCAGAAGCGCCATTTGTGGTGGCGAAAGGGATGGACTTTTCTGCCCAGCGAATCAAAAAACGAGCACAGGAGCACGGCATTCCAATGGTTGAAAATAAGCTGTTAGCGAGAGCCTTGTTTCACCAAACGGATATAGGACAGCAAGTGCCGCCTGACTTATTTAAAGCCGTGGCCGAGGTGCTCGCCTATGTATACCGATTAAAAGAGAGTCAATCAAACGAACTAAGGTCCAGAACATAAAGAAGGGGGGATGAGGTGCTTATGAAAATTAAAGATTTAATTGTGTTGTTTGGAGTCATTTTAATTATTGTTATGTTAATAATACCGCTTCCGCCTCCCATTCTCGATGTTCTTATAATCTTTAATATTTCGATGTCACTACTAATTATATTAGTAGCCATGAATACGTCAGACTCTCTGCAATTTTCTATTTTTCCAACCCTATTGTTACTTGTAACTCTTTTTCGCTTAGGGCTGAGTGTTTCGACTACACGGTCGATACTAGGGAATGCAGATGCAGGGAACGTCATTGACACCTTTGGAAACTTTGTTATTGGTGGAAATGCAATTGTTGGATTTGTGGTTTTTATTATCTTAGTTATTATACAATTTATCGTTATTACTAAAGGAGCCGAGAGGGTGTCCGAGGTTGGTGCCCGCTTTACACTCGATGCCATGCCAGGAAAGCAGATGAGCATCGATGCTGACCTTAATGCAGGCCTAATCTCTGATGCAGAAGCAAAGCAGCGGCGTGAAAAAATTGAGAAAGAAGCAGACTTTTACGGATCCATGGACGGGGCGAGTAAGTTTGTAAAAGGAGATGCGATAGCAAGTATTATCATCGTTGCTATCAATATGATTGTAGGCTTAATCATCGGCATGATGCAGATGGGTATGGATCTGAATACAGCAGTCACAACCTATACATTATTAACGGTTGGAGATGGACTTGTTACGCAAATTCCAGCCCTTCTTATTTCAACAGCCACTGGAATCATGGTAACAAAGGCTGCGTCTGAAGGAAGCTTAAGCGGCGACATTACAAAACAAATGTTTGCGTATCCGAAGCTATTATACGTAACGGCAGGAACGATCTTCTTACTAGGTGTTGCGACGCCAATAAGCAAAGTACTAACTTTTTCAATGGCGGGTCTGTTGGCCTTTGCAGGCTGGCAGCTTAATCAAATAAAAACGAAGAGCCAGGATGTGGAGCTTGCAATGGATGATGGAGAGGAGCCCGCATCCTCCGATGAAATACGCTCTCCGGAAAATGTCGTTAACTTATTACAAATTGATCCGATTGAGTTTGAGTTTGGATATGGGCTTATCCCCCTTGCAGACACCAATCAAGGAGGAGATTTGCTTGATCGAGTTGTGATGATTCGTAGACAAATGGCGTTAGAGCTTGGCATGATTGTGCCGGTTATTCGAATCCGTGACAATATTCAACTTCAAGCAAATGAATATGTGATCAAGATTAAAGGGAATGAAGTCGCAAAAGGTGATGTGTTATTAGATCATTATATGGCGATGAGCCCGGGATTTGAGGATGAAAGCATAGTTGGGATTGAAACAGTAGAACCAGCCTTTGGTTTAGCTGCACTTTGGATCGGCGAGGACATGAAGGAGAAAGCTGAGATGTCTGGCTATACGGTTGTTGATCCGCCATCCGTGGTTTCCACTCACTTAACAGAAATTATTAAACGACATGCTCATGAACTACTTGGTCGACAGGAAACGAGACAGCTAATTGATCATTTGAAAGAAACTTATCCAGTGTTAGTAGAAGAGACTACGCCTTCTCTCCTATCTATTGGAGACATTCAGCGGGTGCTAACGAATCTTTTGAAAGAGCATGTTTCGATTCGTAACTTGCCGATGATTTTTGAAACGTTAGCGGATTACGCGCAAATGACAAAGGATATGGATCTCTTAACTGAGTATGTGAGACAGTCGCTGTCGAGGCAAATCTCTACTCAGGTAGCAAATAAAAATGAACCTCTGTATGTAGTGACATTAAGTGCTTCCGCTGAGAAACGAGTAGCGGATGCTGTACAGCAAACAGAGCATGGCACATTTATGTCAATGGATCCGGCGCATTCGCAAAGTATTCTTGATTCTGCAGTGGAAGAAACAAATCGTTTGTCACAGATGGGTCAGTCACCGGTATTACTTTGCTCTCCGGCTGTTCGCATGTATGTTCGACAGCTTTTGGAGCGTTACTTACCAAGCGTACCGGTTCTTTCATACAACGAATTGGAAGCAGATATTGAAGTTCAAAGTGTTGGGGTGGTGAATGCTGAATGAAATTAAGAAAATTCCAAGCAAGTTCAATGCCAGAAGCTCTGAATCAAATTAGGATGGAGCTTGGAAGCGAGGCGGTTATCCTTCATACAAAGGAAATTGCAACGGGTGGTTGGTTTGGATTCTTCTCAAAAAAACAGCTGGAGGTGACGGCAGCTGTTGATCCCGCTGCAAAGTCCGCATACACTAAGTCCCCTCCAAAGTCACCTGCACTAAAAGCTGTCGAGCCGTTGCAAAACACGGCGCAACAAGACGTATCCGAAAAGCGAAAAGCGGATCATGTGCCAATAAGCGCAGACGATGCTCCAGATGCAGTTCGCCAGCTTGATCGTGAGTTTGAGAAGCAGGAGGTTAGCGTACAGCTTCGTACCGAATTAAGAGAGCAGCTATTTGGCTATTGGTATAGCTTACCAAAGGAAAAACGCTCAACTCTTGCATTGTATCAAGAGGCAAGAAGATGGCTTTCCTCTCAAATCAGAGAGGTTAAAATAGGAGATTCCATGTTCGAAAAGAAGTATATGATCTTTGCAGGTCCAACAGGTGTTGGCAAAACCACCACCATCGCAAAGCTCGCTGCTGAAGCTGCTTTACACCAAAAGAAACGAGTGGCCATTTTTACGACTGATACGTACCGAATTGCAGCGATTGACCAACTGAAAACATATGCTTCCATTTTGCAAATGCCTATTGAAGTCATTTATTCCTTAGAAGATTTTCATAAAGCGTCAGAAACCTACTCGGATTATGATCTCATTTTAATTGATACGGCAGGACGAAACTTTATTCATGACTTCTACTTACAGGAGCTACAAAAAACGATAGATCTATCCGATCAGGCAGCGTTATATGTGGTCTTATCATTGACTTCTAAGTATTCAGACATGAAGTCTGTATTACAACAATTTAAAAAGCTTCCTGTTAACCAAGTTATTTTTACAAAGAAAGATGAGACTTCGACGTATGGAGCGATGCTGAATGTCATGATTGATGATGGCTTGGGCATTGCCTATCTTACAAACGGACAGAATGTTCCGGACGATGTCATACATGTCAATGAAGACCTAGTGCTTTCTACTGTAATGGAAGGAATCACTCATGATGGATCAGGCTGAGAGCTTACGTAGAAGAATGAATCATACTCATCAAGCAAGGTTAATTGCTGTTGCAAGTGGTAAGGGCGGAGTTGGAAAGTCAAACCTTTGTGTCAACACAGCTCTATCGTTAGTGGAATTAGGCTATCGGACGATCATCCTTGATATGGATAGTGGGATGGGAAATGTAGATGTCATTATGGGTGTGAAACCTTCATATCACTTGATTGACATGCTTCAAAATCGACTTACCGTCTGGGATGTCATTGAAACTTCCTCTCTAGGAGTGTCATATATAGCCGGGGGATCCGGATTAGTTGAAATGGTTCAATTGACGGAACAAGATATAGCTTATTTTCAAGATCAATTACAAGGACTCACTCACCAATATGATTTTATTTTTCTAGACATGGGTGCCGGTGTAACAGAAGAAAGTTTACAGTTACTTGCTGCAGCAGACGATCTCTTATTAGTAACTACTCCTGAACCAACAGCATTAACAGATGCATATAGCTTATTAAAGCAGCTAACTAGATTACCAGATAAGCTACAGGTGTTTGCGATAGCAAACCAAACGGATTCAGAGCGAGAGGGACAAAGGACTCTTGAGAATCTCTCGAAGGTGGCTAAACAATTTCTTCATATAGATTTAGTAAAGCTTGGGCACATTCCCTTTGATCGTATGGTTTCCAAAGCTGTAAAAGCTCAAATTCCTTATTCAGCTTACGAAGGTCGTTCTAAAGCAGGCCTTGCTACCAAAAAACTGGTACAGACTTACCTTGCAGAGATTCAAGTTGAACCAAAAGTGATAGAGAAAGCTCCTTTTTTTCAGCGGCTTGGCCGTTGGATGTCCGGGTCGGCTTCAGGAACAAAGTGAAAGAATACTAAAGCATAGATAGGATGCTAAGAAACATGAAACAGATACGGGTATTAATTGTTGATGATTCTGCATTTATGCGTAAAGTGATGACAGACATATTACAGAAGGATCCATCCATTGAAGTGATTGGGATAGCCAGAAATGGAATGGATGCCGTAAAGAAAAATCAGCTCCTTCAACCAGATGTAATCACGCTAGATGTGGAAATGCCACTTTTAGATGGTCTAGGTGCGTTAAAGATCATTATGGAAGAGAGACCATGTCCAGTCGTGATGGTAAGCAGTCTAACAAAGGCTGGTGCCCATACGACGATGCTAGCAATGGAACAAGGTGCTGTTGATTTTGTAGCGAAAACAAATGGCCCTATTTCTCTAGATTTAGAAACCATAGCTGAAGAGCTAAGGGAAAAGGTAAAGCTTGCAGCAGGAGCAACAGTGATGCTTCCGGCTGAACCAGCTAAGAAGGTTTCGTTACCAACATTTATAAAAAGCGTGGAAATGCCACTCTCTCGCAAGTTAGTTGCCATTGGTGTATCTACAGGTGGACCTAAAGCATTAAAGGAGGTTCTTCAGGAGCTTCCTGCTAATTTCCCATCACCTATTGTTATCGTACAGCACATGCCAAAAGGATTCACAAAATCATTGGCGGATCGGCTGGATACATTATCGGCAATTAGTGTAAAAGAGGCTGAAGATAATGAGGTCATAAAAAAAGGAACGGCATATATTGCGCCTGGTGGAAAACATCTAAACGTTGTAGATCAAAACGGTGAATGGGTCTGCAAGTTAGGCGAGGAAGATCCAGTTAACGGTCATCGTCCTTCTGTCAATGTTCTGCTTGAATCCATAGCTACTCTTCACTCCGTCTCACTACTTGCCGTTATTATGACGGGCATGGGTTCAGATGGATCAAAGGGATTGGAACGATTAAAGGAAAAGAAAGTAAGCTTTAAAGCAATAGCACAATCAGAAGAATCATGTGTAGTATTCGGCATGCCGAAAATGGCCATTCGCACAAATTACGTTAATGAAGTAGTGCATTTAAAAGATATAGCAAGTCGTATACTATCCAGCTACTAAAAGGAGGTCCTCTGATGGAAGGCTATCGACGTATTCATTCCACACATTTAGACGTTCTAAAAGAGATTGGTAATATTGGTGCAGGTCATGCGGCGACCTCACTTTCTGCTTTACTCGGAAAAACAGTAGAGATGAGTGTGCCTGAAGCAGCGATTGTTCCTTTCCAAGAGCTTCCTGATCGTATGGGTGGCAGTGAGAATGAGATTGCTGCCATTTATGCAAGAGTGGATGGCCATACGCCTGGCAGTGTATATTTCTTTGCCAATGTATGTGAGTCCGAACGGTTTATCCAAAGCTTAACTGGCAAAGAGAGTGTGCAAATGGGAATGGCCAAGCAGAGTGACCTGGAGTATTCAGCCTATTTGGAGGCGGGGAATATTGTGATTGGTTCCTATTTAACCTCTTTTGCAGACTTAACGGGATTACAAGTTAGCTGTGGTGTACCAGATTTATCAGTCGATATGGCTGGCGCAATTATTAGTCATGGCTTAAGTAGACTGGTTAGCCAAGGGGATGCCGCCATAGTGATTGATACACATATGAAAATTGAAGGATGGTCAATAAGTCGTAACTTTGGAAGTATCTTGCTATTGTTTGACCCCGAAGCGTTTGAGACCTTGTTTCGTTCATTGGGAGTTCAGGTCGATGAATGAAACGATTACAGTGGGTATGGCGGAAATTGCTTGCTCTAATTTGTATAAGCCGTTACGGACTTCTGGCTTAGGATCTTGCGTAGGGGTCATCATTTATCAGGAAAGAAGTAACTTTGCTGGTATGGCTCATATTATGCTTCCCTATTCTTCTATCTCATCAAAAAAAGATCATAAGATTGGGAAGTTTGCAGATGTTGCTATTCCGACATTGACAGATCAGCTTGTTCATAAAGGAGCCTCCTTATCCCTTTTAAAAGCTAAAATCGCAGGGGGCGCACAAATGTTCGCTTCGTCTGGTAATGAGATGATGCGAGTAGGCGAAAGAAATGTAGAAGCGGTAAAAAAAATTCTTAAAGAACAAAACATTCCACTCGTAGCAGAAGATACAGGGGGAACAAATGGTAGAACAATCACCTTTGATCCAACAACACATGTTTTAACCATCCGGACAGTCCACCTGGGAACCTCGGTTATTTAACCGAACAAAATTCGTGAGTATGATATGGAGGTGCAGTACATGCCAAACGTAAAAGTAAAAGAAGAAGAAGAAAAGATCTGGCAGGCCTGGTTTACGGAAAGAAATAAAGAGGCGTGTGATCAACTGGTTCGGCTATACTTGCCATTGGTACAGTTTCATGTTCAGCGGATCTCGGTAGGGCTGCCCGGCAGCGTGCGTAAGGATGAACTTACGAGCCACGGGTTATATGGACTACTAGATGCGCTTGAGAAGTTTGATCCTCATCGTGATCTTAAATTTGATACCTATGCTTCGTTTAGAGTAAGGGGAGCAATTATAGACGGCTTACGTAAAGAAGATTGGCTGTCTAGATCGATGAGGGAGAAAATAAAGAGAGTAGAAGCAGCGTCCGAACAATTGGAGCAGCAAAACGGTCGTTATGTATCCAGTGCTGAGGTTGCTGAATTCTTACATATGGATGAGGCAGATGTGGCTCAGATTATGGCGGAGCAATTTGTAGCCAATGTTCTTTCTATAGATGAACCGGCACAAGAGGCGGAGAGGCAGGAATCATTCGCTGCAACTATTGAAGATAAGCAAACCAAAACGCCTGAAACCTCACTTGTAGAAATGGCAACTAAAGCAGAGCTAGCAGAAGTGATTTCTGGTTTAACAGAAAAAGAACAGCTCGTTATCAGTCTCTTTTATTATGAAGAGTTAACCTTAACGGAAATTGGGCATATTCTTGAACTCTCCACCTCAAGAATTTCCCAAATACATTCAAAAGCTTTATTTAAGCTTAAGCAAGTAATGGAAAAGCAGTTTCATTAATCATATTAACTGTATCTTCAGTTTTGTTGACTTTATAGCTGGTGTTATTTTAATACCTTACTATTATATAAATACGAATTTCAATACCTATCTAAACAAGCGGACGAAATGAAGGCCACTAAAAAAGTCATCTAGAACTAGCTCATGTGCACCGCTACAGGAGAAACCTACGCTTTCCACAGGAACGGCCTCAGCCCTTGAAGTGGAAGTGCACCACTTCAATGTCTTCAGACTCGTTCTGTTCCGTAGGAGTCTTCGGTTTCTCCTTCCGCTCATGTTCATGATTAGACAAATGAGTAGTTTGCCAAGAATAAAACCCGTTACCAAGAGGAATTTATGAAGTCCTTATTATTGTGTAAACGCTGATGCTAGCACCCATCTAATCAAGCGGACGAAAATGGAGGACTGACACCTGCGGGATGTGAAGGTTCAATGAGATAAATCGACGGAGTCGGGTTGGCTCATTACCTTGCCTCGGATAAATGCCCCCATTTTCGGGAGCGTCAGCCGAAGGAGCAACACAATAGTCTTACTCTATCTCTCCAAATCGATGTCATATACACATAGGCACGGACTCTATCCAAAATAATTTAGACTTTAACTCTTTGGACGTACCATACATTACATGTAATATGCGATAAATTGCGATACATGTGATTAAGTCTTACTCTTACATTCTATAATGTTATAATTGAAGCCTGTGGCACTAGGAGGAGAACGATGAGTCTAAGACCTATTGAAGCACTTGGTTCATTATCTAATTCTATTAAAGGAAGTAAAATGCAATCACAGCTGCAACATCGTGTTCACATGAACGAGGCGATGCAAGCGGAAGCGCAGCGTTTAGCAGATACTAGGAATAGAAGAAAGAGTCAGAAAGCCAATTTAGACCATCCAACACGTTTTCAATCCAAGCATAAAGAACAGCAGCATTCCGGTAATCAAGAGAAAAAGAAACAACCATTCCCTCATGCGCCTCGTGAACGGGATAAAGGAACATTTATTGATTACTCAACCTAGAAGGAGGTCGTAAAATGGCCATAGCTTTTAGTCTTCTAAGCTTATGTTTAGCAGGCTTTCTCTATATGCGGATGCAAGCGGCTGAACAACAAGTAAATAAGCTTGAACAACGTTTACAAGAGAGCGACCATACTAGAGAGCAATTAGAACAATCATTACTAGCCTTTGCTGATGAAATGAAGGAGAGTAATGAACGTGTATTAAAACATGTATCAAACGGAGAGCATCAACGTACAGAAGATATTCAACCCTCTGTTGAAGAAAGAAAAAAGGAATCATTGCATAATGAGATTGAAACTGAATACACGCCCCCACTACCAGAAAATGAAGTGGAGACTGTTACGTACGAACAATCTCCACAAGCTAAAATTATCACGTTACATAATCAAGGGCTCAGTTCTGTAGAAATTGCCAAACAATTAAATATGGGAAAAGGCGAAGTAGAGCTGTTCATCAAATTTCAACAATCATCGAAGTAATGGTTGCAATGATACGCGGGATATGGTATATTAATCCACGGTGTTTATTACACACGCCTCTGATTTTAGTGAGGGTGCTGACTAGTCAGTGTCACTAAAAGTTGATGAGAGCGGAGGAAGACAAAAACCAATATAAGAGGAGGTGTTTGATGTGGCAGTTATCTCCATGAAACAGCTACTTGAGGCGGGTGTACACTTTGGTCACCAAACTCGTCGCTGGAACCCGAAAATGGATCGCTACATCTTCACAGAAAGAAACGGTATTTACATTATTGACCTTCAAAAGACGGTCAAAAAGGTTGAGCAAGCGTACAACTTTGTTCGCGATCTTGCTGCTGACGGAGGGAAAATCCTTTTTGTTGGTACAAAGAAACAAGCTCAAGACTCTGTAAGAGACGAAGCTGAACGTTGCGGTATGTACTTCATTAACCAACGCTGGCTTGGTGGAACGCTTACAAACTTTGAAACCATTCAAAAGCGTATTAAGCGTCTTAAGAACCTTGAAAAAATGGAACAGGACGGAACATTTGATGTTCTTCCGAAAAAAGAAGTTATCCTTCTAAACAAAGAAAAAGATCGTCTTGAAAAATTCTTAGGCGGTATTAAAGATATGAAAGGCGTTCCTGATGCCTTATTTGTTATCGACCCTCGTAAAGAACGTATTGCGATTGCTGAAGCTCACAAGCTGAACATTCCAATCGTTGCGATTGTTGATACAAACTGTGATCCAGACGAGATTGATTATGTTATCCCTGGTAACGATGATGCAATCCGTGCAGTTAAACTTCTTACTGGTAAAATGGCTGACGCTGTAATTGAAGCAACAGCTCATGAAGAGCAAGAAGAAGTAGAAGTTGAAGAAGAAACAACAACAGCTTAATGACGTGATTAAAAAGGGTCGTAAGGGGGAAGCCCTTTACGGCTCTTTTTGTTACGGTTTGAAGTGAACATAATGTGATGGACAATTATGAAGGAGGCGTATACACATGGCAGTAACAGCAAGCATGGTAAAAGAATTACGTGAAAAAACAGGCGCGGGAATGATGGATTGTAAGAAAGCATTAACAGAAACTGGCGGGGACATGGAAAAAGCCATTGATTTCCTTCGTGAAAAAGGCATCGCTAGTGCTGCGAAAAAAGCAGATCGTGTAGCAGCAGAAGGTCTTGCAGCAGTTGTAACAGATGGTAACAAAGCGGCAATCGTTGAAGTTAACTCTGAGACAGACTTCGTTGCTAAAAACGAAGGCTTCCAAACGCTTGTTAAAGAGCTTGCTGAGCATCTACTAGCTAAATCACCAGCATCTGTTGAAGAAGCTCTTGAGCAACCATTTAAAGATGGTGGACAAAGCGTACAAGAATTCATTAATTCATCTATTGCAAAAATCGGAGAAAAGCTTTCTCTTCGTCGTTTTGCAGTTGTGGAAAAAGAAGATGGCGATGTATTTGGTGGCTATCTTCACCAAGGTGGACGCATTGGTGTTTTGACTGTACTTGGTAACTCTTCTGATGAAGATCTTGCTAGAGATGTATCAATGCATGTCGCGGCGATTCGTCCAACTTATGTATCTCGTGATGAAGTTGCAGCTGACGAAGTGAATCGTGAGCGTGAGGTTCTTAAACAACAAGCACTTAACGAAGGTAAACCAGAAAACATTGTAGAGAAAATGGTCGAAGGTCGCCTAAGCAAATACTTCGAGCAAGTTTGTCTACTTGATCAGCCATTCGTTAAAGATGGCGATCAAAAGGTTGGTAAATTCCTTCAAGCTAAAGGAGCAACAGCTAAGTCATTTGTTCGTTTCGAAGTAGGAGAAGGTATCGAGAAGCGCGAAGATAACTTTGCTGAAGAAGTTATGTCACAAGTGAAAAAATAATATATGATAAAGGGGACACCTTAGTGTCCCTTTTTTCAGAATGTTGATCTTTGCAAACGGAGTTAAGTATCTCAGACGAAATGATATAATTGACTCAATAAATTAAATAGACTTCGCGTAAAGTTGATGGAGGTAACAATGAACAAATATAATCGAGTCGTGCTTAAGTTAAGTGGGGAAGCTCTTGCGGGAGATCTTGGCTATGGAATTGATCCAATTGTTATTCAATCAGTAGCGAGACAGGTAAAAGAAATTGTAGAATTAGATGTGGAGGTCGCTATCGTCGTTGGCGGTGGAAACATCTGGCGTGGAATGGCAGGCAGTGCTAAGGGCATGGACCGTGCAACAGCAGACTACATGGGGATGCTGGCAACCGTTATGAACTCACTTGCATTACAGGACAGCCTTGAAGACATCGAGGTGCAATCTCGCGTCCAGACATCGATTGAAATGCGTCAAGTCGCAGAGCCTTATATTAGAAGAAAAGCGATTCGTCACCTTGAAAAGAAACGTGTAGTGATATTTGCGGCAGGTACTGGGAACCCTTATTTCTCAACTGATACAACAGCAGCTTTACGCGCAGCTGAAATTGAAGCAGAAGTTATTTTGATGGCTAAGAATAAAGTTGATGGTGTCTACAGTGCAGATCCATCAGTAGATGAAAATGCAGTCAAATACACTGAAATTACATATATGGACGTACTTAAGGAAGGCCTTGCTGTCATGGATTCCACAGCTTCCTCCTTATGCATGGACAATAATATTCCATTAGTGGTATTCTCAATTTTGGAAGAAGGTAACATTAAACGAGCTGTACTGAAAGAAGAGATTGGAACCATTGTGAGGGGGGCAAACTAATGTCAGATGTAAACCAGCAAGCTCAGGAACGAATGACAAAAGCGATTGAATCATTGCGCAGAGAATTAGCTAAGCTTCGTGCAGGACGGGCTAACCCGGCAATGCTTGATCGTGTAACGGTTGAGTATTACGGAGCACTAACACCTCTTAATCAGCTTGCCACGATTTCCGTGCCAGAAGCAAGATTGTTAGTGATTCAGCCTTTTGACAAGTCATCTATTTCAGATGTTGAACGTGCCATTCAAAAAGCGGATTTAGGCCTTACGCCGTCAAACGATGGACAGCTTATTCGAATTGCGATTCCAGCTTTAACAGAAGAGCGTCGTAAAGAATTAGTGAAGGTTGTCAAAAAAACCGCTGAAGAAACAAAAGTGGCAATTCGCAACATTCGACGTGACGCAAATGACGATCTGAAAAAGCAGCAAAAGGATGGAGAATTAACCGAGGATGATTTACGCTCGGCTACAGACGACATTCAAAAGCTTACGGATCAGTATATTGTTAACACTGATAAAGAGGCAGAACAAAAAGAACAAGAAATTATGGAAGTATAAGCGATTTCCATGTAAAATGAATCAAGAATAAGACCCTCTATTTTAAGGGGGTTTTTTATTCTTATGATTTACGTATTGTACGATAGATGGAGGGCGCAATGATGCTTGAGAAATTTACGAAATGGAAAGCAAACTTAGCTGCAACAGATCTATCTGATCAAGCAGAGGAAGGGCAGCTTCCACAGCATGTCGCCATAATAATGGACGGAAACGGCAGATGGGCCAAGCAAAAAGGATTACCCCGAATAGCCGGACATAGAGAAGGAATGAAGACCGTTACAAGTACGGTACGCATAGCAAGTAATATAGGGATTGAAGTATTAACATTATATGCGTTCTCAACTGAAAATTGGAAGCGACCAAAAAAAGAAGTGGATTACCTGCTTCGTCTTCCGGAACGATTCCTTAATGCAGAGTTACCGCAGCTAATTGAGAATAATGTACAGGTACGGTTAATGGGTACGACGGAAGACTTGCCAAGCTATACACTAAGTGCCGTAGAGAAAGCCATTGAGGATACTAAGCATAATACAGGAATGATTCTTAACTTTGCCTTAAACTATGGAAGTCGATTTGAGCTAGTTGAGGCAGTGAAGCTTATCGGTAAGCAGGTAGAACGTGGTGAGTTAAGCGCCGACATGATTAGTGAGCAGCATATCCATGAGCAATTAATGACCTCACAGCTTAAAGATCCTGATTTATTAATTCGAACAAGTGGAGAGATTCGCTTAAGCAACTTCATGCTTTGGCAGCTTGCCTATAGTGAATTCTGGTTTACTGACGTCTTATGGCCGGATTTTAAAGAACAGGATTTCATGGAGGCCATTGCAGTTTATCAGAAAAGAAAGCGCCGATTTGGCGGGGTTTAGGCTTAAGGGGGCTCATTTAGTATGAAGCAACGTATTATTACAGGTATAGGGTTTGGAGTTGTTATGATTACGATGATTGCTTTGGGAGGTACATTTTTCAGCTTAGCTGTAAGTGTAGTAGCATCCATAGCAATGATTGAATTATTAAGAATGAAAAAAATGCGGGCTTTTTCCTTAACTGGTATAACAGCGCTTCTTTCCATGTGGATTTTACTCGTTCCACAAAATTGGTTTGAAGCGATTTTCCCTTACGCATTTACAAAGGTTGAACTGTTTATCTTCTTTATCCTTATCATGCTAATGTTAACAGTTTTAACTAAAAACACGTTTACGTTTGATGAGGTTGGGTTTGTTGTGCTATCGTCCGTTTATGTCGGATTTGGTTTCCATTATTTAATGCTTACGCGTGATATTGCAGAAATAGGCATGGTGCTTGTATTTTTTGTGATTCTGCTTATTTGGACTACAGACTCTGCAGCCTATTTTGTTGGACGAGCTATTGGTAAACATAAATTGTGGCCAGATATCAGTCCAAATAAAACGATTGAAGGATCATTAGGCGGAGTTGTGTTTGCCATCATAGTCGGTACGGTGCTTTATCTACTACTTCCCGACCTATCTACATACATATCTTTCTCAACAGCTCTCGTCATCATGCTGGTTGCGTCCGTTTTTGGCCAAATTGGTGACTTAGTTGAATCTGCTTTGAAGCGGCATTACGCAGTGAAGGATTCAGGTAATGTGTTGCCTGGTCATGGTGGGATTTTAGATCGGTTTGATAGTCTTATCTTTGTGATGCCTATCCTTCATTTAATTCAATTAATCTAAGTCATTTAGGTACGTAGGGAGAGTGAGATGTTTGAAATACATTAGTTTATTAGGGTCAACCGGGTCTATTGGGACGCAGACTCTTGATGTCATTAGAACCAATCCAGATTTCTTTAGGCTTACTGCTTTGTCCTGTGGGACAAATATAGAACTTGCGATTCAGCAAATTCAAGAGTTTCAGCCCGCTTTAGTAAGTGTGCAACGAGAAGAAGATGTTGATTTAATAAAAAAAGAAGTACCAGCTTCCGTCACGGTTATCTCTGGGGAAGACGGGTTGATGGAGGTTGCGTGCCATCAAGATGCTGATATACTTGTGAATGCTGTAATTGGAAGCGTAGGATTAAAGCCAACTCTCGCAGCAATCAAGGCTGGAAGAGATATTGCTATTGCTAACAAAGAAACGCTAGTAACTGCTGGTCATATTGTGACCACCGAAGCGAATAAGCATGGAGTATCCCTTATTCCTGTAGATAGTGAGCACTCAGCCATTTTTCAAGCGTTGAATGGGGAAGATCCAAAAACAATTGAACGGCTTATTGTTACGGCATCAGGTGGCAGCTTTAGAGACCAGACTAGAGATGAACTTCACGGCGTTACCGTTGAGCAAGCATTAGCGCATCCTAACTGGTCCATGGGTGCTAAGATTACAATAGATTCTGCAACCATGATGAACAAAGGCCTCGAGGTCATTGAAGCTCATTGGCTGTTTGGAATCCCTTATGATCAAATTGATGTCTTAATGCACAGAGAGAGTATTATACATTCTATGATAGAATTTGTAGATAAGAGTGTTATGGCTCAACTTGGTACAGCAGATATGCGTGTTCCGATCCAATATGCATTAACTTATCCGAATCGACTTGCACGAGAGAAGGGTGAGAGGTTAAACTTGTGGGAAATGGAGAAACTGCATTTTAATAAGTTGGACATGGATCGCTACCGTTGTATGAAATTTGCCTATGAGGCAGGACGTAGTGCTGGAACTATGCCAACCGTGCTGAATGCGGCAAATGAAGCTGCAGTCGCTGCTTTTTTAAATCAACAAATTTCATTTTTAGAGATTGAAGACCTCATTGAGCATTCGTTGAACAGGCATGAACGTATACATAGTCCAAGCCTTGAAGAAATCATTCATGCTGATGAGGAAACGAGACAGTTTGTTCAATCTAAATTGTAGCAAGAAAGGCGGAGAAGATTAACATTGAATACATTACTTTCTTTTCTGGTGATTTTTAGTGTACTAGTATTTGTTCACGAATGGGGGCATTTATACTTTGCTCAAAGAGCCGGAATTCTCTGCCGTGAATTTGCGATTGGAATGGGGCCAAAGCTCTTTTCCTTTAAGCGTGATGAGACGATTTATACGGTCCGCTTACTACCAATTGGTGGCTTTGTACGGATGGCAGGAGAGGATCCTGAACAAGTATCAATTAAGCCAGGGTATGAAATTGGACTGGTCTTAAACGATGAAGAAAAAGTAACAAAAATCTATGTCAATAATAAGTCAAAGCACCCTGAAGCACAGGTTGTTCAAGTGGAGTATATCGATTTAGAAAAAGATTTGGTCATCGAGGCGTTTGATGACGAGGGTGAGCGAGTAGTCTATCACGTCCATGAGCGTGCTGATGTGATTCAAGACGAGGTTCCTAATCAAATAGCACCATTAAATCGTCAATTTGGCTCTAAGTCTGTTGGCAAACGTGCCATGGCCATATTTGCAGGCCCACTCATGAACTTTGTACTTGGATTTATCTTATTTGTTGTGGTTGCTGGAATACAGGGTGTAAACACAAATCAGGTATCATTTGTGGCGGAAGGTTCTGGCGCTGATGCGGCAGGCGTGCAGGCTGGTGATGTAATCCAAAGTATTAATGGTAATGAAACAAATTCTTGGAGAGCGGTCAGAAAAAATATTGAAGCTCATCCAGACTCAACCCTATCCTTAACCATTGAACGAGAAGGAAGTATCGTTGAAGTTGATGCAGAGACGGCTTCTGTTGATTTGGGACCAGAGCAAATTGGTCAATTAGGTGTCGGACCTACTTCAGAAAGAACTTTTACAGGTGCGATTATGCAAGGCTTTATTCAACCTTATGATCTAGCCATTTCTATTTTTAAAACACTTGGAACCATTATTACTGGCCAATTCTCACTTGACTATATTGCAGGACCTGTTGGTATTTATAATATAACTGGTGAAGCTGCATCGATGGGAATTATCACACTGGTTACATTTGCTGCCCTTCTAAGCATTAACCTAGGAATTATTAATCTTCTCCCAATTCCAGCGATGGATGGAGGCAGACTAATATTCTTAGGATATGAAGCAGTCAGAGGAAAACCCATCGATCCTCAGAAAGAAGGAATGATTCAGTTTGTTGGTTTTGCTTTCCTTATGCTTCTGATGATTGTTGTTACATGGAATGATATAAGCAAGCTGTTTATGTAGAAGAAAGAATCATAGAAGGGACTATACAGTTATGAGACAGAAGACCTTTTTAGTACCAACATTAAGAGATGTGCCTTCTGATGCGGATGTAATCAGCCACCAGCTCATGCTAAGGGCGGGGATGATTCGACAGACCGCTGCTGGAGTATATACGTACCTCCCGCTTGCTAAGCGTGTCATTGCTAAAGTAGAGTCAATTGTTCGTGAGGAATTAGAAGCTGTAGGTGCTCAGGAGTTAACGCTGCCTAGCTTACACCCAGCTGAATTATGGCAGGAAACAGGTCGTTGGGATAAAATGGGTGATGAATTAATACGTCTTCAGGATCGTCACGGGCGTGATTTTGCGTTAGGACCTACACATGAAGAGGTGATCACAAGTATTATTCGTGATGCCATTGGCTCATATAAGAAGCTACCTTTAAATGTGTTTCAAATTCAGACGAAGTTTCGTGATGAACGCCGCCCTCGTTTTGGTTTATTACGAGGTCGTGAATTCATTATGAAGGATGCCTATTCCTTTCACGATACAGAAGAGAGTTTGGATGAAACCTATCAAGCTATGTATAAAGCCTATGAGCGAATCTTTACTCGAGTTGGCTTAACCTTCCGTGCGGTCATTGCCGATTCAGGAGCAATGGGAGGCAAGGATACATTTGAATTTATGGCTTTAGCTGAGGTTGGGGAGGACACGATTGCGTATTCTGACTCATCCTCATATGCAGCAAATCTTGAAATGGCAACAAGTGTACGAGTAACAACTAGAAGTGAAGAAACGTCACAGCCTCTTAGTTCAGCCAAAGTAAATGCAGCAGCATCAATTCAGGAAGCTGCGCAACAGCTTGAATGGCCGCTTTCAAGAACCGTTCAAGTACTCGCCGTTAAAATCGATGAGGAACTTGCATTGCTTTTGCTTCGTGCTGACCATGAATTAAATGAAATTAAATCCTTGCATGAGCTACATGCAAAATCATTAACTGTGCTAGGCGAGCATGAGATTAAAGAACAGTTTAAAGTTGAAGCCGGTCAACTTACTGCCTTAGGTAATACATCGTTAAAAATATATGCTGATTATGCCTTAGAGGGTCAATCAGGATTTTTAATGAATTCAAGTACAGCGGATGAGTGTGCCATTCAGGTTGATCTCAACCGTGATTTAACAATTGAATCATACGTTGACTTACGCTTGGTTCAAGAAGGGGATCCATCTCCTGATGGAGAAGGGACAATTCAATTTGCTAGAGGGATTGAAATTGGGCAAGTATTTAAGTTGGGTACCTTCTATTCTGATTCTATGGGTGCATCCTTTTTAGATCAAAATGGACGAGCAAATCCTTTTAAAATGGGCTGCTATGGTATAGGTGTTTCACGTACGGTTGCCGCTATCATCGAGCAGCATCATGATGACAATGGTATTGTTTGGCCAATCGCTGTCGCTCCATTTCAGCTTCATTTGCTGACACTAAATTCAAAAAATGAAGAACAAGCTACCCTTTCTGAACAAGTCTATTCTTCGCTCAAGAAAGACGGCTGGGACGTATTATATGATGATCGTCCAGAGCGAGCAGGCGTTAAATTTAAGGATGCAGATTTAATTGGAATTCCATTAAGAGTATCTGTTGGTAAGCGTGCAGATGAAGGGTTCCTAGAGCTAAAGGTTCGTTCCACTGGTGAATCAATAGACGTACATGTAGATGATCTTGCAGAAACATTACAATCAAAGCTGCAGGAGCTCTCAAACTAAGAGCATGTTTGGGCTGATCCGTAATTGAATCAGCCCTTTTTCTTTTGATAAAAAGATTTAGGGGGTGCAGACAATCGACTTAGATAAAGAAACAAGACAGGAACGGCTTCAGCTACTGTTAAATCAGATTCAGATGCCTGATGAAATCATATCAGAGCATTTTAAAGATGGGTATATTAAGAAGCTTGTTATCTCTAAACAGAAAAAAAGCTGGCACTTTTATATCACAATGAACCATTTAGTACCAGCTTCCATTTACCAATTATTTAAAGAAAGACTTACTCATACATTTAAACATATAGCAGAGGTGAACCATAGCTTCATCTATGAAAGCAGTGAACCTACTGATTCAATCTGGCATGGCTATTGGCCTCTAATCGTCGCTGAGGTTACAGATATCTCAGATGCTCTACGCACGCTTTTAAAAAATCAAACACCGGCTTTTGATGGGCGATTGGTTACGATTAAGGTGCGGAATGAAACGGAAGCGACTGCACTTAAAAGAAAGCTTGCTCAGCCACTAAATGATTGTCTTACTTCATTTGGTCTACCAAATATTCAGCTTGAAGCAACCTTCCAGGAGTCATCGCAGGCATTTGAGGAGTTTGTTAAAAATCGTGAAGAAGAAGATCACTCTAAAGTGGTTGAAGCAATGATGGAGAAGAAAAAGGCGGAGGAGCAAGCAGCCAAAGATGTCCAGGGTAAATCACTTACGATTGGTTATCCAATTAAGGATGAGGCTACACCAATTGAAGGTATTGTAGATGAAGAAAGACGAATTACGGTACAAGGATTGGTGTTTGACTCTGAAATTCGTGAGCTTCGCAGTGGTCGTTCATTATTAACGTTTAAAATAACCGATTATACCGACTCCATTTTAGTGAAGATATTCTCTCGTGATAAAGAAGACCTTCCACTTTTACAGGCAGTAAAAAAAGGAATGTGGCTTAAAGTTCGTGGAGGTATTCAAAACGATACGTTTGTACGTGATCTCGTGATGATTGCGAATGACATTAATCAAATTGAAGCAGACGTTATTACAGATGATGCAGAGGAAAAACGAGTCGAGCTTCACCTTCATACCTCTATGAGTCAGATGGACGGGATGACCAATGCCGGTAGATATGTACAACAAGCGGCTCAGTGGGGACATAAAGCAATGGCTGTTACCGACCATGGAGTCGTACAGGCTTTTCCAGAGGCTTACTCTGCGAGCAAAAAGCATGGTGTGAAACTTTTATTTGGACTTGAAGCAAACCTTGTAGATGATGGAGTGCCAATTGCCTATAATGAGCAACCGATTCAGCTTGAGACCGCGGAATACGTTGTTTTTGACGTAGAGACAACTGGTTTATCTGCTGTCTACAATACAATTATTGAACTAGCCGCAGTAAAAATTAAAGACGGCGAGATTATTGATCGGTTTGAGTCTTTTGCTGATCCGCATGAACCGTTAAGCCATACAATCATGAACCTTACGGGTATAACGGATGATATGGTACGAGGACAGCCTGAAGTGGAGGATGTATTAAAGGATTTCTATGAATTTTCTAAGGGCAGTGTGCTTGTTGCACATAATGCCAGCTTTGATATTGGTTTCTTGAATGTAGGGTACAAGAAGATCAATAAAGGAGAAGTAACGAATCCGGTTATTGATACATTGGAGCTTGGGCGTTTCCTGTATCCAGAACTAAAAAACCACCGATTAAACACATTGTGTAAAAAGTTTGATATTGAACTGGTCAGTCACCACCGGGCGATTTATGATGCAGAGGCCACAGGTTATCTCCTATGGAAAATGGTGAAGGATGCTAGAGAAAAGGAAATTCTCTCCCATGATGAGATCAATCAGCATATGGGACAAGGTAACTTCCACCGTCAGCGTCCGTCTCATTGCACCATTTTAGTGACTTCTCAAGAAGGCCTTAAGAATCTCTATAAGCTAGTCAGTATCTCACATGTTGATTATTTTTTCCGTACCCCAAGAATTCCGCGATCACAGCTTAGTAAGCATCGTGAGGGCTTAATCATTGGTTCGGCGTGTGATAAAGGGGAAGTATTTGAGGGAATGATGCAGAAGTCAGCAGATGAGGTTGAATCCATTGCTGCCTTTTACGATTATTTCGAAGTACAGCCTCCTACTAATTATGCGCATTTGATTGAACGGGAACTAGTCAAAGACGAGAAATCACTCCAAGAGATCATCTCAAATATTGTGAAGCTTGGAGAGAAGCAGAACAAACCTGTTGTAGCAACCGGAAATGTTCATTACTTACAGAAGGAAGATTACATTAATAGAAAGATCTTAATTGCTTCTCAAGGTGGGGCCAATCCTTTGAATCGTCAGGAGCTCCCTGAGGTTCATTTCCGTACAACAACGGAGATGCTTCAGCTCTTTTCATTCTTGGGGGAAGAGACAGCTAAAGATATTGTTGTTACTCAGACAAATGCTATTGCCGACAGAGTCGAGGATGGTATTCAACCAGTGCCAGATGATCTATATGCACCAAAAATTGATGGGGCAGATGAAGAAATTAGACAGATGAGCTATGATCGTGCCAAAAGCATCTATGGAGAAGAATTGCCTGAGGTCGTAACAGCACGATTGGAAAAAGAGCTAAAAAGCATCATTGGCCATGGGTTCGCCGTTATCTACCTGATCTCTCACAAGCTCGTTAAAAAGTCCTTAATTGATGGCTACCTTGTTGGATCTCGTGGTTCAGTCGGTTCGTCTCTTGTAGCAACAATGACGGAGATTACAGAAGTCAATCCTCTTGCGCCACATTACGTCTGTCCAAGCTGCCGACATTCTGAATTCTTTGATGATGGAAGTGTGGCTTCAGGCTATGACCTAAAAGACAAGGATTGTCCTGAGTGCGGTACGGCTTATGTGAAGGATGGTCAAGATATTCCCTTTGAAACGTTCCTTGGGTTTAAAGGGGATAAGGTACCCGATATTGATTTAAACTTCTCTGGAAGCTATCAGCCACGTGCTCACCAATATACAAAGGAATTGTTTGGTGAGGAATATGTGTATCGAGCAGGAACCATTGGAACGGTTGCTGAAAAAACCGCCTATGGATATGTGAAAGGCTATCAGGGTGATCATGATCTGATTATGCGTGGGGCAGAAATCGATAGACTCGTTTCTGGTACCACCGGAGTAAAACGGACAACCGGGCAGCACCCGGGTGGAATTATTGTTGTCCCTGATTATATGGACATTCATGATTTCAGTCCAATCCAGTTTCCAGCAGATGATAAGAATTCAGAATGGAAAACCACCCACTTTGACTTCCACTCGATTCATGATAACCTGCTTAAATTAGATATTCTTGGTCACGATGATCCGACGGTTATTCGAATGCTACAGGATTTAAGTGGCATTGATCCAAAAACGATTCCAACGGATGACCCAGAGGTTATGAAGATTTTTAGTAGTCCGGATGTACTTGGTGTAGACGAAGAACAGATTATGTGTAAAACGGGAACACTTGGTATCCCAGAGTTTGGAACACGTTTTGTTCGTCAGATGCTCGAGGAAACCAAACCAAGTACATTCTCAGAGCTCGTGCAAATTTCAGGCCTATCACACGGAACCGATGTATGGCTGAACAATGCCAATGAATTAATCTACAACGGCACATGTGAACTGAAGGACGTAATTGGTTGTCGTGATGATATTATGGTGTATTTAATCTATGCTGGGCTTGATTCATCACTCGCTTTTAAAATTATGGAGTTTGTACGAAAAGGAAAAGGGCTTCAACCTGAGTGGATTGATGAAATGAAAAAGCATAATGTACCAGATTGGTATATTCAATCCTGCTTAAAGATTAAATATATGTTCCCGAAAGCGCACGCCGCTGCGTATGTTTTGATGGCTGTTCGGATTGCATACTTTAAAGTGCATCACCCAATCTTGTATTATGCATCTTATTTCACTGTTCGAGCTGATGATTTTGACATGGATACGATGATTAAAGGGTCAACGTCCATTCGAGCGAAGATAGATGAAATAAACAAAAAAGGGTTAGATGCAGCACCTAAGGAGAAGGCCGTACTGACCGTGCTGGAGCTTGCCTTGGAAATGTGCGAACGTGGATTTTCTTTCCAGAAGGCGGATCTCTATCGGTCAGCAGCTGAGGAGTTTATTGTGGATGGCATGAGTTTATTGCCGCCATTTAACTCACTAACAGGAGTAGGGACTAACGCAGCACACAATATCGTACGTGCACGCAAAGAAAGAGAGTTTCTTTCTAAAGAAGATCTGCAGCAGCGTAGTAAATTAACCAAAACCGTTGTTGAGAATTTAGACGAGCATGGTTGCTTAGAAGGATTACCAGATTCCAATCAGCTTTCGCTCTTCTGATAACCATTCGCAACGCGCGATCGGTTGCAAACACACGGTGTTTATGCTAATCTTAATATGGTAATACTTAGAATACGTTCGGAGGAGAGTGGGGCAACCCACTCTTTCGTTTTTGTGCTGTCTCATTTGTAAGTCAGATTTAGGAGATAGAATGTTAGGAGGGTAAAGTTTGAGCAGGAATGTCACATCAATAACCGAAAGTCTTGTGACACCAATTTTAGCTGAACTTAATCTTGAACTCGTAGACATTGAGTACAAGAAAGAGGGGCCAAATTGGTTTTTACGTGTGTTTATAGATTCTGAATCAGGCGTTGACTTAGATGATTGTGGAGCAGTGAGTGAAAGACTGAGTGAGGAGCTTGATCGTACAGACCCAATTGAGGAAGCGTATTTTCTTGAAGTTTCTTCGCCTGGAGCAGAACGACCGCTGAAAAAGGCCTCAGATCTTGAGAAAGCCATCGGAAAATATATAGCTGTATCAACCTACGAGCCAGTTGATGGCCAAAAATCCTTTGAAGGCACACTTGTATCCTTCGATGGACAAACCGTTGAGCTTGAGGTCACAGTCAAAACAAGAAAGAAAGTCTATCAGATTCCATATAAAAAAGTCGCGAATGCGCGTTTAGCCATTTTATTTTAATGTTGGCCTAAGTCTGAAAGGGGGACAATGAGTGATGAATACTGAATTTATGGAAGCATTAACTACATTAGAACATGATAAAGGAATTAAAAAAGATATTATTATTGAAGCAATTGAAGCAGCACTTATTTCCGGATACAAACGTAATTTTAGTCAAGCGCAAAATGTGCGTGTTGATGTAAATCGAGACAACGGTAGTATCCGTGTCTTTGCACGTAAAGTAGTGGTTGAAGAGGTATTTGACTCGCGCCTAGAAATTACTTTGGATGAAGCACATCAAATGGATCCTAACTATGATTTGGATGATGTGATTGAAATTGAAGTGACACCAAAGGACTTTGGACGGATTGCTGCGCAAACCGCAAAGCAGGTCGTAACCCAAAGAGTGCGTGAAGCTGAACGCGGCATCATTTATTCCGATTTTATCGACCGCGAGGAAGACATTATGACGGGAATTGTTCAGCGTCAGGATCATCGTTTTATTTATGTTGATCTAGGTAAGGTGGAAGCTCTTCTTCCACTTAATGAACAAATGCCAAATGAAAGCTATAAGCATAATGATCGAATGAAGGCGTTTATAACGAAAGTAGAGAAAACAACAAAGGGACCACAAATTTTGATTTCCCGCACTCATCCTGGATTATTAAAGCGACTATTTGAGCTCGAAGTTCCGGAAATTTACGATGGAACAGTAGAAATTAAATCTGTTTCTCGTGAAGCTGGAGATCGTTCTAAAATCGCCGTTCACTCTGATAACCCTGAGGTTGATCCAGTAGGAGCCTGTGTTGGACCTCGTGGACAACGAGTTCAAACGATTGTGAATGAGCTAAAAGGGGAAAAGATAGACATCGTAAAATGGTCTGAAGACCCTGTGGAATATGTAGCAAATGCACTTAGTCCTTCTAAAGTTGTTCGCGTTAATGTGAATGAAACAGATAAAATGACTCAAGTGATTGTACCTGATTACCAGCTATCATTAGCCATTGGTAAACGTGGCCAAAATGCCCGTTTGGCAGCTAAATTGACCGGTTGGAAAATTGACATTAAGAGTGAATCAGAGGCTGAAGAACTAGGTTTATTAGAAGAAAAAGATTTTGAGCCCGTTCCAGAATCCGATGAGAATACGTTTGAAGATTCTTCGGATTATACTTCTTTTGAGCGGGAATAGTGTCACAAAGGAGATGAATTCGTGAGCCAGCGTAAAATTCCTTTGAGAAAATGTGTAGTAACCAATGAAATGAAGCCTAAAAAAGAACTAATACGCATTGTTCGCTCTCCGGAAGGGGTAGTAGAGCTTGACCCTACCGGGAAAAAGAATGGCCGTGGTGCGTATCTAACAAATGATGAGCAGGTTTTTATACTTGCTAAAAAGAAAGATGTTCTTTCTCGGCATCTAAATGTAACACTTACCCCTTTGCAGTATGATGAGCTTCTCGCATCAAGACCAAAAGGTAACGCCAACTCATGAAAGTAGGCAGAGAGAAGTGGATATCTTTATTAGGACTAGCGGCTAGAGCGAGAGAGTTAGTATCTGGCGAAGAGCTGGTCATTAATGATATAAGACGAAAGAACGTCTATTTAGTTCTGATCTCAGCTGATGCATCAGCTGCTACCGCTAAGAAGATCCAGGACAAATGTCAGCATTATGACATTCCATACAAAGTAGGGGCGGATCGTTTTGTACTTGGTAGTGCCATTGGTAAAGCAGAGCGAGTGGTGATCGGTGTTAAAAGCAAGGGGTTCGCAGGAAAGATAAGTGATCTAATGGACCAATGAATGTGGAGGTAAGTATATGAAAAAAATGAGAATATATGAATACGCCAAAGAAAATAATGTTCAAAGCAAACAGTTAATTGATCAGCTTAAAGGTATGGGTGTAGAGGTTTCCAATCACATGTCCGTAGTTGATGAAGAGACTTTACGCAAGGCTTCTGGGAAATCTCAACCAGCTCAGGAGAAGAAGCCAGCTGAACCTGTGAAAAGCCAAAATCAACAGACTCAACAAAATCAGCAAAATAGACCAAAAGCTCAAACTAATCAAGGTGGAAATAGCTCCAGACCGGTTAAAAAGCAGGGTGCCGGTGGACAGCGTCCTCAGAACCGGAACCAAGGACAAAACCGCAATCAAAATCGCAATCGCAATCGTAACAATAATCAACGAAATCGTAATCAGCAGCAAGTTAAACAGACGATGCCATTACCAGATAAGATTACGTTCCACGGTTCTTTAACGGTAAGTGAACTGGCAAAAGAGCTTCATAGAGAAGCATCTGAGCTTATCAAAAAATTGATGGGTCTTGGTGTGATGGCTACAATTAACCAAGAGCTTGATAAAGATACAATTGAATTGATTGCAACAGATTATGGAGTAGAGGCAGAGGAAATTATTCCAGTTGATGAGTTGGATATTGATAACTACAACGCAGAAGATACCTCAGAGGAGCTTCAAGAACGCCCACCTGTTGTCACAATCATGGGGCACGTTGACCATGGTAAAACAACCCTGCTTGATTCAATTCGTAACACAAAGGTAACGGCAGGAGAAGCTGGTGGAATTACTCAACATATCGGTGCGTACCAAGTTGAGACAAACGGCAAAAAAGTAACCTTCTTAGATACACCAGGTCACGCTGCTTTTACAACGATGCGTGCACGTGGGGCTCAAGTAACGGATATCACGATACTTGTTGTAGCTGCTGATGATGGTGTAATGCCTCAAACAAAAGAAGCCATCAGTCATGCAAAAGCTGCTGGAGTACCGATTATAGTTGCTGTGAATAAAGTAGATAAGGAAGCCGCAAATCCTGATCGAGTGATGCAAGAGCTAACAGAATATGAGTTAGTTCCGGAAGCATGGGGCGGAGAGACAATCTTTGTCAATGTTTCTGCGATTAACGGCACTGGAATTGATGAGCTTCTTGAGATGATCCTTTTGGTTTCTGAGGTAGAAGAATTAAAAGCAAACCCAGATAAGCTTGCTGTAGGTTCTGTAGTTGAGGCTCAGCTTGATAAAGGTCGTGGACCTGTTGCAACATTACTTGTTCAAGCGGGTACACTAAACGTAGGTGACCCACTAGTTGTTGGAAACACCTATGGTCGTGTGCGTGCTCTTGTGAACGACCTTGGACGTAGAGTGAAATCAGTTGGACCATCTACTCCTGTAGAGATTACAGGTCTAAATGATGTACCACTTGCGGGAGATCAATTCCAAGCGTTCAAAGATGAGAAAAAAGCGCGTCAAATTGGAGAAGCTAGAAATGCACGTCACCGTGATGAAAATCGTACAGAGACCTCACGTGTATCCTTGGATGATTTGTTTAACCAAATCCAACAAGGGGAAGTAAAAGACATTAACATCATTATTAAAGGTGATGTACAAGGCTCAGTAGAAGCGATGCGTGGTTCACTAGAGAAGATTGAAGTTGAAGGCGTTAAAGTCAACATCATTCATACTGGCGTTGGAGCGATCGCAGAGTCAGATATTATTCTAGCCTCAGCTTCTAATGCAATCGTGATTGGTTTTAACGTTCGTCCTGACGTGAATGCAAAGCGTACAGCTGAGGTCGAAAAAGTAGATATTCGTCTGCACCGTGTAATCTACAATGCAATTGACGAGATTGAATCAGCAATGAAGGGTATGCTTGACCCAGAATACGAAGAGAAAGTTATTGGTCAGGTAGAAATCCGTACAACCTTCAAAGTATCTAAGATCGGAATGATTGCAGGTTCTTACGTGACAGATGGAAAAATCTCACGGAATTCAACCGTTCGTCTCATTCGTGATGGCATCGTTATTTATGAAGGTGCAATCAACGCATTGAAACGCTTTAAAGATGATGTGAAAGAAGTGGCTGCAGGGTACGAATGTGGTATTACGCTTGAGAACTTCAACGACATCAAAGAAGGCGACCAAATTGAAGCGTACGTGATGGAAGAAATCGTACGTAAATGATTATAGGAGCCCTCAAATGTGAACTGTTTATCTATGATGCTGGTTCGTTAAAAGCCAAACGGGCGGTTGTAAAGAGCCTAGTTGTTAGACTTGGGCAACGATATAATTTATCCGTTGCAGAAACGGCCTATCAAGATTTATGGCAGCGCACAGAGCTCAGTATCGTAGTTGTTGCTACAACCAAGAAACGTTGTGATCAGGAGCTGCAAAGAGCTTTGGCTCTTATTGACGCAGATCCTGAATCGGAACGTACTCTAACTGAGATAGAGTGGCTATAGTTTAATTAAGAGGTGATTATACATGAGCAAGGTTCGCGCAAATAAATTAGCAGAACAGATAAAAAAAGAAGTAAGTGACATTCTGCTTCGCGAAATAAAGGATCCGCGCGTTAAGTTTGTTACAGTAACAGGTGTAGATGTCACTGGAGATCTTCAACAAGCAAAAGCATTTATTACTGTTCTTGGAAGTGATGAAGAGAAGGAAGCAAGCTTACGAGGACTTAATAAGGCAAAAGGTTTTATTCGTTCTGAAATAGGCAAACGGATCCGCCTTCGCAAAACACCTGAATTAGAGTTTGAATTTGATGAGTCCATCGCTTATGGAAATCGAATTGAAACCTTGCTATCAGACTTAAATAGAAATAACGATTCAAACTAAAACAAAGGATAGCGGAGCATCTAGCTTCCTATCCTTTTTTTAGATGAATGGTGGAGAGGAGTGCAGCCATTGCCTACAGGAATATTGCCACTTATTAAACCAGCCGGTATGACATCACATGATTGTGTTTATAAGATACGTAGACTGTACCAAACTAAAAAGGTTGGGCATACAGGAACATTAGACCCAAGTGTAACGGGTGTACTACCTATATGTTTGGGGCGGGCAACCAAAGTTGCCGAATATATGTCAGACTTCGGGAAAACGTATGAAGCGGAGGTGACACTTGGCTTCTCAACGATCACCGAAGATGCAGATGGGGAAACACTTGAATCGAAGGCTGTGCACGAACAATGGACAGATTCAGAAATTCGTATGGTTCTTCAGTCATTTTTAGGTGAACAAGTGCAAATTCCACCAATGTATTCAGCTGTAAAAGTAAATGGAAAGAAATTATATGAGTATGCCAGAGCCAACCAGACTGTAAAAAGACCCGAGAGAAAGATCATGATTCATGAGATTCACATGCTTTCTCACTCAAAAAAAACGGAGGATACCTATTCTATTCGTTTTTCTGTGAGGTGTAGTAAAGGAACGTATATCCGTACGCTAGCGGTGTCGATTGGTGAGGCGTTAGGTTACCCAAGTCATATGTCAAACTTAATACGCACGGCTTCCGGTCCATATACATTATCTGACTGTATTACGTTTGAGGAGCTTAGTCAGATGGAAGTTGATGATCGTTTGCAAGTACTTAAACCGTTCAGTGAGGTACTTGCTGAGTGGCCAGCCATTATTGTGGACGCAAGCGTTGAAGCACAGGTTCGTCACGGCGCGGTTTTACCTAATCATGTGCTTGGAGCCGATCAACGCGTGGTTGTCTATTCCTCACAAAAGGAATTGCTTGCTATCTATAAGCCTCATCCTACAAAAACAGCTGTAATGAAGCCTGAAAAGATGCTACTTCCACCTGAAGACAAGTCGATTATAAGGGGGGAAGGTGAATGAAAACGATTTATCTTAGTCATCCGCTTGATCATTCCTCCCTCTTAGTTGAGCCTACAGTATTTGCCTTAGGCTACTTTGACGGTGTGCATAAGGGACATAAGCATGTCATCAGTCAAGCTGTTACTTATGCCCGAGAGAATGAAATGAAGAGTGCTGTCATGACATTTCACCCTCATCCGAAGGAAGTTCTGCAAAAATTGGCGGAGCCGATGCATTTCTTGACGCCACTACCAGATAAACTCGCGGCAATCGCAGAGCTTGGAGTAGATAAAACATATGTGGTAGAGTTTAATCAGTCATTTGCTGATCTCCTACCCCAGCAGTTTGTTGACCAATACTTAATTACTTTAGGAGCTAAGCATGTTGTGGCAGGGTTTGATTTCACCTATGGAAAATGGGGTAGAGGGACAATGGACACATTATCCGAACATAGTCGTGAATCCTTTACCCTGAGTGCCGTTCCAAAAGTAGAAAAAGAAGGGATAAAAGTGAGTTCAACAGCTTTACGAGCTTTATTAAATGAGGGAAAAGTTGAAAAGGTGGCAGATCTACTGGGTCATCCCTATCAAGTAGAGGGAACTGTGGTAGATGGTGAGAAGAGAGGGAGAAGTATTGGTTTCCCTACCGCCAATGTGATGCTCGACAAACGTTATGTCATACCTAAAACCGGTGTCTACGTTGTAAGCGTTCGGATTGGTGATGAACAGCTGTATGGTATGTGTAATGTTGGCTACAAACCTACCTTCCATGAGAAGCGCCCAGATGCCCCCAATATAGAAGTGCATCTACTTGAATTTGATAAGCAGATATATGGTAAGAATATTTTCGTCACATGGCTTCAAAGGCTAAGGGATGAGAAGCGATTTAATGGCATCGACGAATTAATTGCTCAGCTTCAGATTGATAAGCAAAGAACAGAGACGTACGCCCGTAATAATCCCATTGAATAAGTTATGGCTGCCACTTGCATTCTAAGAAAAAGCAAGGTATAGTAATTGATGTACTGTTGTACACTACCGTTTCTTGGCAGCACGCTTCACCAACGTCCGCTAGGAAATCGGATAAAATTGAAGGAGGTGAGTAGGATGGCATTATCACAAGAGCGTAAAAATGAGCTAATTGCTACATTTAAAACGCATGACACGGACACTGGTTCTCCAGAGGTTCAAGTGGCTATCCTTACTGAGCAAATCAACACACTAAATGAGCATTTACGTACTCATAAAAAGGATCACCATTCAAGACGCGGTCTTTTGAAAATGGTTGGTTCGCGTCGTAATTTATTAACGTATCTTCGTAATAAAGACGTAGCGCGCTACCGTGATCTCGTTGACAAGCTTGGCTTACGCCGATAAACACGACAAAAGCGGGGACTTGTTCCCGCTTTTTTGTTGGTTAGACGACAATTATTAATTTAGCAATTATGTACATTTGAAATACTGGTCAAACTACAATGAACGTGATTGATTCTATGTAAGAGAGGAGTACGCGCATATGGAACAAGGAAAACAAGAATTTTCAATTGAATGGGCTGGTCGCACGTTAACCGTTGAAACTGGCGAGCTAGCAAAACAAGCTAACGGCGCAGTACTTGTACGTTACGGAGATACAGCAGTTCTATCAACTGCAACAGCTTCAAAGGAACCAAAGGACCTGCCTTTTTTCCCATTAACAGTGAATTATGAAGAGCGTTTGTATGCAGCTGGGAAGATCCCAGGTGGTTTTATCAAAAGAGAGGGTCGTCCGAGTGAGCGTGCAATATTAACGAGTCGCTTAATCGATCGACCAATTAGACCATTGTTCCCTGATGGATTCCGTAATGAGGTTCAAGTTATCAGTATCGTGATGAGTTCTGATTTAGACGCATCCTCTGAAATGGCAGCGATGATTGGATCTTCTTTGGCTCTATCTATTTCAGATATTCCCTTTGCAGGACCGATTGCAGGAGTTACGGTTGGACGTATTGAAGAAGAGTTAATTATCAACCCTTCTACTGACCAACTAGCCAAGAGCGATCTAAACCTAGTAGTAGCAGGAACAAAAGATGCTATTAACATGGTTGAAGCAGGGGCTCAAGAGCTTTCTGAAGAATTAATGCTTGAAGCCATTATGTTTGGACATGATGAAATCAAACGCATCATTGCTTTCCAAGAAGAGATTGTGGCAAGTGTTGGAAAAGAGAAAAAAGATGTTGTATTAAAAACAACAAATGCTGAGCTTGAAGCGAGTATCCGTCAAAGTACTGAGGCTGAGCTTAAACAAGCTGTACAAGTTCAAGAAAAGCATGCACGCCAAGAGGCGATTGATGAGGTTATTTCAAAAACCGTTGCTTCTTACGAGGAAGCGGAAGACATCAATGTCTCTGAAGTAAAAGAAATTCTTCAGAAGTTTGTCAAAGAGGAAGTTCGTCGACTCATTACGGTAGAAAAAGTTCGCCCTGATGGACGAGCTATCGATGAGATTCGTCCGTTATCCTCACAGGTTTCATACCTAACGAGAACACACGGGTCAGGACTATTCACACGAGGACAAACACAAGCGCTTAGTATTTGTACGCTTGGAGCTTTAGGTGATGTCCAGATTCTTGATGGTCTAGGTCTTGAAGAATCTAAACGCTTTATGCATCATTATAACTTCCCTCAGTTCAGCGTAGGGGAAACTGGACCAATTCGTGCCCCTGGACGTCGTGAAATTGGACATGGTGCATTAGGAGAAAGAGCATTAGAAGCTGTTATTCCTTCTGAACAGGATTTTCCATATACGATTCGCCTTGTTTCAGAGGTATTGGAATCTAATGGATCAACCTCTCAAGCAAGTATTTGTGCGAGTACACTCGCTATGATGGACGCAGGTGTTCCGATTAAAGCACCAGTAGCTGGGATTGCTATGGGTCTTGTAAAACACGAAGAGCATGTAAGTGTTCTAACTGATATTCAAGGTATGGAAGATGCTCTTGGTGATATGGACTTTAAAGTTGCCGGTACAAAAGATGGGATTACAGCCCTGCAGATGGACATAAAAATCTTAGGAATTGATCGTACAATCCTAGAGGAAGCACTGGCTCAAGCAAAGCGCGGTCGCATGGTGATTCTCGATAACATGTTATCTGCTATTAGTGAGCATCGCAGTGATCTTTCTGATTATGCGCCAAAAATCCTAACGATGAAAATTAATCCTGACAAAATTCGTGATGTGATTGGACCGAGTGGAAAAATCATTAATCAAATTATTGAAGATACCGGTGTGAAAATCGATATCGAACAGGATGGTACCGTGTATATTTCTTCTACTGATAAATCAATGAATGACAAAGCACGAGGCATTATTGAAGATATTGTTCGAGAAGTGCAGCTCGGTGAAACCTACCTTGGTAAGGTTAAACGCATTGAGAAGTTCGGAGCTTTTGTTGAATTGTTTAAAGGAAAAGATGGACTTGTTCACATTTCTCAGCTGGCCGAAGAACGTGTTGGCAAAGTAGAGGATGTCGTGAAACTTGGAGATGAGATTCTAGTTCGTGTTACAGAAATTGATAACCAAGGTCGAGTAAATCTATCTCGTAAAGTCATTATTAAAGAAGAAAAACAAAAACAAGCAGAAGCAAAACAATAAGCAGCACTTAAGAAGGACTGGGGATGTACCAGTCTTTTTTTGTATTTTTCTAGCCATGTTCTACCTTGTCCTCCTCTTGCATACATTCGTGAAGAGGAGGATTTCACATGAAAAAAAGTATCGTGCATATCGGTTTTTTTATTCTAGTTATCTTATTAACAGCTGGAGCCTTACAAAACCCATTTACTCTCTCATATATTGATGCTATTCGAAGTACACAAGCTGAAGCTGTATCTTCAAAGGACCATACTTTAATGAATCAGATTTCAGAAAAAGCCAAGGAATATCATATCCCAGCTTCTGATGCACGAGTAGATCGAGTATGGAAGGCCGTACCTGGTTACAAGGGCGTGGAGGTTGACGTTGAAAAATCCTATGATAAGATGGAGGAGCTTGGGCAATTCGATGAAAAGAAGCTTGTCTTTAAAGAGATAGAACCGAGTGTGCACCTTGAAGATCTTCCTCCTTCCCCCATTTTTCGTGGCCATGAACAAAAACAAATGGTCAGCCTACTTGTGAATGTAGCATGGGGCAATGAGTATATTCCTGAACTACTAAAAACAATGAAACGCCATGAGGTGGAGGCTACTTTTTTTCTAGACGGCTCTTGGGTGAACAATAATTCAAAAATAGCTCAGATGATATATGAAGAAGGTCACGAAATTGGTAGTCATGCGTATACACATCCGGATATGCAGAGAATATCACGTGCTGAGATCAAAAGTGAACTAGAGAAAACAAATGATGTTATTAACGCGACACTTGGCGTTACACCGATGTGGTTTGCTCCCCCTAGCGGAAGCTTTACAGATGATGTAGTGAAGGAAGCAGCTAATCAGGGTATGTATACAATTCTATGGTCTGTAGATACCGTAGACTGGCGTAAACCTAATCCTCAAGAAATGGTCCAACGGGTAGTAGGCAAACTTCATCCAGGAGCAACGATATTAATGCATCCCACTGATTCAACAGCCAGAGGATTAGAGCAACTTATTAAAGAAATTAAAGAACAAGGGTATCAAATTGGAACGGTTTCAGATTTGATGGCAGAGACTCGAACAGGTTTCCCTGGACCATCAGATACTAGTAGGGAGGCAGAGGTTGATACAGAAAATTAAATTAGCGAACGGTGTACGAATCTTGATAGAGCCAATGCCCAGTGTACGCTCCGTATCAATGGGGATTTGGATAGGAACAGGATCTAGAAACGAAAGTCCTAAGGAAAACGGTTTATCTCACCTTCTAGAACACATGCTGTTTAAGGGAACAGAAACACGATCACCTCAAGATATTGCTGAGGCGTTTGATCAAATTGGCGGACAGGTCAATGCTTTTACATCAAAGGAATATACTTGTTATTATGCTAAGGTACTTGATGAGCATTCACTGATTGCATTGGACGTCCTACAGGATATGTTTTTTAATTCTACCTTTGACGAGGCGGAATTACAAAAAGAGAAAAATGTCATTGAAGAAGAGATACGAATGGTTGAGGATACACCGGATGACATTGTTCATGAATTATTAAGCGAGGCTTGTTACGGGGATCATTCACTTGCATATCCCATACTCGGGACAAACGAAACTCTCGCTTCATTTAATGCGGATGATCTAAGAGCGTATATGGATCGCTATTATACGGGGGATTACCTTGTCATTTCTGTAGCGGGTAATATTCATGAATCATTAATTGAACAGTTAAAGACTACTTTTTCTAAGGTGAAGCCAACGGTTCACACTGAACAACTCACCGTACCTCAATTTATTCAAGATAAAAGAACCCGTACTAAAGATGCGGAGCAAGCCCATCTATGTATTGGCTACAACGGGTTAGCCATTAATGATCCTGATATTTATTCCTTAGTTCTTCTAAATAATTCGTTTGGAGGAAGTATGAGTAGTAGGTTGTTTCAGGAGATTCGTGAGAAGAGAGGCTTATGCTATTCTGTCTTTTCATATCATTCTTCATTTACTGATAGTGGATTACTAACTTTATATGCAGGGACCGGATTGTCGCAATTAGATGAGCTTGTTTCGGCTATGGCTGAAACAACTGAAGACATGGCAAGAAATGGGATGACTGAAAAGGAGTTAAGGAATGGAAAAGAGCAGCTTAAGGGGAGCTTAATGTTAAGCTTAGAGAGTACAAACAGTCGAATGAGCCGAAATGGTAAAAATGAACTGATGCTCCAAAATCATCGGACTCTCGATGAAATGCTTGATGAAATTAATTTGGTTTCTCAAGACTCTGTAAATAAGCTTGCAGAAACGATCCTTACATCCAAACCCGCTTTATCACTTGTCAGCACTACAGGGAAGTTGCCGGAATCACTCAAATAATCATTTATCGACGCTCTATCACTTTTTAATGTGATAGAGCGCTTTTTTTGAGTTGAACCCAAGTAAGAGGCTTCGGCGTCGCTCCCGGAATGGGGCACGCTTTCCGGGGGCGTGCGGTGAACTAATCTTGGCTAGCGCCAATCTTAATTCACCCCTGCACTTAACTCCCCTCGGAGTCGGCCCCATTCCGTCCGCTGAGAAAGAGGATCTTTTTTGAGTAAGAATTTTGTTATGAGTGTAGTTATTAGATTAGAGAAACGAGCTTCAGCTTTTTTATAAGATAAGAACATTGAGATAGAGGCTTCGGCGTCGCTCCCGGAATGGGGCACGCTTTCCGGGAGCGTGCGGTGAACTAATCTTGGCTAGCATCAATCTTATTTCACCCCTGCACTTAATTCCCCTCGGAGTTGGCCCCATTCCGTCCGCTGTGAATCAGCATCTGTTTTAAGTGGAATTATTGGTAAAAATGGAGCTATTTTTTTGAAGATGAAAATCTTAGGTTAGAGGCTTAGGTGTCATTCGAGGCGACTGAAAAAGAAGCTTTATATGATAGTGATCTTTTAAACAAAAAATCAGCCCTCATTTCCTTAGATAGGGATGTTGGTCTGAACGGGAATATGAGCGGAAGGAGAAAACGGAGACTCCTGCGGAACAGAACGAGGCAGACCGACATTGAAGTGGCGCCCTTCCACTTCAAGGGCTGAGGCCGTTCCCATGGAAAGCGTAGGTTTCTCCTGCAGCGGTGCACATGACCTCGGGTTACCCAAGGTCACGTGAGGCGACATCGAAGGGCACCAACTGACGATTTATCTTCTTTATAGATCTCGTACAGTTACTGAAGTCTAATCTATGTGTACAAATCATATGTATAACTATGACAAACAGAAGGAGCAAATGATGAGACTAAGTGAGATTGCGAGCAAGGAAATTGTAGATTATCAAAAGGGAGAGCGTCTTGGCGTTTTGGGACAAACGGATTTGCTTATTAACGAGGAAACTGGAGAAATTACAGCTTTTATTATTCCTACTTCCCGTTGGTATCAATTTGGTAAAAAGGATCAAGTTGTCACGGTGTATTGGCAGCAAATCAAAAAAATTGGTGAGGACATGATTATTATTGATGTAGATCCTATACCTTAAACATAAAAAATCGATCGTTACAGAACAATCCGAACACAGCGTGATTTCACGTGTGATTCGGTTTTTTTGTTTTCCGGTGATTGGTCACATTCACTGATTGGAAAGGACTACATATGATGAAACACAGAGATCGATGAAATGGCTAATTTATGCCAACCAAGAGCAGCTGAGAGAAGGAGGGTTAGTGTGTTAACGGAGAAACATATCCTATTAATCGGTGGAGATGCGAGGCACTTAGAAATTATTCGTAAGCTTTCTACGCTTGATGCCAAAATTTCATTAACAGGCTTTGAGCAATTAGATGATGGTTTTATTGGGGCCTCAAAGTATTTATTAGATGAGATTGAGTGGGAAACAGTGGATGCTATTATTCTTCCGGTGAGTGGCATGAGTGAGGAAGGACGAATTGATACGGTATTTTCAAATGAAAGTCTCACACTCTCACTGGGTCAATTAGAAAGAACACCAGCTCATTGTACGATTTATTCTGGAATTAGTAATACCTATCTTGATCAATTAGTTAAAAAATCAAATCGTGCACTCGTAAAATTAATGGAGCGAGATGATGTGGCGATTTATAACTCAATTCCAACAGCAGAGGGTGCTCTGATGATGGCGATTCAGCATACTGACTTCACCATTCATAATGCAAATGTAGCCATTCTTGGGCTTGGTCGCATTGGTATGACGATTGCCCGCAGCTTTGCAGCTTTAGGTGCTAAGGTGAAGGTGGGAGCAAGAGAAACGTCGTTGCTAGCTAGAATAAATGAGATGGGCCTTAAGCCTTTTCACACCAAACATATTCTTCAAGAGTTAAGAGATGTGGATATTTGTATTAATACCATACCAGCGCGCATGATTACCGCAAGAGTTCTAGCTGAAATGCCGCTTCATTCCCTCATTATTGATCTAGCCTCTAATGCGGGTGGTACAGACTTTAGATATGCTGAAAAACGTGGCATGAAAGCTATGCTTGTACCTGGTATGCCAGGCATTGTAGCACCCAAAACAGCGGGTCAGATACTTGCAAACATCCTAGCTGATTTACTTAAAAGCGATGAAGATGAAGAATAAGGAGGAGCTAAAATGACACTTGAAGGCAAGCATATAGGATTTGGATTAACGGGCTCACATTGTACCTACAGTGAAGTACTTCCGCAAATGAAAAAGCTTGTGGATCTTGGTGCAAAAGTGACGCCTTTTGCTACGTATACAGTGGAAACAACAGACACAAAATTTGGGGAAAGTGAAGAGTGGTTAGCTCAAATTGCCGAAATTACAAAGGAGCCATTAGTAAATTCGATCGTGAAAGCAGAGCCTTTTGGCCCAGCAACTCCGCTCGATTGTATGGTTATCGCTCCGTTAACAGGGAATTCAGCGAGCAAATTTGCGAATGCCTTAACGGATAACCCCGTTCTTATGGGTGCTAAGGCCACGCTTAGAAACGGCAATCCTGTGGTACTAGGTATCTCTACAAATGACGCACTCGGGTTAAACGGAGTGAATATTATGAAGTTAATGGCAGCTAAGAATATTTACTTTATCCCGTTTGGTCAAGATGCTCCAGATAAAAAACCAACCTCACTCGTGGCGAGAATGGAATCACTGCCAGAGACGGTGGAAGCGGCATTGACTGGTAAGCAACTTCAACCAGTTATCGTAGAAAAATTCCGTGATTAGTGGGCTAAGGTTGCACAAAACCCTATTTTCCCGTAAAGTTTAATAGAGTATACGGCTAAATGGCCGAAAGAGAACTTGAACTTGTTGGATGGGAAGGGAGATCATGATTATGTCTACAAATGGATATCATGTTGCCGTCGTTGGGGCAACGGGAGCAGTAGGACAGCAAATGCTTGTAACATTAGAAAAGAGAGGGTTTCCGATTGCTAGCCTTAAACTATTATCTTCAAAGCGTTCCGCGGGCAAAGAAATTACATTTAAAGGTGAAAGCTACACAGTAGAAGAGGCTACTCCAGAATCCTTTGAAGGAGTACAAATAGCGTTATTTAGTGCAGGTGGATCTGTGTCTAAAGCTTTAGCTCCGGAAGCTGTTAAACGCGGGGCTATTGTAGTTGATAATACGAGTGCTTTTCGTATGGATCCAGAGGTTCCACTTGTGGTGCCTGAAGTGAATGCAGCAGATCTTAGAGGAAATAAAGGCATCATTGCCAACCCTAATTGTTCAACCATTCAAAT
Organism: Alkalicoccobacillus porphyridii; assembly: GCF_007293315.1. Taxonomy (GTDB): domain Bacteria; phylum Bacillota; class Bacilli; order Bacillales; family Bacillaceae_D; genus Alkalicoccobacillus; species Alkalicoccobacillus porphyridii. Next base: position 180,122 of record NZ_VLXZ01000006.1, read on the forward strand.
GGTGGCAGCACTTGAACCCATTCGTCAGAAGCTTGGCTTAAAAAAGGTCATTGTTTCTACGTATCAAGCCGTGTCTGGTGCTGGGCTCGAAGCTGTTGATGAATTAAAGAGTCAAACAGCTGATTTATTAGCAGGAAAAGAAGCTAAACCAGAAATCTTACCAGTGGGTGGAGACAAAAAGCATTATCAGATCGCGTTTAATGCCATTCCACAAATTGACGTGTTTCAAGAAAATGGGTATACATTCGAAGAAATGAAAATGATGAATGAAACCAAAAAGATCTTGCACATGGCAGAGCTTCAAGTAGCTGCAACGTGTGTACGTTTACCGATTGAGACAGGGCATTCTGAATCTGTATATATCGAAACAGAGCAAGAAGGTGCAACTGTTGATGAATTAAAATCACTCCTTTCAGATGCGCCAGGAGTAACGCTGCAGGATGATATTTCTCAGCAGGTTTATCCGATGGCAGCTAATTGTGTTGGTGAAGATGACGTATTTGTTGGTCGTATTCGTCGTGATTTGGATCAAGCAAATGGCTATCATTTCTGGGTTGTGTCAGATAACCTACTAAAAGGTGCAGCACTTAACTCTGTACAAATTGCTGAAAGTCTCATAGAGCAAGATCTATTATCTTAAGAAGAGTGTGAGCTATGAAAATCATTGTACAAAAATTTGGAGGAACATCTGTTAAAGATGAAAAGACAAGGAAGCTAGCAGCGAACCATGTACTGAACGCGGTCAACGATGGCTTAAAAGTAATTGTGGTTGTGTCGGCCATGGGACGTTCGGGCGATCCTTATGCAACAGATACATTACTCAGTTTACCAGGATCTGAACTTCCGAAACGGGAACAAGATTTATTAGCGTCATGTGGTGAGATTATATCTTCCGTTGTGTTTTCTCAGCTTCTATTATCAAAAGGATTGCAATCCATGGCTATGACGGGTGCGCAAGCTGGCTTTCGAACGAATGAGGATTTTACAAATGCTAAAATCATAGATATGAAGTCGGAGCATCTACGTAAGCTATTCACTCAGTACGATGTCCTTGTGGTCGCTGGTTTTCAAGGGCAATCGAAAACAGGAGAAACCACAACATTAGGACGTGGTGGGAGTGATACATCCGCAACAGCCTTAGCAGCAGCAGTGAATGCTGAATGGGTAGATATTTTTACAGATGTCGAGGGTGTAATGACAGCTGATCCGCGGATTGTAGAGAAAGCGAGACCGCTTGAGTCGATGACGTATAACGAAATTTGTAATATGGCGTATCAGGGGGCAAAGGTCATTCATCCACGTGCAGTAGAAATTGCGATGCAATCTAAAACCCCGATTCATATTCGTTCTACTTACTCAAATAAACAAGGGACGCTGGTGACAGCTATGCATTCTGGAACTGCTGGAAGTGACGTTCAAGAACAACTAATAACTGGAATTGCTCACTTAGCAAATGTTACCCAAATTAAAGTGGCAGCAGCAGAAGGGCAATACGACCTACAGGAAAAAGTCTTTAAATCAATGGCAATGGAAAAGATCAGTGTGGATTTCATTAACATTTCACCAAGAGGTGTTGTGTACACGGTGATGGATTCAGCAGCTGACCTCGCAGTGGAAACTCTCGAGAAGCTTGGGTTCAAGCCGGAGGTATTACGTAATTGTGCGAAGGTATCAGCAGTGGGTGCCGGTATGACTGGAGTTCCAGGTGTAACGGCAAAAATTGTGAGTGCCTTATCAGCCGAGAACGTTCAAATTTTGCAATCAGCTGATTCCCATACAACAATTTGGGTGCTGGTGAAGAATCAAGATATGAATAAGGCGGTCAATGCGTTACATCAAATGTTTCAGCTTGAAAAAGCAGGAATGAGTTTGGGGTAGTGAACTGACATCTAGGAGAGTGAGTAGATGGATTTCGGTCGTGTTTGGACAGCAATGGTCACCCCTTTTAATACAGAAGGGAAGTTGGATCTTGAGGCAACAGCCGAGTTAGTTGATCACTTAATTTCAACTGGTACAGAGGCATTAGTAGTCGCTGGAACCACTGGAGAATCACCTACGTTGTCTCTGTCAGAGAAGGAAGAGTTATTTCGATTTGTTTTGGAGCACACCAAAAAGAGAGTGCCTGTTGTTCTAGGAACGGGTTCTAATGATACAGCTACATCGGTGGAAACCTCAATTCTAGCTGAAAAGCTTGGAGCAGATGGGGTTATGGCAGTTGTACCTTATTATAATCGTCCATCCCAACTGGGAATGCATGCACATTTTACAGAAATTGCTCAAGCGATTTCTTTACCAGTCATGCTATATAATGTGCCGCACCGAACTAGCGCTCATATGCTGCCTGAAACAGTGATCTCACTTTCAAAAGAATCGAATATAACAGCTTTAAAAGAAGCAAGTGGTGATTTAGAACATTTTGCAGCCGTAATTGATCAGACAGATGATTCCTTTTTTGTTTATAGTGGAGACGATTCAATGACGCTTCCGTCTCTTTCCATAGGGGCAGCTGGAGTTGTCTCCGTTGCATCGCATGTCATTGGAAATCAAATGCAGGATCTAATTGCAGCCTTCTTTGCGGGAGAGGTTGAGCGCGCGAGCCAAATACATCGAGCTCTGCTTCCAAAAATGAAGGCATTATTCATCGCTCCAAATCCTGTGTGTGTGAAGCATATGTTAAAGGAAATCGGTGTGGATGTAGGACCAACTCGATTACCTCTCATTGGGATATCAGCTGAGGAAGAGGCCTTACTCAAATCAATATTTGCTTAAATGTTCTTCTAACCCGACTATTACAGTCGGGTTTTTCATTGTGGTTGCGTCTTGTTTTTCACTAGAAAAATAAGGTATACTAAGTTCAAGTGATGCGTTCGGGTGCTTATCTTTGATAAGTGGTAAGTCTATAAGTTCTAAACTGGGGAACGGAATCGACCAGGCGACCTACACGTGTTAAGGACGCCGATTTTGATATGAGACATTTGCGAAATTGTATAGGAGGAAAGACCATTGTCGAAACAGATAACAGAGAAAATTCGCGTATTCGCCCTCGGGGGAGTAGGCGAAATTGGTAAGAATATGTACGGAGTAGAAGTAGACGAAGATATCATCATTATTGATGCAGGTTTAATGTTTCCTGATGATGACATGCTAGGTGTGGATATCGTTATTCCAGATGTATCCTACCTAACAGAGCAAATAGAACGAGTAAAAGGGATTGTCTTAACTCATGGACATGAAGATCACATAGGTGGTTTGTCCTATGTACTTAAAAAAGTAAACGTTCCAGTCTACGGAACAAAACTAACATTAGGATTAGTGGAAGAGAAGCTTAAAGAAGCGGGAATTTTACGATCTGTTAAGTTAAAAACGATTGATGCAAAATCACGTATAAAAATTGGCAGCACCCCGGTATCCTTTTTCCGGACAAGCCATAGTATCCCTGATTGCGTAGGGATATGTATTGAGACTTCTCAAGGTTCAATTGTACATACGGGTGATTTTAAATTCGATCAAACACCTGTGGATGGAAAACAAGCCGATATCGGAAAAATGGCGAATATAGGACATAAAGGCGTACTATGCCTTCTTTCAGATAGCACCAACGCTGAACGTCCTGGAACAACAAAGTCTGAATCAGAGGTTGGAGTGGGCATTACCGATGTTTTTCGTAAAACGGAAGGCCGGTTAATTGTTACCTCGTTTGCATCCAACGTTCATCGTATTCATCAAATTATTGAAGCAACGGCGAAAGCTAATCGAAAGCTAGCCATTGTGGGTAAGAGTATGCTGAGAGTGATTTCTATTGCGACTCGCTTAGGATATCTTGAACCGCCAAAGGATTTAATTATTGACTTGGATGAAGTAAATAAGTATAAACCTGAACAATTGGTTATTCTCACAACCGGAAGTCAAGGAGAACCAATGTCAGCGTTAACAAGAATGGCAAAGGGTGCGCATCGACAAATTACTATTAATGCGTACGATACAGTGATCATTGCAGCATCGGCTATTCCAGGAAACGAGAAATCCGTTTCCGCTGTAATTGATAAGCTTCACCGAATTGGTGCTGAAGTGGTATATGGCTCTTCAAAGGTTCATGCATCTGGGCATGGAAGCCAGGAAGAATTAAAGCTTATGCTGAATCTAATGAGACCGAAGTATTTCCTTCCTATTCATGGTGAGGTTCGCATGCAGCATGCGCATCGTAACCTGGGCATAGGTGTTGGGATCCCGGATGAGAACATTTTTGTTGTTGAAAAAGGTGAAGTGATCGAGTTTACGAACAAACAAGCCAGAAGAGCAAGTAAGGTACCTTCAGGAAACGTACTAATTGACGGACTTGGTGTTGGGGACGTTGGTAATATTGTGCTACGTGACCGAAGATTACTTTCAAAGGATGGCATCTTAGTTGTAGTGGTTACACTCAACAAAAAAACGGGCACTATTGAATCTGGTCCAAACATTATCTCTCGTGGGTTTGTCTATGTACGAGAATCCGAACAGCTATTGGAAGATGCAAATGAGCTTGTGACCAACATCCTTAAAAAATGTATGACGGAAAAAGTAAGCGAATGGTCTTCCCTAAAAAGCAACGTCAGAGAAGGCTTAAGCCGTCACCTCTACGAAAAAACAAAAAGACGTCCAATGATCTTACCAATCATTATGGAAGTATAGTGATAAAGATATAGGGCTAGGACAGAAGTAATATAACTAATCGAAAATCTGAACAATGTTGGAGTCACTCCAATTCATTGTTCAGATTTTTTTATTGATAGATTGCGCCGCCGAAATACAAATCCGTTTTTCAGAGGTATTTCAGGAGAGTTTATCTTGCATAAATACATAAAGGACTTGGATATTATCAGAGTCTTGCTTCTTTGCTATCCCTCCCGAAAAAAAATAGGACACGCTTACCACGGGAGTACCCCCGCTAACCCAACTCCGTCAATTTATCTCAATGAACCTTTTCATCGAGGCCATTGAAAAACGATCTTTATAAGACTGTGAAGTTCTACAATTATTTAATTTAGAACGTTAGCGGAAGGAGAATTCGTAGACTCCTGCGGAACAGAACGCGGCAGACCGACATCGAAGTGGTGGTTGTCCGCTTCGAGGGCTGAGGCCGTTCTTGCGGGTGCGAAGGGTTCTCCTGTAGCGGCGCCATTCAGCTCATTCATACATGACTTTTTTTGTGGTCTCCTTTCATGGATGGTTCATACCTAATGTCCTTCATAAAGTATGAGGCATCACCTTATCGAACATACTACGGCTATGAGAACATGAAGGAGAGTGAAGGATATGAGTGAGAAACCAGGACAGCCGGAGACACAGCCGAATCAGGATGAAAAAAAATCGTCACTTGTTGAAAAAATTCAAGAGCTAGGTCAAACAAATGTGCCAGAAATGGAAGCATCCAATATTCATTGCCTGGTCGTTATCGGGCAAATTGAAGGCCATATGCAATTACCACCTCAGAATAAAACGACAAAATACGAACATATCATTCCCCAGTTGGTTGCGGCAGAGCAAAATAGTAAGATTGAAGGATTGCTCATCATTTTAAATACAGTCGGAGGAGATGTAGAAGCTGGCCTTGCAATTTCAGAAATGATTGCCTCCATGTCTAAACCATCTGTAACCCTTGTACTCGGAGGAGGTCACTCCATAGGAGTTCCGATTGCAACCGCCTCTCACTACTCCTTTATTGCGGAAACAGCCACGATGACCATTCACCCTATTCGCTTAACAGGGCTCGTTATTGGTGTACCACAGACATTTGAGTATCTTGATAAAATGCAAGAGAGGGTCATCAAGTTTGTTACGGCTCATTCAGAAATCAGTGAAGATAAATTTAAAGAACTCATGTTTTCAAAGGGGAATTTAACACGGGATATAGGCACAAATGTAATAGGTTCTGATGCAGTAAGCTACGGTCTTATTAATGAAGTAGGAGGCATCGGACAGGCTATGAAGAAGCTCAACCAACTTATAGAAGAGTATAAACAGGGGGAGATCCTACAATGATTTTGTATACAATGATGCCTCAAGAAGAAATCTTTCCTCCCGATGAAGAAGCATTTAAACAACAGCTTCACCTACCTATTGAGGGGGGGAGTTTAATTGTTCAACGGCTTGATGAAGGGAGATACAAAGTTGTACAGCTCATTTCAGGAAATCCATCCTTGTATCTTCATCCACAATACTCGCCTGGAGCCATAGTTGATACAAATCACCTAATTTAATACCCGATCTCGCCCCAGAATATGCTATAATGAGAGCCATCGAATCGTACATGTTAAGCAGCCTCTTTGGCTGCTTATTCATATACAGGATAGACGAATGGACAGAAGGGTGACCGCATAATGGCAAGACGAAAAAAAAGAAAAAATACAAATTGGAAATCCCAATTAACGTATGAAATTGTAGGCTTGGGATTGCTAGTTATTGCGGTTGTTACACTTGCTAGACTTGGCAGTGTGGGTGAAGCCTTTGTACGCTTGTTTCGTTTCTTTCTAGGGGAATGGTTTTTCCTTATGGCTCTAGGGCTATTGATTGTGTCATTATTTATTATGTTTAAACGGACAAAACCATCCTTTTGGACAAGGCGGATGGCAGGGTTTTATACCGTTGTACTATCACTTGCCTTGCTAGGACATTGGAGTTTATTTCGGACACTTGGTGCAAGCGGCGGTTTTGATGACACCTCTGTGATACGAAATACATGGGACTTGTTCTGGCTTGAGGCAAGTGGTCAGAGTACAAGTGGTGAGCTTGGTGGAGGTATGATTGGAGCCGTTGCATTTGCAGTCAGTCATTTTTTATTTGCAAGTGGAGGCACGATTTTTCTATGCATCATTTTACTCATTATTGGTGTAATTTTGATTACTGGCAGATCAGTATCTGAGCTGTTAGGCAAAGGATTTCGTAGCTCCTATCTAACTGTCGCGGATTTCTTCAGCTCTTTATTTAAAGAGAGCTTGCAATGGAGCAAACAATCTCGAGAGAAGCTAAAGGAAGAACGAGCTCTTCGAGAAGAAAAGAAAAAGCAACAGACACACGCAAAACCTAAAAAAACACGTTCTCATCAGACCGAGCCAGAGCTTGAGGAGCCGCAGGCAGAGGGAATTCCTGAAATTGTAGATTTTACTCAGCATGCGTATCAGGAAATGAATAATGAACAAACGGAGGAACAGAAGCCTAACAAACCGGCAAAGCCATCCGAGTCAGGTACCCCACCTACTAAAGAGGAGCAGGATGAAGAGCTTGCGCCAGGTCCACTTGTCACTGCTGGTGAGACGAATGAGGCCTATACACTACCTTCTTTTGAGTTATTAAAACCTGTTACAGCAGTTGGTCAGCACCAGGAAAAACAGCAGCTCACTTCAAATGCAAGAAAGCTTGAACAGACACTTGATAGCTTTGGTGTAAAAGCTCGTGTGACAAAGGTTCATCTTGGACCTGCCGTAACCAAATACGAGGTGAATCCAAACGTTGGTGTGAAGGTTAGCAAAATCGTGAATCTAGCCGATGATTTAGCTTTAGCATTAGCTGCAAAAGATATTAGAATCGAAGCTCCCATACCAGGAAAGTCAGCCATTGGTATTGAGGTACCAAATAAGGAGGTTGCGGTAGTCTCTTTAAGAGAGGTACTCGATTCTGCACCTTCTAAGGCTGAAGAGCATGTGTTAGCTGTTGGTCTTGGACGGGACATTTCGGGGGAGCCGGTTTTAGCTCCATTAAACAAAATGCCGCATCTACTCGTGGCAGGGGCAACTGGAAGTGGAAAAAGTGTTTGTATTAATGGAATTATTACGAGCATTTTAATGAAAGCCAAACCACATGAAGTTAAACTCATGATGATTGATCCCAAAATGGTTGAACTAAACGTGTATAACGGTATTCCGCACTTATTAACTCCGGTTGTAACAGAGCCGAAAAAAGCATCTCAAGCCCTAAAAAAAGTTGTGGCAGAAATGGAACGTCGATATGATTTGTTCTCTCATAGTGGAACGAGAAATATCGAGGGCTACAATGATTTAATTCGAAAACAAAATCAAGCTGGGGATGAAAAACAGCCATTTTTACCTTACATTGTTGTTATTGTTGATGAGCTTGCAGACTTAATGATGGTTGCATCTGGTGATGTAGAGGACTCAATAGCTAGACTTGCTCAGATGGCAAGAGCGTCAGGCATTCATATGATTATTGCAACTCAGCGTCCTTCCGTAGATGTCATTACAGGTGTGATAAAAGCAAATATTCCATCAAGAATTGCCTTTGGTGTTTCTTCTCAGACCGACTCAAGAACAATTCTGGATTCCGGCGGGGCAGAGAAGCTGTTGGGACGAGGAGACATGTTGTACATGCCTGTAGGCTCTAACAAACCAACGCGAATTCAAGGAGCATTCTTGTCCGATGAAGAGGTTGAATCAGTCGTTAATTTTGTTATTTCCCAGCAAAAAGCGCAGTACCAAGAGGAGATGACTCCTTCAGAAGAGGCGGAAGCCCCACGTGAAGAGGTTCAAGATGAGTTATATTCATCAGCCGTTGATCTTGTTCTAGAAATGAACACGGCTTCGGTATCGATGCTGCAACGTAGATTCCGTATAGGTTATACACGAGCGGCTCGATTAATTGATGAAATGGAAGTACGCGGTGTAGTTGGAAAGTATGAGGGTAGTAAACCAAGAGAAGTGTTAATCACAGCAAGAACAGAGGATGAAGCATCAAATTCTTAGGAAGCTATAAATATGAATGGGGGAGAGACTGTGATCAAAACCGATTACAGACCACTATATTTACAGGTTATAGATAAGCTGCGAAAAGATATAGCGCAGTATGAAGAAGGACGACAGCTTCCATCTGAATTTGAGCTTGCTAAACAAATGGGCGTTAGTCGGGCGACTTTACGTGAGGCATTAAGGTTGTTAGAGGATGAAGGTTTATTAGTCAGGCGGCATGGTGTAGGTACATTTGTGAACGCCCGACCATTACTTACATCAGGAATTGAAGAATTATCAAGTGTCACAGATATGATCCGGCAAGCAGGTATGGAGCCTGGGACCATTTTTTTATCAGATTCAGTACTCGAGGCAACAGCCGAGGACCAAGTCCAGTTTAAAGAATCCGATCTTGAGCAAGTATTTCAAGTAGAACGATTACGCACAGCGGATGGCATGCCCGTCGTCTATTGTTTAGATAGAGTGCCAAACCATTTGCTGGCTAACCGTTCCGTTCATGAAACACGTTCGCTTTTTCAATTTTTAAGTGATATTGGTAAAACCATTACGTATGCAGTGACCTATATCGAGCCAATTGGATATCATGAAACGGTCTCCGAGCTTCTTGAATCTGACGCTGGAGCGTCCTTGCTATTATTAAATCAGACTCATTATGATCAGTACGATCAACCCATCCTATATTCGCAAAATTACTTCCGGGCAGATAAATTTAAATTTCATGTTCTGCGTAGGCGGAATATGTCTTAAGATTAAGCTTTTGATGTAGCAAAATAAGAACAATTTGAACCGTAACATGGAGGAGTGAGCCATGTTGGTTCGGATTGTTCTTTTTATTTTTGAAATAACGACCTACCAACCCATGTTACGAATGTTTTTTTAAGCTCTAAGGAGGCATGAATGATTCCTTATTATGGTATACTAGAAGGATGGATGAATGGATAAAAGATAAGTGGAAAGGGATGTGGGGCAATTATGGAACAAAAGGATCAGCAGTTTTCTCATCAAGGGATACGCGTCCATGTGATGAAAACAGATAAATACAAAACAACAACATTTATGGTCATGCTTCGAGCGCCATTAGAAAAAGATACTGTATCAAAAAGAGCACTCCTACCACATGTGCTTCAAGGTGGTACAAAACAATGGCCAACTAGACAGAAGCTCCGTGTACATTTAGATGACTTATATGGTGCAAGATTAAGTGGAGATGTCCGTAAAAGCGGGGAACAGCACGTGATTTCTTTTTTTATGGATGTTGCAAATGAACGCTATCTAAAGGAAAAGACTTCACTTTTAGGAAATGCTTTAGATGTGCTTTCAGATGTGTTACTTCATCCTTTTACCGAAAACAACGGCTTTGCAAAGGATGTCGTTGAATCGGAGAAACGTACTCTGAAGCAACGGATTGAATCTGTTTATGATGATAAAATGCGCTACGCTAATATGAGAGCTACTGAGGTTATGTGTAAGGGTGAGCCGTATGCCATTCCGGCATTTGGCGATAAGGAATCTGTCGATGCGATAACAGCTCAGGATCTCTATGATTATTATCAAAGCATCCTAAAAACAGATGGCATAGATCTTTATGTGGTTGGAGATGTAGATGAAAAGCAAGTAAGTGAGCAAGTGCACAGCTTATTCCAGCTTTCGCAGCCTGCACCGCAAAAGCAAGTAAGTGTACCCGCGCCTGTAGCCGTTGATGAGGTTAAAGTTGTTCATGAGAATCAGGATATTAAGCAGGGAAAGCTAAATATGGGCTTTCGTACACATACTCAATATGGAGACAGCGACTATGCAGCGATGCAAGTATTTAACGGGTTATACGGCGGATTTACTCACTCTAAACTCTTTGTAAATGTACGTGAGAAAGAGAGCTTGGCTTATTATGCAGCTTCCAGACTAGAAAGCCATAAAGGCATTCTTATGGTTATGGCGGGTATAGAATTTGAGAAATATGATCGTGCTGTGGAAATCATTAACGAGCAGTTTGAAAAGATGAAGCAAGGCGACTTCACGGAATCTGAGATTGACCAAACTAAATCAATGCTTAGAAATCAATTGCTTGAAGCAGCAGACTCCGCTTCTGGTCAAATTGAATTAAATTATCGGCAACAGCTCAGCGCTGCGGATGATACGGTGGAGGACTTACTTAAACAAATAGAGCAGGTTAGTAAAGAAGATATCATACAAGCGGGAAAAAAATGCGAGCTTGATACGATTTATTTTTTGAAGGGAGGATCCAAGCATGAACCAGATGCCGTTTAAACAGCTACAAGAGACGCTGTATCATGAAACTTTAGATAATGGCCTTCAAGTATATGTTCTCCCTAAAGAGGGCTTTAATAAAACATTTGCCACCATTACAACCAAATACGGATCGATAGATAACCGTTTTACTCCGATTGATGGTGAGAGCGAGCTACAAGTTCCTGATGGCATTGCTCACTTTCTAGAGCATAAGATGTTTGAAGATGAGCATGGAGACGTTTTTCATGATTTTAGTAAACAAGGTGCTTCCGCAAATGCTTTTACAAGCTTTACAAGTACAGCGTACCTGTTCTCTAGTACAGCAAATGTAGCTAAAAACCTTGATACTCTCGTCAACTTTGTCCAACACCCTTATTTTACGCCAGATAGTGTAGAAAAAGAAAAGGGAATTATTAATCAGGAAATCACCATGTATGATGATAATCCTGATTGGCGGTTGTATTTTGGCACAATTGAAAACATGTTTGAACACCACCCTGTAAAAATTGATATTGCAGGTACCATCGAATCCATCTCACATATCACAGATGAGTTGCTGTATACCTGTTATCATACCTTCTACCATCCAAGTAATTTACTTTTGTTTGTGGTGGGTCCTGTTGATCCAAAAGAAGTTATGAAGCAGATTAAAGAGAATCAAGCAGGAAAAAGCTTTGCACCTCCTCAAGACATTAAACGTTTTTTTGATGAGGAACCAGACCAAGTAGCTAAAGACAAAACGGTGATTCAGATGCCCGTACAGTCGCCTAAATGCTTAGTGGGTATCAAAGAGACGGGAGCAGAGCGACAAGGAAGTGATTTACTTAAACGTGAGCTTGCTATTAAGGTATTACTCGATTTAATGTTTGGCCAAAGCTCAGAGAATTATCAAACCTTGTATCAATCTGGATTAATTGATGATACGTTTTCATATGAATATACAGCTGAACGTGGTTTTGGTTTTACCATTATAGGTGGAGATTCTCCTGATCCTGATGTATTTGCACAAAAGATTAAAGAAATGGTTCAGGATTTTGCTTCTTCAGAAATTAATGAAGCGAACATGGAACGCGCAATTAAGAAGAAAATCGGCTCATTTTTAAGGTCGTTAAATTCACCAGAATTCATCGCCACCCAGTTCACCAGGTATCAGTTTAATGAGATGAATTTATTTGATGTTGTTCCTACGTTGGAAGCTATGACCAAGGAAGATCTTCAATTCATTCTACAGGATCATTTTCAGCTTCAGCGTTCTACTGTGTGTCAGGTACGCGCACATACATGAGAGTCCTGATTACAGGAGCTTCTGGTGATATTGGCGCGGCTATTGCCGAAAAGCTCGCAAACCCGGGGTATATTATGTATTTGCATTATCACAAGAATAACGAGCGTGCTGAAGAAGTCAGAAAGCAGTGTGAAGCTGCGGGGGCAGAAGCGTTCTGTCTCCAGGCTGATCTTACAATGACAGAGGGGGCTGCTAAGCTTGTAGAGCAGCTATTTACCCCGGTAGATATTATCATTCATGTTGCTGGGCATTCTTTGCAGGGTCTGTTTACCCAAACGACAGATGATGAGCTAATGGATGTAATGATGGTTCATTTGTTTAACCCTATAAAAATTACTCGAGCTTTGCTACCGACTATGATTAATCAGCAGTCCGGGAAGGTAATCGGTCTATCTTCTATTTGGGGAGTGATTGGTGCTTCTAATGAAGTACTCTATTCAACGGCTAAGGCTGGACTAAATGGATTTATAAAAAGCTTGGCCAAAGAAGTGGCATTAAGTGGTGTTCAAGTTAATGCTGTGGCGCCAGGTGCCATAGACACGAGTATGCTTGCCGTCTATTCATCTGAGGAGCTTGAAGCATTAAAGCTCGACATTCCGGCTGGTAGATTAGGTAGCCCCACAGACATTGCTGAGACTGTTTCATTTCTTGCAAGTAATCGTGCTGACTATATAAATGGACAAATCATCGAGGTTAATGGTGCTTGGAATTAATGGTGAATTTTTCTGCATAAAATTGTACAAATGACGAAAGCTAAGGCTGTAGTACAATTTAAGGAGGAATGAAACCATGTCTGTTGTAGATAATTGGGATCACTGGAAGGAATTTTTAGACGGTCGTTTGGATCAGGCGCAAGAAAAAGGATTATCGGATGAGGTTATCTCAGACGTTGCTTACCAGGTTGGTGAGTACCTTGCCAGTCAAGTTGAGCCTAAAAATGATCAAGAGAGAGTTCTAGCTGAGCTTTGGAAAGTAGCAGATAAAGAAGAACAGCATGCTATTGCTAATATGATGGTTAAACTTGTCGATCACAAATAAGTAGTAGACCTAAAGCCTTGCGCCGTTATGAAATGTAGCGGCGCTTTTTTTGTCGGATCGATGTGTAAGAATAAAGAAAATAATAAGCTATTACAAAAATCCTTTCATTTGCGTTAAAAATCCATTATCATTAACAAAAGTAATGAATTTTTTAGCTTAATTTGTCAGATTGTACGAAAGACCACTTTGATAGGACAAAGGCGGTGTGGGTTAGTATGAAGGAATGGTATTTTGAATATCAATTACTGGAGAACAGACCAGGGATTCTTGGTGATATTTCTTCGTTGTTGGGTATGCTTTCTATTAATATAATGACGATCAACGGCATTGACGACAGTCGCCGCGGTATGTTGCTTAGTAGTGACAGCGACGATCAAGTAGAAAGATTTAAAGCAATCTTACATACAATAGGCAGTGTGTCTGTAACAAAGTTTCGTGAGCCAAGGGTGAGAGACCGGCTTGCGATCCGTCATGGTCGATATATTGAGCGTGACGCTGCAGAACGAAAAACGTTTCGTTTCATTCGTCGAGAATTGGGCTTATTAGTTGACTTTATGGCTGAGCTCTATAAGCGGGACGGTCATTATCTTGTAGGAATACGGGGAATGCCTCGTGTAGGAAAAACCGAATCAGTTGTCGCAGCGAGTGTGTGTGCTAATAAACGTTGGTCCTTTATCTCCTCAACTCTACTGAGGCAAACTGTGCGCAGTCAACTAGCAGAGGACGAGCTTGGTGGAGACCATATCTTTATTATTGATGGTATTGTTTCTACGATGAGATCAACAGAGAAGCATAGAACATTGGTTGCTGAGGTTATGAGGCAGCCGGTTGTAAAAGTCGTAGAGCATCCGGACATTTTTGTGAGAGAAACCGAGTATGAATTAGAAGATTTTGATTGTATCATAGAATTAAGAAATGATGAGAACGAGAAAATCACGTATGATGTGGTAGAACCTGGATTCTCTTCCTTTGATATTAGCTAAAGGTGTAGGTAGGTGTTAGAATGTCAGATTTAGGTTTACAGTTAAAGCAAGCACGGGAGGATAAGGGATTATCTCTTGAAGATTTGCAACGAACGACTAAAATTCAAAAGCGGTATCTAACTGCGATTGAAGAAGGTCGTTTTGATTCATTACCGGGATTATTTTATGCACGAGCATTTGTTAAAACGTATGCAGAGGCAGTTGGTTTAGATGCTGCTGAGCTTCTTGAACAATATAAAAACGAGCTGCCACAGCCAAGCAAGGAAGCTGAGAATATTCCGTCAAGATCAGAGAGGCGTAAACCAATTCCTGATCCGCCGAAACGTCAGCCTCGTGCCTTTTCTATCTTGCCCGTAGTAGCGGCTATCCTTTTCTTAATCGTTATTATCGTTGCTGTGTATATCTTCCAAAGCAACTTTTCAGGTAGCAATGATCCGGTCATTAACGATGATGAGCCATCAATCGATGCTGACTTTGGAGAGCAGCCAGATTCAGATGATGAAACAACAACTGATGATGATGCCACTGGAGATGAAGATGGAGCAGCTGATGATGACGCTGCTGATAATGAAGAAACAGGCTCAAATGAAGAAGATGAGGAACAAACGAGCGAGTTGACGCTGAATGAAAGCTCAGGCAACACCTCTTTTCTAGAGCTTGACGCTTCGGAATTTCAATTAACGATCGATTTTACAGGTGCATGTAGTGTAGATATTCGCAATGCAGATGGGGATTTTATTGTTTCACCAAGCACGTTGAATGCGGATGACGAAATCATAGAAGACCTTAGTGAAGAAGAATCAGTTTTAATTAACTTAGGTGCTTCACAAAATGCGATCGTCACCATTAATGGGGAAGAAGTTGACATGCCACTAGATGCTGTTCATCAGAAGCTGGATATCACCTTTAACCCTTAATTAAAAATAGTCAAAAGCAAATCCGGACCATCACATGAACACTGTGTATGAGTCCGGATTTTCGTATTTCACACGATGTGAGGAGCTTGGACCCTGCCTTGGAAGCGTGGTTTATGCTTGAGCATCATTAAGGCTGCTTAATCCTTTGATATCTATGAAATACTGCTATAAAGACTATGCTTTAACGTTTGCGGGAAGGATATGATACAATGGTCAGGTGATAACCCCTTATGAGGTTAAGAATCTGGAAACGTTAAACGAATTTTTGTATAGAAAGAAGGGGCTAGGTTTGAATCTGCCAAATAAGATTACCGTTTCACGTATTTTTTTAATTCCTGTTTTTATGCTATTTTTATTAATTGATTGGCCATTTGGAGTTATTGAGTTTTATGGTACCGAGCTTACGGTGTCTAATCTTATTGCTGCACTGATCTTTATTATTGCCTCAGCAACAGATTGGTTAGACGGTTATTATGCGAGGAAGTTAAATCTAATTACAAACTTCGGAAAATTTCTAGATCCACTTGCAGATAAACTATTGGTCACTGCTGCACTAATTGGACTAGTTGAGGCAGGGGTTGTTGCTGCATGGATGGTCATTGTCATTTTAAGTCGCGAATTTGCTGTAACAGGTATTCGACTTGTAGCTGCAGCAGATGGTGATGTGATTGCTGCAAGCCAATTGGCAAAGTGGAAAACAGCCTCACAGATTGTGGCTATTTCAATTTGTTTGCTTCATAATGTGCCATTCTCAGCACTGTCCATCCCACTTGATCAAATTTCAATTTGGATTGCAACCATTCTAACCATTGTCTCCGGAGTTGATTACTTTTTAAAAAGCAAGCATGTTCTTTTGAAATCAAAGTAATGAGGAGGTCATCGAATGAACGCTGAAATTATTGCTGTAGGATCAGAATTACTACTTGGTCAAATAACAAATACAAATGCTCAATATTTGTCTAAACAGTTGGCAGAGATAGGGATAGATGTGTATGTACATACTGTAGTTGGTGATAACGAAAAAAGACTTGCTAACTCATTGGAGCTTGCTGCCGAGCGCGCTGACATAGTCATTTTAACCGGTGGCTTAGGTCCAACAAAGGATGATCTAACCAAAGAAACAGCAGCTGCTTTTTGTGGGAGAACCTTAGTGCACGATGAAAAAGCTCTGCAATCCATTACAGATTTTTTTGAAAAACGTAAGCGACCAATGACTCCTAATAATAAGAAGCAGGCGCTTGTTATAGAAGGCTCCACGGTTTTAACAAACCACACAGGAATGGCACCAGGAATGCTGCTTGAAACGGAGAAATGTACGTTGGTTCTTATGCCCGGGCCGCCAAGAGAAATGCAGCCTATGTTTGAGCTGGAATTAAAGCCTCGGTTACTTGATGGCTCTGGAACGGCAATTACTTCACGGGTTCTTCGCTATTTTGGCATTGGAGAATCACAGCTTGAAACAGATCTAGAGGATTTAATTGATGCCCAAATAAACCCAACGATTGCCCCGCTTGCCGGCAATGGGGAAGTAAAGCTGCGGTTAACAGTGAAGCATACAGATGCAGATGAAGCGGAGCGGATGCTGGATGAAACGGAGCAGTTGATCCAAAAACGTGTAGGAGAATTCTTTTACGGGTATGGAGAAATAGGTTTAATGGAACAGCTAGCCATCCAATTAAAGAGAGCAGGGCAATCAATTTCTGCGGCAGAAAGTTTCACGGCTGGGATGTTTACAGCCGGACTTACATCATATAAAGGCGCTTCTGAGATTTTTTCTGGAGGGCTCACAGCTTATTCTTCAGAGGTGAAGGAGAATATGCTACAGGTGTCGAAAGAAACGATAAGACAGAGTGGGGTAGTAAGTGAAGCATGCGCAATGGAAATGGCAGAAAATGTTCGAAAACTTTTTTCTTCTGATATTGGCGTTTCTTTTACGGGGGTGGCTGGACCCGATCCACAAGAAGGGAAAGAACCGGGTACTGCCTATATCGGTATAGCCGGATTTAAAGAGGAAGTGCTTGTTTTTCCTCTGTCGCTTAGTGGAAACCGTCAAGCCATTCGAGAGCGTGCAATAAAGTATAGCTGCTTCTACTTGTTGAACGAATTAAAAAGGTGGAATGCAACACAATGACGTATTTTACAGATTTCAAGATTTCAGAACCAATTAAAAAAGCCATTCAAGACATGGGCTTTGAAGAACCATCTCCAATTCAAGAAAAGGCTATCCCTGCCATTCTTGAAGGGGGCGATGTAATTGGTCAGGCACAGACAGGTACGGGCAAAACAGCTGCGTTTGGAATCCCAGTAGTCGACAAGGTAACCAATGAGCCTTACATTCAAGCATTAATTCTGACGCCTACACGAGAGTTAGCGATTCAAGTTTCTGGAGAGCTACAAAAGCTTTCTGTACACAAACGAATTCGCACTCTTCCCATATATGGAGGGCAGTCAATCGGTCATCAAATTCGTGCTTTGAAACAAGGTGTACATGTGATTATTGGTACGCCTGGGCGAATCTTGGACCATTTAAGACGCAAGACTTTGAAGCTAGATCGAGTTCATACGGTGGTTTTGGATGAAGCAGATGAAATGCTTGATATGGGGTTTGTTGAAGATATCGAGACGATCCTCGGCCAAGTGAATACAGAGCGCCAGACGCTACTGTTCTCAGCGACGATGCCCCATGCTATTCGTAAGCTATCTCGCAAGTACATGAGTCATCCCAAAACTTTAACAATTAATAAAGGGGAGGTAACAGCGCCTCTTATTGAACAGAGATACTTTAAAGTGTTAGAAAGAAACAAAGTGGATTCACTCTGTCGTATTATTGATAGCGACGATGTTGAACTGGGTATTCTTTTCTGCCGCACAAAAAAAGGGGTAGCAGAATTAACAGAAGCACTTCAGGCTCGTGGTTATTTAGCGGATGGACTGCATGGGGATTTATCTCAAGCTCAACGAGATGTTGTCATGAAAAAGTTTCGTGATTCCTCTATTGAGTTTTTAATTGCGACTGATGTGGCAGCAAGAGGCATTGACGTGCAAAATGTTAGTCATGTTATTAATTACGATATTCCTCAGGATCCTGAGAGCTATGTTCACCGGATTGGTCGAACAGGTCGTGCCGGACGAACAGGACTTGCATTAACACTTGTTACGCCTAGAGAGATGAAGCATCTTCGTTCCATTGAGCAAGAAATTAAGATGTCGATTCCATCTCATGCTGTTCCAACTCTTGAAGAGGTGGTTGAGAAGCAGCAAAACTCTTGGAAGAAGCTTGTGATTGATACGATTCAATCTAAAGAAGAGGATAAGGAGCTTTTTGGTCCTCTTGTAGAAGAACTACTCGCAAGCTATCCAGCGGAAGACATAGTTAGGGCTTTACTAAAGCTTCAATTCTCAACAGAATCTAGTACCGACGAACCGGGCTATCAATTCGGTGAGACGGGTGGAGCGCCTGGCATGATTCGTTTCTTCATTAACGTGGGCCGAAACGTCAAGCTAACGCCAAAAATTCTTTCTGATGAAATTTCCAGACTAGTAGGAATTCCGGTGCAGAGTATTGGTCGAATAGATATCTTTGAGAATTTTACGTTTGTAGATGTTCCTGAAGAATCTGCTCCATTTGTATATGAAGCCCTTCGCTACTCACGGATTAATGGTGCTAGGATTAATCTGGAGCCAGCTAAACCTCGCCCGAAAAGAACAAATCGTAATAACACAACCTCCCGTTAAATTGTATAAATGCAGCTTAGTTCTAAGCTTGGCTGCATTTATTACCTCACCAACAGGTATATATTTCTAAGTGCTCGTAAATTTTCCCCCTTTAAAATAGCCCCACTCTGTCTGTTTGAAAAAAATGCGAATAAATGTTCGGTTTTCTATTGGCAAATCTCAAAAAACGAGTTATGATAGAGCAGAAGATTAAAGAAATAGTTTATAGCTTGAATCCATGTATGAGTTGATAAATAGAGGAGAGATTGATATGAGCGATCGTAAAGCAGCATTAGATATGGCCCTTCGCCAAATTGAAAAGCAATTTGGTAAAGGATCAATTATGAAATTAGGAGATCAAACGGATCAACGTGTATCTACAATCTCCAGTGGTTCATTAGCTTTGGATATTGCATTAGGAGTAGGTGGATATCCAAGAGGTCGAATTATTGAAGTATACGGTCCGGAATCCTCAGGTAAAACCACCGTGTCACTTCATGCGATTGCTGAGGTTCAAGCAAATGGAGGAACAGCCGCGTTTATTGATGCTGAGCACGCTCTTGATCCAATCTATGCACAGAAGCTTGGTGTAAATGTTGAAGAATTACTTCTTTCACAGCCGGACACAGGGGAACAGGCTCTTGAGATAGCAGAAGCACTTGTACGTAGTGGTGCAGTTGATATTATTGTAGTAGATAGTGTGGCGGCACTTGTTCCTAAGGCTGAGATTGAAGGGGACATGGGAGATAGTCATGTCGGTCTTCAGGCGCGTTTAATGTCACAGGCCCTTCGTAAGCTTTCAGGTGCGATTAGTAAATCAAAAACGATTGCGTTATTCATTAACCAGATTCGTGAGAAAATTGGTGTAATGTTTGGGAACCCGGAAACGACGCCTGGTGGTCGTGCACTTAAATTCTACTCATCTGTGAGACTAGAAGTACGTCGTGCTGAAACATTAAAACAGGGTAATGACATGGTTGGGAACAAAACAAGAATTAAAATTGTTAAAAACAAAGTGGCACCTCCATTTAAACAAGCTGAAGTAGACATCATGTATGGAGAAGGCATTTCAAAGCAAGGATCTGTTCTTGATATTGCGGCTGATCTGGATATTGTTTTAAAGAGTGGGGCATGGTACTCATTTAAAGATGAACGTATTGGTCAAGGACGTGAGAATTCGAAGATTTTCTTGCGTGAGAATCCTGAAATGATGGCAGAGATTGAGGGGTTAATTCGTGCTCATCACGGATTAGATGGAAGCAATGATGCTCCAGCTCCTACTGAAGAGGAATTTGAAGATGTACCATTGGATCTGAAATAAGAAATGAGTTGAATAAGCACCGTACTGGTGCTTATTCTTTTCAGTTTTTGAGGTGAAACGGAATGAAATTTTTATATTTTACAGATACACATATACGCGGTACGACACCCAAAAATAGACTCGATACGTTTTCTGAAACAATTAAGGATAAATTGTCTGAAGTGATTGACATCGCTCAAAAAGAACAAGTAGATGTCATGCTGCACGGCGGGGATGTGTTTGATCGCCCCGACCTCTCTCCCAATGTCGTAGGACAGTTTGCTAGGTTGTTTCGCTCAGCACAGATTCCCATTTATGCGATATCAGGTAACCATGATACATTTGGGCATAACCCAGAAACCATTTCACGTACGATGCTTGGACTATTAGACTCATTTGGTATTATGACAATCATTCATCCGAATGAACCACTGCTAATCGAGAAGAATGGAGTAAGGGTACAGATTTCTGGTCAGCCTTATCATTATGACCTAGATCAACGAGATGTGAAGCTAGACTATTACCCTATGAACCAACATAATGCAGATTATATGATTCACCTTGTGCACAGTATGCTTGTTGAAAAAGCATTACCCGAAGGCATCCCTTATACATTAGTTGATCACATATGGAGTAGTCCGGCTGATGTCATTCTAACCGGCCATTTTCATGGAGGCTTTGGCATTAAGGAGCGCGATGGGAAGTTTATTTGTAATCCAGGTGCTATTTCAAGAATCAATAATCATTGGATGGAGCTGAACCGTTTTCCAAAGGTTGTAATTGGACATGTTACGAAACAGGGGATTACTCTGGAGGAACGAGTTTTAACAACAGCCAAAAAAGGAGAAGAGGTTTTAGATCGAACCTACGTAGAAAAAGCGTTAGATCAGGAAGAAAAACTTCATGCCTTTGTGCAGCAGGTAAAAGAACAAAGTGAATTTAAACATTTGCACATGAATGATATTATCCGAGAACTTGCTTCCCTTTCAAATGTAGAGGAGAGGGTAAAGCAAGAAGCGTTACGTCGGATGACACAAGTTGAGGAAAGCTGGGGAGGCGATATTGATGGCTAACATAGCAAGCGTACGTCTTGAAAATTTCCAGTCGCATCTTGATTCAGAATTTTCCTTTACGGACGGATTAAATGTGTTAATCGGCCAATCAGATAGTGGAAAAACAGCAGTCATTCGAGGCATTCGCTGGGCGCTTTTTAATCAGCCTCGCGGAACCGACTTTATCCGAGCGGGTAGTGACTTTGTACGAGTGACTATTCGATTTGATAACGGTGATACGTTAATACGGGAGCGGACAGCCTCAAAGAATCGTTATATGACTGAAAAGCAGGGTGAAGAACGACAAATCTATGAAAGTTTCGGAAATCAGGTTCCGGAAGAGGTATTGGACTTGCATCATATGCGTCCATTAAAAATAGATAGGGATCACGAGTTAACGATTCACTTAGCCCAGCAGTTAGACGGACCATTTTTGCTTGAACAAGCGGGTTCGATGAGAGCAAAAACCATCGGACGAATTAGTGGCGCTCATTACATAGATGCAGCGATTCGAGAAACCTCTCGTGATCTTTCCTCACTTAATCAAAGCAAAAAATGGAGCGAGGAACAAACGGAACAGCTTAAAGTAGATTTAGAGCCATTTAAAGATATAGAAAAAATGGGAGAAACGCTTCAGCATGCATTTAATCAAGTAGACGAATTAAAAAGAAAGCAATTAAGGCTTGAACAACTGTTAAAAACCAGCTCTTCCCTCCAGGTGATACATGCTGCTAAAGAAACAACTGAAAGGCAGCTGAAAAGTGTGGAGCAGCTTCCAAGAATGGAGTTTTTATTCCAATCCTTACAGCTGACGAGTTTACGATATACTTCATTAAAGAAGCAAAAGCTTTTACTTGAAACACATCAACAGCAATGGTCAAAGGTGCAGCATCATCTTAAAAAGACAGAAGCACTAGATCAAATGAATCAAGCCTATAATCAAAGTGATGAAATGCAGAAAAAGACAAGCAAGCTACGTCATTTGCACCACCAGTATACAAAAATGATTCAAATCAAAGAAAAAGCACAAAAAGTAAAAAATCAAACTCATTTTATTCAGGAGATCGATGTAGATTGGCAAGACCGTCTGAAGCATTTAGAGCAAAGACGACAACAATTCATTGTGTTACACGACCGTCTGATTGCAATGGAGCGACAGGTACGAGATCAAGAGAATAAGAAGCAATCGTTTATGCAATCCGAGCAAGCTCGCGAGGTTGTTGATGAGATATCTACGAAATTACAAAGCTATCAATGGATAAAAGCAAAGCAACTAGAATACAAAGAAGTAAATAGACGATTAAAAGATGGTCAGCAATTTGTAGAGTCAAAAAAGAGTGAGCTTACGAAGCTTCAAGCTGAGTATGACGAACTCATCAAAAAAGACGGTGTTTGTCCAACCTGTGGTCAAGTTATTCAGCAAAATCATTCTCATTAATAGAGAGGAGCACAAACATGAATCAAATAGAGCAGGATTTAGCAAAGATGAAGCAGGCAATTGATCAAGCACGTGATGTACGTTATCGCGCTGAAGCGAAGCTAGAAGAACTCGAAAATCAAAAAGAGAGAATTTTAGAAGAGCTAAAAGAGCTTGGTGTTGAACCAGATCAGCTTGAGAATGAAATAAAAAAACTAGAGACGGAAATTGATCAGATGATGAAAGAAACATGGTCACTCATACCAAAAGAGTTGATTCCAAATGAATCATGAGCAATTGGCAGAGCTTGAGCAGAAGCTAAAGCAAGCTCATCAAACGTGGCTGGGATTAGATGCTCGCAGACAGGTACTTATAGAGCAGCTTCATCAGGCTGAACAGAAACTAAATGAGTACATGGATACAATTGATGTATATGAGAAGGCTAGAGTTCTTCTTCAGCAATCAGCAGAGTATGCAAGGGAACAAGCGAGACAGCAGATGGAAACTCTGGTAACGAATGCGTTGCAATATGTCTTCGGTCCGTTGTTTACGTTTAATATTGAGCTTGAGGAGCATGGAAGTCGGACCGTTGCAGAGTTCTACGTAACAACTGAATATGAAGGGGTTCGTGTAAAGACTAAGCCACAGGATTCTCGTGGGGGAGGCGTCGTAGATATTGTTACGCTTGCCTTGCGCGTTGCTTTAATGGAAACGGTTCAGCCAAAGGTAGCAGGGCCACTAATTTTAGATGAACCTGGTAAACATGTATCTAATGAGTATGTATACTATTTATACGAATTTCTAAAATCACTAAGTACAATGTTTGGCAGACAGATCATTATGGTTACACATAATCATCATTTAACAGAGTCAGCAGACAAGGCTTACGAGGTATCAATTCGTGATGGTATCAGTGAAGCTCTCCCTGTTTCCACAGCTTGACATCAAGGGTGGCGCACTTTACAATTAAAAGGTGAAGCGGCTTATTATTTTATATTTCTTCCGCTTTCATGTATGGAACTTGATGATATGAATAAAAGGATCTATGCAAAAAGAGTGATTGAACCAACAATTAGATAGCAAGAGGAGGTGAAAATATGGATATACCACTGTATATTCTCATCCCCATATTACTTGTTGTTGCAGTTGTTGGATATCTTGTTCGAAAATCCATTGCAGAAGCGAAGATCGTAAGCGCGGAACATGCTGCGAATCAAATTGTGGAAGACGCTAAACGAACTGCTGAAGCGAATAGGAAAGAGGTCATCCTTGAAGCAAAGGATGAAGTTCATACTCTTCGTACTGAAGCAGAACGTGAAGTTCGTGAACGTAGGAATGAGATTCAAAAACAAGAGCATCGTTTGGTACAAAAAGAAGAGATTCTAGACCGGAAAAGCGAAACCTTCGATAAAAAAGAAGAAGCATTGGAAAAAAGGGAGGAATCTCTCACCAAAAGACAACGACAAGTTGAAGAGATGAACAGTAAAGTGGATGAGCTCATTGCTAAGCAACAGCAAGAGCTGGATCGTATATCCGGTATGAGTCGTGAGGAAGCAAAACTCTCTGTTCGTTCAGAGGTTGAACAGGAGATTGCTCATGAGACGGCTGTTCTCATAAAAGAACGATTGACTCAGGCGAAAGAAGAAGCTGATAAAAAAGCCAAAGAACTCCTATCTTTAGCTGTTCAGCGTTGTTCAGCCGATCACGTAGCAGAAACCACCGTTTCTGTAGTGACATTGCCTAATGACGAAATGAAAGGGCGAATTATTGGCCGAGAAGGTCGAAACATTCGTGCTCTTGAGACGTTAACAGGTATTGATTTAATCATTGATGATACCCCTGAAGCTGTCATACTTTCTGGATTTGATCCGATTCGTCGTGAAATTGCTCGTACTGCGCTGGAGAAGCTTGTGCAGGATGGACGAATTCACCCGGCGAGAATAGAGGAAATGGTGGATAAATCCAGACGTGAAGTTGATGAGGCCATTCGTGAGTACGGTGAGCAGACTTCATTTGAAATGGGCATACATGGATTACATCCTGATCTGATCAAAATTCTTGGTCGTCTGAAATTCCGTACAAGTTATGGACAAAACGTCCTAAAGCACTCCATTGAGGTTGCACACTTAGCGGGATTAATGGCATCAGAGCTTGGTGAAGATGTGAAGCTTGCTAAACGCGCTGGACTTCTTCATGACATTGGTAAAGCAATTGACCATGAGGTTGAAGGCAGTCACGTTGAAATTGGTGTTGAGCTTGCAACAAAGTATAAAGAGCACCCGGTTGTTATTAATGCAATTGCTTCTCACCACGGGGATACAGAGTCTACTTCGGTTATCTCAACTCTTGTTGCTGCAGCGGATGCATTATCAGCAGCCCGCCCAGGAGCTAGAAGAGAAACCCTTGAAACTTACATCCGTCGTTTAGAGAAGCTAGAAGAGATCTCGGAATCGTTTGAAGGGGTTGAGAAGACTTACGCCATTCAGGCAGGACGAGAGGTTCGGATTATGGTTCGCCCTGATTTAGTTGATGATATATTGGCTCATAAGCTAGCAAGGGATATTACAAAACGAATTGAAGATGAACTTGACTATCCAGGGCATATTCGGGTGACCGTAATACGCGAAACTAGGGCAGTTGAGTATGCGAAATAAAGCGGCTAATGCCGCTTTATTTTGTTTGAACAACATTAGAAAGAGGTAGCTATGAAGATATTATTTATTGGTGATGTGGTCGGATCTCCGGGTCGACATATGATTCAGGAATACGTCAAGCGCTTAAAAAAACAATATAAACCAACGTTAACAATCATCAATGGAGAAAATGCAGCGGCTGGTAAAGGAATAACTGAAAAAATATATAAAAGTTTTCTTGATGCAGGTGCGCAGGCGGTTACACTTGGCAATCATGCATGGGCTAATCGCGACATTTTTGAGTTTATAGATGAAGCAAAATGGTTGGTACGTCCAGCCAATTATCCTGAGGGAACTCCTGGCACAGGTATGGTTTATGTACAAATCAACCAAATAGAAGTAGCCGTCATTAATTTAATGGGGCGTACATTTCTTCCGGCTAATGACTGTCCATTTAGAAAGGCTGATGAGTTAATTGCTGAGGCAGAAAAAAGAACCCCCTATATCTTTGTTGATTTCCATGCAGAAGCCACCAGTGAAAAAATAGCGATGGGCTGGTACTTAGATGGACGAGTAACAGCAGTTGTTGGGACGCATACTCATGTTCAAACAGCGGATGAACGAGTGCTGCCAAAGGGTACTGCTTATATTACCGATGTTGGCATGACCGGTCCCTACGATGGCATTTTAGGTGTAGAACGCGAGCCGGTTCTTCATAAATTCCTGACAAATCTGCCTGCAAGGTTTGAAGTCGCCTCTGGCGGGGAACAGTTGAGTGGCGTGGTTGTAGATGTCAATCCTAAAACTGGTCAGGCGGCTTCAATTAAAAGGCTGCAAATCAATGAGGATCATCCTTATATGGATTTGTAGTGAGAATAGAAGAAACTATCCTTAGCATCAATGAAGTACGCTCATAAACCTACTTGGACCATCCTACAACATTCACCTCATTAGGATTAGCAAATAAAACAGACTCATGAATAGAGGAGGATCGAAAATGGATGTCTTAAAAGTCTCAGCAAAATCTACACCAAATTCTGTAGCAGGAGCTTTAGCTGGAGTTATTCGTGAGCGCGGGTCTGCAGAGATTCAGGCTATTGGAGCAGGTGCACTAAATCAGTCCATTAAAGCCATAGCCATTGCTAGAGGATTTGTAGCTCCGAGTGGAATCGATCTTGTTTGCATTCCTGCTTTCACAGATATTGAGATTGATGGAGAAGAGCGTACGGCAATTAAGTTAATTATTGAGCCAAGGTAATTGGTACAAAAAAGAGGTGATTTGCTCTTCTAAGCAGATCACTTCTTTTTTTAGCCTTGGTTTCTTTGCATTGTGTTTATTGAAAGGGACACGTATAATATAGGATTAGTAGAGAGCGATGTTTTTTTGGAAGGAGCTTGACTTGAATGAATGAAGAACAACGAAAAGGTCAATTAGGAAATACACATATAGATCCCAAACAAAAGCAAACACAAACACCAACAAAGGATTATAGTCAATACTTTGACTTTTCAAAAGCAAAAATGATATCAGAGGATGATCACAAAAAAGTGATGCGTATAAATGGTCGCGATATCACAATCTATGATCAGCCTGATTACAAAGAGGGGAAACGCCGTGGAAAGCAAGAAACACAGGTCATTCGTCCTGAGCACGTTGTTCCACCAGAATTATTACAGTTAGGTAAGGGGAAAAAATTCCTTATTCGCACGTATGGCTGTCAAATGAACACACATGATTCAGAGAACATGGCAGGCCTTCTTACAGAAATGGGCTTTGAAGCTACTGACGTAACGGAGGAAGCAGATGTCATTCTTTTAAATACCTGTGCGATCCGAGAGAATGCCGAGAATAAAGTGTTTGGTGAAATTGGGCATTTAAAGCCGCTGAAGTTGGAAAAGCCTGAGCTTATTATTGGCGTATGCGGTTGTATGTCTCAAGAGGAGAGTGTTGTTAACCGTATTCTCCAAAAGCATCAGCACATTGATATGGTTTTTGGAACACATAACATTCACCGCCTGCCTCACCTACTTCGGGATGCGATTTTTGGTAAAGAAATGGTCGTTGAGGTTTGGTCGAAAGAGGGCGACATTGTTGAGAACATGCCTAGGAAGCGTGAAGGTAAAACATTGGCCTGGGTTAATATTATGTATGGCTGTGATAAATTCTGTACGTATTGTATTGTGCCTTATACACGTGGAAAGGAACGAAGCAGACTACCCGAGGATATCATTGAAGAGGTACGGGATCTAGCCAGACAAGGGTATAAGGAAATTACCTTGTTAGGGCAGAACGTAAATGCCTACGGAAAAGATCTAAAAACAGGTTATGGGCTTGGGGATTTAATGGATGCCATTCACAAAATTGATATACCACGTGTTCGGTTTACGACAAGCCATCCACGAGACTTTGATGACCGTCTAATTGAGGTACTGGCTCAAGGTGGGAACCTAGTAGAACATATTCATTTGCCGGTACAGCATGGTAGTTCTGACATTCTGAAGCTGATGGCACGAAAGTATACAAGAGAATCTTATCTTGAGCTTGCAGGTAAGATCAAGAGGGCTATTCCTAATGCTTCTTTTACCACGGATATCATTGTTGGATTTCCTAATGAAACAGAGGAACAGTTTGAAGAAACCCTTTCACTCATGAAAGAGGTAGAATTTGATAGTGCGTTCACATATATTTACTCTCCGCGCGAGGGAACACCAGCTGCTAAGATGCAAGACAATGTACCAATGGACGTAAAGAAAAAACGACTAGCTCGGTTAAATGAACTTGTTAATGAAATTTCAGCTAAAAAGAATTTGGCCTATCAGGATCAAATTGTAGAGGTCCTTGTAGAAGGTACTAGTAAAAAGGATGATACGGTGTTGGCTGGACGGACAAGAACAAATCGAACAGTCAATTTCCGTGGTCCGAAGTCAATGATCGGTCAAATTGTTTATGTGAAAATTACTGAAGCAAAAACCTGGTCGCTTAATGGAGAAATAACAGAAACAGTGGAGGTCTAAAGGTTATGGAAAAGCTATACTCGAAGGATGAGGTTCGTCAAAAGGCTCGAGAGTTGGCGAAGATGGTCGCCGAATCAGAAGAGGTTGATTTTTATAAACGTGCTGAGACACAAGTAAATGATCATCTGCGCATTCAAGAGCTTATCGCGCAGATCAAAAAGAATCAAAAAGAGGCTGTTAATTTAAAGCATTATGGTAAGACAGAAGCGCTTAAAGCAGTTGAAGAAAAAATTGATGAATTGCATCAGGAAATTGATGATATTCCTCTCGTTCAAGAATTCAAACGCAGCCAGATTGAGGTCAACTATTTACTGCAAATGATTTCAAATACGATTTCCAAAACTGTAACGGATGAAATTATTATTTCCACAGACGGCGATCTTATAAAAGGCAGAACGGTGAAGAGTCCGTTTTAAATAAAATAGCATTAAATAAAACTCGTACCGCTTCTGTAGTGGTACGAGTTTTGTTGTTTGAGTGTATTTTAGATAGAGACTTCGGCGTCGCTCCTGGAATGGGGCACGCTTTCCGGGGGCGGGCGCTGAACTAATCTTGGCTGGCGCCAATCTTATTTCAGCTCTGCCCGTACAATCCCCTCGGAGTCGGCCCCATTCCATCCGCTGTGAATCAGCATCACTTTCAACGAAGGTTCTTGCTAAAAAAGTAATTAGAATAGTGGAATAGAGTTCAACTTCTTTAAGAGGTATGAATTCTGAGATAGAGGCTTCGGCGTCGCTCCTGCAATGGGGCACACTTTCCGGGAGCGGACGCTGAATGCTCTTAGTTTAAGAATAGACAATTGTAGCCACATCTTTATCAAATATGATCAATCAATCTTTAAGCGTATCTGCTTAAACATACCTTCTTATTTATCATAAAACTTCTTTGTACTATTCTAATTCGCGTTCTCATATGGTGTATAGTAAACGGTTTGACCTACTTTTTGATTTTGAACACATTCATCAGTCTCCCTGCATAGGATGAGGGTAATTGGGCGGAATGGTAGGCACTAGCCGACACATCAACCAGCCTGCAAGGATATGAGAATAGGAGGCTCAGCAAATGTCTGAAAATGAGGTAAGTTACCGTGAGATTATTACAAAGGCTGTATGTGGCAAGGGGCGTAAATTCTCCGAAGCGACACATCATATTACACCTGCTCACAGGCCATCCAGTATTTTAGGATGTTGGATTATTAATCATAGCTATGATGCAAAAAAGCGTGGGGATACGGTTGAGGTCCAAGGCACGTATGATATCAATGTTTGGTTTTCGTATACAAATAATACGAAAACCGATGTAGCCACCCAAACGGTTACGTACACTGATATTGTGCCATTATCAATGAAGGATGAGAATGTGTTAACAGAAGACCTAGAAGTGGTTGCTCGGGCTGTGCAGCAACCCAATACACTTGAAGCCATTGTCTCTGAAAATGGAACCACTGTAGACGTTCAGGTGGAGAGAGAATTTATTGTAGAATGTATTGGAGAAACGAAGGTAGCCGTAGCGGTCAACCCACAGGGAATTGTTGAGGATTACCCAATCTCGGATTATGTAGATCAAGTAACAGATGAAGAGTTGGAGAATTTGGACCCACACTTCATGCACGAAGAATTAGATAAGTAAAACAGGGACGGTATTCTTACCGTTCTTTTTTTTGGTTGTGTTCACTTTTCTACAGAGTGCAGGCAGAGCTAGCACGTGATATACTTATCTAAGATTAAACCATGTACGGCTGGAGGAAGTTATGACACAGGTAACCCCAATGATGAAACAGTACTTAGAGATAAAAGCAGACTATCAAGATGCCTTTCTCTTTTTTCGTTTAGGCGATTTTTATGAGTTATTTCATGAAGATGCTCTCAAAGCGTCAAGAGAACTTGAGATTACGTTGACAGGAAGAGGACAGGGTGAGCAGCGAATCCCAATGTGTGGTGTCCCGCATCACTCGGCTGAACAATACATAACAAGACTCATCGAAAAGGGCTTTAAGGTTGCTATATGTGAACAAGTAGAAGATCCAGAAATGGCAAAGGGCGTAGTGAAAAGAGAGGTTGTGAAACTTCTTACCCCCGGAACGATGATGAGTGAGAGCTTTATAGAAGAGAAAGAAAATAATTATCTTTCTACTATTCATCAAAATGAAGATGGAACATTTGGAGTGGCCTTTGCTGATCTTTCCACAGGAGAAGGAAGAGTGACGTTAACTGGAGATGAGTTTGAGGAAGCAGTTCAAGAGGTATTAGCTACAAAATCAAAAGAAGTTATTGTGGCAAGCACGATAGATGCTAGTTTATTAGAACGACTAGAAAAGGAAAAACAGCTTACCATTTCATTTGAAGACGAACTTGATAATAAGGTGGAGTACAGCTGGGTTTACAAAGAATTAAAGCAACCTAAGCTAGAAACCGTCTATGCTCGTTTACTCCAATATTTAGTTAAAACACAGAAACGCTCTCTTGCGCATTTACAGCCAGCAACGTATTATGCATCGACCTCTTATCTAAAAATGGATCAGCATACAAAACGAAATTTAGAGCTAACGGAAACTCTACGTGAGAAAAAGAAGCAAGGGTCATTACTTGCAATCATTGATCAAACTGTAACAGCCATGGGGGGGCGTATGCTCAGACAATGGATCGAGCGCCCTCTCGTTTCAAAACAACAAATTATGGAGAGACAAGAAGCCGTTGAATCCTTTCTAACGCATTATTTTGAAAGAGAGGAGCTACGTGATGAATTAAAAGCAATCTATGATTTAGAGCGATTAGCTGCTCGTGTAGCATATGGAAGTGTAACGCCACGAGAGCTGGTTCAGCTTCGGAAGTCACTTCAGCGTCTGCCCGCTATCCATAGTATTCTTGGTAAGCTCAATATTTCAAGTGCTCGGAATTGGTTTGAGAACCTGGATCACTTTACACGAATTGCAGAGGTTTTAGACAATAGTTTAATTGAAGAGGCGCCTATCTCTTTAAAAGAAGGGGGGATCATTCAAACCGGTTACCATGAGGATCTGGATCGTTACCGTGAGGCTAGTACAAACGGGAAACAATGGATTGCCGAACTTGAAGCCAAGGAACGCGAAGTAACTGGCATACGCACGTTAAAAATAGGCTATAACCGTGTATTTGGATATTACCTTGAAGTGACCCGGGCAAATGCTGCAGCTGTTCCAGAGGGAAGATATGAACGGAAACAAACACTTACAAATGCAGAACGGTATGTGACACCGGAGCTGAAAGAGAAAGAGGCCTTAATTCTTGAAGCAAATGAACAAACGGAGAAGCTGGAGTACGAGCTTTTTTGTGAAATAAGAGACCAAATCAAAGAGTACGTCCCAGATTTGCAACAGCTAGCTAATCAAGTAAGTGAATTAGATGTCTATACAAGCTTTGCTACGGTGAGTGAACAACGACGGTATCAGAAGCCAATATTCTCGGAAGAGCGACGCATCCAGCTTGAAAATAATCGCCATCCGGTTGTAGAGACAGTTATTCCACGTGGGGAGTATGTGCCAAATGATGTAACCATGGGTGATGATCGCCAGATGTTGTTGTTAACTGGTCCAAATATGGGGGGGAAAAGCACCTATATGAGGCAGTTGGCTTTAACAGCTGTATTAGCGCAAATAGGCTGCTTTGTACCAGCGGATGAGGCTGAACTTCCTATTTTTGATCAAATCTTCACACGCATAGGTGCCGCTGATGACCTTGCTAGTGGTCAGAGTACGTTTATGGTGGAGATGTTAGAAACCAAGCACGCATTAACAAAAGCAACACAAGATAGTCTTTTGCTTCTTGATGAAATTGGACGCGGTACCTCTACTTACGATGGAATGGCTTTGGCTCAGGCAATCATGGAATATATTCACGAGCGTATCCAAGCTAAGACAATGTTCTCAACGCATTACCATGAGCTGACGCAAATGGAACAAACGCTTAGCCAGCTTCAGAACATTCATGTGTCCGCTGTTGAACAAGATGGACATGTTGTCTTTTTGCATAAAGTGATAGATGGTGCCGCTGATCGCAGCTACGGAATATATGTGGCAGAGCTTGCGGGTTTACCTGGCAGTGTAACACAAAGAGCAGAGGAATTATTAAAAGAACTCGAAGGTGCAGGCCAACAAACAGCCGCTACAGTAGAGAGGCCACCACAGAAAGTGAATGAAGAGTCGGACCTTCAGCTATCATTATTCGCTTATGAAGACAAGCCAAAAGCAAAGCCGACTGCTTCTAAACACGAAAAACAGGTATTGGAGGCTATCAGTCAGGCAGATCTTATGCATATGACTCCTTTTGAAGCGATGCAAATGATTAATGACTGGAAAAAACAATTGAGATCGTAATCAAAGAAGTGAAGGAGAGGATATTCATGGCGACCATCCGGCAGCTGGATGATGCACTCTCAAACAAAATTGCAGCCGGGGAAGTAGTAGAACGTCCGGCCTCAATCGTGAAAGAGCTTGTTGAAAACGCGCTAGATGCGGGTAGCACAACCATTTTAGTAGAGCTAGAGGAGGCAGGACTAGGTTCTATACGGGTTGTCGATAATGGAAGTGGGATTACTCCAGAGGATGTTGAAACGGCATTCCTGCGTCACGCAACAAGCAAAATCCAAACCGATCGAGATCTCTTTCAAATTCAGACACTGGGTTTTAGAGGAGAAGCTTTACCAAGTATCGCATCCGTGTCCCATGTACTGCTCCGTACGAGTACGGGCCAAGGAAAAGGTGTAGAGCTGACACTTGAAGGTGGACATTTAGAGAGTCGAAAAGCAGCGCATGCGCGTAAGGGAACAGAGTTGATGATCTCCCAGCTTTTTTACAACACGCCTGCCCGGTTAAAGTATCTAAAAACAACGCACACAGAGTCTGGCCATGTCTCTGATGTAATGAATCGATTAGCGATGTCAAACCCCGATGTTTCATTTGAATATGTGCATAATCAAAAGCAGGTATTAAAGACGGCAGGCAATGGCGATATTCGCCAGGTGATGGCACAGATATACGGCCGAACCATTGCGTCAAAGCTTGTCAGTTTCTCTGAATCCTCACTTGATTATACGGTTAATGGATATGTCTGTTTACCTGAAGTGAATCGATCATCACGTCAATATATGTCCATTTATATAAATGGTCGGTATATACGCAATTATGCGCTCTCACAAGCTATTTTAAAAGGGTTCCATACCCTCTTGCCAATTGGGCGATATCCCATTGCGGTGATTCAAATTGAAATGAACCCGATGCTTGTGGATGTGAATGTTCATCCTGCAAAGCTCGAAGTACGATTAAGTAAGGAAGCGGAACTTGGAGATTTGTTAATATCATCTATAAAAAAAGTCTTTCAAGAGCAACAGCTTATACCTAAGCAACAACAGCCCAAACAATCTGCAAAATCAATTGAACCGACCCAGATCTCACTTGATTTTACAGAGAACACTTCGGTTGCCAAGAAGGACACCCAAGATTCCTCACAGGAATCCTTTTATGTTCGTGAAACGCCAAGAGTATCAGATGAAGACATGGATCTACCGCCAATTAGAGATGAAAGAAAAGATACGGAACCTGTTCAAAAAGAGACAGCACATGTTCAAACAGAAGAGCCTAATCTAGAGGAAGAAACAGAGCAAAGGCAGTCTAGAATCCCTACCCTGTATCCAATTGGGCAGATGCACGGGACCTATATCATGGCTCAGAATGAGCTGGGTCTTTATTTGATTGATCAGCATGCCGCGCAGGAACGAATTAATTATGAATATTTTCGCGATAAAGTAAAAGAGCAGACTCCACATGTGCAGGAATTACTGACACCAATGACAATTGAGTGCACAGCTCAAGAATCAGCGGTCATTGAGGCAAATCTAGACAAATTGGAGGCTGTTGGCGTTTATCTAGATACGTTCGGTAGGCAAACATATCGTATCCGTTCTCATCCTGTTTGGTTCCCACAAGGGGATGAGGAGCAGACGATTCGCGAATTGATTGATCAATTGCTTGAATCAAAGCAAATTGATATCGGGAAGCTTCGTGAGGAGGCAGCCATCATGATGGCATGTAAAGCAGCCATTAAAGCAAATCGTCATCTCAGAGAGGATGAGATTGAAGCCTTGTTGCATACATTAAGTGCTTGTGCAGACCCCTTTACGTGTCCGCACGGCCGTCCAGTTATAATTAAATTTACGACCTATGAACTTGAAAAAATGTTTAAGCGGGTCATGTAGAGAGTAGGAAGCACATGTGATTGTGACGACTGCAAGAAAACAAGCGAAGCAATTACAGGATCGTGCTCAACAAATAGCAATAGATTTAGACTGTTCGTTTGTTAAGCGCAATGATTTATCTGTTTCAGAGCTAATAAATGGTTGGAAGCAAGAGGTATTGGTTACTGGCGCCAACCGATTAAGCTTGTATCATGATGGGGAAGAAGCTCCTTTTTTCTATCATCCTAATGCCGCAGCTTTTAGGGCAAAGGCGTTTCTAAAAGATGGCTATGATGTCTTTGTACAGGCTACAGGACTAAAACCAGGCTCTCAAATTTTAGACTGTACACTAGGGTTAGCAGCAGATGCCGTTATAGCAAAGCTTGCCGTTGGAGAGGCTGGAAGGGTGACGGGTATTGAAGCGCACCCTGCCATCGCGTATATTGTTCATCAGGGTTTACAAGAGTGGCAGGATGCAGGGGAAAAGGTTCGTTCAGCGATGCGCTCAGTCGAAGTTATCAGTGGGCATCACCTTAACTATTTAAAATTGCAAGCAGATAACTCCTATGATGTGGTATACTTTGATCCAATGTTTGAGGCTGCATTAGATCAATCTACAGGTATTCAGGCATTAAAGCAATATGCCAATTATGAGACTTTATCCAGTGAAGCGATTGAAGAAGCGACCCGGGTTGCCAAATACCGAGTAGTGTTGAAGGATCATTGGCAGAGCACTCGCTTTGATGAATGGGGTTTTCACGTAGAAAAAAGAAGGCTAGCCAAGTTTCAATACGGCATTATAGAAAAGAAACAAAGGTAAAGTGAGGCTGGCAATTATGAAGAAGTTACTTGTCATAGTAGGTCCCACAGCTGTCGGGAAATCTGAGCTTGGCATTAAGCTGGCAAAGGCATTTGATGGTGAAATTATCAGCGGTGACTCCATGCAAGTGTATAAAGGAATGGATATCGGAACTGCCAAAGTATCAAAGGAAGAAATGCAGGATGTACCTCATCATTTATTAGATTTTAAAGATCCGAAGCAACCTTTTTCTGTGGCCGAGTTCCAAGAACGCTGTAAGGCTGTTTTAACGACCATAGATGACAAGGGGAAACAACCTATTATAGTAGGTGGAACAGGGTTGTACATACAGTCTGTTACTCATAGCTATCAATTTGCAGATAAACCCGAGGATGTGGACTACCGTTTAAAGCTTGAGCAATTGGCTCAGAACATGGGGCATACGTATGTTCATCAAATGCTTTATGAAGTAGATCCTGAAGCGGCAAAGACAATTCATCCTAATAATGTAAGAAGAGTAATTAGAGCATTAGAGGTTCAGCATGTAACTGGAGAATTATTTTCAGCGCAGCAGATACAAGAGGTTACCCGTCCTTTTATTGGGATAGGTCTTGATTTAAAGCGTGAGCAATTGTACGATCGAATTAATCAGCGGGTAGATCATATGATAGAGCAAGGTTTAGTCTCAGAAGTCAAAGGACTTATGGATCAAGGCTTAAGGGATCAGCCATCCGCACAAGCGATTGGCTATAAAGAGATTATGATGTATCTTCGTGGAGAGTGCTCCCTTGATGAGGCTGTTGAGTTATTAAAGCGAAATTCAAGAAGATATGCTAAACGCCAGCTGACATGGTTCCGTAATAAAATGGATATTCATTGGTTTGATGCTGGTATTGAAGAAAAAGATGTACTTTTTAGTCAAATTAAGAAATTCGTTGAAGGAAACAATTCGTAAATGACGAATGTATACATATAATACAGAGGAGGTCTATACAGATGAAACAAGGGATTAACATTCAAGATCAATTTCTAAATCAACTACGTAAAGATTCAATTCCCATTACGGTGTTTTTGTTAAATGGATTTCAATTACGTGGTCTAATAAAAGGATTTGATAACTTTACAGTGATTGTTGAAACAGAAGGGAAACAGCAGCTTGTGTATAAGCATGCAATTTCTACTTTTGCACCGCAGCGTAATGTTCAATTAAAGGCTGAAACAGAGGAATAAGCAGGAAACATGTAGATTTACTTACTGCATGTAGCTTGTCGACACACGCTCGTTCATCGAGAGGGTCGACAAGCTTTTTTTATTTGCAAACATCTTTATCAGCTGGTTAATAACAGTCTTTCCTGTGCATTTAAGTGATCAAGTGTCAGAAGGCAGCGATCAAGAGATAAGGTGCTGGAGAAACCTAGGTATTGCTGTAGCTCGTCAACGGATGTCCCAGAGCAAAGCTTCTTAAGAATAAATGTATGACGCAAATGCTGTGCTGAAATGCCCTTTCGTAGTCCAGATCGTTCAACTTCCCCGCGAATCATTTTTTGAATGGCGATTTCAGTTAAGGCTTTTGGATGATCCTGCTGATAAGACCAATGAAAGGTACGGCGCTGAAAATCAAAAGCAACATGAAAGGGCTGCTTACTATGCTGTTTTGGACGTACAGGCTCGGGGATCATTTGATAATATGCAAAGGCTTTTTGTTTGTCCTCCTCTTCTAGCTGAATTACTCTTGTTTTGGTAGAATCAGAGGTTGATCTTACGACAAGCTGATTTCTCGCAAATTGAATATCAAACATAGTAATTCTTGCGACCTCCTGTAGGGTCAAACCATAGATGATAAAAAGAGAAAGAATCCAGTCGTTTCGTTTTGTCAGCATGGGTCTGGCAAGCAATTGATTTTCGCTTAGGCCTTTTTCTGATCGTACAGATGAAAGAAGTTGATCCACTTCATCCTGGGACAGCCACTCGTTTCGCTCAAGTGGAGTCACAGTAAGCTTTGGAGGCTCATACACGGTTGCAGGATGACGTACAATCATTCCTGTTGAAATCGTAAACTTTGCTAACTGTTTAGTGACAGAAATTATTCTACGAATTGTTCGTACTTTGTAACCTCTTTTCTCCATAAGATACAAAAAGAACGTATCTAATTGATCGTGCGTAAGTGTGGTCCAAATCGTTTGCATGTCTTGATCCTGATCACTCATCAACCACTTAAAAAAATCCTCTAAATCATAGCTATATCGTTTAATAGTAGAGGAGGCACGCCCCTTTTCTTCTAAGGATATTAGAAAATCTGTAACAAATACAGGATGTGTATACAAATCAGTCATTAGCTGGTACCTCCTTTTTCTTTTTAGTATACCAATACATACATGTGAATCAAGAAAAAATTAGGCGATTGTCACGCTTTCTATCTTTTGGCGTATAGTAGAATACAGCTTAAGCACATGAGATTGATAAAAGGGGGATGTGAGATGAATCATCCAACTAATCTGAAAAAAAATGCACGGATCAATGTTGTTTTAAATCAGCAGACACAATCAACCGGTACCGAAGATTGGCTGCAAAGCGAAGCAGAGCGACAAACCCATGATTCCTTTATTCGTTTTGAAGAGCAGCTTAAACAATATGTCGGTTTAGAAGAAGTGAAGCGACTGGTTAAGGAAATGTATGCCTGGCTCTATATGAATGAACGTAGAGAATTACAAGGATTAAAAACATCGAAACAAGTCCTTCATATGATCTTTAAAGGAAATCCCGGTACAGGGAAAACCACTGTTGCCAGAGTCATTGCACGCTTTTTTCATGACATGCATGTTCTTTCGAAGGGGCATTTTATTGAAGCGGAACGTGCAGATTTAGTAGGTGAATACATCGGCCACACAGCTCAAAAAACAAGGGACTTAATGAAACGAGCAAGTGGAGGTGTTTTATTTATTGATGAAGCAT
Source organism: Alkalicoccobacillus porphyridii (assembly GCF_007293315.1). GTDB lineage: Bacteria > Bacillota > Bacilli > Bacillales > Bacillaceae_D > Alkalicoccobacillus > Alkalicoccobacillus porphyridii. The sequence goes on from NZ_VLXZ01000006.1 coordinate 218,419, forward strand.
ATTCGCTAGCCAGAGGAGGCGAAAAGGACTTTGGTAAAGAAGCCATTGACACCCTAGTCAAAGGTATGGAAGATCATTTGCATGATTTTATCCTAATTCTTGCTGGATATTCAAAAGAAATGGATCATTTTCTTTCGTTAAATCCTGGATTACCTTCACGATTTCCTATTACCATTGACTTTCCGAATTATTCTACACAAGAGCTTATGGATATGATCACTCACATGGCCAAGGAACGAGAGTACCAGCTACATCGTGAGGCAGAATTATATATACGGGAGCACATAAAGCAATTCAGACATGATCATGAATCTACATTTAGTAATGGAAGATACATGAGAAATTTAATTGAAAAAGCGATTAGACAGCAAGCGGTTCGTTTAATGAGATATCAATCATATGATCGTCAGTCGCTCATCACTTTAACGGCCGATGATTTCAAATTTCCCGATAGTCATGATACACTTTGAGTAGCATATAAAATAGAACGTAAATGAAGGAGCAGAATACATTGTCTGCTTCTTCTGTGTGCAAGAAAGGAAGAGCCTATTGATAGATAGAAACAACAAACACCAGGAAAAGGTCATATTGGTTGGTTGTCATATAAATGAGAGTGAGTCTACCTTTGAATTATCGATGGATGAGCTGGCAGGTCTTGTTTATTCAGTAGACGGAAACGTTGTCGCCTCGCTTACCCAAAAACGAGAAAAGGTAGAGCCCTCTACGTATATTGGGGCAGGAAAGGTAGAAGAGCTCTCTGTGTTAGCTGAAGAGGTAGAAGCAGATCTAATTGTTTTTAATGATGAGCTTTCGACTGCGCAAGTGCGTAATGTTCACCGTGAAACGGGTGTAACGGTTATTGATCGAACTCAACTAATATTAGATATTTTTGCTAGAAGAGCGCACTCAAGAGAAGGAAAGCTTCAGGTCGAATTGGCCCAGCTTAGTTATCTTTTGCCGAGATTGGCTGGACAAGGATTAGCATTATCGAGACAGGGCGGCGGTATTGGAAGCAAGGGCCCAGGTGAAACACAGCTTGAAACAGATAGAAGGCATATACGAAGACGTATGACTGAAATAGAGAAACAGCTCCGAACGGTTACAGAGCATCGAAAACGTTACCGTGAACGTCGCAAGCAAAACCACATTATTCAAGTGGCGCTTGTTGGATATACCAACGCAGGTAAGTCTACGTTATTAAACCGATTAACAGAGGCAGATATTCTTGAAGAGGACAAGCTGTTTGCTACGCTTGATCCAACCACAAGACAGCTGCGGTTATCATCAGGTTTACAAGTAATTATGTCTGATACTGTGGGATTCATACGGGATTTGCCAACCTCACTCATTGCGGCCTTTCGCTCTACTTTGGAGGAGCTGACAGATGCAGATCTTATCTTACATGTTGTTGACAGCTCTCATCCTGAATATGAACAGCATCAGCATACAGTCCAGCGATTAATTCAAGAGCTACAGGCTGAGCATATTCCGCAGCTGCTTATTTATAATAAAGAAGAAAAACGTAAAGGGGCTTTTTATCCTGATCATCGCTTTCCGTCAGTAGAAATGAGTGCCTATAGGGAAGAAGATATTCATCAATTAAACAAGCAAATAGAAAAAGAGCTTAGTAAGCAGATGGTTGCGTATGAAGTAACGATACAGGCCACACAAGGTAAGCTGTTATCATCTATTAAAACCAGTACCATCGTTGAAACCCTAACATGGGAGGAAGAGAAGCAAGCCTTCCTAGCATCGGGCTACGTAATGGCAGATAGCCCACTCACTAAAGAATTAGGGGTCAAAGAATCAGGACAGGAGTAAGTACATGCACCTTATTAACCATGAAAAATTACAATTTTTATCTGAACAAGCTGAGCATTTAACGAAGGAACAGCATAATCACATCGAAGCGATCGCATTACAAAACCAAGCACGAGTCATGAATTCATTTAAAAAGCACCAGGTATCTGATTTTCATTTTACGCCATCGACAGGATACGGTTACGATGATGCCGGAAGAGAGACGTTAGAAAAAATATATGCCGATGTGTTTGGCGCAGAAGCTGCCTTAGTGAGACCACAAATTATATCTGGAACCCATGCAATTGCTACCGCCTTATTTGGTATTTTGCGCCCATCTGACGAGCTACTCTATATTACAGGGAATCCCTATGATACGTTAGAAGAAATTGTGGGTATCAGAGGAAATGGTAAAGGCTCACTAAAAGATTTTAATATCGGTTATCAAGCCATCCCTTTACTTCCAGAAGGAAAGGTTGACCTTGAGGCTGTTGCAAAAGCAATAGGACCAAATACAAAAATGATTGGCATCCAACGATCCTGTGGTTATGCGGACAGACCATCCTTTACGATTCAGGCCATTGAAGACCTAATAAAAGAGATTCGTAAGTTGAAAGAAGACGTCGTGATTTTTGTTGATAACTGTTACGGGGAATTTGTAGAGGAGCTTGAACCTTGTCATGTTGGCGCAGATATTATGGCTGGTTCACTAATTAAGAATCCAGGTGGTGGTATCGTCAAAACCGGTGGCTACCTCGTTGGGAAATCAGAATACATTGAACTGTCCTCCTATCGACTGGCAGCGCCAGGTATCGGCGCAGAAGGAGGAGCTAGTTTATATAGCTTACTTGAGATGTATCAAGGATTTTTTCTAGCCCCTCACGTGGTTTCACAAGCAGTAAAAGGCGCCGTGTTTACCGCTGCTTTACTTGAATTGGCAGGACATCGTTCCACTCCTTCTTACCGGGATAAGCGAACGGATTTAATCCAGTCTGTTCACTTTAATGACGCAAAATCAATGATTTCCTTCTGTCAAGCCATCCAAGCAGCATCCCCTATAAATGCTCATGTCACGCCTCAGCCTGGGTTTATGCCTGGTTATAGCGATGACGTCATTATGGCCGCAGGGACGTTTATTCAAGGGGCCAGCATTGAGCTCACTGCAGATGGACCCATTCGTCCTCCTTATACTGCCTATGTTCAGGGTGGATTAACCTACGAACATGTCAAGATTGCTGTCATGCAAGCACTTGATACCATTCTATTAGATAATATCTAGAACATTCAGAATTTGACGCGCGTTTCGACGTTTAGTAGGATAATGGTATGGGTATCAAATATAAGATGGACATAGCTTTTAGTGATTGTCCTTTTTATAAAAACTAGCGAGGAGAGGTACATACTATGGCATCGTATACAAAAGAAGATATTACACGCATTGCTCAAGAAGATAATGTTCGATTTATTCGTCTTCAATTTACCGATTTACAGGGGACAATTAAAAACGTCGAAATTCCGATTGATCAGTTATCCAAAGCACTTGACAACAAAATGATGTTTGATGGTTCTTCGATTGAAGGATTCGTCCGCATTGAAGAATCAGATATGTATCTATACCCAGATTTAGATACATGGGTTGTCTTTCCATGGACACCGGAGAAAGGGAAAGTAGCACGTCTCATTTGTGACATCTATCAGCCGACTAAACCCGGTGAAGAGCCAATCCCTTTTGAAGGAGATCCTCGTGGAATTTTGAAATCAGTTTTAAAACAAGCTGAAGAGCTTGGTTTTACAGACTTCAACATTGGACCTGAACCAGAGTTTTTCCTATTCAAAAATGATGAAAAAGGAAAACCGACATTAGAATTGAATGACCACGGTGGTTATTTTGACTTAGCACCTACAGATCTTGGTGAAAACTGCCGTCGTGACATCGTGCTTGAGCTTGAGGACATGGGTTTTGAAATTGAAGCCTCCCACCATGAAGTGGCACCCGGCCAGCACGAAATCGATTTTAAATATGCAGATGCAGTCACTACCTGCGATAATATTCAGACCTTTAAGCTTGTCGTAAAAACAATCGCACGTAAGCACGGTCTTCACGCAACGTTTATGCCAAAGCCGTTATTTGGTGTAAATGGTTCAGGTATGCACTGTAACATGTCACTATTTAATGAAAAGGGCAATGTATTCTATGATGAGAATACAGAATCCCAGTTAAGCAAAACGGCTATGCAATTTCTTGCAGGAATTCTAGCTCATGCGGAGGCGTTTACAGCATTAACGAACCCGATTGTTAATTCATATAAGCGACTTGTACCAGGTTACGAGGCTCCAGTATATGTGGCATGGTCCATGCGCAATCGTTCACCACTTGTTCGTATTCCATCTTCACGTGGCGTTAGTACTCGTATTGAAGTACGTAGCCCAGATCCAGCCGCTAATCCGTATCTAGCCATGGCCGCAATGCTGGCAGCGGGACTTGATGGAGTGAGAAACAAAATGACTCCACCACAAGCGACGGATCGTAACATTTATGTGATGAGTAAGGAAGAACGGGTGGAGGAAGGCATTAATGATCTGCCAGCCACTTTAAAAGAAGCCCTTAATAAGCTTGTTGCCGATGATGTTATCGTTCAAGCGATGGGTGAGCATGCCATTGAGCATTTCATTGAAGCCAAAGAAATCGAATGGGATATGTTCCGCACGCAAGTACATCCGTGGGAAAGAGATCAGTATTTAGAAACATATTAAGAAAATGGGGCCCTCAACATGTAAAGTGTTGGGGGTTTTTTTGCGGAAAATTGTATCTATCTATGTCAATAGAACCATAAATGCCCCTACCAATGCTCCAGCATTCTTTTTCGATTGATTATTTGATATGATAGGTTATACAATGAATGAATTTTTCCGGAGGGTTATTTATGGAACGGATATTTGCAAATCACAAATTATTAATCGAAGCATTAAACCATACAAAAGCCGGCATGATTATTACTGATCCCAATCAAGAGGACAACCCTATTATTTATGCAAACCAGGGTTTCTTTTCAATGACGGGTTATACAGCTGATGAAATTGTTGGTCGAAACTGTCGCTTTCTTCAAGGGGAGCAAACAGATCAAAAGGAATTACAAAAGCTCAGAGAAGCTATCACCTATAAACAGTCTGTCACAGTTGAGCTTTTAAATTATAAAAAGGATGGAACTTCTTTCTGGAACAATCTATCTGTAGATTATTTACATATGGAGGATGAAGGCAAAGATTATTTTATTGGTGTTCAAAAAGACATAACCTATCGTAAAGAAGTAGAAACAAGCTATGAAAAGTCTCTCAACGAGATTAAGTCTCTTGCTTGTCCCATTGTTCCACTAGTAAAAGATATTGCCGTTCTGCCTCTCATTGGCGAAATGAATGAGAGTCGATTTGATAACGTATTTGATATTTCAACCAAAGAAGTCGTAAATCAAAAAATTAGAACATTAATTGTTGATCTATCCGGTCTAACAACCTTTAATGATTTAGTTGTAAGAGATCTTGTGAAACTTCGGGATGTACTTAAGCTTCTTGGCACAGAATTAATTTTAAGTGGAGTTTCCGGACCAATGGCCTCAAAGGCTATCCAGCTTGATGGTATGCTTTCAAGTGATATACGAACCGCAAATTCGGTAAAAACATTACTAACTGAGTTAATTTAATTTGAGCTTTATGAATTTCTCTTAAGGAGTTAAACTGTATGATTCGAGAGGCACAGGAAAAGGATATACCAGCTATTTTAGACATTTACAATGAAGCTATTCTATTCACCACATCACTCTATCATTATGACCCACATTCGTTAGAGCAAATGAAGCAATGGTACAACCAAAAACAAGAATCCGGGTTTCCTGTCCTTGTTTTTGAAGGGGAAGAGGATGGATTAGTATATGGTTTTGCCACGTACGGTTCGTTTCGACCGCATGCTGCCTATCAGTATACAGTTGAGCATTCTGTTTATGTACACAGCGATTATCGGAAAAAAGGATTAGGAACAAAGCTGTTAAAAGCTATAATCAAGCTGGCTGAAGAGCAAGAGTATGCTACCCTGGTTGCCGGTATAGATGCTGTAAATACTAATAGCATTGCGGTTCACGAACGTCTTGGTTTTGTTCATTCTGGAACGATTAGGCGTGCGGGCTATAAGTTTGATAAATGGTTAGATCTTGCATTTTATCAATTGGACTTGCCTGGACCAAAAGCTTAAGACATAAGTGTTTTACATACAAGAAGAGCCACTATTGTGTTAGGTCAATACAATAGTGGCTCTTACTTTATACTTTTTTAAGGTGTCTAAAGGTGCCAACAGACATATCCATCGCTTTTCGAAAGGCCTTATTAAAGTAATTTGCATTCGCATAGCCAACCTCTTCAGCGATCTCCTTGATTGGTTTATTCGTTAAAATCAACAGCTTGCAGGCCTGTTGAATTCGAAGATGATTCACATATTGAATAGGTGTTTTTCCGGCATGTTGTTTAAACATCCTAATTAATGCGTAGCGTGAGAGCATGACGTTATCAGCAATTTCTTCTAGTGTCAGAGGTGTGTGATAATTTTCTTCAATGAAACGAGTTGCTTGTTTAAAGCTCTGTGGTTCAGTCTCGTCTTCTTCTTCAATATCATATAGGAAATGTTTCATACACGAGAGTAGAAACTGATAACCGTGTAAGGACGCTTGAAAGGGATCATCGAGTCTGTCTGACTTCGTTTCTTGGATGATAGAAAATAGTTGTTTAATAATCGGCTCGTTTTGTCCAATGGAGGACACAGGGCCATTCACTGACACAATTCGTTTCCAAATGTGTTCAGCTTCCTGCCCTCCTAAAGTCAAAAACACAAACTCCCACGGTTGTCCATCCTTAGGAAAATAATAGCGATGATCACTAGGAACAGATACAAAAAAGGCGTCTCCTGGTTTGATTGAATAGTGCTTTCCTTCGTAATCAAGGCATCCCTCTCCTGAAAGTGTATATTGAAAAATGACATACCCATCGTTGTGAGGCCGAGTTAATCCATGATAATAATAGCTTGGATCAGATCGAGTTTCCCATCCGACATTGGATAAACGGATCGTTGGCAAGTGATGTAGCTTCTGAAAGTCAAATTCGTACATCTGGTTTATTACAGGTTGATTTTTTTGTAACATAGAACCCCTCCAAATAAAAATGTGGATAATTTTGATGGTGTGCAACTAATTTACCCTACAATCACATTTAATTACCGTTTAAAAGAAAGCGTTTTCATTGTATGATGATTTTGTATACAGTATATCAAGATTTTGCATTAGATTAAAGATTGATTGAAGGAGAGTTTATATGTCTAAAATTACGTTTATTGGAGCAGGAAGTACCGTCTTTGTGAAAAATGTGTTGGGGGATTGCATGCTTGTTCCAGCTCTAGATGGGTTTGAATTTGCATTATATGATATCGATGCCAAACGAATGAATGACTCAGAAAAGCTATTAACACAGCTTGCCGAAACATTAAATGCAAACGTGACGATTCGCTCATACACGGATCGTAAACAAGCATTAAAGGGTGCTAAGTATGTTTTTAATGCAATTCAGGTTGGTGGATATAAGCCAAGTACAGTCATTGATTTTGAGATACCGAAGAAGTACGGATTACGACAAACGATTGCTGACACCGTTGGAATTGGTGGTATTTTCAGATCTTTGAGAACGATTCCAGTTATGCTTGATTTTACAAGAGATATGGAAGAGGTTGCACCAGATGCGTTATTTATGAACTATACAAATCCAATGGCCTCATTAATGGGAGCCATTCAGATGCATTCAGGTATTCAATCGGTTGGGCTCTGCCATAGTGTTCAGGTGTGTACAAAAGAATTATTTAAACATTTGGATTTAGACCACTCTCGCATTGAAGAAAAAATAGCGGGCATTAATCATATGGCATGGCTGCTTGAAGTGAAGCAGGATGGTAAGGACTTATATCCAGAAATCAAAAAGCGAGCTAAGGAAAAACAGAAAGAGCGTCATCATGATATGGTTCGTTTTAAACTGATGGAGCATTTTGGTTATTACGTTACAGAGTCATCTGAACATAACGCTGAATACCATCCATATTTCATCAAATCAAACTATCCTGAATTAATTGATCAATTAAATATTCCTTTAGATGAGTACCCGAGACGCTGCGAGGCACAGATCGAGAACTGGGAAAAGGTACAGAAAACGTTAACGTCCGAAAGAGTGACACATACTCGCTCAAAGGAATATGGCTCTAGAATTATTGAAGCGATGGAAACCAATGTTCCATTTAAGTTTGGAGGCAATGTTCTAAACACCGGAAATTTAATTAGCAACCTGCCTGAAAAGGCTACCGTCGAGGTCCCATGTATTGCTGATCGTAGTGGTATCACCCCAACATATGTAGGGGAGCTGCCGTTACAGCTTGCGGGATTAAATCATACAAATATTCATTCTCAGCTTCTCACCATTGAAGCGGCTATAACTAAGAAAAAAGAGTACATCTATCAAGCGGCTCTACTTGACCCACATACTAAAGCCGAGCTTTCCATTGATGATATTACGGCAATGTGTGACGAGATGATTGAAGCGCATGGAGATTATTTACCAAAGTATCAATAATACAAAAAAATAAATTAGGGGGAAGTACATCATGAAAAAAAAGGTTGGTGTATTAGCATTAGGAGGTTTAGCCGTTGGCATGGTGGCACTCAGTGGATGTAGCTCTGGTTCATCAGGTGATGGGAAAATTGAGCTGACTTTTTCTGCCTGGGGCAACCCGGCAGAGTTAAAAGTTTATCAACGTGCAGTAGATGCTTTTAATGAGCAAAGTGAGACGGTTGAAGTTGACTTAACCGGTATACCTAATGATAACTACTTTCAAACGCTCACCACTCGTTTACAAGGTGGGCAGGCCCCTGATTTATTTTATGTAGGTGCTGAGGATATCTCTACACTAATATCTAACGGAACGATTGAGCCGTTAAATGACTTCTTAGAGTCTGACGCATCATTTGTTAAGGCAGATGAATTTGCTGATGGACTATGGGGAGCATCGCAAAAAGACGATGAAATATACGGATTACCCGTTGATTGCAACCCATTTTTAATGTATTACAACCAAGGTATGTTTGAAGAATTCGGAATCAAATCTCCTCAGGAATATTTTGATGAAGGTAATTGGAATTGGGAAGCAATGGAGGAAGTAACGACTCAGTTAAGAGAAGCGGGCAAGTATGGTTTTGTTCAAGAAGGTGGACATGGAAATATTATGAACTGGGTTTGGGCAAATGGCGGATTATTTGAAGAGGATAACCAAATTGTTGCTGATGAAGACGATTTAACACTCGAAGCTTTTGAATTTGTTGAGCGGATGGTTAGCGAAAATAACTTTATCTTCTCAGGCACCCTGCCAGAGGGTCAAGGAATGGATGCTATGTTCATGTCAAATCAAGTAGGAATGGTAGGGGCCGGCCGTTGGTTAACTCCAATGTTCCTTGAGACTAATATTGAATTTGACTATATTCCATGGCCAACAAACACGGAAGAACAAATTCCAAGTGTAAATATTGCAACCGCATACATGAGTGCAAACGCAAATGGTGATCATGTAGAAGAAGCGATGGAGTTTGTTTCCTTTTATACATCTCAGCTTGGCCAGGAAACAAGATTAGATGGAGAAGGGAATGCTGTTCCATCTGTTGGGGGAATTGATGAAGTGGTCACAAACCAGGATAAGCCGGATCACGGTTCCTACTTACTGGATGCACGTGATGTCGGTCGAGTAGTTGGATATGAATTTACTTCTCCTGGACTTAATAGTGAATTAGCAGATATTTACGAAGTCATGTTGCTTGGTGATTTAACTCCTGAGGAAGCAATTGATCAGGCAGCTGATATAGCTAGAGAAATGCTAGAAGAATCTTAAAAGGAAAGCTAGGGGGCAGAGTATGAACGATGTCCCCTTTTTATAAGTGGCTGATGCAGAAGGGAGAGACTCTAATGAATGATTCAAAACGAAAATGGTGGGGTTATTTTTTTATTGCTCCGCAGTTAATCGGTATGCTTGCCTTTTCAGTTCTTCCTTTAGGGTTTGCTTTTGGTTTGAGCTTTATGAGATGGGACGGATTTGGAGAACGTGAATTTATTGGATTGGCTAATTATATTGGGCAGTTCCGTGATGATAACTTTATAACCGCGTTAGTGAATACGGCTTATTACTCGATACTTGTTATTCCAGTAGGGATAGCACTCGCTCTACTTGTGGCTCTGGCCTTAAATAAAGTGAAAGGTAAAACAGTGTATCGAGTATTTTTCTTCATGCCAGTTGTTACAAGCTCAGTATCCATTGGTGTCATTTGGATGTGGCTTTTAAACGGTGATATTGGTTTAATTAATCAACTCTTAGCGATGGTTGGTATTGATGGACCAAACTGGTTAACCGATCGCAATTTAGTTCTTCCGTCCATTGCCGGGCTAAGTATATGGTGGGGTCTCGGTACAAATATGGTCATATTCCTCGCAGGACTGCAAGGAATCTCAAGAAGTTATTACGAAGCAGCTGATATTGATGGGGCGACAGCTATACAAAAATTCCGTCATATAACTTTTCCGCTCTTATCACCAACGACATTTTTTGTTGCCATTATGTCAGTTATCGGTTCCTTCCAAGTATTTGACCAAGCTTACGTAATGACACAAGGGGGACCAGGGAAAGCTAGTTATACTCTTGTCTACCATATATATGAACAAGCCTTTGGGCGCTCAGCATTTGGCCCAAGTACAGCTTCAGCGATGGTGTTATTTACAATTATCTTAATTTTTACTTTAATTCAATTCTCAGTTTCAAGAAGGTGGGTGCATTATGAAGATGGAGGAAGGTAATATCCCGCTTAATCAAAAAAAGCCAGGGAAACTAAAACCAACACAGGGCTCTCAATTAAGACCGTCTAGAATTGCCTTGCATATTGCACTAATCATTGGTTCAATTATTATGGCAGGACCTTTTATTTGGATGGCACTCAGTAGTTTGAAATCGTTTGAACAAATCTTTGCAGTACCTCCCGTTTGGATTCCTGATCCATTTGTATGGAGTAATATTACGGATTCTTTAAGTGCGATGCCGTTTGGACGGGCGTATTTTAATAGCTTCTATATCTCTTTTCTTGTTGTAACCAGTCAAATTTTAACGTGCTCCATGGCTGCTTACGCCTTTGCAAAAATTAAATTTCCTGGATCTCGTGTTCTATTTATCGGGTTTCTTGCGACAATGATGGTACCAATGCAGGTGACATTGATTCCGCTTTATCTTATTATGGATTATATTGGCTGGGTTAATAGTCATTTATCGATTCTGGTACCTAACATGTTGTTTAACGCTTTTGGTGTGTTCTTATTGCGTCAATTTATTATGGGTATACCAAAAGAAATGGAAGAAGCAGCTGTCATGGATGGAGCGAATCCACTATTTATATATGTAAAAATTATTCTACCGCTAATACGCCCTGCGCTTGCTGCGTTTGGTATCTTTTCCTTTATTGGCATTTGGAATAACTTCATTCAACCACTTGTATTTCTAAGTGATCAAAGTCTTTACACTGTCCCGTTATTACTGGCCACGTTTAAAGGACTGTACGTTACGAACTGGCCTCTCATGATGGCAGGTGCAACCATTTCCGTTATTCCAGTCCTTGTAATCTACGTGTTTGCTCAGCGACAAATCATTGAAGGGATCGCTTTGACTGGAGTGAAAGGATAAGGAAAAGGAAAAGAATCTTAGACATATGTGGTTTTATCTTACGAAGGCCCGAACGATTATGTGGATCCACATAATCGTTCGGGCCTCTTATGTTTAAAAAGAGAGAGGTATGCTTCAAAGGTAAAAAAGAGGTAACCCCATAATCTTAGTGGTTGTTTGACCCACAAGACTAGCTATTTAATTCCCCGATTGATTTGCATAATGGCGAATCATCATAGCGGGTGCAGGCTGTAATCCAAATCGTTGATAATATGCTTGAAGTGGGGCATCACAGAGTAAATCAATCATATATAAATGACTGAGCTGTGAAAGCAACTGCTTTAGAAGTTCAGTGCCAATCCCTTTACCCTGATAGTCTGGAAGAACCTCAAGTAATGGAATATATGCCGATAAGACATTATCCGAAATAGCTGTAATAAAGCCAACAACCTGTTGGGTACTTGCGTCAATTGCAAGAATGATATAACTACTATTATGAAGTAATTTAAGATGAGTAGTAGGGGAGGGTGGATTTGGGAATTCAGTGAAGAAGCCATGAAGCATGTGTTCTGCTACATTTTCGATCGTGTCAGTATAATAAATGTTCATATAAACAGTCTCCTCATGATTAATTTCACATACCGTATTATTTAAATAATATTAATTGTGCCTAACCACTAAAAAATATCAAAAAAATGCCGTGCAATAAATTACAGCACGGCATTTTTTTTAATGAATGGTGCGGAACACACCAATGACTTTTCCAAGAATCGTAACGGAAGGTAGAATAATAGGATCCATAGTCGCATTTTCAGGTTGAAGCCTAATATGGTCTTTCTCTTTAAAAAAGCGTTTTACAGTCGCTTCATTATCCTCTGTCATGGCCACAATGATATCACCATTGTTAGCTGTTTGCTGTTGGCGCACGATAACCATATCTCCATCATAGATACCTGCTTCAATCATACTCTCTCCATCAATAACTAGTACATATGTGTTCGTATCATCGGTAGACATATGTTCAGGAAGCGGTAGATAATCTTCAATACTTTCAACCGCTGTAATAGGCAAACCTGCAGTTACCTTACCAATAATAGGCGCATAGCTTGCCTGGCGCTTAGGTGCCGAAAGATCTGATTGAAAATCTTCTAAATCAAGTACCTCAATAGCTCTAGGCTTGGTTGGATCACGGCGAATGTAGCCCTTTTTCTCTAATCTGGATAAATGTCCATGCACCGTCGAGCTAGACGCAAGCCCAACTGCTTCTCCAATTTCTCTAACAGAAGGTGGATAGCCTTTCTTTTGAACCTCGACTTTTATAAAGCCAAGAATCTCTTCCTGACGCCTCGAAAGTTTTGTCATAGCAGTACACTCCTCTAACATTTCCTATATAGCTAAATCGTACCATACGAACATATGTAACGCAAACATAAGTTCTGAAAAAACGGTTGACACAAACGAATGTTCCCTTTATGATGAAAATGCGAACAAACATTCTATATGAGGTGATTCCAATGAGTAGGAAATGGACAGGACAGGATATCTTTTTACTTGGAGCAGCCGTGTGCACATTATGTCTAATGTATATAACTATTATATTTCCAACTTCAAGCCAAGACTCTACAACGGTAGAAGGTATAGAGGAGTATCAGCAGGAACAGCAATTTGTCGAGGTGAATAGTCAATCTTCAAACGAAGAGTATGCATATAAATATCAAAGTGGAGTAGAAAATCATGGAGAAAGCAACTAAAAGAGCCCTCATTTATTGCCGAGTTAGTACAGATAAGGAAGAGCAGTATTCCTCACTTGATCGACAGGAAGAGGAACTTCTGTCTTTAGTGAACGAGCAATCGTGGTCTTTAGTAGAGTCAATTAGAGAGAAGGAAAGCGGATATGAGATTGATCGCATTCAACTTTTACGTATTCTTGATCTAGCAAAGGATCAAGCATTTGATTATTTGGTCATTCAGGATGAAACACGGCTAGCGCGTGGACATGCTAGAATGGCACTGTTGTATCAGTTTCAGAAATACGGCATTCAAATTTATACGTTAAAGGATAAGGGGCATCTTGAACTGACGGAAGCTGATGAGATGGTTTTACATATCGTATCCATTGTTGAAGAATATCAGCGGAAACTCCACAACCTCAAAATCCAAAGAGGGATGCGAAGGGCAATGGCAGACGGCTATCAACCGGAACGTAATTTCTCACATATCAGAGGTGGTGGGAGATCACGTGTAGATGTACCGATAGATGAGATTGTCCGACTAAGGGAACGCGGATTGGCGTTTTACGATATCTCAGCTACTTTAAAGGGATTAGGTTATAACCTTTCCAAAGCAACGGTTCATAGAAGATATCAGGAGTATATGAAAACGCAACAAGAGGAATAAGTACAAAAAGTTTGCCGGTTTGTTGTTTAGCATGATACGATACCACTCATAACATCGATCAGAAAGTGAGTGTATGTAGATGCTACATCAGGATCAATTAAACCGTATTAATCAATTGGCAAAAAAAGCGAAGGAAACGGGTTTAACTCTTTCCGAAGCGAAAGAGCAGAAGGAATTACGTGCTCAGTATTTAAAAGGCTTTCGTAAAGCATTCGAAAACCAACTACATTCCGTGAAAGTCGTTGATGAAGAAGGTACGGACGTAACACCTGCAGCCTTAAAAGAAAGCAAAAAACGTAATAGCGGAACAAAACATTAAGGACTGCATTCTCTAGCGGTCTTTTTTTGTGCTTAATGATAGTGGTCTGACCTTGTGAAAAGATATATTTTTGTATATGATGAGGGAGAAATAGAAAATGATTGTTATATGGGAGGATGAATAGATAACTATGTCTACAAATGCTGAACTTGTTGCAATAAACACGATTAGAACATTGTCCATTGATAGTGTTGAAAAAGCTAATTCTGGACATCCAGGAATGCCAATGGGTGCTGCACCTATGGCCTTTACTTTATGGACTAAGTTTATGCATCATAACCCGGGCAATCCAAATTGGAGCAACCGTGATCGTTTTGTTCTATCGGCGGGTCATGGGTCTATGTTGCTGTACAGTCTGTTGCACCTTACGGGTTATGATTTGTCACTTGAGGATCTTCAGCAATTCAGACAACTAGGTAGCCGCACACCAGGTCACCCGGAGTATGGTCATACACCGGGAGTAGAAGCAACAACCGGCCCATTAGGACAAGGTGTTGCTATGGCAGTAGGTATGGCTATGGCTGAGCGCCATTTGGCTGCTACATATAATCAACCAGAATATGAAATTGTTGATCATTATACCTACAGTATTTGTGGTGACGGTGATTTAATGGAAGGGGTATCAGCTGAAGCTGCCTCTTTAGCGGGACATTTAAAATTAGGTAAATTGATTGTGCTTTATGATTCGAATGATATTTCTTTAGATGGTGACCTTCACCTATCTTTCTCTGAAAGTGTTGAGGATCGTTATAAAGCATATGGCTGGCATGTCATTCGCGTTGAGGATGGCACGGATGTGACGGAGATTACAGAAGCTATTGAAGCAGCAAAAGCTGATGATCGCCCTACTCTAATTGAAGTAAAAACGGTGATTGGATACGGTTCTCCGAATAAATCAGGTAAGTCAGCTTCACACGGATCTCCTCTTGGAGCAGATGAAGTAAAGCTTACAAAAGAAGCGTATAAGTGGACGTATGAAGATGAATTTTATATCCCCAGTGAAGCGGCAGAATTGTTTGCTCGTGTAGTTGAAGATGGTGCATCTAAAGAGAAAGAGTGGAACGAGCTATTTGATGCCTATCAGCAACAATTCCCAGAGTTAGCTAAGCAATTTGAAGCAGCACAAGCTGGAGAGTTGCCTGAGGGCTGGGATAGTGAAGCTCCGGTTCATGAAGTAGGTACAAGTGTGGCGACCCGCGCTTCAGCAGGACAGGCACTTAATGCATTTGCTGATAAAATTCCTTACGTATTTGGTGGCTCTGCGGATTTAGCAGGATCAAACAATACAACGTTAAAAGGTCAGGATAATTTTAGTCGTGATCAATATGATGGTCGGAATATTTGGTTTGGTGTACGTGAATTTGCCATGGGAGCAGCGCTGAACGGCATGGCTCTACACGGTGGGTTAAGAGTGTTTGGCGGAACATTTTTTGTTTTCTCCGATTATCTGCGTCCTTCCATTCGTCTAGCAGCATTAATGGGTTTACCAGTTACGTATGTGTTGACTCATGATAGTATTGCTGTTGGCGAAGATGGTCCAACACATGAACCAGTAGAACAGCTTGCGGCTTTACGAGCAATGCCTAACCTCTCTATTATTCGTCCTGCTGATGGCAACGAAGCAACAGCAGCTTGGAAATTGGCATTAGAGTCTACCGATCAACCAACCGCTTTAGTATTAAGTAGACAAAATCTACCTACACTTGAAGCGACAGCAGAGCTTGCTTACGAAGGAACAAAAAAAGGCGCGTACGTAGTAGATCAAGCAAACGGGGACGCACATATCCTATTGCTTGCATCTGGATCAGAAGTTTCCCTTGCTGTAGAAGCCAAAAAAGAGCTTGAGAAAGAGGGAATCTTTGCAAACGTGGTGAGTATGCCAAGCTGGGATCGTTTTGAAGCCCAATCCCAAGAGTATAAGGATAGTGTCCTTCCTCCACATATTAAGGCCCGTTTAGGTATTGAAGCAGGTGCTTCATTAGGCTGGGACCGTTATGTCGGCTCAGAAGGTCAAGTGATTGCCATTGATCGCTTTGGTGCATCCGGTAAAGGTGCAGCTATTATGGCGGATTATGGGTTTAGTGTAGAAAATGTCTTGGCACAGGCCAAAGCATTAATTCAATAGTTTAGAAAATATGTGCTCTTGAGTGATTTCGGCCAGTTGGAGTGGAAGGTTTTTCTTCCTCTAACTGGCCATTTTTCTTGAGGTTCATGGCACAGAAAATAAGTATCACCTTTATTGAATTTTTTCTAATCCTCTTTCGCTTGACGTATTCTGAGGTGGTTGGGGCAGAAGTATTATAACTAATAGAAAAGCTGAAGAATGTTGGAGTTTTTCCATTCATTCTTCAGTTTTTTGAATGTATAAATACATGGAGAAATTGGAGGGTAAATGAGTATGGGTTCTTCGGCTGTCGCTCCCGAAAATGGGAGCACTTACCCGGTAATGAGCTAACAGGCTAGGCCCTTTTATCTCATTGAACCTTTTCATTGAGGCCACTGAAAAGATGTATTACCTTAAATATAAATGATAGTTTAATGAGGTGAGAAATGAATAAGGTCCCTCTTGTCACAAGGATATCGGGAATGAGAGGTAGATCCATCGGGAGGAAAGTGAAATCCATTGGAAGAAAGCCAAGTACATCGCAAAGTGCAGAAACTACATCGGAAGACGATCTAAACTCGCATGCGTAAGTCGGTAAGCACAGCCAATCCATCACCATCCCCGCCCAATGGATGGAAAATGCGCGAAAAGGTGGTGCACCCCAAAAGTTAGAGGACAAATCTAACGTTTGGGGTGTTTTTATATGAGTAAA
>NZ_VLXZ01000070.1 GCF_007293315.1 Alkalicoccobacillus porphyridii
GTGGTCTGGTGATGCAGGCGTTTGGGCATCTTCCGGCGCGTGGCGAAACCATCGACATCGACGGTTACCAGTTCAAAGTGGCGATGGCCGACAGTCGGCGTATTATTCAGGTTCATCTCAAAATCCCGGATGACTCACCCCAGCCAAAGCTGGATGAATAAAACCGAAACTGGATAGATAACTACATGGCTTTTGCCTCATTAATTGAACGCCAGCGCATTCGCCTGCTGCTGGCGTTATTATTCGGTGCCTGCGGAACGCTGGCCTTCTCTCCTTACGTCGTCTGGCCTGCGGCGATTATTTCGCTGATGGGGCTTCAGGCGTTGACCTTTCGCCGTCGTCCACTCCAGTCTGCCGCTATTGGCTTTGGCTGGGGATTTGGTCTCTTTG
>NZ_VLXZ01000071.1 GCF_007293315.1 Alkalicoccobacillus porphyridii
CCGAGTGGGATGTGTTGCCGTTTCTGGAGAGTGGCAAACTGGTGCAAGTATTGCCAGAGTATGCACAAAGCGCCAATATCTGGGCTGTTTACCGGGAGCCGCTCTATCGCAGCATGAAATTACGTGTCTGCGTGGAATTTCTGGCGGCATGGTGCCAGCAACGGCTGGGCAAGCCCGATGAAGGCTATCAGGTCATGTAGATCCACCAGAAATCACTCGGGATCCTTTTCGCGCTTTCTTTTGAATTTCGTCCAGATTTTTGTCTCCTGACGACGCCACAGACGTTGGATGTTGTCATGATGACGCAGCAGGATCAGGCAAGAGAGCATCGAAACCGGGAAGGTGAATTGTGGCTTAAACCACCAGACATAAAACGGAGCAATCAGT
>NZ_VLXZ01000072.1 GCF_007293315.1 Alkalicoccobacillus porphyridii
CGCTTGCCCAATTACCGGTGACTGGGTGGCGATGACCAACCATACCTGGGCGTTCTCAATTGCCGAAATGAAAAAGAATCTCGGTTTTAGCCATCTGGAAATTATTAACGATTTTACCGCTGTATCGATGGCGATCCCGATGCTGAAAAAAGAGCATCTGATTCAGTTTGGTGGCGCAGAACCGGTCGAAGGTAAGCCTATTGCGGTTTACGGTGCCGGAACGGGGCTTGGGGTTGCGCATCTGGTCCATGTCGATAAGCGTTGGGTAAGCTTGCCAGGCGAAGGCGGTCACGTTGATTTTGCGCCGAATAGTGAAGAAGAGGCCATTATCCTCGAAATATTGCGTGCGGAAATTGGTCATGTTTCGGCGGAGCGCGTGCTTT
>NZ_VLXZ01000073.1 GCF_007293315.1 Alkalicoccobacillus porphyridii
ATTGTGAATTTTCAGTCCTTTCCATTCAAACGTGAAATCAATAAGTTCATCAGGGACATCGCAAACAATATGAATACGGATTTCTTCTCTGCCGTGACTCTTTTCACTCATTGCGTAACTGTCATGCGCTGGATTATTTAATTCTTTCAGCGTAAATTTTTCCTCAAAGGCTTTATTTAGCCGCCCCTGGTTTCCTTTTACCGCGAATAAATAATCACCTCCCTGTTTTTGTATCTTCTCTGCAATATCTTTCTGGCAACCCATCGCATCAGTTGTGATGATTTTTCCTTTAATATCCAGCATGTTAAGAAGTTCTGGGATAGCTGTAATCTCATTAGATTTCTCATCCGTCCTGATCTGTCCGATGACCAGACTGTGCATT
>NZ_VLXZ01000074.1 GCF_007293315.1 Alkalicoccobacillus porphyridii
GCTGTCCGCCATGCGCTGGCACTGGCGATTAATAACCAGCGCCTGATGCAATCCATCTATTATGGTACGGCTGAAACGGCGGCCTCTATTTTACCGCGCGCCTCGTGGGCCTATGACAACGAGGCTAAAATTACTGAATACAATCCGGCGAAATCGCGCGAACAGTTGAAGTCGTTGGGGCTGGAAAATTTAACGCTGAAACTGTGGGTGCCCACACGTTCGCAGGCGTGGAACCCCAGTCCACTGAAAACTGCCGAACTGATTCAGGCGGATATGGCGCAGGTTGGCGTAAAAGTGGTGATTGTGCCGGTAGAAGGTCGCTTTCAGGAGGCACGGTTGATGGATATGAGCCATGATCTGACGTTATCCGGTTGGGCGACGG
>NZ_VLXZ01000075.1 GCF_007293315.1 Alkalicoccobacillus porphyridii
AGAGACAACCTGGTCGGTTGTGAGTCCTGGAATGTCGTTTGCCTGTAATGTGGTTTTAATATCCAGGCTGTCATTGAGTTTGTAATATCCTGTCTGATGTCCAGTGGTGGTAAGTACGGGGCTGACCATATAGACAAGTTTAACTGCCTTACCCGCAGAGCAGGAACAGGCGTATTGCCAGTTAGTGCTACTTAGCGTTGCAGAGGTAAACTCCCGTCCTGTCACGTTATCTGTCTGGTTCACCGTAACATCATCAACCACACTGCTGTAATTTGTCGCACCGCTAGTGCTATCGGCTCCACACCCTCCTGAGGAGGCATAAGCGCAGGATGTGGATATCAACAAAAGTCCTGTTATAAGAGGCGCTCTTTTCATTTTT
>NZ_VLXZ01000076.1 GCF_007293315.1 Alkalicoccobacillus porphyridii
ATGGTGGAGGATGACGGGCTCGAACCGCCGACCCTCTGCTTGTAAGGCAGATGCTCTCCCAGCTGAGCTAATCCTCCTGGGTTTTAAATTATGTATGTAAGTAAATATAATGGTGACCCGTACGGGATTCGAACCCGTGTTACCGCCGTGAAAGGGCGGTGTCTTAACCGCTTGACCAACGGGCCGTTTATGTAATTATCTGGCGGAGAGCGAGGGATTCGAACCCTCGAGACGGTTCTACACCGCCTACACGATTTCCAATCGTGCTCCTTCGGCCAAACTCGGACAGCTCTCCAGTAGAATGGCTCCACAGGTAGGACTCGAACCTACGACCGATCGGTTAACAGCCGATTGCTCTACCACTGAGCTACTGTGGA
>NZ_VLXZ01000077.1 GCF_007293315.1 Alkalicoccobacillus porphyridii
GATACAGACGTTCTGCTTCTTTCGGGCCAGTCAGCACCATGCCTTCGCCTTTGGCGTTAACACAGTCACGGGTCATGTAGTACAGACCCAGTACAACGTCCTGAGACGGAACGATGATTGGTTCGCCGTTCGCCGGGGACAGGATGTTGTTGGTAGACATCATCAGCGCACGCGCTTCCAGCTGGGCTTCCAGCGTCAGCGGTACGTGAACAGCCATCTGGTCACCATCGAAGTCGGCGTTATATGCCGCACAAACCAGCGGGTGCAGCTGGATAGCTTTACCTTCGATCAGTACCGGTTCAAATGCCTGGATACCCAGACGGTGCAGAGTCGGTGCACGGTTCAGCAGTACCGGGTGTTCGCGGATAACTTCGTC
>NZ_VLXZ01000078.1 GCF_007293315.1 Alkalicoccobacillus porphyridii
GGACAAACACGATCTGCCGCGTATTGTCACCATTCAGAACCCTTACAGTCTGTTAAACCGCAGTTTTGAAGTAGGTCTGGCAGAAGTCAGCCAGTATGAAGGGGTCGAACTGCTGGCCTATTCGTGCCTGGGTTTCGGCACGCTGACCGGGAAATATCTCAATGGTGCAAAACCCGCTGGCGCACGTAATACGCTCTTTAGTCGGTTCACCCGCTATAGCGGTGAGCAAACGCAAAAAGCCGTCGCGGCGTATGTTGATATCGCCAGACGTCATGGCCTGGACCCTGCTCAGATGGCGCTCGCGTTTGTACGCCGTCAACCGTTTGTTGCCAGCACTCTGCTGGGCGCAACCACGATGGATCAGCT
>NZ_VLXZ01000079.1 GCF_007293315.1 Alkalicoccobacillus porphyridii
CGGCTTCAACTTTGTCGCCCACTTTGACCAGGATCTCGGTGATTTCAACTTCATCAGCCCCGATGTCCGGTACTTTGATTTCGATAGCCATTATTCTTTTACCTCTTACGCCAGACGCGGGTTAACTTTATCTGCATCGATGTTGAATTTGGCGATTGCGTCAGCAACCACTTTCTTATCGATTTCGCCACGTTTAGCCAGTTCGCCCAGCGCCGCAACCACGACATAAGAAGCATCAACTTCGAAGTGGTGACGCAGGTTCTCACGGCTGTCGGAACGACCGAAGCCATCAGTACCCAGTACGCGGTAGTCGTCAGCCGGTACGTAAGTACGGACCTGCTCAGCGAACAGTTTCATATAGTCG
>NZ_VLXZ01000007.1 GCF_007293315.1 Alkalicoccobacillus porphyridii
GCTCCCGTTGGCCCTGGCTCTCCGGTCGCTCCCGTGGCTCCCGTTGGCCCTGGCTCTCCGGTCGCTCCCGTGGCTCCCGTTGGCCCTGGCTCTCCGGTCGCTCCCGTGGCTCCCGTTGGCCCTGGCTCTCCGGTCGCTCCCGTGGCTCCCGTTGGCCCTGGCTCTCCGGTCGCTCCCGTGGCTCCTGTCGGTCCTGGTTCTCCGGTCGCTCCCGTGGCTCCTGTCGGTCCTGGTTCTCCGGTTGGTCCCGTGGCTCCTGTCGGTCCTGGTTCTCCGGTCGCTCCCGTGGCTCCTGTCGGTCCTGGTTCTCCGGTTGGTCCAGTTGGTCCTGGTTCTCCGGTTGGTCCGGTTGGTCCAGTTGGTCCACTCGGAACAAATAAAAATTCAGTAGTAACCATAGCCACATCATCTACTATAATATCCGCTGCTCCAGCTGATGGTAGAACTTCGATGGTTATTGTCGCAGATACAGTACTTAAAGGCGCTGACTCTGTAGTTTGATAAACTGAAAGCCAAGTCGACGCGGTTACTTCGGGTAGACCATCAGATGTAACATCTACCAAAAGTCCTGTTCCTAGAGAAACACCACCTCCATCAAAGAACTCAACAGTTAAAGTTACTTGTGGTGATGGCAACGCGCTTGTTTTAGCAAGTGAGACTAATACTTCAAAACTCTCCCCCTCAGTAACTACAACACTCTGAGAAAGACTTGCTCCAGTAACTCCTGGAAGCTGTACTGAAAAGAAGCCAGTATGACTGTAAATAGATGTAATAGAACCATTTACAGTGGTCCAAGGAGTTAGAACACCTGTTTCAAATCCACTATTAACAATTCGGTTAATAACCAATATATAACCTCCCTTTCCTTTCAATAAAATCAGGAGCTTATCTATAGTATGAATTTTAGAAAAGGTGGCTTCCTTGTTTGCCTACAATCATTAAAAATAGTTAATTGTCGACACAGCGCGTCACATTTTAACTCACTATTAATACTTCAAGAGGTAGTTCTGATAACATTGAAAAAGACTCATTAATGTCATTAAAATACAGTTGATCTGTATTCTTAATAACATTTACATCATTATGAATAATTTTACGTAAACGGTACCCATCTGTAAAACATGCTCTTGGTCCATACTTTTTGAGGAGATAATATATTCCATCCAACTGATGTGAAAGAATTTGAGATTCATAAGTACGAAGAAAAGTTGAACTATCAATGAACGTCGCTTTCGAAACTTTTAAACCCTGCTCTAGCGATTTTACATAGGCTCTTCCTAAATGTTGCATAGTAATAGGAGATAACTTAGCCAACACTGTGCGCTTTAAAGCAAATGGTGGAACTAACAATGACGAAATATCTAAGTCATAATTATGGCTTCTTATGCTAGCTGTTAATAAACGATTTCCTATGTGTATAATGTTCATATTCTCTATCTCTTTAACCTCTGCCAATTGATTATTTAGAGATATATCATAATTATTATGTGCAACATCATGAATGAAAGTGTTTATTTGCGCTTCATTTAACAAGATGTCTGCCGAATGAAAGAATATTACATCTCCTTGTGCCAACTGACCTCCAATATCAAAATACGTATACAGAGCTTTCTCTTCATGTAATAAGATATATGGGAGGTTATAACCTTGTAAGATTGACATCGCTCTTGAATTTGTTTTACTTAAAACAGGAATAATCTCAGCATCTAAGGATTTACATAAAATACATAAGTCATTTAGCACATTGGACTGTTCAGGTATGGCCAATACGATTGTAGTACTCTTAACCTTTGAGACCGCTTGCCAATTCAACCTTAACCTATCTGAAATCGCTTGATAATTTGTCAAAGGAGGGTAATGTAAACTAGCACCATGAGTAGAAGTAAGGTAATCAAGAGCCTCAACCATATCCCCATGCATTCGCTGCATAGCCCCAGACATAACTTCTCCTTCCTTCAAAAGATGATTAGGACGAATTTTATTAATAGATAAGACATCAATTGAATGAGGTACAGAAATATTAAGCCCTTTATCAGCTGCTACTGCATTCGCGAGCATAGGGTTAGTCAAAGTTGCTTTATGAATAATGTCTAGTCCTTTTTTACTAAATGCATGTGGAATAGTTAATATATTCTCAGCACGTAACTCAGGTTTTTGTTGAATAAAATTGAGATAGTAGCGGGCAAATGAAATCATGTCTGCACCCTTAACTTTTGTCACATTGTCCACCGAGTTAATACTTACATCCGTTCCATTCTCGATGTCATGAACAAACGGTAGTAGATCTTCTGCCTTTATAACAATGTCCGCATCAGTAAATAAGTAAATATCTGCATCCGAATCCATAGCGCCAATTGCTCTACCCAGGTCATTTCCAAGTGGTTCGGAATAATAAATAACACTTGCCCCTTTATTTCTAGCTATTCGTGCGGTTTGATCAGTTGATCCATTAACAACTACAATTACTTTATCAGGGTCAAGACGATTTACTTCATCTAATACTCCTGAAATTGTATCAGCTTCATTCATCGCAGGGATTATAACATGAAGAGTGTTATTTTTATTTCGCAATAAAGTTTTCAAATAGCTGACACCATTCTGGGTTGAATGTCGTGAAGCGTTCATTTTTTTTAAATACGTTTCCTTATCTTTTATCACTCTATAGGTTACATGATGATTTCTCATGAGATAAAATACCTCCATTTTGAAAGATCAGTTGCATGTTATGGACAATTGGGACATATACACAGTAATAATCAAATAGTAAAGGGTGAGGAGAATGGAAAATCAGTCGTCATCTTTTAGGACTAAATTAACTCCAGTTCAATTACATCAACGTTTAATTTATACTCAATCTGAGCTAAATAAGTACAAATCTCAAGTTAAAAAATACCAAAATGATTACTATTACAATATGATTGACGAATTAAAATTAAAAGAAAAGCAGTGGGCAAAAGAAAAAGAGCAGTTTGAAGCCGAGCTTATAGCTACACGTACTCAATTACACCAAATTGAAGAAGAGCTTAAAGAGCTGCTTCATAAAGAAAAAGAAATGGCAGAAAAGCTATCTGCCATTAAGCATGCGACACCTATAGAAGAAACTAAAGATTATTCAAAAGAAATTGATTCAAAACCTATTTATGATCAAATGATCACAACTGAATCAAATCAACCTACTCAAAAAAACCCTGAATGGTTCCTTCGCTCAGTTAAGAATAAAAAAGAACGTTAATCCCTATAAAATCTAATTGTTTCTGCTATACCTTTTTGCAAATCTGTATCTGGCACGTACCCAAGTAAAGTTCTGGCTTTGTTCACATCAGGGACCCTCTCCCTCATGTCCTCAAAGCCTTTTCCATAGACCTTATCATATGAAATAGTAATTATCTCAGAGGAGGATTGCGCTTCTTCTTTAATGATGTTAGCTAACTCAAGAATAGTAATGGAATGATTAGTTCCAATATTAATAATTTCTTGATCGGTATTATTTGAAAGGACAAGAGCCGTTGCCTTAACTGTATCTTTGACATACGTAAAACAACGACTTTGGCTCCCATCCCCATGAACATATAAAGGTCTATTTTGTAGAGCAGCCTTCACAAAAATTGGTACCACCCCGCCATACATGGTATCTGTAGCACGAGGACCGTAAGCATTAAAATACCTAAGAATGGTAACAGGAAGGCCTTCCTTTCCATAAGCTAGGCACATATGTTCTTCTAATGATTTAGTTGTTGCGTAGCACCAACGGTGAATATCACTAGATCCCAAAAGTCGATTACCATTCTCTTTGAACGGGCTTTCTTTACTTTTACCATAAACCTCTGAACTAGATGAAAAGATAACTTTTTTTTGATGCTTTGCGGCAGACGCTAATACTACTGTTGTACTTTCTAGATTTCCTTGTATTACCTTTAAGGGGTGATCCACACAATTTTTGACGCCAAGTACGGCTGAAAAATGAAATACAGCATCCGCTTCAGCAATGAGTGGATCTACGGTATTGTGGTGCGAACTATCTCCTTCAATTAATTGAAATTTCTCATGCTCTTGTAAATGGTCAATATTTACATAATGCCCATTAGAGAAATTGTCAAGCACGGAGACATTGTGTCCCTCATTTAGCAATGCATCACATAGGTGGGAACCTATAAAACCAGCACCACCGGTAACCAGAAGATTCACACTCTCACCTCTTTATAATCGTATGACATTTTTATAAGTCTCTTTTATACAATTCCGAGTATCTAATATTTGTTTGGAATGCTGGATGAGATCATCATAATTCATCATGCTATGATCAGTTAAAATTAATATCACATCAAATTCAGATATCTTCTCTTCAGTCATATTAATGGATTGATATTTTTTTCCTTTCACAACGTACTCTTTAATGAAAGGATCTGTGTATTGAACATCCCAACCTTTTTCAATCATTTTTTCAAATATCGGAATAGACACGGATTCCCTCACATCATTAACATCTTTTTTATAGGTCAATCCCACCAATAAAATATTCGGATGTTCCTTATCCTTTAAGATTGACGTCGTTCGAGAGATAATATAATTAGGTTGATTGTCATTTACTTTTTTTGCTAAATCAATAAAGGGAGTCTCTAAGCTTAATAAATTTGCTTTCCATTTTAAATAAAGTGGATCTACAGGTATACAATGGCCACCAATACCTGGTCCGGGGAAATATGGAGTAAAGCCATAGGGTTTAGTAGAAGCTGCTTGAATGACCTCCCAAATGTCAATATCTAACTGATGACATAATTGACTCATTTCATTTATAAATGAAATGTTTATCAAACGTTGTGTATTCTCTAGGATTTTCGTCATTTCTGCGCTGCGAGGACTTCCTACTGGGACTAACTTTCTAAAAGCCTTTGAATAAATTAATTCTGTTTTTTGTAGACATTTTTTTGTAACGCCACTAATTACTTTTGGAATATTCTCTAACGAGTAATCTTTGTTTCCTGGATCAATACGTTCTGGAGAATAACCAAGAAAAATATCCTTCCCAACGATAAAACCAGAAGATTCGACTAATGGTACTAATACTTCTTCAGTGGTACCAGGAAATGTTGAGCTTTCTAATACAATTAGCTGATCTCTCTGAAGATGTGGAAGCATTCCTTTTACTGCTGACTCTAAATAACTTAGATCTGGATATTGATGATTTCTTAATGGTGTAGGTACACAAAGCACTATAGCATCTGCACCTACTAAGGCCTGAAAAGAATCTGAGTAACTAAATTTTTCAGAGGATGTAAGCTGTAGAATGTCCGCATCAGTGATATCAGATAAGTAGGAAATCCCCTTTTTTAAACTCTCCATTTTGTTTAAATCCACATCAATTCCAATTACATTAAAGTCATTTTCATGAAATAATGTTGCCAATGGCAGCCCAACATAGCCAAGCCCAATGACAGCGACCGTAAATGCCATTCCCGCAGCCCTTCTTTCAACAATTAGAATATCAATCTAACTATTGATATGTGGCAGATTGTCTATTCGTTAAACCGATTAACCAAATGTGTGGAAAGATGGGCTATAAATAATGAGTTAGCCTACTTCTTTTATGTCTTTGCTTTAGATGGATTTCCGTATGAAATTACCCCATCTGGTACATCTTTTGTTACAACTGCACCTGCACCAATAATTGCATTTTCTCCGATAGTGATCGCTGGTAATAACGTGGCATGGTTACCTATCTTTGCATTTTGTTTTATATAGGGTCCAGTATGAGTTCCTTTTCCACTTGCCATATATTTATCATTAGACATCGAGCAACAAGGGCCAATAAACACAGAATCTTCTACTGTCGTGTCAGCTGTAACATAACAACCTGTTTGAATGGTAACGCCTTTTCCTATACGAGTATTGGGTTCAATCATGGCATGACGACCAATAATCGTTAACTTATCAATAAATACTTGCTCACGGATACTTACATGATCACCGATGAAGACCCCTTCAGCAACAGATAATCCTGTGTAGAGAGTCACATGACTTCCAATTGTTACCTCACTATCAATCGTTAACGGACCTAAATCATTTGAAGGTTTTCTAGCCATCTTTTTATTAGAACCGGGTCGTTTGCCAAGAATAACATGGTCTCCAATTTCAACATCATTACCTATGACAGTACCTTCTTTAATCACTACATGCGAGCCAACACGAACTCTATCGCCTAGACGAACGCCCATCTCGATAACAGCATATTCTCCAACTTCAACATCTGTGCCTAAAATAACACTTGAATGGATCGTCATCAGTCTTTTTCCCCTTTTAACACAGATTGATAAATCGTTTTTAACGATTTTATAATGGTATTCGCATTATGATGCATTTCAACATACCTACGTCCCTCTTTCCCAAGCTGATGTCTTCTATTTGAATCAATAATGAGGTCGCTCAAGACGTCTTTAAATGTGTCAGGGTTTGCTGATTGAATAGGTAGTTCTGCGGGTAATGTGCTCACAAGATCCGGGCGAATATAAGCAATAACTGGCTTTCCTAAAGCCATAGCTTCCACACTTAAATTTCCATACATCCCACAAAGAATTTGATCAATAATGATATCTGCCTTTTGATAAAGAAGTAAAGCCTCTTTATGATTAGTGTTTTCGATGAGTTGAAAGTTAAAAGATAATGTATCCTTCAACTCTGTAATAGCTGATTCAATGACGTCTGTGCCTTTGAAATCTCTTTGGGTTGGGGCATGAACAATAAGTGGTCGATTATTAGAAAAATCCGGGTACAACGGCTTATATTCTTCTACATTACATAGTCTTGGTAGTACATATATAGGCACACCATTAGACTCATAATAAGGTTTAACATATTTGTATAGTTCAAAATCTTGAACGATCACTGCATCAACAAACAACGAGAATGTCTCTAAGTTTTTGTGAATCATATCATCAGGTAACGATGATTCTGCATTTACAAACGGATTTTCATAGTCATTTCCTATTTTTGCGCTTGTTCTTTTACGCACATCGGTGCCTCTATGATGCATAATCACCTTCGCTCCACTCTTCTTAATCCATTCTAGATCACGGAAGTCTCCAATAAACGTACCACTATTATGGAAATGAAAGATATCAAAAAATGGTATCGCTGCTAGAGAAACCTTTTGCATATCATACGAGTCAGTGGGATATGTTCCAGGGTAATTAAAACTAGTTTGAAAATAATTGAAGGCAGCTGAGATCATACCTTCCTCACGAAGTTTTTTATTAATTAGCCCTACCTGACCTGCAATTTCCATTGGAGCATGGCAAATTTTCACCTCATCACCTCCATTAAACTGTCTTATAAATCTGTTCTAAGCTTTTGGCAATTAATTCAGCATTATGAAATGTTTCAACAAAAGCTCTTGATTGTTTCCCTGTTTCATAGCGTAATTGTGCATTCTCAATATATGGCTTAAGTACCTCCACTAGTGTCTCAGGCTTACCTGAAACAATAGGGAAATGATTTGGTAGATGAGAGCGCACGTCCTCACGAATATTTGCAATAACCACCTTACCAAGCGCCATGGCCTCAACACTTAACACTCCGTAGGTTCCGCAAAGAAGCTGATCAATAATGATGTCTGCTTCTTTATACATTTCTAATGCCTGATCATGACTGACATTTTCAATTTTTTTGTATTCAAATTGATATCCTTGTTGTTCAAGGACCTCTATTGCTTCATGGACATGCTTTGTCCCTTTAAAAGCTTGATTAGTTGGGGCATGAACGATAATTGGTTTTACTCTATCGTGAGCAGGATAGGACACCTCGAACCGGTCGGCTAAGCAAATTAGTGGAACAACATGTACTCGCGCATAATAATCTTTTACATATGGAACCATTTCATAATCTTGTACAATGGCGGTATCAATATATTTGGATAAATACTTAAGCTTTTCGTGAATGGATTCATCTGAATTATAGCTTGGGGGTAATGGATAAGGATTCAATTGATTAACCATCTTCACCGTGCGGACGTCATTTCCCCAATGATGCATCACGAGCTTTTTTCCATTACCAGTTAGGTAAGGTAACTCCTCCCCATTCACTGTAAATGTATTCCCATTATGAAAATGATAAACGTCTGCAAAATTCATGAGCGGAATTATGTGTTTATACAGTTCATAAGCATCTGTAGGGATAATATGATTTTTATAATTTAGGTACGAGTGAAACCAATTATACCCATTTACTTGATGACCTTCATTTTTTAACGCTTCACACATCATACCCATTTGCCCGGATATTTCTGTTGGGATGTGAATAACCTTCATTTTATTCCTCCGTCCCTTCGCCTAATTCCTTATCTATGTCTATTCAACTCAAGTGACTTACGTTAATAGTACTTATACATTTCTTAAAATCATTTTTGTGCTAATGATGGCATAAGCTTTAAGAGTACCCAAGGAAGGTGGAAAATTTGATGAGAGGACTTTTAAAAGGAGAAAGCTTAAACATTAAAAACCATTTAGCTATTATTAACATAGGAGGCTTTGATGAAAACAATATTCGAGCATGGTCTGCCAAGGAATTAGAGCCGGCTGTTCAGTATTCTTTAAACGGGCATTCCACTGGGGAAACTTATTTTGAAGGTTTTATTTTTAATCCGATCTCTCCTCGAGAAGGTTCCTTTATGCACCCTTTATACAGTGGCTTTGGGACACCTGCTAACAAAGACGACTGGAGAGATTATTTAGATCTGCTATTTGAACAGGATGCTAATTTACATGCATTAAACAGTTTAGCCTCAAAAGAACTAGATATTTGGATTGGTCTCCCTTATCCACTTATCAGTGAGAATCCTTTTGGAACAGTGAACTCTGAGCATACGTTGATCTTTAATAATAAAGAAGATCGATTACAAGCATTAACGTGGTGGTATAATAAGGCAATACAACATTGGAACGACGCGAGCTTAACGAACTTAAAACTACAAGGGTTCTTTTGGATAAAGGAAGTTTTAAGTGAAAGTGATGAAGATCTTATTCAAGAGATTAACGCGATTATTCATTTAGATGGTTTTAAAACCATGTGGCTTCCGAATTACGGGGGATATGGAGCAATGAAACCCTGGAAAGGAGATCATCTTAAATTTGATGTTACTGCGGTGAATACAAATTATTATGGTAACACAATGATGGGAACAGAATGGATTAACCACGCCTGTATGTTTTCAAATGTATTTGGTTGCGGCTTACAATTAAATATTGGAAAAGGCTGGACATTCAGTCCATATCATGTTTATGATTTTTTAAATTTTGGATTACCAAGTCGCAATAACTATATAAATAATCATTTCTTAGTATTCTCTTTTTATAATCTAACGTTTAAAGAATTTGCTGAGAATTCACCAGCTGAGTATCAGCAGATTCGACATTTTATGAAAAAACAATATGTAGAACAAAGCTACCCTGGTCGAACATATTAACAAAACAATTTACCTTCATTTTTCAATAAATAAACCAAACCGAACTCAAATGAGATTGGTTTGGTTTATTTATGACTTCCTTTTCCTTATAGCTTAGGCAGCTCATTATAAATAGTAAGAATTTGTTCTGTGACTACTTTACTATTATGATAAGCTTCCGAATATTTACGCCCATTCAAGCCAATTTCCTTCCAACTTTTCGGATTGTCAAGTAAAGCTTTGATAACTGAATATACAGTACTTGGGTTAGCATTGATAATGGGGGGCTCCTCAGGAAATTTATTCATTAAATCTTCTCTTACATATGTCACCACTGGCTTTCCAAGGGACATTGATTCGACAGATAATAGCCCATATGAACCACACAGAATTTGATCCAAGACAATATCTGCTTCCTTATACAGCTTTAATGCTTCATCATGATTCATTTTTTCAATACGCCGATATCGGAAAGAATGTGTATCTTTTAGCCTCTTAATCGCTCTCTCTACATGAATGGTTCCTTTAAAAAATGGGTTGGTCGGCGCATGAACAAGAAGAGGCGGATCATTAGGTGTACAATCTTCATAATGAATTTCAGATAAATCAATCGCTATCGGTACGACATGTACCCTTTTATAATAGTCCTTCACATAGTCGTACACTTCGTAATCTTGAACGATAGCGTCCTCAATTACAGAACTAATTTGCTTTAATCGATCATCCATTTTTTGATTTGGGGGAGAATCCCCTGTATATGCATATGGGTTACGTTCTTTTGCTTGTTCATGAAACCTAACATCGTTTCCCCAATGGTGCATAACTGCTCGTTTTCCAGAGCCTTTTAAGTAATTAAGATCACTAAAATCATTTCTCAATGTTTGAGCATAATGAAAATGAAAAACCTCGTGATCATTAATTAATTCCTCCGCTATTTCACCAATATTCTCTCGTGTCATGTACTGCAAATGATTCTTGTAGCCTAAATATGATTGGAATGAATTATAACAGTTTACTTCGTGGCCTAATTTCTTTAGTTCTCCTGCCATAATCCCCATTTGTCCTGCTATTTCTGTAATTCCTTGAAATATTTTCATTCTTTATCACCGATTATCCAGGTGTATGTTCTTTGAATACCGTCAGCTAGCTTGACTTTAGGTTCCCATAATAGAAGTTGTTTGGATTTCTCGATGGCTAAACACCTTCTGTTGATTGTATCCACAGTTCGTTTTGTTGAAAACAAATGATTTGGTTCTTTATCCCCAAAAACAGTAGCTACCTCTACGGCTAATTCTAATATACTGGTTTCCTCTCCTGTTGCTACATTAAATATTTCTCCAATTGCTTCTTTCTTTTGAGCAGCTAACAGTATAGCCTCAATCGTGTCATCAATAAATGTAAAATCTCGAGTTTGACTTCCGTCGCCGAATATAGTCATAGGAAGACCTGCATGCCTTGCTTCAAAGAATTTGGCTACAACGCCACAATAAGGGTTAGTAGCTACCTGACCAGGTCCATAGACATTAGAGAGTCTCAAAATCGTAACAGGAATTTGATGCAAATGATAAAATACGTGAGCGTATTGTTCTGCACCATATTTACTCGCCGCATATGGCATTCGGATGTTAATTTCTTTGAGTGGAGTAGGTAAAATGGTTGCATCTCCATAGACAGAGGCCGTGGACGTATATACGAATCTTTTAATTTGCTTTCCATGTTTCCTAATCTGATCTAATAATGTATACGCTCCTCTCAAATTCACCTCAAAGTCCTCATGCATATCCGTTACAGATAAAACTAAATTACGGCAAGCTATGTGAAAGACTACATCAATATCTGGCAAAATATCTTCAAGTAATTTTTCATTTAGAATACTGTCTTCAATAAACGTAATGTTTGGAGAATCACTGATTTCGTCTCGGTTTCCGGTCGTTAAATCATCTACGATTGTAATGTGTTCACTTTTTTTTAAAAGAGCACGAACAAGCTGAGAGCCAATAAACCCAGCTCCTCCTGTTACTAGCACATGTTTAAATAATGGCAATTCTACAACACTCCCTTCATATCCGAAGTAGCAAAGGAAGACAATGGTAAAACAGTCGAATGTCCTTGTTTGTGGGATTGATATAGCGCAAAGATTGCTTCCAAAGCACCCTCTGCCTCTTGTGCAGTCACCGCATTGTTTTGTTTCCCTTGCATACTTTTTAATACTTCTTTATACATTTGTTCCTGCTCATCTTTTTTCTCTAACCAAGCTCCCACATCTTTTCCACTCCATGGCTCTCCTTTAATGGTGGCTCTCGTTAATAGATCAAAATTACGTCCTTCAAGAATAATGGTCCCATGATCTGCAATGAGCTTTATACAGTATCCATGATTTTTTGGCCAAGTGACTGCATTGGCTTCAATGATACCCGTAGAGCCATTTTTAAAGCGTAGCAGCCCTAAAGCAATATCTTCTGTCTCTTTATGCTTATTCAGCTTCTTTAACTGCCCCGTTACCTCACTTAATTCACCCATATACCACAAAAGCAAATCAACCAGGTGAATGCCTTGATTAATAAGCATCCCACCGTCTTGATCCCATGTCCCACGCCAAGGTGCGGCCTTATAATACTCAGAGGGTCGCTGCAGAGCCATAGATGCAGTGCCTAAATGAATGGTCCCTAATTTTCCTGAATCAATTAAGGCTTTTATCTCTTTTAGGATTAATCTAAAACGAAGTTGATGGCAGATAAAAAGCTTTTTATCGCTATCGTTCGCTAGCTTAATTAATTTTTTTGATTCAGCTAGCGAGAGGGCTAGTGGTTTTTCAACAAGTACATGTTTTCCAGCTAGAAGTGCTGCTTCTGTAATATCTGCATGACTTCCGGATGTGGTCGCGACCAAAACAAGATCACAGTCACTTTTTAATAAATCGAGATAATCGATATATAGAGTTGGCTTCTTATTAAAGGATATTTGTTCAGTTGCTTGTTTCATTCGCTCAATCGATAAATCACTCAAACTTGTTATTTCTATTTCTTCTATCTGGTTAAGGGAATCTATATGCTTTACAGTTATCCTTCCACACCCAATTATTCCTATCTTCATATTGTAATCCCCGCTCCACCTGACTGAATGACTTTAATAATGGTTTGCTGCTCCTTATTTGTTAAGAAAGGGTGCATAGGGATAGCTAGCAATGTTCGAGACTTTTCCTCAGCAATTGGAAACGTGCCTTCTTTATATCCCATATCTTCATACACTTCTTGCAGGTGAAGAGGTAGCGGATAATAAACCCCACAGGCGATATCCTCTTTGTTTAACATGGCTTGAACAGCATCTCGGTTTTTTAAGTCTAACGAATATAAATGGTAAATATGCTCTGCATGTAATTGCTTCGTCGGAACACCAATGCCATTTATTTTTTCTAATTCTTGATTATACCTAGCAGCAATGTCTTTTCTATTTTGGTTGAATGCATCAATATGCGTTAAGCTAATTCGGAGTAATGCAGCCTGAAGCTCATCCAATCTACTATTATATCCAACTTCTTTATGAAAATATTTTTTTGTACTGCCATGATGTCTAAGCAGACGGATACGATCAGATATGGATTTATGCTTCGTTACGATTAGACCGCCATCTCCTAAGGTGCCGAGATTTTTAGTAGGATAAAAAGAAAAACAAGCAATATCTCCAAATGTACCGGCTTTCTGGTTATTGAGAGAAGCTCCAAAAGCCTGACATGCATCCTCGATTACATATAAAGTGTGTTCTTTTGCAATATCCATGATTACATCCATTTGTGCAGGGTGGCCGAATAAATGAACAGGCATAATCGCTTTAGTTCTCTTTGTTATGGCTTTTTTTATATTGGCTGGGTCAATATTGTACGTTTTAGGTTCGATGTCCACAAAAACTGGTGTTGCTCCAACTCGAGAAATCGACTCAGCTGTTGCAAAGAAAGTAAAAGGAGTAGTAATGACCTCATCACCAGGTCCAATATCTAACGCATGTAGAGCTAAAACTAAGGCATCCGTCCCGTTTCCTACACCAATTGCATAGGGTATTTGGAGATATTTTTTTACTTCTTCTTCAAACTGATTGCCCTCGCTACCAAGAATATAATGACCACTATCGTACACTCTATTTAACGCACGCATAGCCTGTTCTTTCATTAACTTTAATTGAGGTTCGAGATTAATAAATGGAATCAATATTCTCACACTCCTGTATCGGCTCATATTACTTCTGTCTAGTTATATGAACCATGGCCAATGTAAGGCACGGCGATTCTCTCAAGATTTATAAACTTCCTAATTAAAATTGAAATTAAATAAGAAAGCTCAAAAGGTGAGCTTTCTTATTAGCTTTCTTCTTATTAACTTCTTCCACAACATTTTACTGAGTGTTTTTGGGGTTGTGGAGGCTTAGGGAATGAAGAAAACGGTTTTGGAGTTTGTTTCTTTTTTGTTCCTCGTTTTAATGATGTAACAGGCTTTGCATAATACGCTTGTAAATTAGGTCTCATCATCACACACACTCCCTTTCTTCTATAACATATGACAGAAAACCATTTTGGTTAGCAGAAAAAATGTGCCCGTTTTAAAAATAAATTGGGTCATTTTGCACCAATTGAGACTCGATTCATACAATACAGTAGTTTGAACACCCAGCTTCACAAAAATATGGATTGAACTGGGTAAACTAAAAGGAGGTAAAGTAATGAGCTCAAAGAAACACAACGTCGTTATAAACGTACCAAAGGTTTATGACTGGGTGACTCGTCAGGTTGATCTGCCTATTCTCAACTTTAGAGAGCCAGAGCTTTCAAACCTGTTCCCAGGTATTATTGGACCATCACCAGGGGCTAGCGATCTTTATAA
The DNA here is from genome assembly GCF_007293315.1 of Alkalicoccobacillus porphyridii. Lineage (GTDB taxonomy): Bacteria > Bacillota > Bacilli > Bacillales > Bacillaceae_D > Alkalicoccobacillus > Alkalicoccobacillus porphyridii. The sequence goes on from NZ_VLXZ01000007.1 coordinate 14,305, forward strand.
CTTTCTTCAAGCCTATCCAGGGTACACAACTGAAGCACGGGTGTTAGAACAGTCTCTTTATACTTCGGAGGTGTCAAATCAATTAGACCGTCCTAGTGTTGAAGTGACACTACCAAATGGAGACGATGTAACACTCGAGAAAGTGAAGATTTTAGCTAGAGGCTTACTAGAAGTTGACATTTTTGACGTAAATGAAAATGTCATTGCTACCTCTAATCCAATTGAATTTGCAACTGTTCAAACTTTCTACTTACATGCTCCAGAAGATACAACGGTTAACGCGTTTCTTTCTTCTGGATACTTTGAAGCAGATGTAGTTGGTGATGAGGCATTTTCTCAATTGGATGTTACGATCACTTTCTGTTTAGATATTCATGTAATAGCTGACGTTCGCTTAGAAGTGGAAGCTTCCTATGTGAAACCTCGTCACGAGTTTCCGATTTCAGATATAATCTGCAGAACTCAAAATAGACCACCGGTTTCCCCACTTGTGTTCCCAGGAACATTAGGCCAAGAGAAAGAGAAACATAAAGAAAAAGAAAAAGAGAAACATAAAGATTAATTTTCCAGGAGCTGTAATAACAGCTCCTGTTTTTCTTCTTTTCTTCGTCTTGACTTCATACATATGGTTATACAGTGTTTAGAAGGAGGAATAGTTATGTCCAAACAATCACAAGAACCTTCTGCATACAATCACGGCATTCAGTTGGAGCAGAAACTACTTCATTACCGGTCTGAAATTAAGAAATTTCAACGTATCATTCATCTACAAAAGAATAAGATTAGTAATCAAGAAGAGGAATTAAAAGGACTAAAAAAAGCAGTCAACAATCAGTCAACGTCCTTTCAGCATGAAGTAGATCATCAGCAGAAAACCTCTGGTAGGATGGAAAATCTGTTTGCCTACTTTGCATACTCTATATTATTTCCCAAAGATTCCGGAAAAGAGGTTGAAGAGCCTTGTCTCATTAGGGGGAATTTTATTGTGCGTAACTTGACCAACCAAACCTTACATGAACCTTTAATCTGTCTATCATTTAACAAACCTGAATTAGCAAATTTGTCTGGGAAGGTTACTCAAAACAACCGTCGCTATAGTAAGGAGCACTTGGTTGAAGAGGAAGATCAGATCTCCTGGAAATATCTTGATAACCATTCGATAAAAAAAGTAAGGGAAACAGGTGAGTTTTGGCTTAAACCTAATAAACAAGAACTTGTAAATAGTGAGGAGCTCTCTTTTAATCATTTTGAAATTTTGCTTCCTTATCAAAAGGTCTCCTTATCTGTAAATATTAATGGTTATATTTATGGAAGAGAAATACCTGAAGGTCAGCGTGCTATAAACTCCATCATTTGTAACATCACGTGATAAAATGAAGGTATTATTTATAAGTTCAGGTTTTCATGGGGCTTACGTCTATATTGAAGCGGCCATTAAACAAGCATTTGAGAAACTCACTATTAATTTATGTCAAAACAGATGTATTCCAGTGAATGAATTTTCTCAATTAGAAAATATATGTAAAAAAGAAAGCCCAACACATATTATCACACTGTTAGGATATAAGCTTCCTCACAGTTTTCTTACATGGGTGCAGGATGCGCAGATTCCACTCATCCTATGGCAAACAGAAGATCCTTATTCTATGGACTTGTCTTTGGAAGTAGCACCTTTCGCTACCCATATTCTTACAATTGAAAAAGCTGCCTGGAATTATTATCAACAGAAAGGATATCATTCCTTACATCTGCCACTTGGCGCTGATTACTCCATCTTTAAACCTATAAAACAAAACAAAAACTTTGCAAGCGATTTATGTTTAATTGGTTATCCTTATCCTGAAAGAGTAGATATGATTACGTTTTTGGCCGAGTCATTTCCTGTCACCATTAACGTAGCGGGAAATTGGTATCCTTACCGCTTACCTAGTAATGTAAATATTGTAGGTCATTGGCTCTCTCCACAGGAAAGCGCACTTTATTATTCAAATAGTAAAATCGTCTTAAATAGCTTTCGTAACTGTAACCTAGTTCAAAACAAAAACTCGCTCTCTATAAGGGGTTTAAGTCCTAACAATCGCTTATTTGAAGCAGCTGGTTGTCACACTTGCCAATTAAGTGAATTACGTGAAGACTGGAGTCCGTGGTTTAATTCTGAAGACATCGCCACATTTTCCAACTACAAAGAACTATTTGAACAGACAGAAGGTTTACTGAATGATTCTCATAAACGTCAGACATACGCAACTAATAGTTTTAAAACTGCCACAGCTAAGCATTCCTATATGAATCGATTGAGCACACTTTTAGAATGGATTTAGGAGGAAAGATAATAAAGCATCGTCGAATGATGAACGTAACCGAAAAATGGAATTTAGAAAGTATCCATTTTTCGGTTTTTTGTTTTCTTCTCATACAGACACTAAAAAAACTTAAACGGTGTAAAAAAGAATGATCCCAGAATATCATCAAGGTCCTCTAGTGGTTGAATAAGTTTTTTTAACTGTCTAAATTCATAGGGTACAATCCATGGAGGAAAGGGTTTTCATACAACGAAGGGGCAACACATGTCTTTTATGCGTAAACTTCCTTTTATAATTTTATTTGACGCTCATATGCTTTAATTTTCATCCGCTGCACCTGGTCAGGTTCCCTACTTAATTCGACTACTTTATGAAACAGGGCATTCCGTATTGCTAGTGGCACGACCCATCCGCACCCGCTTGTTCTCACAGCTTCAGCTTGTGCTCCAAGATCAAAACAAAGGACGGGATAACCAAGAGCAAGTGCCTCATGTGTGGTGTAAGAGAAGGTCTCTGGGCAAATGGATGGGATAAGCACTATGTCAATTTCTTCTGTTCTAAGTAAAATGTCAAGTGATTCTGGTGAAGGATATGGTCCTTTATAAGAGAAGTTAGCAACTTTGAGCTGTGATAATGCACGTCCCGCTTTTCCGAATAATACAAAGTCACAGTGAAGATGCTTATTGATCGATTGATTGATGAGTGTGACGAGTTCGTTTTCCCCTTTATGATAAAAAAGATCACCAATGATCGCAATTTTCAACCTATTACTCTTTTGGGTTGGTAAGGTTGGCGTACATTGAAGCGTTAGCTTGTGAGGTACTACGTTAATCGTAATGTCTGGATAATACTCCAGGAAGATATCTCTAGTTGATACACTCGGAGCAATGATCTGAGTTGCACCTTTGAGTATTGACTCAAACATACCTCTCCAATCCTCAATTGATGGGGTGGGACTTCCTACCATATGCTTCATCTGCACATGCTTCGCTCCTTTAGCTGCACATTGATTACATACAGCTACATTCTTAGGCATGCCACAATATTTCCCCTTCTGAGTTACGAAAAATACAAATGGGCAAATAGAATAAAAGTCATGCAACCAGACATGGTACTTAATGTTTGAATTGATTAGAAACAAATTGAGTTCAGTAAGCTGAACATTCCAAAGATGATGAATGTGTAGCTCTGTTATATTATACATTTCAACCAAAGCTGAGAGTTCTTTATAGTTCACCTTTTTTGCTTTAGTTTCTTCAGGATTTTTCATATAAAGCTCGTGTTGATTAGCGTGAAGCTCATAAATATTGTAACTACACGTTTGTTTCCAATCATTTAAAAAATGATCTACACCACCGCCACCATTATGATGAATCACAAGCACGCTTTTTTTACTCATCGGTATGTCTCTAACAGATATTCTTTAAGTGCTTCCTTCCAGCTTCTCATCGGTTGCCCTGTCATCCTTACAAATTTTTCAGCTGATAAAACGCTACGATTTGGTCTCATCGCTATTTGAAGTAACTTTTCTGTTTGAATGGATTTCAGCTTAGCATTTAGTGTAAGAGTAGATATAATTTCAGCAGCCCACTCGTATCGACTACAAAATCCGCTATTCACAAGATGATAAGTGCCTGGTGGATATGCTTGTAAGGTCCATACCCACTGAACAAGATCATGAATGTAGGTGGGTGTACCTATTTGATCATTCACAACAGCTATTTCATTGTTTATTTCAGCTTTATTAATGATCTTATCAATAAAGTCTCCGTGGCCACCAAAAAGCCAGGAGGTTCGAATGATATAGACATTCGGGTAATATCGCACATGTTCCTCTGCTAACCATTTGCTTAATGCGTAAACATTAGATGGAGAAGGTTGATTTAATTCCGTATAGGGCAGTTCAAAATTTGTCGAGAAAATATAATCACTACTAAAAATAAAAAGTGGACATGAACCTGAAGCCTCCGCTACATATTGAACGGAAAGAGAATTGATGGAGAAGGCTTTCATTGGATCTTGTTCGCACGCATCAACATCTGTCATCGCTGCACAGTGCAGGATAAGATCAGGGTTTAACCGATTTATCGTTTGAATGACGTCTAAACGGTTTGTGCAGTCCAACTCTTCTTTTGTTAAAGCATAAATGGTTTCTCCATTCAAAAAACGAATAAATGCTTTTGCCAATCTACCATTTGCGCCAGTTATGACAATTCTCATGTGTCCATCAGTCCTTTAATACCTGGATAAGAGATTCTATAATGGCTGCCGCACCAGCTAAGGCAAGAATATGAGCTAGATAAATAAACACGCCTGGCCAAAGCAGCCAGCCTCCATATAAAAACGATGTAGTCCATACACCCATGCACCAATGGCAGCTTAATAGCTTACCCATCCATCTGCGCAACCCTTTACCGGATGGCTCCAAATAGTACACAGATTGACCATCTACAACCTCCTCTTTTGTCTCAACAAAAGGCTGCCGAACCCAGCTCGTAATCTCATCATAAACAAGTAATCTGGTTAATCTAAATGCAGCGAGTATTAAAACTAGCCAAGCATAGCCTTCGATCATCCCCGTCCCTCCTAGCACCTACTATTCTAGATGTATGTCTAATTAGACTTGTCCTATTCTCTTTCTAGACAAACACCCTCTTTGTATTTGTGCATATAGTACTGTAGAACATTGGAGAGGGGACGGTATTTCTTATGAATCGTTTTTTTCAAAACAATCGACGTCAACAACCATCTGTTTATTTGCTTCCTCCTGTTGTTGTAGAACAATATTTGCATCAATGGATCTATACAACGATTCCTGGATACGGAAGAGTCATTGCATATGTAGCCGATTTTAATCGTAATACGGGGATGGTATCCTTGCTTGTGTATCAAGCACCTTTTTATAATCAACAGTTTGTTCAAGTGCATAATACGGATTTGGTAGGAGTTAGTCCGTATTTTGGTCCTACACCTCCAAGACCGGGACACGGCGGTGGCGGTGGTGGTGGCGGCCAAGGACCGTGGCACCCTGGCGGTGGGCAAGGACCCTGGAACCCTGGCGGCGGGCAGGGTGGATTTTGGCCATGGATTTGGACCCAATTTGGCGGCAGTCAACAACGTTAAAAATAATCTAGCCCCTATCTTTTAATAATTCAGAAGCAAAACAAAAAGGCCCAAACGATGATTAGGTCAACATCATCGTTTGGGCCTTACTTTTGTTCCAGACTCTTTCCTTTTTATAACGACAGGATATTATATCCACCATCTACGTGAAGGATTTCACCGGTAATGCCTCTTGCCAGATCACTAACTAAGAAAAGAGCTGTATCTCCAACCTCTTCTTGAGTCGTTGTTTTGCGCAGAGGAGACTTCTCTTCAATTTCCTTAAGCACATCATTAAAACCGCCAATTCCTTTAGCCGCAAGAGTACGGATCGGGCCTGCAGAAATAGCATTAACACGAATTCCATCTTTACCTAGATCATTAGCTAGGTATTTTACACTTGCATCTAGAGACGCTTTAGCAACACCCATAACATTATAGTTTTTAACTACTTTTTCTCCACCTAGGTATGTAAGCGTAATGATGCTGCCGCCTTCTGACATAAGCGGACGAGCTTCTTTTGCCACAGCTGTTAAAGAGTACGCGCTAATATTTTGCGCTAGCAAAAATCCGTCGCGCGTTGTATTAAGGTACTCTCCCTCAAGCTCATCCTTATTAGCAAATGCAATACAGTGAGCCAAGCCATGAATCGTGCCTACTTCATCTTTAATTTGATTAAATGTGTTAGCAATCTCATCATCATTTGTAATATCACAAGGCAATACCAAATGGTCATCACGATCCAGCGTTTCGACAAGCTGGCGTACATTTTTTTCTAGGCGTTCTCCTGCATATGTAAAGATTAAACGGGCTCCCGCGTTCGCAAGAGATTGTGAAATTCCCCAAGCAATACTTCTTTTGTTTGCTACTCCCATAACAACAAATGTGCGATCTTCAAGCGATAATTGATACATTCTGTTTCCTCCTATTTATAGCTACTAGCTTATAATCTTACTGATTGTACCATACTTCTATTAGTTCTGGTGACACTCTGCCAGTAGGCGTTGAAAATCCTCTGGTGCCTCTGCTTCAAATACTAGTTCTCGATTTGTAAATGGATGAGTAAAATATAATTTACAGCTATGTAGAGCCTGATGAGTTAATCCTGCAGATTCGCCACCGTATAGTGTATCTCCTGCAAGAGGGTGACCAAAAAAGGCAAAATGGACACGAATTTGATGTGTCCTCCCCGTTTCTAACGCAACACGAACGTGTGTGAAACCTGTTCCAACTGCTTTAGTCTCATAATGTGTGACAGCTGGTTTACCGTCCTGCGTGACCATTCTTTCAATGATACTATTAGGGTTTCTGCCAATTGGAGCAGAAATAGTGCCAGCTTCTGGGTTAACCTGACCATGAACAAGTGCTTCATAACGTCTGTTCAGCGTCCCCGCCTTTTGCTGTTTACTCATTTGATCATGTGCATATCTGTGCTTTGCTATTAACAGAAGTCCTGATGTTCCTCGATCTAAACGATTGACAGGATGAAAAGTCGCTTGGATGTCTTGATCCTGATAATAGTTTAATACTGCATTTGCAAGAGTGCCCATCGGATACTCTCTAGATGGAATGGTTGCCATGCCAGCAGGTTTATTTATGACTAGGAAATGCTCATCCTCAAAAACGATAGAAAAGAACCCCTTTTCCGCCATTAAGCCTGGTGACGGCGTTTCAGGTGACAGCTTCACAAACACAGTATCACCTGTCTGAAGGATAGTTCGAACATTTTTCACTTCACCGTTAACCTTTAACTCCCCACCATTAAACTTAATAGAAGCCAGCATCTTTTTTGAAATTTGTTTCTTCACACGTAAAAAAGCTTTTAGACTCATCTTGTCGGAAGCTTCATCCACGATCCAAACAAAGCTTGGCTGATTATTCACCAATAAATGACTCCTTTACACGTTTCCAAAACGGAAAAGGTCGGAATCGAGCAAAGCGGATTTTCTCCTCTGCTACTCTGCATTGAATCGAGGCAATCTCCTCATGATTAATCGTGTAATGATCAATCGTCACTTGAACATCCGTATTATCAAGTAGCTTCAATAAACAGGTATGGTGTTGTGGAAGGACAAGCGGTGAACCCACTGTTCGGTACACTCTGTTATTAATGGATGCCATCTCAGAAATTTGTAAAGAAGCCAGGGATGGATGAAGAATGGCTCCACCAAGTGCCTTATTATAGGCGGTGCTGCCTGATGGCGTTGATATACATAGTCCATCGCCTCTAAAGGTTTCAAATACTTCTCCTTTAATTTCTACATTACAAACGAGAGAAGATCCTTCAGAATTTTTTATCGTTGATTCATTTAATGCAAGATATCTTTTCGGTTTTGTTTCATCGCCGTAACGTACAACTACTTCTAAAAGGGGATATTCTACAACCTGGTAAGGAGTTTTTGCAATGTGAATAATTAAATTATCCACTTCGCTTGGGATCCAATCTGCATAGAACCCTAAATGCCCCGTATGCACTCCTACAAATGCCGTTTCTTCCAGCCTGTGACTGTAATCATGAAAGGCTTGAAGAAGTGTGCCATCTCCTCCTACCGAGATTACAACCTCAGGCGATTCCTGGTCTTGAGATAATCCAAATTCATTTAATGATGCTGTAATTTGTGTAATTAAGTCATCCGAAATGGTATCTCCTCGAGAAGCTACTGCGTATTTCATAGGCTCGCCTCTTTTCACATGAATTACTGAATATTTTGCTGCTGATGCTTAGCCATAAGCAATCTTTGTGCTTCTCGAACTTCATCGCGAATAATGGACATTTCTTCATCCAGCTTAAACGCAGCCTCTGAAGCTCTCATTAAACGACTACTAATTTCTTCTGGTATCTCACCACTATACTTATATCGCAAAGAGTGTTCAATTGTTGCCCAAAAATTCATTGATAATGTGCGAACCTGCAGTTCTACTTGAATTTTCTTCTCACCATGTATGGTTTGAACAGGGTAGCAAATAATCAAATGGTACGAGCGGTAGCCGCTCGGTTTTTGTTCGAGGATATAATCCCTCTCTTCAAGGATTTCAAAATCAGTTCGTTTTTTTATCAAATCAACAACTGTCTCAATATCCTCCACAAATTGTGTAACGATTCTGACCCCAGCCAAGTCCTGCATATCCTGTTCTAAACAGTCAAACGAAATCTTTTTTCTAGCTGCTTTATTTAAAATACTGGATACCGGTTTTACCCGCCCCGTTACAAACTCAATTGGTGTATGTCTTGAGGACTTTTGATATTGCTCTCTAATTCCTTTTAACTTCACCTTTAATTCCTCAACTGCCTGTTTATATGGTGACAGGAGTTCGTCCCAGCTATTCATATAATCACCACCATTAAAGGTTTATTCAAATGTAAAGGCTGTACGAACAGCCTGTTCAAATTTTTCCCCATAATTCCCGTTACCCTCTATATTTTCTAAGAGAAATGAGAGCTCCTCCTGAAACTGAAAAAGCTCCTTTTTTACGTTTTGTTGCAGCTCTACTACAATTGGTTTTTTTGATTCATAGATCTTACGAAGCACTGGCCACATTTCCCGATGAAAAATAATATGGTGGAAACCCGTTTCATTCTCAAGTATGTAAATAAACGCAAAACCATCTGAATCAACTAGTAGACGTGCTCCAGGATTTAGATCCTTTGCTACGTCATTTGGTAACCATTCATGGCTTTTTGCCAGCCAATTCTGGCCATCCTCTTGTATATCTACTATGTGTAATTTGTGCATTTAGCAGTCTCCTCATTCCTTGGCAAAAACGTGCAAGGTGATTCCGCTCTTATTTTATCACATTTTCGCTTATGAGCGAATCAATAGTGGTGATTTCCGCTAGTGTTGAGCATTAAAATAGAGTATGACATAATATATTGATTATCTTATTACCCACGTTAAAATTTGAAGGAGAATCATTATGTCACAAGAACTAGAATATGAGGCAAAAAGCCTGCTCAATGCTACTGACTTTACAAAGCTAATTAACGACTTAAAATTATTGGATGAGAAAAAAGTCCAACAACATAATCATTATTTTGAAACCAGTGATTTCTCCTTTCGAAGCATGGGATCAGCTTTACGAATTCGAGAGAAAAACGAATCCTTCACACTAACTCTTAAGCAGCCAGCTGAGAACGGTGGTCTCCTTGAAACCCACCAGAAGCTAAGCAAGGAGGAAATGAACCTTGCTCTTTCGCAAGGCACCTTGCCCAGTGGAAAGGTGTATCACCAACTGGAGGGGCTTGGACTCGCCGAAAAAACCATTCGTTTCCTTGGAACACTAACAACGGAACGGATCGAAAAACCATTCGCGGACGGTGCTGTTTTTCTTGATAAAAGTAGCTATCTTCAAGCCGTTGACTATGAAATTGAATTTGAGGGCCACTCTTTAGACTATGCTGAGAAGACACTTAAACAACTTTTAGAAGACAAAGGGATTCCCCAGCAGGAAACAGCAAACAAAGTAGCTCGTTTTTTTGCAAGGAAAGCTGAGATAGAAGGGGAATAATATTGTTATAAAGATGAATGTACATGGAGGAATTGGAGGTTCTGTGTATCAGTGCTTCGATTGTCGCTCCCGAAAATGGGGGCATGCTTACCGCGGGAAGGTAATGAGCCATCTCGACTACGTCGATCTATCTCAATGAACCTTTTTATCCCGAAGCTATCAGCCCTCCATTTTCGTCCGCTTGTTGTTAGTGGCAGGCATCAGGGTTAAGAGGAGTTAGTCAGTGAAAATAATCTGATTTAAATTCCAAAGAAAAGCACGAGGCAGACCGACATTTAAGGGTTGGTCTGCCACTTTATTTGCTGAGGCCGTCCCCGTGGAAAGAGGAGTGTATTTTCGAAGTATGGTCCTTCATGAGCTTAAAACACTCATGCCCAGCCTCGGCACTTCTATGTTAAAACAAACGTTCAAAGAGAAGTGATTAATCTGTTCAGATGTGTAAGCTAAAAAAACGGGGTTTTTTATACGTTGCGATATGTGTTCATTACCTTTGGCACATACGCCATTGTCTCTTTAAAAGGCGGGATGCCTTTATATTTATCTACATTTCCTGGACCTGCATTATACGCAGCTAATGCTTTTTCAATATTGCCGTTATATTTATTTAGCATGCTTTTTATATATTTTGCTCCACCATTAATGTTCTGTTCTGGATTAAATACATCCTGTACGCCTAAACCTCTTGCAGTGGCAGGCATCAGCTGCATAAGTCCCGAGGCACCAGCGTGACTTTTTGCATTTGGATTAAAATTCGATTCGTGTTTAATAATAGAATATAATAATTTTGGATCTAATGAATAACGGGCTGCTGCTTTTTGAATTAGCTCATCATACTTGCCTAATTTACCTTGTTGACTGGGTGCTTCATATACAGAATTTGTTTGACTCACCGTTTTTGTTTGTTTGTCTAAACCAGGTAATTGCTGTTGAACTTGTTCAAATTTCTCCCAAGCTGCTTGCGAAAGAAATAGATCACTAACAAGGGAAGATGAAGGCTGCTGAACTGAATTCTGGTTCAATAATTGACTGGAGAAAACACTTGAAAATGAAGAAGACGTGTCTGATGGTGACGAGTTAGACGGATTAATCCAAGCTTGTTGAGTTTGATTTCTAATACTAAACAATTGATTCTTTAGTACCGTATAATCCAATGGTATGTCCTCATCTCTCTAAAACATTTTAATTTCATTATACAAAAGTCCTATTTGACGAACAACCATTTTTGTAGTTTTTTGATGACTTTTTGTCTTATAATGTGGATAAGTGCTTGAGCATTTCCCAACTAAGTACAGATTATTTGATGTTCTATATGAAGGTTGCTACAATATGATCAAGGTTTGACAAAAGGAGTTGCTCTAGTAATGCCAGAACCTTCTACCACGCCCTATGAAGCATTAGGTGGCGAGGAAGTACTCTCAACTTTAATTGATACATTTTATGATTATGTGGCCAAACACCCGTTATTGTCAGATATATTCCCAATTGATTTAACAGAGACTGCTTATAAGCAGAAGCTATTTATGACTCAATTCCTTGGAGGGCCCCCTCTATATACTGAAGAATTTGGACATCCGATGCTACGTGCTAGACATCTTCCTTTCCCTATTACAAAGGAGCATGCCGAAGCATGGCTTACCTGTATGCAGCAGGCTTTAGAGGATGTGGGTGTGAACCCAGTTGTTTGTGATTATATGATGGAACGATTAACGCTAACGGCCCACCATATGGTCAATCAACCAAACAATACGCCATAGAAAGGAGAATGACCATTGAAACCTCAGGAAATGTTAGCAGCTTGTGATGACAAACAAGGTGTTTGTGGTCTTGTTCCCGGAGTGTCGTATCCCGCTAAACAACAAAAACCAATTGAGATCTATACTTTTATTGATCCATTGTGCTCAGATTGCTGGGCTATTGAGCCAACACTGAAGAAGCTGTACCACGAATATGGAGCCTATTTCAGAATACGTGTGTTGTTAGCAGGGCAACTGAAGGTGTGGAATGCTTGTCCTTCTCTTGTGAAAACTAATAAGAGACGGACATTTCAAGAAGATCCTGCAGGAGCTAAGGGAATGGCTTGTGAAGGATCCGTACATTTTGATGCAGATCAGCTTGAGCCATATCGTGCTTCACTCGCTATCAAGGCTGCAGAATTGCAAGGTCCACAGGCAGGCACAAGATTTCTACGTAAGTTAAGAGAATACTTATTTCTAAAAAAGATGAATATTACTGAGGAACAGGTACTCATTCAATGCGCAGAAGATTCTGGTCTTGACGTCGAGTCATTTGAATTTGATCTTCATTCACCAAGCGCTGCTAAAGCGTTGCAATGCGACGCTAAAACCACCAAGGAAATGGATGTTGAAACCGTCCCAACCTTTGTCTTTTTTAATGATAACTATGAAGAAGAAGGAATGAAGGTATCAGGACAGTATCCTTACCACGTTTATGTAGACATCTTAGAAAAGATGCTTGGCTATAAGCCAGAACGAGCAGAGTGTGTTGGAATAGAAGGTTTTCTAAAACAGCATTCCTTTGTAGCAACAGTTGAGGTTGCTGCTGTTCTTGATATTAGTGAGGAAGAAGCAACTAAGCAATTAAAAGCCTTATTACTTCAACAGAAGGTAGAAGCTGTGCCATATAAATACGGCTACTTCTGGCGTTATGTTAAAAAGTAAGGCATGAACAAATGGACAGACTCATATACTAAAAACAGGGCATCCTTTCACGGCGCCCTGTTTTTGTCTGTGTATACATGAAAGGAGTGACAAAATTGAACGTAATGGCCTGGATAGTTCGGCTCGGTCTAATATTTGTTGCCTTTATCCTTTATTTGCTTGGCCTAATGAAAATCATTCCCGTACTGCTTGGCAGCTTCCTACTGTTTATGGCTATTTTTTTTGCTATTCGTCCCTATCAAAAAAAACAAAAGTTTAAAGGTTTCAGGCTTTAACTCTCCATTAGCTCTTCCATTTGCTTTAATGTTTCTTCAAATAACTTCATTGCTTGCTCAACTGGCTGAGACGTAGTCATGTCTACACCGGCTTTCTTAAGCATTTCAATAGGATAATCAGAGCTACCCGTTTTAAGAAACTCAATAAAACGGTCAACAGCAGGCTGGCCTTCCTCAATAATTTGCTTGGATAGCGCCTGGGCTGCACTATACCCTGTCGCATATTGAAAAACGTAGAAATTGTAATAGAAATGTGGAATTCTTGCCCACTCTAAACCTATTTCCTTATCAACAACCATATCAGGGCCATAGTATTTAACATTTAAATCATAATACATGGAAGTTAGATCATCAGCTGTTAGGGCTTCTCCTGATTCAGATCTTTCATGAATCATTTGCTCAAATTCAGCGAACATCGTCTGACGGAATACCGTTCCTCTAAAGCCTTCTAAAAAATAATTTAAAATATAAAGCTTTTTCTGCTTGTCATCTAATGTTTGAATAAGATGATGGTGTAGCAGTGCTTCATTTAAAGTAGAAGCAACTTCTGCCACAAATATAGTGTAATCACCATATAAGTAAGGTTGAGTGCTACGTGTATAATCACTATGCAAGCTATGACCAAATTCGTGAGCCAGCGTAAAAAGATTATCTACATCATCCTGCCAATTCATAAGAATGTAAGGCATGGTGCCATAAGTCCCTGAGGAATACGCCCCACTCCGTTTCCCTTTATTCTCTTGTACATCTACCCAGCGCTGTTCAAAACCTTTTTTTAGTTTTTGAACATACTCGTCTCCTAAAGGTTTAACGGCAGCAATCACTTCCTTTTGCGCTTCTTCATACGTTACTTGATACTCTATGTCTTTTACAATTGGCGTATATAAATCATACATATGAAGCTCTTCCACATCTAGACATTTCTTTCTTAGACTCACATACCGATGTAGCAGTGGTAAATGCTCTTCTACTGTAGTTATTAACTGATCGTATACGGCAAGTGGAATATGTGTGCTTGATAAAGCTGCCTCTCTAGCACTTTCATAACGACGTGATTGAGCAGTGAAGATATCACCTTTCACCTGACCACTGAGAGTAGCCGCAAATGTGTTTTTATAAGAATTGTATGTCTGATAGACAGCTTCAAAAGCTTTTTTTCGTACCGTTCGATCTTTGCCCTGTAACAAACTTATAAACCGACCATGAGTAATTTGAAGATCTTTCCCATTTTTGTCCTGAATCGAAGGGAATTCTATGTCTGCATTATTTAATGCGCTAAATGCCTGACTTGAAGCATTTAGGACCTCCTTTGCTCTAGCTAAGAGCTCTTCTTCTTCATTTGAGAGAACATGAGCTTTTTGTTTTTGAAGCTGGTCAAACATGTGAGCGAACAGGCTTAATTCCTTCTTCTCTTTGATAAAGGCATTTAGTTTTGTTTCCTCTAAGGCTAATAGCTCAGGTGTAACAAATGCTGTTTTCTGATTTAGCAGTGAAACCAATCCATATGCTTTATCCTGAAGTGCTGCATAAAAGGAGTTTGATGTATCTTGATCATGCCGCATATGTGCATATGTATACAGCAGACCAATTTGTTCCTCTAATTCTAGCTGCTTACGTAATGCTTGATACAATGTCTCAGCATTATCTCCAAGCTTTCCTCGAAAAGCGTCCATCTCAGAAAGCTTGCTCTTTAAAGACTCTGCAGACTTTTCCCATTCGTTATCATTTGAAAATATGGCTTCGAGATCCCACGTGTCCTCTTTAGGAACTTCATGACGCTCTAATACTTTCTCTGACAATTAAAACACCTCCAAGTAGATGGCCACAAAAAGGCCTCCTTCTATTATCTCTAAATTGAAGTAAGATTGGGAGTATTATGTTTTAATTTTGAAAGAAATTGGTCCCTTTTTATTGCCTCATCATAAGTAGATAGGATGCTAATTTCATTTTGATAAACGTAATGAGAGGAATTGATTTTTTTTAGTATATGGAAAGTAGTAAGTAGCTCTGCATATTCATAAACAAGCTCGCTAACAAATTTATTCATCGATTGTTTAAAGTTCTCTCGAGACACCATAAACCCTTTCATGATAAAGTCTGTTAAAGAATAAGCTAATTCCTCAAGAGTAATTCGTTCATTTTTCTTTTTTGGAAGAAAACATTGAATGAGGAGAAATGACTGCCAGATATGAGGGGATGTTACAATTTCATGCTGTGTAGGAAGAAACCACCCTGCTTCTGCTGGGAATAATCCTGGGGGAATACGATGAATATATAACCATTTTGAAAACGTTTTGTAACTTTTTGAGGAGTATGGCTGCATTGGTTGAGTTCGCCATTTCTTCTTTTGCTTCAACCAGGCGCTCATATTAAATGGTAGGTGGTCAGTGGGAGCGATTAATTCTTCAACTGAGATACGAGAATTGTATTTCATAACAGATAAACTAGCGATTGCGCGGTTCGAGGAATAACTTGTGATGCGGTCTAATCTTGCCCATCTTTTTGTTTCGGGACAAAAATAAATTAAAAACTTTTGATTTCCATGATGTGGACTAAAGGGTGCCGCTAGCCACTCAAAACCTTGTATTTGAAAATGGACGCCCTGTTTTCTTCTTAAACGATTGCCACCTAAAATCCAAATAGGAATGATCCCCACTCGGTTGTAGCCATTGGTACGATCTAGAAACCGCTCTTCTGATAAGGAAGAACACTGGTACTCAATTGCATACAATTTTCCATTGAGCTTACAAATAACATCAGGCCTCTGTTGGATGACAGGCAAATAGACCTCTAATCCAGCTTTAACACCTTGCTTTCTGAGCCATTTATAAATATCTAATTTGCCTTGAAGGTGATAGGCAGACTCTGGCTCGAGCCAAATCCTGCATGAATGGTTTTGTTCATGAGAGAAATGCCACTGCCGCTTAGTGCCAAGCTTTAGAATGACTCTCTCCTGACAAATTGGGCATATAAAACGTTGTTGCTTTCGTAAATCGTTGAGTTCATTTTCGTGCCATTTATCAGCCATTGATATTCTTGTCCCATTTTCAAGGACAGCATGTAACATAGCTTCACCTCCGTATGTAATATATCTTTTCGACATTATTCTGCTAATTCCTTTTTCCAAATCATATATTAAAAGAAAAAATCCCTCATATTGAAAAAGATGAGTAGGCACCGCATAAAAAACCTGTCAATCGTCCCTTAAGAGGACACTATCGACAGGCTCTGGTATTTCATCTTGGTGAGAATTGATCGCGAAGCACGGGAAGTGCCTCAGCTTGAATAATACATTTTCCGTATTCTTCTATACGGTGAATTGACATATCCGATTCAAAACCGTATTCAAGAATATGACTTAACATGTTATCCTGTTCATCCTCTGAATATTGTTCATCATCAAATAGAATATGCAAGAAGTACTGTCCTTCAAAGTGGTACAAGCTATTATCAAGGTTCGTCACAGCAAAACTATGACTTAAATCAATGATATCTTCAAAATCTTTAAAACCTATCACTAATTCAAGAGGCTCACCATTAACTTCATCTTGTTCAAGAATTTGTGAAGAGTTCTCACCCTCTTCGGAATCGTTAGCGTAAGAGTGCTTTTCTTGCCAACCAGGTACTTCAAGCTTCATGTTACCATCTGTTACCTGGCCTCGTGTTACGAGAATTTCTAAACCTCTATCTAGAGCATGTACTTGTATCCATAAAGGACCATCTAATTCAAAATCATCCCTATTATTAGCTTCATTCATCATCTCAAAGAAGAGTTCTTCACCACGTTCACGATTATACCAAATCTCGTCACGTTCAAATCCTCTTGATTCTATATCTTTATACGTAATAAAAAACTTAATCGTTGTGTCATTAACGCGTTCGATATCCATAATCGCTCTCCTCCGATCATTACTCTAAGCAGTTTAACTGCTTGAAGGCGTATTCACACACTTTATTCTTTTAAATCGACATGACCAAAAGTCTTACTTCTATTTTATGATATTTCCTGTAGAAAAGGAATTCATAAAAACAGATTTTTCAAAAACTTCTTTTCCATTAGCTATTTAGCTAATGTAGTACCCTATTTTCCTTGAAAGCCCCCTTACTGTCAAGTGCTCTGCTTTATAAAATAAAACCTCCTACAAGTTCTTGTAGAAGGTTTATGATTAATTAACAAGACGTTGAGCTTCTTGCAACTGAAATGTACGAACCTTTCTTGGTAAAAAGCGGCGAATTTCAGCTTCGTTATATCCAACCTGAAGACGCTTTTCATCAAAAATAATTGGACGTCTTAATAAGCCAGGGTTTTCACTAATGATTGTAAACAATGTTTGTAGTGGTAAGTTTTCCACTTCAACGTTTAACTCTTGGAATACTTTTGAGCGTGTTGAGATAATCTCATCCGTTCCATCTTCGGTCATTCGAACCACTTCTTTTACTTCGTCTACAGAGAGTGGCGCAGAAAAAATATTACGTTCCTCAAACGGAATATCATGCTCTTCTAACCATGCTTTAGCTTTACGACAAGATGTACAGCTTGGTGAAGTTAACAATGTGACCATCTTACCAACCTCTCCCTTCAAAACTTAATTCTTCCGTTACAAAAACACGAACATCTGTATGCACATTTTCATTATACAGATTTTGCAGCAAAAAGTATACAGCAACTTGTATAAAAGTTGTACAAAGCTTTAACATTATACCGAAGCTACTGGTATGTAGTTATAGGTTTTGTACCCTGTATTGTTTTGATTTAAACCAATTATACTAAAATTCTTTTTAAACAAAAATGTTTATTAAGTATTTTACATTTTGTTACTCAATTCAAAAAGAAAAACCACCATTAGATGGCGGTCTTACGCAGTAATTTTGTTGTATGAATGGGGTGAAGGATTTTTAGCAGGACCTTTCTTCCAGTTCTCAACGTTTTTTTTCAAGAGATCTTTTAGCATTTCACGCTTTTTTTTCTGTTGTTTCAATTTATCCTTATTTTTCATTAGAAACACCACCTTTAGCCGTTTGGCGTTTTCTCTGTATCCTTCTCTACCTGATTAAATGTTACAGCCTTATCAACAGCCTCATATGACTGTCCATAGAGATCTTTGTCCTTATAGGTGTGAATGGTCTCATAGGTATGTTTCATCTTTTCATAAATACTATGCTCGGACTCATTTGTCGGTGACCAGTAAAGAATCTCTAGTTCATTAATTTGATTTGTTGCAAGTGATCGTTTACGATAACCAACAGATTGTGCATGAGTAAATCCTTCTCTTTTGTAGAAGCGGTTACGTTTCACTGTATCCGTATCCTGATAATCCACCGGCTCGACTTCTAAAATAATGGGTTTGTTTTTGTCCTTGAGCTTTTGTAGCAATTGTTTGCCAAGACCCTGACCACGAGCATCCTTAGATACAAATAAATAATCTACAAAAACAAAGTCATCTGTTTCTACATACATTATAACATGATTTTCACCTTCGTCTTTATGGTAAATATCTGCTTTATCTTTTAATAATAGCTCCATATGTTCCTTTGATTTCATCTCTTCGATTGGAAAGTATTTGCTTAGCTTCTGATACCAGTTCATATTTTAAGTCCCCTTCACGTTTCTTTTGCCAGGTACGGTACTTTTTTCACCCTTAGTATATTCCTTTATTTAAATATCTATAAACATTTGTGATGAACTAGATGATTTTTTAATGTATCGGACTCTATGGATAGTGGTTGCTTATGAATCGTTTCTTCTTTCGTCGTTCTCAAAAATAGGGGGCACTACCAAAAAGTCATCTAGTAATGAGCTCATGCACCGCTACAGGAGAAAACTTCGCTTTCCACGGGAACGGCCTCAGCCCTCGAAGTGGAAAACCGCCACTTCGATGTCTTCAGACACGTTCTGTTCCGTAGAAGTCTACGTTTTCTCCTTCCACTCTTGTTTCGGACTAAACAAATGACCACCATTCCTATTTATGAAAATCAAGGTTGTTTTCTGAAATAAAATTCATTTTAATAAAAAACTTCTTTTTCAGTGGCCTCATATTCTTCCCTCAGGTGTTAGCGCTCCTATTTTGTCCGCTTGTTTAGAGAGCACTATTAACATTGGTTTTGAATCTAATGGGTGGGCACTCATGCCGCACTTTGTAGATATAAAAAACACCCCAAAAGTTAGAAGTTTCCTCTAACGTTTGGGGTGTGCCTACGGATCATTATTCTTTTTACTGACCTTATCTCCTTTGTCCCCCCCCTTTTTGAGGGAAGCGTTTGGTTACTAAAACTTAAGGAGAATAGTTCACGCCTTCTGTATATGAGTTACCTGCGTCCCATAGCAGAAATTCTGTAATGCCTTCTTCTTTTAGGCCTCTTATTTGATCCTCCACTTGCTCTTTCCCGTATGGTTGCCAGTCACCATCTGGAAGGTAGCTTGCGGTAAAGTCTTGAATCCAAGGTCTTGAAACTGGGCCGTCTTCAAGCTCTGATAGCAGTTCATTTTCAACTTTGGCGTATTCTTTAGTTATTTCATAAGGATGTAAGTCAGGCTTATCAATACCGAAATAGGAGGTCCAATGACTTGGATAAATCATAGAAGAGATAACATCCACATTGTCCGATATTCCTAAAAAGCTTTGACCAATGCCTGGTGCGTATTCTACTGTTGCAGCATAGCCAAATACGTCTACAGACACATCGACATCATAGGCCTCTAAGTTTTCTTTCGCATACGCAACAAAGTCGTTAACTGCATTTACACGACGATGGATATTATCGCCATCTCCACCCTCATATTTCCCTACATCATATTCTAAGTCTTCGTCTCTGTTTTCAAATCCTTCAGGAAACCGTACATAGTCAAACTGGATTTCTTGAAACCCCATTTTTGCTGCCTCTTCGGCTATATCTAAGTTATATTCCCACACCTCTTCAAGAAAAGGATTCACAAAGGCTTCATTTCGTCCATTCTTCCATACCTCACCATTCTCCTGAAAGGATAGATCAGGTCGTTTCTCTGCTAAAACTGAATCCTTAAACACAACAATTCTCGCAATTGGATAGATATTGTGTTCTTCTAATACATCAAACATCTGCTCTGGATCGCCGATATAGTTTTGGGCAATATCATAAAAAGGAGAATCCTCATCAGGACGATATGTAAGGTAGCCGTTATCCTCTTTTATATCTATTACCATACTGTTTAACTCTGTTTCATCTAAGAAATTCACTAAAGAATTAAACCGTTCTCCTCCAGCTGAATTTCCCGTGACATAAATGCCCTTAACTCCGTCTTCTGGATATGTAAACTCTCGATCTGAGGAGTGCACAAATCTTGCCAATCGATCTGGCAGATTCATACTTTTTAATCCCGTAAGCTTATGTTGTAGCTCTTGAGTTGAATCGTTCTCGGCATGTCCTTCTGATGAAAAAATAAATAATGCCGCTGTGCCTACTGCCAATGCAGATACAGTTTTCTTCCACATTCATTCCACGCCTCTCATAATCATTTTTTCGGGTTTTAATCCTCATCCTTTGCGTCCCAGTCTTCTGGTATGGGTTCATTTAATTCCTCATAGATTTGTTTGCGCTTTAGGTCCAATTGTTCTTTGTACCAGTCAAAGTCACTTTTACTTACAACAAAGTCCTCTCCCGTATAAATCGCCTTAATTGCTCCGGCTGCATGCTGCTTCAAAATATACTCCATCGGTAAATCAAGGTATTCCGCTAATTCTGATAATGTTATGTACATATCTAGCCTCCACCGTGAGTATATCTTGTTTTTAATTCTTACAACACCCGTCTTAAACAAATAGATAATTTTACGTATTTTACTTACCATTCCCGCTTTAATAAAAAACATGCCACCAAAATAAAAAAGCCTGTCAGTTTGACGTGACGGCTTCTTTATAATGGCAAAATGTAACCTATAATTAAAAAGAAATGAAGAATGGTTCCTCCAAGGACAAATAGATGCCAAACTGCATGGTGAAATTTGAACCCTCTCCAGATGTAAAAGATGGTGCCTAGTGAATAAAGCAAGCCTCCGCCTACGAGAAAGGCAACTCCGGCAAGTGGCAAGGCACTTATAATCGGCTTAATAGCAAACAAGGCCATCCACCCCATCAAGAGGTAGAATAACGTTGAAATGACCAGGAATTTTTTCACAAAAAAGATCTTAAACACAATTCCTAAGGTTGCAATTCCCCAAATGACTCCAAACAACGTCCAACCCAATGCTCCTTGAACAACAATAAATAAAATGGGGGTGTACGTACCAGCGATAAATAGGTAAATAGCTGAATGGTCTAGGATTTCAAATAAATCCTTTACCTTGCCCGGTGGAAAACTATGCACAAGAGTGGATGCGGCATAAAGAATCAGCATAGATGTCCCATATATTGAAAAGCTAACAATATGCCAAACTGTACCGTAAAGACTTGAATACACTATGAGTAGGACCAAGCCAGCTAAACTAAGCAGAGCACCAATACCATGAGTAATAGCATTTGCTATTTCCTCACCCTTTGAAAAAACATGTGTCTCGGACAAGCTGTGGCCTCCTTTCATATTCTTTTGATTCCTTTTTCTTAGTATATAAATGATACGCAATTTTGTTGCAACATCAATGGTCTAGTCTATATAATAGATAAATTAATCCTAACAGGTTTTTATCTAATTTGAAAGGAGACACTCTATGAGGGATGTTACACTTGTTCAGATTTTCGACCACCCCATCACGCAGAAATATGTAAAGCGTTCCGGAATGGCCCACGCCATCGCTTGTGCGTATCATGCGTTTAAATTATCAAAACAGTATGGAGTAAACCCCGACCTAGCTGCAAAAGCGGCCCTATTGCACGATATTGGTCATTACACCTGGTATCGAAATGGCAAATGGGATTACTCATTATATAAAGAAAATGA
Organism: Alkalicoccobacillus porphyridii; assembly: GCF_007293315.1. Lineage (GTDB taxonomy): Bacteria > Bacillota > Bacilli > Bacillales > Bacillaceae_D > Alkalicoccobacillus > Alkalicoccobacillus porphyridii. The sequence goes on from NZ_VLXZ01000007.1 coordinate 36,079, forward strand.
CATTCATGCGATTAAAGGGGCTGAGCGTGCTCATAAGCTACTGATTCGTCTCGGAGAACACCCAAAGGCCGCAAAAGAAATAGCTTTGGCTGTGCTTTTGCATACTGATTCTTACCTCCCACAAGGTGAGTTGCACCTCAAACCACTGCAAAAGGTTGTCCACCTAGCGGATGAAGCGGATGAAGAGCCAAGTGGAGGGCATCATTATCGCAAAATCGATGATCAGAAAGCCCGCTCTTCTCTCGCTATGCTTGATGAACTTATTAATGAGTATCTAAATAAAGAAGATTTAAAAGAGCTTAATTCCTCGTCGTAACCTGATGAATAAATGCATCAGCCGCTTCCTTAGGTAACATGCCATTAATTCGTTTTTCAACTTGACCGTTTTCGTCTAAAAAAATCGTAGTAGGTATACCATTAATCGTGTACATGTTCATCATCTCACCTTTTTTATCAAGAAGTGGATCAAAATCAGCTTGATAATGGGTGAGAAATGCTTGCAATTGATTTGTCCCTTGGTCCACTTTTGTCAGATGGACTGGAATAAATATGCCTCCAGCTTCTTCAACCCGCTTCGCAAACTCTGCAATATAAGGCATTTCCTCTTGACAAGGATGACACCAAATCGAAAAAAAGTGCACCGCTACTTTTTTCCCTCTATAATCCTTAAGAGACTTTAATTCTCCTGCAAAGCTTTCTAATGTTATCTCTGTTGCCTTTTCATGAGTATTGGTTGAAGCGGATGCATGATGAAATGGGTACATGTAAAGAGCAACACCTAAAATGATGCATACTATCTGAAGTTTTTTTAGTGAACGCATGAGTGCCCACCTTTCTGATTAAAATGGTGCTTGTTATAATAAACAAGCAAGACAAATTCTTTAGGAGGTACTTATGACTAAAATTCAAATGGCTCAGGTTGGAGCCATTCTCCTACTGATTGGATTTATGTTTTATACAGTTCAATCAGGAAATCGAATGCTCGCTCTATTTATTCCCATTGCTGCTCTTAATATTCTGCTATGGATTTTGAGGCAAGTGGAACGGAAAAAAGACCGTGATCACAAACAATCTGCTGAATGATATTCCTAGTAGCATCTGGTCTGCTAATATGATGGGCATTACGTATTCGTTCATCACGGAAGACTGGATCTCTCAGAAGTTTATTAACTGACTTCGAGAGCTGGTTTATGCATTGAACAAAGCATACAGCCTCTTTTTCTTCAAGCAAATATGCATTTTCTGTTTCTTGACCAGGAATTGGTTGGAACAAGACAACAGGTGTGTTTGTAGTTAGAGCATGTGCTAAAGTTAAGCCACCAGCCTTGGTAATAAGAACATCAGCCAGCTGAACATAGTCAGAGAATGCACTTGTGAAGGGAATGACATGAATTTCATGCCCATATTGGGTATAGATTCTCTGTTTATGATGCTTTAAACCAGTCATACATAAGAAAATAGACGGTGGAAACCATTTACACTCATGAATGATCTTCTCAAATGGAGCTAGGCCCTCTCCGCCTCCTGCAATCATGATTACTTTTTTATTCAGATGAATACTGTACTTCTTCTTGTTGTAATCAATTGGGAGGAGAGTTTGTCGTTTGGGTTCCACCGGGATGCCAAATTGATAATAGCAGGATGTATGTGCTGGTGGTGTAGCGAGGTTTGATAAGAAATAGCCGTTTACCTCAGAATGCTCGGCTACCTGATGAAAACCAAAATCAGTATGTACATGATAAAGTGGTAACTGGATATGTCGAGCCTTTTTCCATTCTGCGAGCATTGCTGTTACTATGGGGTGGGTAGAGATGATTAAAGGAGCTTTTTCAATTTCGGTTAACCAGGAATTCTGTATCATACACGCTTTCAGTACATTTTTTAGTAACAGTGTCCAGATAGTTATGACATCCGTACTTTTGTACATACCCCCCCATAAAAAAGGAGCGTGCTGAAGCAGCCTGTAATAGTTCTGTTTTATACTCTTCCAATAAGGGGCATGAAGAACCAGATCCAAGACTTGAGGATTAATGGTTGTTTGTAATTTTAGTTCTCGCTGAAGAATTTCCGCTGCCCTACAGTGGCCATGCCCTATAGAAGCATGAATAATAAAAGGCTTCTTTTCCAACTTGTCCACCTCTTCTCCCAAGGTTACAGTAAGTATATGGTCTAAATAAGGAAATATACTGAACAACCTTGTTAAGAGGTAAACAAAACCTATGACACATAGATATGGTATGATACCCATGATAGATGTTCGAATGGAAGGATGAAGACAATGAAAACTGTATTTTCCGGTATTCAACCAAGTGGAACGGTAACGCTTGGTAATTATCTTGGGGCGATGAAGCATTTTGTTGACTTGCAGGAGGATTATCATTCTTATTTTTGTATTGTAGATCAGCATGCAATCACTCAACCCCAAGAGCGACTTAAGCTTCGCGACAACATTCGCAGTTTAGCAGCTTTGTATGTTGCTGTTGGGCTTGACCCTAAAAAAGCCGTACTATTTATTCAATCAGAAGTTCCTGCTCATGCTCAGCTTGGCTGGATGATGCAATGTGTTTCATATATAGGTGAACTGGAACGTATGACGCAATTTAAAGATAAATCAAGTGGGAAAGAAGCGGTCTCTGCCTCATTACTAACCTATCCGCCGTTAATGGCAGCAGATATTTTATTATACGGAACAGACATCGTACCTGTAGGTGAGGATCAAAAGCAGCATCTAGAATTAACTCGCAACCTTGCAGAACGGTTTAACAACAAGTACAACGCAATCTTCACAATTCCTGAGGTACAGATTCCAAAAGAAGGCGCACGCATCATGTCTCTCCAGGAACCCTCAAAAAAAATGAGTAAATCAAGTCCAAACCCTAAGAGCTATATTTCAATTCTTGACGAACCAAATACGATTCGTAAAAAGATTAAAAGTGCCGTAACCGATACGGAAGGAACTGTGCGCTTTGATAAGGAACAGAAACCTGGCGTCTCCAACCTTTTAACCATATATTCAGCTTGCTCGGGTGAATCCATTGCTACGATCGAAGAACGATATAATGGCAAAGGCTATGGGGATTTTAAAGCAGAGCTTGCGGAAGTTATTGTTCATACCTTATCACCAATTCAAGAAAGGTATAACGAGCTCATACAATCACCAGAGCTTGATCACATTTTAGATGACGGGGCAGAACGTGCTAACAAACAAGCTGTCCGTATGCTTCATAAAGCGGAACGGGCGATGGGACTAGGTCGCCGTACACGTTAATTCAGTCTTGAACGTATAAAAGGCTCTGAGGAACATTCCTCAGAGCCTTTTATCTTAACAACTTAGTATCCGTTATTCTTTTTCCAAATCTTACCGACAAAAAATGATAGACCTAAAGTTCCTACTAATAGGATGACTGTAAGTATCTGCATGACTAAGTATGCAAAACCGTCCATTGTCTCAGTTCCCATGAAAACGCCCCCACTGCCTTTTTTTTAAGTATAGTAGAAGTTGCGTAGTAAGTAAACCACCATTATCATTTCACACTTTCAGGATGCTCTTGCTCCCAAAGCTTCTCAAAAAATGGTTGCCCCTTTATCATTGTTTCACAAAGCTCATAATGCTGGCTCGTCCATCCAGACTGAACCTCCTGATAGAACTGTTGCCAGGCTTCTTCTCTGTTCAAACATTGAATCGCTCCGTAAGATTCTGGCTTCCACTCCGTAAACCAATACCTTACCTCCGCATCTGTTCCTGATTGTTTAAGCTCATCTAACACCATATGCAGAAGCACCTTAAGCTGTCTTTCCTTTCTCGTTAAGCCAATCATTTCTTCTGGTGCCGGTGAAAGAATATGGTATTCCTTTTGCACCCAATCTTTCTCACTATCGTATTCTTTCCATTCTCCATTACTTAAATGTTCATGTACAAGCTGTTGTTGCCTTGGGGTTAAGCGACTCTTTTTAATTGGCGTGTGAAATCCAGCTGTGTCGACGGCAAGAATTCTATGACCATCTGTCGCAATAAAACAATAATCTAACTGAATGCGGGACATATTCTTGCGGAGGTAGCTTTTTTGATAGACATCCTGAAGGAGTCGTTCAGGTAATTCAGCTATCTCATTTTCCAAATAATCCATTAAACGATGAGTCACTTTAATTAAAACAACCTGGTCTAGCACCTCTACTCGGTCACTCGGTCGCCACTCAACAAAATCACAAACGTTATAGCTGTTATCTTCCCCTTCAAACCAGTTTATCCAAACATCACGCATCACGACCATTTGAAACCCTCCTTGCGAGCTATGTACCCACAGTATAGGCAAGGGTCAACCAATTTATTCCACGGCCGTCATACTCTTTATCACTTCTTTTAACCACTTCTCACATTCATCTCCTGTAAATGCAAGCCAGTCAGCAATATCCCGGTCAGGGCGTAGCATGCAAGAGGTCCTTGCCAGCTGATAACCAAAGTAATAACCTAACATTGGGGGAATAGTAAGTCGATGCTGTCCATAAAGGTACTTTCGATGCTTACTTCTGCCAATTAGATCTAGGTTCGGTACAATCCATTTTTCAACCCATTTCGGCTTCCAAGTATCTTTGTATAATGATGTCCAATGAGCTAATTGAGAGGATCCAACCATTTCCAAAACGGCACATTCAGCAAGACCCTCCATATACATCGACTCCAAAAACGTGATATTGTCCTCTGTTCGATTTGTGTGGGAAAGTCTAACTGTATGGTGATATTCATGTATAAATAAGGCTTCAATTTCTGCTTTTGTTAAGTGTGTGCCAATAAATAAAATGACAGCAAACGGAAAGCTAAGCCCTGCTTTTTTTGTAGGTTCTGCAATATCTGGATCAACCGGTAAGATATAAATGGGGACATCTGGCCCATTCCATCGTGCTTTGATACGCACGAAACATTCCTGAACATCCTGCCAAATAGATTGTTCAGCAAGCTTCTTTAGTTCAGCTAGCCTACTCTCCTTAGGAGCAAACAATCCCTGTTCAAGCAAAAATGAATGCAGTGAATCCTTGAAGTCCTCATCAAACCACTTTACTAGCGGCTCAACAAAAAAACGCTTCTGTACCTGGATACTGTCTTTTGACTGGCGAAAGTTAGAATGATCCTGTAAATACCAATTTAACCATTTATCTGTCCTCACTACACTCAAGCCAAACGTCACCTCCTGACACCGTTCCATTGACCATTCCACATTTCTCGACAACCTTCCACAAGCATTAACTTGACTTCCAAGATGAGACCTACCAAAATAAAGGTATGATGTACTGCGATTTTTTCGATAGAGGAGAATGAATGTGGCAAACCTTGATTTAAAAAACTTGCAATCCTTTAAAATGGAATTAACCAGATTTATGATGACGTATAAATTCGCACTGGATGAAATGGAAACGAAAATAAAGATCTTGCAAGAAGAATTTGAATATGTTCATGAACATAACCCCATTGAACATATAAAGTGCCGGCTTAAATCGCCTGAGAGTATTTTTCATAAAGTACTTAGAAAGAATTATCCTTTATCCTTAAGTAGTATTAAAACTCATATTAAAGATATTGCCGGCATTCGAATTACATGCTCTTTTCTTTCAGATATCTATACACTTTCAGAGATGCTTCAGAACCAAAGTGATATTCGCGTGCTTGAAGTAAAAGATTACATCAAGCACCCAAAAGCAAACGGGTATCAAAGCCTTCACTTAATACTTGAGTTACCAGTCTTTATGACAGATCGTACGGAGCATGTATGTATGGAAGTCCAAATCCGGACAATTGCTATGGATTTTTGGGCTAGTCTTGAACATAAAATCTATTATAAATATGATGCTGAAGTCCCTGACCATTTGCTTCGCGAATTAAAAGATGCTGCCGATTCAGCAGCCGCTTTAGATCGAAAAATGGAAGGTATCCATCACGAGATAGATAATTTAAAGAAACGAAAAGAAATTCAAGACGAGTCCCAATTCAAACAATTAACCATTCAGGATCAAACATTTGAACTTCCTGAAGACTTATTGAAACTGTTGGAAACAGAAGAGGAATAATGTAGGACCTATGCGGAACACTTTGTACATAAGTGGTTCCGTTTTTTATTTCAAAATGTAAGCGACTTCTATTGATTCTCTGCCTCTCAAGTGATAATCTGCTTACATGCACTCTTTTATCCCTTAAAGTGCTGCAATTGCGGGAGAAGAACTCTCTAAAAGGAGATCGTTATGTTAACAAAAACCGTACATTCCAGTACAGATGCTTACACCAATTTCACAAGAAAAGAATGGGCTTCTTTAGCATACCAAGCCTCTGTAAGCCTTACAGATGAAGAAAGAACCCAGCTTCAGGGAATTAACGAAACGGTTTCCCCCGATGAAGTTGAAGAAATTTATGTTCCTTTAACGGAATTGTTATATATGCATACCAAGCATTCCGTCAACCTTCATAATGATCAGAATCGTTTTTTTCACCGTGAAACAAAAAAAGTTCCTTTTGTTATTGGTATTGCAGGGAGCGTCTCTGTTGGAAAAAGCACCACAGCCCGCTTAATTCAGGCATTAATTAGCAGATGGCCGAACCATCCTAAGGTAGACCTTGTCACAACAGATGGGTTCCTTTACCCAAACCATGTTCTTGAGGAACGAGGATTAATGAAACGAAAAGGCTTTCCAGAAAGCTATGATATTCGTAAGCTCATTCGTTTTCTTTCCGACATTAAATCTGGTCGAAAAAGCACAGAAGCCCCGATGTATTCACATCTAACCTATGACGTGTTGAAAGAACGCACACAGCATGTAGAAGAACCGGATGTTGTTATTGTGGAAGGCATTAATGTTCTACAGGTTAACAAAAAGGACCGGAGAATCTCTCCCGTCTTTGTCTCTGATTTCTTTGATTTTTCTATTTATGTTGACGCGGAAGAGGAGAATATCATTAAGTGGTATGTGGATCGCTTTAAAGTATTGCAAAATACGGCCTTTCAAGATCCCAACTCATTTTTCCACCGCTACCGGCATTTAAGTAAATCGGAAGCAGAGGATGTTGCTTTATCCATTTGGAAAACAATCAACGGGGTAAATCTCGAGAAAAATATAAGACCAACTCGTCACCGTGCCGATCTGATTCTTACTAAAGGTGAAGGGCACCGAGTGGAGCAAGTAGAGGTCAAAAAAAGCTAAACCGACAAGTGATTGGGACAGAAGTATTATAACTAATGGAAAAGCTGAACAGTTAATTGTTCAGCTTTTTTTATTGGTATAAAAATGAATGAGGGTGGCTGCCGCTCCCGAAATGGGGGCATGCTTACCGCGGGAAGGTAATGAGCTAACTCGACTCCGTCGATTTAGCTCATTGAACCTTTTCATCCCGCAGGTGTCAGCCCTCCATTTTCGTCCGCTTGGTGGTTGGCGGGCATCAAGGATATGAGAGGTGACAAACGAAGGATCTCAAAAACTTTCCTGCACATAGCAAGTGATAGGAAAGGACAGCACGAGGCAGACTGACAATGAATTGACTTTTATCCCTCTTTTTATAGTAACCACATCTCTTTAGGGTTCAGCTTATACGCACCATCATTACGGTTCATAAAATGACAAATGATCCACTCTCTTCGAATGGTTGCATAGTCAGCGAAGAATTGTTTTATGTGCTCGTTGATTTCCTTCTCTTCGTAAACTTCCCCTTCTTTTAGACCTCTTAGCATATACTCAAGAACCACTAACTTTTTCTTACGTTGTGCAGGAAATGTTTTTAGTTGATTTGTGTGCGTGAAAAAATTGCGGATAATAGCTGACTTTTCTTCTTCTGCCATAACAAAATCTTGTTTCACTTCATCCTCCCCAATCTTCGTTACAGCCATAGCCAAGGCCTGTAATGTTTTTTCATTCAGGTGATAATAAATCGTATTTTTATCCCGAGATTGCCTTACAACATCAATTTCCTTTAGCTTTGACATATGATGCGAAATCGTTGGCGGCTTTAACCCTAACTTGCCTGCAATCGCCTGACCATGTAAAGGTCCTCTTTTTAGCATTGAAATAATTTGAATTCTTGTTGTATCTCCCATCACCTTATGAAAATTAACCATCCGACTAATTTGCATTTTTTATCACCTCATCTAATTAGATATTAATCTAATTAGACGAGTATGTAAATAGATAATTTAAGGCATACGCTTGATAACCTTAGGTTGCATTCTTTGTCGGCAAACGAATTACGATGTATTTTCTGCTCTTCCGATGTATCCAGCCTTCTCGCGATGTATTTTCTGCCCATTCCGATGTATCCAGCCTTCTCGCGATGTAATTCCGACTTTTCCCCTTATTTACTTCCACACAGCAAAAAAAAGCGGACACTAGGTCCACTCTTTTTATAGTTTACTTGATTGCTAGATTATCCTTTGAAAAGCTGTACAAACATTTTTCCGTAAGGGCCGCCGTCAACGATTCCAATTCCAACGTTTGTGTAATCAGACTTAAGAATGTTTTCACGGTGTCCTTGAGAATTCATTAGTGCTTGGTGTGCTGCTTCTACTGTTTGGTTTCCAGCAAGGTTTTCCCCAGCTGTACGATATTCAATACCAAAGTGGTCCATCATTTGGAATGGAGAACCATAAGTAGGTGAGTTGTGATCAAAGTAGTTATTATCGATCATATCTTGAGCTTTTACACGTGCTACTTCAGCTAGCTCTGGATCTGCTTCTAATGGAGAAAGACCTTGCTGTGCGCGTTCTTGGTTCACTGAATCAATCATTTGCTGCTCTTCAGCAGAAAATTCAGATGATCCATCTACATCAGTAGCTTCTTCTTCAGGCTGTGCTTCTTCTTCAGCTTGAGGCGCTTCTGCAGGCTGCTCTTCAACTTGTTCAGTCTCTTCTACAACTTCTGCATCCGGCTCTTCTGCCACGTCTGCTTCAGGTTGTTGGATCGCTTGATTAAAATCAAATTGATTGATGAAATCAATCACCCATTGACCGTCTTCAAAGTTGATATCTTGTGCTCCAGGAAACTTAGCTAGACAATTAAATGCTTGCTCGGCATCCTTTGCATCAAACTGAACCACGTATGGACCTTGTACCTGTACTTGTTTATCTGACGCTGCGTCGGCTTGTCCAGAAAAACCAACGGCAGTAATCGTCGCTGCTGCTGCAGATGTTAATAAGAATTTTTTGAAATTCACAATGAATTCCTCCTTAGAGTTGTATTTTGTTCAACCACAATTCGCATCTTAGCACAGCTTTTTTTAATGAATCTATGGTAAAAGTTTCATCAATAGGAAGTGAAGTAAATTTTGTAAAACCCACTCCCTCCGCTATTTTCTAAGCATAACTCGACATTACACATTCTATGAAACAGGAAATATGTCAAAATAAACGTAAAGCTTAATATTCTGTTACATAACTGTAAAAAAACTCATATAGCCGTTTCATAGCAACACTTAAACACAATCACCTAGATAATTGGTATATTTTACGTACACTTTTCTCCATAAAAGTCTGGTAGTTTAGTAAACAGATTCTAAACAGGAGGTTTTATCATTGCTTAAAAAAGTTTGTACAGGTTTATTCGCTTTGGCACTCACTGTTTCATTAACACAGCTTGCAGATGCCGCAGGAGCAACTCACACGATACAAAAAGGAGAATCACTTTCTTCTATTAGTGATCAATACGCCATCCCGGCTGCAGCCATAAAGAGAATGAATAATCTTTCTTCAGATTCGATTGTTGCAGGAGACAAGCTTGAGATTCCAGCTTCTGTATCTAATGAAGAAAAGGATCTACTAGCCCGACTGATTCACGCAGAAGCAAAAGGTGAGTCTTATGCTGGTAAGGTAGCAGTAGGTACAGTGGTTTTAAATAGAGTAGACAGTGATTTGTATCCCGATAGCGTGAACGACGTAGTCTATGAGCGCAGTGCTTCTGGTCATTACGCATTCTCTCCTGTCCTTGATGGAGCCATTTCAAATAAAGCTGATAGTGAATCGAATCGTGCAGCTGAAGAAGCTCTTCAGTTCCGTGGTCAAGGTCAAAACTCACTTTATTTCTATAATCCAGAAACAGCTACAAGCAAATGGGTTTCTACTCGTGAGCAAACAATTGTTATTGGTAATCACGTTTTTGCAAAATAGATACATTTGGACCTCTTTCTAAAAAGGGGTCTTTTTTCATAGCTTATTTACTCTACCTGAGGGAATACATATATGAAAAGGCTGAACGGAGGTAAATGATGACTCGTATAACGGCCACACCCTCACTCAGGATGCACCGGGTTCTTCAACATCGTATTCAGAATGCTGTCAGACCAAGTGCAGTAACAAGTGTTGAACCTGTTTCTCCGACTGCAAGGACAACTGAGTCAGCTGCAAATGAATCTGCTAATTATCTATACGAATATGAACGAAGTAGCTGGGTCAGTAGCTTCAAGAGAACTCTGCAAACCTTCTATACAAAGGAACGTCGCCTTTGGACGTCTATAAGCGAGAAGCAAAAAGGAATTCTACAATTTGAACGCTTTATAGATGCATGGAATGAGACAATAAACCAAGTTAATAAGCTAGAATCACTAGGCATGACTCACCAATCCAAACTAAGAAGTTATCTTTATGAGCAGCAAGATCTACTTCATTCAATTGGTGTAAACGTTCAGGACCTTAAACTCGTACTCTCTAAACCCACTCTTACAAAGGTTGTTAACAATAATGAAGACGCTATTTCATCAATGCAAAAAGTAAAGCACTCCCTTCATGAAGCTTACCACCAGCTCTTTTTTATTTCTTTCCCAGAACCCGAATCCCCATATGATCAACAACCAGCAGATGTGAAAGGTCTGATTATTGAGCAACATGGATAAACTAACTAAGACACAGTCGTGACCAACGGCTGTGTCTTTTGCTACAATAGAAAGGGCGTGACCACTGAAAGGAGCTCAGTTTATGAAAATACTAACGTCTCATTCACAGATAGATTTTGATGGTTTGGCCTCCTTACTAGGAGCTAGCCTAATACATACGGACGCCAGGATTGTGTTGCCAAATGAGCAGCAGCCAGGTGTTAAAAAGGTCCTCTCTCTTTATCGAGATTATATGAAGATTGAGCTCGCTTCATCTATTCGTTGGGAGGATGTAACCGAACTTGTGATCGTTGATGCTTCCACAACAAAACGATGCGGGGTCCCTGAGGAGAAGCTATCTAAGAATCTCTCCCTTATCATTTACGACCATCATGAGCAACCTCCTGACTCAAAAGCCACTCGCATCAATCAAGAAAAAGTTGGTGCCTGTGTAACGCTACTCATTGAATTAATTAAAGAACATAATCTCCCAGTCTCCTCTGAACAGGCTACATTAATGGGGCTCGGATTATATAGTGACACAGGTTCATTTCAGCATAACCAAACAACCAATCGAGATTTAATGGCCGCTGCATTTCTTTATGAAAATGGTCTAGACCTTGAAGTGATAAAGCCTTTTTTGGAGGAGCAGTTAACCACTGAGCAGCAAAGTCTATTTAATCAGCTTTCAGGTACGTATCAAGAAATCAAAGTGCAAGGGTTAGATGTCGCTCTTTGCTCTAGCACATGCGACGCGTATATTAGCGGTCTAGCTGCAATCACAGAGAAACTCATTGATATCCTTCCTGTAGATGCTGTGCTTTCGATTGTACAAATGAATGAGCATACGTATCTGACAGGCAGAAGTCAGTCTAGCCGACTAGATATAGCCTCTTTATTCTCTTCCTTTGGAGGCGGAGGTCATAAGCAAGCAGCTGCAGCAATAGCTAAACAGACGAAGCATGAAGAGGTTTTAGCACAGATTTCAAACAGCCTCACTGAGCATATAGAACCCGCCGTAACTGCTGGACTTCTTATGTCCTCGCCTGTTCATACGCTTTATGAAGAGGATAGTATAGATGAAGCCGCCTCGACGTTAATTCGTTATGGCCACACTGGCATGCCCGTTATCGATGATTCAGGAAAAGTGATCGGGATGCTCTCTAGACGTGATTTAGATAAGGCACAGCGCTACGGATTAGGTCATGCGCCTGTCCATGCATATATGAGTAAAGAACTTATTTTTCTTGATTCAGAAGCTACCATTGATGACATACAAGAAACGATGATTGCCTTTAATATTGGACGTATCCCGATTTTAGAGGATCAGGATTTGCTTGGTATTGTCTCAAGAAGCGATATTCTATCCATCATGCATAATGAGGGAACTCGAAAGCAATTAGAAGCAGATGCTCAAGTGTTTGCGAACCAGACATTAGCTAAAGAACTTCACGAGCATTATTCCACTGAGAATTACGAGTTGCTTGTTTTAATAGGAAAACAAGCTGCCGCATCAGAGCTAAACAGTTATCTTGTTGGCGGAGGCGTTCGGGACGTATTATTAAGCCGACATAACGAGGATCTTGATATTGTCATAGAAGGAGACGCGATTGCCTTCGCCCATGAACAAGCTCAAACGAACGGTGGTAATGTGAAGGAGCACCCTTCATTTCGAACAGCCACTTGGACAACCACTTCTGGAATAAAAATTGATCTCGCCAGCTCCAGATCCGAGCATTATAAGCAACCGGCTGTTTTGCCAGAGGTCTCAGCTTCAACGATACGGGAGGATTTATCTAGACGCGATTTTTCCATTAATGCCATGGCCTTAAGTCTGCACCCAAAGACATTTGGACAATTGCTTGATCACTTTCATGGTCAGCGCGACCTAAAAAACGGCCAAATTCGTATCCTTCATCCATTAAGCTTTATTGAGGATCCAACGCGTATCTTCCGTGCTGTACGTTTTGCCCAGCGCTTTTCCTATCAAATTCATCCACATACGCAAGCATTAGCTAAAGTAGCCGGTACGGCCTTAGAAGGCTTATCTACAACACGTATTATGCATGAATTAGACTTAATGCACCAAGAAGATCAGCTTGAATCATCCATGCATATGTTACATGATTTGGGTGTCTGGAAGACGTTATTGAAGGAGGAGCCAAGTGAGCAGCAGTGGGAGCACGTTCACCAATTGGTTGAGCATGATCACGGTGATCCGTTCACATTACTTGCTGCCCTTGCCTTTCAGCCAAATGGGGATTTTGTAGATGCGATAAAAACGTTTGCGCTGGCATCTAAAGACCTAGCTTTACTACACACAGTTCAAGAGTTAAGAATTCAACACACTTCTACTAACCTTACATTAGGAGAATGGCATGAGAGCTTTCATTATGCTTCAAGTGAAGGCCTGATTTTTTTAGCATTGGTACCTGGAGTATCTGTTGGTCCAGCCATATTAGAATACGTCAAAGCTCGAGATGAGTTGCAGCCCCTACTTAGTGGGCGAGACCTCTTGCATCAGCTACACATCGAACCTGGTCCTATCTACACTACCATTTTAATCAAAGCCTTCAGTCTCCAGCTTGATGGTGAACTTCAAACGAAAGAAGAAGCGTTAGACTGGGCGAAAGCTTATAAGAAAGAACCCTGATAGCGATCAGGGTTCTTTTCTAATTGTTATTCATTTTTCTCTAGTAATTTAATTTCCCGCTCTTCTCCTCTTTCTAATGAGTATTCAAAAAATCCACTTACTTCGTATCCGTCAAATCCGCTTTCTTCCTTCATATATAAAATTGTTTGTCCATCCGAACTTAGAGTTGGCTGTAACACCGTTTCTCGTATACCTAAATGTTCACCTTCCTCTCCAGATTCTCTATCATAGTAAATCAGGTCGTAAATGTAATTTCCATCTTCATCTTTATTTATTACTGACTGTAAAAGCAGCTGGTCATTGGGCAAACAAATAACATCTGCTATGAGCATTTCATCTTCGGAATCTGTTACAACTTCAATCTCACTTTCATCATTTAACCCAATATCATAAACAGTTTCTGTTGCCTCAAACATAGATTCTTGCGTTGTATTGTTATAATCATCTGGCATGATAACTAAAGCATGCTCTTCTGAATCATCCAAAACCAGTGACATCATTGAATAAGTTCCTATATCTGTTAGATTGTTTAGTTCCTCATTATCTATATTAAAAGAATACAGATCAAATTGATTAGGTGGTTCTTCTGAATTTCTCTCAGGGTCGCTCAATCCAGCAGAACCAATTAGATAAATCTGATCTGATACTTTACTAGAAACGACTTCAAGAATCGCTGCATTCCCTTCAACCAACACATTCGCTTCCATTGTTGACAAATCAACTTCAATAACTGAACTTACAGTTATATTTTCAGCTTGAAACTGATCAATCAGCCCATAATTGTTTTGAATATAAATAACTGAATTTCGATTTGTTACCACAGGTGAATGGAGTACGGTATCATCTTCTGCCACAGCAATTTGACTTACATCTGCACCCTCGTTCCTTATATAAAGTGCATCAATCCCATTTACCTCAGCTGTAAATACATACATGCCATCATTGCCTTGAGCAAATTCTCCTCTTAGTTCAGGTGCTGAGTCAATCGACGATTCTACATTCGCCCCCCAAATAAATAACCCTAACGTAACCACTAATAAAAAGCTAAAAATACTTATCATCCAACGCAATTTCATGATCATTTCTCCTTAAAATAATCTAAGAAACCAAAAACCCCAATCGGAAGGAATGAGAAAAGCAAAAAGGGTATACGGAAGTAGTAAAACACTCATGCTTAAACTACTCAAAACTATTCTCGGAAATTTTCTTAATAAATTTATTTGAGCAACATAGAAAAAAAGCCACAAAATTGAAAAATACTGCATCATCCAAAAGATTGCTACCTCTCCACCCATACCCCAACCAATTAAACCTACATATATACAATAAGGTATAATAATTAGTCCGGTTGTAATATTTACAGCATGAACCACTTTAGTATACTTAGGTTTCACGGAAGTTGAACTAAGGGCGGTGCGATAAAGCAGAAATATAGTCAGTAAAATTAATCCAATCAGACCAATTAAAAAATACAATTGCCCTAAATAAAAGAAATGCGAAGCAGGACTCAGCTGGATCGAGAATACTGCCAATTGAATAATTAAAGCAGTGTTCAGCCAGCGCCTACGATTCACGCGGAAGATCGTATTCATCGCAAAAAATAAGATAAATGAATGACTGATCATACCAGCAATGAGTTCAATATGTAATGCTACTTGTTCGGTTAGTAACATAGAGACATACATGCCCACCGTCAGCAAAAACCCCGCTAACCCCAGCACATACAATAACTCTCTTCGATAAGGGAACATCGATTGTTGCAGCTCATTCCCAATGATTGCTTCCTGCCCAAATCGTTTCATCGCTTTATCCGTCGCCTCCTCTAGAGAGTATCCCTCATCTACATATTCGTCGCGGATCATTGTGACATGACCAAAAAGCTCCTCAAAAAGATCATCATAGTCTTCCTTTGTGCAATCGGTTTGCTTCACGATGGAGTGAACATAGCTTTTTATGTCACGGTTCATACGAAGCTCCTGGAACTATTCGTTCGACTAGCGTTATCTTATTCTGATCAAACTGACCTGACATTTTTAGTGTTGCAGTTGAACAAATAACTTCACCAATTATCCTCATTGCATTTGTCAAAAGGAGCGTACTAGTGAATACAGTGATCTTCAACTGTTTACTAATCACCTTTTCACCTCCTAATTATTTGCATGTATTAAGTTTTCAAGGAAATGTGCTACTCTACCTTCTATAGTTAACTCAATAAAAAAGAAGGACAAAACAGAATAAATAACTACTAAAACAGAACAAATTAAAGCAATTGTTACAACAGGCATCCGACCTCTTTTTAGCGCTTTGTATTGAATGACATATATAAGTCCCCAAATATAAACAGGTGTACCCATTCCTATGACATATAAGAATGAAGCCCCAAAAACCATCCCACCAAAACCTAAAATTAGAGCCTTAGTCGAGAGAATTAAGCCTATAGGGATATTAATTAAATGAATAAAAGCAGACCTGCCAACTTCAGGGCCCGTTAAAGCAGTTAAAAAGATAATCCCTATGTTTAGAAATCCAACTCCTATCATCAATATAGGGAAAAAAAGGTGCCCTTCATAAAACAAATTGATTGGCCAATATGAGCTATAAGCTAGAACTGCTAAATGAAAGATAAGAGCGGTATTTAACCATCTCCTTCGATTAATTCTAAATGTTGTATTCATTGCAAAAAATAAGATTAAGCAGTTACTAATAACACCAATCCCGAGCTCAAAAGGTAGTGCGACATTCATAGTAAAAAGGAGATACATATACATGCCCAACGTCAGCAAAAACCCCGCTATCGCCAGCACATACAATAACTCTCTTCGATAAGGGAACATCGATTGTTGCAGCTCATTCCCAATGATTGCTTCCTGCCCAAATCGTTTCATCGCTTTATCCGTCGCCTCCTCTAGAGAGTATCCCTCATCTACATATTCGTCGCGGATCATTGTGACATGACCAAAAAGCTCCTCAAAAAGATCATCATAGTCTTCCTTTGTGCAATCGGTTTGCTTCACGATGGAGTGAACATAGCTTTTTACATCACGTGTCATACGAAGCTCCAGAATCAGTCCGCTCAACAAGCGTTTGCAAGAAAGCCCAGTCTTTTTTCTTGCGAGCGAGCTCTTTAGCTCCTTCGTCTGTCATCTGATAGTACTTACGGCGCCCATTGTCGGTTTCCTTCCAATAGGACGAGATCCAGCCTTTTTTCTCCATTCGTTTAAGCGCGGGGTATAAAGTGCCTTCACTCATTGCATACGCCTCTTCACTTAGCTGTTTTAAGCGTTTAACCATTTCATATCCATATAAATCTTCCTGTGAAATTAAGCTTAACAATAGTAAATCAATGCTGCCCTTCATCATTTCCTTATCCATGAACAATTTCCTTTCTTTGTCTTTCTATATTTGCATTGTATTACTATGTACATCGTAATGCAAGGGTCATTTTCAATTGACGCTCTATGACTCTTCTCCTATACTGAAAACATTGCTTGAAACCGAAATAGAGGAGTATGTCCAATGGATTTTGAAATTCAATTTCTATCTTTTTTTGTGATTACTGTTGAGGGTCGAGATGACCAATCTGATAAACGCTTTAAACATTTTAAAACCTTAGATAAAAATGAGTTTGAAAACAGTGAAATGAAGGATTTTCTTGATGGTGAGCTTAAAAAGATCGTCAAGCGTAAAGCTGATCATCATCCTAAATCTGAGCAGGTGCCAACCAAAATTGGTCACTTTGTAACGGAACCCGGCCACTCGCTCGACTCTAATCCGAATTATGCGCTCCTGCACAGAACACGTTTTGCTGAAACCAAAGAAGATTTTAATAAAGCAAGTGAGCAGCTGGTGCGCATTTATTTGAATACAAGTGCTGTGCGTGGCGGTGTCTTCCTTGTCGCAACAGCGGTTCCAAGGAAATTCTATGATGACTCGTTGGTGTTTATTATGAAATGTGATTTTGAACCTAAGGTAGCCTCCATTTCTGACGAATCCTCACTTATTCAGAAGGTGGAGCACGCGATCACCACAAAAAATATGAAATCCATTCAATACCCATATATGCCTGAGGAGGGCATGATTGAGCATACAGAGGTCAAGATTCACCAAGCCTCTCATGCTCGGTATTTTGAGGATTTTCTTAGCTATGTTGAATACGGCGAACCGATGCCTGTCATTATGAAAAATCAGGTGATGAGCATGGTACAGGAGCATGTCTATGAAACCTATGATGAAAACAGCGAAGAGCGTCAAACATTTGATCATGAGCTGGAAATTTGGGAGGGTAGTGAAAAAAGAGAAATCCAAGAAAGGCTCGACACCCATCAGGTAATGGAAGCAGCTGCTCAGATTGTCGAGCACACGCCAGAAGCTGAGCTTAAGATGAAGGTAGGGGAAACCTCTATTAAAGGCCTTCTTGCAGACTTTGGCGAGACTCTTCATTTAGGAAAAATCAACGGCCGATACGTTTTGCTTGTAGAAGCAGATTCCATTCAATTTGAGAAAGGTGTCTCTCCTATTGAATTTCATAAACCAGATGATTTACATCAAATTATTGAAAGACTTAATGGGAAACGTGTTGAATCATAACTTTTCCCCACTTAGAGGTGAGCTCATTGAAATCATTTAAAATGAATGTATCCGATTCAAATGTTTCAAGGATTATTCGTTTAAATTATCCTTATGCCACAAATATTGAACAATTAAATATGGGAGAGCTTAGTCGGGTCTATACTTTTAAGGCTGGAGACTCAGAATATGTCGCCCACTTCCGGCTTACGAGTGAAAGCTTAAAAAAAGCCAAGATGATCTATGAAAGGTTTGGGGATACCCTACCCATTCCAGAGGTACTAGATGTAGGAGAGCTTGACGGTATACATTTTATGTTTAGCCAAAAAGCGAATGGAAAACCTATCACTTCATTTGATGGTACTACTCAAGCCTCAATATTACAGCACTTAGCAACCGTCTATTCTGATATTGTAAAAACAGAGATTGATCATACATTCGGCTGGATTTCGCCATCTGGTCAGGCGACATATGATACATGGTCTGAAGCATTAGAGAGCTTTTTTGTGGAAGAGGATCATGGCTTTCACGCAAATTGGAAGCAATTATTTGATGGACAGATCCTAGAAAAGCAAGCGTTTGATGATGGCTATACTAAAATGATGGAGCTTTCCACCTATGCTCCACAGAAGTCCTATTTAGTTCACGGGGATTTCCATTTGGGCAATATGCTCTCAGACGGGCAACTTGTTACAGGTATTGTAGATTGGGAGATGTCGATGCAAGGAGATTTTGTCTTTGACTTAGCCGGACTTCATTTCTGGGCACCTGAATTAAACTTTCCTGAAAAGATGAAAGCTGCTTGGAATAAACAAGGCATAGACATTCCACACTTTCACGAAAGACTTTATGCCACTCTACTCTTTAAAGCAACAGACGGTTTGCGTTTCTATGCGAAACAGGAGAATATGGAGGCTTATCAGTTTATAAAGAATAAATTATATCAGCTATTAAATGAATTATAAGTAATGAACCGGGTCTACAATTATGTGCGTTTACCCGGTTTTGCTTTTGAAATCAACATGTTGCTACACTCTAGTTTCTTCATAATTGTTACCTCTTAAGTAACTAAACCTTCTGCTTAACTTACCTACTCTTCTTCTGCCAAGTTCATTTTACGTCTAGCGTTTATTAATCGGATGCTCCCTTTCAATAAAAATACAAAGGAAAGCGCAAATGGAAATACTAGTGAAGTAGAAATGAGTTGTTTCTCGTTCATCACATACAATATCAAACTGAAGACAAGAAAAAAGGCTCCAGTTAAGATTTCCTCCAAAGGGGATGTTGAGTGACTTTTTCCTTGTGCATAATCAATAAGAGCTACGATTAAGACATTAGCAAATACGATTAGTAAAAGAATAGATGATAGCGTGCCGACCTGCAATATGTCCAGCCCAAACGGTTCATCTTTAAAGAGCATATATACCATGAAACAAAAAGAAATTAAACAGATTGAATATCTAATAACGGTAGACCTAAGACGCTTAAACAAAGTATATTTCCCCTCCTTCTTTTTTCTATATTTTAGCAAGTTTATCCAATTATTGATAGTCTTTTAAGAGAACATATTCTTTACGTTGATGGTTTACAGTACTATAAATTGTAACTCTCCGTTCTAACATAAAAGAGCCCAACAATTATGCGTGATACCAACACAATTGTTAGACTCTTTAAAGCATTTCTATCTCAGACTCGCTCAACTTTAATTAGCTTGTTCTTCTCTGCAATTCCGCGATCTCTTGAATCGCTTTCTCACTACTCCCTAGATTTTGGATATAAAGAGAATGCCAGATTAAGAAACAGATAATCGTCCAAAGCTTTCGACTGTTGTCTCGTTTGCCTGTCGCATGTTCTTCCAATAGAGCTAAGGCTTGTTTTTGATCAAAAATCTCTGTAGAAGCTTTATTAATCGTCAAAATATCTTTTGCCCAATCATACAATTCGTCTTTTAGCCAGTGACGAATCGGCACAGGAAAGCCTAGCTTTTTCCGGTTAAGAATGGAGTCAGGTACAACATCCTTAATGGCTTCACGAAGCACATATTTGGTCGTTCCATTAGCTAGCTTGGCCGACTCAGGAATGTGTCTTGCGACTTCAAATACTTCTTTATCTAGAAATGGTACACGAAGCTCCAATGAGTGTGCCATGGTCATACGGTCTGCCTTCACTAAGATGTCACCCGGGAGCCAAGTGTGCAGGTCAATATACTGCATCTTTGTTGAGTCAGGATAGGCAAGCGCCTCTTGATACAACTTCTTAGTTAGGTTTGTATACGAGTAATTGTCTTGGTAAAGCTTTAATACTTGTTTTTTCTCTTGTTCTGTAAAGATTTTGGCATTTCCTATATAGCGTTCCTCTATCGGTGTTGTTCCACGGATGAGGAAGTTACGACCTCTTACACCTTCAGGCAATCCTACTGCCAATTTATTCATCATTCGTTTTGCTTGAGCTGGCCAGCTATTAAAATATTTTAGTGCCATTGGTTCACGGTAAATGTTGTAGCCACCGAACAGCTCATCTGCACCTTCTCCTGAGAGAACAACCTTGACATGTTTGCTTGCTTCTTTCGCTACAAAATAAAGCGGCACAGCTGCTGGATCCGCTACGGGATCATCCATATGCCAAATAATCTTTGGCAGCTCTCGCGTAAACTCTTCAGGTGAGATATGCTTATGAATGTTCTCTACATTTAATTTAGCTGCCGAATCGCAGGCTATATCTACCTCGCTAAAGCCTTCCTGGTCAAATCCTACTGTAAACGTTTTTAATCCTGGATTATGTTCCTTAGCTAGGGCTACAATTGTGGTTGAGTCAATTCCACTAGAAAGAAAGGCTCCCACCGGAACATCACTACGCATATGTTTGGCTACAGAGTCCTTTAACACATTAATGACTTGCTTGGCATAAACATCAACTGACTTTGACCCTTGGTTAAAGGTTTTTGTAAAGTATGGTTTAATTACGGCTGGCTGATTCGGCTTTTTGGTTAATGTATGTCCTGGTTCTAGCTTCTTAACAGCCTGAGAAAGTGTTAATGGCTCTGGCACATATTGGTAGGTTAGGTAGTGCTGGATTGCTTCCTCAGAAACGCCTGCATACGAATCAAGAATTCGAAGGCTTTTCATTTCGGATGCTGCAACAAGCCTCTCTTTTGTTTCTACATAATAAAAAGGCTTAATTCCAAATTGATCTCGTGCCGCAAACAATTCTTGCTTTTCGTCGTCCCAAATCATAAAGCCAAACATGCCTCGGAGCTCTTTCACACAGTCTTGTCCCTTTTGAGCATAAAGAGCAACAATAACCTCTGTATCTGTATGGGTTTCAAATGTATATCCTGCCTCAATTAACGATTGGCGAAGCTCTTTATAGTTATAAATTTCGCCATTAAAAATGATATGATACTTATCTTGATAGGACAAGGGTTGCTGCCCATGTTCTATATCAATAATGCTGAGTCGTTTAAAACCAAAAGAAACGAAGTCGTTCATATATGTACCGGTTGAATCTGGTCCTCTATGATGAATCGCTTCTAATGCTTGTTCCCATTTGTTTTGCTCAATGAACGTTGTATTACTCGAAATCATTTCTCCTATAAATCCGCACATATCTATATTCCTCCAACTTACTTAATGTTATTTATCTCAAATTCACTAATATAATCATCAAAATTAGCCCCATGCCCATCTAACGCTTCAAGAAAAAAGGTTTGTGTAATAATGTAGCTACCTCCATTAAGATCATCTACAAAATAATAGCGATAAACGGATGCGTCCCAATTCATGCCTTCGTCTGCGTATAGTTTTATAGCATCAAGAGGTTCAGAGACCGGTTCAGGTGCGTGAACACGTTCAATGTTCATTTCTTCTAAATCAAACATGATATGTTGCATTGCCTCTTCGGGCGATAACTCTGCTTCTTTTTTTATGGTCATAGATACATCTGGATACCCTTCTACAAGAGGTTCCCTGAGTCTAATTTCTTGAACCAAACCGTCTTGGTTCGTCCATTCATACATTGTATCTTCTAAAGAAGGAAGAACGTATTCAGTCTCTACTAGCTGCTTATCTTCTCCTTCAGCTCTCGATGTTCTTTCAACAGAATCCACCTTCATTAAAGGAGCTTCATCAGGCTCAGCTTGAAAGTATAACTGATCTAAACTAAACCAGAAAAGAGCGATTACAGGAATTGGTGCCAGAACTTTTAAAGCAAGATGAAAAGATATTTGATTCTTTTCAGTTCGTCTACGATTTAAGTTCTTCTCAACATGAATGTACATTTCTTCAAGTTCGTGTGTCGTTACTTTTGTATGGTCATTTAATGTTTTTTTTAGCTTGTCATCCAAGTCCTGCATCAATTTTGATCTCCCTTCTCTATTATTTCTTTCAATTTTTGCCTTCCTTTATACAAACGACTCTTAATTGTGTTTTGATTTACTTGCATTATTTCGGCTATTTCTATTTCCGTGAATCCTCTTAAATATTTTAAAATAAGAGGAATTCGGTTTTTTTCAGGTAATTGCTGAAGAGACTCATATAGATCAGAGTAATCATGTTGCGTCATCTCCTCTGTGGTATCTAAGGAAATGATCTTCTTTAATCGCTCGATGATTTTGTTTTCTTTTTTTAATACGCGATTGCATTCATTAATCAAGATACGATAGAACCACGGATCGAATGGATGCTCTTGATTGTATTGATCTCTAGCTTGATACACCCGAATAAATGTTTCCTGTACAGCATCTTTTGCTATTTCTCTATTTCTAGTTATCGCTATTGCTGTGCGAAGAGCTTGTTCTGCTTTTAACTCATACAATAATTCAAAAGCTTCTCGATCCCCGGCAAGTGCTCGTCTAACAATCTCATGTTGCTCCAATGGTTAAGAGCCTCCTACCCCGCGAACCGACAAGCGCCTTAAAGACGCTCTCTATATATATACCTGTCTTTTCGCTAAAAAGTTTTCATCCATTTGAAAAAAGTAAAAAATTCCACACTTCATCATACTTGATGTGCGTTATAATGAAAACCCATTTTCAGAGATTTCTTGAATAGATTTGGATATAAGGTAGGGTTTTATTAAAAGAATAGGGCAAATGACACCGATATCCTTACATTTGTTGACTTAATATTGAACAAGAAAGGTAATTCCATATCAGATTGTGACGAAAACCCTATAAATAACAGAAATGTTTAAAAACTTTTAGAAGCGGCATCTATCCAACCCAAAAAAAGCTTGCCGACAACTAATATTTGTCGACAAGCTTTTTCCTATATAATTATTGCTGGAATTTCTTAAAAATTAATGTTGCGTTATGTCCGCCAAAACCAAGTGAGTTACTTAAAACGGCTGTAACATCTGCTTTCCGTGCTTCATTCGGTACGTAATCCAAATCACAATCTGGATCTGGCGTTTCGTAGTTAACAGTTGGAGGGAGAATCTGTTCCTCAATTGCTTTAATAGAGAAAATGGCCTCTACCGCTCCTGCGGCACCAAGTAAGTGGCCAGTCATTGATTTCGTTGAGCTCACTGCCAAATCATAAGCATGCTCTTTAAAAACAGACTTAATAGCCATTGTTTCAAACTTCTCGTTAAGTGGTGTGCTTGTTCCATGAGCATTAATATACTGAATATCTCCAGGCTGCAAACCTGCATCATCGATAGCCATCTGAATGGCACGTGCTCCACCTTCTCCACCTGGAGCTGGAGCTGTAATGTGGTGTGCGTCTCCTGTTGCACCGTAGCCGACGATTTCAGCATAAATATGAGCTCCACGCTCAAGAGCTGAGTCTAGGCTTTCAAGAATTAAAATCCCTGCTCCCTCACCCATCACAAATCCATCGCGATTAGCATCAAAGGGGCGCGATGCTTTGGCCGGATCTTCATTGTGAGTTACTGCTTTAGCTGAACAAAAGCCTGCAATCGACATATTTGTAATTGGCGCTTCTGCCCCCCCTGTAATCATTGCGTCCGCGTCACCACGTTGAATAACTTTAAAAGCATCTCCAATGGAATTTGTTCCACTCGCGCACGCTGTGACTGAACAAGAGTTAACGCCTCTTGCGCCTGTTAAAATGGACACCTGACCAGATGCCATATCCGGAATTAGCATTGGGACAAAAAACGGACTAACTCTACGCTGTCCTTTTTCAAGAAAGCTTTTAAATTGCTGTTCGTAGGTTTCCATTCCACCAATACCTGAACCAATCCATACTCCAACTCGTGCAGAGTTCGATTCATCAATCGTTAAGCCCGCATCTTTTAGTGCCATCGTAGCTGAGGCAACTGCAAATTGTGTAAAACGGTCCATCTTACGTGATTCTTTTTTGTCCATATAATTAGCTGGTTCAAAGTCTGTAATTTCGGCTGCAACCTTCATTGGAAATTGATCAGCGTCCACACGTGTAAGTGGTTTTACTCCAGTTCGCCCATCTTTAATTCCTTCCCACGTTGAATCTACATCTAATCCAAGCGGTGTTACGGCACCCATTCCTGTAATCACTACTCGTTTTTTATCCACGATATCTGCTCCTTTATGTTATCTGTATTTATCTTCCCCAACGGATGGCGATGGATCCCCATACAAGACCTGCACCAAAACCTACTAAGACCAATACATCTCCGTCTTTAATTTTACCTTGCTCAAGCTCCTCTACCATTGCCATTGGAATAGAAGCAGAGGAAGTGTTTCCATATTTATTAACTGTTACAGACATTTTATCTAAAGGAAGGTCCAATTTCTCTCTTGCTGATTCCATAATGCGAATATTTGCTTGATGTGGAATGAGATAATCGACATCTTCCTTATTTAAACCTGCTTTTTCGATGACTTTTAATGAAGACTCCCCCATTTGTCTGACCGCAAATTTAAATACCTCGCGACCATTCATCTCCATAAAATCGCCTCGCTTGTTGATGTGCATAGCACCGCCGCCATCTGCACCAAGATCAAAAGAGAGAATTCCCTTACCCTCAGTAACAGAACCAACAACAGCAGCTCCTGAGCCATCACCAAAAAGTACAGCTGTATTTCGATCACTCATATCAGTTATTTTTGAAAGCTTCTCCACACCGATAACAAGAACATTTTTGTATGCACCGGTCTCAATAAATTGCTGGGCTGTCACAATACCGTAAATAAAGCCAGCACAGGCCGCACTGATATCCATTGCAGAAGCATTCACAGCCCCGAGTCTTTTCTGAACAAGAGTAGCAACTGTTGGAAATGCCATATCTGGTGTAACCGTAGCAACCAAAATAAGGTCGATATCCTCCGCTTTGACCTCAGCTTGTGCTAAGGCTTTAACAGCTGATTCATATGCCATATCTGATGTATCCACATCATCACCAGCAAAGCGGCGTTCTTCTATACCTGTTCTTGTACGAATCCACTCATCTGACGTATCCAACACTTTCTCAAAGTCTGCATTTGTAAACACTCGCTCAGGAATGTAGCTTCCCATACCCAAAATCCCTGCATTTGCCATGATTGTTTTCCCCTCTCACACTAGGCTCTCGCACATGTGTTACGACAAATTATTAGTACCTGATACTAAGTTTACTGTAAACTCATCTTTCTGTCTAGACTGAGCCCTCGCTCAGAGCGTCCCAAAACAGGCATATACCCTCACACACCAGGCATTTTCATATCATATATTAATCCTAAGGAAGGTGAAGTTATGAGTGATCAAGAGCCTAAACGAGATAGACCGGATGATTTTTTTTCGAATATGATGTTTGGTTCAAGACCTGAGCCAAAGGCTGAGCAGGGTAAGAAATCTGAATCAAAAGATACAGAAAACAAAGACGCCTCGCAAATGGAACAGGTCATAGAACTTGTTCAATCCATGGGACCAGTGATTGAACAGCTAGCGCCAATGGCGACAGCTGCTAAATCATTTCTCTCAAAAAAAATAAAAGAATTTTCCAGTGATACAACAGATCCAAAAGATAAGAGCAAATCTTAACCTTTATTAAGATTCTGCTCTTTTTTTATTGCTCCTTCTCTAATCGCTCCATCAATAACTTAAACCACTCATCCATCTCGTTACGTAACGTTTGATCCTTTTCTGATTTAATTGGAATACCTTGAACTTCTTCATACGTTTGCAAAAATCCTTCAATATCCTGTAAACGTAACTGAGCAAGACCAATGTTCACAAATACCCTCATTTGCCTTGCATTTCCTGAACGCATAAGCTCAGCAAAGGGCTGTAGCTTCTCGAGTCCTTCTTGGTCCTTCTTATCCCTAATTAACTCAATTCCTTTTTTCATTTCCTCACCTAATGCTTTAAGCTTGTCTTCCTTATTCATTACAATTGCCTCCATAGAAAAAGACTCATCACGGTTCACCGTCTGAGTCTTTTTTATTATTCTTGTGTCTCTGCTTCTGATTTACCCAATTCGTACGCTTCACCCATTACTTTTAGAAAAAGTTCTAGCATAGGCTGCATATCCTCAAAGTCTAGCTCAATTCCTTTTTGATTAAAAAACGCCTGTCCCTCTGGAAGGTGCTTCATGGCTAGCTGCATTAATTTCATATTTAACTCTGGATTGACCATTGTATCCACCTCATTCAAATATATCTACTCAAAGATACTATGGTCACGAGTTCATCGCAAGTATTAGCTTACGCTAGTCCTCGCTGTTCTGTCAGATTGACAATTTTAATGCTCATCACTTTCGATAAATTGACAAGCTCTCCTTTAATTGTCCACCATTGATTCGTTGATTGTGTGATCTCATCCTCAAGCTGTTGGTATGATTCCTTTGTTAGCATAATTTGCTTAGAGCTGGAATTTTCGAATTCAAAGGTAATAATAAAGTCTTGCATGAATAAACCTCTCCCATCCTTAAGTATGTCTCCACTCTTTGTTACGAGCTGTTTGTTTTATAGGTTTCGCTACTAGGCTATTTTTTTCAGAAGGATGTATTCAGGCTGAAACCTTGCTATAATAAAAAGCAGTGTGCATATGAACAGGATTTATGATATTTCTATGTAATATACAATAGCGGGAAACCGAAATTGGAGAGCACCCTTACCCGAGGTCAGGCGTTGAACTATACTAGCCTTTCCAGTTCACTTCAACCTTGCCCTGTACATCAAGGTCCCTGAAAAAGTCATGTAAGAATGAGCAGACTGGCGCCGCTACAGGAGAACCCCACGCACCCGCAAGAACGGTCTCAGCCCTTGAAGCGGAAAACCACTACTTCAATGTCTTCAGACTCGTTCTGTTCCGCAGGAGTCTACGGATTCTCCTTTCGCTAACGTTCTGAGTTAAACAATTGATGAACGTTTACAGTCTTAGAAAGATCGTTTTTCAGTGACCACCTGTACATCTCGTAGGTGGCGACCTTCCAATTTTGTGCGCTTAATTAAGGTGGTAGACGTTAATGTAAGAATTAACATAACACATGTAATTTGATAAATAACAAAAACTGTAAGACCTACTGAAAGAAATGAGGATATAGAATGAATTATAAAGAGGCAATCGAAAAAAGACGAACCTTTGCGATTATATCGCACCCCGATGCGGGTAAAACAACATTAACAGAGAAGCTATTGCTTTTTGGTGGTGCCATCCGTGAAGCTGGTACTGTTAAAGGTAGAAAAAACAGTAAACACGCCGTCAGTGACTGGATGGAAATCGAAAAGCAACGTGGAATTTCGGTAACAAGCTCGGTGCTTGAATTTGAATATGATGGATACAATGTCAACATTCTAGATACGCCTGGCCACCAGGACTTTAGTGAAGATACGTATCGAACATTAACAGCAGCTGACTCTGCGACGATGCTTATTGATGTAGCAAAAGGGGTCGAAGCCCAAACCAAAAAACTATTTAAAGTCTGTCGGATGCGTGGTATACCCATCTTTACATTTATTAACAAGCTTGACCGTCAAGGACGTGATCCATTTGAATTAATGGAAGAGCTTGAGGATTTGCTTGGCATTCGTTCTTACCCAATGGGATGGCCAATTGGAATGGGACAGTCATTTTCAGGTGTTTATGACCGTCATGCAAAGAAGCTGGAGCTTTATAACCCCGATAACCCAAAAGATATTGATATCATCCAACTTTCGGGACCAGATGATCCTAAATTAGATGAAGCGATTAATGATGAACAACTTGTTTCACAATTCCGTGAAGAAATTGAGCTCTTGGATGTCGCAGGAGATGAGTACAACGCAGAATTAATTGCCAATGGACAACTAACTCCAATCTTTTTTGGTAGTGCTGTCTCAAGCTTTGGTGTTCAGACCTATCTGGAACATATGCTAAATCTTGCTCCTTGCCCAGCCCCAAGAAATAGCTCAAATGGTCTGATTGATCCTTTAGAGCATCAAAAGTTCTCAGGCTTTATTTTTAAAATCCAAGCGAATATGAACCCTGCTCACCGTGATCGAATTGCTTTCTTACGGATCACTTCTGGTAAATTTGAGCGTGGCATGTCTGTCAAGCATGTGCGGATTGGCAAAAATATAAAGTTAGCTCAGCCTACTCAGCTTCTGGCTCAATCTCGTAATATTGTTGAAGAGGCCTATGCAGGGGACATTCTAGGGTTATTTGATCCAGGTAATTTACGTATTGGGGATACTCTTGTGGAGGGTGGCTCTTTTGAGTTTGCAGAGATGCCTCACTTCTCACCAGAGCACTTTAGCGCCATTTCAGTAAAAGAGGCGTTAAAGCACAAATCGTTTGAAAAAGGTATTCATCAATTAACCGAAGAAGGTGCAATTCAGCTGTTTAAAACCTATAATCGCTTTGTAGAGCAGCAAATTGTGGGAGTGGTTGGTGTGCTTCAATTTGAAGTGCTTGAGCAACGATTAAAAAGCGAGTACAACGTAGACATTCAGTTAGAACGTCAGCCGTTTACTTTCGCTCGCTGGATAACTGGTCCAGAAGAAGCGTTTACTAAGTTCAAAAAAACACAAAAAAATCTTGTCACGGATCGAGACGAGCGCATTGTGGCATTATTTGAAAACGAATTCCAAATGCGTACCGCCCAAGAAAAATATCCTGACCTCACCTTCCATGAGAATTCGTTTTTTAAAGAACAATAGGAATGTGACTATTATAGAGCCTGAGACATAAGTGTTGATCCTTATGAAGGCCCAAATGATGATTTTGATCTTTCAAATCATCATTTGGGCCTTCTTTGTTATTAGGGGAGAGGTAGTCTCCGCTTAGGAAATAAAGATAGATGTCTCATAATTTATTATTTGTTTGTTTTCCAATGTAGTGTATCACGTATTTTCAAGTCACTGACATCGAAGTGGTGGTTTTCCACTTCAAGGGCTGAGGCCGTTCTTGCGGGTGCGAAGAATTCTACTGTAGCGGTTCTGTAAATCCTATTCAAGTGATTTGTTCGTCCTTTAATTTAGTTCGTGAAGTGGATTTTCGAATGAGGCTGGACAAAAGAATTATAACTAATCTAAAAACTGAAGAATGTTGGAGTCTCTCCATTCATTGTTCGGCTTTTTTATTGTACAAATAAGGGTAGATGTTACTCCAGAATACACTTCATACGCTTAAGTACATAGAGGAATTGGAGGTTATCTGAGTAACAGTTCTTCGGTTGTCGCTCCCGAAAATGGGGGCATGCTTACCGCGGGAAGGTATTGA
Organism: Alkalicoccobacillus porphyridii; assembly: GCF_007293315.1. Lineage (GTDB taxonomy): Bacteria > Bacillota > Bacilli > Bacillales > Bacillaceae_D > Alkalicoccobacillus > Alkalicoccobacillus porphyridii. The sequence goes on from NZ_VLXZ01000007.1 coordinate 65,753, forward strand.
GCTAACGGGCTTCGCCCTTTTATCTCAATGAACCTTTTCATCCCGCAGGTGTCAGCCCACCATTTTCGTCCGCTTGGTGAGAGTGGTGGCATCAAGTATATGAGAGATGACTTACGTGGAGTCCAGATAACTTTTCAACTTATTTACTTGCAGATGTACATAAGGAAATTGGGGCAAGTCTGAGTATGAGTTCTTCGATCTTCGCTCCCGAAAATGGGGTACACTTACCGAGGGAGTACCTGTACTAACGGGCTTCGCCATCTTATACAATGAACCTTTTTACCGAGGTTACTGAAAAAGAAGCTTTATATGATAGTGAACCTTCTATCAAACAAAAAAACAACCCTCATTTCTTTAGACAGGAATGATGGTCATTTGTCTGATCGGGAATAAGAGCGGAAGGAGAAAACGCAGACTCCTACGGAACAGAACGAGTCTGAAGACATTGAAGTGGCGCCCTTCCACTTCAAGGGCTGAGGCCGTTCCCGTGGAAAGCGAAGTTTTCTCCTGTAGCGGTGCAAATGTGCTCATTTCTAAATGACCTTTTCAGTGACCTCCTTTTTATTCCGCAGGTGTCGCCCCTCCTATTTTGTACGCTAGTTTTAGGTCGATATTACAATTAGTCCTTACATATTAATAAGCACTTGACCGAGCTTCAGATATAAGCATTTGATTCTTTTAAAGGCCCAAACGCTGATGTTGATCTAACATCAGCGTTTGGGCCTTCTTTGTTAAAACGGGAGAGGTAGGTTGGCTCCGCTTCGGAAATACACTTCGCTAGTTTATACATATATTCCTTCATTCATTTGTTCACTCAGTTTGTGATTCTGATTCGAGGACCTTAGTCTGAATGAGCTTTACGCTTCTCGTTATTCTTATATTTGGCTATTTTATACGATAATTTAGGTTATTTACTGATTCACTAAGCTATCTAATCAAAACCAATGCACCTTACTTCCAAGATCAGGTATACTTAAAGAAAGAAGAGGAGGAATGAAAAATGACTGAATACTTAGAATCCATACATCATGTTCAATTAGCTGCGCCGGTTGGTGGTGAAGAGAAAGCACGCCGGTTTTACAAAGACATCTTGGGGTTTACGGAAGTTGAAAAGCCCGCACAAATGCGAGCCAATGGTGGCTGCTGGTTTGAACAAGGAAGTATCTCTTTACATATTGGGATTGAAACACCTTTTGTCCCTGCAGAAAGAGCCCACCCTGCTCTTTATACTTCTCATTTAGAAGATCTTGCAGAGCGGCTTCAACAGTATCAAATTGACGTTGAGTTCGACACTCGTTATGAGGGCTATAAACGATTTTATGTGTACGACCCTTTTCGTAATCGCATTGAAATTTTACAACGAGAAAGCTAAACGTCTCGAAGCTTCTGCCATTGTTTTTCATGGTCTATCTGTAACTGAATTCCCTCTTCAATCGGCATCCTTGCTTCAAAGCCTAGCTGATTCTTAGCTTTATCGGGGCTGAGTGAAGATCTGGAATGAGTACGTTTTAATAAGTCTGCTTCAGCACCCAAAAGTTTAGCGCAAGTAAACCATCGCCCCTCTTCTCCAGAAGACAAATGATAAATCTCTGAAGTATCATTACTGTTTGCCGAGAGAATTAACCCAGCCACTGCATCCGTCACATAAAGCACATCCAAGGTGGAACGGTCCTGATAGATGTCTTGCTGTTTTCGAATAAGCTGACAAAACGTCATATCAGGTCGTTGCCATGGACCGTAGATTGTAGGCAATCTTACAATTTGATAATGGACACTGTTTGTTGGCGTTTGTTTTTTAATGTACTCTTCTACGTCCGCCTTAATTACTCCATATGGCGATACTGGTTGTAGGGGGGTATCTTCCGTTATAAGACCTGGCACATCTCCATATACCTCTACTGTTGATGGAAAAATGAATTTAGCATTCTCTTTCATCCCCTCACACAATTGCTGGACCCACATATTTGCCTGATGGATGGTTTGATGCTTCATCGGCCATTTGCTATCTTTTGAAACTGGGGATGCCATATGAAAAACAACGTCTGCTGATGATAAATGAGTTTTCAAACGAGAATCTATTTGGTCAAGATCCATATGAAAGAACTCAAAGAGCGCATTACGCCCCATTCTCATAAGCTTTTCTTCATGCTCCTGCTTCCATTCTTTTTGGTTTATATCTATACAGATTACCTCCACACCTTCTTCTAACAGGGCCTGACAAAGGTGATATCCGATAAAACCTAGTCCTCCGGTAACTACAGCTTTTTTCACGGCTCTTCTCCTTTACATCAATACATTTAACCCTCTTTCCGAATTTACAAAGAGGGTTACAGTACATGCTCATGCTTCTGAAAAAACAGTAACGTCGGCTCAACAATTGAATGAAATGGCCTAGTAGAGCTATATAATCTTAAAAAAACAAGCTGTTTTTTGCGTATTAATTCTTGTTCCAACCTTCGTGAATGAAAGGGTAACGGAAATCTTTTTTCATCCATACGATGAATGAGCAGTAGTGGTGGCCAAATTTTTTGGAATGAAGGTTCCACAATCTGTCTTGCCCACTGTGAGTGAATTCGTTCTGGTTTCATACCATAAGCAGTGGCAAGCTCATGCTTCATCTTCTTATAATAAAGTCTGTTTTGTTTCTCTAACTCATAATATGCTTCAATGTAAATGCACGGATTAAAAAATATCATCGAGCGAAATTGAATCTCATCGCGTCGAAGTAATTTTAAAGCTGCGATAGCTCCTGTACCTTCTGCAAATAGATGAATTTGTTTGTTTACTATCTCAGACTTTTGCAGAAGGTGAATAATCTGCTCAGAATGCATACAGGCTGCATCATTTCCCCAATGATTTGGAATGAGTTCGGATGTTAACACTGTGTAACCCCGCTTAAGAAGACTCTCAAGAAACACCCTTTTCTCAGGATGGTGCTCCCATATTGACGTTTCCTCCTCAACAGAATCATTCTGACCACTGATTAAAAATACAGCAAATCCATTTGGTTTATCAGGTATATACTTCACATTCCAGCGGTTATTTAGTTTGTAATAACGTGATACATACATCGTGCATTCTCCTAATCAATACAGTCACTGATATGGATAGCGTATGCACTAGTCCCTAGACTTGGACCATGATTCAAGCAAATTAGGTCACTATACGATAAGTCTATACTTTTGTGTAAATGACATCGATGTATAGAGATAAAGAAAGGCCATTGGTTTGTTTCTTCGGCTACCGCTACCGATAATGAGGGCACGCTTACCGCGGGAAGGTAATGAGCTAAATCGACGAAGTCGAGTTAGCTCATTAAACCTTTTCATCTGGGCCACTGAAAAAGTCATTTAAAAATGAGCTGAATGGCGCCGCTACAGGAGAAGCCGGAGACTCCTACTGAGGTGAACATAAGCCTAGTTATAAAGACTTCACCGACTTTACAAACTCATGCATTTACTGCCTCTATTTGGGTTTCATTTGTTTGTGTTCCTCATTATATGACTCCCCTTAACCAAATAGTATTAAAAAAAACTGTTACAAAGCTAAATGGCTTTGTAACAGTTTCAAGTTAAGGCTTACGCTTTGGTGTCCACTTACGATTGTGATTAGTTAATTCAGGAAATGTCTGACCTGCTTTTAATTGGATAGACTGCGGGTCATTCACCGTACTGCCCGTTTCCCCAATTTCAACGTAAATTCCATTATTCGGAGCTTTTTGTCCAGCAATGAATTGTCGACTTTGTCCCAAGGTAATCCCTCCCTTAGGATCTATTTTTCCCGCATTAAACTAGGATTTACTCAGCCAATTAATGCCGCAAGAATAGCCTGTTGTGCATGAAGTCGATTTTCCGCTTGATCGTACACGACGGAGTGGCTGCCATCTATTACTTCAGCCGTTACTTCCTCTCCACGATGAGCGGGGAGGCAATGTAAGAAGATATAATCCTCTTTGGCTTCTGAAAGCAGCTCCTCATTTACTTGATAAGCAGCTAAAGATTGTTCACGTAAGGACTGTTCTGTTTCAAAACCCATACTAGCCCACACGTCTGTGTAGACGACATCAGCATCTTTAGCTGCTGAATGTGCATCTGTTGTCTCTTCGATAATGGCTTCGGTCGTTAATGCAATTTCCTTTGCAAGTGCTACAATTTCTTGATCGGCCTTATGCTCAGATGGAGTAGCTAAGACAACATGCATTCCCATTTTTGCCCCTGCAATTAAAAGCGAATGCGCAACATTATTACCATCACCGAAATAGGCAAGCTTTAGACCTTTTAGGATCCCTTTTTGTTCCTGGATGGTTAATAAATCCGCTAATGCCTGGCATGGATGATATGCATCTGTGAGTGCATTGATGACTGGAACCGTAGCATAATGGGCAAACTCTTCAACGAGCTCATGAGAGTTTGTCCGAATCATAATGGCGTCTAAGTACCGAGATAAGACCTGAGCCGTATCTCTAACTGGTTCACCTCTACCAATTTGCAGATCACGTGGGCTCAGAAATAATGCATGTCCCCCCATTTGAGTAAGTCCAACTTCAAATGAAACACGTGTACGAGTAGAGGCATTCTCGAAAATCATGCCTAATGACTTCCCAGAAAGGACGCCTTGTTTTAATTCTGGATGTTCCTTATAGGTCTTTGCGCTATGAAGGAGCTGGTTAATTTCCTCGGAGCTGTACTCCAAAAATGATAAGAGGTGACGTCCTGTCATACTGGCAGGTGCGATTTCAGGTGAATGTGACATTTGGTGCTCCTTTCTTATTTTATGATACTGGGACTTGATCACTTTGCTTCCATTCTTGTAGAGAACGGACGGAAATAGCGTCAGCATTACGTCCCTTAAGCATGGCTTCAAGTGTATTTAATTCAGAAATGACGGTTAGTCTGTTTGCCAAGGCTGATATGCGAAGATCCTTGCCATTTTTAAATCCTGGTTTAGGTAAGCTGATTAAGGCAATGGCATCCTTAGTGAGCAGCCAATTGTCAAAGTCAGTGTCCACTAAGCGAAAGCCGTGCTCACTAAGCAGTTGCTTATAAGGTGTAACTACCTCTTGATAGTCATCATGGATATCTAGGTAAATAGAGCCTTCTTGTTTATACAAGGCTGGCACCTGACCCTGTGCCCAGGCAAAGGCTTTGTGATAGGCTTCAGGCAGTGAATGACTTATGCTAATTAGTTCACCTGTTGATTTCATTTCTGCTTCAAGCAATGGATCAAGGGCTGAAAGCTTTTGATAAGAGAACACAGGGGCTTTAACTGTGTAGAATGAATTTTCTTTTGCAACTCCTGCTTCAAGCCCTGCTTCAGACAATGTTGCACCCATTAACAGCTTTACAGTGCTATCAATTAATGATACTCCACTAACTTTGCTAAAAATGGGCACGGTTCTTGAGGCACGAGGGTTTATCTCGATGACATATAAGATTTCCTGATGATAAACAAACTGGATATTAAATATGCCTTTAAAGTCCATGCCTTTTGCTATTTGTTTTGTATAGTTTAAAACCGTTTCCTTCACTTGAGTTGAAAGTGAGAATGGAGGAGTAACGGCCAGGCTGTCTCCCGAGTGAACACCGGCTTTCTCAATATGTTCAAAGATTCCTGCTATATACACATCTTCTCCATCCGTCAGCACATCAACTTCTAATTCCTTCCCAGGATAGTAGGCGTCAAGCAAGAGTGGATATAACACCGTTTCGTTTTCATTTAAATAAGCCGCTAGCTCTTCCTCTGACGTGCAAATTCGCATGCCTTGACCACCAATAACATAGGAAGGACGGATTAACACAGGGTAACCGATAGCTTTAGCTTCCTGAAACAACTCTGATTCATTGTGAGCCGTAATACCAGGTATATGTGGCACTTCAACTTTATTCATGAATTCATAAAATCGTCCACGATCCTCTAATTGGTCAATGGTATCAAAGCTCGTTCCATATACGTGGACACCTGCTGCTTCCAGTCCTTCAAGTAATGAGATAGCTGTTTGACCGCCTAGCTGAATAACCACTCCTTCAACCTGTTCTAGCTCCACAACGGAAAGAACATCTTCCACAGTTAGCGGTTCAAAGTAGAGACGATCAGCTGTTACATAATCGGTACTCACGGTTTCTGGATTATTATTCATGATGATCGTTTCGTAGCCTAAATTGCGCAAGCTATAGGCCCCGTGTACGGAACAATAGTCAAACTCAATTCCTTGCCCAATTCTTATAGGTCCTGATCCAAGAATAAGTACTTTCTTGTTGTCACTCGGGATCGCCTCATTCTCACCATCCCAACTCGAGTAGTAATAAGCTGTCGATGCAGCGAACTCACCAGCACAGGTGTCAACCATTTTATATGAAGGTGATAAGCCATGTGCTTTTCTAAGAGCTCTTACATCTTGTTCACTTGCTTTCCAGTATTCAGCAAGTATCAAATCGGTGAATCCCAACTTTTTAAAATGAAGCAGCTCTGCTTTACTAACTGCTTCAATACTGGTTGCTTGGATGAGCTTCTCTGCATGAGTAAGATTCTCGTAAGCACTTAAAAAATATGAATTAATCCCAGTAGCTGAATGAAGCTGTTCTTTTGTTACACCGCGACGTAGTAATTCAAGCATTGCGAAAAATCTCCTGTCATCTGGCTGTGTGACAACCTGCCATAGCTGTTCAGTTGACCAAGACTTCATAGAAACAAGCTTTAACCCTTGAGTTTTTAACTCCAGTGAGCGGACTGCTTTTTGCAGTGCAGCCTCTAAATGACGTTCAATTGCCATCACTTCACCCGTGGCCTTCATTTGAGTACCAAGTAAGCGATCCGCTTGCGTAAACTTATCAAAAGGCCATCTAGGAAATTTAACAACAACATAATCTAAAGCAGGTTCAAAGCTAGCATACGTATGACCTGTTACTGGATTCTTTAATTCATGCAGCAAATAGCCGATACTGAGCTTTGCTGCCATTCTAGCTATTGGGTACCCAGTCGCCTTGGAAGCAAGCGCCGAAGAACGGCTCACCCGTGGGTTTACTTCAATTAAATAATATTGCTTACTATTTGGATCTAGTGCAAATTGGATGTTACAGCCCCCAACAATTCCTAACGCCCGGATAATCTTAACGGATACTGAACGAAGCATCTGATATTCAACATCTGTTAGCGTCTGGGAAGGTGCAACCACAATCGAATCCCCCGTATGAATTCCAACAGGATCGATGTTCTCCATATTACACACCGTAATGCATGTATCATTTGCGTCTCGCATAACCTCGTACTCAATTTCTTTAAAGCCAGCGATGCTTTTTTCAATTAAACATTGATTAATGGGACTTAAATCTAAACCCCCAGATACAATTTGAAGAAGATGCCCTTCATCCTTGGCAATGCCACCTCCAGCTCCACCTAATGTATAGGCCGGGCGGACAATAATTGGATAACCAACCTTCTCAGCAAAAACAATGGCTTCATTTGCCGTTGTCACAATCTCACTTTCAGGAACAGGCTCATTTAATTCATTCATTAATGAACGGAATAAATCTCTATCCTCTCCCTTTTTTATGGAGTCAATTGGAGTACCAAGAAGATCCACGTTATTTGCGGCAAGAATCCCGGAGTCATGAAGCTCTAAAGCTAGATTAAGTCCTGTTTGACCTCCTAACGTGGCCAGCAATCCATCTGGTTTCTCCTTTTTGATAATAGCTTCAATGCTCGCCACAGTGAGTGGTTCAAAATAGACGACATCTGCACATGCTTCATCGGTCATAACTGTCGCAGGGTTATTGTTCGCAAGAATGACTCTAATACCTTCTTCTCTTAATGCCATGCAGGCTTGAGTACCTGCGTAATCAAACTCCGCAGCCTGACCAATCACAATTGGACCTGATCCAATGACGAGTACTGACTGCAGGTCTCCCTTCTTATACATACAAGCTCTCTCTCCCTTGACTCATCATCTCATTAAATAGTGTAAATAGCTCTGCACTGTCGCTTGGTCCTGGATGTGCCTCCGGATGAAACTGAACAGAAAGAATCGGCAGCGTTTGGTGTTCTAGCCCTTCTATAGACCCATCATTTATATTGTAAAACCTAGCAGTTAATGAAGTGTTAATTAAGGATGCTTCGTTCACTACATAGCTGTGATTTTGTGATGTCATATAAACCTTATGCGTTTGACGATCAATGACTGGTTGATTGGCTCCCCGGTGGCCGAAGTTTAGCTTCTCTGTGTCACCACCAAAGGCTAGAGCTAATAGCTGATGTCCAAGACAAATACCAAGTGTAGGATACGTTTCAGCTAACTTTTTAATGGTTGGTAGAAACTGTTCAAGCTGCTTAGGGTTACCTGGTCCATTTGATAACAGGATTCCGTCAGGTTTTAGTTCGTTTATTTTTTTGTAGGAGGTATCATAAGGTACAACCGAAACTCTATGACCCAGTGCTAGCAATTCACTTAAAATTGATTTTTTGTATCCATAATCCATTAATACAATATGATGAGCCCCTAATCCATACGTCTCAATTGATTGAACAGATACTGAAGGCACAATCTCTTGTTCTCCCAAAGGTTTAGAGTGACTAAAGTTGACCGCCACAGGATTTGTGGTCAGAACCGCCCTCATGTCCCCGTGCTTACGAATTCTTTTTACAATCGCTCGTGTGTCCACTCCCGTTACATATGGAATCCCCGCATGGCTGAGGCAGCTAGCAAGAGGTTGATTCGATTCATAATGATGACCTGTACCGTTTAACTCACTAATGAGTAACGCCTCTGCCTGGGGCTCGATGCTTTCATAATCAGAAGGATTAATCCCATAATTTCCAATTAACGGATACGTAAACACGACCATTTGTCCTTTAAAGGAAGGGTCACTCAATACTTCCTGATAGCCAGTCATGCCTGTAAAAAAAACGATTTCTGCGTGTATTTCTTGATCTTGTTCTACTCCGTGTAGCACACCTTCAAACTGTTCGCCGGTTTCAAGTACGACGTAGCCCTTCATGATGGCCCTCCCTTTCGAAATGTATATTTACTCTTCATTTCGTTTATTTATTCATCTGATGGCATATTAAACTGCCGCTGTCTTTTGATCGACAACCTGTGCCAATATATCTGCTGCTTGTTTAAGCTCTTCATTCGTTACAACGAGTGGAGGCAAGAGTCTAATGACATTTGGTCCAGCCTGTAGAACCAATAATCCTCTCTCTCTCGCTTGTGTAATAAATTCAGCAACCGGTTCATGGCATTCAATACCAGCCATTAAACCAAGAATTCGAATGTCCTTGACACTCTTTTTGCCTTGAAGTGATTGGTGAAGATAGGTTTGAAACACTTCAGCTTTCTCTTGCACCTGCTGAAGAAATTGATCCTCAAAAACGGTTTCGAGGACTGCCTTTACTACAGCCATCGCTAATGGGTTGCCTCCAAAGGTTGATCCATGGCTACCTGGCTGAAATGCTGGCTGAAGAAAGTCCTTTCCAATCATCGCGCCAACTGGAAAACCATTCCCTAGTCCCTTTGCTACAGTGATAATGTCTGGTGATAGATCAAAATGCTGATAACCAAATGGCTTCCCTGTTCGACCAATTCCGGTTTGCACCTCATCAACAATTAAAAGAATATGATATTCCTTACAAAGGGCTTGAAGCTGCTGTGCAAATTCAGGCTCTATTATTCGAACTCCACCTTCTCCTTGGACCACTTCAATCATAATCGCGGCCGTATCAGCTGATATTTGTTCTTTAACTGACTCAATATCATTAAAGGTTGCATAGCTAAAGCTTTGTAACATCGTCCCAAAGCCCTCATGAATTTTAGACTGACCTGTCGCCGCCATGCTTCCAAGTGTTCTACCATGGAAGGAATTCTTTAAACTAATGATGTGATTTTTTCCAGAATGCTTTCTTGCCAGCTTTATCGCCGCTTCATTTGCCTCTGTTCCACTATTACAAAAGAAAACATAATCTCCACTGCTTTGCTCAGCAAGCATGGCTGCAGCTTGTTCCTGTCCTTCAATCTGGAATAAGTTAGATACATGCCATAATGATTCTGCTTGCGTAGTAAGAGCTTCTATTACTTTTGGATGACAATGCCCAAGATTACAAACCGCTATTCCTCCAACAAAATCAAGGTAGGTGGCTCCATTCGTATCTTTTAATGTCGCTCCTTTTCCCGATTTTGCGCTTAACTCCCATCTTTGATAGGTTGGAAACAATGAACTCATAGGATCCCTGCTCTCTTTTTATGAAACAGATTCAATGGTTGCCTGCTTCGTAATTTTTGTACCCTTTAACCCTTTTCCTGCCGCAAATAATGCATGTTTGCCATTAACAATTCGTACAAACGGTAATGATCCATTTAAACTTTTAAGAGCTGCGCGAACCTTTGGAATCATTCCCCCGTATATTACTCCTTGGTCTATATACTGATGAACCTCATGATCCGTCACGTGATCTAGAGCATTTCCGTCCTTTAAGATTCCGTCTACATCTGTTACAAATACGAGTTCTTCAGCATCTAATCCCTCAGCGATCGCACCTGCTGCAGTATCCGCGTTCACATTGTAGTGAATACCATCCTCATCAACGCCAATTGGCGCAATAATTGGAATTAGGTCTTGTTCAATGAGTGAGTGGATGAGGTCTGTGTGTACAGATATCGGTTCCCCAACAAATCCAAGCTTATCAAGGTCCACAGGACGAACCATAAGAAGGTTTGCGTCACATCCTGCTAATCCAACTGCTAATCCAGCACTATCCTGAGTCCGCTTCACAAGCTTTTTGTTAACTCTTCCACAGAGCACCATCTCAACGGTTTCTAGCACATCTGTTGTGGTCTTCCTTAGTCCTTCAACAAATTCACTCTTGATAGAAAGTTGCTCAAGCATTCGATTAATATCTGGACCCCCACCATGAACCAGAACGGGATGTTTGCCTTCTTGCTTTAGTTGCACAATACTGTGAAAAAAAGCATCCGATAGGTCACTTAACGTACTTCCACCACATTTAATCACTACAATCCCTGACATTATTGCACCCCCTTTTGTTTAAGTACGATATCCCGCGTTAATACGAACGTAGTCATAGGTTAAATCACAGCCCCATGCTTTTCCTTCACCATGTGCAATATTTAGATTCACATGAATGATGATTGTATCTTTATTTGTCATATACGCCGTTGCTTGCTCCTCTGAAAATTCAACAGGTTGACTGTTCTTTAAGGTCAATAGATCTCCTATAGCAATATCAATGGAATCTGGATCGAGCGTACACTCACTATAGCCAATGGCACAAATAATTCTGCCCCAGTTGGCATCCTTTCCATAGATTGCTGATTTTACAAGGTCAGAGCCAACAATTTGTTTGGCTACCTTTCCTGCCTCTTCATCGTTTAGAGCTCCAACAACTTGTACTTCTATTAGCTTAGTAGCTCCCTCGCCGTCTCTGGCTATTTGCTTAGAGAGAGATTCACAAGCAAGCTTTAATGCTTCATAAAAGGCTTCCCAGTCAGGATGTTCAGGTGATAACGTTTGGTTACCCGCTAATCCTGAAGCCATTACAACCGCCATATCATTTGTAGATGTATCACCGTCTACTGTAATCCGATTAAACGTCTGATTTGTTATGGATGATAAAGCTTTTTGCAAAACGTCAGATTCAATTACAGCATCCGTTGTAACAAAGGAAAGCATCGTCGCCATGTTTGGGTGAATCATACCGGATCCTTTGGCAACACCTCCCACTGAGACGGTTTTCCCATCAACTGTTGTTTGAAAGCAGGTCTGCTTCGTTGTTGTATCTGTTGTTAAGATAGCTTCATTAAAATCAACCGCTGCACCGGCTTCATTGTTTGGATTCAATAACGTAATTCCTGCTTTCACTTTATCAATGGCCAAATATTCTCCGATCACTCCAGTTGATGTCACAGCAACTAGATGTGGATCAAGACCAAATTGTTCAGCGGAGGCTTGGCGCATCGTATAAGCGTCTTGCAGCCCTCTCTCACCAGTACAAGCATTGGCATTGGCACTGTTCACAACCAATGCTTGAATTTTGTGATCCACTGCAATGGATTCCTGTGTCACCTTTAAGGGTGCAGCCTGAATTTGATTTAATGTATAAACAGCTGCTACATTTGCTGGTACCTCACATAAAATAACCCCAAGATCTTTTCTTTTTTTCTTTAATCCTGCGTGGATCCCAGTCGCTTTAAATCCTTCTGGTGTCAAAATAGACCCGTCTTCTACTAACTCCACATATGTTGATTGCTTTGTCATCTCCATCTTTAAAAACTCCCCTTTATGGATAAACAGGGGTGAAATTCAACCCTGTTTTTTCATCCCAGCCATTCATAATATTCATGTTTTGAATTGCCTGACCCGCTGCTCCCTTTACCATATTATCTATAACAGATACCACTGTTAATCTTCCCGTTCGCTCATCATACGATAAACCAATATCACAGTAGTTACTACCATATACTTCTTTTGTTGCTGGAAAGCTATGGTTATTTCTTGCTCTTACGAATGGTTTGTTGTCATATGCTTCATTGTATAGATCAGCTATTTGTTCGACAGTGAGCTGCTTATTCAGCTGAAGATACATGGTAGCCATAATTCCTCGGACCATCGGAACTAAATGGGGTTGGAATGTAATAGCACCCATGTTGCTATTCCATATGGAAAGCTGCTGCTCGATTTCAGGTGTATGCTTGTGAGTATTGACTTGATAGATCTTAAAGTTCTCATTCATTTCGCTAAAATGAGTAACCATTGTCGCCGATCGTCCCGCACCAGACGTACCTGTTTTCGCATCAATTATTACTGAGCGCGTATCTACTACATCCTGTTGAATAAGAGGTGCAAGACCTAATAAAACCGCAGTAGGATAGCATCCTGGATTGGAAATAATAGACGCTGAGCGAATCGCTTCTTCATTCCACTCACTTAATCCATATACGGCCTGATGAATGGTTTCTGCTTGTGCGGAAGGGCGCTTATACCATGCAGAGTAAACGTCTGGATCTTTTAATCTCAAATCACCTGATAGATCAATGACCTTGGCACCCGCTTCCCTAACCTCCTGAGTATGTTCAGCTGAAACGCCCGGTGGTGTCGCCATAAATACTAAATCCGATTGGCTACCAGCGTCCTTTGAATTAAACGGTTGTAACGTATTATCGTACACTGTTTTTAAGTGTGGGTACGTTTCATCAATATGTACACCATCCTTAGATGATGTATATAAGTGAATATTTTTCACTTCGGGATGATTGTTTAATAGACGCAGAAGCTCTGCTCCACCATATCCCGTTGCCCCTACAATACCAATTCTCATCTAGCTCCCGCTCCGTTTCTATATCTCTATGATTTTCTCTTGTGTTTCATTATAAATATGAATAAAAATAAATTCAACTGTATTTTTATTTTATTTTCAACTTAATCTATTCTTTTCTTTTACACGCAAATAAAAAAGAGTGTAACCCAATTATCGTGAATCGGGTTACGCTCTTTTGCCAACAAACGTTTATTATTTATTCAAAAATCATGTATAATTATTTATTTTATCGTGTCCTTCAGATCCTGAACGATAGCTGTTTGATCGGTTTCTAAGCCATCATATTTTCTAATGATTGTTCCTTCGTCATCTACTAGAAAAAATGCCGTTACATGAAGGATATCTGAACCATCTTCTACTTTCTGTACAGGAGATTTAAAGGTTTCAAGCGAAAAGGTCTCAATCTCTTCCTGCTCGTAACCCGTGGCAAAGGTCCAAGAGTTATAGTCTACCCCTAGATTAGTCCCATATTGCTTTAATAGCTCTGGTGAATCTGTTTCAGGGTCCACTGTAAAGGACACAAATTGGAGTGGGATCCCTTCGTCTATGGCTGTCGCCTGCAGGTTCTGCATGTTTGGAGACATTATTGGACAGATTTCTGGACAAGAGGTGAATACCATATTTGCTAGCCAATACCCTCCTTCAAAGTCATTTGTTTGTTGCTCTTCCCCTTCTTGATTCAAGAATTCGAGTTCAGTAACCTCCATACCTGCAGCACTAATATCAAAATTCTCTTCATCTTCTCCATCTATAGCATACATCCAACTGCATCCACCCAAGAACAGTAGCATACAGCTGAAAATAATAGACCTAGTCACTTTCATCTCTCCCTTAATGCGTTGTAGGAACGTCACTTATAGTCACTGCACCCTCTTGCTGCTTTTCTTTACGTAACCATTGTTTAAATACATAGCCAATTGTAATACCATAAACAATTTCCTGCATGATCTTCATAAGAACTCCAGCGAGCTGTTGATCCATTCTAGCGTCTAGAAGATTAAATGTTGCTGGACCGTTAAATAATCCCATAGGTATTTCCGAACCTGCGGGCAGACAATATGACATAACATTAGCCCAAACCAGCGGGTCTGTATATGTAGCATACATCGTTTCTGGTGCAAATATAATGAGTGCACATGCAGGTGTAATTAAGATTCCGTTTGCAAAGATATACCCAATTCTTCGTAGGTCTGACAAACGATACGCACTCGGAAGTGGGGCTAACATATGCCACCACATTAATACAGCAGCAAAGAGTAAAGCATACTGATAGAAGCTATGTAACACAGGTGATTGCATCAGACTGTCAAACATAAAAGGGACATGATAGAATGAAAAGAGGCCATTAAATAGAAAAAGCGCTAAAATCGGGTTACCGATTAAACGAATAACTGGCTGAAGTCCCTTTTTCTTAAGGTAGGCTGACATTTGTTCAAGTAGCCATGTAGGGATACCTAATAACAACAAAGGTACGGCTACAAAATAAGCCAAAACCATTTGCAGCATATGAATACTCATGATCATATGACCTGTTAAATAGAACGGACTGCCCCAGCCACCATAAAGTGCAAGCAGACCTAAGCCAAAATACAATTTATGGCGTAGTTTGGTGTGCTTATCAACTGCGACACGCTTTTTTTCTATATGAATTAGCCACCCATACAAAATAGCTAGAATAACAATACCTACTAACAGTTCCGGTGTCCATAATGCACGAAACCCGAACGATGTCCACACTGACTCCACGAGGTTCTCCTCCTTACTGACGGGCATCTCTCATCCCGCTTAAAAGCCATTTGTTTTCTACACTATACCACAAATGAAAGCGTACTAGCAGGTAGGGATTTGGCACAATTACGTGAACTTATAAGTGTATTGAACAGAAAGGAATTACTTATGACCACTAAACATCTCATTGCATTGGACCTTGATGGGACATTGCTAACCGACAATAAACAAATTTCTAATCGCTCTAAACGAGCAATTGCCGAAGCAAAAGCAGAAGGCCACTTCGTAGCGATCTCAACAGGAAGACCAGTGAGAGCTTCTATTCAGTATTATCGGGAATTAGCTTTAAATACCCCGATGGTTAATTTTAATGGGGCCTTTGTTCATCATCCAGACGAACCTGCCTTTGGAGCCTTTCACACTCCTCTTGACCTTAAGACCGCTAAAACCGTCATTGAAACCTGCGAGGCTTTTAATGTGAGTAACATTATGGTTGAGGTTATTGATGACTTTTATTTAAGATATCAGGATGAATTATTTGTAGAGGCCTTTACTGCAGGACGTGATCCCCTGGAATATGGTGATTTATTAAGGTTAATAAAGGACAATCCAACCTCTGTATTAATTCACCCTCAAGAGAATCAAAGTGAAGCATTACGAGACCTTCTTGATCAATCACATGCAGAAGTCATTGAACAACGAGTTTGGGGAGCACCTTGGAGTATTATTGAGGTTATTCGTGCAGGAGTAAATAAAGCAGTCGGATTAAAGCGCATTGCTGATTATTATGGTGTTCCACGTGAACGAATTATTGCATTCGGAGACGAAGATAATGATCTCGAAATGATTGAATACGCTGGTAAGGGCATTGCCATGGGTAACGCTATCCCTGAGTTAAAAACCACTGCCAACTTTGTGACTGGAACAAATGAAGAGGATGGCATAGCAGACTATCTTGAGGAAGTGCTGAACCTGACCATAAAGTAATACCGTGACTTATGGTCTTTCTATAAGCTTTTTTGTGATAAACTTATAGAGTGCTAATTGTTCTGTTAGGAGGAAAACGATGGTTGAGATTATGGAAGTAGATAATGGGGCTGATACGACCCTGCGTTCCCAAATTGTTGATTTGTTAATGGAACAAATGGAGTCCATCGGTCCAAAGGATGGACGCATTGAGCTTGAGCGAACGATAAACCGTGCGCTTGAACCGAATTCAAAGGCTCACCTCTTTATAGCTCTATGCGAAGAAAAACAAGTTGTCGGCGCTGCCTTTTTAAATGTTGGCCTCAGCTTAGGTAAAGGTGGACAGTATATCTGGTTAAATGATCTATTTGTGACAAAAGAATTTCGTAATCGTGGAATTGCCAAGAAGCTACTTTTACGTATCATTTACTGGGCTGAGCAAAAACAAATCAAAGGAATTGAACTAGAGACGGGACGGAACAATGCTGCAACTAAAGCACTCTACAATTCACTTGGTTTTTATGATGTAATTTCCAAACGCTACGGCTTTCGATTTTAATTTTCATCCCTCTTATAATATATCATGTATTATATGTTAAACCTAAAATAGCTTGGAACATAAGTCTGTGAATCTCACAAAGACCCAAACGTCAATTGATCGAACATATCAGCGTTTGGGTTTTCTGTGTCAGAGCCGAGAGTTAGACTCCGCTTCGTAAATACACTGAGTAGTAATAAGCTCTTCGCACCGCTCCAGGAGAAACCTACGCTTTCCACGGGAACGGCCTCAGCCCTTGAAGTGGAAGGGCGCCACTTCAATGTCGGTCTGCCTCGTTCTGTTCCGTAGGAGTCTACGTTTTCTCCTTCCGCTCATGTTCCTGTTTAGACAAATGAATAGTTTGCCAAACACGTTACTAAGAGAGTCTTTGCCTCACAGTTGAAAACCTTAATTGTATAAATACTAATTCCTATACATCTCTAATTAAGCGAACGAAAATGGGGGCCGACACCTGCGGGATATAAAGGTTCAATGAGATAAATCGACGGAGTCGGGTTAGCTCATTACCTTCCCGCGGTAAGCGTGCCCCCATTTTCGGGAGCGACGGACGAAGAAACGAATCATAAGCCGTCCTCTATCCATAGATCCCCAAGTTCATTTACACATAAACTTGAAGATTTTAAAGCATGTCCAGCTATATATGACCAACAGTATAAACATCCCCTGCCCAATTTTAGTTGATTTGGGTTTTTTGCGTCTTTTTTTTGCTGGTTTTACATATGATGAAGCAAACTTAACTACTGTTTTTGATGCTTGAAAAGGGGTGTGCATACTCATGAGAGATGCGTATATAGATGTGGAATTTTCAGAGGTCTACATCGAGCTGACCAAAACGGCTCTTCATCAGTTCATCAAGCGAATGATGAGTCAGCACTACTCACTCTTCTGGAGATACGATACTACCACCATTTTCTTAATGATTGAAATGGAAGATTACATTCACGAGCTTCCTTTTATTCGGAATTCAACGTTCCTTACATTATCGGCAGACAAGTTAAATATTTATGATGAAACGCTTGCTGGTGCATTGGAGAAGCTGCTGCAATGTGAAAAAGGGAATGGAGTCGTAAAAAGGGCAAGCGATGGCCCTATGTACATTACCTCATACCAAGCTGGAGACATTGAATCCATGATAGAAATCGACGGGAGTGAAAAGGTCATGATGAACCGAAATGGCTCGATGGTCCAGTATCGGGATGACGGAAAAGCGTTAGAACCTCAAACCATTTTTAATATGATGAACCTTGAAATTGATTATGTGCTAATGGAGTTATTTGAATCACTCCAAACAAATGATAATGAAAAAGTGTTGGCTCATAAACAACGATTAAAACGATTAATTAATCGTCGTGATCAAGTTAGACAGCTTCTTTAGTGGCTCACATAAAGATATTCATACAGCAAGCACAGATTCTGGTGCTTGCATTTTTTGAGCGGATACATACATAGCTTCCTACCACCAAATCCTCTCTGACTTTATTTCTCTACATTTAAAAGGTACAATAGAGAGATGGTTTAAAACAGATGAGGTGATGTGCATGGAAATGCCTGATCATAACAAGGAAAAAGAATTCATAGCAGTCTTAACCCCTGCTATCCATTCTACGTATAAAAAATTGGCTGCCTCTCGTTATTTTACAGCCAGCCATTTAGAATTAATTTCATCTGAAGCAAAGAACATCATTCATACACAAGTAAAAGAAATGCCCTTACTTGGTTATTATATATATATAAATGGAGTATTTTCGCTGTGTCATAATGAAAACGCTCTGGAGCAGACACATAGACGATTTGAACATTTTTTTGGGTCGTTAGGTGACAAGTTGATAGAACATATAGCTGCAGATCGAGATGCTGTTAGCGTGACATCTTTTTTGAAAAGAACGACCAACCAAATTAAAAAGACAGAAGGAACCCTCTTCTCGCCATGGCCTAAACTTGTGCAACAACTAGTTCCTCATTTGTCGGGAAGTCAAATTGAAAAGATTGATGAGCAACTTCGCACTCATTCTTTTCACTTTAAATCCGCAGATGCAATTCTGATTAAAAGCTATGTCACTCTACTTGCAGGACGGGAAAAAGAAGCGCTAGAACAGCTCACCCAACGTTATCACAAATGGAGCGAGCAACAAGTTACGCCTCATTTTCGCTGCTTAGAGAAGCGTACCCGCTGGAAAACAATTTTAGTTTGGCTAAAACAATTGTTTCCTGATCAACGGAATGGTCGTTATGGGTCCCTTCAAAGCTTTGCCGATAAAAGCAAATCCCAGCTAAATGAAAGCGGAGATTTGCTTCCCGATGTTTGGGATCGCTGGCTACTAGCACCAAGCTTTCAGCGCTATACAGCCTTGACAGCACATGAAAGTCAAGAAAAGAAAGAGCAGATTATTAAATACGTTTTACCTAGATTAAAAAAACAGCTCCATCAATCACAAACCGTACAAGTCTATGTAAAGCTACTTAAAGAGTCAAAAAGCTTTGAGACGGCTGCCGAGTACTTTTTACTATATGAACGGAATCCGTTGCGGTTACAAGAAGAAAAAGAACAATTGCTTGAAGATATGATGGTAAAGGCACCAAAATTAGTGATCCCTATCTTTCATCAATTTGTCGTTAGATTAGCTGAAAAGAAATCACGCGCTCATTATGAAAGAGCAGCTTATTACGTAAACCAATTACGACTGCTCTATTCAAATGAACATGAAATGGAGCGTTTTCAAGAATATATGCGGTTAATGAAATCAGAGTATAAGACCTACCGTGCATTTATCAAGGAGCTGAATGTCATTCATGCGTAAAATGATTATACATGGGGGATGGATTCAAAACGTTTTTTTTATTTGGGCCGAGCAAGAAAAGAAATCACGATTTGATCAGGTTGATAGCTTTAAGTACCCTTTTCTTTTTTCACCCTTTGAGTTAAAGCTACTGCTTTATCAAAACGATCCGGCATCTTTTTTTGGAACGTTTGTTCAAACCAGTCAAGCGGTCTTACAAACGCCTCTTATTAATCGTCAAATCCAATCACCAGCAGGAGAGGCTACTGTTTATCAGGCTGATCCTCAAACAAAAACCTATCCTTTTCCAGTAGAAGGCATTCGCTTATCAAACGATGAGTTTCTTCATCAGCTTCCCCTCATGAGAAGCTGGCGTTTCCTTCCCAATGTAGAAATAGGACAAGATTTGAAGGTGTGGTTAGATTTAGCTGAGGAAATATGGAAGCTAATTACTCAGGGGCATTTCCAGCCTGCTAATAATGGTAGTTGGAAGCTCAAGGATGAAGAAATTCCGCTACGTTCGTGGACAGAGGCCGTCCCACTATCGAGTTTGGCTTTATATGCTGAACAGTCCTTCATGCAAAAAGAGTCTGAACAGTCTGAGAGAGAAGAAAAAGTAAGGTCTGCTCTGCACCTAATAACAGACGCAGCCATCCGTTCCCTCATGGCGGATCCGGAGGTTGATATAGCCTTTAAGCAGTGGCAGGAAAGTGTTGATAATCGCTGGAAATCGTTTATGCAGTCACTTGCCTCATCTCAATCTCTTAACCAAACCACTTCTTCTAAAAGTCTCGCTCAAGAGCTAGGAACCGTAAAGCGTTTACCATTCCAGACCGCTCTACGTATTGAGGAGCCAATTGACCCTGAGGAAGCTTGGCAAGTAAAGCTTTGCTTAGCTGATCGTCTACATCCATCTTATATTATTGAGATGAGTGATTTGGAGAAAGGTAATCATCCTTGGAGGATCAATCCAATTAGTCAATTAAAATCAGATAGCCAGATCATCTCTAAGGTTGTGCCCTATTTAGATCAATTAAGTTTAGCCGAGTCTCAGGTTGAATTGAGTGCTGATGAAGTCTTTTCATTATGTACCAGCTATGCGGAAGTATTAAATCAAAAGGATATTTACCTCATTGTTCCACAGTGGTTAAAGCAACGTAAGCAATTTAGTGTTCACTTATCTGTAGAAACACCTAAACATGAACTGGCGACAAGCGAGCCATTATTAAATTGGCAAAGTGTTGCAGACTTCACATATAACGTAGCCATTGGGGACTTAGTATTATCTTCCGATGATTTCTCACAATATGTGGAAGAAAAAAGGCCTTTCATTTATCAAAACGGCCAATGGGTAGCTTGGGATCCTTCTATGGCCAAAAGACTACAGACCTATTTAGACCAATTCAATTCACAAGCTACGTATTTAGATGCTCTTCAATTAGATGAAGACAATCTTGCATTTGCTGAAGACGTTGATGTTGATTGGGAGGTCGAGTGGCAAGAGGAGATGGAGGCAAGCCTGACTCAGGTGTTTAAGGATAAACCAACTCCTATTGATCTGCCAGAAAACTTTCAAGGTGAACTAAGAAGCTATCAGCATGAGGGCGTCTCCTGGCTTTCACATTTACGCAGAGCAGGATTTGGTGGGGTTCTTGCGGATGATATGGGCTTGGGCAAGTCTATTCAAACCCTTGTTTATATGCTGTATATAAAAGAAGCTCAAAAAAAATCCAAAAAGCATAACACGCCATTTTTGTTAATTTGCCCTACGTCACTGCTATTCAACTGGACGCAAGAAGCAAAGCAATTTGCTCCCGATCTAAAGGTTTTTATTCATCATGGACAAACAAGAATAAACCAAATGATAAACAGTAAAGCTTTAGAGGAATGGGACGTCGTACTTACCTCTTATCAGCTTGCTGTCCGGGATGCTGAGGCGTTTAAAATGATTCAATGGAATAGTATGATACTTGATGAAGCTCAGCATATAAAGAATGTAGACACTAAGCAAAGGCGAGTAATTAAACAGTTCAAAGCGAGTCATATTCTTGCTTTAACAGGAACACCTATTGAAAACCGTTTACGTGAGCTTTGGTCTCTATTAGATGTCACAAACCCAGGTTTATTAGGACGATTTACTACCTTTCAGAATCGTTTTATTAAACCCATCGAGAAAGACAAAGACCCAGACCGCCTTGCACAATTACAGGCAACCATTAAACCCTTTGTCTTACGTAGAAAAAAAGATGACTTATCATTAAAGCTGAATTTACCAGAAAAACACGAAAAGATTCATCATGTTCACTTAAGTTTGGAGCAAGCAGCATATTATCAAGCGGTTGTAGAAGAAGTCAGCAAACAGCTTAATGAGGTTACAAACATGGAAAGACGATCCCTCATTTTAAAAAGCTTAACGCGTTTAAAACAAATCTGTAACCACCCTGCCCACTTCTTAAAATTAAAAAGCGTAAGTGACCATCAGTCTGGTAAATGGGAGGAGTTTCTCAAGCTTATTGATGAAATTAGAGCCAACCAAGAAAAAGTACTTGTCTTTACCCAATACAAAGAGATGGGCGCAATCATTACTCATGAGCTAGAGCAACGCTTTAGTCAACCAGTGCCATTTCTTCATGGGAGCTTAACAAGAGCAAAAAGACAGGAAGTTATCACGGATTTTCAATCAAATCAAAACACTACGGCATTTGTCCTTTCTTTAAAAGCAGGAGGTGTCGGATTAAATTTAACTGCTGCAAATCACGTGATTCATTATGATCGTTGGTGGAATCCTGCTGTAGAGAACCAAGCAACCGACCGCGCCTTTAGAATAGGGCAAACCTCTGATGTGACGGTTCATACATTAATTACAACAGGTACAATCGAAGAGCGAATTGACAGAATGCTTGTAAGCAAACAATCACTAGCGAATGAAATTCTATCTGCGGATGCTGCCAAATTTACTGAAATGACGGATGAAGAAGTATTAGATCTTATCAGATTATCTCGAGACTGAGAGGAGTTTGTTTGGTGAAAAATGTGGATCCACTGTTTAAACAATTTTGGAATGCACAAACTCGCGTAAACACGCACGTCATGAAAACTGAAGGCTTTCGCGAGGATGAAGGAGAGGAATGGGCCGCTTTTCGCCAAGCAATCCAACAAGCTGCCCAAGAAAGACTTCATACAGAAAAAACAGAAGATGCTTAGTATAACCGTCGCCCCACTCCTATGTGAGTAACATAGGAGGTGGTTGGGACAGAATTATTATAACTAATAGAAAAGCTGAAGAATGTTGGAGTCTCCATTCATTCTTCAGCTTTTTGATTGTATAAAAATAAGAAGGAGGATGTGGCTCCAGAAATACACTTCGCTTGTATAAATACATGGAGGAATTGGAGGTAAACTGAGAATGAGTTCTTCGGTTGCCGCTCCCGAAAATGGGGGCACGCTTACCGCGGGATGAAAAGGTGTCGGCCCTCCATTTTCGTCCGCTTAATGAGTAGCAGGCACAAAGTATGTGAGAGATTAAACACGCAAGATCTACATAACTTTTTTAAAAAGGAATGCTGGTATTTATCTTTTAAACAAAAAAAAGACCTCATTTCCCTAGATAGGAAAGTTGGTCCTTTGTCTAATCAGGAACATGAGCGGAAGGAGAACCCGTAGACTCCTGCGGAACAGAACGAGTCTGAAGACATCGAAGTGGTGGTTTTCCACTTCGAGGGCTGAGGCCGTTCCCGCGGAAAGCGTAGGGTTCTCCTGTAGCGGCGCCATTCAGCTCATTATTATATGACTTTTTCAGTGACGTCCTGTTCATCCCCCAGGTGTCGGCCCTCCACTTTCGTTCGCTTGGTTAGTGGCAGGCACCAAGTAGACACATACAGAGGCTAGATAATCTTCCTACGCGGCAGACCGAAAGCGAAGTGGCACTTTTTCGATTTTATGGATGAGTCCGTGCCTGTGGAAAGCGGCACATTCTGTAGCGGCATTGTTCGTCTTTTATCTATAAGATATCGTTCTGTCCCACCCTCTTGTAACAAAGATACTTCTACTACAGGATCTTTAATAAATATTAAATCTCCACTTCAATGGTTGTTGAAGGTAGCGTTTCTTGCTCTTGAGTTTTACCAACGATTTCAACTAACAGCGTGTAAGGACCAGGCTCCAAATCACTAGTCGGAATCGATTCCTGATAAGTGAAAGACTCTCCATCACTAATTTCTTCTGAAACGATGGCCATCGTGAACATTTTGCCTTCAGAAAAACGATACACTTCTTC
The DNA here is from genome assembly GCF_007293315.1 of Alkalicoccobacillus porphyridii. Lineage (GTDB taxonomy): Bacteria > Bacillota > Bacilli > Bacillales > Bacillaceae_D > Alkalicoccobacillus > Alkalicoccobacillus porphyridii. The sequence continues at coordinate 89,382 of NZ_VLXZ01000007.1, forward strand.
CTCTGCTTCATCTGTGAGGACAAGTTCATATGATTGTGAGCTAGGAAATCCAACTTCTTGTGCTTCTCCCGTGCCATTAGTCAAAACCATTTCAACAAGTAACGAATCATTTTCATTTGTTGCTGTTACTTCTAGATTCCAACCATCCATTTCCTCTACTCCCTCCTCCACATCGTTATTTCCTTCCCCTGGCGCTTCCGTTTGTTGACCACATGCTGCTAGTAGCAGAATGAACGCAGTAGCTGCTAATACTCTCCAGTCTTTTATCATCGCTATTCACTCCCTATTGTTTGTTAAACAATCCGTATACACTTGCGGTTTCAACAATATTGGTAAACGCAGATGGGTCCACATCACCAATGATGGTTTTTAGGTCATACAGTTCATAACGGGTCAATACAATAAACAACACTTCTTTATCATCTGAAGTATAGCCTCCCATTGCTGGCACCCTTGTAATCCCTCTGGTCAATCGCTCATGGATCGCTGTTCTTAGTTCCTCAGCATGCTTGGTCACAATCATAGCCGTAAGCTTCACGTAGCGCGTATGAATGGCATCAATAACACGTGAAGTAACATAAAGAGCAACTAAAGTGTATAAGGCTTTTTCCGGATCAAAAAAGATCCCCGCTGCAAGCACAATTAAACTGTTTAGAATAAAAAAGTAAATGCCAACTGGACGATCACTGTACCTAGCTAATACTAACGCAATGATATCTAGTCCTCCAGACGAAGCACCCCATCTAAGCATTAATCCTGCGCCAACAGCCCCAAGCACGCCGCCAAATACGGCATTTAAAAGAATATCCTGTGAAAATGCATACTCTGGTAGGACCTCAAGAAAAAAAGATGTCACCGCAACACTCGCAAAGCTGTAAATGGTAAAGCTTTTTCCAACCTTCATCCAGCCAAGTATAGCCACAGGAATGTTTAAAAGGAATAATAGTAACCCCGTAGATAGATTAAAGACCGAGGCCAAGAGCTGAGATATCCCGGTAAAACCACTTGCAAAAACATCTGCAGGTATTAAGAAAAAGTTTAAGGAGGCTGCAAGCAGAGCCGATCCAATGATAATGATTATAACTTTCTGAATTTCTTTAAGCATTCGTACACCTCTACTGTTTTCTCACTGCCTGTATTACATCTATAACATATGCTTAGTAAACCAACTCTTCATTTGGAAAATTGCCTGTCTGGAGACAGCATGTCCTGTTTCTTTCTCCAAATATAATGCAAGATGATCTGGTCTGTCACTATAATTGGGAACAAGTTCATTATACAACGTTGTAGAATAGCTTGCAGGAACAATCTGATCTTTCTCACCATGCCAAATCATCAAGGGTCTATCTGATAACGTGGAAAGCTGTTTTGATAAGTCAAATGCCGCTAATCTCTTAAGTGTTGCGCTTGCGAGGGTATCTGGAATCGAAATGCCATGAGCTCTCATTTGCTCAATTTGTTGGTTTGCAAAGTGTTCATAATACGCAGTACCCATAAGCGTTGCCGACGTATGAATCCATGGATATTGCGTCAGTGCACCATAGGTTGTAATTCCCCCCATAGACGTTCCAGCAACCCCAATTCTTTTCTCATCTATTAGGCCGTTATGGGTAAAATGATCCTTTAACTGCTGTAATTCATTAATCGAATTCATCACAATTTCCCATAAAAGCATTGTTCTTTGCTCGCCGGTTACTGTACCTTCTCGTTCGCCATGATGTAGCGCATCAGGCAAGATAACTCGATAACCCTCTTCAGCTAAATGATACGCAATATGTAAATTCTGATCCTTTGCACTGGTCAGCCCATGAAAAAAGAAAATTGCGGGTTGATTTAGTTGATCTCTGACCTTCTCTTCTGCAACATGAAGAAGTGAAATATCCCCAAGCTGCTCTCTCTCAATCGAAATCATGGTCCCTTCGTCTCCTTTAATGGTATCTACCAAAAGATAAAGCCACCAAAATAGGTGGCTTACTTATGGTTCAATTGTTGTTTCTCGTTGTAACGCTGAACACTGTATAAGGCACCTTCACCAACCATCTTACTATCAGCTGATTCTGGAATAGGGTTGCCAAGCTCTTCAGTCGATTTCTCACCGCCTGGTGTTACCTTATTCGATACTTTTTGGTAAGAGTTGCGTATAACTTTGGAAACTCTGGCACGCCTTGATTCATCATTTAACCAAATTGCTGTTCCACTGACAGCACCAGCAACAGCTGAAAATACAAGCCATTTTTTTAATCCCATGTATATCTCCCCTTCCCTCTTACTTGAGTATAATTTCCTAATCCAGTGGTTATTAAACATCATCCTAGCGTTTCAATGCAAAATTAATCTTTTTTCAGCTCATTAACATCTTTTACTACCCATTCCAACCCGGATTTTATGTCGCCCTGCCAGGAGATCATGCCTCCAACAAAATTACGTACATTCAAAATTCCTTGTTCCTTTAGAAATAGGGCCACATTTTGACTTCTCTTACCACTCCGACAAATGAATACATACGAAGCAGAACGATCTAACTCTGCTGATAAACTTGCGATAGTATTCATTGGTATCAGTGGCACTCCAGGAATATGTGCTTCTGCATATTCATCTAGTTCACGAACATCAATTAGAATAGGTTCCTTTGCCCCTGTAACGAGCAATTCACGGAGCTCTTCTGCATCCATTTGAATGATGCCTTCATCTTCATATGACATTCTACCCTCACCCTTTTAATTGTGTAGTTTCTGTATAGTGTAAGGAAGATGCTAGCCTCTGTCAATGAACAGGCTTTCCTCTTCTCAGTTTAATTAAGCGATAGGTGTGAGATACAATTACTTTCCCAACAGCATAGGAAGGTACTGCCAGAAGCAATCCAACCAAGCCAGCAAACTGACTGGCAAATAATAAGAGAAAGATGATCGTAACTGGATGGACATTAAGCTGTCGACCCATAATCTGCGGTGAGATTAAGTTACTTTCGATTTGCTGAATAACAAGCACACCTATAATGACGGCAAGCACCATGAATGGCGAGTCAAATAAGGCAACAATAACTGCTGGTGCGGTTCCTATCCAAGGTCCAATAAAAGGGATAACATTTGTAAGCATGGCAATAATCGCAAGGACTAATGCATATTCCAATCCAATGCTTAAGTATAGAATGAGGCAAAGAATCCCTACACAAATACTTACGAGAATCTGCCCTTGTAGATAAGAGCTTAAAGCTTTATCCATATCTCCAAGAATACGACGACCTTCATGCTGCTGCTTTTCAGGTAGAAACTTAAGCATGAACGCAGGTGCCTTATCCCCTTCTTTAAGTAAGTAAAACAAGACAAATGGGAAAATGACCAGAACAATTACAAAGCTAGCTACAGCTCCAATAACTTTGACTAAATTAGATCCAATTGAAGCAACATATCCTTCAATATTACTTGAGAAATTCTCTATCATATCATCAAGTGAATGCTGACCAGATTGTTGAAAGCTTTGAACATATTCATTTTCCTGTAACGTGAGCAACATCTCCTCACCCTGTTCCACAAAGGAAGGAACGTTATCGATTAAACTTCTTGTCTGCTTTTGAATTTCAGGACCAATCAGCAGAACAGAGGTTGTTATTAATCCAATTAACAGTAAGAAAACTAGAAGAATGGAAAGCCCTCTAGGAATTTTTTTGCTTAACAGATTAACAAATGGGCGTAATAAATAATAAAAAACGCCTGCAATGACAATCGGTGCAAAAAGTGTTTGAAATAAAACAGCGATAGGTTGAAAAATAAAACTTACCAACGAGGCTAGGTATACGATTAACAAAAAGAGCGCAATACCAAGACCTATTTTAAAATACTTTGACTGAGGCATAATAGACAAGTTCCTTCCACATTCATTTTTTTTAGTATATCATTCTAAGTCGCAAACGGAAATAAAGAGAGAATTTGATTTAGCCGTCTACAAAAAGTCATTTGTTTAATATATACTAGCTTAGGGTAAGAGATAGTATCAAGACTGTTACTTTTCTACCTTAGGAGGGGTTTCATTGAAAGTTAAACTGCTAGTCGCATTTGGTACATCCCTTATGCTAATGGCATGCGGTCAAGGAAACGAGCCGGTACCCGAAACAGACACAGGACAAAACGAGCCGGAAGAGGAAACGTCGGATGAAGAAACAGCTATGCATAGTGTTTACTTATTTTTCCCAGATGAAAATGTTGAGGAGCTTTATCGAGTAGAACGAGAGGTCTCATCTGATGAAATGGAAGGTGCGATAGAGGCGCTTAATATGTGGCTTGAGGGTCCAGAGTCTGATGAAGCAGAATTAACCTCACTGACTGACACATCGATCGAGCTACAATCTGTTGAAGACCATGATGGTATCGCCCATGTGTCCTTCTCTCCAGAATTTCTTGACATTCAAGTAGGATCTGGAACAGAAGAAATGCTACTTCAACAAGTAGCGTTAATTATGGACCAGTTTGGATATGAACAAACGCAAATTTTAATAGACGGAGAAAGTCAGGAACAATTATTTGGCCACATTCAAACAGATGAACCTATTACAGCTGAAAATGACCCAGAATCATATGAATTAGTAGAATCCTAAAAATAGTAAGGCCCAAACGTTTATGTTGATCTAACATATCATCGTTTGGGTCTTCTATTTTGAAACGAAGAGATAAGATCCGCTTCGGAAATACACTGCGCTGGTTTAAAACTTACATACTTATATTTAGTGCTATTCATAGTATGTAATAAGGACGTGAGAGCTATAAGTTTGGATGAGCTCGGCACACCGCTCCAGGAGAAACCTACGCTCATGTTCTAAATTAGACAAATGAGGATTTTGCCAAGAATTAAAATACGTTACCAAAATAATCGTTTCCTTACGGGTAAAGTCCTTATGATTGTATAAATACTAATTCCAATACCTATCTAAACAAGCGGACGAAAATGGCGGGCCGACACCTGCGGGATGAAAAGGTTTAATGAGATAAATCGACGGAGTCGAGTTAGCTCATTACCTTGCCTCGGGTAAGTGCCCCCATTTTCGGGAGCGCAGCCGAAGAACCCATTCTCTGATACCCTCCATGTCCTTATGCAAGCGAAGTATATTTCTAGAGCGACAATACAATATAAAAAGCTGAACAATTGAATGGATTGACTCCAACATTGTCAGCTTTTCTTTTAGTTATAAAGTTCTTTCTCAACCTCTTAGTATGTTTTTACCTTCTTACGATCCTTGGCTATAAAAATCATGCGCTGGAAACTGTAAAGACAGCTCTGAAAGAATGTACTCGCTCAGCTCGTCTTCACTGCTTGCCTGTTCAGCTATGTCATTAGCTACAGGTTGAATCACCTGCTGAACATACTGCACCATATTAACTGAACGATCGGAACGTACAAAGGATGGATTGTCTGATGCGAAAGCCGTCAGCTGCGTAAAGTCATTAGTCTCTACCATGATGACCTCTTCCCGCTCTGAATGGTTAAGCATCATTGAAACCGGCTGTAGCTCGTATTCGTTCATTTTATATGGAAAAGGCAATGAAATAAACCGCACATGCGCCTGCTCAACTGAACGTTCCTGATTCTCTGTTACGATCAAGTCTCCATCAAATGCTTGTGGTATGATCTGTGTCACACTAAAGTATGTAGCCACACAAAAAGCACTAATAAGAATAGCCATAATATGATCATTACGTTTATTCTTCTTTTTTTCCTTAGAAAAGCGAGTAGCTACAAGAGCTCCCCCTAATGCAATAATGACTAACACCCCAACTAAAAGAAACTGAAAAATCCATTCACTTAATACAACCAAACGTCTCTTCCTCTCCTACCATTTCTCCTTCTCATGCTACCACAGAGCAGTACACGAGAGAAGTCATAAGAAAAGGAACCCTCTTATAGGGGCATATTTCCGTGTTTTTTTTTGAGAATTGACCTTTTTTTCGATTGGATAAGTGAAAAGGACATAATTAATCGTTTTCTGGTATCATCCGGATGAATGATCTCATCTATTAAGGCTTTTTGAGCAGCATGACGTGAATCGGCAAATTGATCACGATATTCATTCATTTTCTCTTCCTTACTTTTTTGGGATTGATCCGAATATAGAATAGCCGCTGCCCCTTCTGGACCCATTACAGACACCTCAGATCCAGGCCATGCATAAACAAAATCAGCGCCTATAGCTTTACTGTTTAGTGCCACAAAAGCGCCACCATAGGCCTTACGGATAATGACGGTAATTTTTGGTACGCTTGCTTCTGCAAAGGCGTAAATAATTTTTGCTCCATGCCTGATCAAGCCTGCTTGTTCCTGTTGAAGCCCCGGCATAAATCCACTAACATCCTCCAAGACCAAGATTGGGTGTTCAAATGCATCACAAAATCTAATGAATCTTGCGCATTTGTCTGAGGCGTCCAGATCAATACAGCCTGCCATTACTTTAGGATTATTGGCCACGATACCTATACATCTACCATTAAGCCTGGCAAAACCAACAATTAAGTTCCGAGCGAATTTTTCATGAATCTCAAGGAAAGAGTCCTCATCTATAATTGAGGAAATGACCGTATGCATATCGTAGCTTTTTTTGTGATGGGCGGGTAGTAGGTTGATTAACGATGTTTTTTGAGGTGCCTTGATATGGTGAGTCTGAGGAGTCCAAAGTGCAATCAGTTTCCTAACCTTTTTAAATGCCTCTTCTTCTGAGATGGCAGTCAAATGAGCATTACCACTTTGAGACGCATGCATATATGCTCCACCCAATGCTTCAGCTTCAATCGCCACACCGCTCATAGCTTTTACTACTTTTGGGCCCGTTATAAACATTTGACTAGACTTTTCAACCATTAGGACAAAATCAGTTAAAGCTGGCGAATACACAGCACCGCCAGCACATGGACCAAGAATGACGGATATCTGAGGAATCACTCCTGAATATTTAACGTTACGTTCAAAGATTTGGCCATACCCTTCAAGGGCAGAGATTCCCTCTTGAATCCTAGCTCCTCCAGAATCATTTAATCCAATTAGCGGGACGTTCATATCCGCCGCAAGATCCATAAGCCAGGAAATTTTCTTGGCATGAATCTCACCTAAAGAACCACCAGCTACAGTGAAATCCTGAGAAAAGACACATACCTTTCTCCCGTCTATCGTGCCAACTCCAATAATTACGCCATCATTTACTAGCGTTTTATCAGATAATGAGCCCGAAGCAAATTGCTGAAACTCTGTCCAAGAATCTGGATCTAGTAGCATTTCCACTCTTTCTCGAGCGGAATATTTTCCTTTATGGCGCTGCTTATCTTTCTTGATCTCTTCTTCCGCCTGAATCTGTTCCATCTGTTTTTGATAGTTCTCAAGTGCATGCTTCCCGTGCATAAACCCACCTCTCTATCTCTCTTTTATATGTCCAATAAAGAGTGGGTTTATTCAGCATACTATGAGTGAAAGTACATCAAGCTCGGTGTAAGGGCATTGTCACACATCTAAAGGAGCCACCAGATTTAATAATTTCAGAAAAGGGTACTTCATATAAATCAAAGCCCTTTGCCCTAAGTTGAGCATTCGTCTCTGTATTTTCTGGTAAGACAATCACTTTTCCTTCCCCTAAGGAAAGTACATTAACTGCTAAAGAAAATTGTTCTCGTTTAGATACTTCTATACATGTGTACTTCTGTTTCAGTAGCGAAACAAACTCGGGCTCAATTGCATCTGTGTAGATTAATGCTATATCCTCTGAGATTGGGTTAAATACACAGTCTAAATGAAGATAAGAATCATCGAAATGAATAGGATGAATGGTTTTGCCTGGATGATTTTGTTTAAAGCGTTCAATGAGCGAAGCGCTTGTACGGCTACTAATTCCAATAAATACATCTTCACCATCAATGATAACGTCGCCACCCTCAATGGTTCCTTCCGTCATCTTCTGGAAGCTTAGTTGATTTTCCTCAGCATATTGCTTAAGGTACATCTCCTCTCCCTGCCTTATAGGGCGCTCCAAAGAAGCCAGATAAAGGATATCATCAATAACAAACCCTATATCTCTTGTAAACACCTGTTCAGGGTAATGACGATCCGCTTGGAGTTCTACTACATGTACGCCAAGGGACGTAAGTGTTTGCTTTAATCCTTGATGCTGCTTTAAAGCCGTCGGTATATGGATATTGTCTTGCTTGTAGTGAGCCTGAATCGAATTAATCACTTCTTTTATACTCATGTACTCGGGAGGACATAGGATAACCTCTTTTAACGAATCATACTCAGTTTTACATAAAAGTGTATTCATTAGCTCACCTCATCATTATTATCTGGAACATTGACTTTTCTTTATTAGATGCGAACCTGCTTAAAATGGATCACATATACTGATGCTGAGCCTTTAAAAAAAGGAGGTTACCTCCCATGAATGTTGATCCAGAAAAAGTATTAGCTTGGATTCAACGCGATTCATATCTGAGCTCTGCTTTTCACTATATAGAATTAAATATGTGTAATAAGGAAGAAGCGATACTTTATATGTATCAACTCTATATTGCCAATTCACCGATTCTCTTAAACGGCTATCATGATTTTCTGGAGAATGAACAAAAAAGCTGACTGGCAGCCAGCTTTTTGCTTATGTCACCTTCGTTTAACAATTAGCTGATATACTAACACAATAGCAGCTGCGAGTAGCAAAATGTGAATAAAGTTTCCGGCAATCCGAAAAATAAGACCAACCAACCAAAGTCCGAGAATGATCATAATAATTGTCCATAACATGTTATCACCCCATTTCCCTATAAAAGACTTTCATTCAAACAATAGTATGCACCAATTTAGTAAAATAAGTGCTGCGCTAAAAGTAACTATGTTTGGATTACTCACATTCGTGTTGTTCGAACCGACATTCCTAATGAAAAATAGGACATTATGTAGAGATCTTAGTCACGGACCGATACAACATGTGAATTCAAAAAATACCCCTTATCACTATTAAAAGTGGTAAGGGGTCATACTTTTAGACAGCCCCGTACTCTTATTGAAATGTTAGGTGCAATTTAAACCCATGATCATAAATCGTCTTTCCATCTTTATGTTCATTAAGCAATGCTGCATAATCATTCGTTAAGGACATAAACTGTTCTTCGTCTCTTTTAACCAGTGCTTCATCAATAAGATGTAACAATTGGTCCTTTTTATGATAGTAAAGAGAATATTCAAGTACAGCCTGTGCATAGAGAGAATAGACGGCAGCCTGCGAGCGTTTCTGCAGACTTTTTATGATCTCAAGCTGCTTAAGAACCTCTTTATCCATTGCGAATTGGTTGCTCATCTAATTTTCCTCCTATTCCAAATGAATTATCGATTATACTGATATTTTTTAATTACCCCGTTTATTGTCGATTGAAACCAATAGGTAGACAAAAAGACAGCTGTCTCGAAGAACACACTGTCTTATATCTTTCTATCTTTGAGCTGCCTGAAGGACCTGCTCCACCGTTTCAATCACACGTTCTTTTTGAAAGGGTTTAACAATAAAATCCTTGGCTCCGGATTGAACGGCTTCCAATACCAATGCTTGCTGTCCCATCGCCGAGCACATCACAATATTAGCTGAAGGATCTAGCTGAATAATTTGTTTTAATGCCTGGATTCCATTAAGCTCGGGCATTGTAATGTCCATCGTTACGAGATCAGGCTTTAATGCCTTAAATTGTTCAATCGCTTGAATTCCATTTTCAGCTTCGCCTGCTACATTAAAGCCTGCATCAAGAAGAATGTCCTTAATCATTTTTCTCATAAATGCTGCATCATCCACAATTAATATGGAGGTCATTTTGTCCACCTCTTCTTTGCTATTCCTGCACTGCCTTTTCTAAGTTAAGCAAGCTAAATAATCTTGTACCAAGCTTAACTACACCATCAAGATAGTGAGCTTCTACACCACCTACAACCTCTGGTGTTGGTTCAATTTTATTTAGAGGAATATCCATGACGTCATTGGCACCATCAACGACCAACCCCAGTGTTAGATCATCACTAGCTGTAATAAGAATTCGCGTTGATTCATCCGAATCCTTTTTCTCTAAGCCAAATTTTTCTCTTAAATCTATGACTGGTGTAATCACACCACGTAAATTCATAACCCCTTTTACAAAGGTTGGTGTTCCTGGAATTCTTGTAACGGATTGCATACGCTCAATTGATTGGATGTCACTAACTTTAATAGCGTATTCTTCTTCATGCATTTGAAAGATGATTACTTTCATCTGCTCATCTAATACCTCAACACTCATCGCAGACTCTCCTTTTTTCCATCAATCTATTTAATTAAGGCGTTTGGATCAACAATTAATGCCACTTCGCCATCACCAAGTATTGTGGCACCTGAAATAGCAAATACATTGGTTAGATAGTTTCCAAGTGATTTAAGCACAACATCGTGCTGGCCAATTAATGAATCAACAACTAAGCCAGCGGTCTTCTCGCCTTTTTGAATGATAACTAATGAAAGGAAGTCTTCATCTGCTTGTTGTCCAGGTATGTTAAACGCATCTCTCATGAAAACGAGTGGTACAACCTTGCCTCTAAAATCAATGACCTTCTGACCATGTGCACTAAAGAGGTCCTTTTTATGAACAATCGCAGTCTCTACAATGGATGATAACGGGATAGCATATTTCTCTTTCCCTGTTTCAACAAGCATCACATCGATAATTGATAATGTTAATGGTAATTGAATCAAGAAGGTAGAGCCCTTTTGGAGCTCTGATTGAACCGTAACAATCCCACCAAGTGATTCAAATGTGTTACGAACAACATCAAGACCTACGCCTCGACCAGAAATATCTGTAATTTGTTCGGCTGTACTGAAACCTGGTTCAAATAAAAGTCCAAATACTTGAGAGTCTGTTAACTGAGCAGACTCATCCTCTGTAATAATCTGATTTTTTAACGCTTTTGCCAAAACCTTTTCGCGGCTAATTCCAGCCCCATCATCGATAATCTCAATAAAAACATGATTACCACTATGGTAAGCCTTAAGCTGAACCGTCCCTTGAGTTGGTTTGCCTAACGCCTCACGTTGTTCAGGTGTTTCAATGCCGTGGTCAATGGAGTTTCTTATTAAATGAACGAGTGGATCACCAATTTCATCAATAATGGTTCGATCTAGCTCCGTTTCTGCTCCTTCAATTTCAAGGCGAACCTGCTTGTTCAATTCCTTTGAAAGTGTACGGACCATCCGAGGAAAACGATTAAACACTGTCTCAACTGGCATCATACGCATGGTTAAAATGATTTCTTGAAGGTTACCCGTGATTCGTGACATTCTCTCAACAGTTTCAGTAAGCTCTGCATTATCTAAGTCCCCTGAAATTTGCTCAAGGCGGCCACGATCAATCACTAGCTCCTCAAATAAGTTCATTAAGACATCCAGTCGTTCAATATTCACTCGAATGGTTTTGTTTGTTTCTACCGATTTTTGTTGAGGTTCTTTATCTGTTGAAGCTGAAGCTGGGTTAACAGGTTTTAATTCCTCTTGCTCCCTCTGCTCCGCTTGTACAAAACGTGTCATTGATTGAACGAAAACGTCTGCTATCTCAGAGACCTTTTGAATTCGCTGCTTAATTTCATCGCCTGATACCTTTGAAATAACCGTCACAAGGAATTCCAATTCAAATTTCTCTTCCTCTAATAGCTCTGCTGCTGGGGAAGACTTAATCACTTCTCCGACCTGTCCAAGGACATCAAAAACCATAAAAACTCGAGCAGCTTTGAGCATAGCATGTTCATCAAGTACTACTTTAATTTGATAAACAGAGTAACCCTGTTCAAGAGATTCTTCAAGAACGGTCCGTTCATACTCATCATATATTTCAATTAAATCTACCTGCTCTGCCGTGGCAGCTACTTCAGGTATTGCCGGGTTTTTCCCTTGCTCTATACTCTCGAGTAAGCTAACTAACTCCGTAACGTCGAGCTTACCAGTGCCACCATTGGCAATATCATTGACCATATTTTCAAGCGAATCCACAGATTGGAACATCACATCAATGATCTCTGTTGTTGCTTGCTTTTGTTTATTCCTGATTAAATCAAGAACATTTTCCATATTATGAGTAAGATGTGCTAAATCCTCAAAGCCCATCGTGGCTGACATTCCCTTTAATGTATGGGCTGATCGAAATATTTCACCTATTATCGATTCATCCTCGGGCTGCTTTTCCAGCTTTAACAGGTTATCATTTACTGTTTGTAGATGTTCCTGACTTTCATCAAGGAAAACAGCCAAGTACTCTGAATTCATCAAAACTACGTCCACCTCATTCTTTGATCTACCTACTCTGCAACATTTACATCTAACGGATATGTGATATAAAAATGAGTAGTCTCATCTCTTCTATTCATTATATCGGTCTGAGAGTGTAGAGGTTTCAATAGTTAAGCCAGTTGTTTTTAATTTCACTATATTTTCAATCGTATTTTTTAGAGTCTGCTCATCTTGTTCAGTCACTTTAACCTCATAAAGGGTCTGCTCTTTATCTCTTAAAAGAACTAGGTACAGTTTATGTACAGCTTTCCCGGTCCTCTGTTCAAATGCCCACTTGTAGAGTAATAACTGTGGTTTATAATAATTTATGAGTTCTTCTTTTGCATGAGGTAGTACATTCGTTTTGAAATCTACTATACCTACTTCACCGTTTTTAACCACAACTTTATCAATGATGCCCGTTACCTCTGCTCTGCCCCAGTCCATAGTAAACAGCCATTCGTTAGCAATCTGTTCACCTAATGAAAGCTGTTTATAGACGGATAGTAGCTGATTCACTTCACGCTCATATTGCTTATAAAGCTCATGTGTCTGATATTGTTCCCCTAAAGCAATGGTTACCGCCCTCTCATCAGTCCAACCTAGATCAACTAACTCAATCGCACGGTGTACTAAGGTACCTACAAGGTTCGCAGCTAAGTGATACTCCCTTTCTCCATCATGATGAGCATGAAATGAAGTGGTATCACGTTCTCTTAAATACTGATCAAAATAGAGAGAAGGATTGTGTAAACATGCAACAATCTCGCTGACTGAGATAGGCACCCGCGTTTCAATTGTATCCTTTAATATTGGAGGTGGGGTATATACATCTGTGTCTTCAGCAAGCCAAGGCTCTTCATCACTCACGTATTTCTCGGTGAACCACGTTGTATCGGTACTCTTTGTTTGTTCAATCATGTGTAACCAAGAGTTCTCGGAAGCCTTGTCCTCGCCATTGATTAGAATGAGTTTGTCTTTTGCTCTTGTGGCTGCAACATAAAATAATCGTTTGGCTTCTTCGACAGCTTTATGATCGGCTTCATCCTTAACGAGCTCAAAACCGGGAGTGGTCCAGCCACGATCTTTCGCCTCCAAATTCATTACAATCCCAAGTTGCGGGTGAAACCGAAATCTTCCTGAGTCCTTTTGAGGTCTTTGGTGCAGCTGTGGTAGGAATACAACTGGGAATTCCAAACCTTTTGAACCATGCACAGTCATAATCGTAACCGTGTCACCCTCCGCTCTTTCTACTGTTGCATCACCCTGCTTCTCACTCCATTGCACTCTCTCCTGGACAGATGTTAATAGCTTGCGCAAATTCGGTTGTTTTTGATCTGCCAGAATTTCAATTAATTTCTCGACATTTCTAACCCGTTGCAGGCCATTAGATTGTAGTAACAGAGCTGATTTTAAACCCGTTTCCTCCAATAATTCGTAGCAAGATTCCTCAAGGCTTGGGAATGGTTGAAAGGGAACCCATTGTTCAATCCACTTCCTCAGCGTACCTATTGCATTCAAGATTTCTGCAGGCAAATGGTTATGGTGTAGTACGTGATCATCTAAACAGACGTATTCCCCTATGGACTGATTTTCTTTGCAGGCGGATTTTATATATAGAAAATCATTGATGGTTAACCCAATTAACGGGCTTCTTAATAAGGCCAGTACGTAAAAATCCTCGTAAGGCTTATCTAACCAGCGAAGCAAGGTCAAAAAATCAACGACCTCTTGTCGTTCGAAAAAGCCAACCCCGCTATGCACTTCATATGGAATTTGCTTCGCTCTTAAAGCTTTCTCCAATTTACGTAAATGTGTCCTCGTTGGAATTAATACTGATAAATCATGCCAAGATGCAGGTCTCCATAAAGAATCTTCCCCAACGATTTTTTCTTTGGAACGAACCAATTCAATCATTCGATTGGCAATGAGGTCATACTCTTCTTGCTCGCCACAGACTACCTCTACAGCATCTGTTAACTCTGGATTTGGTGTACGGAAGGCGTCAAGTGGCTGATATAACGTTTGATATGAGTATTCCTGAATCTGAGCCATTGCATGTGAAAAAATCGTATTTACCGCAGAGACAATAGGTTCAATCGTTCGATAGTTTTTATTCATTAAAATTCTTTGATCTGCAGCCTGTGCTTGCTGTTCAAGATCGTTCATGATCGTGACATCGGCTCCACGAAATTGATAAATGGATTGCTTGGTATCCCCAACTAAAAAGCGATACATAGGTTGAATTCGTTGTAAAACCTCCAGCTGAAGCGCGTTTGTATCTTGAAACTCATCAACCATAAAGTGCTTGAATTCTTCTCTGCAGGACCGTTGAATGTCAGGATCCTCCAATAGCTTTAACGCTTTCTGCTGAAGATCAGCAAAGTCTAGCACCCCTTGAAACATTTTTCGCTCTTGATAAAGAAGGTCAAATGCTTGGATAAGCCTCATGAATTTCTCCAAAAAGACCTTTGTTTGCTTTGGGTCAACCGAATTTTCCTTTTTCTTCAAACGTTCCTTAAGTGGTTTCCACTGAGTTTCAAACAAATCATATAAACTAGGAATGCCTTCCTTCCAAGCACTGTTTACTCGTTTTGGCATCACTTCGGTAAGTGCTTTTATATACTCTTCATTAAACGACTTAGGTGTCTGTCGATCAAAGAATTCGGTGAGTCGTGATACATGATTCTCATTTGCTTTTGACAACCCCGTAGTTGGAAAGCTCCTTACTGCTTCCTTACCTGCGTGATCAAAAGCTTTCATGTGCTGGATCCAGCTCTGATTACTTGCCTCTACCTGTGAGTTCCACATACACTCAACATCAAGCTGCTGAATAGCTGCTTCCCCGGGAACAAGCTCTCTTAACTGATCGTGTATTTGAACAATCGCGTCCCCAAGTTGGTCCATACTAATTGCTTCAAAAAATGGTTCCGCCTTACGAAAATGATCAACAGATGAGAAAAGGGATTGAAGTACATCCTGTTTGATAAGATTTGCATCCACGTCATCGATAATTTGAAAGGCTGCTGGTAAATCTGCTTGAAAAGCATGCTGGTGCAGCAGCCTTTGACAGAAGCTATGAAAGGTCGTTATGACCGCACGATCCAATGCCTCCTTTTGCCCAATCCAGTGGTTTTGCTCTTGGACAGATGGAGCAGATTGAATCCTATTTTCTATGCTTACTCGTATCCGTTGCTTCATCTCTCGAGCAGCTTTTTCTGTGAATGTGATGGCAGTAATTGAATCAATGGCTGCCCCATGTGGCTCTTTAGGCTGTGCATAAGCCAATTCACTTAAATGCAACACTCGCTCTGTTAGAACTCTCGTTTTTCCTGAGCCAGCACCTGCTGCGACAACTACTAGAGTTTGCTTTGAATAAATCGCTTCTTCCTGCTGTGTATTAAATGTCATACTCATATCTCAGCGGCTGCCTCCTTTTGATCATCTGTCACACGGCATATTGGACCATACGGGCAGCTATCCCGACAATCTAATGGCTTAACTGGAAACGAGCTATTCATGCCTTGCCAAAGTGTCTGAATTCGTTCCTCAAGCTCATACTTCTTCAAAAAGGACTCAGTGCCTATTTCCGGCTCCTTATTCTGGCATCGAGAGCTGACAAGAAAACGAGATGGCTTACCTATTTCGCGCTCATGCCAGATTCCATTATTACTTCTTTGACTAGGTGCACGTAAAGAAATATAAGAAGCCCCCAATGCCTCATGAGCATGATCATTCCTAAGATCTAGGGTCTGTTTAAGAATATAACTATAGAGTGGAAGCTGTAGCTTTAACCCTGCACGTACCTCCTCCATTTTTAACGTAGATAAACCCGTTTTATAATCATAGATAACAAACTCCGAATCGATCATATCCACTCGGTCAATCTTTCCTGTTAATCGTATCGGCTCCCCGCTTTTACTTAGCAGCTCATATGTCAGTGACTGCTCTAGTGAGTGAATGGACATTGCACCTAGCGATTCGTTATCCCAGAACAGTTTACGTTCTGCTTCCCACCATTCCAGCAATCTATTTACCCATTGCTGCTTTAATAGATTCAGCTCAAGCTTTGAAATGTGTGGATTCTCTTCTTCAATAAGCAACCAGCTTTCATCTATCTTTTGTTCAATTAATTGAGGGACCTGCTGTTTTTTTTGTTCGGATAAGGAGGAGAAGGGTTGGCCAACGATCTCTAATTCCTGATACAACCATTCAATTAATGTATGTACGAGGTGGCCGATAAGCAGAAAGGAAACACCTTCATCCTGTGCATCCGGCTCTGACACCTGTAATAAACGCTCAAGCGAGAACCTGATTGGACAACGAGCGTAGCTCTCTAAAGCCGTTATCGCAACAGTAGGCTGTTGTTTCAACCGCTGTTCCATTTCGTTAGAGATTGCTTCTTCACCAGTCTCTAAACGATGAAGAGAGTGCTCCATCGCTGAAATATCCGCTGGAAGATCCTGCACACTTTTCTTTTTGCCCTTCCAATACGCGATCATTTCTATATACTCTTTACGAGTGTGAGCCATTTTCTTTCTCATTCTATTTTCAAATGACCAGCTACTTTCGATGGATTGGCCATCAAGGAAGACGGTTGGTAACAAAGGATGATTTGGGTCAACTCCTTCGACATAGCTAAACACCAATTCCTCTGCCACAAAAAACAACTGTCTAAAGTAGGCAGCTTGCTTCTTACGAAAATGTAAGTGCGTAGGCTTTCCATACGGTATATCATAAAGATAGATATCCGTTTCCTGAACGTAGCCAGATAATCTATATGTTCCTGGGAATTGCTCCGCCCCCATGGAAGGAATAAATAATGTTTTGCCTGTAAACTGAGCTGCATTTTGCCAATACAATGATGGAACCCCGTTGCGAAACCCTTGTTCCCGAAGTAGATCCTTTTGATCAAGGTTAGCCCTTACCAGATCATGTATGAAAGAAGCAGATACCTTAAATTGGCCAATTTGATTTTGGCTGAAGCTCTCCCTCTTTGTACGAAGTAGATCCATTAATTGCTGCAAAGCCTTCTCTTCAATTAAAAGATCTTGGATCGCGCCCGCTTGGGTCATTTCTTTTATTTGCCGATCTAACCATTCAGCAATTGCTAGCTCGTCCAACACGGTTTCGAGCCTATGTAAATAGTCAACAATCCCTTCATATGAATTTCGATCGAACTGACCGATCCTTTGACGGCTTTCTTCTACTTTTTCCAGACCCGTTGTACCACTGCGTTGAAGCTGATGCATCGCTTTTGCGTAAGCCGTTCCTCTTACGCCAAATATGTGTAGTAGTAAAGAAGCCAGTTCTACCTCTTCTTCTTTTGTGTGTAACGGTTTAAGAATAAAGTCAACGATCATATAGATGGATGTTTGACCCATTTTTTTTGTGATAGGTAGGGTAATTGGAACCCCTGCTTCTTTAGCTACACGCATCCAATTTTCTTTCTCATCAGGAGCATGTAGAATCCCTACTTCATCTGTCTGGTCTGCCATCGCCTGAACCACCCCCGTCCATTGCTCACGGGTGGTCGTCGCCTTAATTAAAGAAACACGATTTGTCTTAGGAGAAGTTGGTTGAATCTTAAACCGATCTGTGTTGAAGCCCATTTTTTTAAGGTCATCCAGTGTTTCTGTCACAATATCTAAGGATTCAAAATGAGGCAGGTAGACGGTAACCTTTATATCTGCTTGTAGCAATGCTTCAAGTAATACAAATTGGAGTGGGCTGAAATCATAAAACCCATCGACAATCACATGCCAATTAGATGCAGTGGATTGCTGTTTAAGTAGTTCTGCAGCATATAGCATTCGATTTTCAGGATCTAGCACCTGCTGCTCTTTTGTTAACTTCTCATAAGATTTAAATATGGGCTTACATGCTTCTAATGGATGGGTGATTGAATCCGTAGAAACGCCAAGCCTTTTTAACTGACCATATGTATCTGACAATGCTTTTGCTTTCTCCTTGGGCGAACGGTTGTCTCTAGCTTGTTCCTGCTCAAGTATTTGTTGAAAAAAAAGCGTTCTTTCTTGTTCTGATAAAGAAAGAAACGCCTTCTTATGCATTTGAAGCGTACGAATGGCTAAATCATCAAACGTGCCAAACATAAATGGCTGATTTGATTGTCTAGCTGCTCTCAACCATGAACTAGAGGGCATTATATAGAGAATGGATGGATCCATCTCTCTCATTTCCTTGGCATATAGATCCAATCGTTGACTGCTTCCTATGTCTACAAGTGCCGTTCCGATAACTTTCTGCCTAAGCATGCGATGTTTCCTTTTGCACTCTTAGCATATCTACATGATCAATATCATCAAGAAGATAAACGTCTGAAATAGGCGAAAATCCAAAGGAGCGATAGAAACGATCTAAGTAATATTGAGCTTGAATTTGAATGGTCTTCTGTTGATACCCTTCAAGCACAGAAATTGCTTTTGTCATTAACTCTCTGCCACTACTTGTACCCCGATATTCTTTTTTTACCAGTACTCTCCCGATAGAAGCATGCTCTCTTTCTGCGGAAGGAAGAAACAGTCTTGCATACGCTGCCAGCTCCGTTCCCTGATATCCTAGCAAGTGAATGGCTTCCTGATCCTTACCATCCAACTCTTCATATGGACAATCCTGTTCCACGACAAAGACATTCACTCGTGCTTGGATAATGTCATATAACTCCTGTGTGTGCAGTTCTGTAAATGTTTTAGTAACCCAATTCATCTAGTTGTTCCTCATTTCTTATCAAAATTATGAATGTAGACCCACATTAAATCCTAACAATAGAATAATAGATAACGCTGCAAAGCCAATAAACCAATAAATGGATGTCCCACGTTGCTTCCGTTTTGTTTTCCTTAGAATGACTTCCATAGAGTAGATTAAGATTAGTGAGATGAGTCCTTTAATCACATACTGAGCAGGAAACTGATAGGCATAAAGCACAGCTGTACCTGACAACATGGAAAGCACATACAAAAACCAAAGCAATGTTCGCAGCATCCGATTAAAAAATAGAAGCCCTATCTTGTTACTTACAAAAATAATGGTAAATAATATTAAAATTAACGGCCATGTAGCCACGTGTATTTTATAATAAATTAGAAAGAGTTGCGCATCCATAATAATCCTCCTGCCTCACTTGCCCGGCAATGCTTACATCCATTCTATACTTCCTTCAAAGTGTATCATATTGCTTATAAACATACACAAAAAAAGAGCAGGTCTCCCCTGCTCTTTGGTCTACTAGTTTAGATCAAAATGTTCTCCGTTCGATTCATAGATGACCCACTCTGCGACATTTGTTGCGTAGTCAGCAATACGCTCTATATAACGTGCAATAAAAGCCAGCTGTGTCAGCTGTTCAGCATCGTGCTCAGTTGTACCATCTTTGAACAATCTTTTAATAAAACGACCAAATTGCTCATCAACCTTATCATCTAATGCAGCCATTTTTTGAGCAACAATCAGGTTCTTTGTTTTAAAGGCCTCTAGGGATTCTTTAAGCATACTTCTTGCATCGCCAGCCATAGTCAATAGCTCTTGTTTTTTTTCTAGATACGAGCTCGGGTCAATGCGTTTCGATACTTTAGCAAGGTCAACAGCTAAATCACCAACTCGTTCCAAATCACCTGAGATTTTCATGGCTACAATTAAGTTTCGCAGATCAGTCGCTACAGGTTGTTGTCGCGCAATCAACTGGAAAACCTCATTGTTAATATCCAATTCTAATTTATTCACTTTCGCATCATGTTGGATAATATGATCAATTAACTCACGATCCGATTGTTCAAAAGCTTCCAAAGACTTATCGAATTGTATAAGAACCTCTTCACCCAATCGCGTGATCTGGTCTTTTACATCTTCCAAATGTTGATGAAACGAACTTCTTAGCATAAACGCCCCCCCTTATTTTTTATTAGCCAAATTGTCCAGAAATGTACTGCTCTGTTTTAGGGTTATCCGGATTCGTAAAGATTTTGTTTGTTTCCCCAATTTCCATTAATTCACCCATATAAAAGAAAGCTGTTTGGTCTGAAATACGTGCAGCCTGCTGCATATTGTGTGTCACGATAACAATTGTGTATTTTTTTCTTAGTTCATCAATTAGCTCTTCTACCTTTGATGTACTAATTGGATCTAATGCAGAGGTTGGTTCATCCATTAGAATAACACTAGGTGTTGTTGCTAAAGCTCTAGCGATACATAGACGTTGCTGCTGTCCACCAGATAACCCCATACCATTTGTATGCAGACGATCCTTCACTTCATCCCATAAAACTGCATCTCGTAAGCTTTTTTCTACAATTTCATCAAGTTCTTGCTTCTTCTTAATGCCATGAACACGTGGTCCGTAAGCTACATTTTCATAAATCGATTTTGGAAATGGATTTGGTTTTTGAAAGACCATTCCAACCTTCTTACGTAAATCAACCAGATCTGGTTTACCAGTTAAAAGGCTATCACCCTTATAAACAATATCACCTGACATCTTAACGACCGGATTCATATTAATCATGAGGTTTAACGTCTTAATAAACGTTGACTTCCCACAACCAGACGGCCCAATAATGGCTGTAACCTCTGATTCATTAATATCAAATGATACATTTTTAAGCGCGTGATTTGTGCCATACCATAAGTTAAAATCTTTAATGTTATAAACGGTCTGCAATGCTTGTGAAGACTTTTCAGCTGTCATTGTCATGTCCCAACACTCCCCTTATCCAAATCGACCTGAAATATAATCCTCTGTCTGTTTTACATCCGGAGTAGAAAACAACTTATCTGTTTGATTGTATTCTATTAAACGGCCATTATAGAAAAAGGCTGTTTTATCTGAAATTCTAGATGCCTGCTGCATATTGTGTGTCACAATAACAATCGTAAACTCTTTCTTTAGCTCTAAGATAAGTTCCTCAATTTTTGCCGTGGCTATCGGATCTAGAGCCGAAGCTGGTTCATCCAACAAGAGCACGTTTGGCTTTATAGTAAGCGTGCGTGCAATACATAAACGTTGCTGCTGTCCGCCTGAAAGAGATAGTGCAGATTCGTATAAACGGTCCTTTACTTCATCCCAAAGAGCAGCTTTTCGTAGTGAATCCTCTACACGCTCTTTCCATTCATTTTTAGGTACTCCATGAAAACGAAGTCCGTGAACGAGGTTATGATAGATTGATTTTGGAAATGGATTGGGTCTTTGAAACACCATACCGATTTCTTTTCTTAGCGCTACCACATTCACTTCATTTGACAATAAATTTAACCCTTGATAATCAATTTCTCCTGTATTACGTGAAATTGGAATCAGATCATTCATTCGATTAATACTACGTAAAAAAGTTGATTTCCCACAGCCTGAAGGTCCAATTAAAGCTGTTACAGCCTGTTGATCAATCCCCATTGAAAGCTCTTGAACCGCATGATTATTGCCATAATAAATATTTAAATCCTTCACATTAAGAATTGTATTCGCCTCATCCGTCATCTTAGCAGATTTAGCCCCTTGCCTTTCCGCAGTTAACATAGACATGTGCTTACCCCCTTAAGATTTTGAAGCAGTTAGTTTCTTATGAAGTGCCTTACCGAACCATCTCGCCAATAAGTTAAATAACAGAACAGCAATAACCAATACAGCAGAAGAACCATCAGCAATGGCCCGAATATCAGGCACAAGTCCTTGCGTATTTACCTTCCAAATGTGTACAGCAAGCGTCTCAGCAGGACGGAACACATTTAATGGTGAAGTCTCACTAAACGGATTTAGATTCCCCCAATTTAATCGAGGTGTTGTCAAACCTGCAGTAAATAATAACGCAGCTGCTTCACCGAACACACGTCCCGAAGCTAAAATAACGCCTGTCAAAATTGATGGAACCGCCGCTGGTAAAATAACCGTACGAATGGTATCCCAATGCGTTATACCTAAAGCAAAGCTTGCTTCCTTCAGATCACGAGGCACACTTGTTATGGCATCCTCAGACACACGAACCATAACCGGTAAATTAAACACTGTTAACGCAAGAGCTCCCCCTATAATGGTGTAACCCCATCCAGTAATAGAAACAAACAATAATAATCCAAACATACCAACGACAATAGAAGGTAGTGAAGCTAAGACTTCAATACACGTACGAATAAAGTCGGTAATTCTACCAGGCTTTGCATACTCCGCCATGTAGATTCCTCCACCAATACCAAGAGGAACTGTAAATACCATCGTTAAGAAAAGAATATAAAATGAGTTAAATAGCTGTGGTCCAATTCCGCCTCCAGCTCTAAATGAACTAGGTGGTGAAGTTAAAAATGACCAGTTGATCACGCCAAATCCTCGGTAAAAGATATATCCTATTAAACCAGCCAAAATAGCAACAATAATTCCTGCAATCACTGTAAATAATCCTGTTGCAAGCTTATCAGTCATTTTTGTATTCATTAAAATGACCTCCTAGAAGATAAGAATCTAATAATAATAATGAAAATGTAAGACATGACAAGCAGGATTAGTCCAAGTGACCAAAGTACGTTATTATCGACGCTTCCTTGTACCGTATGCCCCATATTAAGTGTAATAATCGTTGTTAACGTGGCTGTAGGATCTGTAAGTGAATCAGCAATGGTCCGTGCATTTCCGATAACCATTTGTACAGCAAGTGCTTCACCAAACGCTCGTGCCATCCCAAGTACAATAGCCGTTAAAAGCATTGGCCATGCAGCAGGTAAAAGCACTCTTCTTATGGTTTGCCAACGAGTGGCTCCTAATGCAAGCGAAGACTCACGTAAGCCGTTCGGCAAACTGCGAAGCGCATCTGTAGCTATACTCGTTACTGTCGGAAGAATCATAACTGAAAGAACAATCGTTCCGGCAAGCAATCCGAAGCCTTGACCGCCAACGTACTGTCTCACAAATGGAACGACGACAGTTAGACCAATAAATCCGTACACAACGGATGGAATTCCTACGAGTAGTTCTATGACAGGTTGAAGAATACGTCTGCCCCAAGAAGGTGCAATTTCAATCATATAAATAGCAGCCCCAACCCCAAGCGGAGCGGCTACTAGTGCGGATAAAATGGTAACGGCAAATGAACCAAATATAAACGGGAGAGCCCCATATACAGGTCCTCCATTGGCTTCACTTCGGGTTGGGTTCCAATCTAAACCTGTTAAAAAGCTGATTGGATTAACTCCATTCACAACAAATGCCTGAAGTCCCTTAGTCATCAGGAAAAGCGTGATTGAAATGGTAGCCAGAATGATAATTGATGCGCACCCATAAACAATGAGTTTCCCCTTGCGCTCAATCTTCTCTGCACTACGGTTATTTTTTCTTAATAAACGGTCGTGGACAGTCTGCTGCTGTGCCGCCATAACGAATGGCCCCCTTGCAAGATAGTAATGAATAATGAGATAAAGGCCGGAGAGCATTGGATTTTATCTATGCCCAACCCTCTACAGCCTATTATTACGTTTTTTTATAAGTCTGTTTGATTTCCTTCAGCGTCACGCTCTACTTGCATGTCAGTAGAAGGAATATATCCAAGCTCAGGAACGATTACTTGTTGTACATCTTCACTCATCATGTAATCAAGGAACGTCTTAGCTAGACCTTCTGGCTCACCATTTGTGTAAGAGTGCATGTAAGCCCAAACTGGGAATTCACCAGATGTTACATTGTCATCTGTTTGCTCTACGCCATCTAAATTAAGTGGAAGAACCGTATCATCCGTGTAATAAGAGAATGCTAGGTAACCAATCGCACCTGGAGTTTCAGAAATAATTTGTTTAACTGTGTTAGAAGAATCCTCTGTAATTCCTTCAGCAGGCTCAGCGCCATCTAATGCATAGTTTACAAATGTTGCACGCGTACCAGAAGAATCCGGACGGTTAACAAGAGTAATTTCTTGATCTGCGCCACCAAGCTCAGACCAGTTTGTAACTTCACCAGTGAATACAGCGATTAAATCTTCAGTAGAAATGTCCTCAATACCAACCTCAGGGTGGGCAGCAGGTCCCATTCCTACAACTGCAATGCGGTGGTCAACTAAATCTTCAGCAGGAATCTCTTCTTTTTCTTCAGCAAATACATCAGAGTTACCAATATCAACTGAACCGTCAGCAACTTGGCTTAGACCTTGTCCAGATCCACCAGCTTGTACTTGAATATCAGCGTTAGGGTTTTCCATCATAAACTCTTCTGCTCCAGCAGCCATTAGTGGCTGGATCGCACTAGAACCGGAAAGAACAAGTGAGCCTTCTGCATCTCCTGCAGCAGCATCGTCTCCGCCTTCATCCGTTGTTTCCTCGGTATCTGTGCCACCAGTATCAGTACCAGTGTCAGTGCCACCCTCTTCTGCGTTACCACAAGCTGCGATGATCGCAATCATAAGAGTTAAAACCATCATCAATAAAAGTTTTTTTGTTTTCAAGAATAGACCCTCCCATTTTCTCTTCTAATGTGAACCGGGCATGTGCCCCTCTTTCAACTGAAGTATAATCTTGTACTATTAATTTGTTGTGGTTTGAATGTAAAGATTGTGTAAAGAGAAAGTAAGCGCCGTCATTTTATTTTCTTTACAAAGCGTTAATTGAGTTTGATAGTGACCTTGGCTCTTGCTAAGTGAGGGCTTCCTCTTGGTGTTGCGGGGGTTCTTCTTGGTAACATGCTCAGGCTCTTGGTAGTGCGGGGTTTCCTCTTGGTGTTGACACTCGGCTCTTGCTATGTCGCTTCTCCCTCTTGGTATTACCTGCTTTCTTCTTGGTAATGACCACCGGCTCTTGCTATGTCGCTTCTCCCTCTTGGTATTACCTGCTTTCTTCTTGGTAATGACCACCGGCTCTTGCTATGCGGGTTCGCGGGTTCTTCCTCTTGCTATTACGTGCTTTCTTCTTGGTACACCCTCCGGCTCTTGCTATGCGGGTTCTTCCTCTTGGTATGGCGCGCTTTCTTCTTGGTATTGACCCTTGGCTCTTGCTAAGCTGGACCTTCCTCTTGGTATGGCGCACTTTCTTCTTGGTACATCCCCCGGCTCTTGCTACGCGGGTTCTTCCTCTTGCTATTACGTGCTTTCTTCTTGGTACATCCTCCGGCTCTTGCTAAGCTGGGCCTTCCTCTTGGTATTACGCGCTTTCTTCTTGGTAATGCCCCCTTGGCTCTTACTAAGCAAATTCTTCCTGTTTCAATTCGTTTACGCTCACACTCCTTCTCATCTCCACCAAAAAAAAAAGCCTCTGAAGTTTAGTTCTTCAGAGACTCTGTCCAAATATTCTTTATTTCTGGAAATCAGGATCATTAAATGAGTGTGCGACCCAGCCTTCTGGGTCGATAAATAATCTGACGGCGACAACTTGACGCTCATCTGAGAGGGTAAAGAAATGTGGCACGTTCACCGGAACAGAGATGACATCTCCTGGGGATAGATTTACATCAAAGTATCCAGTATCCTCTCCTTTAATGACAAATGTTCCGGATCCTGCTGTAATCGCTCGAACTTCATCTTCTGTATGAGTGTGCACTTGTTCGAATTTTTTCAACAGTGCTTCTAAATCAGGTGTGTCCTCATTAAGAGCGATCACATCCCAGTTTTTGTAGCCACGGCGCTCTGCTAAAGAACGAATTTCTTCATCAAATGTAGCCAGCACCTGCTCTTTATTCTCATCATTTAAATGGCATACATTTTGCAAGCTTTCCGGAAGCTTAGTTGGATCCCAATACTCATAAAGCACCTCTTGGCTTTCTAAAAATTGTCTAACCTCTGTCTCGCCACTAATGGTTTCCCCGGTGTTGCGGATTTGAATCACTGCCATAATACTTCCTCCTCATACAGTAAATTGTTTTAATTTCAAATGATACGCAAACAAAAATTCAAATGCTTCCAAATGCTTTTTCGCCTCAAACCCATTTCGACCCCAAGCAGTAATCCCATGATTTCGTATGAGTACCCCATAAATCCCTGGTCGTATTTGCTCGGCTACTGCCTCTGCAAGCCTTGGCAATTCTGCATAATTACGAACGATCGGAACAGTGATCGAACCGTTTTCTTCCCATATATTAAACGCCTTAATTAACTCTTGATCTTGAAATGTAATCTCTCCTTGGTCTCCATACAATTCAGAAATGACATTGTTGCTTAGGGTATGAACATGTAGAGAGCAGCCTGCATTTGTGTTTTCATAGATTCGTTGATGCAACACCGTCTCCGCTGAAGGTTTTAAGCTAGTGCTCTCAATCGATTGACTGTGTTCATTTACTAGAAGAAAATCTTCCGCTGTGCGCTTGCGTTTATCCTTTCCACTTGCCGTAACAAGAAAGCGTAAAGGATTTTCACTCACCTTAATGGATAGATTTCCGCTTGTTCCTGGGAACCAATCTCTTGCTGCCAGCTCATCCTTAATATCAGCTAATTCGTCCCATTTATCTTGATAGGTAGCTTGTAGTGCACTCACTATGCGTTCACCTCCAGCTGTGACTCCAGTTTTTCTATCACTTGATGAAAGCTGTTAAAAGAAGTATGCGTAAGTCCAAGTTCACGACACTTCTCTAATAGAAAGGAGCCGCATGCAAAGACTTCGTCTGCTTGCTTGGCAGCCTGAAGGTCTGTAATTGAATCCCCGATAACAATTTTGTAAAAGTCATCATCCGAGTATTGTCTGAGAATCGTCGGCTTACAGCAGCCACAATCATTTGTACAATGGTTGTCGCAGCTATGCGGCCAGGTGATCTCAATTGTTGAACCGCTGAAGTCACTGCCATTACAATACACCTCATCTGCTAGCTGAAAGGGTTCTAACACCGGATGCACAAAAAAATCTATGCCTCCACTTACAATTTTTAATGTTATTTCCTTCTCTCGTACATAGGCTAGAAACGAAGAAAATCCGTCCCGTATCTCTGCCTGTTCGAGCACAAAGCTGACAATCTCTTGTTTCCTATCAACTGATATTAAATCAAAAAGTCGACCTACACCAGATCGTATTGAAATACGTTCTGCAAGGATGTCATCTTTAATTGCTTCCCATCCGGGGGGGTTGATATATTTCATAATGGCAATGATATTATCCTTGGTTGTGATCGTGCCATCAAAGTCACAAAAGATGATTGGCTGTTTTTCTGCAATAGCAATCATTTGGGACTCCCCCACAATTCAAGCGCTGTGGCTAGTTCTGGTGATTCCGCTGCAGCCTCAGCTAGTGTTTTTGATGCTAAGACACCTGATACCGCATCACGGAAAGCTTTTGCCCCTGCTTTTGCGCCTCCTGGGTGACCATGAATACCTCCGCCTGCATTAATGACCGAGTCAATGCCGAAATCTTCTATTAACCATGGTGTTAAACCTGGATGAATACCAGCCGACGGTACGGGAAACGCTGTGTTGATGGAGCGTTTTTCCCTAAGTGCATCCGCAATGTCTAATGTCTCTGACTTTTCCATTGCTACGCTTCCATATGGGGATGGAAATAAAACGAGATCTGCACCTGCTAAGCGTAAAAGCTTACCTAGTAGGACCTTATTAGAAATGCCGTAATACGGTGATGCTGTTAAAGCACCTGAAACAGCAGGGTGAGCCATGATAGGCACGTTTATCTCTGGATCCTCTGCTAACGCCTGAAGCACATCTAAACCATAGGCAAATACATTAAATAATAACGCACTAGCTCCTAGCTCAACCGCGTGTTTGGCCTTCTCTTTTAATTCAAAGGTCCGACCGGTTAAATTAACGGCGTATAGCTTTCGCTCCCCCGTTTGTTCATACACCTTTGTTAAAACGTCGGCCCCTGTTTTCACACGATCGGTAAATGGGGTAAGAGGGTTATCAAAAAGGATCTCGTCATCCTTTACGATGTCTACTCCACCTATTAGTTGATCGAGTAATTGCTGTTTAAACTCAGATAAGTCCTTACCGATCATTCCTTTAAAAATACTCATAACTAAAGGACGATCATAAACACTAAGATGACTACGTATGCTCTCTATTCCAACTTGTGGTCCAGGAAAAGCTGCTTCTAAAGTCGGTTCGAAATCAACATCAACTAGCTTAATTTCCCCGTCCAAAGAAAGCTTCCCAAAAATGGTTGTTAATATCGCAGGAATATCTGCAGAAAAATTAGCTTGCGGATAAGCAATTTTTATTAAACCCGTTGTTCGCTCTTCTCCAAATACACGTGTAGCTTCATCCGACGCTTTTTCTTCCACTACTTCTACTACCTCGCCTTTATGTTTTTCTAGTTGTTTTTTTTCAAGTGTCGGTAAATGTGTCCATGAGCCAATGGTTAGACCTAATGCAATGGATTCAGCTTTTTTGTGCAAGTCTTTTTTGGGGTCGTATACTCGATATGTAGCTGTCACAATACTCACTTCATGTATCCTCCTTCCTACTAAAACAAAAAGTCCACTTCTATTTGAAGAGGACGGTGTGCCAGTTTCATGTCCTCTTATCTACCAAGGTAACCTTGTGAGAATTAGCACCTTGAATTGACCCAAAAGCCAAAACAGGTTGCCGGGTTTCATTGGGATCGTCCCTCCACCAGCTCTTCATAAGAGTAAATAATATGTAAAGTCTATAAATATACTAAGGATTATGACAGCGAGCATCTATTCTGTCAATTAGAAAAAATCTATTTATCAGAATGTATTGACATCTAAGACAAACCTTCGTATTATTTTAACCAACTACTCATATTGGGAAAAACAGAATACGAGTATACAACAACTAAATGAAACACTCTTATCGAGAGCTGGCTGAGGGAATTGGCCCTGTGAAGCCCGGCAACCGACCTACTCATCAGAATTCTGGTGAAAACCTTAAAGGTTTTAAGGCACGGTGCTACATCCAACAGTATCGGATTCTATATCCGAACTGAAAGATAAGAGGACGGACCACAGCATTCCGCCTCTTTCTTTCATGAAAGAGGCTTTTTTATATGGATAAAGGGGAGAGATTGTGTATGGCAAAGTATTACGGGGTTCAATCATTAGGAATTACAGCAATAGCCTTATTATTACTAGCAGGATGCGGGGACAGTGAGGCAAATGAAGCTCAAGCAGACATAGACTTAGATGGTGTTCCTGAAAGATTTGCACAGGGAGAAGGAGCCAAAGTAAAGGTCATTCGAAAAATAGGTGGAGACGATCATACGGCACAATATTTGGCTGGTGTTCAACAAGAAGGAGAAGCATTAGGGTTTGATGTCGACGTATTTACCGCTAATGGAGACACAGCAAGTTACCACGATGCGATTTCACAAGCGATTGACGCAAATTATGACGGTTTAATTCTTTCTCACGGTGATGATGCCGCTACTATAGAAGCAGTACAACGGGCCGTAGATCAAGGAATTGAAGTTGTCACATTTGATTCTAATCCAGAATTAGAGTCAATTGAAGGTGTAACTCTCACCTCACAGGATGATGAGGAGTTAGCTAGCCTTGCACTGGATCAACTTGTTGAGGATGTAAATGGGGAAGCAAATATTCTTTATCTTTGGGTGGACGGCTTTCCACCAATGGTCAGACGAGATACCGTTTATCAAGAAGTCCTAGCAGAGAATTCTGAAATTAATGAGCTTGAACGCTTTGGTGTTGCTGCTGAGGATACATCCACTCAAACACAAAATGCAGTAGCTGCTTTACTTAATAAATATCCTGAAGGTGAAATTGATGCCATATTTGCGACGTGGGATGCCTTTGCTATTGGAGCCGCTCGTGCATTAGAAGAAGCTGGGCGTGATGAGATTTCTATTTACGGAATCGATGTTTCGAATGCTGACCTGCAAATCATGCAACAGGAAAATAGCACATGGGACTACACAGCTGCCGTTGACCCGAAACTAATTGGAGAAATTAATTTAAGACTATTAGCAAAAAAATTAGCAGGTGAGGAAACACCTCAGTTTTATGACTTAGAAGCATCTCTTATATCTAGAGATCAATTAATAGAAGCAAATGCCGAAGTAAATATGGTTTCATTAGCTGATGTGATTCCAGGGTGGGGCGAGTCGGATGCTTTTGAGGAAGATTGGATGACCGTGCTAAAAGATCATAACAAATAGGTGATGACATGGAATTACGTATGAATGATATATCCGTTTCGTATCCAGGTGTTCAGGCACTTGATCAGGTCTCATTGTCGGTGAGTGGCGGAACTACACATGCTCTTATTGGAGCAAATGGTGCAGGCAAATCAACGTTAATGAAGGTTCTTTCTGGCTCTGAACCTAGTTATACAGGCAGCATATCCATCAATGGACAAAACGTCTCAATTCAATCACCTAAAGATGCACAAAAACACGGGATCCAAATGGTTCAGCAGGAGGTTGATGCTGGTTTAGTACCTAACTTGACGGTTGCAGAGAATCTCCACTTGCACACATTTGGTGCAAACAATAACGTTGCACCTTTTATTAAGTGGAAACAGATTCGTAAACAAGCTTCAGATAGTTTGCAGGCTTTAGAAATAAAGATTGCTCCTAACACTTTGGTCAGTGATTTATCACTCGCAGAAAAACAAATGATATTGATTACAAGAGCGGTATTGACTGATTGTAAGATCTTAATTTTAGATGAACCAACGGCACCATTAAGCCTTTCTGAAACCAAACAGCTCTTTCGTATCGTGCGAGACTTACTGAAAAAAAATGTAGCGGTCATCTTTATTTCTCATCGCTTACCTGAGTTATTTGAAATATGTGACTTGATCACTGTAATGAGGAATGGATGTATGGTTTCTTCACAGCCCATCTCTCGGACCTCTATTGAGCAAGTAGTTGAAGATATGCTGGGTGAACCATTACAAAATCAATTTGTTGATCGAATTCCTAATGTGAAAGAAATTTTTCTTGAGGCTCGTGAGCTTTCAGATGGTCTGGATATAGAGAATGTATCTCTTCATGTGAAAAAGGGAGAAATTATTGGCTTAGCAGGACTAGTTGGAGCCGGTAAAACGGAGCTTTGTAAGTTATTATTTGGAGCCTCTAAAGCTACTTCTGGCTCCCTCTTATTAGATGGGGAACACATCACCTTAACATCGCCCTCTGAAGCCGTTAAACATGGACTTGCCCTTGTACCAGAAGAAAGACGGAAGGAAGGCATTCTTGTTGGTGAATCAGTCCTAATAAATCTAGCAACAGTGAATCTAAAAAAATTTAGTAATCATTTTGGCTTTATCAATGTTAAAAAGCAGAAAAAAGCTGCCACAGAAATGGTTGATGTCTTGGATATAAAAACACCTCGTATGGAAACATTGGTGGCGCATTTATCAGGTGGGAATCAACAAAAGGTTGCCATAGGTAAATGGCTGGTTGCCGATGCGGATGTGTATATTTTTGATGAACCTACTAAAGGCGTAGATGTTGGTGCCCGTAAAGATATATTTGAACTAATATCAGTCCTTGCCAAACGAGGAAAATCAGTCATTTATGCTTCCTGTGAATTAGCAGATATTATCGGCATGACGGATCGTACCTACGTTCTTTATGATGGACAGATTGTGAAGGAATTGATCACCAAAGACACAAATGAAGAAGAATTACTGTATCTCTCCACAGGAGGCAACTAGAATGGCAGAGCTTGAAGTAAAACAGACAACATCGTTTGATTTGTTTCGTTTCTTATATAAGTACGGAACGATTATTCTTATTGTTCTATTAATTATCGGATTTTCAGCTACTAATCCATCGTTTCTACAGCCAAGTAATGTGATCACAATCCTCAGATCTATTTCTATTGTCACGATCATTGCCATTGGCATTACTATTTCATTGTCTGTTGGAGGCTTTGATTTATCTGTTGGTTCCGTTGCCTCTCTCTCTAATGCTGTTGTGATTTCAATGTTTGTCTGGTATGGCCAGCCAACGTTTATAGCACTTGCAGCGGCCGTCGCGGCTGCCCTTGTAGTTGGGGCACTTAATTCGTTTATGATTGTAAAGGTTCGCATTCCTGATTTGCTGTTAACGTTAGCAATGATGTTTATCATTCAAGGGGTTGCACTTACCTATACAAAAGGCGCAACCATCTCTGAAAATATGATTCTATCAGATGGAAGTTACGCAGAAGGAACAATCAGTTCTCTTTTCGCAAAATTCGGTCAGGTCCCTTACATAATTATCATTATGATTGTGTGTGTCGTTGTAGTTCATATCTTTTTGACGTATACCAAGCACGGGCGCTGCCTTTATATCATTGGAGGTAATGAAGAAGCTGCTAGATTATCCGGGATTGCCGTGAACAAATATAAAATCCTTGCCTACCTTCTATCCGCCTTTTTTGCATCACTTGGTGGAATAGTGCTTGCCTCTCGAGTAATGACCGCTGAAATTCAAGCTGGTGGCCCCTATTTAATGGATGCCGTTGCTGCCGCTTTTATCGGCTTTGCTGTTTTTGGTGCAGGTAAACCAAATGCCATTGGAACCTTTGTTGGGGCTGTATTAATCGGAATTCTTGCAAACGGACTTGTGATGATGAGTGTTCCTTATTATGCAATGGATATTGTAAAAGGATCCGTGCTCGCCTTAGCACTTGCTATTACTTATTATAAATTCAAATGAACGGAGGACTTCAAATGACAACATTTACTGAATCATATTTTACAATGACGGAAACGGATGCAATAATCTATGCAAAGGATCACCTGACCTTCTTTTCAGAGGATGCTGAGCTTTCATGTAAAGAGATTGGAGACGGAAACTTAAACTACGTTTTTCGTTTGGTAGATAGCAAAAGCGGAGACTCCCTCATTATTAAACAGGCTGGTCCAGTGGCACGAATCTCTGATGAGTTTAAAGTTTCCCCTGACCGTAATCGTATTGAGCATGATATCTTAAAAATACAAGGTGAGCTTGTACCTGAATTTGTTCCGGAGGTTTATCATTACGATCCGATTATGAACTGCACAGCTATGCAGGACCTGTCTAACTATACGATTTTACGTAAGGCTTTTTTGACGCATCAAACTTTTCCACAGCTTGCGGATCATGTCTCTAGTTTTTTAGTTAATACTCTTCTGTTAACTTCGGATCTTGTGCTTGGTCACAAAGAGAAAAAGGATCAAGTTAAAGCCTTTATCAATCCCGAGCTTTGCGAGATTACCGAGGATCTTGTATACACAGAACCTTTTTATGATTGCCCTCGTAATGAGGTGTTTGAGGGAACGCTGCCTTTTGTTCGAGAAGAAATTTGGAGTGATGAAACGTTAAAATTAGAAACGGCGAAGCTTAAGTTTCAGTTTCTCACAAAAGCTCAGTCACTTATCCATGGAGACTTTCATACGGGCTCAATCTTTGTGACCGAGGATCAGACAAAGGTAATTGATGCTGAGTTTGCATTTTATGGACCCGCAGGCTACGATATTGGGAACATCATTGCCAACCTTATTTTTGCGTATGTGAATGGTGAGCAGACGATTTATGATCCGATTGAACGTGAGCGTTTTACTGGTTACATCTTAACAACCATTCAAGACATCATTAATCAATTTAAAGAAAAATTTACGTATGCTTTTTTTGACCATGTAACGGAGCGTGTGGCTGAATACCCTGGATTCCTTGAGCATTACTTAGAGGAGCTTCTTGCGGACACAGCTGCAGTGTGCGGACTTGAACTGAGTCGCAGGGTCATCGGACTTGCACCCGTACAGGATTTAACTGACATTGCTGATCCCGATAAACGTGCCGCGGCTGAAATAGCGTGCTTAAAAGCAGCCAAAGTATTTATTTTGAATCGCCATGACTTTTTTCATGGAGAGGACTTCACCCGGGTTCTTCAAGAGCATACTTAAGGAGTGTACTTATGAAGCAAATCGTTGATATTATCCAGTCTGTTCGTCTTGACGATGTTGAAGATAGCCTGATTATTTTAGATCAAACCCAGCTCCCTAATCAAAAAGTGTATTTGTCACTTAAAGAGGTATCAGAGGTCTGGGAGGCTATCGTCCAGTTGCAGGTGCGTGGGGCTCCTGCAATTGGAATTGCTGCGGCATACGGTGTATATCTTGGCGCGAAGCAGAGTGTTGCTGATACAATCGAGCAGCTCCGTGATTCTTTTTTAGAAACTAAAGCTTATTTAGCTACTTCTCGCCCTACGGCTGTAAATTTATTTTGGGCATTAGATCGAATGGAGAAACGCTTTCTCACAGATCATGAATCGGGCTTCTCTATCGATGCGATTATAAACGGGCTTAAAGAAGAAGCTGAACAAATCCGCATCGAGGATGAACAAATTTGTGAGGCGATTGGTGAACATGCGCTGACGTTACTCGAACCAGGCATGGGCCTACTCACACATTGTAACGCTGGCACTATTGCCACAGCAAAATACGGAACAGCTCTTGCTCCTATTTACCTTGGTCAAGAGCAAGGCTATCAGTTTAAAGTATTTGCTGACGAAACCCGCCCACTGCTACAAGGGGCACGGCTGACGGCTTGGGAGCTATCTGAAGCAGGCATTGATGTCACCTTGATTTGTGATAATATGGCTTCGATTGTGATGAGTGAGGGAAAAATTCAAGCAGTCCTTGTAGGCTGTGACCGCGTTGCCGCCAATGGAGACACCGCCAACAAAATCGGGACCTCTGGTGTAGCTATCCTTGCTAAGCATTATCAAATTCCATTTTATGTATGCGCCCCTACTTCCACGATAGATTTTACATGTAAAGATGGTCATGACATCGTTATTGAGGAACGCGCATCTGAAGAAATAACAAGCCAATGGTATCAAGAGCCCATGGCACCTGCTGGCGTAAAAACCTATAATCCTGCCTTTGATGTTACAGATCATTCATTGATTACAGCCATTGTTACTGAAAAAGGAATTTTTGATCCAAACGATCTGAAAAGACTGTCTAAAAGCACTTTCTGAGACAAACTCAAGATTGCTTACTCCAGTCAAGATTTTTTCAAAATGGATAAAAGCAGAGGAAGCGAGTGGCAGTCAATTGCCACTCGCTTCTTATGATTATGATCATCTTGGAGAACCACTACATGGGGGAAGAACGTACCGCTTATCGTTATGAGTCCGCCGCATGTCGTTAGAGCGTCCCGCATGTCGTTATGAGACCGCCGCATTTCATTAGTGCTTCCCGCATGTCGTTATGAGTCCGCCGCATTTCATTAGAGCGTCCCGTATGTCGTTATGAGTCCGCCGCATGTCGTTAGAGCTTCCCGCATGTTGTTATGCGTCTGCCGCATGTCTTTAGGTCGCCCCGCATGTTGTTATGCATCTGCCACATGTCATTATTCAAACCGCCCCGCCCTTTATACTTGCTGTTGCTCCTTTGTTGGACCATACATAGCTGGTACAGTAAGTTTTGCTTGACGAAGTAATACAGTCATTTGGCCACGGTGGTGCACCTGATGACTAACTAGCTTCCGTAATACTTCTCCTTTATACGTTGGAGCACCAAAAAGATCTACTTTTTTTGTGAAGTCTTCATCCGTCCATGATGTTTCAATTTTGTTTAATAAAGATAAACTTTGCTCCTGATACGTAGCGGCGATATCTGAAGCTTGTGAAGGTCTATCCTTAGGTGGATGTTCAGCTTGAATGCCAACTACAGACGCAAACATAGGAATGGTTTTTGTTAAGTGCCAACCAAGCCAGCCCAATGTACTGTGCCCCTCTTCAATTGACTGGTTTAATCTATCATCAGTAACTGATTCAAGTGCTTGTAACGTCAAGTCTTTTTCATCTGCCCATTCTTTGAGAAAATCCTCTTTTGTTCTGAACATAGTTCTCGCTCCCTTACTATGAAAAATGATGTACATGACGATTATAACAAAAAGAGCTACCAATAGCTGAGATAAGGATTTTGTTTCTGTCACCGCACTCAAAATTGAGGAACGCCTACCGTATTAGCAGGATGCTAGCGCTTCTGTCCATTTAGTTTAGCTATTATTTTTATGATATAATGGATTATCAAACGTACAATTATTTACCGGGAATGAACTATGTAAGATAGAAAATTAACACACAAGATGAGCCTGTCTCATCTTTTTTACGTTATCTATAAAGGAGTTACGTTTTATGAAAAAACATGTCATTATCGGTGCGGGAATTCTTGGCGCTTCAGCAGCCTATCATCTGGCACGTGCTGGGGAGGCTGTTACTATTATTGACCGCGCAGACCCTGGCCAAGCAACTCAAGCGGCCGCAGGTATTATTTGCCCGTGGATCTCTCAGCGTAGAAATAAAGCATGGTATGCTCTGGTTAAAGCAGGCGCTGCCTACTACCCTTCTTTGATTAAAGAGCTCGAAGCTGAAGGAGAGCATGAAACAGGCTATAAACGCGTGGGTGCCCTAAGTTTACATACAGATCCCAAAAAATTAGACGAGCTTGTTAAAAGAGCAGAGAAGCGAAAGCTAGATGCCCCCGAAATCGGTAAAATTACACGATTATCGGCTCAAGAAGTTCAAGAATTATTCCCACCAATAAGCGAAAAAATTGAAGGTGTGCATATTAGTGGTGCTGCTCGTGTTGATGGTGCTGCCTTAAAGGACGCCCTACTTCGATCGGCTACTCGACATGGTGCAGAAATGGTGAGTGGCGATGCTGTGTTGGTTTTGGATAAGGATCAGAAGGTGGTCATTCGAGTGAATGATGCCGCTTATCACGCTGATTCCATCGTTGTGACTGCGGGAGCTTGGGCAGACAACGTATTAGCTTCCTTGAACATTAAATTTAATGTTCAGGCACAAAAGGCTCAAATTCTTCACCTAGAGCTTCCTGAGCAACAAACGGATCATTGGCCGGTTGTCATACCACAGGGAGATCAATATTTACTTGCTTTTGAAGAAGGACGCATTGTAGCGGGGGCGACCCATGAGGACAATGTCGGATTTGATCAGCGTGTGACCGCTTCTGGTTCACTGGAGCTATTAAGCAAAGCCTTGCATCATGCACCTGGTCTAGCCGACGCCTCCGTGCAAAATGTAAAAGTCGGCTTTAGGCCCTTTACTCCGAACTTTCTACCAGTTATCGGTCGCTTACCCGGTTATGAGCATATTCTAGTTGCCAATGGACTTGGCGCCACCGGCTTAACGATGGGACCTTATCTCGGTTCAGAGCTTGCAAAGATGGCGATAGATCTGGAAACTGAAATTGATTTGTCTTTGTATAGCTTATCGCATGCAATGAAAAAGGACGCTTCCACACATCCGTAACAGATGATAGGAAGCGTCCTATTTCCCTATGCTTTTCCTCTCTCCATGAGGTTGATACCAATACCCATGTACAACGTTGAGAGAAGAAGTAGCTTGGCAATCGATGACATCAGATCATTCCAGCTTGCATCGTATAAGAGAACACTCATAATGGCTTCCATAGCATGAGCCAATGGGAAAAGCTCAGCAATCCATAAGATGAATGAGTTTGTGATCGTACCTGGAGGCATATAGATCCCGCTGATTAAAGGAATAACTGGAATGACGGAAGGAAACACCATATTAAATTGTTCTGGTGTTTTTAATATGCTCGTAAAAAGCATTGCAAGCGCCACCATAGATAGTGTGTATAACACAACTAACGTGAGCAACTTTAAAGGCGACTCTGCTACATTTAAATCAAATAGGAAAAGAAAACATAAAAACACAGTAACAATTTGAACAACTCCTAAAATGGTACTGTAGGATAGATGCCCTGCATACATTTTTGTTTTTCCAAGTGGTGAAAGAATGACCCGATTCCATAAGCCGGACGTTTTCTCATCTGCAATGGCATTGATTTTGAACCCAATCGTAAACATGACCATAAACAAAGTAAAACCAATAGCCAATTGTTGACCCATATCATACGATTCTAAAGCAGTGCCATCTATAGATGAAGTCTGAAGCTCTATTGGTGCATCCTCCATGCCTTCACGAATGTCGTCTCTAATGGAGTCTGGATGACCGAGCTCATTGGTCAGATAACGTAGCTGGAGTTCATTCATAAACACCTTGTTTACATATTGTTCAATGGCTTGAAGATTTGTATGATCAACGGAAGCGACAATCCGATAATCATCTGAAAATAGCTGGATTGCTAGCTCCCTTTGACCATTTGACACCTTGTTTCGTGCTTCCTGCTCATCAAGGAGCTCAAATACATAAGCCTCCGTTTGGTTGAGCTGATCTAGCCATTCTTCAGTACCCTCTGCGCTCAATTCTACATCACTAAAAACATCAATCGTCATTGCTGAATCAGATGAGAACGCAGAGCCAAGTAGAACTGGAACGAGTATGCTCAAGCTCATAAAAACAATGATGATAATAGGAGAACGTTTCTCTTTCATCCATTGCGCAAGAAAAATTGGATTCATTCTGCTCTCCTCCTTTTCGGAAACATCCAAAGACTCATACACAAAACAACTAGAGTCATCAAAAGCAAGCTTAATAACGACATCCAGATTGCTGATATTGAACCTGTTTGAATCCAGCTAATAAAAATCGAAAGTGTTAAGCCATTTGGTGTCCACCACCCCACTTGTTGCAGCCATTCAGGAAGAACGTAGATGGGAATAAAGCTGCCTCCAAATGTTCCAAATAACACAATGAGAAGTGTAGCTAAGCCTATCACTGCCTCATCATTATCAAAACGGAATAGTGCGGCTGTGAATAACGAAGCAAGGGAAGCAATAAAACAAGAGAACACAGTAATGATTAAGATAATACCAAGAAAGAATGTTACATTAGCACCAGGAAAAAGCTGAAAGCCAATGGTAGACACAGTAATAACAATGACTAACTGTAGCATGGACATACAAAAGGTCGATGCTGCTTTTCCTAAAACATAATCTCTGGGATGAGCTCCTGTAATCAAAATACGATGAAATACCTGCTCTCGTTTTTCTGTCCTTGCTTTTGTTGCTGTAGTAATAGCGATAAATAAGGCAAAGAGAATACTTAAAGCCATTGTAAAGTACTGAAAGGCTGAGACCATTTCCACACCATTAATCTGTTCTACTCCTCCAATTTCAGGGCTATATCCTGATAGCGCTTGAGCCTCACTACTTAATATTTGATGTAAGGTCGTTTGTTTGTTTACTTCATCCATAAATTGCTGCAGGATGTCTTCTACTATATCGACCATCAATGATGACTCTTCGGCTACTAGTTGAATCGAAGCGCCATCTCCCCTATCTAGCAATACTCTATCTAAAGCAGTAGCAGTATACCCCGTTGGTAGTGTAATAATGGCTTCCACCTCACCCTCTGCGAGCATTGAATCTGCTTCCTCAGAGCTTACTTCATGAATCTGCACAAATGATTGCAGCTCTTCCTCTGAAAACAAAGCCTGCAAAGTCAGCTCTGGAATGAGGTTCCTTGCTCCTTCACTAAGCTCGGCTTTGTGATCCTCCTCTAGTTCTTGAGGCGTGTCTTCTAGAAAAGTTGTTAATCCCTCCTCAGGACTATCTTCTTTAACAAGCGCAACTTCAATTTGAAGTGTGTTTGATGACGACTCTACCCAGTCTGGTAAGGCAAAGCCAAGGACAAGGATTAAAAGAAGTGGAGCACAAAGAGATATAAGGATTTCCTTTCGATCACGCCAGTAAACAAGGAAGTCTTTTTTAAAAAAGGTTTTCATATTGTTTCCTCCCTCCTAGTCTCTGAGTGTTCGACCAGTTAAATGAAGAAATACATCCTCTAAACTAGGGCTATTTACGCGAATATCAACAATTTGCACATTAAGTCTTTCCGCAGCTATAACTGACTGCATGAGAATACCGCTGTTTCTTTGTGTGATTAATTTAATTTGGTTTTCTTCTTCTTCCAATTCTTTTACACTTTCCAGCTGCTTTAATTCATGTACAAGCTCTTTACATGGAGCATTTAGCTGGATCAATATTTTATCTTCCTCTGAGAGAATCTGCTGAAGCTCTGTTTTTGTACCTGAAGCAATAACCTTGCCATGATCCATGATGTACATACGATCACACAGCTGTTCAACTTCCTCCATGTAATGACTGGTATATAAAACCGCCATCCCCTTTTCCTGATTAAGTAGGCGGACCGTTTCTAAAATATGATTACGAGACTGAGGAT
The DNA here is from genome assembly GCF_007293315.1 of Alkalicoccobacillus porphyridii. Taxonomy (GTDB): domain Bacteria; phylum Bacillota; class Bacilli; order Bacillales; family Bacillaceae_D; genus Alkalicoccobacillus; species Alkalicoccobacillus porphyridii. Next base: position 129,689 of record NZ_VLXZ01000007.1, read on the forward strand.
CAATTCCTACGGTTGGTTCATCCATGATGACCAGTTTAGGATTATGTAGCAATGCTGCAGCAATATTTATCCTTCTTTTCATTCCACCAGAAAACGTTTTGACTAGCTCTTTTTTTCGATCAGTTAATCCAACGATCTGTAATGTCTCTTCAATTTTTTCTTTTAACTCGATACCACCTAATTGATATAAGCGACCAAAAAACTGGAGATTTTCAAAAGCAGATAAATCCTCATATAGAGCAATATCCTGCGGCACAACGCCAATCATTTTTCTTAGATCACTAGGGTTCTTTATCATACTTTTTCCGTAAAGGTGCACCTCACCAGAAGTCGGTTTAAGTAAGGATGAAATCATAGAAATTGTTGTTGATTTTCCTGCTCCATTTGGACCTAACAACCCAATCGATTCACCTTCGTTTAAATACAAGTTGACTTTATCTACTACTGCTTTTCCTTTATATCTTTTTTCAAGCTCAGTTGTCTCAAGCATCTATGTTCCCTCCTCCTCTTCATCATAAGTATAAAAAAAGAGACAGCGCAGCTGCACTGTCTTTTGGCATTAAAATCACTAAATACCATGACCTTTGTCATACTAATTCCTGACGAATCGCATAAATAGCTAGCTGAGTGCGATCTCTAAGCTCTGCTTTCTCAAGAATTTGACTAATGTGATTTTTGATTGTTCCAACAGAAAGCATAAGCTCTGACGCAATTTCACGATTGCTTTTGCCGATGCCAACAAGCTTTATAATATCTAATTCTCTAGGTGTAAAGGATTGGTCTAGCTTAGCCGGTACCGGTTTAAGTAATTGGGGAACAACCCTTGCCGCTACCTGGTCCTCTAAAGACATACCACCGTGAAAGCAGCTATGTATGGACCTGTTAAGCTGTTCAGCGTCCGCCCCTTTGAGCATGTAACCATTTGCACCATACCTAAGTGCATCAATAGCATACTGATCATTATTAAAGGTTGTTAATATTAACAGCTTACGCTCCGGCCAACGGTGACGAATCATTCTTGTTGCCTCTAATCCATCCATTTCTGGCATGCGTATGTCCATGACGATGAGATCTATATGATATTGTTCACATAGCTCAAGTGCTTGCTTTCCATTTTTCGCCTCAGCCACCACTTTAAGTTCCTTATCCGTTTCAATCATCATCTTCAGTCCTTGACGCACCATCGCCTGATCCTCTGCGAGTAAGATTCGAATCATGGCTTACACCTCCTTCTAGTGGTATCAACCCTTGCAAATAAAAGCTTGATCCAGTTTGCATGTATTTTAGGCTGCCTCCTGCCTTCTCTAAACGCTTTTGCATGGATTGTAAGCCGAAGCCTGCTTGGATAGCTAATTCTTTTTTCACTTCATTTATTAATTCAAAGCGCAATAGCTTACCAGAAGGAGAATTTAAACGAATCTCCACGTGGCGTTTGCTGCCATGCTTTAATGCATTTGTCATTCCCTCCTGAATCGCACGATACAAGGCAATAGACTGCTCACTCTCCATTTTAAGTGTAAGCACTCCTTCCTCCGTATGAAATGAGACCCTAACATGTGTTTCTGCTTCAAGCTTGCGAATTAAATCAATCACTGCAGGTATTCCTTGGGTGTCTGCCTCATGCATAACCGTGACTGCTTTTCGCGTTTCAGCAAGACTATCCTCAGCCAGTTTTTTGAGTTGTTGGAGCGTTTTCTCATCTGTTTTTGAATTCACTTGTAGTCTCATGACTTCTAATTGCATCATTAATGAGGTTAGCTTATGTCCTAAAGAATCGTGAAGCTCCTCAGCAATTCGAGTTCGTTCTTCATGCCTTGCTGCCACCTGTCCACTTGCTTCATTTCTTTTCACTCTTCGGTATTCCGTCAGAAGAGCAGAATGATGTTCTTCTAAAAGTACTGTTTTTTCAAATAGTTGACGATAGCTTATAAGTGCTAATGCGATTGCGCCATAAAAACAAGCAACACCGACTAAAGGTGGCGCATTCACCAAAACAGCTGCAACTAATAGAGCAGCCCCCCCTGAAACTAGTAATACCATCCATAAATACGTTTGGGGTAGTCGTACCGCTGCTTTTCCTGCAATGAAAAAGATAAGGAAAAAAGAATAAGGATTGTATACAGTCGAACCCAATGGTCCAAAAATGATTAAAATAGCTACTACACAGCCAATCAAAAGAATTGTTAATTGGAAATGATGCCTTCTAACAAGCGGCGCACAGAAAAACAACAACCAAAATAGGGCACTGCCTAACCATTGTACAATGCTTATAGAACTAAAGCCTTGGAATGCTAGCCCAAGGAGCCACGATAGAAATAGGAAAGCAAACCAGATCCAATACGATTGCATGATGGTCTTCCTCTCTTTTTATGTACTCCTTTTATTAGTAGCACAAAAGAGGGATGTTGGATAGAACAAAAAAGACATCTGCACTTTTTATGGAGACATCATTCGCTCCGTTAGTTAACTGCTTCTAAAGTGTTTTCCTATAGTAAAACTACATAAAAAAGAAGCTTGTCGACGAGTTCACTTAAAGTGACCTTGTCAACAAGCCCAAACATCTTCACATATTAACTGGTAAGTTAGCTTCTTCAACTAAAGACTCTGCCAAATCCGTTCTTACACATCATAAGCCTGAAGAGCTTTTTCTAACTTAGTTAGTCCTTCGTCAATTTGTTCTTCTGTTACAGTTAGTGGAGGGATCATACGGATAACCTCTCCTTGTTTGCCGCTGAAATAAAACAGGACTCCTTCAGCTAGTGCTAGGTCAAGGATCTCCATTGCCGCTTTTCCGTCTGGCTTTTTGGTTGTCGGATCAACAATTTCAATACCAATCATGAGTCCGACCTGGCGAACCTGACCTAGTCGTTGATATTTATTTTGTAGCGCTTGGAGCTGATGATAAGCGTACGCTCCAACCTTTTTTGTATTCGCTAATAACTGTTCTTCCTTAATGACCTCAATCGTTGCCAGAGCGGCTGCACAACCAATTGGAGTACCTCCAAAGGTGGTTGCATGCGCACCAAGTGGCCACTGTTGCATTAATTTGTGATTCGCTACCGTTGCACTTAAAGGAATTCCAGATGCAATGCCCTTTGCAATCGCCATGATGTCTGGCACAACGTCAAACGTTTGGGCGGCAAACCACTCTCCAGTGCGCCCAAAGCCCGTTTGTACTTCATCAAAAATGAGTAAAATGCCATGCTCATCACAAATTTCACGCACACGCTTCAACCATGCTTTTGGTGGAATGACATAACCACCTTCACCAAGGACAGGCTCTAGAATCATACAAGCCACCTCATTAGGTAGTACTTGATGAGCAAACAACTGAGCAGCGGCATCATTCAGTTTTTGTATGGCCACTTCTTCTGTATCCCCTACCTGATAATATGGCAGCTGATACGTACCACTGACATGCTGATGAGAACGATACTTACTTTTTGAGGTGCTGATTGCCATGGATCCAAGCGTTCTTCCATGAAATCCACCAATAAAGGAAACGACAAATGGTTTCTCTGTTACATGACGGGCAAGCTTAAGCGCGCCCTCTATAGCCTCGGTTCCACTATTGCCAAAGAAAAAACAATCAAGGTCACCAGGCATAATTTCAGCTAGCTCATCAGCCAGCTTTAAAATGGACTCAAATTGAATCACACCAATTGGTCCATGTGTTAAATAATCAGCTGCATCCTTAATCGCAGCAACAACCTTTGGATGCCGATGTCCGACATTTGTTACCGCAATACCAGATGTAAAATCTAAATATTTCTTTCCGTCTACTCCAAAATAATAGCAGCCCTCCTCCTTTACAACAGGTAGGTTAGGGTGATCCTTGGCCATACTTGGTGCAAGTCTTAATGACATCTTTTCACTTAATTCCTTCCAATCTGATGACATACTCATCACGTTCCTTTCTCTCTTTCACATCCTACAACCAAACCTTACTAAAAGACAAATAGATGAGCAATCATGACGACGATTGGAAGTGTAATAATCGTTCGAATCACAAACATTAGAAAGAGCTGGCTTATATTTACTGGTATGCTGGAACGAATCAGCATGACACCAATTTCAGACATATAAATTAACTGAGTTAAAGATACGGCTCCAACCACAAAACGTGTGAGCTCACTTTCAATATTTGAACCTAATATAGCAGGTAGGAACATATCTGCAAAACCAATTAGTAGGGCTGGCGCAGCAGCATGTGCCTCTGGAATTTGCATCCACTGCAATACTGGGATAAGTGGATATGAGATCCACTGAAACACAGGGGTGAAATTAGCAATAATCAACGCAATGGTACCAATCCCCATTACAAGCGGGAGCATTCCAAACCAAATGTCGGCAGCATTATACATACCACGTTGAACTAGTTTACTGGCGGAAGGAACCGTTGATGCTTTGCTCACTGCTTTTTGGAATGCCCAGCTAAAGGTTGAACGATCCTTAGGCGCTTGCTCTTCAATTTGTTTGCCAGCAGCTTCATAATAGTTATTACTCATTCGAGATAACGGTGGAATACGCGGACAAATGATTGCTGCTACAAAAACGGCAAATAGTACAGTCAAATAAAATGGAATAAATAATGTATCAATTTTTAATAACGCAGCTACAATTAAACTAAAACCAATAGATGTAATTGTAAAATTGGTCACAATAATAGCTGATTCTCTTTTAGTATAATAACCGGATTCATATTGATTAATAGTAATGAGAATACTTACCATGTTGTTGCCCATCCATGAAGCCATGGAGTCAACAGCAGCTCGTCCTGGTAGCCTAAACAAAGGACGCATGATCTTCTGAGCGATCGTCCCTAGCCATTCCATTAACCCAAACTCAATGAGAAGAGGAAGTAGCATCCCCATCACAAATGACCAAACAGCAAGTACAGGCAATAATATGTAAAGTACCTCTTGCCCAGTCCCCTCCGCAATAATCACCATAGGTCCAGTTTCAATCATGGTCATGACTGCAAATACGGCTCCAAGAAAACGAATAATGAGCCAAAGCGGATGTATAACAAATAAACCTTTTAATACCGGTCGGTTCATCATCCAGGATGGCTTTAGAAAGCTTCCGAAAAGGGACCCAATACTTGATAATACAAGGACAGCTACTAATAGCGGTGTGATAATTCCTTCCGTAAGTGTCTGTAAATTACTAGCTAAGACAGCAATAGCCACCGTCCATTGACCATTATCCCCTAAAGGTAAAGGCACTAAAAATAGTAAAGCTCCTATTAAAGATGGAATAATAAATGCGAGCTTCTGTTGAGTATGTATTGTATCCTTAATCATGATAAACTCCCTTCATATACAGCTTATAAGATTACAGGATTATTTATAAATATTCAACATTTTTTTGTCTACTACGCTTTCAACATTTCTTTTAACGTTTGCATATCCTGTTCTATATTCGCTTTAAGCCTTTGATTATAAAATACAGATGCGGGGTGAAAGGTAGGGAATATGGTGTAGGATGATTTTGTTAATTCATACCTATTACTATCTAATGACTTTAATCGGAGAATTGGCCCTTCAAAAGATCGACCGTGGATATCTATCAGAGATTCTCGATTATTTGTCAGCCTTCTTAGCGCAATACCTCCTAAGGTAACAATGATAGAAGGAGAGATGTCTTCAATCAACGCATCTAATAATGGGGCATGCGCTCTTATTTCTGCCTGGGTTGGTGTTCTGTTCCCCCTGCTCTCAATAGGTTTATTTAGAACTTGTTTGTTATCTTTGTAGGGTCGGCTCCTTACAACACTTGTAATATATACCTCGCTCTTAGCTATCCCAAGCCATTCAAAGTATTGATCCAGTACCTTACCAGCTTTTCCACTAAAGGGCACACCATCGATTAACTCTTGGCGACCTGGGGCTTCGCCAACAAATAATATCTTTGACTGACTATTTCCACCACCTAAAAGGAACCCCTCACATGCGTATGGCTGTATTCTTTGCTTGCATATTTCTATAAGATCATTGGTCAGTTTTATCTCTGCTTCCACTTACATCTTCTCCCTCCACATAAAAAACCACCAAAGTAGGTGGTTTTTTAGCTTGATTCATTATATATTAAACGTTGCAGCGCTCATTTTCTTCTTGTTGTAGGCGTAATTTTGCGCGTTCAATAATAAGAATGATTTGTGTGATGGATCGCTTTCTTTGTTGTTCATCACTAGACTTCACAACAATTTCTTGTAAGCGCTTAACTTCGGCAGACTCAGCATTATTTAAAAAATGCAGGTGTTTCACCTGTAAGCTCCTCCTTGCATGATAACTCTTCATTCCATCTATCTTTAAGTATACATGATTTATTGTTTAAACAAAAGCAAGGAAAGTAATTTAGGCATTATACATACCCTATTACTTTCCTTTATGATTCCCTTTTATTGAAATTTTAAACACTTGTACTGCTACGTTGATACACGGTTTCGCCACTAATCATTGTTTCTTCTACCTTTGCTAACAGGGAAAATGGCTGCTCGCTCCATATCACAAGATCTGCATCCATACCTGGCTTAATGGAGCCAACCTTTTCGCCTAAGCCGATATGAGCTGCCGCCTGACTGGTTATCGCTTTTAATGCTGTTTCTTCTGTTACTCCATAATTTATAGCCGTTTTCACGGTAGTTAACAAATGATCAATGGTCACAACAGGATGATCCGTTGTAATGGCAAACGGAATGCCCCGCTTTTCAAACTCTACCATGGTTTCCCATGCCTTATTGGCCGTTTCTTGCTTAGATTTTGCTGACATTGTTGGACCAACAGCAATGGGTACAAGATGATCCTTTAAGTAATCAGGGATTAAATGACCTTCTGTACAATGTTCAATGGTCACATCAATATTAAATTCTTTTTTCACTCGAATAATAGTAGCGATATCGTCTGCTCGATGAGCGTGCACTCTAAGTGGAATCTCGCGACGGATCACCTTGCTCAGCTGTTCTAAACCAAGATCTCTTGTAGCGATTGCCCCGTCTTGTACAGCTTTGTTATAATCTTGGGCCCGCATTAGTTCCTTGCGTAAGGTCCCTGCGACACCCATTCTTGTTACAGCGGACCTGCCTTTAGAGCCATGAATTCGTTTTGGATTCTCGCCAAGTGCTGCCTTCATGCCTGAGGGACTTTTGATAACCATTTGATCAGCAATAATGCCAGCCGTTTTGACAGCCGTTATCTCTCCGCCTATCACATTCGCACTTCCAGGAAGTACTTGAACAGTTGTAACACCATGTTTTCTTGCTTCAGCAAATCCATTATCTTGAGGATTTAGACCATCAATTGAGCGAATATATGGCGTAGAGATCTCAGAGGTTTCGTTGAAGTCATGTCCGTCACTTCCTATGCCCTCCGTATGTACACCAAGATGAGTATGAACATCAATGAGACCAGGAGTGACAAACTTACCATTTAAATCGATTCTAGTGGCGTCAGATGGAATCGTTACGTTTGTACCTACTTCTTTTATTTCTCCATGATCAACTAAAATTGTTGCTCGTTCTATGTATTGTTCTCCCGTCCAAGCGTTCACATTCACATATGCTTTCATTCATGCAACCTCACATTCTTTTAGCCTTTTTTCGCCTTACGAAGTATTATTTAAAATGATAGACTGACTTCCTATGAAAGTCAGTCTAAACTACCTATTTATTATCCATGTATTGTTTTAGCTCATTCATAACTTTTTCTGCGCCTTCTGGGCTAAGAATGATATGACCATTTGCTAATGATACATTGTCATCAGAGCTTTCACCCGTTACCATACACGCACGATATGGCTGATATTTTTCAAGAATTATTTGCTCACCATCCACTAGAATAGCGAGAGGCGTTTTGATTTCGATTTCTAACATATTTCTTAGTTCTTTAGGAATAACAATTCTTCCGAGCTGGTCCAATTTACGTACAATTCCTGTTGATTTCATATTTAATCACGACTCCTTCTATTCAATCTTTTCCGCATTCTTTGCTACAATTGAGGTATGGTTCCTAGAAAAACAGACCGAGTATTCAAACTCATTGTATGCCCTTATATTTTATATCACATCCACTGCTTTTAACAGAGGTATTAAGCAAATACTCTCTTATCAGCCTAATGGTAGGAGTATACTTACATAAATTACATAATAATAGCTATAAATACATTCATAACAAGCAAATACCGCCTCAGATAAGTCTTTAGACTCACATAACAATACATGCTTCTACCACAAAAAAGGCTCCGTCACGATGTGACAGAGCCTTTTACTAATTAAGATGCAGGATAAACACTCACTTGTTTACGATCACGACCAACACGTTCGAATTTCACAACGCCGTCTACTTTCGCAAATAGAGTATCATCTCCACCTTTTCCAACATTCGTACCAGGATAAATACGTGTACCGCGTTGGCGAACTAGGATGCTTCCGCCTGTAACAGCTTGACCATCCGCACGTTTTGTACCAAGACGCTTAGACTGAGAGTCACGACCGTTCTTTGTACTACCTACCCCTTTTTTCGATGCGAAAAATTGTAGATTCATTTTCAACATGAAACGTCACCTCCTGTCCGTTATAGATATAAATGCATCATATTCTTCTTCTATGGATTTAAGCGAAAGCACCATGCCTTCAAGCAGTAATTGCACATCTCTGTGCTGTGACTCACTTAAAGCTTCAGGAACTGTACAGCTTATATACCCTCCATCTTGCTGTGTTTCCACAAGCAGCTCTGCCTGGCATAACACCTGAGCAGCGTTTACTGCTCCAATAGAAACAGCGGAAGCTCCGGCGCAAACAAGATCGTGACCGTAGGGGCCTGATTCTGCATGTCCAGACATGGAAAAAGATTGTATGCGACCTGATGGGTGCCGATTTATACGTACCTCAATCATGTCATGACCTTACACGTTGATAGCGTCGATCACTACTTTAGTGTATGGCTGACGATGACCTTGCTTACGACGGTAGTTTTTCTTTGCTTTCATTTTGTAAACGATGATTTTCTTGTCACGGCCGTGTTTTTCAACTTTACCTGTAACAGTAGCACCTTCTACTAATGGAGCTCCTACTTTTGTTTCGTCTCCGCTAACAAAAAGAACTTTGTCAAACGTTACAACTTCATCAACATCTGCAAAAAGCTTTTCGATGTAGATCGTGTCTCCAGCTTGAACCTTCAACTGCTTTCCGCCTGTTTCAATAATTGCGTACATATCTGCACCTCCTCATATACTCAGACTCGCCATTTCAGGTAAGGAAACATCCTATTTGAACCTGTTCCGAGCGGTTGTAGCTCATTGGGTGCAACCAAATCACTAACATTATCCATCATAGCACAGCTAAAAATATGAAGTCAATAACATTTCGCCTTTATCACGCGAGCTAAAGGAGTCTTTCAGCTTCTTCCACATCCCCAAAGTAAATCAATTCTCCAGTATGGATGCCCGAGGTACGCTTACTATAAATTCGAAACCCTAATGCTTCCTCAAGACGTTTTCTATGCTCATCTCGTTCTCCAAACAATATTACTTCCGTGCTCTCAGACAGCTCTACCACAGCAGCTTCTCCTTGGCCACGATGCTCCCATAAATTCCGTTCAATTTGGAACGCTAGAGATTGATCCGAGAGAACCGTACCCGTGCCTTTACAAACTGGACAACTGACCGTCAAGCTTGTCCGGAGACTTTCACGAGCCTTTTTTCGTGTCATCTCAAGTAAACCAAGCTTAGTCATTCCCTTTACCTTCGTCTGTGTCCGATCCGCTTTTAATAGCTTTTCAAACAAGGTAATGAGCTCTTCCTTTTTCTTTACATCACGGATATCAATGAAATCAATTAAAACAATTCCGCCAATATCTCTAAGCCTCAGCTGACGTGCGATTTCCTGTGCAGCTTCTATATTCACTTTCATTACTGTGTCATCAAGATTAGTTTTTCCTGTAAACTTCCCACTGTTCACATCGATAATGGTTAATGCTTCAGTTTGATCAAAAACCAAAAAAGCCCCACTTTTCAGCCAAATCCGTCGACGCATAGCCAAGTCAAGCTGTCGGTCTACATCATACTCTGTAAAGATATTTTTGTTACCCCTGTAGACGGTGACAGGTAGATCTTCTCTATTCATTATTTTTAAAAGCTCTTCAATCTGTTTTTTATAGCTTACCGTATCAATAATAATTTCTTTAAGACCTTCTGCTGCGTAGTCTCTAACAGCTTGTTCTACAAATTCAGGCGCTTTAAGCAAAACGGAAGGAACGGGGTTTACCTTTGCTTTATCGCTCGCTTGCTGCCAGTTTACTCTTAAGGTCTCAAGCTCGGCCTTAAGATGGTCAAGGGTCACGGTCTCTGCAGCCGTGCGAATAATTAAGCCCTCTCCGCCTGTAGCCCACTCTTTTCCGCGCTCTCTCCATAACTCACGATTTTCTTCCTTTTGAAATCGTTTTGAAACGGCAATGTACCCGCTATGTGGGAGGTAAACAAGGTGATGTCCTGGAACGGTTACCACCCCACTCACACGGGCACCCTTTGAACCTATTTCTTCCTTTATTACTTGAACAACTAGTTCTTGACCTTGCTGAACATAGTGAGAAATACTTCGATTCTTTTTATCTACAGCTAGCTCTTCACTTAAATAATAGCTCAATACATCATCCCGATGGAGGTAGGCATTTTTATCTCTACCAATATTTACAAACGCTGCCTGCATACCAGGTAATACCTTCTCAACTCGTGCCTTATATATATTCCCAAGAATTCGATGTTGATCTGGCTGATCAACCATTAATTCCTTCACCTGTTGTTGCTCTAGCACTGCAGCTCTTTTCTCTCTTGTAGCTGCATTTATAACTAATTTATCCACTTAAAGACACTCCTGTCTGTCCATATGCCCCTATTGTACCTTAATATGTGTGGGATTTATACGTGGTGGTGTCTCAAATAAATCGCGAATAGGAATGGTCATTCCCTGTTTGAAAAATGCTGCGAGGACTTGTTGCTCTGTAACCTTCTTTTGGCTTTCATCAACCACAAAGGAGTGTTGATGCCCACGCCTTAGTAACCCCACCATTTCACGCATTTGTGTGGTGGGTGAAACTCGAATAACAGAATCAAGCATCTTTTCCTCAAACGGTTTTTCTCTGCCTGCAAGAAACCGCATAAACCGATAATGTCGTTGCTTCCATTCAAGATAGTTACTAATGATTAAAAAAGTGATAACTATATACAAATTCAAATGGAAAGGAAGCCATGAAGCAGCTAAGCAAAGAAGTGCAAGAGCCGAAAAGGAAGAGCGTAAAGAAGCCAGGTGTGCTCTTCTAAATGACCAACGTTCCATAAACCATAACTGCACAAGCCTACCTCCGTCTAACGGGAGAACAGGTAACAAATTAAAACAGAGAATGATGACATTATGCCAGACGAATAGCTCGTGGTTAGCAACAGACCATATAGGGGTAGTAACTAAGATGTAGGATAGCGCAATCATCCAAAGATGCTGAACAGGGCCAGCCATGACTACAATCAGTTCTTGAAAGATGGGCTTGTTCCCACTATCTTCAATCTCCGCCACCCCTCCAAAAGGCAAGAGCTCTATTCTGCGAACCTTCCACCCAAAATAAGCAGCCGCCGCAGCGTGTCCAATCTCATGAATAAACACTATACTAAATAACATCAATGCTTCTCGAAAGAAACCCGTAATTATGCCTATACCAAGCACCACCCAAAAAAAAGGGTTAATGCGAATACTTAATATAAGCTCTACTACTTTATTCAAAGGTAATCACTTCATTTGGATTGATGTACTCCTTACCTTTTTTTAAGGCAAAATAGTAAATACCTTTATCATCTTCACTCTTTGACACAGTCCCAAGCTCTTGACCAGCCTCAATGTGATCATAAATCGTGACCGTTATCTCATCAAGCATGCCATACGTTGACTCTGTACCATCATAATGCTGCAGGATCACGGTTGTGCCGATATCTTCTTTTTCAGTGACATCCGTAACAAATCCCCCCGTAGCTGCGTGTACCTCAATCCCTTCACCCGTTTCAATTAATACACCTTTGCCATTCTGGTCAAAGTTTTCTCTAATGGTTCCAGAAGCAGGCACGGCATATGGTGTGAGCTCAATCGGAGGATCTGGTTGATTATTTGCGTTCTCTTTATCTGCTTGTCTAGGCAGCAAGGTGAGCGGGCGCCCAAAGTTCGTTTCATACCAATGACTGATCGCAGCAAATTGAATTTCTTGTTCAAAGCTTTGTGCAACAGTTTGTTTCACAGGCTCAAGTCTAGCCTGATCCGTCTGAAACATAATCAATAAAGCAAGGAAAATAACCGTACAAAAAAGCATACGAAGCGTGAATGAACCGACTCTATTTTTTGACTTTTGATTTGGTTCAGGTATAACGTCATAGTCACTTTCTTTTACTTTTGTATAATTAGAAGGTACGCTTTTAGTGGTCTGAAACGGTTGCTTCTCATTACTTGCCTGGATTGTTTTACGTCGCGCTTCAATGCGCCTTCTTACTTTCCTGAGGTCTTGCTTCGACACACGCTATCACTCCTTTTCCTCCCAAATAGCCATACTTAACTCTATGACTTGTCCGCGAACAGTATGTCCAAAACGATCGATTTTTTCATATTACGATTGAAGCTTTTCGGAGAAGGGAAGAACATTACATAGGAATAAATGAGGAGGAATAGAATATGAAACAAAGAAAATTAGGTTCATCTGATTTATACGTAAGTGAGCTTGGCTTAGGAGCGATGTCTCTTGGTCAGGATGCAGAAAAAGCGAAGTCAATTATTGATGAGGCATTAAGTCATGGAGTAAACTATATTGACACAGCTGACTTGTATGATTGGGGAAAAAATGAAGAGATCATCGGGCAGACCATTCAATCTAAACGAAAAGATCTAATCCTTGCAACCAAAGCTGGGAACCGTTTTGAAAAAGGCAAAGATGGCTGGCAATGGGACCCATCAAAAAAACATATCCAATCTGCTGTTAAAGATAGTCTTCAGAGATTAAAAACAGATTACATTGATTTGTATCAGCTTCACGGGGGTACCATAGATGATCCGATTGACGAAACGATTGAAGCATTTGAAGAATTAAAGCAAGAGGGTGTCATCCGTGAATACGGAATCTCCTCTATTCGTCCAAATGTGATCAAGGAATACATTGAGAAATCAACCATCGTAAGCATCATGATGCAATATAGTTTGCTCGACCGCCGCCCAGAGGAATGGTTTGATTTATTAAATCAACACAGCATAAGCGTGGTCGCCAGAGGTCCTGTAGCGAAAGGAATCCTAAGTGAGCGAGAGCTCGATTCCAGTAAGGCCGTTTCAGAAGATGGGTATCTAGCTTACTCTTACGAGGATTTGAATTCACTGCGCAAGCAAATAAAGGAACACTTCGGAACCTCACGCTCGCTTGTGGATATTGCTTTTCATTATAATCTTTCCCATACGGCCGTCTCCTCTGTTATAGCTGGAGCTAGTAGCATCGAACAAATACGTAATAATGCAAAAGCTATTCAAAGCCCATCTCTCTCTAAAGAAGAGATCAGCTGGTTGAAGGGCGTAACAAAAGCAGAGATCTATGAGCAGCATCGATCATAACAATGAACAGAGCCCCCTATCTCAATGATGATAGGGGGCTCTAACATTTGCTATAGATTCATTTTCTACCGATTCCCTTCCAAGATCTCTTCCACTACATTCTTTAACTCCGGGACTATGATACGTTCCATCCCTAACTTTACAGCTCGGTTTGTTCCCGGTAGCGAAAAGATCGCTTTCCCGTCACGTACACCCGCAATCGCTCGACTTGTTATAGCAGCTGTACCAATATCCTCACTAAAGCTTAGATATCTAAAAATCTCTCCAAATCCAGGCATTTCTTTATCCAGGCTATCTCTTACTGCTTCATATGTAGTGTCTTCAATTGCTATACCCGTACCACCACTAATTAGGACCGCATCAATATCTGCACGCGCAGCAGCTACCTTGAGCCAACGTTGAATTGAACTATATTCATCTTTACATACTTGATATTCGGTAACAGCATGTCCATGGGCTTCTAGCTGTTCACGCATGGTCGCCCCATTTAAATCATTTTCATACGTTCGAGTAGCTGAAACCGTTAGAATCATACATCTTACTACTTGATGAGATTGAATCATTTATTTGTTCCTCCTATAATTGACAGTATGTCTAGTTATCTATTATGATTACACAATGTATAGACTGTTCGAATGGATGCTGAAATGGAGGAGAATGGATGAACAGGCCCAAGCGCTCCAATAAATTAAATATCTTATCATTAGCCCGTTCCTTCTCTAATAGCAGTGAAAGAACAGCTATAGCCAATACAACCATCGAATGTAGTGAATTAATCTACTCCCTTATTCAAGAGGGGAAGGTTCAAGAAGATGAATTACGTTACACAGCAAGAGTGGCCGGTACCCTCGCAGCGAAAAATGCAGGATTATGGATTCCTTATTGTCATTCATCTTCTATTAATACGTTACAAATAGAATTTTCATGGGATGAGCGAACAATTGTTATTCAAGCTCTTGTAAAAGCTAAAACTGCAAATTCAATTGATACCCTTGCGATGACAGCCGCTTCCACAGCGGCGCTAACTATTTATGATGTATGTAAGGATTATGATAAAGCTATGGTTATTGGCCCTACGTACCTTTCAAGAAAAAGCGATGATACATAAAAAATTAGCCAGCAGCTTAAACTGCTGGCTTTTTTGTTTTCATCTTTTCATAACTACACAGCAAGGATACGTAAGGACTCTCGATTAAACGCGGGCAAATCATCTGGTGTCCGGCTTGTTACTAAATTCCCACCACACACAACTACTTCTTCATCTTTAACCGTTGCACCGGCATTTTCAAGGTCCTTCATGATCGATTTAAAACCAGTCACCGTGCGCCCTTTAAGGACATCCGCATTGATGAGAAGCTGCGGCCCATGACAAATGGCAAAAATTGGTTTACCTGTATCAGCATACTCCTTCGTAAATTGCACAAATTTATCGTCACCGCGAAGAAGGTCCGGAGAGAAGCCACCAGGTAATAATAGAGCATCAAAGTCTTGGGGAGAGACCTCATCAATCGACTTGTCGATGGTAATGGTTGCGTCTCCTTGCTTTCCTTTTACTGTATTTCCACTCTTATGCTCCACCGTTGTAATTTTGTGTCCGGCTTCCTTGTATGCTTTCACTGGATCTGTATACTCAACATCCTCGAAATAATCTGTTACTAAAATTCCAATATGCTTAGTCATTTTTATCACTCCTATAATACTGTTTATATTTAGAATTTACCCTTCTCACAAACTGTTAAACATGATCTTAAATTAGAGAGGTACGTGGAGAATCTGTGCACTTTATCTCTCCATCTAGTTGCTAAAAACCATTCTTTTAAACATGAATATATAGCTTAATATATCCTTTCTCCTACATTTGAAAAAACCTTTTATTTAAAAATAAATATTTCTTCGAATTAAATTCCATATAAAATGCGATAGAAAATAAATTAAATAGTAACTAATTGGTAGATAAATTAAATAATTAGATATAATTCCAATAAGAATATATAAGAACTTGTACTAGAAATTATATTGTGTATACTTGTAAACAAGCTATCTATATATATGAAATTATTGAAAAGAAAGGATGATATCAATAAAGAGCACTCTAATTTTTGCACCGGAAACGTTTAATTTAGCTGAGACTACAAGGTCAATTGAAGTCGCAAAGAAGTGCTCAGGAAATTTTAATTGTATTTTTATAGGATACTCAAAAAAATATAGTTATCTTATAGATCAATCAAATTTTTTATTTATTCATCTTGAGCCAAATTTAAACGAAGTCGAAATTGATCAAATTATGAAAGTCGACCAGTTAAAAGGAATAAGGACCCCTTTTAACTACCAACACCTCAAAAAACGCATTGAAAATGAAAAGAACATAATCAAGAAGTATGAACCAGTTGCTATTGTTATTGGAACAACACTAAGTATGTTTATTTCATCAAGAGCTTCTAAAACCCCACTAATTTATGTAAAACCATTAGCATATACAAGAACATTTTTCTTAAAAGGTCATTTTGATTTACCTCAATCCCTAAAGAAACCCTTTCTTCCTCAAGATTTCATCAAGAAACTCATAAAAAAAGTTGCATTAACTATTACCTATAAACCAAAAGCTTTCACCAGATTAGCAAAAGAAGAGAGCGTTTCATTACCTAAATATACTATTGATGCGCTAGATGCCGATTTCAATTTAATAACTACCATGCCTGAGATAAGTAAAATATTTGATCTCCCAGAGCATTACAAGTATATAGGGCCAGTTTACGCAAAGCTTGATTTAAAAGTTCCTGCATTTTTAAAATCTCTCCCTCGTAAAAATCCAATTATTTACTTCGCTATGGGGAGCTCAGGAAATTCAAAAGTTTTAACAGATTTTATTAGAATATTCGAGGAGCTTGAGGTCACTATTATCTGTCCTATGAAAAAGATGTTAGAAACAGAGAATCTCTCGTTTAAACATAACATTATTATTTGTGATTATTTACCAGCACATAAAATAGGTGAATATATCGATTTATCTATTATTCATGGAGGAGAAGGCACAGTTCAAACTGCATGCTTATCTGGTAAACCATTTTTAGGTTTTGGGTTGCAGCAAGAACAACAGATCAATATTGAGCAATGTGTTAGATTTGGTAATGCAATTGCCCTAAAAAAGAGAGATTTAACTCAGGATAAGATGAATAACTTAATAAACGTTGCTCGATCAAGTCCAAAAATGCTTAAAAAAGCTTCAGAAATGAGAAAACTATTAAAAGATATTGACGGCCCAGCAAATGCTGCAAAGTTTATTATCAAGAGATTTTCAAAAAATTAAAAATGGAGGGTGTTTATGAGTAAATCAATTAATACAATTATCGATCACTTAGCAGAAATCACAGGATACGATAGAAATGAAATAGAAATTGAAAAATCATTAGTAAACGACCTTGGTCTTGATTCTATGATGGTAATGGATCTCCATAGATTACTATTAAATGATTTTCCTGAAATTAAAGAAGTTAACTTAGAAAAGATATTTGAACAAGAAGATACTACAGTTTACACAATTATTTCTTTAATACAATCAAAAAAGGGTGTTGAAGAGCGCCAGGAACCGGTGTCAATAATAGAAAATTTTATTGAAATTCAAGAATTTAACGAATACATCAATAGTAAACAAAGTGTCCCATATTTTAAAGAGAATGATGGGATTGCCTCAAACAAAATAATGATTAATGGAGAAGAGAAGATAAATTTTTCAACATATAACTATCTAGGCATTAATGGTGCACTAGAAATAAACACTAAAGTTACTGAAGCCATTAATAAATATGGTACTAGTGTCTCTGGAAGTAGATTACTTAGTGGGGAGATCAAAATTCATAAACAACTTGAACAAAAAATCTCAGATTTTTTAGGAGTAGACGATGCATTAATTCAAGTTGGTGGACATAGTACCAATGTGAATACTATAGGTAATATTGTTAATCAAGAAGATTTAATTCTCCATGATTCCTTAGCACATAATAGTATCATTCAAGGCGCAATTCTTTCTAACGCAAAGAGAAAATCATTTAAACACAATGACATGAATCATCTAGAGAGTGAATTAGATAAATTGAGACCTAAATTCCGGAGAGTACTAATAATTGTAGAAGGTGTTTACAGCATGGATGGTGATATTTGTCGTTTACCTGAGCTAATTGCCATCAAAGAAAAATATAATGCCATTCTAATGGTAGATGAAGCACATTCTTTAGGGACGATCGGAAAAAATGGTAAAGGAGTTACGAGCTATTTTAACGTGAATCCAAAATCTGTTGATATCTTAATGGGGACATTAAGTAAATCCCTTAATAGTTGTGGCGGATATATCGCCGGTAATGCTAATTTCATCAAATTTTTAAGGTATAATTCACCAGGATTTATCTTTAGTGTTGGTATTACTCCTGCTAATGCAGCAGCTGCTTTAGCATCTTTAACAATATGTGAAAGTAGCGAGGACCTTTTTATAAAATTAAAAGAAAACCACACGTATTTTCTTAATGAATTAATTGCGTTAGGAATGAATACTGGAGAGAGTTATGATTCTCCTATAGTTCCCCTCATTATTGGTCATTCAGATGAAGCTCTTACACTTTCAGAGAAACTTTATGATAACGGTATAAATGCTATGCCCATTGTTTACCCTGCGGTAAAAGAGAGCGAGTCACGTATTAGATTTTTTATATCCGCTTCGCACACTCGAGATGATTTAGACCATACATTAATGACATTAAAAAAACTTGTGCGTAATGAAGAGTCATCATTAGTGTCACTCTAAATTCTAATTGAATAATAAAGACAGGAAGGTAATCACTTCCTGTCTAAAAATATTATTGGAGGTTCAACTATGCAGTATGAGTTACTAATGAACAGGTACAATGATCATCCAACTAATATACCTTACAAACCCTATGAAAAATCAAAACGTATAAGATTATTAGTAAAAGTAGCAAAACTCATTGGCACAAAAAATACTCCTTTTTTTCAAATACTTCTATTTTCAAAAGTGAAGAATTTTATTCGATTCATTATATTAAGAAAAACCTATGAATATTTCCAAAGTGTGCATATAATTACTAAAAAAAATGAGAACGATAGGATTTTTGATTCATTTATGAAACTAGGAATTCAATTACAAGTAATAACTAAGTATAAAAATACATACTCCTTAAACACAGCATACCTTATTGATGAGAGTGATAAAGATAAAATTATTCAGTTCAAACCAACAACAAACCACGTATTGATAAATAGGTTGCTTAATGATTACATTTTTGTAGAAAGAGCTAGTATGGCTCCTGCTGATACCAAGCTTGGAAAAATAATGCACAGCCCTAATTTTGTATACATAAAAGAAGTTCTTAAGTACGTTCAGGAGATAAATGAATTGAGCTTTAACCATCAAGTACAGCCAAGCTTTTCGGAAGATTTTTATACAGATTTAGGTGAATTAGCATTTAATATCTACACAAAAGATAATTATAAAGCGTTTATTTCTAAAAAGAAATGTAACATGATCTTAGACATCGGTTGTGGAAACGGTAATTATATCGACGCACATATAGATTCTGTTGATAAAAAGATTGTTGGAGTTGAAAGACAGTCAAAAGTTTATGAGAAGTTACAGCAAAAGTACGAGGAGTATTCTAACGTGATCATTCATAACGAAGATATTACTGACCTTACTTTTGAAAAGAAATTTGACATGATCAATATGAGTTACATGCTGTTTTATTTAACGGATAAACAAAAAGAAATGCTGTTTATCAAATTAAAAGATATTTTACAAGTAGATGGATCAATCATAGTATGTCAGTACTACCCAGATTTTGAAGTATATCAAGAGTTAATTTCTAAACATAATAATAGTTGGAATGCTATCTCACGTTTTAAATATGATATTTGTAATAGCATCCTTAGCGCGGAGGTTGTGTTAAATAATATGCTTGTTGATTTTGCTCAGGCAGAGGAATGGAATTCTTTTCTTAAATTACTTCACTCATGTGGCTTCAAAGTTAGTGAAATTTCTCCAGCAGATGATACATATTATTCTTACTTCATTACGATAAAGCATAAAGCAGGAGGTGCAAATGATTAAAGCCACTAACATGACTAAAGTGTTTAATGCAAACAAGCAAAATGAAATTATTGTCTTAAAAGGAATTGACCTTGAAATAACCGAAGGCGAGTTTTGTACTATTGTAGGTAAATCAGGCTCTGGGAAAACCACTCTTCTTAAATGCCTTTCTGGGTTAGAAACAATTACAACAGGTGAGATTGTGATGAACAAAAAAAATATGGTCGGCTTAAACAAAAAAGAAGTAAATGCATTTAGAAGATCCGACATCTCTTTTGTTTTTCAAGAGTATAACCTGATTGATGATCTGACTTTACATGAGAATATCTATTTAGAGCATCCAACCTCTGAGGAGATTGAAAGTTTAATTGATGAATGGGATATCCGTAAAGCGATTCATCTATTTCCAGAGCAGTGTTCTGGGGGTCAACAACAAAAAGCAGCAATTCTTAGGGCCTTGTCTAAAAAGGCAAAAATCTTATTTTGTGATGAACCGACTGGTGCCCTCGATGGGAAATCCTCAAAAGAAGTTTTATCTGTATTGCAACGTCTACAAAAAAGTCACCGAACGACCATAGTCTTGATCACTCACAATGATCAAATCACACATATCTCGAGCCGTGTTGTAACAATACATGATGGAAAAAAAATAAAGGATGAACAAAATTCTAGAGTTGAGATCGTGGAGAACTTAGAATGGTGAGCCAACATGCTAAGCAGACCTTAAAGAAACGCTCATGGAGAAGGCTAGGTTTCTATAAGTTGAAATTGTTGGTGATATTTCTTGTTGTATTTTCAACAACGGGTATTTTTTTGGGTTTCTTTGTGGGAACCAGTAGTGTTCTACAATCTGTAGAACATTTTAATAGTAACTACAATGTAGAGGATGGAAACTTTCGGACAATGGAAGATGACTTAGAATCAACCGATGATATACATTTAGAACAGATTAGATATGGTGAAGTGCGTGAGGCGGGAACCACCATAAGAGTATTTCAGGAAAGACAAGAAATAAATAGATATCAAGTGACAAATGGAGAGGATATTCAAGAAGAATATGACATTTTATTAGATTATAACTACATGAATGCTAATAATTTTGAGATCAATGACCAATTCGTTCTGAATGACAAAGAGCTTACAATCGTGGGAACGGCTATATCACCAGATTACATTACAACGAAGAACAGTGACTTAGTGCTACAAGCAAATGCTGATGTATTCGGTGTTGCCTTTGTTAACGAAGAAACGTTCCAAGCTATTTTTGGTGATACTTTCACTTCATATTATGCATATAAAAGTAACTTAGATGTTAAAGACATTTCAAAAGCCATTGATCCCCTTCATATAATGGATTCAAAGAATAACACGAGGATCCAACAGGTGATTGGTGATGCAGAAGCACCCAGAGATCTTGCGTTACTATTAACCTGCCTACTTTTCTTAATTGTAGCCGTCCTCTTAAGTGTTTATCATTTCGAAGTATCTAAGAAAGAGAAAAACAATCTTGATACATTCAATAAATTAGGGTTTGATAATTGGACGATCTTTAGACATTATTCTACAGAAACAAGCTTAACATTACTCGTCGCTTGGTTAGTAGGAGCAACTATAGGTATTTTCTCAATTGATACAATTAAGCAAATGAACAGTCAAATCTATAATTACCCAGTCTTAGAGACGAATCATGTCTTGCTAGCACTATGTTTAGTAGCATCACTTACTATTGCTTTATCTATCAATCTTTTATTAGTTTATCAGTTTTATATAAAGTCGAAAAAGAGAACAAGTAAAGTGAAGCCAGTAAAACAAAAAGAAAAATTTGTGCCCGAATTTTTACAATTCAGCTATCGATATCGCTTGAAAAGAATAAACCGGAACAAAAAAGAAATGGTGCTTTTTATTGTACTGATTTTCTTTGTGGGTTTACTCATCAATTTCTCCTTCTTATTAAAAGACTCAGTTACCAAATATGTGGATGACCTAGCGAAAGAAAACTCCTTTGAAGAAATTTTATTCTTAGATGGAGACATAGAAGAAGACATAGAAGGCGAGGAATTTAATCTTTATAACTTATATGATGAAGCAGGTATCACTCAAAGTGTATATGTTATTAATACTGATTCTAAGCACTATAAATTTAATCTAGATTTAGATGATGGAGATGTTATTATAACTCAAGCTTTCTCTGACAAGTACCATAAATCAATTGGTGATGAAATTGTTCTAACAGATATGACAAATCAAGAGGAATATAATATCGAAATTACAAAAGTGAACAATGTAACTACAGTTAGCACTATTTATATAATTTCAGATGATAGAGATATCTTTGGTGAGAAAACGTTCTCCACACCAGCTTTAGCCTTATCGGAATCATATGATAATCGCAATGATAGTGGAATTGAAGCTACACTAACACGGAGCGAAATCATTACTTCTGGTGAAAATATATTAGATGTAATTAATAAGCAAATTACTCTAATCCTATCCTTAGCCATTATTTTGCAAGTGGCTCTTCTATACTCACTTTTGGAATTTTCTTATCAAAACAGTACGAAATCAATTAAAGTATTCAAGTTAGAGGGATACTCTACGAAAGAATTGATGAGAATGCATTTCGCTTTTAGTATTCCTATTGCATTCCTTTGTATAATGGGTTCATATTTATTATCGCGAGAAATTGTGAGAATATTCCTTGATCAGATTATGTTTGATTTCGTTAATTTTGTAAAAGTGACTAATAGCATGTTGATTATCCTTTCTAGTAACGGAATGATGTTAATTATATTTATCTTCTTACTATTAAGATTAAGGACAAAAATGAGCAAATAATCAAAATTAAATTAAGGAGATAATATTATGAATAGAGTTGTAGTAACTGGGATTGGGATTGTATCACCTAATGGTATTTCAAGAGAAAGTACGTGGGAAAGCGTTGTGAATCTTGAATGTGGAATTGTTTCATCGAGACATGAAAATACAAATTTCGTTGCTGAAGTGGATAATATTTTTAATAAACCCCTTTCGACTAAGCAAAAGCGATATATGGATAGGTGTACACAAATGGCTGTTATTGCAGCAAGAGAAGCTGTTGCCGATGCAAAATTAGATATTAATGAAGGAAACAATAAGGATATGGCTGCTTATATTGGTAGCTCTGTCGGAGGCATCCATGCTCTAGCTGATGAATTTGGAGCTGCAGCAGTGAATGGTATAAATGAAATGACTATGCTCGTTATTCCTAGGAACTTAATAAATATGATATCTGCTAATATTAGCATTGATTTAGGTATAAAAGGAGAAACTCTTGCGTACTCTCTGGCGTGTGCATCTGGAACAGTAGCTGTAGGTGAAGCCTATAGAAAAATCCAAAACGGATATCAAAAAATAATTGTAGCTGGTGGTGCTGAGGCTTGTGTTATTCCCGAAGTCATTGAAGCCTTCCGTAAATTAAGAGCACTATCTAGTTCAAGCTCATTAGAAAAAGCAAGTATTCCTTTCTCTAATGAAAGATCTGGTTTTGTAATGAGTGAGGGTTCTGCCTTTCTTGTGTTAGAAGAACTCGAAAATGCTATAGAACGTGACGCAAGCATTTATTGTGAGATTGAAGGATACGGGAGCTCGACCGATGCTCATTCATTATTAGCTCCCGATATATCTGGTGTTACCCGTTGCATGGAGAATGCTTTAATGGATGCGCAATGTGCGCCTAATGAAGTCGAATATATTAATGCACATGGAACCTCAACACAATTAAATGACCTAACAGAATCAACGGCTATTAAGAACTTATTTAACAATGATCCTTGGGTAGCAGCTACCAAATCAATACATGGTCATGCATTAGGAGCAGCAGGTGCATTAGAAACAGCACTATGTAGTATGATGATAAAACGAAATGAGTTACTTCCTACTATAAATGTCTCGAATGAGGCTGTCGATAAAAAAATTGATGTTAACCTTCTATTAGGCAAGATAGCTACATATCAAGGAGGAAAGATACTAAATAATTCCTTCGCATTTGGTGGCCATAATGCTTCACTCTTATTATCGAAATTTGAGAATTAATAATGGAGATTTTCCTTATGAAAATAGAAACGGATACCACTGCCATTATAAACGAAGGGCTTTTATCTCTTAGAGCCATAAATCGTTTAAAAAAAATCTCAAATAAACAAAAAAGAAACCAAGTCATTTACGGTGATTTATTATTACAATACGTACTAACAATTAATAAAAAACAATATACTCCTGAAGAAATTTCATTTAATACAAATGGGAAGCCTTTGTTACCAGAAGGCTTTCTCAATATTTCAAATTGTAATGAATGGATTCTGTTGGCTTATTCTACCATAGGAGAAGTGGGAGCAGACATCGAACAGTATAAAGAGTGTAACCTTGGGTTGGCCCTCTATTTTTTCACAGAAGATGAAGTAAAAAAGTTACGTTCTATACCGAATACTAATTTTAAATCTACTGCGTTTATTGATGCATGGACGTTTAAGGAAAGCTATGTAAAATGTAAAGGAATTAAACTCGTAGATATAAAGAATAAGGTTAACACACCATTTGCACATATTCCCTTTATTAAGCATCATACTATAATTGATCGTCAGTCATTTTTTTATCTTTACGGGTTTATCAAAGATTACAAATGGTGTGTAGGAAGTACAACCGATTTTAAAAGTTTTAACATTAAGGTACTACAGATTACTGACGTCTATAGACATGTAGATTATATGAGAAGGAACTTGTGACACTCCAATCGGTTCCTTCCTTAAAACGTGAATATAATTTTTGGGGGAAGACCGCTTACTATATCACACGCCAGTACATATGATCTATAACTAACTAAATGTTTTTTATATTAAATATACATATTTCAAAACTACTATTCTGTTCCTACTTTTGACTGCTTCTTGGAACAGTAGGTAACTTAAAAGAAACTCTTGCACCATGATCATTCCATGCTTGTACATTCCCACCATGACTTTCAATAATTTGTTTGACAATATACAGACCTAGCCCTTGATGAGGGTCAGCATTATTGTTGTTTTGATAGTATTTATTAAATACATATTGTAAATCCGAATCATTAAATCCTTTCCCATTATCGCATACTCTTACTTTGATGAAGTAATCGTGATATTCTGCATAACAATCAATTTGTCCATAAGCGATTGGGACGAACCGCATGCTGTTTGATATGAGGTTATCTATCACTTGGGTTATTTTTTGCGGATCTATTTGTATGTCATTTATTTCTTCTCTAAAATCAACAACAAATGTGTTAAATGTTAGACCGTCATTTCTCACAAAATCATTATACTTTGCGAATACCATTTCAAAAAAATGCTTTGGTTCAATTGTCTCAGATACAATTGCAAAAAAAGAATTTTCATCGTTTATTCTTGTGTCAAATTCTTTAACTAAGTTTTCCGTTCTCTCCATTTCACCAATTATATTTTTTATATATTTCTTATTCGCTTCCTCTCTAGTCTTTTTCTGTAACATTTGCGCATTCGCTTTCATGATAGTCAAAGGCGTTTTTATGTCATGAGAAACGGAGGCAATAAAATCTGAACGTTTCTTTTCCAGGTTCCATTGCTGATAAAGAGAATCTTGTAACGCCCCTTTCATTATATTAAAAGAAGTAGAGAGATTCGAAATTTCATCATTTTCATAGTCCTCTATTTCAAAATCTAAATCTTGCATTTTAACTCGTTTTGTTGCCACAATTAATTTTTGAATACGTGCGTTATAACTTTTCCCAATTTTGCTGCCGTAATAATAAGTGAAAATCATGATAAAGATAAAGGGTGTAAGTAAAAGGAAGACAATGAAGATAATAAACAATGTCTCCACATCGGATTCAAGTTTGTATTGTAAGACGACACTACCTAGAAGAGTACCTTCAGGCTCAATAATAGGGATAAAGGTTGTAGCAGTCTTGTCTTCCAAAAACGATTTATTAACCTTGTTTAATAGATGGTCGCCCTCATTATTTACGCTCTTGGTAAACGTTCCATATAAAAAAGTACCATCCTCATCTAACACTTGATACTCCATTCCCGATGATGGAACAATTTCTTTTAGTTGAGCCTGCCCCCATTCTGGACGTTCGACCAATTCACTATTTAAAATTTCCACGTGATCCGTAATCCGAGGAACTTCACTCTCATAATAATTAGCGTAATAGCGATCGTCGATATTCATAACAATCGCCCAACTAATTAATACAACTAGAATGGTCACTAAGAGGCTAAACAAAATGGTTTTACTTACAGCCAGATGAATTTGTTTTTTTATTGAGGTTCTTTTTTTATTCAAGTTTATAGCCCACTCCCCACACTGTATGAATGAGGTTCGCCATTGGGTCGACCTTATGAATACGTATCCGAATATTACGAATGTGCTCTGTCACAGTGTGTGCTTGCCCCGTGGCTTCAAGCCCCCAAATCGACTCATACAAATGGTCTTTCGAAAAGATATGTCTCGGATTCCTCATCAACATTTCCATAATTAGGAATTCCTTGTTTGTTAATACTAAGGGTGTATCCTCATAATAGAGTTCATTCGTCCGGCAATCTAGTTTTATTTTTCCATAAACCAATTCGTGGCTTTGTTGTTGCGTACGTCTCTCCCGTCTTAAATGAGTTTTGATTCGGGCAAGTAACTGTTCATGAGTAAAAGGTTTATTTATATAATCATCTCCCCCAACGTTTAAACCATTAATTTGATCGTTTACACTTGTTTTAGCAGTAACAAATAAAATGGGGACATCCGTGAACTCCCTCACACTCTTACATACCTCTAATCCGTTAACATAAGGCATCATGACGTCAAGAATGATTAAATCATAATTCTGCTCTTTAATAAGCTTTATAGCTGTCATTCCTTCATTGGCAACAGTCGTCTTATACCCCTCTTCATATAGTAATTCACCAACAATAGACGTAATTTGCACTTCATCATCTACAATCAAAATATGTTCCATTTTATCTCCTCGCAATGGCTTTATTTAAAATCCTGCTTTAACCATAGTAGACTTGATATCCCCCCGCCTACTGCAGCAATCAATGGCAATACCATATAAAGTAATGGGAAACCACTTTCTGAAAGCGAAATAAAGATGGACTGGATTGGTAACAAGAAAAATGATAGCTCACTTGAAAAATAAATTGGAATTACATAGGAGATCATTAATAAAAAATAAGTAATAATTGGGTTCGGTGCCAGTATCGCCAATACACTGGAAAGCGCGATTACAGTAATAATGATACCCAAAAAAGAAAAATAAAGTTTGAATGAATACATATATCCCTCGATAACAGAAAAGCGAGTTTGATCATTATAAAAAGTAACATACTCTGGAATTTGGTAAAAGAGGCTGCCTGATACAAGACCAATGATAAAAATAAAGATTGTAATAAAAATTGCAGCTAGAAGCAGAGTTCCCCATTTTGATAGTAAAAACTCTAAGCGACTAAAAGGTCTGGATAATATTAAATAATATGCTTTTGATTTTACCGGGGAATTTAATACAATTATGCAAAGTAAAGGCATTATGACTAGTAGAACAAAAAATGAAACTTCCCTTAACAAAAACCATGGAAAATTAACTGTGTTTAATGGAGTTTCACTATCTATAGTATAAATTCCCAAATCAAACCAAGTCAAAAAATAAGCAGAAAATATGGAGATGCCTATAAAAAGAAGTAAAAGAATTTTAACCATTTTCATCTGCCAAAGTCGCTCAAGTTCACTAATCACTAATTGTCTCATAACCAGACTCCTTTACACATAATAATTCCTACGAGTAAAAATCAAATATGCTATAGCAAAAAAGAAAAACAAATAAAAGAATATCACCACAACTAACCAACTGCTTAACTCCCATCCTGAAAGAAATAAAGATATGCCAGTATATTGAATCTTTGTTATCGACGAATATACTAAATAAGAAATATGGCTCCCTTCTGTAAAAGCAGTCGATTGTTCTAACATTTGCGGTGCTACAATTGAGAAAAAAAGAATACAAATACCACTTCCTAACAACGCATTGACTGAAGGCATCAATATAGCCACAAAACAATACAAAGAAAGCGCAGCTAAACTACTTAAAAAAGCCATGCTGTAATACTGTAAGACGTAAAGAGACATCTCTGTATTTGTGACACTCGCCTTAGACGTAAACAAAATTGACCTATCAGGCATTTCGAACATGATTTGCCCCGCAACAAAAGAAATAACATAATATATAAAAAAGCAAAAAAACAATGAGGTTGCCATCACAACGTATTTTGATATAAAGATTTGAGTCATTGAATAAGAACGAAGTAATATTAATTTAATCTGTTTTTGCTGATATTCTTCTGTTAAAACATAAGCACAGATAAAAATCAGCAAAATATTAAACGTAAGAAACAAATGCTCAGATATACTGAGAATTGGGAAATTCATAGCAGTGGCATAATCAACGGCATCCTTTGAGATCATTTCATTATTTCTTTTAAAGTAAATGCCTGAAGCAAGAATTAATCCTGGCAATACCAAGGCTAACAACCTAATAGACCACCTCGACCATAGCCGTTCGAATTCACTAATAATTAACGAACTCATTATGACATCATCCCTATGAAAATATCTTCTAAATTAGTCAATGACTTATCGTAAATCTCATCTTGCTTTCCATAAAAAAGAACATTCCCCTGCTTAATAATAATCAGCGTTGTACATATTTTTTGCAATTCATCCAGTAAATGGCTCGATATTAAGAACGTAAGATTTTTCTCTTTATTTAAATACAAAATTAATTCTCTTAACTCTTTCATACCCATCGGATCTAGTCCATTAGCTGGTTCATCCAAAATGATAATTTCAGGATCACCTAATAACGCTTGAGCGATACCCAATCGTTGTTTCATTCCTAAGGAGTATGTGCTTATTTTTTCATCACCCCTACCATTTAATCCAACAGTAGATAATACTTCGACAACTTTTTCCTGTCTCTCCTGTTTGTTTAATCCATGAAGTCTTGCGAGGTTTTGTAACATTCCACGCCCTGTCATGAACTCAAAAAATATAGGTGACTCGATAATGGCCCCTACAGAAACCATCGCTTCTTTGCGTTGTTTATTTACATCAAACTTATTCAATTTCACTTTTCCACTAGTCGGAACAAGCAATCCAGTCAATAGTTTCATTATTGTTGTTTTTCCAGCTCCATTTGGACCTATAAGACCACATATTTCGCCTCTTACAATTGAAACATTGATGTCATCCACCAACGGTTTTCCTTTCACCTTTTTAGTCAAACCTTTTGTTTCAATAATTACATCCACTATAATCACTCCTTTTTCTAATCAGAATTATGCACCTTCAATATCAGAAAAGTATCAAGATTACTCGTTTCATAATAAAAAGCTAGACGCTTATGTTATGCGGCCTAGCTTTCTTCTCTTTTAGAGATAATCTTATCCATTTCTTGCACAATAGTATAAACATCTGGAATAATATAGTTTTTTCGAATGCTTCCTGAAGCGACTTCATATGCTTCTTTTTCTACAGGAGGAATAATGATGTGACCACCCTCTTCGAGTAAAGCCAAGTTTCTTTTAACATAAAAATTGTTCCACATGGCCTCATTCATATTCGGGCAAAAAAGCACAGGACTTTTAGAGGCCAGTATAGTAGAGGAAAGAAGGTCCATCCCTAATCCATTAGCAACTTGCCCAATTTTATTAGCTGTGGCTGGTAAAACTATGAAAAGATCTGACCATCTAGCTAACCCTACATGACTGACCTCGCTTGGATGGATCGTCTCGTGATTGTCTTGGAAAATGTCATTGCAAAACAATGATAAGGAAGAGGCGGGAAACAACTTATCTGCTTGCTCTGTAATGATTACTTTAACATTGCCATAAGTATGATTAAAAAAAGCTAAATATGATGGCATATTTATAACTGAGATCGACCCGGTTATTCCCACTAGTATATTCTTTTTTTTCTTTTCTAACACACCTTCACCTCTAACTTATTAAAAATGCTCTTTCCCAGAAACATTCATTGTCATTACGAACCATTGACAATAATGCTAATCCGACACCTGCTGATCCTTCCAATAATCCAGCTTTATCTAACTCTTTTTTTCGGTTTCCAATCTCAAAATCCTTGAACCCTAATGGATTGGTAATCTTAAATTGTTTCATTATTTCGATACCTAATTTATTTATAAGCTGATCAAAATCATTGATTCTCAAGTCTCTTTTCATTCCAATAAGTATTTGCATTAGGCCAGACTTACCATGACAAAAAGTTGCACTTTGCAAATCTAGTTCTTCGAATGTTTTTTCCTTTATACCAAAAAAACAGTTTAATGCTATTTCTTGATATATCTTATCATTAATCGCTTTCCCTGCTAGATAGAGAGACCTCCCAACACCAGGGTTTCCATAACACCAACCCTCTCTTTGATCTGTTACAGTAAATTGATTGGAAATTTCTTCTTTTACTCCTAATCGGTATGGCCAAACCGGCGTGCCTATTTGATTACTTCTATTATGATGGACTAACCAATCACCTATTGTTTTTATAGCTTTTCTTTGTCCTGGAACTTCAATTCCTTTTTCCTTGCATAAAGATAAGAAGGTTAACGGACCAGGAATCCCATGAGCAAGGCCCAAATTAAAGTTACCGTATGGAAATAATTTTTTATCTTTCTCCAAAAATTGATCTTCCTTTGAGACATACCAACCGGGAATATCATAATTCTCCCAAATTACAGGCTCAGTAATCTTAATAAAACGATGCAAAATCTTTTCAATTACTTTGTAAAATAAATGGTTTTCTTCCTTTCTTTCAAGCAAATATCGTCCTATTCCTGAATACCCTTGAATAACATCGTAAAAGGATGGTAAAGTGCCGATAGCTTCCCTACTTTTTTCGTTTTCGATATCAGATTGTGCTTCTCTAAGAATAATTTCATCTAATTTAGCCAATAAGTTTTGATACCTTGTCCCATTTTCTGATGCATTAAGCACAGCAAAAGCAAACCCTGTGATTCCGCCAAATAAAGAAATTGAAGCCACGCCAACCTTTAAATACTTACTTGCATAAACAATGTGATTATGTGCTACATGATCCCACTTTTCTTCAGGATATACTTTATGCATTTCAGAAAAGAATAAAATAGTCCCTGCAAAACCGTGGGATAAGGAGATAGGATCCCAGGGATTTATTTTGCTATTCGATGTTTTATTGTTTTTATCCATAACAATTTTTTCTACTTTTTGTGGATCTTTTAGTTTTTCAGACAATGTAACAAGTATGCGTGCAGCTTCTTGTTTCTGCAAATGATCGATTTTCATTTTATTCATGCTGAATCACCTCCTATTGTTTAATGATTGTTCTTTTTGTTTGCTCCCAGTGCTTTTGACTTTCGATAATTTGGCGTACAAACGCCATCGCCTTTTTCTCTCTATCACGATCTGTACCGAGTAAACGATTACAATGCATGTGAATTAAACTCCCGATAAGTCTTTCCTCTGTAGTTGTTATGGACTCTTCAGTTACATAATCGGAAATTTCTTGTATGATATTTTTGTTTTTTGTAAATAACGAAAAGAGGAGTGGTTTTTGTTCTCTAAGTGTCTTCCAGTTCTCATCCTTGTCTAATGTTTTAAGTATTTCATTTCGGTAAGGTCTAAACTCTTTGGAATACTCCTGTTCCTCCCCCCATCTACAAATCCACTCTAACTGTTTTCTATGACTCCAACCATACATCGTTAAAAAATAAATGATATACATAGAAGCAACCAATTCTAATGGTTCTTTAAACGTTTGTTTGTTGTTTAATTCGAGCAATTTTGCCGTCAACACACTATCTTTTTCAAAATAACTCTCCATTAATGGCATGAGCAAAAGTCCACCATATCGTTCGATTTCCCGCTCGTAAGGTTCAATAACAAATTTTTTTAAATTTCCAACTTGTCGTTGGGTTAAATACCAATTCTGCAATAAAGGTATAACTTCTGATAACAGCATTTTCGGTTCCCCAGAAAATCTTAGACGCACGTGGTGCTCATTATCGTGATAACGAATAAAGAACCAACTTTTTATAGCATTACGATTTTCAACCTCTTCAACAAGGATTTGAATTTGTTCGAATATAAGTTTAGGCTGCTTGTAAACAGGCCCGTATAATTTGACATAAAGCCAGTCTGAACCGGGTTCTTTCTCTCTATGTTCTAGCGGAGTTTCAACAACTGTGTTAATATTTACTGTCGGCTTAGCTGGCACATGATGTTTTTTCTTAAAAGGAATAATACATTCGGCATTGTGGTTACCTAATGGGCTTTTTAACCACTGTTTATTGGCATAATCACCAATAACTTCTTGTAACTGCACCCTTCCTCTGCGTCTTAATTCCGACCTTAATTCATACAAATGATTTCGGTTTTTTAAATTGATATACAAACGATTATCTCCATAAGCCATAAACACCCAGTCTGGTACTTGCATCTTTTCCATCCATCCAGAAAATGTCTCAACCCATTGGTCGATTGGCACGGAGAAATCTGATAGACCATCTGTTTGGTCATTTAATTTCCATACTGCTGGGGAAAGGATAACTTTGTCAGTAGTAATTCTAGGAATAAAAGCGAATTCTCGAAGAATTCCTAGATGCATCCCTTGAATACCCTTTACGTCTTCTAATGATACCTCTCGTATAAATCTGAAACAATTTGGTGCATTCACATAATTAAACATATTATTTGATGTAAATACAAGGCGTTTATTTGACTTTTTTGATTTAAGATAGAACCGTCCAAGGGTAGCCCCCACCATTATGTCCTCTATTAATAATTTCTCGTTCTGAATATTCGTATTCGTAGCAATGGCAGTATGCAAATTCCGGAACGATTGCGTAATGGATACATTGCTTGAGCGACCACTCTGCGGCAAAAAACTTAATTCGACATACTCTGTCTCGTCGTCTGTAAAGATTTTCTCTATTTTCTGTTGCTCTTTCATCAGATCCATTTTTTCATTGGTCTCCATCATATCAGTAAAGCGACCAAACGTTTGTCCTAATTCCTGGGAGCCAATATTATTACCTATTAAAAGCTGATAATTGCCTTTATCAATTTCCTCTGATGATGACGCTAATACTTCAATGAACAATTCGCCAGAGTTTGGAGCAAAAATATCATCGGTTTCCATATCCATTAACTTTTCTCGATCTGATGAAGTTAACTTTATTTCTTTCTTATTCTCTCTTAAACACTGAATGTATTTTTCCATTAATAAGGGATGGGTACTTTGAACTTGAGATGCCTTTGTTGGTTTTGTTGAGAGTGGGTATTTATATGTTGGTGGTGCGCCTAATCCCTTTTCATCACTTAACAAATCTAGTAAAGAAATTTCCCGATTTACCCCATATTTTTCAAGAAACTCAACATGGTACTCTCTTAAATGTTCAATCCCAATCTCATTTTTAGAAAGTCTCCACATCCATTCAGCTGCATTGGCAGCATGTGCTCCAATAGTATGATTCATTCTAATCTTTTCAGTACAAGCTAATCGCAAATCCACTTGCAACGGCTGCTTATTTGGTTGGATATCTTGCATTTTTTTTGTTAATCTATGAAGAAAATTAAGTCCCTCTCCTAAGGGCATCTGATTATAGACTTCTATATCTGATTCAATTTCTTTTAGAATAGAGTTTATTTGTTTAGCTTCTGGAATACGCTCAAGGATTTCAATGACATAGGATAAAGGTGAACAATTGACAAGCGGTGGCCTTAGTTCACTTATCAGAAATTCTTGTTTAAATAAATTCCAGATAAGTGATTGAATATCTTTATTTGAGGCACCTGGATATTTTAAGTGAAGTTGTTTCATCAATTCTGAAATAGAAATAGGGTCTTTTGATACCGATTGAACATACTCTACAACCTTGGTTTTTTTTATGGAAATATTGTCTTTACGTTCTTGATTGGCGTTATTTCTTAATTGCCCACAGTTAGAGAAATAATGAAGGTAAACTCTGTCTGTTGTCTTATATACAGCGTCATTAAAAAACACATTAAGCTTATCAGCAATAAGTGGTTCACCCTCTATTTTACAAACTAATCCAAGCAGCCACTCCATATCTGGTCGTGCTCTCTTTTGATGTTTATCGATAGTAGCTATCTTTCCTACAGTATCTGGACCTAATTCTCCTACAGTAATTCCTGAAAACAGACCAAACGGGGTAGGTCGACTCGACATTCTTATTAGAAACTTTAATAAACTTGAAATTGTATTTCTCGTCTTTTTGGCGTTAGGACTGCCATAAATTTTGTCTAAAGACTGAAACAAGTTTGGACTAGCAACGGCTATTGCCTCCCTTATTTCAGCCCGGTTTATGTATTCTTTTAATATGGGGATAATATCTACATTAGACGCTTTACGATGGTCATGCGATAACGACAAAAGTGGCGCTCTCAGCAAAAATGTATCGACAGGTTCAAATAATAACTGGTCGCTTTTCACCATTTTCATTTACTCCCCTTTCATTTAAAAATAGGATTGCCCAATCTCATCTTTATAAATTAGTATCCTTAAAAGATACTGATTTTTAGAGGGGCAATCCTATAATTAGTAATTTAAATTTTTATTAGCCCTTAACAACAGAAGCTATTAAAGCTACCAGTGTTGCCACAGCCAGGAGTACAGAAACTTATGCTTGTGATGTCTGGTTGCACTTCATCTGCCTTCGTGTGTACGATTTCCAAATCAAGGTCAAAATCTTTTTCCACTATAATTCCTCCCTCTCATTCATTTTTTGCCAGAAACAACTGGCCTAACCCAAATGTAAAGTAGATTTATTCATTTTTAAAACCTCAATTCTAGCCATTATTTGGTTTATAACCGTTCAAAATACATATTAACTTATATTTTCACAATATTCCTTATTAATTATTATAATTGGAATAATTAATCAAAATAATATGTATAAATTTGATGTTTTTTGAGATCTATCCTACTTAATATTCCTTTTTCTACAAGTCAAATTCCATAAATTGAATAAATCTGATTAATTTCTGATAATCTCCAGCTACCCTTATCTTAATCATCTTCAGTTATAGAAAATTCACTCAAAAAAATTATGACAAGGGAGATGCAAATAATGAATAATAGTATAGGAATAGAAATTCGTAGTTTAAGAACAAGACAAGGTATGTCACAAGAGAATATTAGTTCTCTACTCGTTTCTCAATCAGCAATTAGCAAAATTGAAAATGGTAAATATATCCCTAACGTAAATGTATTAGAATCAGTTGCTTCTAAGCTAGGTGTTCCAGTTGAACACTTCTTATCACTTAACAACCACTATAATAATGATTTTATTGAGACAACTTATGAGATAATTGAACAGCTCTCTTTAACTGAAGCATATGAAGAATTGTACAATATTACTACTAAAACTATTAAGTATGGACAGTCGGTGTCTTTACCTAGTTGGTTTCGGAACTATGTATTAATCCATCAAATTTTCTCTGAATTTCAGTGCAATAAAAAGGATGCTAAAAGTGCATTTACAAACTTAAAAAGCTTGGTGAACAGTTTATCTATTGAGCATTCAATTCAAACAAAGCTTCATCTATATTTAGGAATTCTTCATTCACATGTAAAAGCCTTTTCATACAGCAACACAATTGATTACTTTAAAAAAAGCCTAACTTTCGTTGAAGGTATTAAAGGTAAGAACACGTACTTACACAAAAAAACTTTAAAAATACATATTTTGTATCAAAAAGTGTTGATTGAGCTTCATTACCACCATTATGATGCTGCACTAAATGATATAAAAGAAGGTTTACAGTTATCTAAAACATATGCTTGTACCGCCTATGTTGGACAATTCCTCTACTTTAAAGGACTTTGTTTAGAAAAAAAAGGTAAGTCGAAAAAAGATGTACTAATAAATTATCAATATGGTCATTTATTTGCTAACTTTATAGATTCACCTTTCAAAAAATTATTATTAGATAAACTGTCCTCCGGAAAGGAAAATTCCTATGAATCCTTCAGATGAGCGGCCGATTCGCTTAAAAGAATTTATTTCTTTGATGCATCTTTACCGTCCATCAATATGGTTAATAGTATTAGCTCTATTTTTAGTCTTGATAGAAACGGCTCTTTCTCTAGCCGTGCCTTTATTAACTATG
Source organism: Alkalicoccobacillus porphyridii (assembly GCF_007293315.1). GTDB lineage: Bacteria > Bacillota > Bacilli > Bacillales > Bacillaceae_D > Alkalicoccobacillus > Alkalicoccobacillus porphyridii. The sequence goes on from NZ_VLXZ01000007.1 coordinate 165,627, forward strand.
ACATTTGTAGACTTAACAGTTGAATCTAATTTTAGTGGTACCACAGCCGTGTTGATTGCATGTGCCTTTATCGCTCAAATTGCATTATCTGGCGTATCGATTTATATAATGATTTACATTGGTCAGATACTTGTCACAAATTTACGCAAAGATCTTTGGTATAGAGTTTTGCGATTGCCGGTATATTTCTATGATCAAAATAGTTCTGGCGAAACAATGAGTAGAATTACTCACGACACAAATGTTATTAAAAGTTTCTTTACCGACCAATTAATTCCTTTCCTGTCAAGTACACTTAAAATAATTGGATCAATTGTTATTCTTTTCGCATTGAATTGGAGTATCACCCTTCTGTTATTATTTATCGTTCCGATTTCCCTCGCTATCCTAAAACCATTAGGCAAAAAAACATATAAAGTTTCAAAATCATTACAAGATGAGACAGCATCTTTCCAAGGAGATTTAGGTAGAGTATTATCGGACATCAGGTTAGTCAAGTCTTCAATTGCTGAAGAAGCAGAAACAATACAAGGCAACGACCGAATTAACAAACTTTTGAAACACGGATTAGATACTGGAAAAATAATGGCTATTATTTCGCCAATAATGACCACTATTACTTTATTAGTTCTAGTAGTTGTATTTGGCTATGGAGGAGTACAAGTGGCTAATGGCATCTTATCAGCGGGCACATTAGTTGCAATTGTTTTTTATATGTTCCAAATCATGCCACCAATCTCACAAATCGGTCACTTTTTTACGCAATTACAAAAAGCAAAAGGCGCTACAGAAAGGATAAATATTATTCTTAATGAACAATTAGAAGCAGATCTAACTTCTCGTCCTCCTTTTAAAAAGAAAACTGAAACCGGTAACTGTACAAGTGGAATTCAATTTGACAATGTTAGCTTTTCATATCCAAACAACAACAACATCTTAGAAAATGTAAATTTCAGTGCTAATACTAGTGAATTAACAGCAATTGTTGGCCCTAGTGGAGCAGGCAAGACCACTTTATTTTCATTAATAGAACGATTTTATCAGCCAAGTAAAGGAAAGATTACATACGATAAACAATGTGTTAATGATTATGATGTTCAAGATTGGAGACTAAATATTGCGTATGTCGCGCAGGATTCTCCACTCATGTCAGGTAGCATTCGTTACAACCTAACATATGGACTTAATACACACAGTACTGATTCAGAAATCCGAGTTGCTATAGATAAAGCAAACTTAACTTCTTTCATCGACTCTTTGCCTGAGGGAATAGAAACAGAAGTAGGTGAAAGGGGAATTCTAGTTTCAGGTGGTCAACGCCAAAGATTGGCCATAGCTCGGGCTATTTTACGAGATCCCCGAATCCTTCTTCTAGATGAAGCTACGGCCCACCTGGATAGCCATTCAGAGATATTAGTACAAGAAGCATTAAACCAACTGATGTTTTCTCGAACGACACTAGTCATTGCCCATCGGTTATCGACCGTTCAGCATGCAAATAAATTGGTTGTTGTGCAAAATGGAGAGGTAACAGGGGAAGGAACCCATAATGACTTAATCCAACATCACCAGTTTTATCAAGAGCTTGTTGCCAATCAACTGTATAAACAAGAAACTCCACAGCTTAGCAACTAAGCATTGTAAGTTGAGTTTTTTAATATCCTCTTTTGTCTACGAATTATCCTTTATTTTGTAAGCAACTTTTTTCAGTTAAAACTTTCATATACAATGACTGCCTGGTCCGTTTTCTATTTTTATAAAGCGTTTTTCTCGATTTAATGGCTAATTGCAAAAAGCACCCCTTTAGAATAGATGTAGATCTACATCTATTCTGAAGGGGTGCAAATCATGCTTTCTAAGAAGCACTTTTATATTTTAGTTAGTTGTATTTGAGAGAAGTACCTATTTATCGTACTTTAAAAAATTTCTTAATTTTAGCGAAAACGCCCTTCTGCTCTTCAAAGGATTGAAGGGGAACATTCTCCCCTAGAATACGTCTTGCAATGTTTCGATAAGCAATCGACGCCTTACTACCTGTATGTAGTGCAATCGGTTCACCTTTATTGGAGTATTTAATAACCTCATCATCATCAATCACAATACCAATCAACTCAATCGCTAGAATGGCAGCAATTTCATCAACGTCCATCATCTCGCCGCTTTGCATCATATGACCGCGAATCCGATTCACTACTAGACGTGGCGCTTCAATGTCCTCTTTCTCTAGCAAACCAATAATACGGTCAGCATCACGAACAGCTGAACGCTCTGGGGTCGTCACTACGATCGCTCGGTCTGCTCCTGAAATTGCGTTCTTAAAGCCTTGTTCAATCCCCGCTGGACAGTCAATGATGACATAATCATACTCTTGTTTTAGTTCATCAATAATTTTCTCCATCTGTTCCGGTTCAACAGAGGTTTTGTCCTTTGTTTGCGCAGCCGGGAGTAGAAATAAACACTCAAAGCGCTTATCTTTAATTAATGCCTGCTTTAAACGACATCTTCCCTCAACCACATCAACTAAATCATAGATAATTCTATTTTCAAGGCCCATGACAACATCAAGGTTACGCAAGCCAATATCTGTATCCACTAGGCATACTTTTTTATTTTGCAAAGCTAATGCGGTTCCAACATTCGCAGAGGTAGTTGTTTTACCAACCCCGCCTTTTCCGCTTGTAATAACAATCGCTTCTCCCACGTTTATTCCCCTTTCTCTCAGATCCCTTTACTCTTCTGATAGCTGATTCGTGTTTGTTGATAGTTCTGGTCGCACATGAACCAACTTCTGTACACGCTCCAGCACAATTTCTGAGGTCGCATCCTTTAAAAACGCGGTTTCCATAAATGTATCTTCATGGTCAATATCAGCAAAGCTATAAATCTCTGAAGCAATTCGTAACTGTACAGGTGCCATTAAAGAAGCTGTAATAACTGCCTTTCGATTTCCTTCGAAGCCAGCATGTGCAATCCCTTTTAAAGCACCTAATACATGAATGCTCCCGGTTGCCATAATGGTTCCACCAGGATTAATATCTCCTATTATCAAGACATCACCGCGAACCTTTAATACTTGTCCAGATCGAACAATACGCGCAAGTGTAACGCTTTGACTTTCTTCTTGGCGTTTCTTTGCCTCTTCAAGGGAAATGACCGTTGATTCAACCGATTCAATGGCCAAGCTTCGTCCCGCCGTAATCACTTTTTTCAGCTCTTCTTCTGCTTCTTCTGATAGATACCTGCGTCCCACATCCACTTTAACTTGAACATTAGGTCCATCCTTATGCTGATAGTAATTGGCATTTAATTTTTCAGTCAATTCTTCTACTAAGCTCTCAAATGCACATTGATCGTCTAATAGAAAAACCAGCCCATCTTTGGTGCCTTTTATGGTTACATGCTGTTGTTTTTTTTGCGTCACTATATACTCACCTCAGACACACTCGTTGCACACGGAGTTCAATTTTTGACTTTTTCTATCGAATGATGTGGGTTCATTTACTACATTCGCTATCTATGTAGATTAGTCCTCTTTTCAAAAGCATCATTATCTTCGACGCAAATCTGCTTGGCGATTCATGTGGTTCATTAATTTACGAACAGGATACAATGCTAGAATCGCAAAGGCTCCATTAAAAATAACGGTTGGCAGCAGTCGCCTCTCAGCAAATTTCATTCCAGACCAATCTGTTACACCTAGCATCTGTAGAATAGAATACTGGTAATATTCAAAGAAGATGACCGCAACACAGGCTAGGATTATGGTTACCAACAAGCTGTCTTGAATTCGTTTTGTTGAAAAAGCAAAGGCATAACCAATAAATGCAAAACCAAAAGCATAGATACCTAGGAATTCAGTATAGACAATGTCATAAATGAAACCAAAAATCAACCCATGAACAAAGCTTTGCATGCGCCCTAAGTAAATTCCCGTAAACACAATAAGCACAATTAAAAATCTTGGCACCATGGTCACGTCAAGCTGCAAGAAACTGGTTACGGCGTTCGGGACAATGGTCCCTTCAAAAACAAGCAGGAACAAAAGTAAAGCTGCGATGTAATAACGGCTCATCTTTTATTCCCCCTCTTCAAGCAGTGCTGGATCCATCACATCAGTTCCACGTTCTACTACGTAGAGGTAGCTAAATGAAGAAAAGTCTGCAGTCGGTCTAATATAGGCTGTTTGAGAAAGACCGTACTCATCAAGCTCAACTTCTTCGATTTCACCCAAAATTAATCCCGCCGGATAAACATCTCCTAGGCCGGAAGTTGTGACTACTTGTTCTGGTTCGATGTCGGCTTCTATATCAATTTTCCGTAAGATTAGTAGATCCCTATCCTCGTCATACCCTTCAATAAAACCATAACCCGGAATATCTTCCCCATCCATAATTTGAGCAGAGACTTGATTGGAAGGGTCATTATCTGAAAGTAATTGTACATAGGAGGTAAATTGGCTTGTTCGCTTTACTTTACCTACCAAGCCGCCATTTGAATCAACCACCGCCATGTCAGCTGAAATATTATGATCTTCCCCAAGATTTATGCCGACATATTGTGTCCAGAGATCCGGATTTCGATGGATAACCGTTGCCGGTCTCTTCACGTAATCGTTTAACGTATCCTGAAGATCAAGCATATCTTGAAGCGTTTGATTTTCATTTGCCAGTTGGTTTCGTTCTACTGTTATTTGCGCGTATTCCTCAAGTCTTGATTTGAGCAACTGATTTTCTTCATATATATCTCGAATATCACGCACATTATCGATAAACCCACCTACAAAGTGGGCAGGGGTTGAGAAGAGGTTCTGAACCCAACCTACGGAGTCTCGAACAATCTTCTCTGGCCCAGAGGCACTTTCCCTGCCACCAGTTGAATAACCGATTAAAGCAACTAAAATAATAATGCTTACAAGCAAAATAATTAGCTTTTTATTTGAAAAAAAAGATGGCACTTAAAACACCTACTTACGACTTCCGATCAGAACGAGACGTGATACCCGCTTTTGAACGAAATAAATGTAAATTCTCCAATGCCCGCCCTGTACCAATCGCTACACAATCAAGCGGGTCCTCTGCAACAATAACTGGCATGTTGGTTTCATCACTTAACAATCGATCAAGATTGCGAAGAAGAGCTCCCCCACCGGTTAGGACAATCCCACGATCCATAATATCTGCAGCAAGCTCAGGCGGAGATTGCTCTAATGTATTTTTCACCGCTTCAATAATTGTTGTAACCGTATCTGAAAGAGCCTTTGAAATCTCTTCAGCCGTAACCGTTATCGTTTTAGGTAGTCCCGACACTAAGTCGCGTCCACGAATATCCATTTCATCTACTTCCTCAGGAGCACTAGCAGACCCAATCTCAAGCTTTAAGGTTTCAGCTGTGCGTTCCCCGATCATCAAACTATATGTCTTTTTCACATATTGAATGATGGCATCATCCATTTCGTCCCCAGCCACACGAATAGATTGGCTGGTTACAATACCACCTAAAGAAATGATCGCTACTTCTGTTGTACCGCCACCAATATCCACGACCATACTTCCTGTTGGTTCCCACACAGGTAGATCCGCTCCGATAGCTGCAGCGAAAGGCTCTTCAAGCGTGTAAGCTTCCTTTGCTCCCGCCTGCTTTGTTGCGTCTTCTACTGCCCGTTTCTCAACAGCTGTAATGCCACTCGGCACACACACCATAACAGAGGGCTTACGTGTGAATAAAGAACGATTTTTTTGCGCCTGACGTATAAAATATTTTAGCATCGTTGCCGTTGTATCAAAATCAGCAATAACCCCGTCCTTCATTGGACGAATAGCCACAATATTTCCTGGTGTGCGTCCAATCATGTTCTTCGCGTCATTACCAACTGCTTCAATTGAATTTGTATCCGTACGTAAAGCAACCACGGATGGTTCCCTCAATACGATTCCTTTTCCTTTTGTATATACAAGCGTATTTGCTGTCCCTAAGTCAATTCCAATATCTCTTGAAAATCCACCAAACATCTATGTAACTCCCTTCATGACAGATCCGAAATCATAACCTTTATTATATCGAAGAATAAAGGAAAAAAATAGCCTTATCTTCCCCCAAGAAAGAATATCAGCCTTTTGTTCCGTATCCACTCACTATTTCGCCTTATTTCTCATCTTGCATAGCTTATCCTACATGCCCCTGCTCTTTCAAGCTAATAAATGTGCGATCTCCTATAATAATATGGTCCAAAAGTTCGATTCCGAGAACCCTCCCAGCTTCATATAGTCGTTTGGTCACATCAATGTCCTCTCGACTTGGCGTAGGATCACCACTCGGGTGATTATGCAAACAAATAATAGAAGCGGAGGAGCGTCTAAGTGCTTCTTTAAATACTTCTCTCGGATGAACGATGCTGGCATTTAGGCTTCCAATAAAAACAGTATGTTTGAAAAGGAGCTGATTCTTTGTATTTAAGTATAAACAAACAAAATGTTCCTGCTTCAAGAAGCGCATCTCTTCCATTACCAGATTAGATACATCCTCTGGAGAACGAATCACATACTTTTCTGCTGTTTGCATACTATGAATTCGTCTACCAAGCTCCATAGCAGCACTTAATTCAACCGCTTTCGCAGTACCAATTCCGCCAATTTCACACAGCTCTTCTATGGTAGCTTCCTTTAACAAAGGCAAACCATCAAAATGAGCTAATACCTTTCCGGCAAGGTCAATGACAGAATCTTTTTTGGTGCCCGTCCTAAGTAATATAGCGATAATTTCTTGGTTCGATAGAACGGCTGCACCATTTTGAAGTAAGCGTTCGCGTGGTCTTTCAGTAACGGGGACATCTCTTATGAGGAGTGACATTCTATAATCTCCTTTCTATTTTGCGCAAATGGTGGAGAATTCATGTGAGTTAAAAAAAGTTCTAGGAAGGTAAAGGTGTTATGGAGAATGTTTGTAGTGCTCGTGCTGTTTCAGCTAGAGGAAGGCCCATGACTGAATAGTAATCACCATGTATTTGTTTCACTAACATCGCACCAAGTCCTTGTATGCCGTATGATCCTGCTTTATCAAATGGCTCACCTGATTCTACATATTGATCAATTTCTTTATCACTTAGATCATACATTTGCACATCTGTTTGATTATAAAATGAGGTGGTTTTACGTGCTGAGATAATAGTGACACCCGTTAGAACCTGATGACGTCTTCCAGATAAATGCTTCAACATGGTCACAGCTGCTTGACGGTTTGAAGGTTTTCCAACAATCACATCATCAACTACCACAATGGTGTCTGCTCCTATCACCACAGCTTCTGGGTGCATCGCGAAAACAGCTTCTGCTTTTTTTCTTGATAAATGTAATACGGCATCCTCTGGTCGCCAATCTGGCTCTAATCGTTCATCGGCTTCACTTGTACGAATCGTGAATTGATAACGAAGCTGTTGAAGTAATTCCTTTCTCCTGGGGGAGCTTGAGGCTAAAATAAGTGGTTTCATGAAGGGACACCTCTACAATCTTTTTTATCTATTGTACAGGCTTATTTTAAGAATACCAAACTATACGTGAGCGAACAATCTTTTATCTGAATAGTTTTAATTCTTAGAGGGCGACCTTGATGTGGTGCTTCTGCTTCGCTCCCGAAATTGGGGTACGCTTACCGTAAGAAGTTACCTGAGCTAACGGGCTACACCCTTTTATCTCATTGAACCTTTTCATCTAGGCCACTGAATAAGAAGCTTTATATGATAGTAAATCTTCTTTCAAAGAAAAAACGGCTCTCATTACTTAGGTAGGAATGTTAGTCATTTTTCTGATCGGGAATATGAGCGGAAGGAGAAAACGTAGACTCCTACGGAACAGAACGCGTCTGAAGACATTGAAGTGACGCACTTCCACTTCAAGGGCTGAGGCCGTTCCCGTGGAAAGCGTAGGTTTCTCCTGTAGCGGTGTATGAGCTCATTTCTAGATGCCTTTTTCAGTGACCTCCTGTTCTTCCCACACGTGTCGGCCCTCTCATTTCGTCCGCTTGGATTTAGTTATCAGTTAAATAATGAAAAAAACTTGCCGACTGCCTCTGCTGAGACGTTGTCGACAAGCTTTATTTTTACTACTAATTTTTATAAATACTGCTCAAACCATTTTCCAATTGCATCAAGTCTTTTTAATCGTAGGCTTGGTTTTCCACTTCGGGAGAGCTCGTGGTTGGCTTCTGGGAAGCGAATAAAGGTTGTTGTTTTTTCACGGCGTTTCAAGGCAATATACAGCTGCTCTGCTTGTTCGATTGGGCAGCGATAATCCTTTTCTCCGTGTAAAATCAAAAGTGGTGTTTCGATTTGATTCACGTACGCAAGCGGAGAATGCTTCCAAAGCTTGTCGGTATCGTTTAAGTCTGCTTGAATCTGCCACTCTGTAAAGTAGTAGCCGATGTCACTTACCCCATAAAAGCTAGTCCAGTTTGAGATCGAGCGTTGTGTTACAGCTGCTTTAAAGCGGTTCGTATGGCCAACGATCCAGTTCGTCATAAATCCACCATAGCTCCCACCTGTTACTCCTAAACGACTCTCATCAATCCAAGAGTACTGCTTTAGTACATAATCTAGTGCAGCCATAATGTCACGATAGTCTCCGCCACCGTAGTCCCCACGGACGGCATTCACAAACTCCTGCCCGTAACCTAAGCTACCACGAGGATTAATGAAGAGCACTGCGAAGCCCCGTGCGGTTAATGTTTGGAACTCGTGCATATAGCTGTTTGCATACATCGCATGCGGACCACCATGGATTTCTACAATAAGTGGATAGGTTTCTTTTTCATTAAACCCAGCAGGCTTCATAAGCCACCCTTGAAGCTCATGTCCTTCTTCTTGTTGAAACCGGATCTCTTCAGCTTGTACGACTTCTAGTTCATCTAATACATCATCATTACTAGTTGTTAATCGTTTGCGTTCTTCTCCAGACTGGATAAGGTATAGGTCACCAGGATGAGCTACATGATTAATACCGGCTACAAGTGAGCTTCCATCAGCAAGGATAGAAAATCCATAAACATGAGCATGTCCTGTCAAAATCGCTTCTTTTTTCCCATCCGTAGTTAGTTTGTAAAGTCCAACTGTGCCTTGCTCCGATACAAGAAATGTCATAGATCGACTATCTCCGGACCAAACTAACCCTGGATCTACTGTATTTTGAAGAAAATCTGCTGCAACCACTGGCCCAAGCTGCACATCCCAATCTCCTGTCAGCTTTGTCCATTCATTTGTAGCTATTTCAAGTAAATAAATCTCAAAATGAGTCGCATTTTCATAGTCTCTCTCATGAGCTCGCACAGCCAAATATCGTCCATCAGGAGAGGCACTTGCGTCACTAATAACATGTGTTTGATTCGTTAACTGGATAAATTCCTTCTTTTCAACACTTAGCAAGAGCAAATCATTTGAAAAGATAAAGTCTGTATTCTCTTCGTTCACAGACGAAATGACAAGCTGCTCACTATCCGCTGTCCAATCTAAAAGAGTATAAGATATCGCCCCATCTGTTAACTGCGTATGTTTACCTGATTCAATCTCAACCGTAAAAATATGTACATATTCACCTTGCCAAAATCCACTAGCATCGGATTTATATTTCATTTTATTGACAACAAGTGGCTCTGGTTTATCATTTTCTTTTTCTTCCTCAGGATATTGAGTACTAGAATAGGCGATCGTTTTTCCATCTGGTGACCAGCGGAAGTCATTTACACCTTTTTTCTCCTCTGTTAACTGCTTCGGCTCTCCCCAGCTGCTTAAAGTATAAAGCTGATTCGTACCTGTACGATTAGAAATAAAGGCAAGAGCCTCCCCAACAGGTGACCAGCGGGGAAGCTTATTAATGTAGCCTCCATGTGTTAGATACTGGTTTTGATCCGGGTTATGAGGTGAAGTCATAACTAATTCAGCGGCATACGTATCTTTTTCCTCGTGTAAGGTCGTTTCGACATAAACAACATGTTCGCCATCATTAGATAAAGCAGGTGAGGTTACACTGCGCAACTGAAGCAGATCCTCCGGAGTGATCAATCGTTTACTCATTTACAGCACATCCCTTTTCTCAAAATGTTCACATAAATAGAATAACAGTTTCTGATCATATGAACAAAATTGAAACACTTTATTGTTTTATTTGCTCCAATCCTTTTTTATAAGCAATTAGCGCATCTAAATTCATTTGCTGATTTGTACGGTTCACTTCATCAGTTTCAGAGAGTAGCTGGTTGGATTCAGCCATTTTTGCAATAAGAGTTTGAGCTATAGCTTTAAGCTCATCCGACTCGCCCTCCATGGAGGCTTCTCGTTTACTTTCAAGCTCTGTCAGTTCATCCGTTATTACTTCGAGATTTTCTTCTCCAGAAGAATCGAGTGAAGCCAGAGTCGTAGCATGAATAACACTCATTAAACTATTTTCCGCTGAGTTTAGCCATTCAAATGCAGTAGAATCCTCTTCGTCCGCTTTAGTAACGACGTATTCTTTTACGTAGACATCTAGTCCGTCTTCTTTAAATTCAGCGGCTAGTTGCTCTGCTTGGTTCTTCGAGGATGCTACACCTACGTACAGATAATGTGTTTCATTATCGTCATCCATAATGACCGCATAGCCTTCCTGCTTAATGGTTTCACTTACTTGTAAACCTGCCTCCTGAGTGGAAAAAGCCCCTGCTTGAAGAACAAATATCTGAAACTCAGAAACAGGTTCATCTTCTGGTACTACAGTTGTACCTACCTCAACAGCTGGCTGCAAGACCGGCTCATCCACTCCTCCAGTGAAAAAGGAAAGCATAACCACACCTAAGCTAACTCCAATACATACCGCTGACACCGCGGCCGCCATTAACATCCATGGCATTGAAAGCCATTTTTGCGTCCACAGAGCTTTGTGCTTTTTGGTTGCCGGTGGTGCTTGATACGCATAACCCAGTTTATTTTCATCCCATATAAAGATCTCTCGCTTCTGCTCATCAGGATCTTCTTTAATCTCCAATTCTTCAGTGTTCGTTTCTGTCACAGCACAATCAGGCTCCGGAAAAACCCATTCGGTTTCTGCTACTTTTTTAACAGACTGATGCTTGTCCGACTTCTCTTGACGTCTACCATCCTTTGCGAATTGGAATGACATGGTTCGCTTGTCCCTCTCCATAGCACGGCTCCTCTCTGCACGATTCCTTGATGCTAACTATATGTTTGAATGCTAGAGAATAGAACGCTAGACAAAAAAAGCCGTACTAGATTTGCTAGTACGGTTTGACTCTATCTAGGATAAAGCGGGTCTTCTTTTTCTGATGAATCAGGATAGGAACGGAATGGTGCTGTCTCACTAAGCGTTTCTGCTAAGCTCGGATAATAAAAAGAGGAAACCATTACATAGAAATCAAAATACTCTGTAACTACTTCGTCCTCCACTCCCGCATCTTGTTGTTCTTTAAAACTATCATACGATATGGAATCTATGGACAGCATTCGCGGAAACTGTTCAAGCTCCTGAATAAATTGAGCAATGCCTCTATAGTTAGATGTACGTAATTGGACAAGAGCCTGGATTGGTTCAACGTGTGGAATGGTCCAATCTGCAATGAGCGTGGAATCAATTATAGGTTCCGTTTCCACTTCTACAGTTGGTTCATCTTCCTCTAAATCTACGTTCGCTTCCTCTATCAACTCATCCTCTTCTTCGTTAAATGTCATGACTCGATTGGAGGTAGGAAAGTTCTGATTGCCTTGATAATTTACCTGTATGATTTCTACATCAGCAACCGCCTCTGCCTGAGCAAAGGCAAGGATTACTTCATCCTCTAATGGTACAACCGGAAGACGTTGCTGCAAGGCTGTACTTGATAGAGGCGACGGGTCCGTCACTTCGACTTCATCTTGATTTGAGGCAGCTTCTAATTCTAATTGAGCAATGGCCACATCGTCCTGCGCTGATACGAGTCTGGATTGAGCTGGCTTAATAAATTGCCAATAGCTTAGGACACAGCCAGCAATGATGAACCCAATGACAGCTATCATCATTAGCCATCTTTGTTTTGTCATGTAGATTCTCATGGTGACTCCCCTTCTTCCATAAGCTTCGTTTGCTCTAAATCCAACGCAATCTCGTACGTTGCTTCATAACGAGGTTTTATCATCATTTGCTCCTGACTCACGACGGGTGAATCCTCATCTCCTTCTATTTCAGCAACGGCCTCTGTACCAATATCATTCATTCGTACGGCTTCTACATACGGGTGCTGAAATAACTCATCATAATAGTGAGCCGCCTCTTGCATTTGATCAAAGCTTACAGTAACCTCCAGTAAGCCATCACGTTGATAAAAATAGCGGATAAAATATCCTCTGTCAGGTAAAAGACGAATGAGCTCTGCTGTAAACTCAGACGTTGGCACACGATATTCATCTAACTGATTAACCGCATCCTGCAATTGTTGCTCAGGTGTGAGATCTGAGACAATCACACCAGCCTCAGCTTCAAGCTCAATCTTTTGCAGTTGGAGCTCAGCTGCTTCATTAACAGCCGCCGTACGTTCCCTTTCAATATTAGCGTAAACCAGTAGCAAAACAATGAATGAAATAAGAATCAGTATCAGGGTCAAAGCGGCTATTAATAAAGGTGTCACGTCTCGCTTATATCGCTCCGGTAATAGATTAATTTCTGGTAGCATCAGCGCACCTCTTTTCGCAGCATCAGACCTAAAGCATCGTAATATCTGGCCGGAACATACGAATCAGTGAACTCTAGCTGAGAGACAATGTTCATAGAAAAGAAGTCTTTAAACTCGCTAACAACAAGATCCATCGCAATGGTATCCCCACAAATTAACATGCGGGCTATATCCATTTCTCCCCTTAACACGGAATATTGATAAAAGCTGATCACTTTTTCAACCTCAGCGGAAATCATTTGAATCTCTGCTGTTACTGTCTCCACATCTAATTTCCATTCCAGCTGACCGTCTCTTATGTCCCATCGTTCTTCATCATAAGCCAGTGGCCAAGTCCGAGAAAATAACGGTTGACCTGCTGCCAAAATAGTAATGATGACCAAGGACACATCATATTGAACAAGTACAGTGAAAGGATGTTCCTCAAGTAAATGCTGTTCGTGAAAAAGTCTGTAGGCACATGCCGAGGTAAGATCAGCCGCATTTGCCTGAAAGCCTAACTGATCAATCAGCTTCACATAATCGTTCATGACGGATTCCTTTGTAATATAAAGCAGTAGCTCCTTTTTCTCTTCATCCTCACGCAGCTTTTGATAATCAAATATAGGATCCTCAAATGGCAAAACGAGTGAATCACCTGCATCTATGTACAATTGACCTTTAAGCTCTTCATCGGGCACATTCGCCGCTACCTCATGTCTGCGAATCAGCATCTGACTATCAGGCACACAGAGTTGAACGGGATTTTTTTTCTTTAGTTCCCATGCATCCTGCTCTCGCTCAATAAGGCGTTTCACTTCCTCTTTGTCCTCAATCTTTCCACGATGAATGAGTCCAGGAGGAAGATAAAGCTCACCGAATGATTGAATCGAACTCAGGTCAGCACGTTTGCTGCCTACATATCGAATCACATGGTCCTTTAAGACCAATGCATGCCTTTGTTGTTTTCTACCACCCAATATCCCCATACCCATATCTCCCATACATATTTGTCATATCTAAAACACCATGCTTATATACCATTGAATGAGATTATCCCCCATAAAATAAGCAGTTAAAGCACCAGCAGCAATAAAGGGCCCAAATGGAATCGGCTGCTTGCGTTCAACCTTCTTTAACAGCCTAGCCCCAACACCAAAAACGGCCCCATAGGTAGAAGCTAAAAATAGCGTCAGCAATACCAGCTTCCAGCCTAAAACAAGACCTAAAACGGCAAAGAGCTTAATATCTCCACCGCCCATTCCACCGCGGCTAACAATGGCAATTAATAAAAGGAAGGCAAACCCAATCACCGCACCGAGCCATGCATCCCACCAAGGTGTTAGAGGGATAACAAACATGCGCAAAAGTACAAAAGGTATAGCAAAAAACAAAAGGATTTTATCAGGGATGAGCATATAACGCATATCACTCACAAAGATGATCGCAAGCATTGAAACAAACAATAAAGCTACAATCAATTCAACGGACCAACCTATTAAATAAAACGAAAGAGCAAACAGAAATCCCGTCACAGCTTCAGTAAAAGGGTACAAAAAGGAAATCCTCGTATCACACGTCCGACAAGACCCACGCTGCAGAAGAAAGGATAGAACAGGAACCAGCTCTCTCGCTTCAAGCGTCCGATCACACTTTGTACAATGAGACCGCGGCGTCACTATAGACTCCCCCACTGGCACACGCAAGCCCACCACATTATAAAAAGAGCCAAAAACCAGTCCTACAAGTGCTAAATAACCCAAAATGATCCCATCAATCATCCCTTCACCTCCTTCAGTTTCATTAGTCTTTTTATCATAAAACTATATACCTACAATACTAGCTGTTTTTGACTATAGATTCAATCGCAGATCCTGTCGATTTATGGTTTAAGAAAAGCCTACCGGTGGGGGTAGGCTTTTAATAAATTATGGAAGAGTTATATCGGCTCTGCGGTTATCTCCTCGAAGTTCTTCAAGCGTTTTTTGCAATATATTACCAGAGGAATCTTCAGCTTTTAAAGTTACAGTATAAACATTATTAGCAATCGTTACATTTGAAGCTCCGCCGTCATACTTTCCTTTACCTCCTGGAATATCAGGATCTTCAATTAAACCTTCACTAACTAAGGTGGCCAAAGTATATGAATTTCCACTCCCTACATTCGTCGCCTTAGCCGTCTTAACAGCATTCACCATCTGCTCTGCATTCGCAATATGCGCATCCTTACGTGTATTATCAATAATCGCCCCAATACTCGGAATCGCAATTGCTGCAATAATCCCTAGGATAACAACTACAGCCAAAAGCTCAATTAGCGTTAAACCCTTCTGATTCTTCAAATGTTTTTTCATCATGGCTTTCATTTCTTTTCCCTCCAATGGTTTGTTTTTGTTTATTAACAACAAAAAACCGACCTTGCATGTCAAATAAGACGATGCCGGCCGGTTGCACTACTAGCTCCCATCTACCCAAGTGCCCAGATACAGGTAGATGCTCAACGCTTTCCGAGATGTATGTACTTGCTGATAATTGTTGTTAATCTATTACTATCAGACTACCTTAAGAACTTCTATTTGTCTAGTACTTTATTACCCTATAGTTGTAAATATTTCGAACATCGGCACCATAATTGCTAAAACTATAGTCCCGACTATTCCGGCTAACAGTATAATCATGACAGGTTCTATTAATGCTTTAATTTGATCGGTGGTCGCTTCGACTTCTGCTTCATAAAAGTCGGCTGCTTTCTCAAGCATCGTATCCAGTGACCCTGACTTCTCTCCGACACTAATCATTTGGGTGACAAGAGGAGGAAATGCCCAATGCGATTCCATTGGTCCTGCTAACGTCTCCCCCTGCTGAAGTGAAGCTCTTGATTTGCGGATAACATTAGCTATCACGCGGTTATCTGCCACTCTTTCAACAATGGTTAATGCTTGCAGCACTGGCACTGAGCTTTGAAACAGCGCCCCCAATGTTTGGGTGACACGTGCAAGCTCCGATTTTTGAATCAGTGTGCCAAAGACTGGTATCCGTAATAGGATGTTATCCATCCACAATCTGGTTTCTGCATGTCTTCTCCCCATTTTCCAGCCTAAAAAGATGACCAGACCTATAATTGGCACGGTCCACCAGTACCCAAGTGCTAGATCTCCTGCGGCCATGACGAGCTTTGTAATGGTGGGAAGTTCTCCACCAAAGCTTGCAAACATACTTGCAAATGTTGGTACAACAAAAACAAGGAGAAAAATAATAATAGCAATGGCAACAACACCTACAAACATTGGATAGGTTAAAGTAGCCATCACTTTTTGTTTCAAACGATGCTGCTTCTCATAATAGGTAGCCAGCCTGTCTAGAATATCATCTAAGCGTCCCCCTGCCTCCCCTGCTTTAACCATATTGGTAAACAAAGGCGGAAACAAATCTCCTTGCTTAGCAGAAGCGGCCGATAACGACTTCCCTGAACGAACATCCTCTTCAATCATCACTAAAGCTTTCTTTAAAGGTTTACTTGTGGTTTGTTTGCTCAACACATCAATGGTCTCAATAACGGGCACTCCTGCTTTTAAAAGCGTGGAGAATTGCCTAAGAAATAAAACAAAATCCTTTGACTTAATGATAGGTTTTAAAATCTCAATATCCTGATACAGCCCTTGCTGCATCTCTTCAATGGTTGTTACGGATATTCGCTTTTCTTTTAAGGAAAGAATTGCCGTCGATTCATCCCTAGCTTGCGTTTTGCCTTTTACCGGTTTTCCAAAGCTATCTCTACCTGTATAAGAATAGGTTGCCATTAGCTCACAAACCCTTTTGAATAAATGGAAAGTACCTCTGGATTCAGTACCTCTTGTTTTACTAATTCAGCCATAGAGGTATCCATCGTCATCATCCCCTCTGCTCTGCTTGTTTGAATGACGTTATTAATTTGATGGATCTTTTCATTTCTTATTAAGTTCTTAACCGCTGAGTTATTGATTAGAATTTCGGTCGCCGCTCTACGCCCTTTATGATCAGCCGTGCGGAACAATCGCTGGGAAATGACTGCGCTTAATACGGATGCCAGTTGAATTCGTACCTGCGCTTGCTGGGCAGGAGGAAACACATCAATAATACGGTCAATCGTTGATGGCGCATCGGTTGTATGTAGGGTACCAAGAACTAAATGCCCCGTTTCAGCCGCCGTAATAGCCGTTGATATTGTCTCCAAATCACGCATTTCACCTACTAAAATGATATCCGGATCCTGCCTCAAACAACCTTTCAATCCATTCGCGAAGTTTTTTGTATCAAAGCCTACCTCGCGCTGATTTACCACTGACATTTGATGTCGGTGCAAATATTCGATTGGATCCTCAAGTGTAATAATATGCTTGCTCTCTGTACGATTAATATGATCAATCATCGCCGCAAGTGTCGTTGATTTACCACTTCCCGTTGGTCCGGTGACTAGGACTAATCCTTGAGGCTCTTGAACGATTTGTTTTAAAATAGCTGGCATCTTTAATTCATTTAATTGCGGAATTTTTGTTGGAATGACTCGAATGGCCATACCAATACATGAACGTTGAAAATACGCATTAATACGAAAACGAGATACTTTAGGAATGCCAAACGAAAAATCGAGTTCTCCCTTTTTCTCAAACTCCTCCATTAAGTCCTCAGGAATTATCGCGCGAGCAAACTGTCTTGTGTCATCGGGAGTTAGCTTCTCTTTACCATGAGATCCAAGCTCCCCATTAATTCTAAAAATCGGAGCTGTACCTACAGTGAGGTGAATGTCTGACGCTCCTTTTGTAAAAGCTGTAGAAAGTAACGCTTCAAGTTTTTCTTTCATTCTGAATCCTCCTTTCATTAATGATCTAACGTAACGTGAAGAACCTCACCGACTGTGGTTATACCCTGTTTAACCTTTAACAATCCGTCATCTAATAGAAAAATCATGCCATTTTCAGCTGCATACTCTTGAATCTCATGTATTGTTTGTTTATCCATTAACAGCTGACGAATCTTCTCATCAATGATTAACATTTCATGAATAGCAATTCGTCCACGAAAACCCGTATCATTACATTGGTTGCAGCCACTTCCACGATAGACATTGGATATCTCCATACCTCGTTTATGAAATAACTCCAACTCTAATTCGTTTGGTTCATACGTTTCTCTACAGGAAGGGCAGATTTTTCTAACGAGTCGTTGTCCAACGACTCCAGAAAGTCCAGATGCTACTAAATAAGGTTCAATGCCCATCTCTGTTAACCTCGGAATGGCTGCAATGGCACTATTCGTGTGTAATGTGCTGAGAACAAGGTGGCCTGTCAGAGACGCTCGCACAGCAATTTCTGCTGTTTCCGTGTCACGAATTTCACCAATCATCACAATATTAGGATCCTGCCTTAAGATTGCACGTAAACCCTTTGCGAAGGTTAAACCTACCTGAGTATTAACCTGTACTTGATTAATTCCGTTTATGTGATACTCCACTGGATCTTCAACCGTGACGATATTTACCTGATCGGTATTTAAATAATGCATGCCCGCATAAAGAGTGGAGGTTTTTCCCGAGCCAGTTGGACCTGTAAGGAGAATTAATCCAGATGGATTTTCAAGCATTTTTACAAACATCTTTTCATGGACATGGTTTAAACCGAGTGCACTGAGTTTTGTTAATTCGCTTAACCCTGCTAACAGCCTTATTACAATTTTTTCGCCAAATATTGTAGGCAGCGTGGAGATACGCATATCAACGTGCTGCGAACCAACTAATACTTTTATCCGTCCATCCTGAGGCATTCGTGATTCAGTAATATTTAATTCACCCATAATTTTTATGCGAGCGGTTAACGCACTTAAAATAGAAGCTGAAAAGGTTCGCTCCGTTCGTAACAAGCCGTCTATTCGGTACCGTACCATAAACGTCGTCTCTAATGGATCAATGTGAATATCGCTGGCACGCTGATTTAACCCATGCTGCAATAGCTGATCAACCAGCTTAATAATTGGAGCGTCCTTATCACTTGTTACCTGCTCTTGCTGCTCTGCGACCATGGTTAAGTCAGTATTCTCAACGGGTTCTTGCTCTATTAAAGAATCATTAATTTGATAATAACGCTCAATGGCTTCAACAATTTCAGCCTTAATCGCAATAAGAGGTTCAATTTGGAAGCCCGTAAACATCTGCAAATCATCAATTGCATAATAGTCTAAAGGGTCTGCCATCGCCACTTGAAGCACTCCGTTTTGTTTGCGAATGGGGATTAGCATATATTTCCGAGATAACTCTTCGGGAATGAGCTTTAAAAGTTGGGTATCGACAGCTGTTCGGTACAAATTAACATGTACTAAACCAAGCTGAGTTTCTAATGCTTTTATGAGTTCATACTCAGTAATTAGCTCACGTTCAAGCAATGCATCACCTAAGCGTTGATCGGAGCGTTTTTCCTCTAATACTAGCTCTATCTGCTCTGAATTCAGATAACCGGCCTCAACTAACAAGTCACCAAACTTCTTTTTAGTTCTCATCATCCTGCTCCTTATCCGCTGGTTCATGAACCCCTTTGATAAAGTCCTGCTGTGCTTCACCATTCTGATTATTTTGTTCTGCTGAGGTTGATTGCTCCTCTTGTTCTTGGATCTGTGGCTCACTTGCTCTATCGGCTTGTGATTCTTCCTTCACACTTTCAGGCAGTTCAACGATCACTGGCTGAAGATCAGCATCATTAATCTCTAATTCTGGTTCCGGCTCAGGTTTCGCATAGACACTTCGTTCCTCAATAGTTGATGTAGCAGCAATGTAATTTCTTGCGATCAGAACTTTATTTACTTCCTGTTTATTTGCATTTAACTCCCGCTTAAACAGGCTTGCCGCATACCCATTCTTGCCATTAACAATGACTTGACTATTGCCAGCACGTCGCTTCTTAGAATATGTAACCTCCGTGCGTGGTTGAATGGTTTCGGTGTTTTCTACAACTAATTCATATTCCTGTATATAAGGGGTACCAACTAATTCAACAATAAGTCCTTCAGTTGAAAATTGGACATTTAACTCCATCGACTCATAATTTGGATTATAAAAAACGAGGTCACGATGATCCTCATTTACTGAAGCACCGTAGCCAACTTTAATAGACTGTGGCAGCTTTTCAGGAGTATGGTGCTCGATTAATTCAAGATTTGATTTAGCTAAAGCCTGGTAAATGACTGAAGAAAAAAGATCAAGGCTTTCTCCACCAACAACCATTTGATTCGTTTGTTCTAACGCTGTTTTTAAAGAAAAATGACTTCTTGGCTCAATGACCACTCCATCTAAGCCAGTAGACCACGTTCCAAGTATGGTAGACTCCATGTATGGGGCATACACATTAGCAAGAACCGTGCGTTCCTCATTTATCCCTTCGATATATGAGGCGAGATGTACAGTAGGAGCTTTTGTTGGCTCCTCATTCAGTTGAAACTCAATATCATTTTTTAAGGTGGAGATATCAACTAATCCTGACAAATCAGCCGATTCAATTTGATTTACCGCCTCCGTTAAAGCAGTAATATCAATGGTTGCTTCTATCTGTTCTGATTCCTCCACAGCATTGCTGGATACAGTTGGAACAGATAAGTTTAGAGCTTCTTCGGGTAATTCGACTAACGAATCATAGAGATAAATAGAGACCACCTGCTGATTCCTCCGCTGCTCAGCTATCATGTCTATTTCTGATTGTGCTTCAGCGAGTGTCATGCCACCTACCTCTACCCCCGCTATGACTGTACCTATCTGATATTCTTTTGCTTGTGCCTGTTGATCTAAAACCCGACCAGCAACTAACCCTATCACTAGTAATCCTGTCATGACAGCTACCAACAGCCCAATACGTACAAAAGATTTCATTATCTTCATGACTCCTCTTTATCTTGAATTCGCCTACGCCGTCCAGTCATTAACTCCTCAGATTCATCCACACCGACCTCAACTAAAGGCTGTTTCCTCACAATGATAGAATCCTCTTCTATATCCAGGGACACACTTGATTCTTCCGGAAAAACCGATTCCTCCGTCACAGCTATCTGATTAAAGCTTGTATGTATACTCGGCAGATCCAACTGAATAGATTGCGAGTCACTCTCTCTTTCTAATCGCGCTGCTAGAATCAAGCTTGCTAGAAGGATCAATACAATCGAAGTGGCTATTGTTAATCCAATAGGAAACAGAATGTACATGAAGGCAGTAGCAATAGATATACCAATCGAAGCAACTAAGCTTAGAAGCCTTACATTAAATGAAATGTGGAGCTGTTTCATAAAAATAAGAAGTATAAACAACAGCAAAGCTACACCTATAAAAAGTAAGATTGTATAGAACATTTACTATTCACCAGCCTTTTTAGACTATAAAATGTACTTCTTCTAAAATGTTCTGTATATTTCGATACAGTTCTTTGAGACTTATTGTATAATAAAGTAAAAGTTTTGGATACATATGATTAGTTATAATTTCGGACAATAGGAGGAGATTGCATGTATCATAATGAAAAAGGGATTACATTAATAGAATTACTTGCATCCATCGTCATTCTATCAATCTTCGCCATTGGATTCGCAACAATGCTAATGAACGGGATTAAAGCTAATGAAGTAAATAGAATAGAGATGGAAGCGACACTGGTGGCGCAATCTGAGATTGAACAGATGAGACTGAATCAAGAGGATCTTTTTTGTCAAGATTCGAGATCTACCAAAGATAGCTTTGAAATCAACCGAATTACCTCAATTGTAGAAGAAATGTGTATTGTAACGGTAGAAGTAAGCGGAACTCAGCTTTCTAATGAAGTGATTACGTTACATACTGAATTTAATACCGCACAAACAGGGAGAACGCCATGAACAGTCTATTAAAAAATCAAAAAGGCGCAGCGCTCCCCTTTGTTTTAGGTTTAATAGTAGTCGGGACTTTAGTAGCATTAGGTTTATTAGGATTTCTATTAAGTGAGGTAAATAAAAGTCAGGCTGTTTCTGAAGGGATTCAAGCCAAGTATGCTGCTGAGGCTGGGGCAGAACGGGTACTTCAGGCACTTCATAAAAAACCTGGAGATCTTGTTACTTTAACACCATTTAGTTGTTCTACTAGTTCTTTAACGAAAAAAAATGATGTGAATGGCTATAAAATAGAAACCAGTTGTACATTGACAGAAAAAGAACTAACCATCACAAGTAAAGCAAACGGAAAGCAATCACACACAACCACGATCTCGCTCAACGTGACAAGCACAGCACCACTCACACTGGAGGTGAATTCATGGGAATAAAAAATAGTCTGCATAATGAAAAAGGCCTTACACTTATAGAAGTCTTGGCTGGCGTAGTCATTCTCATGATTGTGCTCGGGATCGGTATGGCTGCACTCGCCCAAAGTAGCACAGTGACTAATGCGATTAAAAACGAGTCCCAAGAAAGACAGGATATGCAGACGGGATTGTTGCAGCTGACAGAGGCGGTGCAGGAGGCGAGCAGAGTTGTAAAGGATGGTGAATACAACTTTCAGCTATACGATGCTAATGGAATTGAATCAAGATTCCGGCTCGATGATGGACAATTAAATACGAATGATAAAAACGGATTTATACCTATTGAAGGTATTAGAAAAATGACTGTTATTGATGACAAAGGTATAACGTTTGAGATAAATGATCTGGAAGAGCCTGTTGTTCTTGCGAGACGTGCGGGTGGATTAGAGATTGAGACTGACCTCGGTGTTCCTGCTGAGGAAGATGATGATGAATGGAAAGATCGAGAACCTGATGTTGTTTGTTTAAAGAAAAGTCAAGTAAATGAAGGAGAGAAATATAATGACTTTTCTGGTTATGCAGAAATGAAGGAATATGAGAGACTTGGTCATATAAAGTGTAATACGAATACTGGTGAAATAACAGTAGAATGGGACAAGAAAATAGAACTTACCGCTGGTGATATATATATTAGAACAAATAAGATAAAAACTGCGTCTGAAGTCACTATCTCACTGAGTAACGGGAGTATCTATTTGCAAATGAGTGATGTTGATTTGGGGTATAATAGTAAAATTAATAGCGGTGAAGCGTTATATATAGAGGGGAAAGTATTAGATTCAAATTCAAGCACCTTAATAACTAGTAATAAAAAGATGAGAATTGTTGGCGATGTAAAAATTGCTTTCAATAATAAGTTAAAAAGTAATGATAGCCTTTTAATTGAAGGAAATCTTATTGACTCTGGATCTTCAGGAGAAGTAACAAGTAAGTTAAAACTAACTATTAAAGGTAACGTAATATCTAAACATGCTAGTAAACTGATATCTGAAGACGCAATATTAATAGAGGGCCATCTTCACAACGAAGGAAGCGAAATAACCGTTTCTTCTAAAAAGGATTTAATAATAAATAGTTATGTTAACTTAAAACATAAGAGTACTATAAAAAGTGAAGAATCAATATTTATTAATGGAACTTTAACTAATCAAGGTACAGAAACCCATATTAAAAGTAATAAAGAATTAAGTATTAACGGAGATGTTAATAATGAGCATAAAGGAAAAATTGAAAGTGAAGAGTCATTATATATTTATGGAAATTTAATTAATAATGGTACTGAAACTCAGGTAAATAGCACGAAAAATATAACAATTATGGGAAATGCTAATAACAAAGATAGCGGGAAAGTTAAAGCTGGCGCATCGCTTTTTATAAATAAAGATTTGGTAAACGAACACTCTGCATCAATGGAAAGCAAAAAACACATTACAGTTTTAGGTAATTTTATAAATAACTACGGCAATAAAATTACTAGTAATGATTCAATATATGTTCATGGCAAAATGGAGAATGGTCAAAACACTAATATCCGTGCAGATAAATTAATTTCTATAAATGGAGATTTAATAAACAAATATGAAGTGAAAGTTTATACTGGTGATTCTTTACACGTTGGAGGACAAGTTAGTACCACTGAACTTGGTGAAATTAGAGTGATTAATAATCTATATATCCAGAATGGATTGATTGTCGGAAAAGGTGTTCATGTTAAAACAGATAAAAAATCATTTGTAAATGGAACAATTGAATTTCCAACTAATCCTTATGATACTAAAGGAGCTTACTTTTACACAGATGGTGAATTAACTTATACCGGACCAATTAAGGGAGCAACAAAAGATAGTAACAATCGTTTACTCTTTAAAGCCGGAAAAGAAACCAAAGTCGCATCGATGAACACTCTACCCAGCTTCCCTGCTTTCCCAGAATTCCCAAAACAACCAGCACAACCTTAAAACAGTGCCCCACTACTTTATCAAAAAGTAATGGGGCATTGTTTATTAATCTTCATTTCAAACCATATTAACCTTCCTCAACTCTTCACCCTTCTTCAACCCACCGCGCACTTCAGAAATAAAATACAACGATCCTGTCACCAAGATCAGCTCATCTTTTTTCCAGTGATCCAACATATGCTCTAGTGCGATTCTCCAATCTAACTGCATTTCAGCTTCTATTTCATCAGGAGTCGCTTCTAGTAGGTCTTCTGGTTCGGCTGCTCTGAAAAAGTCAAAGCCTGTCCAGGTAATATGAATGTCTAAATTTTTGAATGGTGCCATTAAGGTGGCAACGTCTTTTTCTTGTGTGAGTCCTGCAAGCATTGTCACTTTGTGATTAGGATAATGGTTTTGGAGGGTGGTGGCTAATGCCTTCATCCCTTCTTCATTATGTGCGCCATCTGCGATTAGTAGTGGCTGATCCATTAGCTTTTCAAAGCGTCCAGGCCAATTTGTGTGCGCTAATCCTTTTTTACAGGCAGCGTCCGTGATTTCAAAGCCTGAATGCTCTCTTAAACGCAGTAATGCCATTAGAGCAAGACTGGCATTTGCTAGCTGATGCTCCCCTTGCATGGTTGTTTTCAGTTGAGTTAGGCGTCCCAGTGGTGAATCAAAGGTAAAACTTTGATCTGATTGGTTGATTAAAATATCTGTTATATAAAAATCTTCATTTAGTTGGTTAAATGACGTGTCGCGTTCAATCGCTGTTTCTCTTAATACAGTTAATGCATCAAGATTCGTAACTCCTGAGATCACTGGAATTCGTTTCTTAATAATTCCAGCCTTTTCTCTAGCTATTTCTTCAATGGTTGAGCCAAGGATATGCATGTGATCGTGCCCAATTGAAGTAATGACGGATAAAAGTGGCTTGATGACATTGGTTGAATCAAGTCTTCCTCCAAGACCTACCTCTACTAACACGATATCTGGCTTCGCAACATGTGCAAAATGCTCAAACATTATCACTGTGATCACTTCAAATTCAGTTGGTGATTCAAGCTCTGTTTGGGCCAATTCTTCCACTAAAGGTCTAACTTTATTCGCTGCGGCCACAAGATCCTTTTCTGAAATTGGCACTCCATTTAGAGAGATGCGCTCTTCAAAGCATTCCAAATAAGGGGATGTAAAGGTCCCTACTTTGTATCCATTTGCCTCAAGCATATGACGCATAAAGCTGACTGTGGATCCTTTTCCATTTGTTCCGGCAACGTGAATCATATTCAACTTGGATTCTGGATTCCCCAATTTCTCCAACATCCAGTCCATTCGTTTAAGTCCTGGTTTTATTCCAAACGGTAACAGGCTGTGGATCCATTCAATGGCTCTCTCTGCGCTGATCATCTTTTTCCCCCACTCCGTTTCCCTTGTCTACCTATGTCTTATTATAGCGAGAAATGCGAGGAGAATTCAATTGATTTTATTTACGCTTAAGCAACAATGCAAGCATGAATGAGCCCTGCGTAAGAAGCACCATTCCGATTGAGAGATAGAAATCCTCTAAAAGAAAGAGAAAAAGATAGCTAACTAAGACCGAACTTATAAGGATGAGAACAAAAGCAGCAAGCACTTGTTTCACATTCATGTTATATCTCCCTTTCGTATTAACACCAATAATAGTTGATTAATGAAATATAATAAGCTTTTTAAACATTTATGATTATGCTAATCAAAGCAGGCAGAGGAACTGTCATTAACGATAACTTCTTTCTTGATATCCGTTCCTCTTTCCCGTTATTCAGTGCTCTTTCCCGATATCCGCCTCTCTCCCGATATCCACTCCTCTTTCCCGATATCCACCTCTCTTTCCCGATATCCGCCTCTCTTTCCCGATATCCGCCTCTCCTTTCCCGATATCCGTTCCTCTTTCCCGATATCCGCCCCTCTTTCCCGATATCCGCTCCTCTTTCCCGATATCCGCTCCTCTTTCCCGATATCCGCCTCTCTTTCCCGATATCCGTTCCTCTTTCCCGATATCCAATCCTCTTTCCCGATATCCCCCTCTCTTTCCCGATATCCACTCCTCTTTCCCGATATCTCCGCTCCTCCTACTCTTTTTCCTCACAAGCATCGCCTACAAAGCTTTCCACTTACATATCAGCATGTCTCCCCTCCATTGGCATATCATGATCCATGTCCATCCTTTCCACCGTATAAAAAAAGCCGAAGTAATACATCATCTGTACTACATCGGCTTCGTTCTATCCTATGCTTGTAATTCTGCAATTCTTGCTTCAACGATTTTGCGCTGTTCGGAGTAATCTGCTTGCTTTTTCTTCTCTTCTTCTATAACGTGTGCAGGTGCTTTGGCGACAAAGCCTTGGTTGCTAAGCTTTTTGTCTACGCGTTCGACTTCTTTTGTTAGGCGCGTGAGCTCTTTTTCCAGGCGAGCAACTTCTTCCTCGATATTAAGCAGGCCAGCTAGTGGTAAAAATAGCTCTACTCCACTCAGAACCTGTGACATCGATTTTTCTGGAGCTTGAATGGTGGTTGAGATGTCGAGTTTACTTGGGTTACAGAATTTCTCGATAAATGCTTGACCACGAGTAAGCTGCTCTTGCAATTGATCATTTGCTGGACGAATTAGTAGCTCGATTTGCTTGCTCATTGGTACATTTAGTTCAGAGCGAACATTACGAACAGCACGAATGACTTCTTTTAGCTGATTCATGTCTTCAATGGATTCTTCAAAGATGAATTCTGAATGCACAACCGGCCATGCGGCTACTGTAATGGAATCTCCTTCATGCGGGAGATGCTGCCAGATTTCTTCCGTGATAAATGGCATGATTGGATGAAGCATTCTCATTGTTTGGTCTAACACGTACGCTAGAACAGAACGAGTGGTTTTTTTCGCTTCTTCGTCTTCCCCGTAAAGTGATAGTTTCGCCATTTCAATGTACCAGTCACATAAATCATCCCAAATGAAGGTATAAAGTAAACGACCGACTTCTCCAAACTCGTACTTATCAATTAATCGAGTCACATCTTTAATTGTTTCCTGTAGTCGGGTCAGGATCCATTTATCTGCAACTGACTTTTCGCCGCTCAGATTAATGTCATGATAATCCAAAAATTCCATATTCATCAAAGCAAAACGAGAGGCATTCCAGATCTTATTACCGAAATTCCATGTTGCTTCTACCTTTTCCCAATAAAAACGAAGATCATTTCCCGGGGAACTTCCTGTTGTCAGGAAGAAACGCAGGGCATCTGTACCATATTTATCAATAACTTCTTGTGGATCCACTCCGTTACCAAGTGATTTACTCATCTTACGTCCGTCCGCTGCACGAATGAGTCCGTGGATAAGAACATCATTAAATGGTCGTTCGCCTGTAAACTCAATTCCCTGGAAGATCATACGAGAGACCCAGAAAAATATGATATCATAACCCGTTACAAGTGCACTTGTTGGGTAAAAACGCTTAAAGTCAACAGCTTCCTCGTCTGGCCAGCCCATCGTTGAAAATGGCCATAATGCTGAGCTGAACCATGTATCCAAGACATCGTCATCTTGCTTCCAGTTCTCAGCGTCTTCTGGTGCCTCGTGACCAACATAGATTTCACCAGTTTCTTTGTGATACCAGGCTGGAATACGGTGGCCCCACCAAAGCTGCCTGGAAATACACCAGTCGCGGATGTTCTCCATCCAGCGCAGGTACGTTTTTTCAAAACGATCTGGGACAAAGTTTACTTTATCCTCCGTTTTTTGTAGTTCAATCGCTGCGTCCGCAAGGGGTTGCATGTTGACAAACCATTGAGTCGAAAGATACGGTTCAACAACAGCCCCACTTCGCTCAGAATGTCCTACTGAATGAGTATGCTCCTCAATTTTAAAGAGAACACCCTGTTCTTGAAGATCCGCGACTATCTGCTTTCGACATTCAAAGCGATCAAGCCCATTATATTTGCCAGCATTTTCATTCATCGTTCCGTCTTCATTCATGACTAAAACACGTTCTAGATTATGACGATTGCCAATCTCAAAGTCATTTGGATCATGCGCTGGTGTGATTTTCACGGCTCCTGAACCAAATTCCATATCAACATAATCATCAGCAACAATTTTGATTTCGCGTCCTAGAATTGGGAGCGTGACCGTTTTACCAATGAGATGTGCATAACGCTCATCTTGAGGGTGAACAGCAACAGCCGTATCACCAAGCATTGTCTCTGGACGAGTTGTAGCTACTTCAATTTCACCACTTCCATCTGTTAGTGGGTAATTCATATGATAGAAGGCACCTTGAACATCCTCATGAATGACCTCAATATCAGAAAGGGCCGTTTTTGTAGCAGGATCCCAGTTAATAATGTATTCGCCACGATAGATTAACCCTTTATTATAGAGCTTCACAAATACTTCATTAACTGCTTTTGACAAGCCTTTATCTAAGGTGAAACGTTCACGTGAATAATCAACAGAGATGCCAATCTTAGACCATTGGTCGCGAATAAATTGAGCATACTCTTCCTTCCACTCCCATGTTTTTTCGACAAAGGCTTCTCTTCCTAAATCGTAGCGTGTGACACCCTCTTCTTTAAGCTTCGCTTCAACCTTTGCTTGAGTAGCAATTCCTGCGTGGTCCATGCCTGGAAGCCATAAGGTGTCATAGCCCTGCATTCGTTTGGTCCGCGCTAGAATGTCTTGAAGCGTTGCGTCCCATGCGTGACCAAGGTGAAGCTTTCCCGTAACGTTTGGTGGTGGAATAACAATTGAATATGGCGTTTTGTTCTCATCTCCAGTTGCTTCAAAAAACTTTCCTTTAACCCAGTAGTCATACCATTTGGCTTCGGTGTCTTTAGGATTATATTTAGTTGGCATTTCCTTTTGCTGCTGATCCATATGTGTATCCTCCTTTTTTTCATACAAAAAAACCCTCCATCTCAAAGGACGAAGGGTTTCGCGGTACCACCTTTGTTTGCAAAAGGCAGATTCTTCTCTACATCATGCACACTCAATCTGTTAACGGCCAGCACCCGTCCCTGCTTACTGAATGTTCAGCAAGGCTGCTCACGGGCGACCTTCTACATAACCTGCCTGAGTCGTCTTCCAGCCAATGGACGTCTCTTTCTGTAAGGGGTTAGGTGTACTCTTCCCGATCTTTGCATGTCTATTTGAATATTATTTATTTTATCCTGTTTAGATAGTGTTCGTCAATATTAGCATAGCCTATTTTTCAAAAGCTTAATCCAGTTTGTTTCCCATTCAATCTGAAGGATGCATAGTATGTAAAAAACGGGCGACTGAAAGGGGAGAATCGATTGTTTAGAAGATACAAACGACCGCCGTATTACCCCTCACAAAAGAAGTGTGGACCGTGGTTGTACATTAGAGCTGCCTGCTACCAGTGTCTACTTCCCATCATTTGTTTCCAAGCCATTCGTACCCTGCTTTTTCCTACTACCCTAGATTTCCTTTTGCTAGTTGCTTTGATTGTGCTCTACTGTTCGGTTGCTTTGAATCTTTTTTAAGGGAGACATCATCCATTTGTACAATAGAAATGTACTTAAAGCAATAGCCAGACTTGTAGTTGCGTTAATTGGGATCATTAATAGGTCATCCCATAAAGACATGCTCGCCATAAATAATCCTGTTCCAGCTAGTAAGCTTAACCAGCCGGAGACCTTCCATACCCAAGGTCTCCTCAGCTTATGACTATTCGTATGAACATATACAAGCAATGCCAGACCCCCATATCCTAACACTGCAAAAATCAACAGTGGTAAAATGGAAACATGCTTTAAGGTGGCTCCACTATTCCCGTAAACGGCCAAGCTGATGAGATAGACCGCTGCTTGAAGTAAAAAAAAGAAGCTAACGATAAAAAAACCAGTTCGTATCATAGATAATAGATTGGTTCTCCAGATCGTTGATTCCAAAAAGCCGATTTCTCTATCACAATACATATTAATATCTCCGAAGACCTCATGAATATCCTTGTTTTCCTGCCTTGCTCTAATCAACTGTGACTGAAAGGTACTAAGCAGCTTTCTTGATAAGGCTTCAGATAGCTGTTTGGTCAGTAGATACTTCCTTACTTTTTCAATCATCATTTGATCCTGAGCGTGAAGCAGGTCTACTTCTTTCGCGTAAGTCTCATACGAATCCTTGCCCATCTCAGGTGCCTCCATTCAAACTAATAACCATCTATATCCATTCTATTCGATATACACAGTATAAGGAAACCATATGAGTTACGCAAGAAAGGTTATTGCATAGATTCATTTGATACTGGCAGTAACCTTCCTGTTAAACGTTGGGCTTTTCTCATTGATAGAATTCGTTTCTCTAGCCTTTGTACGTGAGCGAGCTCACTCCATTGATTTTCTTTTTTACGATAAAAATCAACGGCAAAGACAATTGGTTCTGGAAAAATTAAATAACTTGATAAGAGCTGCTTTTCCTCATCAAGTAACGGAAGGTGATGCTCGTATCTGGAAAACCATTTTACTACTTCGTCCTCTGACCATTGTGCGTGGGGAAAGCTTTGTCGACAAAACGTTGCCAAATCACGAGCTGGTGTATCTAAGCTGACCCGTTCAAAGTTAATAAGAAACGGTTCATTATCTGCCGTAAACAGAGCATGACTTCTTGATAAACGACCATGATTTAAAACACTTCGATATTTTCCTTTTTCCTTTGCTGCTTCATACCACTCATTTAGATACATTTTTGCTGCCTCTGCCATTTGATCGAGTGAATGAATATGCGTGAGGTATGTCAGTTCAAAGGGCGACATATAGATTTTTTGTTCAGCCTGATCTGCAAAATGAATAAGTTCTAGCTGTTTGCTCTCCCATTTCGTGAGGAGCTGTCTATACGATTGTTCAAGCTGTTCCAGTGATAACTCTTGTGTTTTAACAGTAATTCGATGAATAACACCCATTTGATCTATTAGCTTCTCTTCTCTTGATTCTCTGGCCGTATACTCTGGTGATTGAATCCATGGCATAAGATAATAACTGGTCTTACCCATCGTCACAATATATTCCCCATATTTAGTTGGCAAAATAGGCACGGCTTGCTTATATCCAAGCTTAACCAGCCGGTGCATCGCATGAATGAGCTCATCCACCTGATTATGGGCGATTTGCGTTTGCTTCAACGCAAATATGCCTCTTGGAGTGGTCAGCTTTAATACTTTTCCATTGCCCACTTCTTCTATTTGATCTGGAATCAAATCATAATGAAAGAGTACGGATTCTAATGAATGGTGCCCATAGTCAACTGCCATTAAGAATGCCTCCCGTCCAGCCACTCGGCTATTTCATCTACCATGCGTTTTGATAGTGCCCAATCACGGTTACATGCATTTACGGTTGACTCAATTTCTGCCTCTGTTCGTTTGTCCAGTAACAATGCATTTAACTGATTTACCTCATACGGAATTAAACATTCAGCTAACAGTAAGCCACCCTGTTCTTTGGAGAAATCAGAATAAATATTCTCAATTGCATCTAAAACAGGTGTAAGCGACATCGTATCATGTCGTGCCATCCACTCTCTTAATAATGTGCAGATTGGATAATATCCCGTGTGTGGATAATCATTTGATCCTGTCCAAAACATCAATCCGTGAATTTCTTTCGCTTGATTAATTCCTGTTGAATCTACTAACGGGAGACGGCTTGAAGAATGACGGGTACGTATGGCTGTCGCTTTTGCTTGCCGCGCTTTTGCTTCATATAAAACGTGACGCAAGGTAGGCTGGAGAGCCTTCGGGAACATCCACAATTTCTTTTCTAATTGTTTTAAGTCTGGTTCTTCAACTTCCTGTGTTCTCATTTCTTGTTCTGTACGAACACCAAATTGAATCAGTAATCCAATAAACGTTCCCCAAACCTGTCCATTTTC
The DNA here is from genome assembly GCF_007293315.1 of Alkalicoccobacillus porphyridii. Classification (GTDB taxonomy): domain Bacteria; phylum Bacillota; class Bacilli; order Bacillales; family Bacillaceae_D; genus Alkalicoccobacillus; species Alkalicoccobacillus porphyridii. The sequence goes on from NZ_VLXZ01000007.1 coordinate 197,486, forward strand.
ATCCTGCATAAAAGGGTCGGGAATTTCATCATGAATTGTCACCCACGTAGATTTCCACGGAACAGAGGCTTCGCCTGCCTTGGTTCGAATCATTCGGTCCGTTAGAACAAGAGGCGCCATGCTGCAGTGGTCTCTCCAGCGAATGTGCCAATCCATCAGCCCTTGATCCTCCCAGCGCCGTAATCGCTTTATGCCGCTATCCGTTTCAATCATCTGCTCATTAACAGCTACGGCCTTCTCCCAACCAAATTGCTGTTTTAGCTCTTCTAGCAGATCCATGATGAACCCCCTCCCTCAACTTAACCCTTCACGACTGAACTGGAATATATAAGATTTGTCCTGCCTCTACCTGCTCTGCGTCTAACCGATTCATTCTAATTAACTGGCTAGTGGATACATCGTAGCGTTGCGCAATACTATCAAGAGATTCATGCTCTTGGATAATACACATTCTCCACTTTGTAAACTGTTCCTCACTTTTAGACATCATGCTTGTTAAATAAAGTGCATTTTCTTCTCGTTCTGAGTGCTGATGCTCTTCATCACTGTCCTCTTCAGATTCTTCACTGCTAAATTGAGCCTCTTCATGATGAAGTGTTTCCTTAGTTTGTGTCGTGACATCTGCATGAGGAGCCAATGTAATACGGTGAAGATCTGAATAACCCACATCCACATCCGCCTTCTCACCTTCACGATCTAGTTCCACCTCGATACGATCCTCTGGTGAAGTCTGACTAGGTGTTGGTAGCTGGTACGCTTCAAACGAGAAGGAGGTATCAATTGCTTGTTCTTCTCGTATCTCCTCTTCTTCTGCAATGGGCTGAACTTGACCGTCCTGCTCTTCTGAATCAGACATACCACTAATGGAAATATCGGCAGTGAGTTGAATGCAGCTTTTATCTGGAACATCATAATCAAAGGATTCCACTTCTACGTAAATGTCCTGCAAATTTTGAATTCGACTTAACGGAATGGTTACATCCACAGGAAAGAAATGCTTTAAATCCCCTTTTCCATTTTCAGAGACATGAACTTCTTCAATAGATCGGAACGATGCTTGGTCTCGATAGCTGGAATCAATTGTATCTGGTTCTTCCTCCTGACTTGTATCAGATAAGGTGTATTCACCCACAAGTCTCAAACCTCCGACAATACTCACCTGATCGCCATCTTCTTTAATTGTAATTTCCGGGGATAATGACATGCCAAGTATCTCATCAATTTCCTGTCCTTTATTTAACCAGACTGACTCTTCCACCGTTAATGTCAGTTTTCTTGGATGCTCCTGCGTCATCGTAACTCCTCCTTCTAGAAATCAAATCCACTGAACGAGACCATTCGTACATGAAATCCTATGCTACGATTTGCAGATTTATAACTAAAAAAAAAGACTTTCTCGCTTGTGAAAGCAGAGAAAGTCTTTTGGTGATATGAGCGCATAGATGTATGGTTCGGCTTCGCAGATTTATATCCCATTCTGTACAACTAATCAAATAATCTACACTTAACAAGCGGATGAATGTGGAGGATCGACACCTGCGGGATGAACAGGTTCATTGGAATAAGCTGGTGGAGCCTAATTAGTTCAATACCTTCCCGCGGTAAGCGATCCCTACACTCAGGAGCGGAAGCCACATCCCTATTTCGTTATTTTCGCAAATGCACGCTCTGCGGCTTCAATAGTGGCCTCAATGTCTTCATCACTGTGTTTAGTTGAGAGGAACATTCCTTCAAATTGTGAAGGAGGTAGAGAGATTCCCTCTTCAAGCATATACCTAAAATATTGTGAGAAGATGCTTAGATTAGAGGTTTTTGCTTTTTCAAAGCAGTCTACCTTCTCATCGGTGAAAAAGAGTCCAATCATTGAACCAGCACGGTTAATATGATGCGGAATTCCATGTTTTTTCGCTGCTTCTGACAATCCTTGCTCTAATCTCTCCGCCTTGTTATTAAACGTTACATAGTCGTCTTCAGATAGCTGGGATAAAGTTTCGTAGCCAGCTGTCATCGCAAGTGGATTACCAGAGAGTGTTCCTGCTTGATAAATTGGGCCGCTTGGTGCTATTTGCTCCATAATCTCGCGTTTCCCACCAAATGCCCCCACAGGCAGCCCTCCACCGATGACCTTACCAAGGCATGTTAAGTCCGGTGTGACTCCAAAGACCCCCTGTGCACAGTGATAGCCTACACGGAATCCCGTCATGACCTCATCAAAAATCAATAACGTTCCGTTCTCTTCTGTTAGGCTGCGTAATGTCTCAAGAAAGCCTTGCTCAGGTGGAACAACCCCCATATTTCCTGCCACTGGTTCAACGATCACAGCGGCCAAGTCATCACCAAACTCCTCAAACGCATAACGAACACTTTCCAAATCGTTATAAGGTACCGTCAATGTATTTTTTGCGACGGATTCCGGGACGCCAGGACTGTCAGGTAAACCTAATGTCGCTACACCTGAACCGGCTTTAATTAATAAAGAGTCTCCGTGCCCATGATAACAGCCAGTAAATTTCAAAATCTTAGAGCGACCTGTAAAACCCCTTGCCAGTCTTAACGCACTCATCGTTGCTTCTGTTCCCGAGTTCACCATTCGAACCACTTCAATAGATGGCACACGATCAATCACCAGCTGTGCAAGTTTAGTTTCCAGTTCACTTGGCGCACCAAAACTTGTCCCTTTTTCGGTTGTTTTTTTGATTTGCTCTACAACCTGAGGATCTGCGTGACCAAGAATAAGTGGTCCCCATGACAGAACATAGTCAATATACTCATTGCCATCAATATCAACAATTTTAGAGCCACTACCGCTCTCCATATATACCGGGTTCATGTCAACCGACTTAAATGCACGGACAGGGCTGTTAACCCCTCCTGGCATAAGTGGTTTTGCCTGCTCAAATGCCGCCTCTGATTTAGAAAAGTTCATCGTTATTCGGCCCCTTTCCTAGTTGCTTCATTCATCCATTTCACAGCGTCTTTTGCATGATACGTTAAAATAAGATCCGCTCCTGCTCTCTTCATGCTAATCAGCTTCTCCAGTACAGCCTCACGTTCATTTATCCAGCCGTTTAATGCAGCTGCTTTCACCATCGCATATTCACCACTAACATTATATGCGACAAGAGGAACTCCTGAATAATCCTTAACTTCACGAATGATATCTAAATAAGAAAGAGCAGGCTTCACAATAAGAAAATCAGCTCCTTCATTTAAATCTGATTGTGCCTCTCGTAAAGCTTCCTCTCGGTTCGCCGGATCCATTTGATAAGTTTTACGATCTCCAAACGATGGCGCACCATGTGCCGCATCTCGGAATGGCCCGTAGAAAGCTGACGCATATTTCACTGAATAGGCCATGATTGGAATATGCTCAAACCCAGCTTCGTCTAATCCATGACGAATCGCTGTGACAAACCCATCCATCATATTAGATGGGGCAATGATATCTGCTCCAGCCTTTGCCTGAGACACCGCCGTTTGGGCAAGAATGTCGAGGGAAGCGTCATTAACAATGTCGTTATCTTGAATCACACCACAATGTCCGTGATCGGTAAACTGACATAAACAGGTATCCGCTATAACCGTTAAATCGGGATACGCCTCTTTGATTACTCTTGTCGCTTCTTGAACAATTCCGTGATCATGAAAGGCAGAAGATCCTACTGCGTCTTTTTCAGCAGGTAATCCAAAGAGGATAATTGATGGGATTCCAAGCTCCACAACCTCCTTTACCTCTTCTAATACATTATGTAAAGGCCATTGAAAGACACCTGGCATAGAAGAAATCTCTGTGATCTCACTTCCTGTTTCCTTAACAAACATTGGATAAATAAAATCATCCTGACTTAGTTGCGTCTCCCTTACCATTCGACGCATCGTCGCAGATTGTCTTAGTCTACGATGTCGATCAAAATCTAGTTTCGTCATATGTTATTCACCCTTTCTCAAGCGGATAAGCTCATCTACCATGGCTTCAACTGTAAATCGTTTTGGTACAGCAGCAACAACGAGACCTAACGCCCTGGCCTTTTGTGCTGTTATGTCCCCAATACACACAATATCTGCTTCAGGAAACAACATGGTTTTATCTGATAATAATTTTTGACTAAGTTCAGCATAATGAGAAACCGTCGACGCACTTGTGAATGTGAGATAGTCAGGTTGTACTCCTAATTGCTGTAGCTCTTTTATTTTTAGCAAAGCCTCTTTCGGAAAGACGGTTTCATATACTGCCAAGTCCAACACAGATAAACCCGCTTTTTTTAATAAGTCAGTCAGGATGGGCCTTGCAAGATTTCCACGAGCAAGTAAAATCCGTTCATGTGTGCTTGCTTTTTTTAAGATAGCCTCTGCCAGGGATTCAGCTTCGTACTTTGTAGGCATCACTTCAACCTGAAACTGATAGTTCAATAGCTCCGATCTCGTCTTTGAACCGACTGCAGCGACTCTTGCCTTTGATCGTAATTGATCTATTTCTTGATCAGAAAGCTGATCTAAGAAAAAACGCACGCCATTGACACTGGAAAACACAATCCAATCATAATCCGTTAGATGAGAATGATGGCTTATCGATGCTTTCCTAAAATCTATAAGAGGAAGCTCTATTGGTTGTCCACCTAAAGCACGAATCTGTTCAATAAGGGCTCCTGCCTGTGACGAGGATCTTGTTACTACAATCGATGCACCATCTAGTGGTCGATTAGGAGTCAAGTTCGCTTTTCACCTTATCTAAAATGTCCTTCGCGCCCTTATCCATTAAAGCAGAAGCTACCTTCTCGCCAAGCTCCACAGGTGATGTTCCCGTAATCGTCTGATGTAGCAGAATTTTCCCGTCTGGTGACCCAACTAAACCAGTTAGCTGCAGCTCTCCTTGATGAAGCTCTGCATACCCTGCAATGGGTACCTGGCAACCTCCTTCGAGCCTATGAAGAAACGTGCGTTCAGCAGTTACCGTTTGCGATGTATCTGGATCATTGATGTGGGAAAGTAGCTTCTTCAGCTCCTCATCATCACTGCGGCATTCAAGGCCTAGAGCTCCTTGTCCAACAGCAGGTACGCATACATCTGGCTCCAAATATTCCGTGATAAAATCCTCTGAATAACCAAGTCTTTTTAAACCAGCGGCCGCCAGTACAATCGCACTAAAGTCCTCTTCCTTCAGCTTACGCAGTCTTGTTTCTACGTTACCTCGTATCCATTGAACCTTCAAATCAGGTCTTTTTGCTAGAATTTGTGCCGAACGTCTTAAACTACTTGTTCCAATAATTGATCCAGCAGGCAAATCTTCAAGCTTCACATGATTCTCTGAAATCAACACATCTCTAGGATCTTCTCGTGTGGTAATCGCTGCAAGTGTAAAACCCTCTGGTAATGACGAAGGTACATCCTTCATACTATGCACAGCTAAGTCAATCTCTCCGTCTGCAAGGGCTTGCTCAATTTCTTTAACAAACAGTCCTTTGCCACCCACCTTTGAGAGTGTCACATCCAGAATACGATCACCCTTTGTTACAATTTCTTTCGTTTTGAATTCGTACGGCAGATTTAACTGCTCCAGCTGATGAATCACCCATTTTGTTTGAGTTAAAGCCAAATTACTTCGTCTTGTTCCAAGTATAATCGTTCTCATAACTGCCTCCATTCGCGTTTCAACGATCCATCTATAGGTTATGTCCATATGTGAAAGCTTGAATATTGCCCTGACAAAAAATAATTAATTAATAAGACTAAAAACGCACCAACATTTAATAAAATTGTTTGGTAACCTCTCTTGTAGTTTACCACACGCTGGTAAAGATACGCTCCATATACGATAAGAGTCAGTATGGAACTAATCGTCTTTATATCCGACCATGGGAGCGTATTGTATTCAACCCAGGCCCATATAAAGCCAAAGATTACGCCTATAAGCATAAGTGGCACTCCAATAGAGGCGGCTATAAAGGAAAATCGCTCAAGCTGCGGAAATGCTCCAAAGCGCTGTAGGCGTTTACTAAACTTCTTTTTCTTTAGCATTTGATGCTGTACCACATAAAGAATGGCAAAAGAAAAGGATAGTGTAAACGCAGTATAGGACACAAGGATGAAACTAATGTGCAACACGAGTAGCTCTGATTGCAGCATGCTTGCCAAATGTGTAGGGACCTCTGTATGTGGTTTAAACAGACTAATTGTCATCATACAAAAGCCCACTAAATTAATAACAAGAATCAAAAAATCTACTTTAAACTTCAAATTTAGTATTAATGAAATCGTCACGAGGCTCCATGCATAAAAAAAGAGCCCTTCAAATGGGGTTAAGATTGGAATTCTCCCCATCTCCAGTGCTCTTAAGACAAAAAATACTGTCTGTAAGCTCCAGACAATAGAAAGCAACCAGAAAGCCACAACATTGACTTTCCGGTTATTAAATAAAAAATCAATAAAGTATCCGAGGACACTAAAGCTGTATAAGATCACCGTAAGAGGATAAATCCAACTCATAATTTACTCCTTAGGAGCGCACAACCGCTTTCTCTTCTGATGATACCGCTGCATACTGTAACTGCTTTGCTTCTTCCCACTGATCTTCCGCTGCTTTTAAGAAAGTCTGCTTCTCTTGTTCAGCAAGTTCCTCTTCAAGAGCAAACATTTCTTTTACTAAATCCAACGGATCTATGGTATCCGTTTCTCCTGCCATCTCTTTAATGCGGGTGATAGGATCACGCAGCAATTGATTCACTATGCTTTTTGTATGCTTACGTAAGACTTTTCGGTCACGCTCAGATAAATGCGGCAGCTTGCGTTCTATACTCTCCATAGTATCCGCTTGTACCGCTAATGCTTTAGAACGTAATGCGGTTATAAGTGGTACAACACCTAACGTATTCACCCATTGATTAAATTGAACAAGCTCAGCTTCTATTAACAGTTCAATTTTCTCTGCTTCTTTTTGTCTTTCTGCTAAATTAGCTTCTACAATATTTTGTAAATCATCAATGTCATAGAGATAAACGTCATCATAATCAGCTATGGCCGGGTCGATATCACGTGGCACAGCAATATCCACTATAAATAAAGGACGGCCTTTTCTTTTTTTCAACGCAGTAGCAATATCCTGCTTTGTTACAACAAAATCACGAGAACCCGTAGAGCTAATAAATACATCAGCCGAAGTAAGCGCATCTCCAAGTTCATCCATTGGCCTTGCTTGTCCGGCAAATCGTTGAGCAAGCTCCTTCGCTTTCTCCAAGGTACGATTTAACACGGTAATAGAAGAAGCTCCGTTTGAATGCAAATGTTTTGCCGTTAATTCACTCATCTTGCCTGCACCAAGTACAAGCACGTGCTTATCTATAAAGCTGCCAAAAATTTGCTTGCCAAGCTCAACACCAGCATAACTCACTGATACAGCCTGCTGAGAAATATCTGTTAACGAGTGCGCTTTTTTAGCGAACGTAATCGCCTGCTTAAACAGCTCATTAAAAATGGTGCCTGTTACCTGCTCCGTTTGAGCAAGGAGGAATTGATTTTTGATCTGCCCCAAAATTTGAGTTTCACCCAGAATCATTGAATCAAGACCGGCTGCCACACGCATCAGATGCTCAACTGCCGCATCGTTTTCTTTTATATTGAGATAAGGAGATACATCTGCCTTACTCATATTAAACCAATCCGACAGAAATGTTTTCGTAAAGTGCCTTCCAGTGTGAAGCTGGTCAGCTACGACATACACTTCTGTCCGATTACAGGTTGATATAATCGCACATTCGAGTATGCTTTTAGATGTTCGTAATTGTTTTAATGCAGCGGGGAGCTCCGTCTCTTGAAAGGCCATCTTCTCTCTCATTTCAACCGGGGCTGTTTTATAATTTAATCCCACTAGTATGATGTGCATATGTCGCTCACCCCCAAATAATACTCACGTCAGTACAATGTGTACTCGGTTACATTCCTACATAGTATAACATGTAAAACGCTTGTCCCATCTTACTATTATGTGAACTTTTTAACGCCGTATGCTACCATTAGTAAAGTGTACCATAACTATGGTATGACTTTTTGATTTTCTGTGCAAATGATCTGCATTTGTATAGATTTGTTTAGGAGGCGTCTACCCTGCGTAAGGCACAATCAACATATATTATGCCAGGAGTTATTTTAATTGGCTTTGGTCTTTTCTATTTATTACAAACCTTTCAGCTCCCTTATGCGGATCAGCTATTAACATGGCCAACTTTTTTGTTTATTATCGGCATTGGTATGTTATTTCAAAGCAAGTTTGATGGATTATTATCTTTCCCAGCAGCACTTCTGATTGGTTTATCTATTCATTTTCACGGACAGAATTGGTTAGATTTTTGGCCGAGTCATGTAGGTATGTATTCGTTAATCTTTAGTTTATCCTTTTTATTTTTATATACACGTACAAAACGATTTGGATTACTTCCGGGCATTCTCTTATTTTTATTAGCACTTTATATGCTATCACCCTGGAAACCATTTTTGCAGAACCCTGCTTTTCTGCCATTTGGAGAGTACTTCTGGCCAATTGTCATGATTGTAGCAGGATGTTTGTTGTTGTATCAGAAGAAGAGGTGATTTGAAGCTATTTATCGTCCCATTGCTAAAAAAGCCTAATAATTTCTGGATGAGCTACATATTCCGCTCCACCAGAAATTCTACGCTTTCCGCGGGCACGGCCTCAGATTTCTGTCTAGACTGGTTGAGAGTGTAGACTTGTACATTTGGTTCATTTAAGACTCGAACTCAGCTACATTTATAGTGTTGTATTTTTAGTAAAAGTATCTTTTCTTAGGGGAAAGGAGTCTCGTGATTCGTTTCTTCTTCCGTCACTCCCAAAATAGGGGGCATACTTACCTCGGGGAGGTACCCGCGTTAATCTGGCTCTGCTACCTTATCTCAATGAACCTTTTCATCGAGGCCACTGAAAAAGAAGTTTTTCATTAAAAAGAATCTTATTTCAAATCAAAAACAACCTTGATTTCCTTAAATAGGAATGTTGGTCATTTGTCTGATCGGGAACAGAGCGGAAGGAGAAAACGTAGACTCCTACGGAACAGAACGAGTCTGAAGACATTGAAGTGGCGCATTTCCACTTCAAGGGCTGAGGCCGTTCCCGTGGAAAGCGAAGTTTTCTCCTGTAGCGGTGTATGAGCTCATTTCTAAATGACTTTTTCAGAGACCCATAAATTAGTTCACCGAAGCCTATTACACATCAGACGGCTGTAATTCGCTATCCACTTTTATATAAAAAAGCTTGTCGATCTTCTCTGTAAATGAGATAAAATCGACAAGCTTTTTTATATATATCGTTGAATGACTCGCCACGCGGTTTCTCGTCCGTAGCCTGTCTCTGAGGAAAACAGGATAAGCTCGTCCTCTTCGCGTTTGCCAAGCTCTTCTTTGATGACGTTGACATGCTTCTGCCATTTTGATTTTGCAATCTTATCGCATTTTGTTGCCACGATGATCACGGGCATTTCAAAATGGATGAGCCAATCATACATAAGCTTATCATCAGCAGAAGGCTTATGCCTGGAATCAATTAATAGAACAACGGCTTTTAATTGCTCACGCTCGGTAAGAAATTGCTCGATCATTTTGCCCCATTGATCACGTACAGATTTAGCTACTTTAGCGAAACCATAGCCTGGGACATCAACAAAATGTACCTTTTCATTAATTTCATAGAAATTAAGAGTTTGGGTTTTTCCAGGCTGTCCAGAGGTTCTGGCTAGGCTTTTTCGATTAATCATTTTGTTTATAAATGATGACTTGCCCACATTAGACCTTCCTGCCAGGGCAATCTCAGGCAGAAAGGTTTTTGGGTATTGCTCTGGTTTTACAGCAATATGCGCAAGGTCTACTTTGGTTATTTTCATTTGTCCTCTCCTAATGCGTGCTCCAACACCTCATCTAAGTGTGAAACAAGAATAAAACGAAGCTCATCGCGCACACTTGTCGGGATATCATCTAGATCTTTTTCATTATCTCTTGGAATAATGATTGTCTTTAGCCCTGCTCGATGGGCACTCATTGATTTTTCCTTTAAGCCACCAATTGGCAGTACTCTACCTCGTAATGTTATTTCCCCCGTCATCCCCACTTCACGTCTGACCTTACGTCCTGTTAAAGCGGAAATGAGAGCGGTGGCCATTGTAATACCGGCAGATGGACCATCCTTAGGTGTTGCTCCTTCAGGCACATGAATATGAATGTCCATATTTTCATGGAAGCTTCCGTCAATATGGAGCTGGTTTGAACGAGAACGGATGTAGCTGAATGCAGCCTGTGCTGATTCCTTCATGACATCGCCAAGTTTACCCGTTAATGTAAGCTTGCCTTTGCCAGGAACGACGGAAACTTCAATTGAAAGGGTGTCTCCTCCAGCAGAGGTATAAGCTAAGCCAGTAGCTGCACCAATCTGGTCCTCCACTTCAGCTAAACCATAACGGAATTTTGGTTTACCAAGCATGGTTTCTACGAGCTCGGGAGTAACACTTACTCGTTTCTTCTCACCGGTCACAAGCATTTTAGCAGCTTTTCGGCAAATGGTCGCAATCTGTCTCTCCAGATTACGTACTCCCGCTTCACGTGTATAGTAACGAATGACTTTCACCAATGCCTCTTCATTCACACGCAGTTTGTTCCCATTTAAGCCATGCTCTTTGATTTGTTTTGGAAGCAGATAGCTTTTGGCAATTTGCTTTTTCTCAAGCTCTGTATATCCAGCTATTGAAATGATCTCCATTCGATCAAGCAAAGGACCGGGAATCGTGCTTAGGTTATTGGCTGTTGTCACAAACATAACCTTCGATAGATCATAGGCTTCCTCAATATAATGATCACTAAAGGTATTGTTTTGTTCTGGGTCTAAAACTTCAAGAAGTGCCGATGATGGGTCTCCTCTAAAATCCTGAGCCATTTTATCAATTTCATCTAGTAGAAATACTGGATTAATTGTTCCGGCTTTTTTCATTCCTTGAATTAATCGTCCAGGCATTGCACCTACATACGTTCTCCGGTGACCTCGTATCTCTGCCTCATCCCGAACGCCTCCAAGAGACATGCGGACAAACTCACGATTTAATGATCGGGCGATCGAACGCGCAAGTGAGGTTTTCCCTACCCCTGGAGGACCAGCCAAGCAAAGGATTGGTCCTTTAAGCTCTTGGGTCAGCTGTCGTACTGCTAAATATTCAAGTACACGCTCCTTTACCTTCTCAAGACCATAATGATCCTCATCCAGTATTTCCTCTGAGCGGATAACGTCGAGCTGGTCTTCGGTTTCATTGACCCATGGCAACTGAATTAACCAGTCTAAATACGTACGCAGAACAGAGCTTTCAGCGGAGCTTGCAGGCATTTTCTCAAAACGATCCAGTTCTTTTAGCGCCTTTTCCTTAACAGGTTCCGGCATCTCTGTGGACTCAATCTGCTCTCTTAAACTGCTGACCTCACCACTTCTGCCTTCCTTATCACCGAGTTCTTTTTGAATGGCTTTCATTTGTTCACGCAAATAATATTCTTTCTGCGTTTTCTCCATTGATTTCTTAACACGCTGACTAATCTTTTTTTCAAGCCCTAGAACTTCTTGCTCATTGTTCAGAATATCTATGAGTTTCACTAATCGAGCATGGATTGAATTCGTTTCTAAAAGCTCTTGCTTCTTATTTAATTTAAGAGGCAAATTAGCGGCGACAACATCTGTTAATTGTCCTGCATCTGTAATATCAGCTACCGATGCAAGAGTCTCAGCTGACACCTTCTTTGACAGCTTGGAGAACTGTTCAAACATTGACATCACATGGCGTGTCATTGCTTGAACCTCAGCCGTTTCCTCTATATCCAGATCTTCCATTTCTGAAATCTCTACGTGCAAGTACGCTTCATTTGTAATATATCTCTCTATTTTTGCTCGTTGAAGTCCTTCCACATGAATACGTACTGTACCATTAGAAAGCTTCATCATTTCCTTTACACGAGCTAATGTACCAACTGTATAAATATCTGCCTCAGTGGGCTGATCAAGCTTAATTTCTTTCTGTGTAGACAGAAAAATTTCTTGGTCATCTTCCATTGCTTGCTGTAAGGCCTCTACGGACTTTGTTCTCCCTACGTCTAGATGCAAAACCATCTTTGGAAAAACCAATAATCCCCGCAAAGGCAGAAGCGGAATATGCCGTTTCTTTTCTGTTTCGACCATCCGCGAACACCTCCGAATTCCTGTGCCAAACATCAGACAAGGATAGAGTTTCTCCTGGATCCTCTATCCTTGTGCTGTTATCGTAGTCTATGCGTTCTAAGTGCATTGCGCGCACAAATGACTTTGCTTATTTTGTGCATAAAGCCTTACTTCCACGAATAATAGGCACTTTCTCAATTCTATCTTATCCACGTACCTTTGTCTATTTATACAGATGTGGCGACTGAATCCTTTATAATCGCTTGAGCCGGGACGCTAGTAGGCTCCTCCTCAGATAAGATAGCTAATTCAAGCACTTCATCAAGAGTATGAACAGGAATAACGTCAACCCCACTAATCTCTTGTAAGATGCTCTCTGCGTTTTCAGCTGGAATAAGCACCTTTTTAGCTCCTGCAAGCTTAGCGGCTTCTACCTTTGCCACCACTCCTCCAATCGGCTTCACTTGACCACGAATACTTAACTCACCTGTCATCGCTAGATCATGTCTAATCGGCAGCTCATGAATAGCTGAATAGATTCCGCATGCAATAGCAATCCCTGCTGACGGTCCATCCACTGGTCCTCCACCAGGAAAGTTAACATGAATATCAAAATCCGATGTTGGTAAACCCATTCGGCGTAATACCGTTACAACATTTTCTACGGAACCCTTGGCCATACTTTTTCGTCTTATGGAACGGGATTGATTACCCGTACTTTCTTCTTCCGCAATTCCCGTTATGTTAATGGTACCTTTATGTTTGTTTGGAATGACGTTCACTTCTATCTCTAACAAGGCCCCCATGTTTGGTCCATAAACGGCTAAGCCATTAACCAGACCTACTGAAGCCTCTTCATGGATGCGTTTTTCTGGACGTGGTGTAATTTGACTGGCATGCAGCACCCACTCTACATCACGTACATGGATCTGCTTCCGTCCGTCAGCCTGAGCAATGCCTGAAGCAATCTGAATAATATTGACTGTTTCGCGGCCATTGGTAGCGTACTTTGAAACCTTCTCTCCAGCTTCTTCATCCAGCTGGAAATTGATTTTTTTTGCCGCATTCAAAGCAATACCTAAAATCTCCTCAGGCTTTAAAGCTCGGAAGAAAACCTCCATACACCTTGACCGTATCGCTGGGGGAATCTCTTCAGGACGACGTGTTGTCGCAGCAATTAAGCGAAAATCTGCCGGCAGCCCTTTTTGAAAAATATCATGAATATGCTTGGGAATGTGTTGATTTTCCTCGCTATAATATACGCTTTCTAACAAAACCTTTCGATCTTCAAGAACCTTTAAAAGCTTATTCTGTTGAATCGAGTGGAGCTCACCAATCTCATCAATAAATAATACGCCTCCATGCGCCTTAGTTACGGCACCCTGTTTCGGATGAGGAATCCCAGCCTGCCCCATTGCACCTGCTCCTTGATAAATAGGGTCATGGACAGATCCAATCAACGGGTCCGCTATGCCTCTTTCATCAAAACGAGCCGTAGTTCCATCTATTTCAACAAACGTGGCATTTTGAGCAAATGGAGAATCTGCGTATTGCTTTGCTTCCTGTAACACAAGTCTTGCTGCAGCTGTTTTTCCTACTCCAGGAGGTCCATAGATGATTACATGCTGTGGATTAGGGCCGCACAGAGCTGCCTTAAGTGCACGAATGCCCTCTCGTTGACCCACAATATCATCAAATGAAGCAGGTCTGACTTTCTCTGACAGCGGCTCTGATAATTTAATTGATCTCATTTTTCTTAGTTGTTCCATTTCTTTTTTTGACTCTTTATCAATACTTACCCGCTGGCTGCGCTGTCCTTTTAGCAAATTCCAGAAATATAAACCTATCACCACACCAAAAAATAGCTGTACCATTAATACGATCGTAGTCCAGTTCACCATTTTTCCTCCTGTCACTGTCGAATCTGTCTATAGTATGACCGTTCAACGGTTGACTCATTACGACTAGCGCGAGGATCTCATAGTAATTAATGGAAAAGAAACTTATGTATAAGGTCTTTATTGTATAAACCGTATCCTAAACTTCATTGCTTCGACAGCTTTCACACAAAAAAATCCGAACGAAGGTGATATTCACCATCGCTCGGATTTATCGTTTCACTAATTATGCACTTTCTTTTGGTTCTTTGTTTGAGATAGTAATTTCGGTACCATCATCGGTTTTGAGAATTGGAACGGCTCCTTCAGTGATACACTTATCGTGGATGATACATTTTACAATATCATCTCTTGATGGAAGGTCAAACATGACATCAAGCATAATACCTTCGATGATTGAACGAAGTCCGCGTGCTCCTGTTTTACGTTCAATTGCTTTATTGGCAATCTCGGTAAGTGCTTGTTCTGTAAATTCTAGCTCTACATCATCAAGCTCAAGCAGCTTCTGATATTGCTTGACTAGCGCATTTTTTGGTTGGGTTAGGATTTCTACTAATGCATCTGTATCAAGCGGTTCTAAACTTGAAATAACAGGTAAGCGTCCAATAAACTCCGGGATTAAACCAAAGCGTAACAAGTCTTCCGGTAGAACCTTTGCCAAATATTCTCCTGGCTTCAATTCCTCTTGTTTTGTCTCTGATCCAAAACCAATAATCTTTTTACCAAGACGACGCTTGATGATTTGCTCTATGCCGTCAAAGGCACCTCCGCAAATGAACAACACATTTGTTGTATCAATTTGGATGAACTCTTGATGAGGATGCTTACGCCCTCCTTGAGGAGGCACACTTGCTGTTGTTCCTTCAAGAATTTTTAATAGCGCCTGTTGAACCCCTTCACCAGAAACATCACGAGTGATCGAAGGGTTCTCGGATTTACGAGCTACCTTGTCAATCTCATCAATGTAAATGATTCCTTTTTCAGCTTTTTCAACATCATAGTCAGCAGCTTGGATCAGTTTAAGAAGAATGTTCTCAACATCCTCACCGACATATCCGGCTTCTGTAAGTGATGTCGCATCTGCTACAGCAAAAGGAACATTAAGAATACGTGCTAATGTTTGCGCAAGTAACGTCTTCCCGCTTCCAGTTGGTCCAATCATACAAATATTACTCTTAGCCAGTTCTACATCCTCCGAACGACTTAATGAGTTAATACGTTTGTAATGGTTATACACAGCTACAGAAAGCGATTTCTTGGCACTTCCCTGCCCAATGACATAATCATCTAATACTTCACAGATTTCATAAGGCTTCGGGATCTCTTGAAACTCTACTTCTTCTTCAGTTCCAAGCTCCTCTTCCACAATTTCTGTACATAGTTCTATACATTCATCACATATATACACGCCTGGTCCAGCCACAAGCTTACGAACCTGGTCCTGAGTTTTTCCGCAGAAAGAACATTTTAGTTGCCCTTTTTCTTCGTTAAATTTAAACATGAGATCACCCCTCGCAATTATATTGTACCATCAATACATTGATCCTGACCATTAATAAACCTGTGAGCCATATGACCTAATGTATGCTCGCTATAAAACGAATGATCTGGTGATAGCCTCGCATGAAGCAACAGCCATCGATCCGTATCCATTCATTTACCATCTAAACACTCACCTCAATACAAAGGTTCCATGGTGTTCAGACATTGTAGCACAATTCCAACCATACTACACATCATACGCTATGTACAAAATCCCTCAAACTCACTGCTTCATACGATTGAATAATGTTAGTGTATGTTCAAACACTGTATACATTCAAGATTATTGCCTGAAAACCTCTTTTCTAGGCAAAATTTTTGAGTTTGATCTTCTCAGCTTACACCATTGCTGACTTCAACATACATTTGTTAAGGAAGAAAAACAAGGTGCGAGACTTCCGCACCTTGTTTTGTTTTCCTTTATCTTTAAGCTGTTTTGCTTTCTTCTTGAAGAAGCTCCACTGCTTTTTGGATTTTCAGATCTTCTTTTAGGTTGTTAAGTCCACCCTGTGCACTGAAAATCGTACGGATTTCTTCTACTGAACGCTGGTACATTTCAGCCATTTTCTCAAGCTCTTTGTCCACGTCTGCGTCCGTTACTTCAATTTCCTCTTTAATTGAGATAGCTTCAAGCACTAAATTCGCTTTCACACGCTTACCAGCATCTTCATTAAACTGTTCACGCATCGCTTCTTCATTTTGTCCAGAGAATTGATAGTAGGTATCTAGATCCATACCTTGACTTTGTAGACGCTGACCAAATTCCTGAAGCATACGATCCGTTTCAGTTGTGATCATTGCTTCTGGAATATCTACTGTTGCATTTTCAGTAGCCTGTTGGATTAAAGCTTCGCGTGTTGCATTCTCAGCAGCATCCTTTTTCTGATTCTCAAGCTTCTCTTGTATTTCTTTCTTTAGTTCATCAAGTGTTTCTACATCTTCATTTACATCTTTAGCAAACTCATCATTTAATTCTGGAAGCTCTTTACGCTTAATTTCGTGAAGCTTCACTTTAAATGTAGCAGGTTGACCTGCAAGTTCCTCAGCGTGATATTCTTCAGGGAAGGTCACTTCAACATCTTTCTCTTCTCCTGCTTTTAAGCCTACAAGCTGCTCTTCAAATCCAGGAATGAAAGAGTTTGAGCCTACTTCAAGAGAATAGTTTTCTGCTGTGCCACCTTCAAATGCTTCTCCATTTGCAAAGCCTTGGAAGTCGATAACAGCCGTGTCACCATCTTCAACTGTTCCTTCTTCAACAACTACAAGCTCAGCTTGTCTGCTCTGAAGCTGCTTTAACTCTGATTCAACATCTTCTTCAGTAACGTCAGTTTCTTGAGCTTCTACTTCAAGACCTTTGTAGTCACCAAGCTCAACTTCAGGTTTAACTGTTACAGTTGCTTTAAAAATTAACTCGCTACCCTTTTCCATCTTTTCAATATCGATGTCGGGACGATCAACTGGTGTAATACCTGTTTCTTCAACAGCACCTGCATAAGCTTCAGGTAGTAAAATATCCAACGCATCCTGATAAAGAGATTCTACTCCGAACTGCTTTTCAAATAAGCTACGAGGAACCTTCCCTTTACGGAATCCAGGTACATTTACTTTCTTTGAAACTTTTTTAAATGCTTCATCTAAAGCGTTTGTTACTTTTTCTGCTTCAACTTCTACAGTTAGAACCCCTTGGTTCCCCTCTTGTTTTTCCCATTTTGCACTCATTCGTGTTCCCTCCAACTATATCTTCGTTCTAACGATTCATTTCCGTTATACATGATTGACAACCACACTATTATAACATAAAGCCTCCTGTTTTCAATGGAAGCAATTCAATTAAGACGTTTTCTGCTTTTTTTCTTACATTATGTATCTTCATTTGTAACATGATCTTGATTTTGTTTAAATACGTTTCCTTCAACTTCTTCAACTAAAGCCGCATGTTCAAGTAATGCTGATACATTACAGCCATATCGCATTGCGATGGTTTCTTCATTGCAATCCATTGCAAGACGTTCACAGGCTAAAAGGTGAAAAGACGCAGCCCATGTGGTCATTTCCTCCTCTTTCGGATAAAAAGGAAACAAAACCAGCATATGCATAATTAAAAGCTGTGTAGCCATTTCATAGAGAATTGGGTTTTCGTGCTCTAACTCTTGAGAAAGAATACCTTTCATTTTCGTTGAGCAATTTGACATTTGCTCATTTTTAGCAAGTGTGGCGGGGGAAACAGTTTTTGATTGACCAAGTTTTGAAATATGAATGTCTTGTTGGACTTCCCATTTCATCAACAACTGAAGAGCATAGCTTCTAAGTAGTAAATCCTTTGAAGAATCTTCTATGTACGTAATTAGGTTTGGGACTGCCTGTTGAAAGTTAGACGTGCTTAATAATTGGATCGACTGCCACTGTTTTTGTGGTGAATCAGATTGAAGATCTTCCAGTTCTAACATATCTGATTCATCTGAATCTAAATGAATAGGGTAGGAATCTGTTAAGTACTCATCCTCTGTCATCTGTCTGCTGAAATGAAGAAGCTTATATAAGGATTCGGCATGCTGAGAAGGAAGTTGACTTTCCGCTAACACAACATCAAGTATCTCAATGACTTCTTCATACCTAGAAAGCTGAACCAGAAGTGAAATGTGCACCTGTAAATTCTCGTAGTAGTCCCCAGTGCCTTCTTTAAGAAGCTTATCAGTAAGCTGTACCGCTTCTTCAAGCCTACCAAGCTCAACTAAACTAAGCATCTTACCAAAGCGAACTTTTGGGTTATCCGGTTCAATGCTCTCTGCTTGTTTAAAGTAATCATAAGCAGACTGTCCTTCCTTTACTTTAAGCGACTCCATCCCTAGCTCAAGCAACCTGCGAACCAGACCAGGATAAAGGATAATATTGTTGTCTTTTGAATGATGAGATTTGTCGGTCATGCGATTTGCTCCGCTCTTTTTAGACTAGTCCGTTTTTTAAAAGTTAGGTAAAGTGTACCAGTTCGTCCTCCTCATTACAAACAGCCGATATTACACTTGCCTTTAGAAAAAGGAGATATCTTTATCAACATAAGATATCTCCTCGTGTAGGTCAATTGTACCCTCTATCTGGACGCTTCAAACGCCTTAATTTCATTTTCATTCAGTAAGGTTAACCCTATTTCATCCCAACCATTTAACAGCATCTTTTTCCAATACTCATCTATATCAAAATGAGCCTTAAAGCCTAGTCCCGTAATCAATTGCTTTTCCAGATCAACTGTTAAGTCATATATGCCTTTTTCAGCAGATTCAAGCAAGACATTCACTTTTTCTTCCTCAAGGCGAATAGGCAGCATCCCATTTTTAACACAGTTATTATAGAAGATGTCCGCAAAGCTTGGCGCGATTATGACACGAAATCCGTAATCCTGAAGTGCCCAAGGAGCATGCTCTCGTGAGGATCCACAACCAAAATTATTGCTAGCAATTAAGATTGAGGCCCCTGCAGCTTCTGGTTTATTTAGTGAAAAATCGGGGTTGTCAGTGCCATCCTGAAGAAACCGCCAATCGAAAAAAAGAAATTGTCCAAATCCAGTCCGTTCAACGCGCTTAAGAAATTGCTTTGGGATGATTTGGTCAGTATCAACATTGACTCGATTCATGGCCGCAGTCTGACCCGTGTGAACAGTTAAAGGCTCCATTTTTTCTTACCCCTTTCCAGAAGACGAAACTTCCGACTTAAAATTACGTACATCAACAAAGTGTCCAGCAATCGCCGTTGCAGCAGCCATTTCAGGACTCACCAAATGGGTGCGTGATCCTTTGCCTTGCCTACCTTCAAAATTACGGTTTGAAGTAGAAGCACACCTCTCTCCTTCAGGAACAACATCAGGGTTCATACTTAAGCACATACTGCAGCCTGATTCTCTCCATTCAAAGCCCGCTTCTTTAAATACAAGATCCAGTCCTTCCTTTTCAGCTTGTTTCTTCACACGCTGAGATCCAGGAACAACTAACGCACGAACATGCTCTGCTACTTTTCTACCTTGAATAATATTAGCTGCTGCGCGTAGATCACTGATGCGGGAGTTGGTACAGGAACCAATAAAGACATGCTGCACATCAACCGATGCAATGGGCGTACCTGGCTTTAAATCCATGTAGTCTAATGCTTGCTCGATGGCACGTCTGCCTGAATCCGTTGTGGCACTATCTGGTGATGGGATAGCTTCAGAAATTCTAATACCCTGGGATGGATCTGTACCCCATGTCACCATCGGTTCAATTTCATCAGCATCAATTGTTACTGTACGATCGTAGCTAGCACCTGGGTCTGTTGCAAGCTCACTCCATCTTTGAGTCGCTTCTGCAAAATCTTCGCCCTTAGGTACAAATTGTCTACCTTCTAAATAATCAAAGGTAACCTGATCCGGGCTAATTAATCCAGCTTTAGCTCCTGCCTCAATGGACATGTTGCAAATCGTCATTCGCTCCTCCATTGTTAAACCGCGAATGGCTTCACCCGTAAATTCAATAATTGAACCCGTTCCCACATCAACACCAAATTTAGAGATAATCGCTAGAATGACGTCCTTAGCTGAAATTCCCGTCCCTAGCTTACCTGTGATACGAACCTCTAGTGTTTTTGGCTTTGACTGCCAAAGACATTGGGTAGCAAGAACATGTTCTACTTCGCTTGTGCCAATACCAAATGCAATGGCACCAAATGCGCCGTGCGTTGAGGTATGACTGTCACCACATACAATGGTTTTTCCAGGCTGAGTGAGACCTAGCTCTGGCCCAATTACATGTACAATGCCGTTTTCAGGGCTTTTGAGATCCGCAATCTCTATTCCAAACTCATTGCAATTATCAGCCAATGTTTCCATTTGCTTCTGGGCAATTTGGTCGGTAATATCATAGCGATTGACAGTTGGTACATTGTGGTCCATCGTAGCAAATGTGAGCTCTGGACGTCTCACCTTTCTCCCCGCTAGCCTTAATCCTTCAAAAGCTTGGGGCGAGGTCACTTCATGAACTAGATGAAGATCTACATACAATAAGCTCGGCTTTCCTTCCTCAGCTGTCACTTCATGTGCGTTCCAAATCTTTTCAATAATTGTTTTTGGTACCATTGCATTTCCTCCTCCGTCTGACATCTTCTTACTGGTTACTCAAATGTTGAAGAACTACATCCGTCATCTCCGTTGTAGAGACGTATTCTTGGTTTCCATAAACAAGGTCTGCTGTTCTTATGCCCGTATCAAGCGCTCGATTAATCGCTGACATCACTGAGTCCGCCTCATCCTCTAAACCAAATGCATACTTTAACATCATCGCAACTGAAGCAATAGCTGCTAATGGATTAGCTAACCCCTTGCCTGCAATATCTGGTGCAGATCCATGAATTGGTTCATAAATACCCGGGCCGTTAGAACTTAGGCTCGCTGAAGGTAATAAACCAAGAGAACCTGAGATCATAGACGCCTCATCACTCAAAATATCTCCGAACAGATTTTCAGTAACCAATACATCGAATTGTTTAGGATGTTTGATTAGTTGCATTGCCGCGTTGTCAACCAGCATGTGCTCTAGTTCTATGTGTGGGAATTCTTCAGCTATTTCATTAGCAATTTGTCGCCAAAGTTTACTAGACTCTAGGACATTAGCTTTATCCACTGATATAATTTTCTTTCTTCGCACTTCCGCTAGCTGAAAAGCCATTCGGATGATACGCTCAATCTCACTACGGGAATAGGTTAAAGTATCCACGGCCCCTTCCTCCCCATTTATGTCCAAGCGCTCGCTCGGTTCACCAAAATAAAGGCCACCCGTCAGCTCTCTAACAATCATGAGATCAATTCCACGGACAATATCTTCTTTAATAGTAGATTCTGCAATCAAACTATTATAGATTGAGACAGGACGCAGGTTAGAAAAAAGCTCCAGCTCTTTACGTATGCGCAGTAATCCTTTTTCCGGGCGAAGGTGTGATGGATTTGCATCCCATTTTGGTCCTCCAACTGCGCCCAAGAGAATTGCATCGCTTTCTCGACAAAGAGAAAGTGTTTCATCAGGCAATGGATTCTCATATTGATCAATTGCAATTCCACCAATTGCTGCTGACTGGTACACAAAGCTATGACCAAATAACTCAGCAACTTTATCTAAAACTCGAATAGCTTCTGTTGTTACCTCTGGTCCAATTCCATCTCCAGGCAGTAGCGTGATCGTTTTTTTCATAGATTCTAAAGTCTCCTATATATTCACCTTGTTTTTCTGTTCATGACCGTAGGCTTTACGGATTAATGTACGATTGACCGCATTAATGTAGGCTTTAGCTGATGCCTCGAGTACATCGTGTGCTGTGCCTCGTCCAGATGACTCATAATGATCATAGTTAATCTGCACATAGACTTCTGCCAGAGCGTCCCCACCACCGCTAACGGATTGAATTCGATAATCTTGCAAAGATACCGGCCCTTCAATCATACGTTCCAGCGTATTATAAATCGCTTCAACACTACCTGATCCTGTAGCAGCCTCTTGGATCATCTCACCCGAAGGAAGCTTCATCGTAATGGTAGCGGTTGGAATATTATTAGTCCCGTAATTGACTTGAAGCGTCTGTAACTCATAGGATTCTTGCACAGCATCCGTCATAGTCTCAGTCATTAAAGAAAATAAGTCGTCCTCTGTGACTTCTTTTTTCTTGTCACATAGATCTTTAAACGCCTCAAAGATTTGTTGAAATTGCGTTTTATCGCCGTCAAAGCCTAGTTCATCTAGCTTATCCTTAAATGCATGGCGACCAGAATGCTTACCAAGAACCATAGAGCTCTCATTCACCCCAACTAGCTCGGGTGTAATAATTTCATAGGTTTCCTTATTTTTAAGCATGCCGTCTTGATGAATACCTGATTCATGCGCAAAGGCGTTAGCCCCCACGACAGCCTTATTTCCAGGCACAGGCATGTTTGCAAGCTTACTAACCAGTGAACTGGTACGCTTTATTTCTTTTAATGTGAGTCTAGTTTCTGCCTGATAATAGTCTTTACGGATATTTAAAGCAACGGCGATTTCCTCTAGCGCTGCATTACCAGCTCGTTCGCCAATTCCATTCACGGTACACTCTACCTGACCTGCTCCATTTTGGATAGCGGCTAACGAGTTAGATACGGCCATTCCTAAATCATTATGGTTATGAGTCGACATGATGACTTTATCAATGCTTGGGACATGTTCTTTTAAATAGGAAAACATATGACCTATTTCATGTGGTGTCGTAAAACCTACTGTATCTGGTAGATTAATAACGGTTGCCCCGGCCTGAATGACCTGCTCAATGATTCTAGCCAGAAACGGAAGCTCTGCGCGACTAGCATCCTCCGCAGACCACTGAACCTGTGAGAATTTAGAGGACGCTAGCTTTACACTTTGCACAGCCTTCTCTACAACCTGATCTGGTGTCAGATTTAATTTGTATTGCATATGAATTGGCGAGGTGGCAATAAAGACATGAATGCGAGGTTCTGCACTATCCTTTAGCGCCTCCCAAGCCGTATTAATATCCGATTCAACGGCACGAGCGAGTCCTGTCACTGAACTATTTTTAATTGTACGAGCAATTTGCTGGACAGATTGAAAGTCTCCTTTTGAAGAGGCTGGAAAACCAGCCTCCATAATGTCTACCCCAAGCCTTTCAAGCTGTTTCGCAATTTCAAGCTTTTCGCTAGCATTTAAATTAACTCCAGCCGATTGCTCTCCATCTCTCAAGGTTGTATCAAAGACATTAATTTTTCGCACTGCCTACCACTCCTTTTGATTTACCTTTCACAAATGGCATCATCTCACGAAGCTCTCGTCCAACTACTTCAATTGGATGATTCTTTTCAGCCTCATTAATGGCTGTGTATTCCGGACGGTTGGCTTGGTTTTCAAGGATCCATCCTTTTGCGAATTTACCCGTTTGAATATCAGAAAGGATTTCCTTCATCGCTTTTTTGGTTTCATCGGTTACGATACGTGGACCCGCTTGGAAATCTCCCCATTGAGCGGTGTCAGAGATTGAATAACGCATCGTTTCAAGTCCACCCTCATACATTAGATCTACAATAAGCTTTAACTCATGTAAACACTCAAAGTACGCTACTTCTGGCTGATAACCCGCTTCAGTTAGTGTCTCAAATCCAGCTTTAACGAGGGCAGCTGTTCCACCACACAGTACAGCTTGCTCTCCGAAAAGATCTGTTTCTGTTTCTTCTTTAAATGTTGTTTCCAATACGCCAGCACGAGCGGCACCGATTTGTTTTGCATAGGCGAGTGCTGTGTCCTTTGCTTGACCTGTCGCATCCTGGAAGATGGCAATCAGTCCTGGTACACCAGCTCCGTCTTCAAATGTACGACGAACTAAATGTCCTGGCCCCTTAGGAGCAACTAAGAAAACATCTACATCTGAAGGAGGTACAATTTGATTAAAGTGAATGTTAAAGCCGTGAGCAAAAACAAGCGATTTTCCTTTCGTTAGCTCTGGCTCGATCTCATTTTTGTAGGTTGTCGGCTGATGCTCATCTGGTAAAAGAATCATGATAACATCTGCTTGTGCTGAGGCATCCCTAACCGTTTGGACATCAAATCCATCTTCTGCAGCCTTGTCCCATGACTTTCCTTTACGTAAACCAACAACTACTTGAACACCACTTTCGCGAAGATTTAAAGCGTGTGCGTGTCCTTGAGAGCCATATCCAATGATTGCGACTGTTTTACCTTGTAGTACTGATTCGTTAACATCACCGTTATAGTATACTTTTGCCATTTTAGAATCTCTCCTCTGTTTGTGTAAGTTTATTTATAGTGGAAAATCACGGTTTCCTATACTTAATTAATGAGGCTTAGCCTATTCGGTTCGGCAAGAGCCTTTTTAGAGCTTCTACTCAATGCCGTTTCGCCTGTTCGTGCCAGTTCTTTAATTCCATATGGACGAAGAAGGTCAATTAAAGCTTCTACTTTATTGTGGTCACCCACTACCTGAAGAGTCATACTCTCACGCCCAATATCAATCGTAGATGCTCTGAATGTATTCACTAACGCCGAGATTTCTCCCCGCTGTTCAGGGAATGCTACAATTTTTATTAAAGCAAGCTCCCTTGCAATAATGGATTCATCCGTAATGTCCTTGACTTTCAGGACATCGACTTGTTTATGAAGCTGTTTAAGGACCTGTTCAATGTTATTCATCGTGTCAGCAATCACCACAAAGGTCATGCGAGAAACATTTGGATTCTCTGTAATGCCTACAGTGATACTTTCAATGTTAAAATGCCTTCGTGCAAAGAGCCCTGTGATTCGATTAAGTACACCCGAATTATTGTTCACAAGTGTTGAGATTGTGCGCTTCATGGTTTGACCCCCTCCATTTGATGATGTCCTTTACCTGGACAAATCATTGGGTAGACGTTTTCTTCCTTTGCTACCCGGAAGTCCATTAAAACTGGGCCATCATGAGCCAGCATTTCATCAATGGCGGCTTCCATGTCTTTCAGTTCATCTACCCGCAACGCCTTAATTGAGTATGCCTCTGCCAGCTTTACGAAGTCTGGCTGTATTGGAAACAATGAATTAGAATAACGCTCTCCGTGGAACAGCTGCTGCCATTGTCTAACCATTCCAAGGGATGCATTATTAACAATCACGATTTTCACAGGTAGATTAAGCTCTTGTAAGATCGACATCTCCTGTAACGTCATCTGGAATCCTGCATCACCAATAATGGAGACCACTGTAGATTCAGGTTCGGCAATTTGTGCACCAATTGCAGCTGGAAAACCAAATCCCATCGTACCGAGTCCACCAGATGTCACCCAACGGTTAGGTTTATCAAACTTATAGAACTGAGCCGACCACATCTGATGCTGCCCCACATCCGTAGTAACGATGGCCTCACCCTTTGTTTTCTCATAAATTTTTTCGATTAAATGCTGGGGTTTAATAATCTCGCTTTCCTGCTTATACCAAAGCGGATAGTCACCCTTCAGCTTCTGTAAGTCTGCTTTCCAAACGGCTTGGTCTGCCTGTTGTCCGTCTTCAGCAACTAGCATTTTTAATGCCTCACCCGCATCACCAACTACTGGGATATGGGTTTCAATGTTCTTTCCGATCTCTGCAGGATCAACATCAATATGGGCAACCGTTGCATAAGGTGCAAAGTACTCAAGATTACCGGTTAAACGATCATCAAATCTTGCCCCTATATTTATGAGAAGATCCGCCTCATGTAAGGCCATATTTGCGGCATATGTTCCATGCATACCTGCCATCCCTAAATGAAGTTCATGATTCCCAGGGAAATTACCAAGTCCTAGCAGCGTATTTACGACTGGAATTTGCTGTTGTTCAACATATTCGAATAATGCATCACTCGCTTGAGCGTGTAAAACACCAGCTCCAGCTAAAATAACTGGTTTTCTCGCCTTAGCTACAGCTTCTGCTAATTTACGAATCTGCTGTCTATTAGGAATAATGGTAGGTTGATAGCCTGGAAGATTAACCGCTTTATCGTAGTCAAAGAATCCCGTATCCTGTGAAACATCCTTTGGTAAATCAATTAAAACTGGTCCAGGACGTCCAGTAGTTGCAATGTGGAAGGCCTCTTTGATAATTCTTGGCAATTCCTCAACATTACGTACCTGGTAATTATGCTTGGTGATTGGCATTGTAATGCCTAGCATATCCGCTTCTTGGAAAGCATCTGTGCCGATGACCTTTTTAGCTACCTGACCAGTAATCACAACAAGTGGTAATGAATCAATCATCGCATCCGCAATACCTGTTACAACGTTTGTGGCACCTGGGCCTGAGGTAACAACACAAACACCAGGCTTGCCTGAGACTCTTGCATACCCTTCCGCCGCATGAACAGCTCCCTGCTCATGGCGGGCAAGAATATGGCGAATGCCCGTTTTGTAGATTTCATCATAGGTTGGTAGGATTGCTCCTCCTGGGTAACCGAAAATGACATCAACATTCTCCTTTGCCAAAGCTTGAATGAGCATACCGGAACCTGACAATTCAGTTAGTTCTTCTTTTTTCTCAACTTTTTTTATTAGCTCCTGTTTCTCCGTTTTTGTTGACATCATAACTCCTCCTTTTTAAGTGTAAGCGTATGGTAAAAACAAAAAAATCTTTCCGCGCCCAACAGGCCGCATATTGCAGCTGAAGGGGCGAAAAGATTTAGCTTTTCACGGTACCACCCTAGTTCACCGAAAGAATCTCGGTCTCATGGACAACCAACCTGTCCGTTTTGATAACGAGTGCTGGTACACTCGGTCTCCTTATTAAAACAGTACCATTCACTGCTTGTTCAGTAAGACACTCAGAGGTGAGTTTCAGAATATTCTCTGCACCGTTTCTCAGCAACACGGCTCTCTTTAGCAG
The DNA here is from genome assembly GCF_007293315.1 of Alkalicoccobacillus porphyridii. Classification (GTDB taxonomy): domain Bacteria; phylum Bacillota; class Bacilli; order Bacillales; family Bacillaceae_D; genus Alkalicoccobacillus; species Alkalicoccobacillus porphyridii. The sequence goes on from NZ_VLXZ01000007.1 coordinate 224,512, forward strand.
ATAAAGTATTCCTACTTTCCTCTTCAACGATTTAAAAATTATATTTTCATAACTCCACCTGTGTTAGCTGAAGTGACAAGCTTTGAATAGCGAGCAAGATAGCCCTTTTTCACCTTAGGCTCTGGCTCTGTCCAGCCAACTTTACGGCGAGCCAGCTCTTCCTCATCCACTAATAAGTGAAGGCCTCGATTTGGCAGGTCAATCTTGATTTTATCTCCATTTTCAACGAAAGCAATTGGACCGCCTTCTGCTGCTTCTGGTGAAATATGACCAATTGAAATGCCTCGGGACGCTCCCGAGAAGCGACCATCTGTGATTAACGCGACTTTTGTTCCAAGTCCTCTCCCTTGAATGGCTGAGGTTGGAGCAAGCATTTCCGGCATTCCCGGACCACCTTTTGGCCCTTCTGAACGAATGACCACCACATGCCCTTCTTTTACTTCGCCTTTATTAATCTTTTCTTGCGCCTCTTCCTGAGATTCAAAAACAATCGCTTCTCCTTCAAACACTTGAATGGACGGATCCACCGCTCCTACTTTAATGACTGCTCCATCAGGGGCAAGATTTCCAAAGAGGATTGATAAACCACCCACTGGACTATATGCCGTTTCTTTATTTCTTATGACATCTGTGTTTGTGACTTCCGCATCTTTCACATTTTCATAGAGGCTTTTGCCTGTAATCGTAATACGGTCGGGATGCACCGCACCTTCCATCTCACAAAGCTGTTTAATAATAGCACTCACCCCACCGGCCTGATGAACATCATCCATAGAATAATCAGACGCTGGGCTAATCTTACTAAGATAAGGTACTCTTTCAGCCACTTCATTAATGCGATTCAGGTCGTATTCAACTTCTGCTTCATGCGCAATAGCTAAAGTATGAAGCACTGTATTAGTAGAACCACCCATTGCCATATCTAAAGCAAAGGCATCATCTATTGTTTCTTGCGTAACTATATCTCTTGGTTTGATATCTTTATCAATTAAATTCATTAAATGCTTCGCTGCATCCTTAATTAACTGATGTCTTTTTTCAGACGTTGCAACAATGGTTCCATTACCCGGAAGTGCTAAACCAAGCATCTCCATCAGTGAATTCATTGAGTTTGCAGTAAACATTCCTGAACAGGAACCACAGGTTGGACAGGCTTGCTGTTCTATCTCCAGCAATTCTTCTCTTGTCATTTTTCCAGAAGAGAAGGCGCCAACTCCTTCAAAGACTGACACGAGCGATAAGCTTTCCCCATCTTTCGTGCGTCCTGCTTCCATCGGTCCACCTGATACAAAGACGGATGGGACATTTGTTCTTACTGATGCCATCAACATCCCCGGCGTAATTTTGTCACAGTTTGGAATGTAAAACACCCCATCAAACCAGTGAGCATTAATGACCGTTTCTGCAGCATCACAGATGATCTCTCGGCTAGGAAGAGAATATCTCATTCCGATATGCCCCATTGCGATACCATCATCTACACCAATTGTATTAAACTCAAACGGTATACCACCCGCTTCATAAATCGCTTCCTTAGCAACTTCAGCAAATTTATTAAGATGCATGTGACCAGGAATAATATCAATATATGAATTACAAACCCCGATGAAAGGTTTATCCATATCCTCTTCACTAACACCAGTAGCTCTTAACAAGCTACGATGTGGCGCTCTGTCTATCCCTTTTTTGATCATGTTACTTCTCATTGCTACCCGCTCCTAAGTGACTAGAATCTATGTTCATTACATATCATTATGAACACTGATCAACAGACGATAAAGTCAAACAATTTTGTGTTTTCTATTTACAATGATAGTGAGTATCACGAACCTTCGCGATAGAAGTACACATTGTTAACATATCTAACGTAGTTGATCACATGTATTTCTTTATTGAGACTTATATTACGCCTTCTATATTCACTGGTCAACCACTTTAATGAAAATAATTAGATAATTTAGATAGATTTGATTTTTTGTATGCGTTTACATACCATCCATTAAAAAGTTTTGGCCATTTTCAAAATTATTGTCATACTTTTTTGTAAAATCGGGCATAGTACATGTAGGTGATGAAAATGATACGAGTAAAAACTTTTTTTCAACGAATCTTTCTTATGAAACCATTTTCACTTGCATTTAGACCACAAGAACTAAATCATTTAGTTCTTGTCACAGACCATTGGAAAGACTGCCCTGATTCAATGGATAAAAAGTTATGCGAAATATTACATCAACGCAACTTTTATCCAAGTACAAACAAAGTCATCTACGGCATTCCTACAAACGTAGCTTTGATTCCGTACAAGCTTGCTTTTGTAAAAGCATGTTCCCCTCAAAAACAAGAACGGATCAAACGAACATTGCAAAAGAAAGGATGGTCCGTCTACTTTTACACCTCTGAGAGTGTAAGTGATGGAGATGCTTCTTGGCTAAAAAACATTACAACACATTCAGCACATACAAAAAACGCCTATTTACAGACATGAACTGTAGGTAGGCGTTTTTTGTGTGGTAGTTTTGGTTTGGTGTGGGGGGGTTCTTTCTGGGTGTAGTGCGCTGGGGCTTGGTGTGGGGCTCGGTTTTCTTGGTGTGCAGGGCTTCTTTCTTGGTATCGTGCTCTGGCTCTTGGTAAGACGCTCGCTCTTCTTGGTGTGCAGGGTTTCTTTCTGGGTATCGTGCTCTGGCTCTTGGTAAGACGCTCGTTCTTCTTGGTGTGCGGGGTTTCTTTCTTGGTATCGTGCGTCGGGGCTTGGTAGTGAGCTCGTTCTTCTTGGTATGCAGGGCTTCTTTCTTGCTATCGTGCTCTGGCTCTTGGTAATGAGCTCGTTCTTCTTGGTATGCAGGGCTTCTTTCTTGGTATCGTGCGCGGGGGCTTGGTAATGAGCTCGTTCTTCTTGGTGTGCGGGGCTTCTTTCTTGGTATCGTGCCCTGGCTCTTGGTAATGAGCTCGCTCTTCTTGGTGTGCGGGGTTTCTTTCTTGGTATCGTGCTCTGGCTCTTGGTAATGAGCTCGTTCTTCTTGATGAGCAGGGTTTCTTTCTTGGTATCGTGCGTCGGGGCTTGGTAATGAGCTCGTTCTCCTTGGTATGCGGGGCTTCTTTCTTGGTATCCTGCTCTGGGCTTGGTTAAGTGCTCGTTCTCCTTGGTATGCGGGGCTCCTTTCTTGGTATGCGGGGCTCCTTTCTTGGTATCCTGCTCCAGCTCTTGGTAAGTCACTCGTTCTCCTTGGTATGCGGGGTTTCTTTCTTAGTATCCTGCTCCAGCTCTTGGTAAGTCACTCGTTCTCCTTGGTATGCGGGGCTTCTTTCTTGGTATCCTGCTCCAGCTCTTGGTAAGTCACTCGTTCTCCTTGGTATGCGGGGTTTCTTTCTTAGTATCCT
>NZ_VLXZ01000080.1 GCF_007293315.1 Alkalicoccobacillus porphyridii
GAGTGGAAGTGTGGCGACACATGGAGCGGACAGATACTAATCGGTCGAGGACTTATCCAAAATCATGGTGAAAAGATATGTGTGAGCACGGTTTAGTTTTGAGAGAATCCTCTCAACAATGGTTTGTCGCTTGTCGACAGCCTAAAAAGTCCGGTAGCAATAGCGAAGAGGTCACACCCGTTCCCATGCCGAACACGGCCGTTAAGCTCTTCTGCGCCAATGGTAGTTGGAGGCTTCCTCCTGCGAGAGTAGGACGTTGCCGGGCTTTTTTTTGTTTTATACATATATTCCACAGTAGCTCAGTGGTAGAGCAATCGGCTGTTAACCGATCGGTCGTAGGTTCGAGTCCTACCTGTGGAGCC
>NZ_VLXZ01000081.1 GCF_007293315.1 Alkalicoccobacillus porphyridii
GCGCCATTTTCTGGCGGTGACGTCATATGATAAGCATCGCTGCTCATACCAAAGCCGACGAGTTCAGCGTAAATTTTCGCACCGCGTTTTTTCGCGTGTTCGTACTCTTCAAGTACCAGCATACCGGCACCATCGCCCAGTACGAAACCATCACGCTCTTTATCCCACGGGCGGCTCGCCGCTTGCGGGTTATCATTGCGGGTAGATAATGCACGTGCCGCGCCAAAACCACCAACACCCAGCGGCGTACTGGCTTTCTCTGCGCCACCTGCAACCATCACGTCAGCATCGCCATACGCGATAATACGCGCAGCATGGCCAATGTTGTGCACGCCGGAAGTACAGGCGGTCGCGATAGAGAT
>NZ_VLXZ01000082.1 GCF_007293315.1 Alkalicoccobacillus porphyridii
TGATCTTGCCGATGCCATTTTGCTCAGCAAAGCTAAAAAAGATCTCTCATTTGCCGAGATTGCCGACGGCACCGGTCTGGCAGAAGCCTTTGTAACCGCGGCTTTGCTGGGGCAGCAGGCGCTTCCTGCCGACGCCGCCCGCCTGGTCGGGGCGAAGCTGGATCTCGACGAAGACTCCATTCTACTGTTGCAGATGATTCCACTGCGTGGCTGCATTGATGACCGTATTCCAACTGACCCAACGATGTATCGTTTCTATGAAATGTTGCAGGTGTACGGTACACCCCTGAAAGCGTTGGTTCATGAGAAATTTGGCGATGGCATTGTTAGCGCGATTAACTTCAAACTCGACGTTGAGAAAG
>NZ_VLXZ01000083.1 GCF_007293315.1 Alkalicoccobacillus porphyridii
CGGACTTGAACCGGCACGGTAATCACTTACCGCAGGATTTTAAGTCCTGTGTGTCTGCCAATTCCACCACCCCGGCACAAGGTAGGCAAACAAACAAAAGTATGGAGCGGAAGACGAGATTCGAACTCGCGACCCCCACCTTGGCAAGGTGGTGTTCTACCACTGAACTACTTCCGCCAATTAATAATGCGGGTGGAGGGACTTGAACCCCCACGTCAAGAGACACTAGATCCTAAATCTAGCGCGTCTGCCAATTCCGCCACACCCGCACAATATTAAATTGAATAAAAGTGAGCCATGAAGGATTCGAACCTTCGACCCTCTGATTAAAAGTCAGATGCTCTACCAACTGAGCTAATG
>NZ_VLXZ01000084.1 GCF_007293315.1 Alkalicoccobacillus porphyridii
GAATCTTTACTTGAACGAATCACCCGTAAATTACGTGACGGATGGAAACGCCTTATCGACATACTTAATCAGCCAGGAGTCCCAAAGAATGGATCAAACACTTATGGCTATCCAGACTAAATTCACTATCGCCACTTTTATTGGCGATGAAAAGATGTTTCGTGAAGCCGTCGACGCTTATAAAAAATGGATATTAATACTGAAACTGAGATCAAGCAAAAGCATTCACTAACCCCCTTTCATGTTTTCCTAATCAGCCCGGCATTTCGCGGGCGATATTTTCACAGCTATTTCAGGAGTTCAGCCATGAACGCTTATTACATTCAGGATCGTCTTGAGGCTCAGAGCTGGGCGCGTCAC
>NZ_VLXZ01000085.1 GCF_007293315.1 Alkalicoccobacillus porphyridii
TAATCATTTACCGCCGTAATAATTTGAGGGCGGAAAGATACACACAAGTTATGTATCTATCAGTGATCTTGATCCCAAATACAATAATCTACTTGGAAGATAGATTATCCCAACGCTTTACTCTGTAAATTAAAAGTAAAAGAGAATTTAAGGGCAATATTTGCCCATTAAACGACATCTGACTTCTTCCGGGGCGCGCAATATATGTAGGTTGAACTGAAAAAATCAATACTTTTAGTTAATCATGGCGATAATTTCTTTTTCATAGCGATAAAATACGGTTTATGAAAATAGGGAAACGTTTGCGTTGCAATATAAATTGTATGACATATTGACTGTGATGATATTTGTCGCGTGAGG
>NZ_VLXZ01000086.1 GCF_007293315.1 Alkalicoccobacillus porphyridii
GATCTACAGCCTGCTGCACCTCACCGGTTACGATCTGCCGATGGAAGAACTGAAAAACTTCCGTCAGCTGCACTCTAAAACTCCGGGTCACCCGGAAGTGGGTTACACCGCTGGTGTGGAAACCACCACCGGTCCGCTGGGTCAGGGTATTGCCAACGCAGTCGGTATGGCGATTGCAGAAAAAACGCTGGCGGCGCAGTTTAACCGTCCGGGCCACGACATTGTCGACCACTACACCTACGCCTTCATGGGCGACGGCTGCATGATGGAAGGCATCTCCCACGAAGTTTGCTCTCTGGCGGGTACGCTGAAGCTGGGTAAACTGATTGCATTCTACGATGACAACGGTATTTCTATCG
>NZ_VLXZ01000087.1 GCF_007293315.1 Alkalicoccobacillus porphyridii
GATTGATTCGCGGTGTCAGCGAGGGGCTCGGCCCGGTCGGCGGCGCAGCTGCTATCTATTCATTAAGCGGTCTGCTGTTAATCTTCACGTTTGGATTTCCGCGTATTCGGCAGATTCCGAAAGGCTATTTACTCGCCGGGAGTCTGTTATTCGTCAGCTATGAAATCTGTCTGGCGCTTTCCTTAGGGTATGCGGCGACCCGTCATCAGGCGATTGAAGTGGGTATGGTGAACTATCTATGGCCCAGCCTGACAATTCTCTTTGCCATTCTGTTTAATGGTCAGAAAACCAACTGGCTGATTGTACCAGGATTATTATTAGCCCTGGTCGGCGTCTGCTGGGTGTTAGGCGGTGACAAT
>NZ_VLXZ01000088.1 GCF_007293315.1 Alkalicoccobacillus porphyridii
CGGTAGCGGTTGCGATCGTACGGGGCGCAAAAGAATGCTTTTTGCAACGCTGGTGGCGGTTGCCGCTGGAGAACGACATTATCAAAGATGGGCGGATTGTTGATGCGCAGCAGCTGGCTAAAACGTTGTTACCTTGGAGTCGCGAACTGCCGCAGCGTCATCACATTATGTTGGCGTTTCCCGCCAGTCGCACATTACAGCGGTCATTTCCGCGCCCGTCGATGTCCCTTGGTGAGCGGGAGCAAACGGCCTGGCTGTCAGGGACGATGGCCCGCGAGCTGGATATGGATCCGGACTCCCTGCGCTTCGATTATAGCGAAGACTCACTCAGCCCCGCTTATAACGTGACTGCCGCGCAA
>NZ_VLXZ01000089.1 GCF_007293315.1 Alkalicoccobacillus porphyridii
ATATTAAGGCGATTTTAGATTTAGTCAGGGATTTGTTCTTTTTGATCGCCAGGGACGTCCTGAATGAAAACATTCACGCCACGTTGTTTAATAAAACGTAAGTCCGCGAGATCCTGGTCATCGACATAAACTTTACTGCTGATTTGCTTTTTCCCTTCCGAGAAATGCATATTGCCGACGTTGACATCTTTCAGGTCAATGCCACCTTCTACCAATTTACGTACCGTTTGTGGCGTACGGCAAATCAGGAAGATCTTCTGATGCGGTGCAGCTTTGCCGATGACGTTAATGGTTTTTTCGATAGTAAAGAAACGAATGCCAAAGCCGTAGGTTTCCGCGGTAATACCCATTAATT
>NZ_VLXZ01000008.1 GCF_007293315.1 Alkalicoccobacillus porphyridii
CGCGCCGATAAAGAGCTCCTCCCGCCGATAAGAGAGTCCTCCGCGCCGATAAAGAGCTCCTCCCGCCGATAAGAGAGCGCCCCACGCCGATACAAAGCTCCTCCCACCGATCCAAAACTCTCACCAAGACTCCCCCTGCCAGTTACCTCACTACCATTAAAGGGTAAAGAGCCATATCAAAAGAATGGGGTGGGGCGGATGCAAATGTTAGAACAACATCAAGTAAGTGAATGGCTTCCTTATAGGGAGCAGGATAAAGATACAAACAAACGAGATTATGGTCAGGTTCTACTCATTGGCGGGTCCCGTGGAATGGGGGGAGCAATCTTAATGGCGGCTGAGGCTGCAATGATGTCTGGGGCGGGCTTAACGACTGTAGCCACAGACGAGAATCATTTTAGCGCTCTCCACACAAGGCTTCCGGAAGCGATGGCTGTTCCTTTGGAGGATGTAAAGGAAATACGTCATCAGATCAAAAAAAACACAGTCATTGCAATGGGTCCAGGTCTGGGTTTAGATGAAAAAGCGAGAGATGTTTTTCGACTTGTACTAAAAGAGGTGGAACAGCATCAGACATTGCTATTGGACGCCGATGCCTTAACTCTTCTCTCTGAAGAGAAGGTAGACTTACCGCAAATGACAATTCTTACACCTCATGCAGGAGAATGGCAGCGGCTGACTGGACTAAAACCAGAAGAGCAATCAGAAAATGAAAATCGTAAATGGGCGAACAAGCTAGGCGCACTGGTTGTGCTAAAAGGGGATCAGACAAGGATCTATACTCCAGAAGCAAGTTATCTAAATATTAAAGGTACACCTGCCATGGCGACTGGTGGGATGGGAGACTGTCTTACAGGCTGTATAGCTGGGATTTGTGCACAAAATGAAGACGTGTTAGAGGGAGTACTTGCTGCTGTTTTTCTCCACTCATATATTGGTTGTTCTTTGGCGCAGACGAGGCATGTGGTTAGACCTACTGAAATCGCACAGTCTTTACCAGTGTATATGAAACAACTTTCAACTTTATCTAAATGAAATTGACACCCACTGTATAAGACATTCATAATCAATGTATCATTCGGAAAAAATGAAAGATGGAGAGTGGCGCTAGTGCAAGCAGATTATCTTAATGCATTTTATAGAGACACATGGGTAGAGGTTAACCTTTCAGCGATCGAAGAAAATATCCGGTCGTTAAAGGAATTATATAGAGATCAGGAAACAACTATCATGGCAGTGGTTAAAGCGGATGGCTATGGACATGGGGCTGTTGAGGCAGCCCATGCGGCTATTGAAGGCGGCGCTACTTTTCTTGGGGTGGCGATTTTAGATGAGGCGTTAGCGTTAAGAGAGGCGGGGCTAACCCTACCCATTCTAGTTCTCGGCAGAATGAGAGCCGAGAATGCTGCGCTTGCAGCCCAATTGAACATTTCTGCCACGGTTTATTCAACAACCTGGCTGAATGAAGCAGAAGAGTGGATGAGACACTCAGATTGTAAACAACCTCTCTCCATTCATTTAAAGTGTGACACAGGTATGGGCAGAATCGGGTTTCTGAACACAACAGAAGTAGAATCGGCTATTATGATTATTAATGGAACAGATCTGTTTGAGCTTGAGGGAGTGTACACGCATTTTGCTACGGCAGATGAAATAGATGTAACCTATTATGAGAAACAGTACGATTATTTTAAACAGTATATTCAATTAGTAGAAGATATGGGTGTGAATATTCCTTATATTCATTGTGCAAATAGTGCAGCAGCCATGCGTTTTATTAATAGAGCGTTTTCGATGGTTCGGTTTGGCATTTCTATGTATGGCTTAACCCCATCACCAGAAATAAACGAGCTTCTTCCTTTTCCTTTAAAACCGGCCTTTGAGCTAAAGACACGTTTAGTCCAAGTGAAAAAGGTAGAACCTGGAACGACCATTAGCTATGGTGCTACTTATACTGCGAAAGATGAAGAATGGATTGGCACATTACCGATTGGATATGCAGATGGTTGGATCCGAGCTCATTCTACAAATGGTGGCCACGTTCTAATTGAAGGTGAAGAAGCACCGTTTGTTGGTCGAATTTGTATGGATCAATGTATGGTGAAACTAGCAGGACCGAAGCCAGAGGGATCCGTTGTTACATTGATTGGCTTCGATGGAGATGAAAGTGTAACAATGGAAGACGTTGCACAAAGACTGCAAACGATTAACTATGAAATTCCCTGTGTCATAGGCAAAAGAGTGCCTCGAGTTTATTATAAGGACGGGGAAATCATCGCTATTCGCAATGATATAAGGTAGCCTTGCATAATAAAAAAATCTTTGGGCACGATTTTTAACAAGAAAAGAAAAAGAAATATGTAAAAACCTCTTTGCAATCCAATTGCCTGAATGCTATGATGGTTCTTGAATAGTAAAGCAGACATACGTAATAATTTTACCAGTGTAAATTACAGAAATATGTAAAAGGCGTTTATGGTGGGAGTTGATACGTGCATGAAGGATAAGAACTCTAAGGATATTACCGTTTCGATACCACAACAATTGTTAAACGAGGTGGATGCATTGTTAGAACAGGAAAACCTTAATAGAAGTGAATTTATCTCTAAAGCAACGAAAACGTATATTATGGAAAGACAGCAATCCCAAATTCGCGAAACGATGCAGCAAGGTTACATGGAAATGGCAAAGATTAATCTGACAATTGCATCAGAGGCTTTTCTTGCGGAGGAGGAAGCGGATCTAACCCTTGTTCGTTTAGTTAGTGGGGTGTAGCATTTGATTGTGAAAAGAGGAGACGTATATTTTGCGGACCTCTCACCGGTGGTAGGTTCCGAACAAGGTGGAGTTAGACCCGTTCTAATTATTCAAAATGATATCGGCAACCGCTTTAGCCCAACAGTGATTGTTGCAGCCATAACAGCACAAATTCAAAAGGCAAAATTACCGACTCATGTTGAAATTAATGCCAAAAAGTATGGATTTGATCGTGATTCGGTTATTTTACTAGAACAACTCCGTACCATCGATAAGCAACGCTTAACAGATAAGATTACCCACCTCGATGAAAGTATGATGAACGCAGTCAATGATGCATTGTTTATTAGCTTAGGCCTAGTTGATTTTTAATAAAATAATGGATAAAATCCCCGATCACTAAGACCGGGGATTTTTAAATGATTAAAAATACAAAAAATGACTAAATCTAATAGTTTCTCTTTGCAACAAGCGCCAACTCATGAAATAATGGCTAAAGAGAATATGTTTGGAGGCTATTACATGCAATCGAATGCACTCGCCTACTTAAAGGCTAATCAAGATCAAATTATCGAGTATTGGGATGAACAGCTTTCTAACCTAAAAAGTGAAATTGAAATGAAGGCGTCCCTAGAAAAAGCTGTAGAGCATACAAACCAAGAATATATGTCTTTAATCTTTCGAACGCTTAGAAATAATAAAGAGGAAGATCTAGAAGGCTTGAAGGCTTTTACAGAGCAGTACATCCAAAGTGGTCGTTCGTTATCTTATTTCACTAGAGCTTTACAGGGCTTAAGAAGAGCGGTATATACTCAGTTGAAGTCAGTGCCTCCTGAAGAAGGTCATATCATCGATGTATACAATGATTTAAACCATTGGATTGATAATATGACAAATTTACTAGTGCAAGAGTATATAGGCTCATGGGAAGACACGTTGGAAATGCAGAAGTTATCCCTGCTTGAATTATCTGCACCGCTTATTCCAGTTTTTAGTGGTATCACGGTTATGCCTCTTATTGGTAGTATAGATACAACACGAGCAAAGCTAATAATGGAAAATCTTTTGAATGGTGTGATTAAACATCGCTCAAGAGTGGTTTTAATTGATATTACAGGAGTACCAATTGTCGATACAATGGTTGCTCATCACATTATAGAAGCGTCTGAAGCTGTCAGACTTGTTGGAGGTACAGCGATATTAGTTGGTATCCGTCCTGAAATCGCTCAAACGATTGTGAACCTAGGAATTGATCTGACTAAGTTTCCAACAAAAAGCACCTTACAAAAAGGGATGGAAAAAGCACTTGAAATGTGTAATCAAAAAACGGTCGAATTGTAAGTTGGAGGTATATAGATAAATGAGAATCCCTATTTTAAAATTGGGCACATATTTACTTATCAGTATTCAAACAGAATTAGATGATCAAACGGCCTTACTATTTCAGGAGGATCTTCTTAATAAGATCCATCAAGAAGGATCAACCGGAGTTGTTATTGACTTAACCTCTGTAGATATGATTGATTCCTTTATTGCTAAGGTATTAGGCGATGTCGTTGATATGTCCAGCTTAATGGGAGCTAAGGTCGTGTTAACAGGAATTCGTCCAGCTGTTTCTATTACACTTATTGACATGGGAATTAAATTAGAGGATGTCTCAACCGCTCTTGATTTAGAACAAGGTTTAGAGAAATTGCAACAGGAATTGGAGGGCTAAATCATGAAAACCCAATCCTGTGTTGAGGTGAAAAATGAATGGGGAATTGTAGCGGCTAGACAAGCTGGAAGAACCCTTTCAAAAGAACTGGGCTTTGGCAATGTAGATCAGGCCCGAATTACCACAGCTATATCAGAGCTGGCTCGTAATATATACCTTTACGCAAAACGTGGGGAAATAAAACTAGACGTGCTAGAGGAACCAAGTAAATTTGGGACAAAAAAAGGAATCAAGATTACTGCAGTTGATTCTGGACCCGGTATACCCGATTTGCGTCAAGTGATGGTAGATGGTTTCACCACATCAAGTGGTCTTGGTGCGGGACTCCCTGGGGTAAAGCGTCTAATGGACGATTTTGATATTGAGTCTGAACTAGATAAAGGAACAACAATTACAGCTACTAAATGGCTCCGGTAAGGAGGACATCAATGAACTATGAACTATACAGATAACAATATTGAAACCTCTTATAAAGAGATCCTAGAATCATATTTGAATACTGGAAGTGAACAGGTTTTGTATGAGGTCCAGCAGTTTACTCGTAATCTGCTGGAGCATCAGACCTCGCCTGAAGAGCTTGTCAGTCTACACAGATCTATCATTGATCAACTATATCCGGATTTACCTGAGGATATTCAAGCATCGTTCGATTTTTTGTTAGAGGCAATGATGGGCTATGGAATGGCTTATCGTGAACATCAAATTCTTCGAGGGCGTCAACAGGAGCTTGAGGCAGAGATTGATGTGGCCGCAAAAATGCAACAAACGTTATTGCCACATGAAAGCATTGAAGTAGAAGGGTTAGATGTAGGGGTCGTTAGTGTTCCTGCTAAGAAAATGAGCGGAGACTATTATCACTATGTGCTCGACCAATATGGCGGGATAGGCCTAGCCATCTCTGACATTATAGGAAAAGGAGTTCCCGCTGCTTTATGTATGTCTATGATTAAGTACGCCATGGACAGCCTTCCAGAACAACAACTAAATCCAAGTGCACTTCTTGAGAATTTAAACCGCGTGGTAGAGCAAAATGTAGATGACAGTATGTTTGTGACGATGATGTACGGTTATTACAATTCACTTACCCATGAATTTACCTATTCAGGCGCTGGGCATGAGCCCGGTTTCTTTTATAACGCACAAAAAGACTCATTTGAGGATTTGACTGCAAAGGGACTCGTCTTAGGTGTGTCTAAAAAAGCTAATTACAGAGAATATGTGAGAAAGCTCTCTGTTGGGGATTTTATCGTGCTACTGACAGATGGGGTAACGGAATGCCGGGTAGGTGATGATTTTCTTGAAAGAGAGGAAATTGCGTCGTTAATCAAAGAGTCCATTCATCTTAGTGCTCAAGAAATGGTTGAACATGTATATAAGGAATTAAGTAAAATGCAGGACTTTACACTTCGAGATGATCTTACCTTAATTATTTTAAGAAGAAATGTTTAAAAATGTTTAAACCGAATGAATTAGTGGTATACAAGGAAGACTCATGTTTGAATAATGAATCGGTTTTACTCAAGGAGGAAGTTAGATGAACCTGGATATTCAAGTTGAAGAGAATGGTAACCAAAAGAATGTGTTGCTCTCTGGTGAGATAGACACATATACAGCACCAAAGCTAAGAGAGGCACTTATCCCTCTAGCTGAAGCAAGTGGAAGTCAATTGATTATAGACCTTAGCGAAGTTCAATATATAGACAGTACAGGATTAGGGATTTTTGTGGGAGTTCTTAAAGCTACGGATACAAATGGTGGTTCTTTAACTCTCACCGGCATGACGGAGAGAATTAAGAGACTATTTGTTATTACCGGATTAGATGAAGTTATCACCATTGTAGATAGGAGGGAAGAAGCAAAATGACGCATTCCCACATCGATCACATTGAAATGAGCATTCCAGCCAAAGCCGAATATGTAGGTGTTGTACGCCTGACCATTTCAGGAATAGCGAATCGGTTAGGCTTTTCCTATGACGATATAGAAGATATGAAGATTGCTGTTGCCGAGGCATGTACAAACGCTGTGAATCATGCGTATCATGAAGAAGGAAATGTTAAGATTGCCTGTGACCTGTATGAAGATCGTATGGAGATTATTATTGCAGATAATGGTCAAAGCTTTGACGCAAAGGATCTGCAAGGAAAGCTCGGTCCTGTAGATTCTAAACAGCCAATTGGTGATATGAAGGAAGGCGGACTTGGCTTATTCTTGATCAGTACGCTGATGGACAAAGTTCAAATCCATGATGAAGCAGGTGTAGTCTTAATGATGACTAAGTTCTTGCGAAAAAATGAGGTGGAAGAACATGTCGACGGAATCTCATCATTACAATCAGAACAAGGATAAGGTTTATGGTTGGATAAAGGAATACCAAGAAACAAAAAACGATGACGTCCAGTTAAAGCTTGTGCAGCACTATGAAGCTTTAGTTCGTTCACTTTCACGCAAGTTCTCTAAAGGTCGAGAGCATGACGAAGATTTGTTTCAGGTTGGAATGGTAGGGTTGCTTGCTGCTCTTCAGCGCTATGATAACGAATTTGGAAGAAGCTTTGAATCTTTTGCCGTACCAACCATCGTAGGCGAAATCAAGCGCTTTATTCGTGATAAAACATGGAGTGTGCATGTTCCAAGACGTATTAAAGAGCTTGGGCCTAAAATCAAAAAAGCAGTTGATGTGTTAACAGCAGAATTGCAAAGATCACCGCTTGTTCATGAGATCTCCAGTTATCTTGATGTATCTGAAGAAGAAGTGCTAGAAACGATGGAAATGAGTAAGAGCTATCAAGCACTTTCTGTTAACCGGGCTCTCGAAGCAGATCAAGAGGGCGGGGAAGTGACATTACTTGACCTTGTAGGTCAGGAAGATAGTGGATATGAACAAACGGATCAGCAAATGCTATTAGAAAAAGCTTTTCAGGTTCTTAATGAACGTGAACGCTTGATTTTACAATACACATATTATGACAATTATAGTCAAAAAGAAGCGGGAGAGCGGTTAGGTATTTCACAAATGCATGTGTCTAGATTGCAAAGGCGTGCTTTGGAAAAGCTAAGAGAATCTATTCGTGTAGAGCCGTCTGAAATTCTTTAATGGTGATCTATAAAGAAGATGATCATGTTGAAGTAGCTGTCTTACAACGTTCCAAGAATAGTGGTGAATTCTGTGGTGACGCCTATGCGGTGGTCCAAACGGAACACTATGCGGTTTGCGCTGTAATCGATGGACTAGGCAGTGGCGAGGGCGCAAGCGAATCGGCACAAACAGCCATGCGCATCGTTGAACGTGATCATGAATTGCCAGTGAAGATGATCGTAGAACGATGCAATCGAGCTCTTTCTGGAATGCGTGGCGCAGTCTTGACCATCGTTAAGCTTGTTTATGAAAACAGGCAGATGAGCTACAGTAACTTTGGGAATATTGGGTTTACCATGTATAATCCGAATGGCACCGTCATTCAACCGATGCCGACTAGGGGCTATTTATGTGGTCGGAATGAGACAATTAAAGAGAGTTACTTTCAATATGATGAAGGAACGATTTTTATCCTCTATTCAGATGGGGTCGTCAGTCCACCTCCTAAGAGTAACCTTTTAAATATTAGTCGAATCAAAAACAAAGAAGGAACTATATTCGAACAAGCTCGTTATGTCGAAAATGACGATATAACGTTACTTATAGGTAAGCTTAAATAAGCTCTTACGCCCAACATGAGGTGGAGAGCTTATTTTTGTGACACCCAGGGTTATGATATGATAGAAGGATGGATGTCAGAGAGCTACAAGGAGGAAGATGATGGAGGATCAAAAGCAAGTCATGATTCAACAGGTGTCAAAGGAATTAAATATTCAAGAGAAATATGCGAAGCAAGTGATTGAAATGATGGATGAAGGAAATACCGTTCCTTTTATCGCACGCTACCGAAAAGAAATGACCGGTGGATTAGACGAGGTTCAGCTTCGAGACCTAGCAGAGCGTTGGAGCTATGTGAACCAGCTTTATCAACGAAAAGAAGAAGTCATCCGACTCATTGATGCGCAGGAGAAGCTGACAGAGGAGCTTCGTGCAGCGATTGAAGAAGCAGACAAGCTACAAACGGTGGAGGACTTATATCGCCCCTATAAACAAAAACGTCGTACAAGGGCAACAGTAGCAAAGGAAAAGGGACTAGAGCCCTTGGCAGAATGGTTATTTTCCTTGCCGAAGTCAGGCGATCCACTAGAAGAAGCCCATTCATACATAACCGAAGAAAATGAGCTTGAATCAGCAGAGGCAGCCTTAGAAGGTGCACAGGATATTATTGCTGAATGGATTGCGGATGATGCCGATCTCCGCAGCCTAATTCGTAATCGAACGATGAAAGAAGGTAGCTTAACAGCAGAGGTAAAGGACAAGGAAGCAGACGAGAAATCGGTATTTGAAATGTATTACGAATATGCAGAGCCCTTGCGTACGATGGCTCCACACCGTGTCCTAGCCGTCAACCGTGGCGAAAAGGAGGGGATCTTACGGGTTGCAGTCCAATCTCCAGCGGATAAACTAACAAGTGAACTCGTTCGTAGGACCATTCGTTCGTTTGGATCAAAGGCTGTTCCGTATGTAGAGGAAGCCATTGCTGATAGCTATAAGCGTCTCATTCAACCTTCAATTGAGCGGGAAATTCGTAATGAACTTAATGAAAAAGCCGAAGAGCAAGCGATTCACATCTTCTCTGAGAATTTACGAAACCTCCTGCTTCAACCTCCAATGAAAGACCGAATTGTCTTAGGTGTTGACCCGGCTTTTCGTTCGGGATGTAAGCTTGCAGTAGTGGATGGCACGGGCAAGGTTCTCGACATTAGAGTTATCTATCCAACACCACCTAAGCAGCAGGTAGAGCAGTCAGCCAAGGTCGTCAAAGAGTTAATCAAGAAATTTGGAGTCAATATCATCGCTATTGGTAACGGAACAGCTTCTAGAGAGACAGAGCAATTCATTGCGGATGTAATCAAAGAGCTAACTGACCCAATCTATTATGTTATTGTCAATGAGGCAGGGGCAAGTGTCTACTCAGCATCTGATCAAGGAAGAGAAGAATTTCCTGAGCTTCAAGTGGAAGAGCGTAGCGCCATTTCAATTGCCCGTCGCCTCCAGGACCCACTTGCTGAATTAGTGAAAATTGATCCGAAATCAGTAGGGGTTGGCCAGTATCAGCATGATGTCTCTCAGAAAAAGCTGACAGATTCATTAACCTTTGTTGTTGAAACGGTTGTGAACAGGGTAGGGGTTAATGTGAATACAGCCTCAGCAGCTCTTTTGCAATATGTAGCTGGTCTATCTAAAACAGTGGCAAACAACATCATTAAGCAGCGTGACGAGCAAGGGCGCTTCCAAAGTCGGACAGAGCTAAAGAAAATCCCAAGACTGGGCGCAAAAACGTACGAGCAGTGTATCGGTTTCCTGCGTATTCAGGATGGAAAGCAGCCACTGGATGCAACAGGTATTCACCCGGAAAGTTACAAGGTGGCCAAAACCATCCTTGATAAGGTGGATGTTTCGACAAAAGAAATCGGAACATCAATGGCTAAAGAACGCATTCAATCTATTCAGAATCAAGAGCTTGCAGCAGATCTAGATATTGGTTTACCGACTTTAAAGGATATTCTAGATGCCTTCATTCGTCCAATGAGAGACCCACGAGATGAAGTAGCCAAGCCATTACTCAAGCAGGATGTTCTGAAAATGGAGGACCTTGAGCCAGGTATGCAAATGGAAGGCACAGTCCGAAACGTCGTAGACTTCGGAGCTTTTGTTGACATTGGTGTAAAACAAGACGGGCTCGTGCACATCTCCAAGCTCACAAAACGTTTTGTGAAAAACCCAATGGATGTGGTATCCGTAGGTGACATCGTAACGGTGTGGGTGACCTCAGTAGATGTTCAAAAAGGACGAATTGCGTTAACCATGCTAGAGCCAGAAAACCAAGTCATTTCATCCTAATATGTTTAAATATAGAACGAAGTAGGCGAGAACATTGTCTACTTCGTTTTTCGATGAAAAGGATAGCTCTTCTGATAGTAGAACCAGCACTGGTTCAATACGCGTAGTTGGTATTTATTTTTTTCGGCGAATGCGCGTCTAAGCTGCTTTTTTAACCAAGTAGGCATAATTCGCCATCTCCTTCGTTCGTATGATAGTATTAACTACTATATGCAATGGAGTTTGTCAGTGTTTCCACCTTTAGTGTATTTTTTTGAAAGGAGAACGCCCATGCACCAACAAGAGCTACAACAGCTTGTCGAGAATATCTCCTCGGAGCACTTTAACCGTCCATTCGTACACACAGCACGTTTTAATGCAAGACTGCGTACCACAGGAGGACGATACTTCCTCCAATCCCATGATATTGAGATAAATCCTAAAATGCTCGCAGCCTTTGGTATGGATGAGTTAATCGGCATCATCAAGCATGAGCTTTGCCATTACCACCTTCATCTCCAAAAACGAGGCTACAAGCATCAAGACCCAGAATTCAAACAATTACTCAGCCAAGTGGGCGGCTTAAGACATTGCCGATTCATTGAGGGCACTCAAAATACACCGAGGCAAATTCACACATATAGCTGCTCCTCCTGTAATCAAACGTATATAAGAAAACGAAGAATAAACACCTCTCGATATGCCTGCGGAAAGTGCAGGGGAAAGCTAAAAAAAATCTAAAAAAGTTATTGCTTGTCTATAATAGATTATGATATATTATAGAAGTCGCAAAAATGAGTACATATTCCACAGTAGCTCAGTGGTAGAGCAATCGGCTGTTAACCGATTGGTCGTAGGTTCGAGTCCTACCTGTGGAGCCACGGAGAAGTACCCAAGTGGCTGAAGGGGCGCCCCTGCTAAGGGTGTAGGTCGTGTAAGCGGCGCGAGGGTTCAAATCCCTCCTTCTCCGCCATTTTTTTATGTTTCATCGGCCCGTTGGTCAAGTGGTTAAGACACCGCCCTTTCACGGCGGTATCACGGGTTCGAATCCCGTACGGGTCACCATTATATATGCCAGCAATTGATTGAAGATAGGGTAATTTCGAGGACACAAGTTATTAAAAGAAGGAGCGTACAACCGTACGTGACCGATTGAGAATAACGAAATGGACGAAGAAATTCGCCGCTTATCTGAGATTGTTGACAAAGAGAAACGATGAGTTCGAGGACACAAGCTTTCGAAGGATGGAGCGTACGACCGTACGTGACTGACTGAGAATAGCGCAGAGGACGAAGAAATCAGAAGTTTATCTGCAGTCAAGGGGAGGATTAGCTCAGCTGGGAGAGCATCTGCCTTACAAGCAGAGGGTCGGCGGTTCGAGCCCGTCATCCTCCACCATTTATCTTAATATGGTCCGGTAGTTCAGTTGGTTAGAATGCCTGCCTGTCACGCAGGAGGTCGCGGGTTCGAGTCCCGTCCGGACCGCCATTTTTATAGGATGTATCTAAACACGCGGGTGTGGCGGAATTGGCAGACGCGCTAGATTTAGGATCTAGTGTCTTATGACGTGGGGGTTCAAGTCCCTTCACCCGCACTTTTCACAAAGTGCTTTTTTTTATACAACGAGCGGTTGTGGCGGAATGGCAGACGCGCTAGGTTGAGGGCCTAGTGAGGTTAAACTCGTGGAGGTTCGAGTCCTCTCAACCGCATCCCAGTAGTACCAAGGCTTTTAAAGCTTTGGTGCTTTTTTATTATATTCTAATAGAGGTAATATCTTCACCATATCTTCACCACAGGGGTAAAAAACGGGAGTAAAACTGGAGTAATAGATAGGTTTTATTTAAAATCTGAAAATGTTCACAAAATATTCATAGTTCGTGTTTGAACATAGAAATAATTCTGCACTAAATTTAAACGGTAATTACTTTAATGAAGTTCCAAATAATATTCATAAGCTAGATTAAAACTAGTGCAAAAGTTTTAGTGAGAAATCTGTCGAAATCTAATGCTAGTCCTAAAGACACTTATTGGGTATAATGCAAAGTAACTACTAATTGCTAGGAGGAAAATATTATTTATTTTAATCCAATTAGAGAAATAAGTGAAATTAAAAATCAAATTTCGTATCCAAAAAGAATTGGTTTTCTTTTCGGGGCAGGAAGTTCAATGGCTCTAGGTCTTCCGGGAATTTGGAAATTGACAGAATTAGTCGTAGATAACTTAAGTACTGAAAACCGAGAAGTTGTAAAAATAATCGTATCTGAACTAGATGATGAAAAATGTGAACCTCATATTGAGCAGATTCTTAATAAGATAAGAATGATTAGACAAGTTACTAAAGATAGTGAAAATAGATCTTATGTTGAAGTAAATGGCTTAGTTGCAAAAGAATTAGACATAGAGATTTGTAAGCAAATATATATGATTTTAAGTGAAGAAGAAAAAAAAGCAATTGAATCAGAAGAAAATAATTCTCATTACACTGAGCGATTTTTTGCATGGTTAAACAATAACAGACAAAATTTTGAAAAAGAAATATTTACTCTGAATTACGATATGGTTTTTGAACGATCATTAGAAAATTTAAAACTTCCTTATTATGATGGGTTTGTAGGTGCTTATGAACCTTTTTTCTGTCCTGAAAGTATTGAGAAATTAGATGTGATGAATAGTATACCAGTTTCTTGGATTAAAATTTGGAAAATGCACGGTTCTTTGGGTTGGTATTGGAAAAAAGGTAGCTCTGTTACTGGTGGAAAAGTAGTTAGATTAGGAGTTCAAGTTAATGAGGAATTAGATGAACTTGTTATATATCCTTCTAAAGAAAAATATGAATCGTCACGTAAACAACCATTCATCACTTATGTTGATAGGCTAAAAAATTATTTGAGGGATGGAGAAGGAATATTTGTCATTAGTGGTTACTCATTTGGTGATGAACATATCAATGACGTGATTTTTGATGGATTAAGACAGAATAATAGATTACATGTGATAGTTCTACTTTTTTCCAATGATGACTTAAACAGAATTAAAGAAGATGTCATGAACTTTATGAATATATCTGTTCTATCACCAAATTATGCAATTATAAGTGGTAAACATGGTGAATGGAAGTTAGATGAAGAAGAGTTAGAAGACGGAAACGGAGATATAACTGATTTCTGGGATATAGATGATAATTCATTAGTTATCGGAGATTTTCTTAAAGCAGTAAATTTCATTACTGAACATAAGGAAGTCGAATAGTGGTAACTATTCTAAGGAGATACTAAATGAAAAGTGAAGTTACATACTTAGGATCAGTGATTAACGTAGATAGTAACTCAATTGAAGTTGAGATCACAGATGATATTCCCTCTTCAGCACCTATAGTAAATGGAAGGTTATATCGAATTGGACAAATAGGTACTTTAGTAAAAGTTCCTATAGGTAATATAAGACTTTTTGGTATTGTAGCTTCAGTTAGCAATGTCTCTAATAAGATACAAGATGAGAATAACATGAATGATAACGGATCAAGATATTTACAAGTGCAATTAGTAGGGGAGCAGATTGGAAAAAAGAAATTTGAGAGAGGTATTGGAACTTTTCCAACTATTAATGATGAGGTTCATATAGTTACTGAAGGGGATTTACTTAATATTTATGGAGAAGAAGGAAAAGGGTTAATTGAAATAGGAAAACACTCTTCAAGTGATAATTTATCAGTGCACCTAGATTTGCACAATTTAGTACTAAGGCATAGTGCTATCTTAGGATCAACAGGCAGTGGTAAATCAAACACTACAGCACATTTAATTAATGAAATTTTAGAGAACTATAATGGTTCAAGAGCAGTTCTAATTGATATTCACGGCGAATACTCATCAGCTTTTAATGGTAAATGTAAAGTTTTTAAGATAAATGATACTGCTAATCCTTTAAAAATACCCTATTGGACTATGAATTTTGATGAATTATCATTTTTCTTGGTTGGAAGACCGAATGGACAAGAAAGACCTGAAGATAAAAAATTGCGGGAAGAAATATTGAGGTACAAGAAACTAAATGCGGGAAAACTAAAGGCTGGTAGTATTAATGAAGATTCTATCACACCTGATTCACCTATTCCTTTTGATATCAAGCAAGTATGGCATAATTTTAATCGAGAAGTAAATGGTACTTATTCTTCGTCAAGCGACCAGACTAGAAATACTGAAGAATTAGAAGATGAGGGAGATTTTCAAAACTTAATTCCGGCAAAATTTAAAGAGTATGCTATTGGAAGTGGAGCTCCTTATAAATCTAAAAATCAAATTATGTATTCATATGAGCAAAAAATATTCTCGAGGTTAAAAGACTCTAGGTATAACTTTATGTTTAATCCTGAAGGTTATTTAAACGCAGATTCAGAGTGTGATTTAGATACATTAATACGTGGGTGGATTGAACATAATGAAAGGCTTACAATTCTAGACCTTAGTGGTGTACCATTTGAATTAATAGACATAACAGTAGGTTTATTAACAAGATTAATCTTCGATAGTATGTATTGGGGTAGAAAAGAAACTTACACTGGTAAAAACAGACCTCTATTGATGGTTTTTGAAGAAGCTCATATATATTTACCTAAAAACGAGGATAGTACTCATATTTATGGTTATGCAAGGAAAGCAGTTGAAAAAGTATTTAAAGAAGGTAGAAAATTTGGAGTAGGTGCTACAGTAGTTACACAAAGACCATCGGAGATATCAGAAACTATATTAGCACAAGTAGGAACATTTATTGCTCTAAGGCTAACTAATAGTTCAGATAAAGGAACTGTTAAATCTGCTGCACCAAATAATATGAACAGCCTAATAGATTTACTTTCTTCGCTTAGAAAAGGAGAGGCAATTGTAGTAGGTGAATCTATTGAAATTCCCTCGAGAGTTCGTATAAAAGAGTACACACCAAGACCTAATAGTAACGATCCTAATCTAGTTGAGAGTTGGATAAAGGATTTTAAATTGGATGATGTAAATTATAAGAGTGTCGTTACTGCAATGAGAGAACAAAAACATTTATAAGGAGTGTTTAATATATGGAAAGAAATTATGTAAGTTCAAGTATGATTTTGTCTATTGGATATGAAGAAGAAACCTCAACTCTAGAAGTGGAGTTTAAAAGTAATAATCAAGTATGGAACTATTATGATGTACCAAGTTATATTTATGATGAATTTCATACCAATGAATCTTGTGGGAAGTATTTTCACTCCAATATTCGTGGCAAATATGCAGAAAGTCGAATTGCATAATAATTACATTATACAAACTAAATAATAAGAGCGTTTTTTCTATTAAAAGAAAAGCGTTCTTTTTTGTTTTAAATGTAAAAATAAAGTTAATTAGCCAAGCAAAGGTCGCTTGGCTTAGAACATACTATCAAATTTATCTGCTGTCTCTTGTTGTTTATTTGGGAACAGGTGACCATATACGTCTATGGTAGTTTTAATAGAAGCATGTCCTAATCTTTCTTTAATGGTCACATGATCCTCTTGCTGATTGATAAGTAAAGCTACGTGCGAATGTCTTAGATCGTGCAAGCGAATAGGTTCTAAATCACCTTTACTACATATCGTTCTAATTCTTCGACTGAATATATCTTTAGTGGGAGGTTTCTCTCTATATTGAAACATGTGTACTTCATCATGATGTTTTATATCTAATTTATTAAAGAGATAGATTTGTTTTTCTCTCCACTGATCGAGAAGTTCAATTAATTTTGTATTAATACTTACACGTCTAATAGAGTTTTTTGTTTTAGGTTCAGTAATAACGATTTCACCGTTTAGGTAGTTGAGTGATTTATGAACATTAATTTCTCTTTTAGAACGGTCAATGTCATTCCAGTTTAATGCTAACATTTCACCACAACGCATTCCTGTTAGGTATACGAATGTATAAAACACTTTGAATAGAAAATTATCTTCATCGATCAAAGACAAAAATTCTTTGAATTGATCAGGTGTCCAGAAGAAAGGCGGTTTCTTTCGTTATGTAAAAAAATAGTAATTTTAATTAGGTCAGTTTCCTAACAATCTTTGTCATAGATTTAAGCTGTAGGAGGCGTCATATACAAACATTTATACTCACCCTAACGATACTTCTTTACAACTATTTTTAAAACAAGGTACTCTTGTAATAACTTAAAATACCTATCCAACTAATGATATTAATTTATAGGAGTGTTAATTTTGGAAACGTATATTTACATGATAAGACATTGTGAATCACCAAAAGAGGGTGGTAGTGAAAAATCAAGAGGGCTAACTAGGAAAGGAAAAACGGATGCTAGTAAATTAACAAAATTATTAATCGATGCTGATATAGAGGTTTTTATTTCAAGCCCTTATACCCGTGCCATCCTTTCAATAGAGGAATTAGCTAATAAGATTGGGAAGGACATATTAATATATGAAAATTTTAAAGAATGTAAATTTTCGCAGGAAGATAAGGTTATCCCTAATGAGCAAGTTTACCCTCTTGTGGAAAGAATGTTCTTAAACCATGATTACGCAATATTAGGCGGTGAAACGTATAAACAGTGTATGGATAGGGCTATATTTGAATTGGAAAGAGTATTAAGTAACTTTAAAGGAAAGAAAGTCGCGATTAGTACGCACGGGTTTGTAATGACACTAATGATTAGCTTTTTTATTAAAAATATCGGTTTTGACTTTCTAGTGGAGACTTCAAAGCCTGATGTATACCTATTGAAATTCAATGGAGTGAAATTAACTGAGTTTAATAGAATTAGAAGAGAAGTTTAATTGTTAAGTAGTTCCTAAACTTTATATAGTAAAAGATTAAAATCAGAAGATGCTTTAGATGTTGTTCAAGATGTTGCTTATCGATAAGCAATGATTTTGTGTAAGACGGAATAATTATTCGTCTTTTTAAAACTTAATTCTTTCCAAAATCTTACCATAACTATGTGATTTAAACTGACCTAGGTATATGAATGAGGTGTTTAATATAGTTAAATGAGGTCTATGTAGTCATTTCTACCACTTTGCAAAATTGAGGGCTTAGTGAGGTTAAACTCGTGGAGGTTCGACTCCTCTCAACCGCATATAAAATTATGTAGAGTACCAAGGCTTTTTAAGCCTCGGTACTCTCTTTGTTTTGATAACGATAAATAGACAGTGTATACTCATATTTTACATATAAGGAAATTTGTGTTTTATTTCTATGGATAGAACCATTTGTGCAATTACCGATCTTTATAAATACTTTATAAGTATATGATATATTGATTTTACTTTTGTTGAAAATAATTTATTTTAAACTTATTAATGTTTAATATGTTATTTAAAGTTAGTTGGGTGTCTTCTTATGTTTTACACAGATAATGTTCCATTTCTGAAGTGAAGTCCCATAACTCTAGGAGGTGTTAAGTAATGGAAATTGAAAAAAAGTCATTAGCAAATCTTTATATGGATACCAAGAATGATTCATCTTGTAAGGAGGGTAGTCTCGATTTTAGTAGTCTACTTATTATAGACTTAATTGTTAATGCAGAAGCTCAAGCAATAATCAAAAAGAATTTTTTATTGGGAATAGAAAACTCCAGAATTCAAGTCAATAATATTAAAATTTAGTAACTGTAAGTGGCGACTATAAATCCGTATAAGATTAATTAAGTATCATAGTTCTAAGGTCAGAGCTAGGGTGCTTTTTTGTTTTTTATGCAGGTGATGGAATAAAATTGGAGAAAGTATAGAGGATACATTAAATTTAATAAGAGGGAAAGGATGTTTAGTTTGGATTCATTCATTAAAAGAGTGGGTACTATATATGTTCCCGTAGAGAACCCTGCAATATCTTCAATATGGTACCAAAAGACGTTAGGTGCTGTGGAAAATTACAGAGATGAAGATAAAGCGATTTTAGATTTTGCTAATCAAAGTTTTTTCCTTGTGAAATCGAAAATAGGTGAGAAGGCTATATTTAAGGATTATAAAGGAGCTGAACACTTTCTAATGACCTTTGAAGTAGATGGAATTGATGAATTAAAACAATTTCATTCATTTTTAACTCAAAAGGAGGTAACAGTAGGCAATATTGAAGATAGAGGACATCCTGGTAACAATTTTGTTTACTATGATCTTGATGGCAATAAGTTTGATGTTTGGAGCGAACTAAGTCCGACATTTAGCAAATAAATGTTTCAGAGACTTAAAGGGCTTAATAAGTTAAAAAGTAATCTCGAATAAATATATCAAAGGAGTGTAATTATGAATAGTCCTGTAAAAAATAAAATCAATACAATATTTATACACGTTAAAATTTAGAAGAATCAGCAAGTGGGTACTCGAAATTACTTGGATTTGATGTGGATTTAACTACTATTAAAAGGCCTGTATTTAACATAAACATTTCTGAATACACCGGCTTAATTTTAGATGCTGGGGAAGAGGGAGTTGTAAAAAGCATATCTCCGAGCAAATATCCTTTTTTTAATTTTCATACAGACAATATTGAAGATTCTTATACCTACGTTAAAGAATTAAGATACAAAGTTGAATCGGAAATAGTTTACTTTGAGGATTTCTCATATTTTAACCTTAGTGATCTTGATAATAATATCATAGCAATTAGAGAAGTAGTTGTTGAAATGGTAAGATTACAAGAATATCCTTCAAGGTTACTCAAATTTAGTGACGTACACTAGGACGAATAATTATATGATACTAATTAAAAATGTTCGTTTATAGAGTGTGGAATATATTTAAAATTTAGCTTTTAGTACTGATAATTAAGGGATTTTTAACTTCACCAATACTTCACCACGATATTTGAAAATGGACGATTTTATATGAAGTGGGCGCAAATGAGTGTACGTGGTGTGCGGGTTTGCAGGAGATAACACGTTTCCACGTCATTGAGGGCTTAGTGAGGTTAAACTCGTGGAGGTTCGACTCCTCTCAACCGCATAGTAAAACTCAGTATTACCAAGGCTTTTAGAGCTTTGGTTCTTTTTTTTTAGGATAATAATTAAAATACATAAGTAGTGCAAGTGAACAAACTTTTAAGTCCAATGATGATTATTTGATTTAATAAAGCTCAAAATGCAACGATTGTCAGTTAGATTTCGAATATAAGTATGATGAAGTCGAAAGGAGTAGAAACGTGTTATCTGACAAGCGTATAATCCGTTACATTTTAAAAAAAGGCTCGGATCAAGCTGCAGATGAATTGATTCGACGTTATTATGATGACCTGTATTTTTATCTTTATCGTCAAGTTGGTAATGGAGATGACGCTCTTGATTTAACACAGGAAGTTTTTATCGCCGCTCTAAATGGATTGAGCTCTTATGATGATCGTAAATCTTCTTTTCGAACGTGGCTCTTTCGTATTGGAACACATAAAGTCATAGATTCACGACGAAAGGTGAAGGTTACGTGGTTAGAGCTGAAAGATGTAGATTGGATAGAAGAGAAGGATTTTGATAAAAGTCTGTATCAAAAGGAGTTGTTAGGCAGGGTTAATGAATTTGTTGCAAGTTTTAAACCGCAAATCCAGGAAATTTTTCGATTAAGAGTCTATGGAGATTTATCATTTCCTGAGATCGCTTCATTGCTTGGAGAAAAAGAAGAGAGAATCAAAGCTCAGTACTACCGTTTGATTAAAAAAATTAGAGAGGAGTTTAGTAACCATGAATAAAGACAGAAAGAATATTCCTTTCACACAGATTGAAAAAGAAAACAGTATTGATTTTATTTTAAAAGAAGTCGATCTTCAACCAGTAACGTTTAGAGCATTTATTCGTTCTTATTTTCAAGAAGTTGGTTTCCGTTATCTTTTCTGGGGTTTGGGAGATATCTTATTTATTGTCGGTCTTTTATTGGTAGGTGTAGTCATTCTCTATCTTCCTGATTTACATCAGTCACTTGATAATGGGCATAGTGATAAGATTTATTTTACTGTTTTTATGGTCTCGCCTCTTTGCTATGCACTCTTATACTTTTTGGGGATATGGAAAGAAAGGTTGTTAGGTACCTTCGAGCTAAAAATGACACTACGCGTTTCTTTAAAGGAACTACTTATCTTACGTATGTTGGCGTTTAGTGGGATTGCTTTGGTTGTTTCTGTGGGCAGTAACGTACTTATGTGGCAATTGCTTGGACAAGAACTTTCGTTGATGAGATTGTTTAGTCTGTCGTTTACCTCCCTGTTTTTATTTGCTAATATTCAACTTCTCTTAGAATATAAAGTTCCTTTGCGATGCAGTTATTGGGTGACGCCTATTGTATGGGGGGGGATAGGAGTATTCTTAGTTTGGCAACAAGAATGGATTGCTCAGCTTCTAGTGTATGTACCGTTTTCAATTGTAACATTGATTGTTTTTGGATTACTTGTTTTATTTATCTACTTATTGCGTCACAACTACTTTATGCAAAAGGAAGGAACAATTACTTATGCTAATGCTTAATCATGTCAGTAAAAAATTTCAGTCAAATCATATTTTGGAAGATATTTCTTTGACCTTTGAAAATGGTGTGTATGGACTACTGTCTCCAAACGGCGCAGGAAAAACAACATTATTAAAAATGATTACAACACTCTTATTTCCAACTTCCGGTGAAATACTATGGAATGGACAAGCAATTAAAGAGCTGGGGGCAGAATATCGTGGAGTAGTAGGTTATTTGCCACAAGATTTTGGTTATTATGGTCATTACACTCCTGTTAAATTTCTAAAATATATTGCAGCATTACAAAAAATGAATAAGAAAGAAACAGATAAAAAGATTGATGAGCTATTAGAGCTTGTTGCGCTTTCTGATGTGAAAAATAAAAAAATGAAACGTTTCTCAGGTGGGATGATCCAAAGGGTAGGAATTGCTCAAGCAATGTTAAATAATCCGAAGTTACTCATTTTGGATGAACCGACCGCAGGTTTAGATCCAAAGGAACGCGTCCGTTTCCGTAATTTGATTCATCGCCTTGCTCAAGACAGGATCGTCATTTTATCTACGCATATCGTTTCTGATGTGGAGACAATAGCGAAACAAATCATTATGATTAGAAATCAAAAGTTGTACTGTTGCGAAACGCCCTCTCACATTACTCGGTCAGTACAAGGGAAGATTTTTGAAGTTCCTTCTAGTTATACAATAACTGTAGAGCAATTGCTATTAAGTGAAAGAGAGAGTGAAGAAGGTCACTTGCTAAGAATTGCAAGCCCAGTTGCTCCAAAGGAAGGGGTGGAAGTACGCCCGAGCTTAGAAGACGCGTTTTTGTATATTTATCGAGACGAGGTGACTAAAGATGCTGCGAATCCTGCTTTTTGAAATTCGTAAGCTATTAGAACAGCCAATTATTCTCTTATTTTTTATCGCATGTTTAATGTTAAATACAATTTATATTGCTACAGCAGGATTGGATCAGTCGTATTTAAATTATGTTCAGGACACAAAAACAAAAACAGGATCCTTCATTACATCTGAATTCCAAGAAAAACTCTCTAATATGTCATCTAGTAATCAACACAATCGATTACTGACCGAAACGGATGAACGAGAGAATATTTTTAACCAGTATTCAACAGAAGCATTGGGCCAAGAGATGATTGATTATTTTCAAATACAAGGTTCAATGGCTGAAAAAATGAAGATAAAATATGAAAAATTAACGCCCATTGTCCACGAATTAGCAGAAGAGCAAGCTGCACTAGAAGTAGGAGCAGCAGGAGAAACAATGAGTTTCTTTACCTTTTTAAAGAATCGATTATTTCATGCAATTTTAGGGGAAAGTTTAATTTTTGCATTATTGCTTGGTTTATATGGAAGTACATCTGAAAGATTAACCAAAACAGATGTACTCATAATAACCTCAAAAACAGGTCGTAAAACACAAGTGACTAAATATGTAGCGAGCTTAATAATTGCACTTCTTTTTTATGTAACAACGGTTACTTTGTCGTTTGCTATTTTTAATCAAATGCATACTATAGGAACATTATGGAGTACAAGTATATCAACACAATTTCACCTAAATGTGTATGTTCCTCAATCGTTAGAAATCCCTTTTATTCCTTGGAAATCCATGACATTGTTAAATTATATCCTACTATCCATTGCATTAGGTGGCATACTCGTTTTCATCTGTCATGGATTTAATTTTCTTATAGGCTTATGGGCTAATCTTTTATTTCGCGGGTTCGTACTTTTTGTGGTCTTTTATGTTTCTTTGCTAGGACTAGAACAAATTATCAATCATTTAAACTGGTGGGATATGCGTTCCCTATTAATGTGGCATCCCATTTCACTTTGGAATTTACAAGCTTATTGGTTTACAGAGATGGGTCCTTTTTCAACAATTCCATGGCATGAATCTATTGCAATGGCTGTAAATATCATTCTCTTAGTTATAGCAGGTATTTTAACAGCTAGATACTATTCAACAAAGGAGGTAAAATAAAGTGTTTACTGTTGAGCTCAAGAAATTTTTCCAACCGTTTTTAATCCTTGTAGCACTAATGATAACGATTGTTTACTATAATCAACAGTTGAGCTTCATCCATACATATTGGCCAAACACTGGTTTGGTATCTATTTATGATCATGCTTCTGATTGGCAAGATCGATTTGGCAAAACGCTTGAAGAGGAAGATATCGCAGAAATTGAATCAGAGTATTACACTCTAATCAATCAAGCAGATAGGATTATCTCAGAAAATTCCATTGCTCAACATCTTAAACTTGGAAATTATGCTGAGTTTGAATCCTGGTACGATAAAAATCTTCCCCTTGGGGCAATCAATGAGAGGAATGAAAAAGAGAAAGAAATCGTCGAACAAATTGATGAGATTCAGCAAGACTTAATTGATGAAACAGGTAATTCAATAGTCGATAAAATTAATGTCTTACAAAATCTAATTCATTCTATGAAGCAGTTTAATTCAGCAGATACCTTCCTTAATAATGAACACTATACAGAAAAAGAAAGAATGAGACTTTCAGAGATTATTTTTATTGAAGAAGGGTGGCGAAATATTTTACCAACTGAATTGTCTACAATATTTGATGCTCATTTTAAAAGTATTCTTACCCTCCTTATTTTTCTCTTGTCTCTATTAATCCCTTCCGTTTTTGTTAGAGATCGTTTGTTAGGATTACAGAAGCTTCAATGGAGTAGTCGCCACGGGCGGAACATACTTTGGACACAATTTGTAAGTGGTATGATTGCCAGCATCCTGTTGATTACGTGTATAGTGGGATTATTTTGGGGTTTATTGTATCTCACTGATTTCACACAATATTTTTCTAATGGTTTGAATTCATTTTTTATAAG
This sequence comes from Alkalicoccobacillus porphyridii, assembly GCF_007293315.1. Lineage (GTDB taxonomy): Bacteria > Bacillota > Bacilli > Bacillales > Bacillaceae_D > Alkalicoccobacillus > Alkalicoccobacillus porphyridii. The sequence continues at coordinate 23,763 of NZ_VLXZ01000008.1, forward strand.
AGATGATGAACCTTTAATGGTATCATTATTTCGATGGACTTTTGGTGAGTGGATAATAAAATTGGTCTTGTTAGTATATTTGATTGGAATGGCTTATAGCGGGATTCTTATATTCCTCTCTCAGACTAGTAAACACTATCTGTCCTTACTAATGAAAATCATTCCCGTGGGCTTTATTTTTATTGCCATTGCTAATCGTGTGTTTAAAGATGCGTTTTATTTAAAGAATGATTTGTACCAATGGACAAACATTCCTTTAGTTGAATTATATGTGGGAATCCTTTTATTCGTTCTTTGTACTGGTTTACCAATTATATATTGTATTCATCAACGGAATAAAGATCTAGTAAGCTAATAAATATGTTGTAATTAGAAGCAGCTGTCCTTGCCGAGAGTGAAGCTTAATAACGAATATTATGATAGTTGGTCTAATAAATGTTCGTTTTTAGATGATGGGATATAATTACAAACGAGTTCCGAGTGGTGAAGAATAAGGGTATTTTAGATTCACCAATTCTTCACCACGATATTTAAAATTGGACGATCTTATATGAAATGGGTGTAAATAAATGCAATTGATATGCGTGTTTGCAGGAGATAACACGTTTCCACGGCATTGAGGGCTTAGTGAGGTTAAACTCGTGGAGGTTCGACTCCTCTCAACCGCATCCTATTAGTACCAAAGCTTTAAGTAGCTTTGGTATTTTTATATTGCAGGTAATACTGATTACTTAAGGAATATATAGATAACAGGAACGTTTTAAAAACAATTTTAAATTTAGGAGAGTGTGCTAATGGGTAAATATCATGAGTATATTGATAACGCTATCAATTGGGCTGAAGATCACTTGGGTTCTGTAGATTACGCATATATTTGTTTAGCTTTTGTAGAAGATGCGTTAGAGAGAAGCAATAATATAGAAATTTTTGGAGGAGATAGTGCAAAAGAATCCGCAGACTTATATCATGACAGTATAAGTGAAGGTATACCTCCAAAAGGCTCTTTTGTTTTTTATGATTGCTCAGGGCCAATTAATGGGGATCATAGGAATTGGGGTCATGTCGGATTATCAATAGGTAATGACAAGGTAATTCATGCTTGGGATATGGTTCGGATTGATGGGTATCTTGAAGTTGAACATTTAAATGGTGCTCCTGGTTGGGATAGCCCTAAAATGATTGGATGGGTACCTCTTGAAAGAATTATGCAAGGCTTTCAAAAGAAGGTATACGAATAGGTTAGACTCCGCTCAACCGCATATAAAGAGTACCAAGGCTTTTAAGCTTTGGTACTTTTAATAGTTTTATATAAATTTAATTAGCTAACTCTTGATCAATATGATCAATAAGTTTCTGAAATGACAATTCTATCTCTTTAGAAGTATACTCCCCACCTCTAAACCAAAATCCATCTGTAGTTAATACGACTAAATTAGCAAACTCTTTTGAAGTTTCTTGAGCTATTTCTTCAAAAATCTCTTTATAATAATGATCCCATTCTTGATGTTTATACTCGCTAACTAAAAAAGAGTATGCTTTCATCTCTTCGCTGTTAAACCCTTTTAAGCAAGCCCTAATGAACGTCTCGGTGAATGTTTTATAGTTGCCCCTTTCCTGTTCAATTAATCTTTTTGAAAAATCAATCGTATATTCTTGTAATTCTTTAATTAAATCTTCTTTAGAGCTAAAGTGATAAATAAAACCACCTTTACTTATGTTCGCTTCTTTAATTACATTATTCACTGAAAAATTTGTAACGCCTCTTTTAGCGACTAGATCGACCGCTGCTTTTAATATTAATTGCTTTTTTTCATCACCTTTCATACAGTCACCTCATTAAATATTTTAATCAACTACTCAATGATACTTGAAATGAAGTTCTTTATGGAAAGAAAATTACATGCTTTTTGAATAGGAAATATCCTCTTCTGGTTTAGTTAGAAGATTTAGTGAAACAACTCCTCCGATGACAGTAACAACACCAATTAACTTTAGTATGCTTATTGGCTCGTTAAATACAAAAATACTTATAACATATATGATCGCTGTCCCAACTCCTACCCAAATTGCATAAGCGATAGACAAAGGTATATAATTTAATGCTTGTGCTAGAAAAAACATAGCACATGCTATGGAAACAACAGCAATGATAGATGGTATTAAAATAGTAAATCCTTGAGATAGCTTTATGTTCGTTGTTGATATTACTTCAAGTACGATAGCTAATAATAAAAAAATAGTGCCTTTAGATTTAATCACTCAAATTCCTCCTATGTCAAATTTATTGTTAAAACTCCCGCTAAGATAAAACCTAAAGCTGTTACAATTTTTAGGTTCATATTTTCTCTGAAGATCATGACTCCTACAATTGAGGTTAAAATCATACCTACACCACTCCACGTAGCATAGGCTATACCAACTGGAATGGCGATCATAGATAAAGACATTAAGTAAAATGTGGGTACGTACAACCCGATAGTTACTGCACCATATTTCTTGATTCTGAAACCTTCTGATTTCTTCATAAATACGTCTCCAATTGTTGCAATAATAATAGCAGTAATAAGTGCAACATATGCCATAAGTAGCCCTCCTTTTTAATACCGACCGGTCTGTACTAATTGTAATCTTTTTTTATTTCCAAAGTCAATAATTTTTTTAGTGTAGTTTTTAGTTAACTATTCTATAATAGGGCTCTCCAGAATTGTAGGGGCGAATGATTGGGTAGGATTTTTAATTAATGTTCGCTTTTAGATTATGGGTTGTAATTTAAAGGGGTCTCTGAGTAACGAGGTATAAGGGTATTTTCGGTTCACCAATTCTTCACCACGATAATTGAAAATGGGTGATTTTATATGAAATGAGCGCTAATGAGTGCAAGTAGTGCGAGGCTTTGCAGGAGGTAACAAGTTTCCACGGCATTGAGGGCCTAGTGGGGTTAAACCCGTGGAGGTTCGAGTCCTCTCAACCGCATCCCTCTAGTACCAAGGCTTTCGGAGCTTTGGTACTTTTTTGTTTTTTATGATTTCCGTATGTTTCTTTCCATGCTTGATTTATCAACAGAATACTGTAATGTTCGGAAATAGGTTAGAATATGTTGCGAATTTAAATCAGGGCTTACAAAGCTTTGTTTTTTTTAGTTTGTATGTAAGGTATATAATTTAACTCTATATGAATGAAAAAATAATTCGAACAAACCTGTAACGAAATCAATTTTGAATAGTTATATATATGGAAGGGGAGATGAAATGGAGTTTGAACAACTATACGCTAAACATTTCAAAGAAATTCATTTGTTTATAAGATCCTTATGTAACGATGACTATTTAGCGGAAGAGATCACACAAGAAACTTTCTATAAAGTTCTGAAATCAATTGATCAATTTGATGGTTCTAAAGATATTAAAGCTTGGATATACACTATAGCTAAAAATACATACTTTACTCATTACAAAAAAAAGAAAAAGGAAGTTGATGTTGATCTCACTAACAATTTGATTCATGAAGTTAATTTCCTACAAAAGCTTTCAAACGAGGAAGATGCTTTTTTAGTTCATCAGTTTCTGCATCAACTGAACGAACCTTATAAAGAGGTGTTTTCTCTCCGTACTTTTGGTGAGCTACCCTATGAAAATATAGGAAGATTGTTTGGGAAAAGTTCAAGTTGGGCTAGAGTTACTTTCTACAGAGCAAAAAAGCAAATTATTAATTACATGGGGGGAATAGATAATGAACGAGAATAAAGTTAAATGCGAAATTATAAAAGATGTATTACCTCTCTATATAGATGGGGTTGTTAGCTTAGAGACTAAAAGTATGGTGGAGGATCATTTACTTAATTGTGAAAAGTGTAAACAAGAATATGAAGAACTGAGTAAAGAGGTAGTCATACCTCCAAATATAGATAACTCTATGTTAAAACACTTTAAAGAAAACTTCCGAAAGAAAAAAATCAAGTTTGCACTTGTAGCTTCGTTAATTACAGCCATGGTTTTCATGAGTGTGTATTGGTTTGTATTTAATTTTGAGCGTGTGATACCTTATTCAAATTCTTTATTTAGTATAGACACAGATAATAATAACCAAATCTATTTACACTATAGTGGAAATAACTATTATGGCACCCATGAAGCTTATTCTATTCCAATTGAAATTAACGGAGTATCAAAAAATGTTAGCTTTATATACTTTACTCAAACATTAGCTGAATCACCATCTAGCACCCTTCTTGGTAAGAGCAATGAGACAGAAACCGTTTATCAATTTTCAGAGAGTGATCAAATTGATGCTATATATTATGTGGATTTTGATACTGACTTAACCAACTTAGTAGATGATGGGGAATCAATTGTGGAAAGAGCAGAATTGTTGTGGGAAAAATAATTCTTAAATTCGATTGTTTGCAACTAAGGCGATACTATAATGTTTATTATATACGAACATAACAATTAATAATGATAAAAATGTTCGTGTTTAATTCGTCTGATTCTTTCCAAGTTCTTTCCATAGCCATACGATTTAAACTAAAATAGGTATAAGAATGATGGGTTTTATATAGCTGAACGAGGTTAGTGTAGTCATTTCTAACGTTTCGCAAAATTGAGGGCCTAGTGGGGTTAAACCCGTGGAGGTTCGAGTCCTCTCAACCGCATCCCAGTAGTACCAAGGCTTTCAGAGCTTTGGTGCTTTTTTTGTTTCTGATGATTTCAGCGTGTTTCTTTCTGAGCTTAGTTGTTTAAGAAAAGACTGTAATGTTCGGAAATAGGTTGAAATAGGTCGTCAATCCTATTATTAGTTGTGGAGGATCGAGTTCTCTCAACCGTATATAAAACGTTTAAGTATCCAGGCTTTTAGAGCTTTGGTGCTTTTACGTATGTTTATGTTTTTGCTAATCATATAAATAATGATTTATGCAGGACTGTTCTAATGCTTCAATAATATCAGGCACATAATAGCTGATAATGTCGAAAGATTTAAATGTTAAAAACCGTAATATAATGTTAAAATTTAAAAGATTTTAAGGTTGTCCCTTTTATAAACATCTCAAAGTTGTTCTAGATTGTTGATGTAACCGAAAGCATTCTGAGCGTCAAAATGAGTAAGTAAAAATTATTTTAAAAATTAAGAAAAGAGAGGTAATTAAATGAACAAGCTAAAAAAAGTCATTGGATCCGTTGCTGTAATTGGTCTTTTACTATCGGGTACAGGAGCTATAGCTCACGCAGCTACATATTATGCCTATAGCGCTACTGTACCAGTAATTAATGATTATGAAACTGCTTCAAAGACTAAAGCGACAACTGGTTCTGCTTATAATAGTGTAACCGCCATCCAGAAAGATAGAAAATTAACTTCATGGATAGAAAATACAGGCGGATCAAATCTCACAACTAAAGTGACCTATTCCAGTACAGGATCAAAAACTATGGACTTCAAGGGGAATGCTAGCGAAGTTAAAGGAAAAAGTGTTCGATTGAATATTTCTACTGCCACATCAGAGTTGAATACTGCAACAACATCTGGGAGTTGGACTCCGAATTAATTACCTTTAAGTAATAGGATCTATAAAGTTCTGACGCATTCTTAATCTTTCGGTTTTCGGTTACATCTGCAATCTATTTGTGCAATTTCCATTCAAGAGAATACAATTTTATGAGGTGTATGATGTGAATACGTATGTTAAAGAAGAGCTAAAAAGAGCTTTTATTTCTAAGGTTGCATTTGGAACAATGATTCTTTCAATTGCATTAGTTTTTGTAGGTATGTTTGAATATCTAAGTTGGATTTCGTATGGAGGCATTTCTGTTTTGTATATTTTTCTTTCTGGATACAACACTGGAACAGCAAATTTTCTTGTAATTGTTTTTCCTATATTAGCCACCCTACCATTTGCATCTTCATATGTTGAGGATTGTAAATCCGGTTTAATAAAATATACCTATCTACGGATGCAAAAAAGAACGTACATGTATATTCGACTTGTTGTTAATGGTATCATTGGGGGAACGGTCCTTTTCATTGGCCCTTTTGTAGCTTTTGTTTTTCTAATGATTGCAAAGACCTTTACTGGGATGCCTATGGTAAAAGAACATATGGAAACAGTGGCGTATTTCGAGAGTATAGGTGTACACTCTCCATTACTTATGATCATCATTATTTTAATGACATTATTTTGTTGTGGTTTTATCATCGCCACAATCGCTTTGGGGATATCTACTTTTATTCAGAACAGCTATCTAACAATATTAATTCCATTTATTTTATATATTCTTTCAGGGACAGTATTAAAAAGTATATATACTAATCTTAATTTATTAGCTTTATATGACGTCGACTATTTTGGAATGAGTTTTACAGAGAGAATTTTGTATGGAATGATCTTATGTATTATTGGAATTTCTTGTTTCTTTATTGGAGGATTTAAGAATGAAGAGAAAGCGATATAACATTGAATTAGCCTATTACTTCGTTAGAAAAAATCTATATATTTTTGTAATAATTCTTCTTTCTCTTTTTTGCTTGAAACTTCTAATTGAAAATAGTTCTGATGATAAAAATGTTTTTGATTTATTTATTGCACTAAATGGATTCCTTTCAATTTCGTATTTCCTTATTCCAATTTTTTTACTCATTTTGACTAGTCATTTCTCTCAAGGAAAAATACAAAATTATTTAATGTTTCGATTTAAGAACAAGCGAGATTGGTACCATACGAATGTGTTGTATGTTGCACAATTAACACTAATTTTCTTAGTTACTGTTGTCGCTATTATACTCATGCAATCCTTGTTTGTTTTAAATTTTGAAAATAACTGGAGTGACTTTGCTCGCAACTATTACGTCTACCACAATACATTTCTAGGGAATTATAGACCTCTTACATATTCTATTTTTACTTTTTTATTGTTAGGTCTATTATTATTTCTGCTAGGATTAATCTTCTCTATCATAACCATATGGACAAATAAACCTTTAGTTTCGTTACTTATTGTCATGTTATTAAATATCATAAATATCGCCGTCACTATAGGGAAACTAGAAACATTATCTCCATTTCTCTTCACCAATCATTTAGATCTTATGAATTATATGTACATGGTCGAATCAGATCAAAATAAATTCCCAATTGGAATCACTATATATTGGTTTGTACTCATTGCTATTGTTTATTTATTTGGCTATTTTTTTACTAACAAAGTTGATTTTGACGTAGAAAAAGGTGAAAAAAAATTTGCTAACTAACATTATACGATATCATCTTTATGGTGTGCTTTCTCCAACAAAGATACTTTTACTTATCGTACCGTTCATAGCAAACGTATTTCTTGTATACGCTTCATATGGTGAACTTATACCATTAGAAAGAATGAAAGTAACGATCCTTATGTTTTATTTCCATGTTAACTTTAAGTTAGATCTCTTCCGCATACTTATTATCTTTGTACCTATCCTTATAATCATTGGTACTTTTATATCCAATGAAGTAAAGGAACGAAATATCTACTTGCTTCTGCAGATGAAGAGTTATCATCTTTGGTTTAAAGGGTTAATTGTGGCTTCCCTTTATACTGTCTTTCTTTATTTTATAATAGGTTTTCTTTTAACGTACGGCATCGTTTTGTTGTTACCAAATCATTTATTGTTTGATGAGAGTACGTTTCCATTCCATTCAATAATCACAACAAATAGTTTACTATTGTTGGTTTCTCAATACATTTTAATTTCATTGTCAGTCTTTTTGCTAGTGATGTTAAATATTCTATTTGTTTTCTTGATACATAATACTGCTTTTGCTTTTTTATTAACGCTTATCTGCTTCCTTGTATCAATCACAATCGGATATGTTTCTCCCAGTACGATAGACTTTTTACCTTTGGCTTATGGATTAATTGCATTCAGAGAACCACTAGACAGTTCTTTTACCTGGGTTTATATTTTTTCAATAATAAGTACCTTCATATTATATATCTTGGTTTTTGGAGTTTTTAAACTAAAAAAAGAATCCCTATTTAGAATACAGTAGGTAGAGGAGTTTGAGTGGGATGGGTACAATACTTGAGGTTAAAAACCTTTCGAAAGTAGTAAAAGGAGATTACTTATTAAAGAATATCGAATTGAAGATCGAACAGCCTAACATATATGGAATTGTGGGGCGAAACGGCTCTGGGAAAAGTGTGTTATTTAAAAGCATTTCAGGTCTGTTTGTTCCATCTGAGGGTTCTATAAAAGTCTTCAATGAAGAAGTTGGTACAGGAAGTTTTCCGAAAGATTTCGGTGCCTTATTAGACACCCCTGGATTTCTTGGACATTACTCTGGCTTTAGAAACTTGAAATTATTAGCTTCTATCCAAAATAAAATAAACGATGAAGAGATTAAGCAAGTTATTACTCTAGTTGGGTTAAATCCAAATGATAAAAAACCAGTGCGGAAATATTCACTTGGTATGAAACAACGTCTTGGGATTGCACAAGCCATTATGGAAAAACCAAAACTATTAATTTTAGATGAACCCATGAATGGTTTAGATGAAACAGGTGTGACTGAAATAAGACAAATGATTTTAGATCTTAAGAAAAAAGGAATCACTATTTTGGTAGCAAGCCATAACTCTGAGGATATATCAATCCTATGTGATGTAGTATATAAAATGGATAATGGACATTTAGATCTAATACAGGAAGAGCAAACTTATTAATCATGATGGATTGTCAGATGTTAATGAAGAGGAAACAGTTGAGATTGCAGTAAGCCTAAAGTGGTTTTGAGATATAAATAAGCGAATGATTTTTTGTAATATAGAATGATTATTCGTCTTTTAAGAGCAGAATTCTTTCCAAATTCTTTCCATAGCCATACGTTTTAAACTGAAATAGGTGTAAGAATGAAGGCTTTTGTATAGGTATTTGAGGTTAATGTAGTCATTTATACCGTTTCGCAAAATTGAGGGCCTAGTGAGGTTAAACTCGTGGAGGTTCGAGTCCTCTTAACCGCATATAATTTTTATGCTACTATCAAAGCTTTAAAAGGCTTTGATATTTTTTTGTTTATTAAATCAAATAAACTTGATTTAATGATGAATATAAAGTATACTCAATTTAATCAAATAAAATTGATTAATGAGGTGACAAGTTGATAACAAAATTAATTAACGTCCAAAATCAATTAGATCATGATTTTGATGTTTTTGAAAAACAGTTTAAAGCATTAGCTGATAAAAAACGATTACAATTGCTTCACTTACTAAGCACAAGGGGACAAACGTGTGTGTGTGATTTAGTAGAAGAAATGAATATGACACAATCGAAACTTTCATATCATTTAAAAATACTTATGAATGCTGAGTTGCTTAATAAAGAAACAAAAGGTACTTGGAGTTATTATAGTGTGAATGAAAGTGTAATGGATAAACTCCTATCTGAACAACTATGTTGTATTTTGAAGCCGTCTAAATAACGGTTTTCATTATATATTATAAATCAAATAAAATTGATTAAGGAGGGTGATGTGATGAGGATAATTTATGCTTTTCTATCTAGGTTTAAGAAATGTTGTCAGAATGCTGAAAGGCTCTACAGAAAATCAATTCTTAACAAACAAATTGAAGATGAACGAACTCAAATAGAGATGCGTTATTTTCAAAATGGAGCTTGTTGTGTGCGTTAAATCAAAAAAAATTGATTTATATTAAGGGAGGAACTAAATATGGTGTATGTTCACATAGGTATGAATGTAAAGAATATAAAAGAAAGTAAGGAATTTTATGAGCGTTTTTTAGGAGTTAAACCAGTAAAAGAAAAACAAAATTATGTTAAGTTCTTAACAGAGAAACCAGCTTTAAATTTAACATTACAAGAGGAAGAAAATTATGAAGGTAATCAAATTAATCATTTAGGTGTTCAAATTGAATCAAAAGATGATGTTTTATATCATAAAAAAAGATTAGAAAAAGAAGGTTTTTTTGCAAGAGAAGAAATGGATGTCAATTGTTGTTATGCCCTTCAAGATAAATTTTGGGTAACAGATCCTAATGGTATTGAATGGGAATACTTCTATACCAAAGAAGATATCGACTAAAACAAAAGAGAAGTGTCTTTATAGGCACTTCTTTTATAATGCATTAATATAAGTGGATGTTTATATAATAATTGACTTATATAATATCTCTGTCATATAATCAATTTGCGAAAGGAGTGAGAACATTGTTAAATGCACAAAAGCTAGACACAACAGATACGGTTACTTGTTTGAAAATTATAAGTGATCCAACGAGGTTGTTAATATTAAAACTTGTTGAGAATAAAGAGTATTGTGTGTGTCAATTTGTCGAGATGTTTGAGACTAGCCAACCTGCAATCAGTCAACATATTAAAAAACTGAAGCAATTGAACTTATTAATTGAAAACAGAAGAGGACAGTGGAGACATTATTCTCTCAATGTAAGTTCTTCATATTTTCCAATAGTTAAATCTGTTTTAGATCAAGTGGGTCATGATGATCCTTCTCTAGTAGAAGCATTAAAAAAGGAAAGACCGGTACAATGCTAGTCAGAGGAGGAAAATAGCCTTGAGTTCAGTTATCTTAGCGTCCAGTATTTTTGTTTTGACACTTATATTCGTTATATGGCAACCTAAAAACCTTAATATAGGGTGGTCGGCTTGTGGTGGGGCAATTTTAGCTTTGTTGTTTGGAGTTGTAAGCTTCACCGATGTAATGGATGTAACAGGAATTGTTTGGAATGCCACTCTTACCTTTATAGCCGTTATTATTATCTCTCTTATCTTAGATGAAATAGGATTCTTTGAATGGTCAGCTTTGCATATGGCAAGAATGGCTAAAGGTAATGCGGTTCTCATGTTTGTTTATGTATGTATATTAGGCTCTATTGTTGCGGCATTTTTCGCTAATGATGGTGCGGCTTTAATTCTAACTCCAATTGTTTTATCAATGGTTCGCTCACTTAAATTTAATGAAAAGATGGTATTTCCATTCATTATTGCAAGTGGGTTCATAGCTGATACAACTTCCTTACCTTTAGTGGTTAGTAACTTGGTGAATATTGTTTCTGCTGATTACTTCGGTATTGGCTTTGTTGAATATGCAACACGTATGATCGTGCCAAACTTTTTTGCTTTACTAGCAAGTATTCTAGTTCTTTATCTTTATTTTAAAAAACACATTCCAAAACGATATGATTATTCAGAACTGCAAGAGCCTGTGGAGGTTATTAAAGATCATAAGATGTTTCGTCTGTCATGGTTTGTACTAGGCGTATTACTAATTGGTTATTTAGTCAGCGAATTCTTACATATACCAGTATCAATCGTTGCAGGTGTTATCGCACTTATATTCTTAGTATTCGCAAGTAAAAGTACAGCCGTTGAAACGCGAAAGGTAATAATTGGTGCGCCATGGAATATAGTTTTTTTTTCCATTGGTATGTACGTAGTCGTGTACGGACTTCGAAATGTGGGTCTAACGGATGCTTTATCAGATGCCATCCAGGTAGTAGCCGATCAAGGTCTTTTTGTAGCTACCATGGGCATGGGATTTATAGCGGCAATACTATCTTCAATTATGAACAATATGCCTACAGTTTTAATTGATGCGATTGCCATAGCGGGAACAGATACAACGGGAATAACAAGAGAAGCTTTAATTTATGCCAATGTTATTGGAGCAGATTTAGGTCCTAAAATTACGCCAATTGGTTCACTAGCTACTTTATTATGGCTTCACGTCTTAACACAAAAAGGCGTTAAAATTTCGTGGGGAACTTACTTCAAGACAGGAATTATCATCACGTTACCGGTATTATTTATAACTCTAATGGGATTATATCTATGGTTACTCATTATCCATTAAAAGAAGGAGCAAAAATACGATGACTAAAAAAACAATTTATTTTCTCTGTACAGGAAATTCATGCAGAAGCCAAATGGCAGAAGGATGGGCAAAAGAATATTTAGCAAGCGAATGGGATGTGTACAGTGCTGGCATTGAAGCACATGGGTTGAATCCAAATGCCGTGAAAGCAATGAATGAAGTAGGTATTGATATCTCTAACCAAACATCAGATATTATTGATACGGACTTGTTAAACAATGCAGATTTTGTGGTTACATTATGTGGCGACGCAGCAGATAAATGTCCGATGACTCCTCCACATGTAAAACGAGATCATTGGGGGTTTGATGATCCTGCAAAAGCAGAAGGTACAGATGAAGAGAAATGGGCATTTTTTCAGCGTGTTAGAGATGAAATAGCAGAGCGTATTAAACGTTTTTTGGAAACTGGAGAATAATATAAAGTATCTATTCAAAAAAACGAATATTTTTATTTTTTGTCTTAATATCGTTCGTTTTTATTGGGTTGGTAAAGATGGGGGGGTGGTGTCTAAATGCTGAAATATCAAGGTAATTTAGGTTCACCAATTCTTCACCACGATATTTGAAAATGGATGTTATTATGTGAAATGGGCGCAATAGAGTGCAAGTGGTATGCGTGTTTGAAAGAGATAACACGTTTCCACGCCATTGAGGGCCTAGTGGGGTTAAACCCGTGGAGGTTCGACTCCTCTCAACCGCATATAAAACATTAATAAGAGTACTAAGGCTTTTGGCTTTTGTACTCTTTCTTTGTATTTGTTTTAGAAGAGACAAATTAGGAAGTAGAATTATCCCAAGAAGTTCATGTACCTTCCTTTATGTAACTTCTTTGCTCTTTGGTATACATACCAAGCGCTTATTAAATCTTGAAAAGCAAGACCAACTGAACCGTATATTGTAATCTGTTTATCGTTTATCCTCCCTGTTTTCTTTTCAGAGATAATCTCACCAATTTCAGCATAAATATCATCTTTTGATAACCCTGCTCCTCCAATAGCACCCATTTGAATTGACAGGTCTTTATCATCACACACAAATGTTGATTTTTTTATTAATTCAGCACTTACTTCGCATTTTCCAGGTTCATCTGGACCGAGTGTTGTAATGTGGATACCCTCTTTTATCATTGATGAGAACAAAAAAGGTTCTCTTGACCATGTAGCTAAAATAATAATGTCACAATCATCTACTGTTTCCTGTATAGTTTTACATATACGTATTGGTATGTTTAGTTCTTCTTTCATTTTATGAGCAAACGATTTTGAACTTTCTTTATTAGTGTCATAAACATTCACATGAGTTAGCTCTCTTAAGTAACTGAGTGAACGTAGTTGGAGTTGACCTTGAACGCCCGCCCCTATAATCGCAACTTTTTTAGCGTGACTATTTGCTAACATATGAGTACCTATCGCACATGATAGCCCGGTGCGTACTGCTGTAATATAAGTAGAGTCCATAATTGCCAAGAGATGTCCCGTTTCTATATCGTGCAGATTAATTACTCCCTTAATTGCAGGAGAGCTTTGAGGGAATTTAGCATGAACTTTAACTGTGTATGCAGGCACATTAGAGCTAAGACCAGGAAATAGAATCATAGCACTACTATCTTTAGTAGGAAGTGAAGAGTTTGCTCTTTGAGGTGCGATTTCACGATTTAAAGAATATAATTTAAATCCCTCTACTAAATGTGGATAGAGCTCTAGAGGGTTTAGTAATGACTCTATTTCATTTCGATTAAGTAATAACGTCTCCACGATATCATTCTCCTTATACCTTTTTATTATCTGAACAATGTTTACTATAACAAATTAAGAAACGATCAGCTTGACTTTATTACAGTATTTATTTTTCAAATTGAGGGACTAAGTAAAGTACATCTAGAAATACCAAGACTTAATAGAGTTTTGGTATTTTTATTTTTATTAAGTTCTCATCTTCTGCCATACATAATTTGGGTTGGTGTTATAATATATGCAATTATAAAGGGGTGGAATATGCCAGATAGTAAACTTAGTCTTGCAAATATATATAAGAAAATTCAACAAACATTAAAAGGAGAAGTGAAAATTGAGCGAATTGATTACTGAAAGACTTAAATTAAAAAAGGTTTCCCTTCAAGATGCACCAGCGCTTTTTAAAGTTTGGTCAAATCACCAAGTGACAGAGTTTATGAACATTTCACCAATGACTAATGTAAAGCAAGCACATGAAATGATTGAAATATTTCAGAATATGGATAAAAGTAAACAAGGTAATCGGTTCTCTATTTTAGAATCTGATCAAACGAAGCCTATTGGTTCTTGCGGTTTTAATTATTTAGATTCAAAAAATGACAGAGGTGAAATTGGTTATGAACTCTATGTTGATCATTGGGGGAAAGGGTTCATGACCGAGGCTCTAACGGAACTTGTTAGGCATGGTTTTGATAAATATAAACTTAACCGAATCGAAGCTAAGGTAGAGACTCAAAATCAAGCATCACAAATTCTATTAAAGAAACTCGGATTTAAAGAGGAAGGACTTTTACGTTCCTACGAAAAAAGTAAAGGTAGTTACATTGACTTAGTAATGTTTAGTGTATTAAAAGAGGATTAAATATTAAGGTTGAATTACGGTATAAAAACCCAATTTCTCATTTTGTATGAGAGGTTGGGTTATACTAATTAGTAAAGTTAAACTCATGGAGGTTCGACTCCTCTCAACCGCATCTTAAGGTACCAAGGCATTAGTAAGCTTAGGTATTTTTTAGATGCATATACAATATAAACATCCCCCAAAAAAAGATTAATTTCATTCTCTTTGATATCGACTTTCTGTACTTGAAGTGATCTTTTATAGAAAGTTTATAATTTTACTATATGATATTTTGTATAGTAATGTTTGTTTTGATATTAAATTAATTTAGGAAGTGTCTTAATAAAAAATTTTATGCTTGGAATATCGCCGCTTGTATTAATCTTATTTATAAGTTTTTTTGTAATTAAAAACCTTATGACTGAAGTAGGAGTTAATTTTGATTTATCAAGTGAGAACTTAGGAGGAATTCATCTAAAAGAAGATGTAAATAATCTTGATGAGATATTATTAGAAGAAGTTCCAGTAGAGTATATTAAGTATAAAAAGGTATATATTTATGATAATAAAGTTGAAGTAGCTGTTGATGATAAAAGGAAGATAAAAAAGGTTTCAGTTAATAAGTATTATGATGGGGAAGAAGAAAAATTAAATTATCATGGAGTTTAAATAAATAATAATATTGAAATTGGAGTTAATCAAGAGCTCGTTTTTGAGAAATATAATCAAGAATATTTCACTAGTCAAGAATTGGGGATGGGAGAATATTATCGTTATAAAGATGGTGACTCTGAACTTACATTTTGGTATAAAGATAAAAGCGATGGTATATATTTTCACCACGATATGTTTTTCGTAAGATACTCCATTTATCAATATCATAAATAACTGAAGCAACACCTGTACTTGAAAGTATTATTAAAGAGAATTAAATATAAGGTTAATAATACTGCAAAGTAATTGGATATTTGTGGAAATAATTATTAGGGTTATAATGTTTATTATTGTAGTCATACTCTCTCTTGTGATTATGTTTGAACGAATAAGAATTGGAAGACATAAAGATATTGAGAAACTGGTCGAAAGAAAAGTCAGAGAGGAAATAAAATAAAGAAGGAACAAAAATAATGTCTTTCGCTATAGGTTGTACTTTAAGTGTTTGGAGGCTAAAATCTTTCTAATTGTATAAAATACTAAAACTGAACCCATTAACAAAAAGCGTACTAGTTAAGTCTAGTGCGCTTTTCTTATTGTCAAAAAGGAAATCAACAATGAAATCAGGACGGCGGCTGTTTGATATTGTATTTAATTTGACTCGTTCGGGGGAATTGTACGCCGAGGACTCGTAATTAAGATGATTTAATATTTTCATCCTTATCCTTTTTCTTTTGAACAGTTGCAGCACTCATGAAGCTAAGTCCAGCGAAGATAAAAATAAATTGGAGAATAAATGAAGTGGAGTTGGAAAGAAACATAATTCCTCCGAGCACCAGAAATAAAGTTCCTGTAAGATAGTATAAGTTGGTTCTCAATATAATCACCTCGCTAATTTATACGCATTCAATTGAAAAGAGTTTCATTAATTTTTGATTATTTGAAGTAAGTAGAAGCGAGCAGATAGGAGAAATTTTTATTTTAAAAGATAAAATTTGGAATTATCGAGGTCGCAGAATTCTACCTCATATGAAAAATGAAAGAATGGTCTTTTTTGTGATCTTGTTGATCGAGATATTGAAGAAAACTTTGTAGCGTTTAAACTATCCTATGATGCCAGAAAGAAGCGTATTCCTATCCAAATGCCTCGAGTTCATATTGCGATCAATGATCACTAAGTATAGTAAAAATATATTACCTTATAAAATTGAGGGTTTAGTGAGTTTTAAAGTTCGACACCTCTCAAGGGCATCTCAGTAGTACCAGGGCTTTTAGAGCTTTGGTGCTTTTTTGTGTTTTTACTTGACATAAATTATTAAAAGACTTATATTGAAAACACTAACGACCGATCGGTAGTAAAGAGTCTAAGGAGAATAGGTGTGGAACAAATTTCATTATTTAAGAATAGAACATACATGTTGTTATTAACAGCTGGTATATTTGCTGTAGTAGGGTTTAGTATGTTCTTAACAACGACAACTTGGTATGTTGTTAGAGAGCTAGAATCACCGGAAATGTTAGGTGTCGTCTTGATAGCT
This sequence comes from Alkalicoccobacillus porphyridii, assembly GCF_007293315.1. Lineage (GTDB taxonomy): Bacteria > Bacillota > Bacilli > Bacillales > Bacillaceae_D > Alkalicoccobacillus > Alkalicoccobacillus porphyridii. The sequence continues at coordinate 40,415 of NZ_VLXZ01000008.1, forward strand.
GCCACAGTTCCAAGGTTACTTATGATTACATTTGGTGGAGTAATAGCTGATAAGTATAAAAAAACAACCATTATGTTTAGTACAAATTTGATTCAAAGTGTCTTATTGCTACTTTTATACTTGTTTGTAGTGACTGATAATATGACTATGATTGTGTTAATCATTTTATCTGCAGGCTTTGGAATGTTAGATGCTTTTTTTGGACCAGCAAGTACCTCAATGGTTCCTAAAGCTGTTCATAAATCACAGTTACAGCAAGCTAATGCTTATTTTCAAGGGGTAGATCAAGTTTCTTTTATTATAGGACCAATCCTAGCAGGGATTATTATGGAAACAATCGGAGTCTCAACAAGTTATCTAGTAGCAACTATACTTGTATTAGTATCTGCAATTTTTGTCTTTCCTCCTCTAATTAAGGAAGCGGAAGTAAAAAGGGCTGAAAAACAAAGTCCTTTAGCCGATTTATTAGATGGGTTTAAATATGTACAGTCGTCAAACTTTCTAATAATAGGTATATTAATTCTAATTACGTTAAACTTCTTTGTATTTGGTGTATTACACATAGCGATACCCGTACTAGTTGATGTTCATGGGGGTAGTCCAATTAATCTAAGTTATATGGAAGTGAGCTTAGGAGTTGGCTTAGCGACAGGTACATTCGTGTTAGGTTATAAAAAAATTACTAAGAAAGGTTTTACTTCTTTAATAGGGTTATTTTCGGCGCTGCTATTTTTCATAGTTTTTAGTTTAGCTCCTAATTTAACTGTATTAACTTCGCTTCTCTTCCTAGTAGGCTTTTCAATGTCATTTGTTTTTATACCAATCTTCACAGCAGTACAGGAAACAACTGAAATGCATTTAATGGGTAGAGTGATGAGTTTGATCTTTTTAGCTATGAACGGTTTTGATCCAATTGCCTATGGATTAATAAGTAGCTTTGTATCCTCAGGCTTTAACATACAACACATCTTGTTAGGATCAGGCATAATAGGCATAGTAGTGGCTGTTATATTATTTGTGAAAGGAAGAGAATTTAAAGCTATATAAATTTTTTGATTTTACAAGGAGAGGGTCGTTTTTGAGTACAAAAAAAGAAATCCAAAATATAAGTGTTGAACTATTTGCAAATTTAGGATATACAGGTACATCCATTTCTCAAATTGTAAAAAAAGTCGGGATAAAAAAGGCATCATTTTATTCTCATTATGAAAATAAAGAAAGTTTATTAATGGATGTAGTGTATATCATGACAAGCGAACATCTGATTTATGTGAGACAAACTCTTGAAGAAAGAATTCGAGGAGACATTGAGAGCAAATTATATCATTGCTTTTTGAAATTTATCCAGGATAGTCTGGATGACACTCCGGCTAATAAGCTGTTTAATCAAGTTACTCTAAATCCTCCACTAGAAAATAAAGGAGAGATTCATGAGATCATTAACGCTTGTTCAAACGAAGTCGACCAAATGTTTTCGGAAGTCATAAGAGAGGGACAAAAAAAAGAAAACATAACAACTGATTTTACAGCAGAAGATATAGTCTACAATTACTTTTCTCTGATTGAGGGGGTAAGCTTAAGTCAGAAATTTTATTCTCAAGACATAGGTCAAATAGAAAAAGCTTGGAAGATTTTCTGGAGAGGGATTAAAGAAAATAGTTAGAAATGTTAGCTAAATCAGTAGGGTATTAACATTAGATGAGAACGAGGCTGGCTCTCTTGCCTTGCATCTGGAAAATAATTGATATTGGTGAAACAATGGTTAACTATGTGCAGTTCCTTTCGCATCTTCGTTTCTTTGTTATTCAATTTATTCGTAATGAGAGAATTGAAAGTAAAACTGATATGTTGCTGGTCTAGATCAACTAAGTATACAAAAAAGGGTATATTGGATTTCGAGGGACACTAGGAAATATAATAGTTAATCTTTATTCTTATTTGTCTAAATTTCATTTTTATAGCCCATGAGTCTCACATTAATATCCGGAACCTTAAATTAGTTTCCTATGTAAGAATAATATAGTTATGAAAGGAAAAACAAATGAGTGATTTCTATGGAGAGCTTTGTACTAAGATGTACGAACAGGAGAAATCTTTAGCGGAAGAGAAGGAACTTGAATTTTATCTATCCTATGTTAAAAACCAAGAAATGAACGTTTTAGAGCCCATGTGTGGAAATGGTAGGTTGCTCATTCCGTTTTTACATAAAGGGATTAATATTGAAGGGTTTGATATATCGGAAGAGATGCTTAAAGTATGTAAAGAAAAAGGTGAGAAATTAAATTTAAATCCACATGTTTATAAACAAGGAATTGAAGAGTTTAAAAGTGAGAAACTATATGATCTTATTCTAATTCCTTTTGGTTCTTTTTCGCTTCTGCCTGATCGTATAGTTAATAAAAGTCTTCAAAATTTAAAAAGTGCCTTAAACAGTAAGGGCAAATTACTTTTAACTATTATGGAGAAAGGAAGAGAGATCAAAGAAGTCCTAGATTGGACAGAAACAAATAGAATAACATTTAATAATGAAACAATCGTTGAATACAAAAAGGTTACTTTCAATAAACAGAATGATATGATAGAAACGGAATTAAAATATCAATCGATTCAAAATAATATTGTTCAGAAATCAGAATTTATGAACTTTCCAATTAAACTCTATAATTTTAAAAAGTTCGAGAATACATTAAAGTCAAATGGCTTTCAGGATATATTGATTCATGTAGTAGAGAATGGGTACGGTGATGGAAGTTCATTTAAGGTTTTTGAATGTTCGTGAAATTATATGATTAAAATCCAAACAAAATGTACCTCACCATTTGTTAATCTTGTGCCAAAGAAAGATTAATTACTATTTTCTCAGTAGCTAATCTTCAAATTAATCAAGAAATGTATGAATTAAAGGTGAATAATCAAGTTTCTGTGATTCCACTAATAGAGTTTGAAATTATAGCCATTCTAATAGACATGTGAAATGTCGTGTGAGCAGAGAGTAATTATTAGAGGAAGTCTTGGGGCACTCAAACAATTAAATGTTCTTCCGTAGTGGTGGTGAATAGGAGATTTTAAATTATAAATTCCTCACCACTATAATTGAAAACTACTAATATTAAAATGAGTGGAAATGTGTGCAAACCGTGTGGGCTGAGATAATACATTTATGTTATTACAATAGGGCCACGTTACAAGTAGAATAAGATTTATAAGTATTTTTCACTAATCACCTTCCTATGGTGTAACTCGTGTCCTGCAATGCCATATGCAATGGTACCTATTGAAACTGGACTGTTCATTACATTTCCAGTTCGAACCCACTCAGTATCATCAAACGTTGAAATGAGGCTTAACGTGTTGGAGCGCACTGTGTCTAAACCAGTTAGTAACTGTTCCCAAGCTAATTTGTTGAAGTTTGCTGCAGAAACGTATTGATTCTGATCCATTGGTGGTAATGGTTCACTTTCATTTCGTGCGATAGCAAGCATTCGATACGACATCACGCGTTCCGAGTCAGTCATATGCCCAATCACTTCTTTTAAAGTCCATTTCCCTGAGGCGTACGCCTTACTTGCTAAATCCTCTTTTACACTGCTTAAGAGGTTGATCGTCTTAGTTCTTTGCTTATTAAGTATTTCTTCAATATCTCCATCGGGGACAAGACTAATAAACCTCTCAATCTCTGGATTTTGAATAGATAATGGTCGCGAACGCATAAAAACCCTCCTTTTTAGAATGATTGCATTGCAAGTTGTGAGACTGTCATCAAACAGTTTAGCTCAATGACAATTATCTCAAATTTCCAAAAACTCCGCAAGAATATATGTCGTTTAGTACAAACTTTAATTATTCTTTAATTATTACTTTTGCACATATTAGCGATTAGGATAGATCATCCCATTCCGTACTGAAACAGCAGCTATTTTCAAAAATCTGAAATTATCATCCAATATTTACTAGGTTTCATTTGCTCAAAAATGAGGAATGGTATGGTCGAGATGGTGCACCCTCTCCAAAGAGATTAAATTAAATAGATAAAGCCATCCTTTTGTAATGGAGTTATGCTGCTTTATTAAGAAAGGAAGCGAGAGTGTGAACCTAGCCATTCGATTCATTATCGGTGTTTTTTCCTTACTCACACTACTTTTAAGCGGAAGTGTTTTACTAGAGATAACAGGAATATACGATCCTTTGAATGAACTGTTAAATGTGCAGCAATCAAATGAGATCTATTGGATCTTAATTGGTGTTCTTACCTTTATAGGACTCGTAGCCTTGATTATGTTTATTACAGCTTTTAAATCAAGCGAGATCTCTGAGCGCAACTATCAATCCCCTACGGATATAGGTGTGATAGGTATCTCAAAAGATTCAATTGAATCAACGGTTTTACGAATCATTAGAAGATTTGAAGGTATGCGCTCTGTTGATGTTCACTCAAGTATTTCTAAGAAAACACAGCAGGTGACAGTAGATGTAAGCTATTCTCCTTTTGGACCAAGTCCAGTCCAGGAAAATGCAAAGAAGCTTCAAGAAACAGTCAAGACTGAGCTCGAAAGCTGGCTTGAAATACCTGTTAAAGAAGTGAAAGTACATGTAAAGCATGAGCCACATTCACCAAAAAAACGTGAACGCGTCATTTAAGGAGGAAGCGTAATGAATCAAGAACTATTCATGCGCTATCGAGGGCGCATTCTAGGGTTATTGATTGCCATCGTATTTAGCATTTTGTTTCTTACGATAGGCTTTGGATATACATTAGCTGTAGGAATATTTGTGTTAATTGGATATTTAATCGGCAAGTGGGTTGATGGCGATTTAAATGTGGGTGCCTATATTGATGCACTTTTTAGCAAAAGAGATTAATCTAACTTTAGGGAGATGTTCATAATGGAAACCAACGTACAATCAACTGAAAAAACAAATGCTCAATTAGAGAAAGAACAAAAACAAAATGAGACTCAACATGAGAACCGTGAAAAATTAACATACGATGATGAAGTCATCAAAAAAATTACAGCGTTAGCTACAAACGAAGTGGCAGGAATTTTAGGAATGAGCGGTAACCTATTCCACGGTGTGAGAGAAACATTTGGTGGCGATGAAAAAATCACTAAAGGCATTAGCGCAGACGTAGGCGAAAAACAAGTAGCCATCGATATTGAGGTGTTTGTGGAGTATGGTAAAAACATTCCAAGTATCTATAAGGAAGTAAAAGAAAGCGTAAGTACAAGCATTCGCAATATGACAGGACTTGAGCTTGTAGAATTCAACATGAATGTAGATGATGTGTTCACTCGTGAAGAATTTGAGAGTAGAAAATCAAACTCAAACTCAGCCACTTCCGGTAGAGTAGAATAGGGTAAATTATTTAGACGATATGGTGTATACCTAACCATATCGTCTTTTTTTTGTGCATAAATAAATCAGTTAGGACTTACAAAATATTTTTTTCTATTGTACTTAAAATAAACGTTTTTTACTTACCATAGATATATTATCTTACTCACACTAGTACTTAACGTTTAAATAGTAATTTAATTAATATTAAATAATAAAATATCCTATTTTACATTATAAAAATTAATATTATTCTTAAGTTATAATACTAAAAAAGAAAGCGCTACCAGAGAAAAGGGGATATTCATTATGGATGATAATTTAAAAGAAAGTAGAAAGAACAATATATTTAGTAATGAGATCTACGGAATAAAGTTGCCTCTTTATTTAAGCCTTATAATTCCTGCAATTGTATGCTTGTATTTAGACATTATTCCGATTAACATATTGACCGGATTGATGATTACAATGGGTCTAGGTGGCTTATTTTTATGGATTGGAAATTCAATTCCTAAGTTCTCAGAGTTTGGTGGAGGAACATTATTATGTATTTTCCTGCCTGCATTACTTATTTTCGTAGGTATTTTACCAGAATCAACTTCTGAAATTGCTAAAACTTTTTATAGTGGCTTTGGATTTCAAGATTTTATTGTAGCAGGATTAATTGTTGGTAGTATTTTAAGTATCAAAAGAGAAATTCTAATCACGGTTGGATTAAAAATGCTGTTTCCTCTTTTAACTACTATTTTACTTGGTGCTTTAGTTGGGGGATTACTAGGACAATTATTTGGTTTAGGTTTTAAATACACCATTTTATTGATTGTCGCTCCAATTATGGCAAGTGGCCTAACTACAGGAGCAATCCCATTGTCGCAAATTTACGCAGATAATATGGGAGGAGTTCCAGCAGATTTCTTTGATATTCTTGCGCCTGCCGTTATGGTTTCTAATATTATATGTATTTTGTTGGCATCGGTATTAAATTACTTGGGTAAAAGAAAGAAAACCCCATTTAAAGGTTTTTCGGGAGACGGTAACCCACTAAGAGTAAAAAATGAGTCGTTTAAAGCTGAAGAAGGAAACAAATTGATTGAATCACTTAAAAATCTAGGTATAGGTATTATGGTAGCTGGTGGATTATATATGGCAGGCGTATTACTCAACGAGCTTTTTCCTTTTTTCCATACGTTTGTATGGCTCATTGTTTTAGCTGCTATTTTAAAGCTTACAAATTTGCTGCCTAACCAAATAAACATGGGTGCAGAAATATGGTTTAACTTTATTAGCAGAGTCTGGGTGCCAGCAGTGCTAGTTGCTATCAGTGCAAGTTTAATCGATGTAAATAGAGTCATAGAGCTAGTTACGAATCCAACTAATATGTTTGTAACTGTCATGGTTGTAGTCATTATTGCAACAATAGCAGGTTTTGCAGGATGGATCATTGGTTTCTATTTTGTTGAATCATCTATTATTTCGGGTCTTGCTTTAGCAGATATGGGAGGAGTAGGTGATGTAGCAGTATTAAAAGCAAGCGAAAGAATGGGGCTATTCCCCTTTTTACAAATAACAACAAGAATAGGTGGAGTTTTAACTATAGTGGTAATGAGTTTACTCTCTGCAACTTAAATGAACAAAAAGCCCTGGATTTTTAAACAGGGCTTTTTGTATTTTCTTCTTCAAGGACTTTATCTGTCAGGTACTGAAATAATTCAAGAGCATTTCTTTTAGAAGAAAAAGGTTTTTTATGAGTTAGTTTATAACATGTGTAAGGAGGTGGGGAGTCTTGAAGCTTATATATATAAATATTCCTTTCCTTAATGACTTTTTTGGCTATCCACTCGGGTACAACAGCCCAATACTTTGAATTTTCAAGTACAGCAAGTAATATACTTAGATTATCAAGCTTGAATTGTTGATAAATCATTTGTCCACACCAATATTCGTGCCAAAGTCTATACTCTTCTCCCCATGGCATAAAAAGTTCAAACTTTGAATCTAACTCGTTAATTTTTACACTATTTACCCCCACATATTCTTTAGCACTTATAACAACAAGTGGAGATTCAAAAAATTGATTCACAGCAACATTTGGACTGTTTCTGTCTATCAATGAGAATCCAATGTCTATTGAACGACTTTCAATGTCATCGTATATTTCTGTGGAATGTAAGGTATTCGCTGATAAGAATAAAGATGATGTTAAAGTAGTTATTTCTTTATATACATCAGGAAGAAAAAAAGTATTAAAACTATCAATGGAACCTATGCTCAATGCTAATTTAGGACCTCTTTGTTTTAATAGATTAAATTCTTTGTCTATATTATCCCATTGTTCTGCTAATTTTAGAAACTCTTCACCCGCAGGAGTTAGATTGACTTTTTTAATACCCTTTCCTCTTTCTATTAACTTAAATCCTAATTCTGTTTCGGCAATCATTAGTCTCTGACTAATAGTAGTTTGAGCAACGTGTAACTCCTTGGCAGCTGCACTCAACGATTTTTTCTTTACAACAACTAAAAATGTCTCTATAAAATTCAAATTCATATGAACACCTCTTTTAACACATTTATTGCTATTTAATAGCTTTAATCTGTATTTTACACTAAAGATCATTATATATAATATAAAATTAATGGTAGCGTTATCAAATGAAGAGGTGTTTAAAATGAAAAAATATAAAATTCTTTTAAAAGAACATATAGATAAGAATGCATTAGAAATCCTTAAAGAATCTTGCACAATTACAGATGATTTTGATGAGATTGAAAATGTCGATGCCATTATTATTAGAGCAGAAAAAGTTACACGTGAGATGATTGCTAAAGCAAAAAAGTTAAAGGTAATAGGTAAACATGGTGTCGGTTACGACTCAATAGATATACAAGCATCAAAAGAGTTTGGCATAGATGTTGTCTACACGCCAATAGCAAATATTCAATCAGTTGGTGAGCTAATTATTGCATTAATGATGAATACAGCTAGGAATGTGAGTTTAAGCTTTGAAAGAGGAAAAAAGAATCTAAATAAAACAATTGCGCCAAAAGAACTAATTGGTTATCAGTTAAATCATAAAAAGCTTGGTATTGTTGGAGCGGGAAAGATTAATAGGATTGCAGCTAATATTGCAAAAGTCGGGTTCAACATGGAGGTTTTAGCGTATGACCCCTTTATTTCTGAAGAAGATTGCAATGAACTAGGTTTTAAAAAAGCTCAGTCATTAGAATGGGTTATGGAAACTTCTGATTTTATATCAATTAGTGTCCCATTAACAGGAGATACTAAACATTTAATTAATAAAACAATGCTAGATCTAATGAAATCTAGCGCAATTTTAATTAATACATCAAGAGGTGGTGTAGTTGACGAAGATGCACTCTATCATGCTCTTTACAATAAGTCTATATTCGCTGCAGCAAGCGATGTGTTTGTAAACGAGCCACCTACACATGAGAATAAACTTCTAAGCCTAGATAACTTTGTAGCGACTCCACATGTAGGAGCAAATACACATGAAGCAATGGAATTAATGGGTTCAACAGTGGTGAACGAGGTGCTTCTTGTATTAAATGGAAGAACTCCAAATTACCGTGTTCTATAAAAAGGAGAATGGAAAAAATGAGTGTAGGAAAAAGAATTTATAAACATAGAGAGAACTTGAATCCCACTTTGGTAGAGCGCTTTAGAGAGTATCCATCCGCAAATGTTTCCGATTGTATGGAAAGATTATATAGTATGAACGCATATATTAAGCCATATGGTAAGCAAAAAAAAATAATTGGTCAAGCCTTAACAGTAAAGGCCTCTATAGCTGATAATATGCTTTTTCATCAAGCTCTTTTAATGGCTAATCCAGGTGATGTCATTGTGGTAGAAGCAGGAAGAGATATGAATCATAGTATTTGTGGAGATATCATGTATTCAATTGCTAAAAGTAAAGATATTGCAGGCTTTGTTGTTGATGGTTGTATTCGAGATGTCGATTATCTTTTAAGAGAGGATTTCCCTGTTTTTGCTGCAGGTGTTACTGGAAGAGGACCTTATAAAAATGGTCCAGGAGAAGTTAATGTTGATATTTCATGTGGAGGACAGGTTGTACATCCTGGAGATATCATCTTAGGAGATGAAGATGGGATTGTAGTTATTCCACCGCTAGAAGCTGAAGATATTCTGTTAAAGGTAGAGGCTTTAATTACGAACGAGAACAAATCAATGGACATGATTGAGAAAGGTGAATGGGAAAAAGGAACATTAGCCAAAAATATAAAACAGCATTTAGAAGACAATGGCTATCAGTTTATTGATTGATTATAAAATATCATAAGTCAGTATAAGTAGTGCGTATGCTTTTTGGATATAAAACTATTTAGGTTAAACTCGTGGATATTCAACTCCCTCAATATATATAAATGTAAGATACCAAGGTCTGTAGAACTTTGGTATTTTTTATTTTGAATCATTTTTTATTCTGAACGGGAAGGTAGCGTTCTGTTTAATATGTTAGGTTTCAGAGAAAAACCCCTTAGAATTATTGAATACTTCCGATTAGACATTGAATTTATGTCTGAATGAAGCCTCTATATTAAATTTATCTTAATTTTAGGATAAGCTGTAATTAGAAGGAATTAATTAAATAAAAAAAGAAATGGTATAGATAGAGGGATTCCAACTGTGAACTTTCATTCATAGATTAAAGAAGGGTTTTCAAGTATTCGCTACAAAAAATGTAACGTATTTAGCTAAAGGACGTCTTTCATGCTACTATATTCACTAAATGCGATTAAATAAAATAAGGAGGGAGATCTCTGGATGATATTAAGCTTAAACCATGTGAGTGGTGGATACCTTACTCGAAAAATTATAAGAGACATTTCGTTTGATATTCATACGGGAGAAATCATTGGTTTAGTCGGTTTGAATGGTGCTGGAAAAAGCACAACCCTTCGTCACATGATAGGCACCTTAAAACCCATGGGTGGTGAGGTCACCATAAATGAGCAAGATTGGTATATTCACAGAGAGAAAATCGCTGTTATTCCTGATAAACCACATCTTTATCCAAACCTTACTGTTAACGAACATTTTGAATTTATAAAGAGGATTTATCAAATTGATAAGGATGACTATTTGAATGCTTTAATCGACAGATATTCACTTCGAACTCACATGAACAAATATCCCTACGCATTATCAAAAGGCACACAACAAAAGGTTTCGATTATTAGTGCAATGATCTCAAATCCAACATTTCTTGTGATTGATGAACCCTTTATGGGCCTAGATCCACGTGGTTTAAAATACTTTATGGAGGATCTGGTTAGACTTAAAATAGAGGGTGTAGGCATTATCCTTTCCACTCATATGTTGAATATCGCGGAACGCTTGTGTGATCGGGTCATTGTTTTACATGAAGGCGACCAAAAGTTTTATCATGATCGTCCTTACCTGACTGCTGAGCATATGAAGGATGTTACGTTAGAGGATATTTTCTTTTCAATAATTGAGGAAAAAAGATGAAGGATTTATTTATTGAAAGACTTCAAAATTCTATGCAACAAAACATAAAAACTCTTGTTAAAGTGTTAGGACATAGTGGTGTATTTGCGTTAATACCATTTATGATGTTAGTGGTGTATGTCGTGATCATGTTACTGCAAGATGGCCATCTTCATTCGTTCTATCAATCCCTCATTCTTACCGGACTCTTTCTTTTTTTTACTCTTAATAGAGGGATCGTTAGCTTTATTAGTGAGTTTGATGAGATTTATTTAGCTTCTAAAGTAAAAGCGATGAATGGTTATTTTATGTATTGTTTACTTTATAACCTGACCATTCAATCGATAAAGGCTGCTTTGTTTACCTTGTTTTTACTATACGCCCTTAGTTTACATATAAGCGAATTGGCGACTCTTTTTATCTTCATACAACTCTTAGGTATTTTGCATATTCTATTTCTAGTGATCATCATTAGCACGAGTAACCAAAAAACAGAGTTACTTTTGGGGCTTCATCATGCTTGTGTTGGAGTTTGTTTTCTTTTAATGCTAGAAGCATCGATTATCTTTGGTATTGTCCTTATAATAGGTATCGTACTTATTGGTCTACTCTATAGTAGAACGATAATTTTTCCTATTCATTCTTGGAAGAGATTCATGAAGTCTGAAGAGAAAGCGGCAAAAGTAGTTCAGATTTTTTTAAGTGGTTTTATTGATGTAAAGTCAGATCAAATATCTTATAGAAATATGATACCGTTAGCCTTTTTTAAAAAAGATGAGAATCCATTAGTCTACCTATTCGTGCGTTCGACAGTAAGAGGCACAGAAACCAGCCGAAACTTTGTTCGAGTGATTCTTTTAACAGTTTTTCTGATCGTTTACTTTAAGAGCTTATTCATTCTCATTCCACTGATAGCTGTATTGATTTATTTTAATACATTGCAATTCTCACAAGGAATTGGCTCAGGAAAAGAATTAATCCCACTCCACTTTCCGATTAATAATCAAATGATAAACGATGCAGAGAAGCATATTAAAAGGAGAGGTGTTTTAATCCAATTATATATTTTCATGTCTGTTATACTTATTCAGACATTCTATTTTTAGTAGCGTGTATGTTTTCACGTCGTATTATAGAGTGTAATGATGAAAAAAGAATGAGGGAATTAAAGCAGAAAATAGGAGAATATTTTGTGGAGTGCACAGCTGCAAGTGACAAAGAATAAGGGTGTTTTATGTGAAGTATTTAATATTAAGGGGTGATTAAATGGGATTATTAATTAGTGAAGTTGCGAGACTTACAGGCCTGTCTCCCCATACGCTGCGCTTCTATGAAAAAGAAGGTCTTGTTCCTGGTGTTAGTAGAAATTCTAACGGTATCCGAACCTATGAAGATTTTCATCTGGAATGGTTAGGCTTTATGGTATGTTTACGTGCAACAAATATGCCATTGGCTGAAATAAAAAAATATGCGGAATTAATAAATGATGGCAAAGCATCCATTGCTGAAAGAAAAGAAATGATGCTTACACATAAGAAGAAAGTAGAAGAGCAGCTTAAAGAAACCTATCAATATCTTGAAAAAATAAATTATAAATTAGCATTTTATGATATTCATGAAAAAGGACTAGAAATACTACCAAAGTAAAAGGGTACTACTTTATAAAGCGTAGTACCCTAATTGTTATAGGTTAAGATTTTTCATATTTGTCTCGTCATACCGATTTCCATGCACAGTATTAAAAGGGCTAATCGTGTCTAGACGTTCTAATTCTAGAGGAGTCAGCTCTATGTCTAGAGCCCCGATATTTTCTTCTAAATAATTTTGACGCTTTGTTCCAGGAATCGGCAAGGAACCATTAGCAATCGTCCAAGCGATCGCTAATTGAGACGGTGTCACATTCTTTTCGTCTGCCATTTGTTGAATCTCTTTAACGATATCAAGATTCTTTTTGAAGTTTTCTCCTTGGAATCTTGGCATAAACCTACGTAAATCATCATCACCAAAATCTTTAAACGTAGTTATTTCTCCGGTAATAAAACCTCTACTTAAAGGACTGTATGCTATATGTGTTATTCCGAGATCGTTGATAACAGGTAAGATAGTCTCCTCAATGTCTCTACTCCATAAAGAGTATTCAGTTTGTAAAGCTGTAATTGGATGTGTGTTGTGTGCTCGCTTAATTGTTTCAACAGATGCTTCTGATAATCCAAGTGCTTGGACTTTCCCTGACTTCACTAAATCGGACATTGCACCTACTGTCTCTTCAATTGGAACATTTGGATCAACCCGATGTTGATAATAAAGGTCAATATAATCTATGTTTAGTCGAAGCAGACTATCGTCAACCGCCTTTTTTATATAGTCCGTATGGCCAATGATCTTCTCAAAATTTTTCGTATAAGCAAATTTAGTTGCAACAATGGCTTTATCTCGATTCCCTTTCAGAGCTCTTCCCAGAAGACTTTCGTTGTGTCCATTTCCATAAACATCCGCAGTATCTAACATTGTTACGCCCAAATCTAGAGCTCGATGTATTGTTTTAATTGATTCTTCATCATTCACTTGTCCGTAAATCCCAGGTGACATCCCCATTAATCCCAGTCCAATTGAGGATACTTCCAAATCACTGTTTCCAAGCTTTCTTACTTTCATATTATCCACTCCTACTTTAAATTTTGTACATTTTTATCATAAGAGTTAGAGCGTTCTTTAAGTCAAGGAAAATATCTAGTGGACATTTTTCGATTAATTAGAGTGTAAATAGCTAATCTTGATAAAATAATTCTATATTTTGTAATTTTAAAGTTGTTTTCGATTAGAGTAACTTTAATAGGTTCTTTGTTTAATCAGGTAATAAGGATTAGCTTTTCTATGAATGCAATATATTTCACTGTAAAGTATACTAAAAACAATCATATGTTTAGGATGATTAGGAGGTATCTAATTGAACATTGAATTAGTTACAGAAGAGACAAGAGATTGTTTGAAATTACCTAACGAAAAATTTCAGATATTTGGTGAATTAGTGGTTACGAAGGCAAATGAAAAGTGGGAGTATACTGAAAGATATTTCGAGAAATCGAAGGAAAAGATATTTCCAGAAGAGAACTATATATTTGAGACAATGAATGAAAATGGATTTGCAGTGGCTACATTCGATCAAGATCAATGTGTTGGTTTAGCAGTATTTGAAACGGGATGGAATAAATATTGTTATCTAAGTGACCTTAAAGTTAAGGCCAACTATCGACGTACTGGAATATCTAGAAGTATGCTTGATCTCGCAATCACCATAGCGAAGAAAAAGAACTGTAAGGGATTTAGTACTATCGCTCAAGCCTATAATCTTGCTGCAAACAAATTTTATTTGAAATACGGATTCGAAATTGGTGGTTTAAATACAAGAAATTATGAATTCACATCTGAAAAAGGAAATTCTGATATTTACTATTACCTTAACTTTTAATGTGACATAGTATTGTTTGTGTTCGTTGGAATATATTTATTCGAATTCAAATGAACTGCATGAGGGCCGAATGCAGTTAATAGAAAAACAAAATGGCAATGTAACAAAACTACACACCTTACACACAAGTTCTGATTTTATGTATTATTTTCTCTCTCATCATATAAATCCACATATACATTTCCTCGAGAATCTAATTGGGCAAGAAATACATCTGTAAAATTGGTAGCCCCTTGTTTTTGTATTTCATTTACTAACCATTCTTCTGTATAACCACGTTCTCCTAGACCTTTTTTAAGTAGTTGCCCATCCATAACTAAGATAGTAGGGCCATGCTCCTGTTGAAGAGGAATTCCTGATACATGTGGCGTAACAGGTTGTTGATCGGATTTCAACAATATACTAAGCTGTCCATTTGTCTCTAAAACAGCCATTTCTACATCAGAAACTTTAAAAGTACCCTTCTCCCTGAGTAGTAGCATTAGCTCGTCTACAGATAACATATTTTTTTTCATGTTTTTCTCATGAATTTCACCAGACTCTATTAGTATTGTTGGGCTCCCATCTATTATTTTTGTGAACCACATAGACTTTAGGCTCACAAAGGCTAAGATAATGGGGAAAAGACCCCAAATAAGTAAAGCCATCAACCCATTTGCTATTTTTACATTTTGGTCGACTGACATGGTTGCTGCTATGGACCCAATTGTAATTCCTACACAATAATCGAAAAAAGTGAGCTGCGAGATTTGCTTTTTCCCCATTATCCTTGCCATGATCATCAACAAAAGAAAAGAGATGATGGATCGAATCAAAATTAAAATAAGTTCAGGCATGATTTTATCTTCCTTTCATGCTTTTTATTACGGAATCTTTCTCTATTATTGGGCAATAATATGTATCATATTCATACTGGTGCTAGGAGGACATATTTTGCAGAGGTACATAGTGTTAAACATATTATTGTTACTTTTTCTTTCTGGATGTGGTGATGTAGTTGGTAGCAATCTTTTCTTTAACCAAATGGATCAGCTTGAAGAAGCATTGGATCGATCAGACTGGGATCAAATTGAAAGGCATGCTTATAAATTTAATGAGATTTATAAGACTAATAAATGGAAATTACAGCTAATTGGTGATGAAGGCGAATATGAGGGATTAAATGAAAGCATTCAAAAAATGATTGCAGGAGTAAAGGAAGAGGATATTACAAACGTAAGACTTGAATTGGCAAGTGCAAGATCCCTTATTGCAGATATTTATTCATTGTAGTTAGGATACCGCCCTGTATTGTGGAGAAAAGAAATCCTTGAAGTTGATAACATCAAGGAGTCGGTAGGAGTTATAAATTTGTGAAGTCTAAGACTCCATTGCATCTGCCTTTGTTTGTTGTACGGTTCCGTATGGATGGTGGGGAGGTGCATAAATGGAATATATTTTTAAAGGTAATGGACCAGTATTAATAATATTATGCCACGTGCCAGCAGGAACCATGATTGCGCTATCTTCAAATACATTTGCCTGGTAGGTTAAATCATTCGGGTTGTTTGGATCCTCCCCCATTTGAAGTAAACCCTGACCTTGTTCTATACGTAGAAATTGATCTGTATCAGGATGAATTTCTAAACCAATGTCGTCACCGATATTAATACTCATTAATGTAACTTGTAGATGTTCCCCTGTCCAAATGGCTGTGCGATAGGTGTTGTTATTTTTTGAAGCTTGTGCGATGTTTAGAGTAAAAGGTTCCTTACCATAATCAGTTTTTGGTTGTTGGTACGGCACTGTTCTATTTGGATATAGCCTTTGATAATTGGGGTAGTATTTAGGCTTATGGTGAAGTAGAGGACGGGGATAGAACGGTATTTGATTATAATACATGATGGCGTCGCTCCTTCTTATTTTTTTTAGTATATGCGTGTGCCTAATAAGGGTTCTTACATAAATGGAGATGTTAGACAAACTAAAACTACTAAGTCGATTTTTTACCTTTCCAACTCCTCTTTATAAATTAAACCACAAAGGGTAAGTGTATAGAAAAAAGGAGCTGTCACATAAGCTCTTTTTTGAGATTATATAACAGCTCCTTAGCGAAGCAGGTTTTAATTTCCACATATAATTGATCTACTATTTATTGTAATTTTAATCAACGTGAGCAACTGCTCTTATTTCAATTAGCTGCTCTGGGTAGGCTAAATATGTTACGCCAATAGCGCTGCCGGCTGGTCGATGGTCATCCATATATTCCTTGAGTAGACTAATAACTTCCTCCAAATGCTCTTGCGGTTTTGTTAAAAATATTTCTACATAGGATAGATTAGACTTTGTAGCATTGAGTTCTTCAAGTACACGATCGAGGTTTTCAAACGTTTGATGCGTCTGGGCCTTTATGTCGTCTTCCCGATTGAATGTACCCTCCTTATCGTAGGCAAACTGCCCAGAAATATAGATCGTGCCATTCACACTATAGCCTTGAGTAATACCATGATCCCAAAGATTATGATTGTAGGTTTTTACGTGATTCACTTTACATCTCTCCTTTAATTTAAGTTAAGATAAGTGTAATAGTAATAAATACATAAAAAAAGTACGCACTTTATTGATAGCTACTATCAGAAAGGATAGTGTCAATATGAGCATGGCTGATTATAATGAAAAAGGCAATGTACAAGAGACAGCTTTTGGCTATACAATGTCTGTGATTGGTGGGAAATGGAAGCTGCTTATACTGTACCTCTTATCAGAAAAACAACCTGTTCGTTTTAATGAAATGAAAAGACAAATTGGTCCTATTACTTTTAAGATATTGAGTTCACAGCTTAAAGAGTTGGAAGCAGATGGGATGATAACAAGGAAGGAATATCCACAAGTTCCACCTAAGGTCGAGTACAGCCTTACGCCCAAAGCAGAGGACCTATTACCTGTTTTGGAACAACTATGTGAGTGGGGAGATCGCAACCGAGAATAATAGGTTGTTTTATAATAATTACACTTGTCCTTATTTACATAGTAGCAACATAGATATTTGAGGGTAATGTAGTCATTTTTTGTTATTAAACTTGTGAAGGTTGAATTCTTCTCAATCGCATAATGGGAAAATAAGTTTACCAAGGCTTTTAAAGCTTTGGTATTTTTAATTTTTTTATGAAGGAGATACGCTTTTCTTGAAGAAGTTAAGTTAATGAAAGGTCAGTTCGAGGTAATAGCCCAAAGGAGGAATTCTAAATGGCTGAATTAATTTATCATATTGCCACTACTGTTGATCTTTTTATTGCTGATAAGGATGGAATAGCTGATGATTCAGTATTTTTATACGCTGATGATGGTGGTGATTTTCTTGAAAGTGTACGTCAATATGATGTTGTTCTGATGGGTCGGAAAACATACGAATATGGCTTTCAATATGGACTCAATCCAGGCGAGCCTTCAGGAATAGCGCAAGTGGCTAATCCTGAATTAAAACATTATATTTTCTCAAACCAATTAAAGTTTGATTCAAATGAAAATGTAGAACTTGTTGAGGAGGATGTCGTGACATTCTGCACAAGATTAAAAAGCGATCCTATGCATGAGCAAAAAAAATATGGTTATGCGGAGGAGGGGAGCTAGCCGGAAAGCTGTTAGAGCATGAGTTAATTGACACGTTAATTCTTAAGATTAATCCTGTCATGCTTGGTGAAGGGATTCCTTTGTTTGGATTAAGTAAGCAGAAAATTAATTTGAATTTGAAAGACATCAAGACTTATGAAAGTGGAGTCATTGTACCAACATATCAAATCATTTATAGCAACTGATTAAACTAAATTTGATCATTCGAGAGATGTAGGGGCCACAAAATTTAGGTGGAAAAGTGGAGGACTCTAGCAATGAATAACAATGATGAAGTAGTTTTAGAGCCCGAATTATTATCACTTGTGTTAAGTAGAATGCTTAACAAAACGATAGTCCGAGCAGATTCTCAACTTAAGAAACTGCAAGGTGGAACATTGGGGAATGTTCAACTTGTAACAGGTAGGGCGGAAACGTCTGAAGGTGAAAATCTTCCTTATAAAATTGTCTGGAAAACACAGAAAAAATTTGAACGCTATGGGGATCCGGGATCATGGAGAAGAGAATACGACCTGCATACATCGAATTTCAGTAAAATCTTTTCTGAATCGTTGCGTTTGCCAGAGTGTTACCATGCCGAAATAAATGATGATGAGATTCAATTATGGTTAGAATATATCGATGGCGTATCTGGAGTAGATCTAACCTTGGAGATGTATAAACGAGTATCTGAGGGGTTGGGGCGATTTCAAGGTAAGCTGTATGCTGAACAACCAGACACCTTAAGGAATCTGACCAATTTAAGTGAAGTTGATTTTGTCAGAAAGAACTATCAGCGATATCGGTCATGGGATGTTTTATTTGATTATATACGTTCGGAGGATTGTGATATTTCGGCGCACCTATGTAACATGCTCATAGACTTTGATAACAATGCGGATGAGATATTCAGTAAGATTGAGCAATTACCAGTGGTATTTTGCCACCGGGATTTCTGGATAGAAAATATACTCTATACAGGTAATGCATTCGTGCTTATTGATTGGGACACCACAGGATGGGGGTACCTAGGAGAAGATCTCGCAAGCTTAATTGCTGATGAAATGGACCTTTCTCATATGATCGAAGCCTACCAAAAATGTGTTCCATTGTACTATAAAGGCCTCTCTGAATATGTGGACCTTTCTCATATAAACGACCGTTTTATGTTTGAAATAATTGTGGCGATGTTCGGCTACCGACTTTTAGAGTCGTATAAATTCGCTAATTCTCCTGAAGATAAATCATTGTATCTGAATACCTTACAGAAAATATATGAGCTAGGGGAACTGTAAGGCTTTTATGAGAAATAATTTCTTGAAAAAAGAATAATTAACATTAGTTAATTATACCTTGAGTTTTTATCATTCATCATATTCTAAGATATCCCATAAATCAGTACTCAAGTATTTTGTACCTGAATCAGGAATGATAATTAAGATGATTTTTCCTTTTAATTCGCTTTTTAATAATTTGAGTGCAGCTGCAGCATTTGCCCCTCCAGAATACCCTGCAAAGATACACTCCTCAGAGGCCAGTAATCGTGTAGATTCGATGGCTTCTTTGTCACTCACTTTAATAAAATCACTTATGATCTCTTTATTCTCATCAATAAATTTTAGTGGTACATGATACCCACCACCTTGGATAATATGAGTACCAGCCGTACTTTCTATAGAGTTATAAAATGCCGCATTTACTGGCTCAACACCAAAGCATTGGATAGGAGGAAACGCTTTTTTTAAAGCATTGGATACACCAATAAATGACCCTTCTGTCCCCATAAAATCAACGAACGCATCAATTTTAGTATCTCCTAATTGTGTAATGATTTCGGGTCCGAGACGAGTCTCACCTGTCGTCACGCTGCCAGGGTTGTTGAATTGATCAATTTTGAATGCATTATACTTTCTTGTTAACTCTTTCGTTTTTTCTTCAACAAGCTCTAAATCTTTACCCGTCACTTTTCCCTTTTGGGAATCTGGATGTTGATCAACAAGTACTACCTTAGCACCAAAAGCTTGCATCACTTGCGCCCGTTCAATGGAATTTCCTTTAGACATCACAGCAATAAAGGGATATTTTTTTAGATTACACACAATGGCAAGCCCAGTACCCATACTACCGCTTGTCAATTCAATAATAGGTTGTCCTTTTTCTAGCAAACCTTTCTCTTCAGCACTTTCGATCATTTCAAGTGCTATTCGATCTTTTTTACTTAAACCTGGTGAGAAATACTCTAATTTCGCAAATATATTTCCTTCCACATGCTTTGTAAATTGGTTCAGTCTTACTAATGGTGTTGAACCTATAGAGTTTAGTACACTTTCTGCTATTTGTAGCATATATATTCCTCCTATGTCATCAGTAATATTAACAATAATGATAGTGTTCTAAAGGTTTATAAACACAATGAACATTCGAGAATGATAAATTAGTTTGGGAGTAAGTAGAAATAAAATTTGATTAAACATTAAACTGTTTTAAATGAGTATTTGGCCATAATCATTCCATACGATGTATATAAAATATTAAATATACTCATTTAGGCTTCCAAACTAGCTTCGCTAATAATTTTATGTTTAAGCAAATGACCATTTACGTGTTACTCTCTTTGAAAACGTTAGAAAGCGATATTAAAATAAATTACGGAGAAAAAAAAGATATAAAGAGAAATCATAATACTGGCAATCAAAAGTAAAAGATTACCGTTAAATATAAAATGGTCGATCACTATTTTTTGGGGGTTTTTTGGGTTGTAGTACACATCCACCTTACGTCCTACGCGAAATGCCGGTTGAAGAGAAACTCTTGAAGTAACTTCCAACGTTTGGTTACTGTCCGTAGAAAACTGAATGGTTGGAGCGAATCCTCTTTGGCCGCTCACATGATTGTTTCTAATAATCTCACCCTCAGCCCACACCCAACGTTTTTTACGAAGCTTTATAATAATATTTATTAAGGTAAGTATAAGTGCAGGTACCCCAGTAATAATTGAAAAAGCCATGGCCACCACTTGTGCATCTGACATAATCATTCCCCCTCCTGATGTCATTTATTACTAAGTATAACTCATACACTCATTATTTTTGAGAAAGTCATTAATGTTTTCTATCTTGTTTCATATAATTCTTATTATAGTGTTTAGTAATTCTGCAATTGGGAATAGAGATGTGTATAAAAATTAATAAATCAGTTATACTGTCTAGTAATAAAATAAGTTTTATCTAGGAGGAGCCTGTCACCATGGGATAACTATGCCCATATGGTAACAGGCTCTTTTTGTGTAGGGAGGAAAAAAA
Source organism: Alkalicoccobacillus porphyridii (assembly GCF_007293315.1). Lineage (GTDB taxonomy): Bacteria > Bacillota > Bacilli > Bacillales > Bacillaceae_D > Alkalicoccobacillus > Alkalicoccobacillus porphyridii. The sequence continues at coordinate 61,602 of NZ_VLXZ01000008.1, forward strand.
TGAATGTTAATGTACAATGTTTGGCTCTAAAAAGAGCTCATGGCTACCCGCTAACCCATTTAAAAGAACACATTAAATATATAGGACAGCACAATCCCGATTCATTTTACAACAAAGACGATGATAACGTCGCTAGAACATCCTTTCTCATATCATTAAATAAACAGCCAACAAAAGGAAATGATTGCGGGTACAAATTAATTGTTACATTCTCTTCTGAAGTATCGTTTATGAACGAATGCTATGTAAAACAAGTAATCAGATCTAGTATTAAAGAGTTTGAATCTACAGTGAAGTCAACAATAGATTGGATAGCAATTAATCATTTTCACAGAAGTAATGAGGAAGCTCATAGTCATATCATTATTAGAGGATATTCTGCTGGGCTGAAGGTTACGTTGCAATCATATCATTGGAAGGTGTTAGAAAAGTTATTTAAGTCAAATTTTGATAAAGCACGTAAAAGTCATGATCTAAAAATAGGAGTATAAAACGAACTTTACAAGACATTCTTATTTATAGAAAGGTGGTGGGGGGGCAGTGAAGTATAAAAAATTGGTTGGAGCTTTAATATTAGTTGTCCTCATAGCTGTATTACTTTTTAACTTAGCGATTTATAATGAAAATTATTAAAAAATATATGAGTTATAGGGACCTTGAAAACCCTGTTAATATAATAACATACCTTCTGAAGTAACCTGTCACCAAGGAATAAATATGCCTTGGTGACGGGCTTTTTTCTTGTGCGTAGCTTTTTTAAGTAAATTAATCTGCAAAGAGTTCGATGTCATCAATAGAGTCACGTGACTCTGAAAATGCTGCGGAAGCTTTTACCTTATCATCTTCATAAACAAAGTAATGATAGTCACCTTTAACTCCGTTTAAATCAAAATACACCTCAACAAAATACGGATAATTCTTAGCATTACGATTATATATAGAATTCATATGAACATTTAACATGCGTGAGGCGCCATCCTGATCAAAATGTTCCTGTACCCCTTGCTTCATCTGATAATGAATGTAAGGATTTCCATTTAAAAATAAATAGGTGGATAAGCTAATTATTGATATTGTTGCCCCAACTATGATTAAGAGTAGCTTTTTATTGTTCAATGCTGTACCTCCTAATTATGGTGGTAAGAATTTATTTTCTCATAGTTCAAAGGTGCTCTCAACCTACCTCCCTTATATATTTTTAATATATAATCTTATCATGAAGCGTGATCGCTTAAACTAAAAATATTGGAGGGGTGATGAAAGAATGGAGCATAGACCAGCGGGATTTTGGATAAGAGTGGCAGCAGCATTAATAGATATTATTATTATCTCCATGGCGGGTCAAGTTCTTTCATATATTTTCGATGAACCTCATAGGAATATAGACAATTCTGCATCAGCTAATACCTTTGCATTCATTTATATCGTTGTTTGTATTATTTATTTAACCGCAAGTAAGTATAAAGGAACACCAGGAAAACTCATATTAGGACTGCAAGTCTTAACAGTGGATCATGAGAGAATCGGTATAGGTCGCTCCATAGGTCGTTTCTTTGCCTATTACCTTTCGCTTATATTCTTCTATATAGGTTTTATTATGGTGGCATTTACAGATGAGAAAAAAGGATTACATGATATGATTTGTGGAACTCGAGTTGTATATCGAAAATAGATGAATCTTAAATCTCTGAAATAGAGGAAACTAAGAAGTACCAAGGCTTTTTGAGCCCTGGTGCTTTTTTTATATTGAAACCTAGAATTCATCATGCTAAGGAGATGTATATAGTCAGGTTAAACTTGATTTTGGTTGTGTATATAATAAAAGATCACTAGAAAATAATGTATAAAAATATCTTTAATTATGGGGGAACTCCTATACAAAATGACGTTATTAAAAAGTATAGTAAGCAAGGTAAAAGTCTCGTTTCTACTATTAATGGTATTAACGCTGCTGCAGACGGGTCTATCCTTTGGCATTCCCTGGATAAATAAAATCCTTATTGACGAGATATTAATTGGAAATCAGTTTCAGTTAATATTTTTTGTCGTATGTGCCTATCTACTGTTTTCAATTATGAGTGTCATACTATATATGTTAGTACCAAGAAAAAGTGTATTTCTAAATGAAACCATTACCCTTATGTTAAGGAATGCATTAACGCGGGGAGTCCTCTATAGTAATGTAGGATTTAGTAGTTCATCTAATAAAGGAAACATAGTGAATATTTATAGTGGTGACATACCGAATATCTCATCATTAATTACCCGCACATTAAAAGATTTAATAGAACACTCTTTAACTTTGGTCGTCATCGTTTCTGTCCTGCTCTTCATTGACTATAGAATTGGCTTGTTATCTTTAGTTAGCATGCCATTTTATCTACTATTGCCCATGTTATTTAGAAATAAGGTTGCGCAATCAAGTAAAAATGTTCAAGAGAAGCAATCAGAAATACATTCTATTATCCATGAAGGTTTGAATGGTTTAAAGCAAATTAAAATTTTTAATAAACACGAATATTTTATTAACAGGTCAAAGGATGTATTTGAAAGTATTGTGCCGCTTAAACTTAAACATGTCTTTTTCTCCACAGCTTCAAATGCCACGTTACTTATTTACTGGATTAGTATGCTAGCTGTGTTTTGGATTGGTGGAAGTCGAGTCGTAGCTGGAGATTTAAGCATCGGACTATTGCTTATATTGGTTAATTATATGGACAGAGTTGAATGGCCGATCACAAGGATCTCTCAAATCATTACCGAGTACAATTCAGGAAAGGTATCCATTAAACGCTTTGAAAAATATACCACAGTAAAAAAGGAAACAGAGCCTACACATGTAAAAGATATAGCTGTGATAAATAAGATCTCTATGAATGATATCTGCTTCAAATATCCAACTAGCTCTGCTAACACATTTGCTGAATTAAATTGGAATATATCCAGTGGTCAACGAATTGGAATAATAGGTGAAAGTGGGATAGGGAAATCAACATTCATCCATTTAATCGTTGGTTTTTTAGAACCGGATAAAGGGAGTATTTATTTTAATAATATCTCCTCTAAAGAATTATCTGTAAAAAGTATTAGAGAGCAAATTGCGTATATATCTCAAGAGAACTACTTATTTGAAGTAAGTATCAAGGAAAATATCTCCTTTGGATCAAACAAAGAACATTCACTAGAAGAAGTAATGAACGCAGCTAAGATGGCAGGGGCTCATAGCTTTATTGATGAATTAGAGAATAAATATGATTCTATATATGGTAAGGATGACACGGAATTGTCTACTGGCCAAAAGCAAAGAATAGCCTTAAGTAGAGTATTTTTGAAGAACCCAAGTGTAATCATCCTAGATGAACCTACATCAAATTTAGATAATCAAACAACAGAGTTTGTGATAGATTCCTTAATTAACTATTGTGGTGACAGGAAAATGTTAATAGTGGTAACTCATGATTTGCATACATTACGAAGGTTTGATTCAATTCTCACTTTAGAAGATGGGGAATTTAAATTAGTTAGGTGATATCTATTTTCTGTATTTTTATGTAATGGCAAGTCACTTTATAACAAAGTAAATGGTAAATTACTTATTCGGGAAAAGACATAGCCGTTATGAGTTCTCAAAAAAACAAAACAACCATATACATTGCTACTGAATATTACTAGATTACTTGGATTGCTATGGAATGAGAATAAGTTCATGCATGTATCTTATTTGGTGTGATCTTGCTTCTCGGACTGCGGCAAATCTAGATTCAATGTTAGGACCTACATTTGGTGGAATTGATTTATCTGGGGGGCAGTGGCAAAAAGTGGCTACAACAAGAGGTTTTTTAAACCAAGCCCACTAACCATATTAGATGAACCGACTGCTTCCTTAGATTCGTTCTCTGAAAAAAATCTATATGATCTATTTAAAGAAATGACTGAAGACACCACCGCTATTTTAATCTCTCATAGATTGGGAATGGCGAGTTGGGCAGATAGAATTATTGTTATGGAGGATGGAGAAATGATCGAAGTAGGGACACACAATGAGCTTTTACAATTAGATAAGAAGTATGCAAGCTTAATAAAATTGCAAAAAGAGTATTATTGTTAGTTGCTTTCAAACATTTTTAAAATACAGGCTCATCAGAAGGAGTAGATTAATTGGGTGAGACTAGAAAGATTATAATTAGTACATTAAAACGTAATAAGTATATTCTTTTCATCATTCTATTGTTCAATTTTCTAGCTTCACTGTCCTTCATGCTACAGCCAATAGCGTTTCAACGACTATTCGACGAATCTCTCCCCGATCAGAATCTAAGTCAATCAATTCTGTTAGTCATTGTCATTGTATTCATTCCGGTTATCTTTGCTTTATTTAATAGCGCTACGATTTACTTTAATAACTCATTAGGAAATAGATTAGCAAAAGAGTTGAGGATGAGAACGTTTGAACGTATATTGTATGCCAAACTACCAGAGATAGACAAGATAGGTAAAGGAGAAACGATTAATCGGATAACGCAGCAAATTGGGCAATTATGTACGGTCTTTATTGTGAATACCTTCATGACGTTTGTGACAAATGCAATCATGTTGGTTGTTACCATTGGGATCATGTTTACACTGAGTATTCCTTTAACGATGTCTTCTCTCATCGCTTTTCCTTTATTAATGATCTTGATGAGAAAATTCAGGTCAAAGACAGGAGAATTAGAATCTCATTATTATAAAGTGTTAGATAAGGGACTAGTTTATTTAAATGACTTTTTTAGAAATATTAAAACGGTCCACATTTTTAATGGACAACAGAAAGAGAAAGAAACATGGTCAACTTGGAATGATGATGTAACTGAGATTAATAAAAAATCAGCAGTGTTTCATGAGACATATTTGAATTTTATGTCGGACATTATTGTTTCTATTATGATGGGGATTGTGTACGTGTACAGCTTATATTTAGTATTCTCAGGTGAATTAACCATTGGAACGATATTAGCTTTCATCGTCATATTGCCTAGGTTATTTTCAATTTTAAAAGTATTATTTACGACTAATATTGATATGGAGAGGATGAATATAATTGAAAGGAATATAGATGAAGTATTGAATATTGAATGCATTGAAAGTGGATCTGAAACGATGATTGGCTCTATAACCCCACGTATCACCATGCAAAATGTACGCTTCTATTACGAAAACAATAACGCTGCAGGTTTAAAAAATATAGATTTAACGATTGAACCTGGTTCTTTAGTTGGCATTGTAGGAGTAAGTGGTTCAGGTAAATCCACTATCTTTGAATTGCTGCATCGACATATTGAGCCATTGAAAGGTTCAATTACTTTAAATGGGACCCCAATTGAAAATCTTGACATTCACCATTTAAGAGAAATAATAAATTACACTCCACAAGCACATGTATTATGGAACGAGACCATCATGGATAATATTATTTATCCGTTAAAGGAAGCTGAGTTAAGTCAGTCAGATTGGAATCTCTTTAAAGAAATAACAGTAAAAACACAGGTAGATCCATTCGTGAAAAGATTACCTGCTCAATACGACACCGTTATAAAAAATAACGGAAATAATTTGTCAGGCGGAGAAATCCAACGAATCATACTAGCAAGAACGTTTATGCATAAATCAAGCATATTGTTACTGGATGAATTTACTTCCGCACTAGATGCCATGACAGAAAGTGAATTAAATAAGCTAATTATGGAGTATAAAGGTGCAAAGACGATCATTATCATTGCCCATCGAATATCAACAATCAAACGTGCAGATGAAATCATTGTCTTTGAAGATGGAGAGGTATGTGAAAAAGGGACTATGGAGGATTTACTGGCCTTAAAAGGGGTTTTTTATAAGCTTTATGAGCAGCAAAAAATCTAACAAGAGTTTTATAAAGTTTGGGAATAATGATCATTATTTGGTAAAAATATTAATATAAATGGTATAATAGTATGAAAAGATAGCAAAGGCTTTCTTACATAAGGATCATTCAAAAAACGAGATAAGGGGGGATTTAGTAGTGGTGTTCTTCTTACTATTTCTAATGTTTGCGGCTTTTTCAAGTATGTTAGTTTTTTTTATCTTCGCCTTTGTGGAAGATAAATCAAAAAGAGTTAGAAACTTTGTTAAGTCAGGTATTAGTTTGTTTACATTGATTGTAATTTCATTTTTAACAGTTGTAGTGATGATTGTAGACATGAGTGATGAGGAAGCTCCAGTTTCTCAAGAAGCAACGGCTAAAGTTTCATCAGAAGAAGATCAAGAAACTGATGAGAAGGAAGACGAAGAAAAAAAAGCTGATGAACAACCAAAGCAAGAGAAAAAAGTAAATGAAGATGAAGAGAAGAAAAAGCAGGAAGAAGAAGTTAAAAAAGCTGAGGAACAAGCAAAGAAAGAACAAGAAGAAAAAGAGGCTGAAGAAAAGAAAAAGCAGGAAGAGGAAGCTAAGAAAGTCGAAGAACAAAAAGCGAAAGCGGCTAAGGAAGAAGAAGCAAAGAAAGAAGAGGAAGAGCAGAAAGCGAAAGAAGCTACAGAGACCAGCTTAACGGTTTCTCAAGGTCAAGCTATTTCTATGGCTGAAGATTATCTTAATTATACGGCATTCTCTAAACCAGGTTTGGTTGAACAATTAGTGTTTGAGGGATTCAGCCAAGACGAAGCATCTTTTGCTGTAGAAAGTGTTTCGGTTGATTGGCAGGGGCAGGCTGACGATATGGCACAGAACTACCTTGACTACACGGCATTCTCTAAATCAGGTTTAGTTGAACAATTAGTGTTTGAGGGGTTTGGTCAAAATGAAGCATCCTCTGCTGTAGAGAGTGTTTCCGTTGATTGGCAAGAACAAGCCGTTCAGATGGCTCAAAACTATCTTGACTACACCTCTTTCTCAAGACAAGGTCTAATTGATCAATTGATCTTTGAAGGATTTAGTTCAGAACACGCGAAGTACGCTGCAGATCAAATTGGTTTATAATTAATAGGTTAGATTAGGGAGTAGGTATCTTTGCTACTCTCTTTTTGTTTATTCCTCCCGCCGCTTTTGAGTGGTTCGCGCCGATAAGGGATCTCCTCCCGCCGCTTTTGAGTGGTTCGCGCCGATAAGGGATCTCCTCCCGCCGCTTTCGAGTGGATCGTGCCGATTCGGGTTCTCCTCCCGCCGCTCCACCTCTCATCTTATCCATTGAGATTAGATTGTTTTAAAAAGCGATGTTAGCTTGTTTAACTGGTGTTCAATGGAATCCAAGACATCTCCGCCTATCCAGTTTCCTGGCAAGAAATCAGGAGGTAGCATGGGGTCATTATTTATCAATTCTTCTTTAACGATTGTAAGCCTTAGATAATGCGATAATAGCAATTGATAATCAACGTTTGAGGTGTTAATGAGCTTAATGATATCATGTTTACTTTTGTCTACTACTTTAGATTTATCTTTATACATCAATGATATATTATCTAAGTCCCATACTCTTCTAGCTGCATTCGCCCCTGAAAATCCTTCATAACTAATTTTGTTAAAAAGAAATTCTTCACTTTGGATAATGGTTATATACTCTTCTATTTCTAAAGTGTCAATTTCGTCGATAATCCTATCACTTATATTCCAAGGGTAAACATAAACATTATTATATAGATGACCAAATCCCAAATTTATTAATAAAGTAACTCCTATATAACAATAACAAATAAAAATCTTTTAAAAAGATAGATTGACAACAAAAATGATGTATTATACTATTTGGTTAACCGGTTAAATGAAAGCGCTTAAATATAATATTGATGGTTAGTAGCTAGACAATAACATCAAGACTATTGGAGGGAATTTATGATTAAAGAAGCAATTTATCATAGGCCGAAAGATAATTTTGCATATGCCTATGATAAAGAAACACTACATATTCGTTTAAGATCAAAGAAAGGCGATCTAACAAAAGTTTCATTAATTTATGGTGACCCTTATGAATGGAATGACGAAGGGTGGAAAAACTCTAAAAAAACAATGACGTTAGAAGGAACTGATGAACTATTTGATATTTGGTTTGTAGAAGTGAAACCTAAATATAAACGAATGCGTTATGGCTTTGAAATAAAATCTAATGAGAATTTTTTAATATATGGAGAAGATGGTTTTATCGAGAAAGACCCTAAAAATGCTCATTTTTACTTCTGTTTCCCTTTTTTAAACGAAAATGATGTGTTTAACGCTCCAGCTTGGGTGAAAGATACAATTTGGTATCAAATATTCCCTGAAAGATTTGCTAATGGAAACCCACTGTTGAATCCTAAAAATACAATTCCTTGGGGGAGCACAGAACCACAATTTGATACTTTTTTTGGTGGCGACTTAGAGGGAATCATAAACAATATTGGTCATTTGACTGAGTTAGGTGTTAACGGAATTTATTTAACTCCTATTTTTAAAGCTAAATCAAATCATAAATATGACACGATTGATTATATGGAAATAGACCCGCAATTTGGAGATAAAAAAACATTTAAAAAGCTCATTGAAGTTTGTCATGAGAATAATATTCGTGTCATGCTAGATGCTGTATTTAATCATAGTGGATTTTATTTTGAACCCTTTCAACATGTTCTGGAATATCAAGAAAAATCTAAATATAGAGATTGGTTTCATCTTAGAGATATTAAAGTAAAGGCCTTACCTGAAGCCAACTACGATACGTTTGCATTCACACATCTTATGCCTAAATTAAATACTGAAAACGAAGAATTAAAAAAATATTTACTTGAAGTAGGTAAATATTGGGTTGAAGAATTTGATATTGATGGATGGCGTCTAGATGTAGCAAATGAAGTCGATCATCAATTTTGGAGAGACTTTAGAAAGACCGTTAAATCAGTAAAACCAGATGCCTATATACTTGGGGAAGTTTGGCACGATTCTATGCCATGGCTGCAAGGAGATCAATTTGATGCCGTAATGAATTATCCTTTTACACAAGCGGTAGTAGAGTATATCGCTAAAGATGAAATAAATTCAGAAGTATTCAAACATAAATTGATTAAACTACTATCTAACTACCCGAAAAATGTAAATGAATATAATTTCAATTTGTTAGGAAGTCATGATACTCCTAGAATATTAACTTTATGTCAGGATAATAAAGATAAATTAAAATTACTTTTTCTTTTGCAATTCTCTTTTATTGGATCACCTTGTATCTATTATGGTGATGAAATAGGGTTAACCGGTGAAGGGGATCCAAGTTGTCGAAAATGTATGGTCTGGGATAAAGACGCTCAGGATACTGATTTGTTTACTTTTCTAAAAAAATTAATAGATTTAAGAAAAAGATACTCTGCTTTTGGGGCTAATGGCCAGTTTGAGGTTATTGAATCTGCTAAAGAAACAAACCATATTATGTATTCTAAAAAAACAGTGGAAGAACAGATCATCATAACTATAAATAATTCTAATAGTGCATTAAAAGTACATTTGCCATTTGATATTTCAAAAAATGAATCAATGAATCTATGGGACAATAAGCCACAGAAAATCTCGGAAATTGAAATAGAGCCTCTTAGTTTTTCAATAATAAAACTTTAATATGCTGATGCCTAGAAAAATCATGAAGACGTATGACTAGTTAACCGGTTAACAAAAAAGGGGGTGCAAAAGCGCTAGAGAGAGGACGCAAAAGAGAGATTATTTAGTTGTTATTAAACTGGATGCAGCTTTTGCAGGACAAGAATTTCATTCTTTATTCAAATATAAATGAAGGGTCTGTGATGATGATGAAGAGAAAGCTTAGTACAGTTGGGTCTTTTGTAATGATAGGAGCAATGCTAGCTGCTTGTTCAGGACCACCACAAAGTGCACCACCTGAAACCACTCCAGCAAGTGGAGAAAATATGGACGATATTGAAATTATACCTGAAGAAGGTGCAGAACTAGTCGTGTGGGGGAACGGTGATGAGCATGGGGAGTGGGCAGAATATGTTGCTGAAAAGTTTACAGAGGAATATGGCATTCCAGTAATTTTAGAAGAGGTGAGCCATACTGAGGCACCGGGAATTTTACAGACTGATGGACCAGCAGGACTGGGAGCGGATGTTTTTACAGCACCTCATGATCATGTAGGAAATATGGATGCTGCAGGCTTACTTATTGAAAATTTCTTTCCTGAGTATTATAAAGAAAATTTTATGGATGCAGCGATATTAGGGACATCACTCGATGATACGTTATTTGGATACCCGTATGCAGTAGAGAACACAGCACTTTATTACAATAAAGATTTAGTAGACAGCGCACCAGAAACCTTTGAAGAGCTTTTAGAATTATCGAAGGATTTTACTGATACTAGATCAGACCACTATGGAATCATGTTTCCGCCAGATGATTTCTATTTTGTTTATGCGTTTCTAGGTGGATACGGGGGATATGTGTTTGGAAATGATAACACTGATCCTTCAGAAATTGGATTAAATAATGAAGGCTCCGTTCAAGCAGGTGAATTTTTGCGCGAAGTAAAAGAAGCAAGTTTGCCTCTTAATTCAGAGGATATTACATCTGATATTATTGGGACCTTATTTAATGAGGATCAAGTCATGTTTAGGATATCTGGACCTTGGGATGTAGCACCTCATACAGAAGCAGGAGTTAACTTTGGGGTAGCACCGTTTCCAACATTAAGTAATGGAGAATATCCCACTAATTTTTCAGGCATTATTTCTTATTTTGTAAATGCCTATACTGATTACCCGGATGCTGCTGCTCTTTATGCGCAGTTCGCGACAAGTGAGGAGATGCTTGAGAAACGCTTTGAGATGACAAGTCAATTACCTCCGCATACAGCATTACTAGAAAGTGAGGTTGTTTTATCAGATCCTATCTTATCAGGCTTTTTAGAACAGGCACAATATAGTCAACCTATGCCAAATATTTCCGAAATGGAAGTTGTTTGGGGGCCGATGGCAGATGCATTAACAAGCATCTGGAATACAGATCGTGATATTCAAGAGATTTTAGATAGTTCAGTTAATCAAATTGAAGAATCCATAGAAGCACAAAATAATTAACTAAAAAGAAATTCCCAAGTTCAAATACGTTAACTTGGGAATCGCTTTATTGGGAGGTAAAGGGAAATGTCTACCCCGGTTGTAGAAAAAAAGAATAATAAATCGTTCCTTGAATTAATTAAAACAAATGCTTTTAGAGCAGCTATTCTATCCACCGTATTTATGGGTTTTGGACAGTTTTACAACCGGCAATTTGTAAAAGGTCTGCTCTATTCCATTGGTTGGTTAGTAACCCTAGTTTTTTATAGTCAACCTTTCCTGTGGGCGATGTGGGGTCTTCGAACATTAGGAGAAACTCCGCAAATTCGAGAACGGGGTAGGGTTGTTTTTGAGGGGCATCATTCTATCTTCTTAATGATAGAAGGAATTATTGCTCTCTTAATAGCTGTTATTATTTTGTGTATCTATATTTCTAGTGTACGTGACGCTTATAAAGTAGGAAAAAAAAGAGATAGTGGTTTAGTACCTTATACCTTTAAACAATCTCTACAAAACAGTTGGCAGAATGGATTTGCCTATATTCTTTTAACTCCAACCATTTTCTTTACATTATTTTTAACGGTACTTCCATTAATCTTTTCAATTATGATTGCATTTACTAACTATTCCGCACCGAACTATTTGCCCCCAAGAAATTTAGTAGACTGGGTTGGATTTCAAACATTTATTAATTTATTTAATATGGAATCATGGAGTAGAACGTTTTACGGTGTTTTCACTTGGACAATTATTTGGGCCGTAGCCTCAACGTTTACAACATTTTTTCTAGGTTTTTTCTATGCGGTTTTAATTGAAACAAAAGGTGTCAGATTTAAAAAAATGTGGCGCAGTATTTTTATCTTACCTTGGGCAATCCCTGCATTCGTTATGATTCTAATTATGCGAAATATATTTAATGGCCAATTTGGTCCAATAAATAAATACATTAATAATCTAATTGATCATTATCCATTTTTAGCAGAATGGGGGCTTAGTGCCATTCCGTTTTTTTCGGATCCAACATGGGCAAAACTCACATTAATTGGAGTTAACATGTGGTTTGGATTCCCTTTTTGGATGATTTTAATGTCAGGGGTCATGACTGGAATTGATAAGGAACAGTATGAGGCAGCCGAAATAGATGGAGCTAATGCTTGGCAAAAGTTTCGCAGAATTACTTTTCCTATTGTGATGTTCTCAACGTCTCCATTATTAATTATGAGTTTTGCAAACAATTTTAATAATTTTAATATGATCTATCTTTTTACAGAGGGCCGGCCGTCGAATACAGACTATAATTTTGCAGGATCAACAGATATTCTAATTAGTTGGATGTATAAAATGACTTTAGAAAATAGCCAATTTGCAGTCGCCTCGGCAGTTGGTTTGTTAATCTTTATTGTTGTAGCGATTTTCTCTGTTTGGAACTTCAGTAAAACTAGAGCATTTAAAGAAGAGGATATGATGCGATGATGAATAAAAAGAAGAGAAATTTGAAGAGGCTCTCTATTATATATGGAATTTTAGTGTTAACAAGCATATTTATTTTGTTTCCTGTTTACTTTGTTATTATTGGCTCGCTAAATCCAGGAAATACACTGCATGCCACAAGTTTATTTCCTAATAATTTATCTCTTCGTCACTTTAGCTATCTTTTTACAGAAACTGATTATGCACGTTGGTATTTAAATACGTTAAAAATAGCTTTCTGGAATATGATTATTTCAACATTTTTAATTTTAACTTCAGCATATGCATTCTCACGCTTTCGTTTTACTGGAAGAAGAGCAGGATTGATGACAATTTTGGTGCTACAAATGTTCCCGAGTTTTATGGCCATGATTGCCATATACATTTTGTTACTACAAATGAATTTATTAGATAATCATTTAGGACTCATTTTAGTATATGCAGGTGGTTCTATTCCATTTGGTGCATGGCTTGTAAAGGGATATTTTGACGGGATGCCAAGGAGTTTAGAGGAAGCAGCAACAATTGATGGAGCAGGTCATTTAACCATCTTTTGGAAAATTATGATGCCATTATCGATTCCAATTGTGGTTTTTATTGCTGTTACTAATTTTATTGGGCCTTGGATGGACTTTATTCTAGCAAGATTAGTACTTAGATCTGATAACAATAAAACGCTAGCAGTGGGTTTATTTGAGATGGTAACTGGTCGTGGAAATACAGAATTTACTACTTTTGCAGCTGGTGCAGTACTCGTTGCTATTCCTATAACGATTTTGTTTATGTTGCTTCAGAAACCTTTAACAGAAGGGTTAAGAGCAGGTGCAAATAAAGGATAAGAACTGACTTTCTATTAAACATACTAATGTGACATCATGAGTGTCGTAGATTTCTCTTTTCATGATTTGATAAAAAGAAAGGAAGATATGATGATTTTACTCAGAAAGATCACACTATTAATGTTGATTTTAACAATGGTTGCTTGTCAATCAAGAGATCAAATAGTAAATGAAAACGTAGATGCAGGAGATTCAGTAGAAGAAGTGGAATCTGTAGAGGGAGTCGAAGATGAAATGAAATCAGAAGTATTGAGTAATGCCCTGGTACCAGAGTGGTCAAAGGATTCAGTTATCTATGAAGTGAATTTTAGACATTATACTAAAGAGGGGACATTTGAATCTTTTAAAGAACACCTTCCTCGTCTTCAAGAATTAGGCGTTGATATTTTATGGTTTATGCCGATTCACCCTATTTCTGAAGAAAATAGATTAGGCACACTAGGGTCGTATTATGCAGTAAAGGATTACAAAGAAGTTAATCCGGAGTTTGGTACGATGGACGATTTTAGAGATTTAGTGGAGACCGCACAAGATATGGGTTTCTATGTCATATTAGATTGGGTAGCGAACCACACTGGTTGGGACCACAGTTGGATTCATGAGAATCCGAATTGGTATCAACAAAATAGTGAGGGGGAGATTATCAACCCACAAGAATTTAATTGGACGGACGTTGCACAATTAAATTTTGAGAATACAGAAATGCGTCAAGAAATGAAAGATGCCATGTTATTCTGGGTCGAAGAAGTAGGGGTAGATGGATTTAGGGCAGATTATGCGAACGGTGTACCGTTAGATTTTTGGGAGGATATTAGTGCAGAATTAAACGAGATTAAAGAAGTTTTTATGCTAGCAGAAGACGATAAAATAATGGAGTTACTAAATGAAGCCTTTCTTGTAAATTGGGGCTGGGGCTTTTATCATTTGATGAATGATATTGCAAATGAAAAAAGAGGAGTAACCGCTATACAGTCCTATACACAATGGGTAGATAAAACATATCCAAAAGGTTCTTATCCAATGAACTTTATGACAAATCATGATGAAAACTCTTGGAATGGAACAATTGAAGAGAAGTTTGGTGACGCCTCAGAAGCAATGGCAGCTTTATATTTTACGATTCCTGGCATCCCGCTGATATACTCTGGACAAGAAGCAGGGGATAAAAAAGGATTAGAGTTTTTTGATAAAGATGAAATTGATTGGTCTGATTTATCACTTCAACATTTTTATGCAGATTTAATACAATTGAAAAAAAATAATGAGGCACTATGGAATGGAAGTGCAGGTGGAGAGATCACTTTTTTCAATACATCCCACAACAAGCTATTGGCTTTTAAAAGAGAAAAAGAGGATAACCAGGTCATTGTAATTATGAACTTATCTTCTGAGGAGATCGAGGCGACTATTGAATTTGGCTTTGAAGGGAATTTTCAATTATTTCAAACGAACACTAGTGAAACATTAGGTATAGAAGGAACCTATCAATTAAGTCCTTGGGAGTATCGTATTTTATCAAATGAATAAGAAGTTTTTGATATATGCAAAGACTTTGCTATACTTACAAAAAGAAAAAAACTAGAACGTATCGTATAGCAACTAACGTTAGTAGAATGAGTAATATTAACCGGTTAAATAGGAGAGGGAAATGAATAAAAAACTAACCATTCGTGACGTAGCAAAGCATGCAGGCGTCTCACATGCAACGGTTTCATACGTTTTGAATGATGTAAAAAAAGTATCGGAAGAGACCAAATTAAAAGTACTTGCGTCCATTAAAGAATTAGATTACCATCCTGATTTCACTGCAATTAGCTTATCTAAAAGAAAATCTAACATTATTGGTCTGATGGTACCGTTAATTAAAGATTCTCCAGCATCCATGTTCACTAAGAACCAATATTATTATGAACTTTTAAGTGGTGTTGAGACAGTCGCTAGAGAGAATAATTTTGACACGATGATCACTGGTGTTGGAGAACCTGAAGAGTGTAGGGACTGGGTAATTAAACGTAATTTGGACGGCTTGATTATTCTGGGTATCTTCCCTGAACAATTATATACGGAGATGAAGAAACTAGATATACCTATTGTATTGATTGACACATACGAAGAACACACGAACGAATATAATAATGTAAAAATAGATGATGAATTAGGGGGTTATTTGGCGACTAAACATTTAGTGGAACTTGGTCATAGAAATATAGGATTTGTAGGTACTAATTTAAAAACAAGCCCGGTCGATATTAGACGATTTGAGGGATTTAAGAAGGTACATCGCGAGTATAATATCTTATTCGATGAAAAATTATTATTTGAGAGCTTTGATATTACCTTTGATCATGCTGTTAGTTTAGGGGAACATATATTGAGTATCCATCAAGATATCACTGCTATCGTCACTGTCTCGGATATATTAGGAATTGGGATAATTAATGCCTTTCAAAAGAATAAAAAGCATATACCTAATGATTGTTCAATTGTAGGGTTCGATGACTTGAGCATATGTAAGTATATTAACCCAGGTTTAACTACAATTAAACAAGATATTTTAAGTAAGGGAATGGTAGCTGCAGAATTAATAGTTAAATCACTCCAACTAGGTAGCTCCTCTTTTGCAAATAAGACTGTTGAGATACCTATTAATTTAGTAGTCAGAGGTTCAACAAAAGCAATATAATCAATAGTGCAAAGCTGTGCAACGAAAAAGCGCATAGCTCTGCACTATTTTTAAAAATTGGTAAGGAAGTTCACTTTTTTCATGATGGGTTTTTTAAATGTAATTTCATCCCATCATGACTTGATTCAAACCCTAACCTTTCGTAAAATCGATGCGCGTCTTTTCTTTTTTTATCCGTAGTCAGTTCTACCATACTACAGTTTTCTTTTTTGGATAGAGAGATAGCTTCTTTAAATAATTTTTCTCCAACGCCTTTTCCTCGGTGTTTTTGATCCACTCGAACGCCTTCAATTTGAGCACGCTTCATGCCCAGCCTTGATAATCCAGGTATAAATGTTAGCTGTAAAAAACCTAACAGCTGTTCGTTTTCAACGGCCACTAATACTTGATTGCCTTGTTGATTTTCCATTTCCTGAAAGGCTTCATAATATGCTGTGGGTAAAGGGTCTTCATATTGTTCTCTTTTTGAACCTAGCTCGTCATCTGCTAGCATACGGACAATTTCTGGTAGATCATACACAATTGCTTTTCTAAAAATCATGTTTATAAGCCTCCTTGAATTAAACTTTTTTCTCGAAAATACATTTGCAACACCTATTCGCTTTGCGTCATCCCGATAATCAGTAGAAGTATGCGAATCTGGTGTATAGCCATGATTTTTATAAATTGGAATATGCAAGTGAGAATCAAAGATTTTCATAAATTCTCATTCTTGTTTTTAGACTTTAGTTTAATCCTATCAAATTATTAATTTCACAGCCAGCTGTTAGCCAACGCTTAAAAAGTATTGATGTCTACTGGGGAACAATTATCTATACAAACCTCAAAAATATATAGACTTAATTAGTATTAAGAATATAAATACTTAACTAGGAGAGGTGTATTTATATTTGTATTGAATATATATCCGAGGAGGTGTTACCAATCTTGAAGATGAAAAGTTCATTGTTTACTGTGTTCATGCTTATTTGTTTTATACTTGTTGGCTGCTTAGGTGGCACAGAAAACAACACAGTGAGTAACACAGAAGAGAACATGACAGCAGAAGAGTTTTTAACACAAAATCCAGAATCTGATATGTTTATGTTTTACGGCATTATTCATAATACAAACGTTGATTGGGTAGACGAATTGACATTAACCAAGGGTGAACAGGTAGGAGAAATTAAAGAACAGGTAGCTGAAGGAAACTATGACTATGCCAATGGAACTGCAAACAAACTGCCAGTAGGTACGATCATTTATGAAGCAAAAGAAAGAGACGATATTCTGATCGTAGAAGTAAATGGAGAAGAGAAATATTATTATGCTTTAGTAGAGGGATAAGTGTTTCATTTGTTTAATGGACTATAGTTTTAGACCTTTTGAGAGGGGATTCTATATATGGGAATTAGAAATTATTTGATTGAGGGCGTTTCAGGTACCAGCAAAACAACCGTTTGCGAAGAATTGCAGCGGCGTGGCTACCACGCTATTCATGGTGACCGTGAATTGGCTTATCAAGGTAATCCTGAAACGGGAGAGCCATCAGATGGTAGCTTACATAAAAACCACATTTGGGATATGGACAAAGTAAATTCGTTTATTAATAATCAAACTGAGGCGGTGATATTTTTCTGCGGTGGTTCTAGAAATTATTCGAAATTCATAGATCAATTTGACGGGGTGTTTATCCTTGAGGTCGATCTTGACACATTGATAGGGCGGCTTAAGGAACGACCAAGTGATGAGTTTGGAGGCAAAAAAACGGAGCGGGAATTCATTGTGCGATTGCATCAAACAAAAGAAGACACTCCTAATGGAATACTAATTGATGCTACCGCACCGATCGAGCATGTAGTGGACGAGATTATCCGTCAAATTTGAGAACATGAATCATCATTGTTAACATTTTTATTAATCGTATATTTAAAACAACACCATGGCTCCTAGAGCAATGGCGTTCTACAACTGTTAACTATATTAAATTTCGCTCTTTTTCTAATGCTTGAACGGCTGATTCAAGATCTCTAATGCGTTTTAGCATACTCATGAATAGTGGCACATAACAAATTAGTATAACAATCATAATCCCCATAACTAGAATCCCCCAGTTTTTCAAATGAAATAAAAACCTTTACAGTTATCATACCAGTTTTTATGGAACATATTGATAAATTTTTTAAGTGAGCGTTGTTTTATTAAGAAGAGAGAATGGAAGAATAATAGGAAATTCCCAATAGCGAAAAAAGTGATATCTAATACATATAAGCTAAGAGTGATAGTAATCACACTTAGCTTTGTATATTTCTGAATGTCATTTAGTTAATCAAACGATCCAAGAATGTACTAGCATCACTGTTAAACTTCCACATTACACCGAACCTGTCTATTAACATGCCAAAGCTTGAGGACCAGGGTACTGAAGAAATAGGCATGATGATAGTGCCGTCTTTAGAGAGGTTTTCAAAGTATTGTTTATTCGACTCGGGGTCACCATCTATAATACTTATTATTACATTCGTGCCTTGAGCAACCTCACCTGTCACTGCTTGCATGGAAGGTAGTACATCAGAAATCATTATGATATTCTTTTCAAATTCGACGCTAGATTCCATAATCATGTTTTGTTCATCTTCTGTGAGCGGAGCAGATGAATCTGGTGGAAGTACCCCAAAATTCACTTTCTTTACTCTGGCGTGTAACGCGGTCTCATAAAAGTTGAGTGCCTCTTCTGCTTGTCCGTTAAATTGCAAATATGCGATTGCTTTCATCATTTGTTGCCTCCTCTACGTTATATCCATAGTATAATTGGGCATAGGCGACAACAGTATGTCGTATATAGGAGGTATTATGCAAAAGATAGAACGACTTATTTCAATCGTTATGATTTTATTACAAAAAGAGGTCGTCTCGGCCACGGAATTCAGCCGTCTTTTTAATGTCTCCAAGCGTACCATTCAGCGGGATATGGATTCACTAAGCTATGCCAATATCCCGATCTTTGCAAAGCATGGTCATGAGGGCGGATATGCGCTGATGGAAGAATATAAATTTGATAAACGTTTATTAAACCATCAAGATATTGAAAATATTGTGGTAGCATTAGGTGGATTTGAGCAGCTCGTAACCAATGAAGATATTCAGATAACCATTCAGAAAATTAAAGGAATGAGCCATGTAGATTTATCCCCGAAACTTGATGTCACATTTTATGATTGGCTAGGGAGAAGCCAATTAAAAGAAGAGATGAACTTTATCATGCAATCAATTGAACAGCATCTGTTAATCGAATTTGATTATGTAGATCAAAAAGGTGATATCACACATAGAACCATAGAGCCCTATTACTTACAGCTTAATGAGATGAAGTGGTATGTAGTTGGCCACTGTTTAGAACGTGAAGACTTTCGAACGTTTAAGATAACAAGGATGACTAATTTCAAAAGAAAAGGTTTCTTTGTTCCTAGGTCTTATAAAGAGTCTAAAAAAGAAAAACAACCCGTTGAGCATCCACGCATGATTAGCATTACATTGATGATTGATGTTTCTGTTAGAGATCAATTTATTGAGAGATATGGAAAACGATCTGTAACAAGAAAAACTAACAGAAATCATATCGTAAACATCGACTTACCTGAAAACCAATTTGCCTACCAATTTCTCGCTGGTTTCGGCGATAAAGTGAAAATTATCGAGCCAGAGAGTTATATCAATAAATATAGAAACTTTTTAGAGGAAGCATTGAGGCTTTATTACTAGCTCATGCTTCCTTAGGTCGGGGGAAAAGTTCTAGCTTTCGTTAGATTTCGATCGTTTATTGGACAGCTTTAAAAATTCTTCTCTGTACACGGTGTCTACCATTTGTAGCACCCTAGCACTTGTCTCAACCCAGGGTAGCCCGCCGGATGCTTCTTTTGTGAGGTAAGCGCCATTATCATAGTCATGTGCATGTATAGCGGCTTTAAGTAACCGGTTAGCCCCCTTACTCGGATGGGGGTAAAAAAATCGCATGATTAAATGTATTGGAAAAGGCAGTCCCGAATCTTTTCCTTTTCTTGTTGTATTATTACTGCCAGGGTCTACGCTAAGTATCTGGATATCATTACTGTCTCCTGTCGTGGCAACTTCCTTTGTCCATAAAGACAGAGCTAACTTAGAGGCCGCATAAGGACCCATTAACTTCTTAAAGGTGAGTGGTTTATGAATGTAATCAAGATCAAATTCTTTTAAAAATCGGAAAGCCTCTGTTGTTGTTTGGATCACTGTTTTTTTGTTTCCTTTAGTTAATAGCTCATTTAATTCCTTGTATATGATATAAGGTACGATGGTTTGCAACTCGTAATGCAGCTCTCGATGTTGCTTTGAAAACAGTAAGCTTGAAAAGCTCCCACCCGCATTATTAAAGATCACATCCAAATGATGTTCATGTTCTTTGATTTGATCTAATACGCTTTTAAGTTCGTTAAAGTCAGTAAGATCCGCATGATAAACTCTTAAATTTCCAAATGACAAAGCCTTTTCAATTTCTTCTGTTTTCTCTACAAAATCAGATCTTATGATGACCGCAACCTGCCATCCTTCTTTTAATAAGCTTTTTGTAAGCTCAAACCCAATACCGGAGCTTGCTCCTGTCACCAATGCCGTTCGGTCAAGCTGACTTTTTGTCATGATTATGCCTCCATCAATCTGCCTGAGCAGTAGTTAATAGAGAATAGTTTATAAGTTAAAGTCAACTTCAGGTCAAGAACTTTTTTTGAAACTATTGACTTGGAGTTAACTCCAGGTATTATACTGTAAAAAATTGAAAAGGAGTGAGCGTATGTATAGCATTGCTGAGGTCTCCAAGATAACAGGTCTAACAACAGATACGGTACGGTACTATGAAAAAATTGACTTACTGCCTCCGATAAGGAGAAAAACAAATGGGCATAGTATCTATTCTGATACAGATCTCCAAACGTTTCTTTTGATCAACTGTTTAAAGAAAACGGGTTTATCTTTGGTTGAAATCAAGCCATTTCTTAGCTTATCGATGGATACGAACATTGAAGATCACCCTGAATTAGAAGCAATGATAAGCAATCATAAAAACCATATTGAACATCAAATAGCCGAGTTACAAAAGGTATTGGATTTTATTGAAGTGTTTTTCTCCAAAAAGAATACAGGTGAACATTGTCACACTCAAAATCAATCAGCGTAGATCCCTAAATGTTAACCAAATACAATAAAAGTCACCTAGCGTCCTAGGATAATTTTATATTTGTACATTAAACATGATAATATAAGGCTTTTCACCTTACTATCAACATGTTTTTTCTTTGAAAATAGGGGTAAAGATGATAAAGAGCATAATAAGACTTAGGAGTCTAAAAAACAAAAGATTAACAAATGGTGGAGGGATTTTTTTTGGCATATTTAATTCAAGTCTATGTCATTGGACGTGAAGAACCAATTTATGAATCAGAAAGATACGATGGAGATGTGAAGAAAGGTGTAAAGGCTGTTGATGGAGCTTTAACTGACAATAAGATTGTATCATTTGGACTAATGGGTGAAGATGAAATTCTCATTCGCTCAGAAAATGTCACGCATGTGGAAATAACTGAGATCAAAGAAAAATAAGAGATTTTAAAGAGTAGCGGTCTAATCTGCTACTTTTTTTCTATCTATCTGAAATATTTATGGCAATTATATGATGTCTTAAAATGGTAAAAAAGCTAAGAGAATATCGGTCCTCTTAGCTTTTTCTTAAAAACTTAATCCAGCCATTCATCTACCACATCACGGTTGTTTTCTATCCATTCTGAAGCGGCACCAATTTCTTGTCGCAGGGAAAGAAGGTCAGAAAGCTGCTCTTCTGTAAAGAAGCTATTTTTAAGCCATCTATCGACCTCTGAGAAATCCTCTTTAATCCCATTACGACCAATGTAATAAATATCATCTGTTTCTCCAAAAACTTGGTCAGGATCTTCTAAGTATTTTAAATCATAATCTTCAAACGCATAATGAGGATTCCATAACGTAACAACAATAGGCTCTTGATTCTGATAAGCGTTGTCGAGCTGCTGCATCATAGCTTGTTCAGACGATTTAGTTAGTTCAAATGATTCTAAATCATAATGTGGCATAACCTCTTCTTCTAAAATCTGCATCATGGATGCCCCTGGATCAATACCAGTGATTGTAAAATCAAATTCATCTGCATAGTCTACGGGTCCTGCAAGGAGTTAATGTCCTCCATATACGCGGGAACAGCAAGACCAAGCTTAGCATCCTCGTAAAGCATGCCTTTTTCGGTAATTTCCATCTAGTCTGTATTCAATTGGACATAGGCTTGATCCGTAAAAGGCAGCCATGCTAGAAAAGCTACATCTAGATCGCCATCTCCAGCGTCACTCTCTCCACATGCAGATAGTGTTAGAGCGCCTGTTAAAATCATTCCAGATACATTTTTTGAGTTATTCAGTTATAAAAGAAAAAACAAGATAAATCGTGTTGACGAGGTAATGAACCATTTCTCTTTTTAATGCATAGGCTAACGCATAGATAAATTAAAAAGGAGATGGCTGGAGTGGCGATATTAGACATTGATTTTACTTCACCTGATGTTGAATATTTCTCAGATATAAGCGACAATAACTTCTTTACACTTGATGAGAATAATCTAATCAATGCGTTAGGGAGAAATAATCTAAACTCACTTGGAAACGTTTCACTACTAGATATTTATTTAAGTCGCGAAAAAGTGGTAGAACCGCATTATCATCAAAATGCCTCAGAACTTGTGTATTGTATTACGGGAAGTGCTTTAGTTTCTTTTATCAATCCATTCACAAATGAGTTAAATGAAATCAAAATTGAACCTGGTCAGGTAGCAAACGTGCCTCAGGGCTGGTGGCATTATGAAATTGCCCAAGAAGATGACACCCATCTACTAGCGGTTTTTGATGCACCTTATCCTCAGGTGATCTTAGGATCGGATCTTTTAAGGCTTACTCCTAAAGACGTGTTAGCACATACGTACTGTTTAGATGAGGAACAAGTAAGCGAAGCACTTTCACCGATTCAGTCTTCAGTGATTATCGGACCTTCTGATGATTGTGCTAATCCTGCTCAGTTGCAGCGCAAACAGTCACCGACTTATCATCAACACCCAAGGCACTACCCAGCGAATCCTTACCACCAAGGATATGCTAATTACCCACCACACCCACAGCAGACTTATACTCATCCTTATAATAGATATTACTAAAGTATAAACTGATAGAATCTATACTAATTTCATCGATGTATTTTGATAGAGGCGGGCTAATGTTTTGATTGCTTCGATTGCCGCTTCCAAAAAAAACGGGGGCACTTACCTGAGGGAAGGTATTGAGATAATCCGACTACGTCGGTTTATCTCAATGAACCTTTTATCAAGGACACTGAAAAAGACGTCTTCGTTTAACCACGTAATAACAGTTTAATCTTATCACAAGGATTTCGGGAATGAGAGGTAGATCCATCGGGTGGAAAGTGATATCTATAGGAAGAAAGCCCATCACATCGCAAGAATATCTAAACTCGCGTGCGTATGTCGGTAAGCCCAGCTAACCCAACCAACATCCCTGACCATGGATGGAAAATGCACGAAAATCATCGTGTGGTGCACGAAAAAGAGGAGGGCGTGCGCGGAAGTCAGGAAGCATAGCCAATCCACTTAAATAGGAATGATATGATCCAATGTCTGATTAGAAACGTACGCGAAAGAAGAAAACGAAGCTCCAGCGGGCCAGCACGCGGGTGCGTGCCCCATCCCAGTAGCGCAGCCGAAGCTATATTCATTTTTTGATTATAACTGATTATTTATCCATGATTTCATTCATTCGAACTGCATCATACATCGTTATGGGTTTTTTATCATGAACAGCAGAGTGGTACATGGCTTGTGCTACAACGCTTGGTTTAATCCCCATTTTTGCTTGAATTGTGACAGGGAAAATCCATGAGGTGAATTGAAAAATCTTAATGGCAAACAGTTCGCCTAGTCTAAATTCTTCACGATTCCCAACTAATAAGGATGGACGGAAAATGGATACTTTGGGAATATTTAATGATAAGAGTTTATCTTCTACCTCACCTTTTATTCGCGAGTAAAAAATTCGTGAAGATGAATTTGCTCCAACCGCACTGACTAGCAGAAAGTGGTTTAAACCATGCTTCATTGCAAGTATTGCTACTTTAAAGGGATACTCGACGTCAATTTTATACATATTCTCTTTTGTTTTTGCTTGTTTAATTGTAGTCCCTAAACAGCAGAATACATCTTCTGGATCGATTGTGGGATACTCTTCCTCTAGAGTATCAAAGTTAACGATGAAGACTTGGAGTTTATTATGAGTAATTTGAAGAGGCTTTCGTGCAAGGACAAAGATTTCACTATATGTATCTTTCTGCAAGAGGGTGTCAAGTAGTTCGGTGCCAACTAAACCACTAGCTCCTATGACTAATGCTTTTTTATCGTGCAATCTTATCATCTCCAGTTTATTTTTAACCATCGTGAAGGACATTAGTTTATTTACTCATAGAATAGAATTCAACATCTGATACTGTTACAGTAACACATTTCTCAAAATAACAAATAAAGAACGTTCCTACATACGGGACGTTCTTTATTTCATTTATTTGCTTTTTTCCTGTTTATAATATTAACAAAAAGAGATTTCTCATTTAGAAAGTTCGTCTAATTTTTTCTGTAATTGTTGAATTTGCTGCTCCATTGATCGTAATCGCTTATCCTGAAGGCTACTTTGTACATTCTGATCTGCGCTTTCTGCAAGTGTCTCATCAATAGCAACTCTTGCTGCAATTGTTGCAATGGCATCACCAATTGTTGTTAGGACTCCACCTAACAGAGCCAGCTTTAAACTGAAGGCAATCCCATCGTCATTAGGATTATTTTTTAATTGATTCATTTGATCATAATTTTTAGTCATACACTCACCTATATCTTTTAATACAGTAGCTTATTCACTTGAAGCGAAATGAGTTCCAGTTATTTGAACCGTTTCTATGCAAAAAGTATAAGGTTTAACGCAGCTAAACTAATTAAAATGAGGATAACCCTTTTTATAAAGGCTGCATTTACTATATTTAATAGTTTAAGGCCAAAGTACGTTCCCAAGACAACGGCCATGGTTCCTACAAGAAGGTATGCAACTAGTGGTGAATGAAAGTCCCCATTAAATGCATGCATTGTCAGAGAGAAACCGCTGGATAGGACGGATGTCAATTGAATGCCTACTATGTAACGGTATTTGCTACTTGGATAGACTAATAAGAAGTAACTAGCAAAAAATACCCCACCTATTCCAAAAAGACCGCCTGTTAATCCAGCTAACATTCCTAAGATCAATACAACTACGTGTTTTGGTGTTGGATTTGGCACGTCAGTTTTTCCTTTTAGTTTGGATAGTATTAATTGGTAGGCAACGATAAGAAGTAGAAAAAAACCTAACCACACTTTAATTTGTTCCAATTCACCATATTCACTTAGTATAAAAAACGCCGCAATTCTTCCTACCAAAACATACACCAAAAAAGTACGTATCGGTTTCCATTCAATGTAACGATAATATTTACTAACTACCGTAATACCACTGACAACTAATAATGTTAATACAATTAAAGTCGTGTCTTTAACCGTCATAAACATCGGTAATACCGCCGCAATGGTAAGTCCTATTCCAAGCCCAGTAGCGCCTTGCAGAAATGCCCCAATAAGTACAACACTGAAAACAATTATAAGTAGAGTAATAAGATCAGCTCAATTCTGTTAGTAAAAAGGATTCATGTTTAATTCTATTTTATCAATTGTATATTTATTATCTAGGATCAAGTATCAGATGATATAAAGTTTCGTTTTACAATCGAAGAAAGTCAGATGCGAAGTGTGAATATGGGTGATGAGGGGGGCATAGATAGTTTAGAGCTTTAACGATATAGGACCGGTATTAATAACATTATGCCAGGTAATTGCCGGCACCCTGATGGCACTATTGTCCATCACATGTGTTTGATAGTCACCTGCAAATGTTCACCTGTCCAGATTGCAGTATGATAGGTATCGTTGCCTTTTGCAGCTTCTGATATGTTAAGGGTGGGGGAGAGAGGATCCAAAGAATAAAGAAACGTAGAAATGACTGAAGTAATCTTTAGAAAAAGAAGGTTACACTGTATTGTATACCTCCTTTTGGTCTCTCTTTGACCTTGGCGCGATCTTTTTATCTTTAAATGTAATGACATTTTACACTATTCAAGGTTTGGTTCTTTGATCATAATGTGAAGTTGATAGCACTATATAGAAAGAGGTGGGGAGATAGATGGGATGTCAGCGTATACCACTTGTTTTGAGATTGTTCATTGTGTTTATGGCTACAGCAATCATTTGGTGGATCGTTAGAGGAGTAAATAGTTGGTTAGGCAGCCCAACAGAGTATGATCGCACGCTTCATACCATTTCAGCGTTGATTGTATTTTTCCTTGTCATCCCTGTTATTATTCTAGCTCGAAAGTATCTGGATCGACGACCTTGGTCAGGTTTAAGGCTAACCTCTCTAAAAAAAGGTTGGAAGTCATTTGTATATGGTGGTCTCAGCTATCTAATACCTGCAGGGGCAAGTCTATTACTATTTAGTGTGTTTCTGGGAACAACGGTTACCATCCAAGCGTCATTTACAGACCTTCTTCAAGCACTTATTGTCGTCATGATCCTCATTTTTTTATATGAGGCATTACCAGAAGAACTAATCTTTCGTGGCTATTTATATCGGAATCTTAATACAGTTGTAGAAAAGTGGAAAGCCGTTTGTTTCCAAAGTGGTTTGTTTTTATTATTTGCATTAGTTATCGGAGCAGCAACGAGTATTGACAGAATGGTATTCTTTTTTGCGATCGGCATGGTTATAGGTTTGGTTCGAGTCATGACAGGAAATGTGTGGAGTGCAGTAGGGTTTCATCTTGCTTTCCAAACCTGTCAGCAAATGATTAGTAATCCATACAATCAAGAGATTGTTACGGATTCCCCTGCTCTAATAGAAGTTCTTATTCTTGGGATTATTCCATTTTCATTTGCTATTATGACTCTTAAGCTGTTTGTAAAAGAAGAACCTGATTGGCAGAGGATTGAGCCTGATACATTTGAAAAAGAGTAAGATCGAAATATTAAACTGTTCGTTATTAATCCCGAACTCTCACGTTTATGTATCATTAATAAACAATAATGGAGAATTAGGCAATGATTCGCTGGTAATTTTCTATTAGTGCTTGGTTCTTCTAGCTCATAATGAAGGTTGGGACATAACTAAACGTTCACTGTCCCAGCCTTATTAATTTATGTCGGGAGCTGATCACTTTGAAAAAATGGGATAAAGTTTTTTTGCTTTTTGTATGTATAATAATTTTTAGTGCTTGTTCAACCGGTGATCAAGTAATTGAAGAAGAGCAGCTAGTGACGGATAGCAACAGTCCGTCAGATACTGAAGAGGAGGAAATTCTAGTTGATGACGACCATCCATATGTGGGGATGTGGATAACAGAGGACGGATATATACGCCAAGAGCTCTTGCCAGATGGGCGATATGATGAAGCACGTGGTGACAGAGAGAGTGCATATACTGGAGATTACATGATAGAAGGCAACCAGATTTACTACGAGGATGATACTGGATTTTCTGCAGACGGAGAATTCCGAGATGACGTCCTCTATCATGCTGGAATGGTGTTTTATCGGGAAGAAGATCGTTAATTATGAAATGGTTTTTATGTTATACGGAAAGCAGACAAACATAAATTCGAACGATCACGTCAGTGCTGAGTATTGACGTGATCGTTCGGATTTTTTTGTTTATAAAGACGCAGGACAGACTATGATTTTAACAAAGATATTGGTAAAATTATGTGGTTAATAACAATGATTAAAAAGCTACATAGTGAAGGAAGAGACAATATGATGAACTGGGGAAGCATACTTAAATTTGGAGTCTTAGGATTATTTATAGGGATTGGCATGAGCTTGTTTATTCCAACTGTTTTTATTGAAAGCAAGACAGTAGGGACTTTTTCAAGCGTCACTACGTACCACACCACCAGTCAAACAATACTTAATATCGCAAAATATGGAGTACTAGGCGCAGGAGCATGTATCGCGTTTTCTATGGCGTATCAACTAAGAAACAGACAGGTGGAGTAGTGAGTAGGGTGCTTTAGAAAGAAGAACGGGTGGGGCAGTAAGACGTGCGAGAGTAATACCAAGAGCTGAGTCTAGATAGCAAGAAGAATGGACAGGATAGCAAGAGGTACAGGTGATTTACCAAGAGCGGAGCCCCGGTAGCAAGAAGAAGCGGCAGGACAGCAAGAGGTACGAAAGAAATACCAAGAGCGGAGCCATGATAGCAAGAAGAATCGGCAGGACAGCAAGAAGCACGAAAGAAATACCAAGAACGGAACCCCGATAGCAAGAAGAACAGGTAGGATAGCAAGAAGCACGAAAGAAATACCAAGAACGGAACTCCGATAGCAAGAAGAACAGGCAGGACAGCAAGAGGTACGAGTGATTTACCAAGAACGGAACCCCGGTAGCAAGAAGAATCGGCAGGGCAGCAAGAGGTACGAGTGATTTACCAAGAACGGAACCCCGGTAGCAAGAAGAATCGGCAGGACAGCAAGAGGTACGAGTGATTTACCAAGAACGGAACCCCGGTAGCAAGAAGAACAGGCATGACAGCAAGATCTACAGAGATTTACCAAGAGCCTTGAAGAATCTTATCTAAGATAACTTGATTCTGATGTCCATCCATGGTCGCCATTTTCCTAAAGTATATAAATGAGAAATAATAATAACCTCCCTACTGTAAATTAAAAAGCTCTTCAGCTTTAATCTAATTCAATCGTATGAGCGGTACGTCTAGCTGTTTCTTCGTCAAATAATTTTCGAACTACGTGTAATGCCATTTGAATGCCAGCAGACACTCCTGCTGATGTAATGATATTTCCTTCGTCTACATATTTTGTACCTCGAATAACTTCGATATAGGGGTAACGGATATTTAACAAATCCAAAGCTGACCGGTTTGTTGTTGCTTTCTTACCGTGAAGCAAGCCGGCTTTTGCTAAGAAGAATGCGCCGGTGCAGACTGACGCCACTAGCTTATCCTTATATCCAGCAATCCAGTTGATGATCTCCTGATTCTTTTCTACAAGCTTAATGGCTTTTAATGGCCCCCCAGGAACAATAATGATGTCGAAAGTGGGTGCGTTTGCCAAACTATAGTCAGGAAGAACTTTTAAACCGTTGTGTACAGTGATTTGCTTGCCGTAATGAGATATTGTGCTTACCTTGAATGGTTTTTTATCCAGAGTATTTGTAAAAAGCTTCATGACATCGCTCTCATTAAAAGTCGTTAGGTTAAAAACTTCATAAGGACCTGAAAAGTCTAAAGCATCTACATAATCAAACAGCAGTATTCCTACGTGATAATTGCGCTGCATTATAATCACTCCCATTTACAAAATACTATACCCCCCTTATGTATTTTTAGCAATATCCTTTTCAAAATCGTTCATAAATATCTCCTGAAGAAATGCCTCTAACATAATTCTATCACCACCAACTTCTTCATAATCAAGGGCAGTCACATCAAAATAAAGGTGTACGATATCAAAAAGTTTATCTCGTAGGCACTCAAAGTTCATTTTCACTTCATAGGTCTAACGTAATTTAGTAGTATAGTTGTTATCTAATAAATCGATTGCCCTATCAAAGTCGTAGCTCATTTGATTTTGTAAACAAAGGATTTGGATGATGTGATCACGAATATAATCTAGGTCTTTAACTGCTTTAATGAATTGACCTCTTTTAATAGCAACAGCTGCACCTCGAACAAATTGCCATATTAAGCTCAACGACTGTTCTTTGACTTCATCTGCACTTGGCTGAGACTCATGATTCAAAGTGGATGCAAGTTTATTTGAAACCGTGTTGTCTTTATCAAAAAGAACAATCCAATTGGGTTTGGTTGCTCTTAATTGTTCAAAAGACCAGACACCAAGATCTAACTCAAGATAGTGATCAAAAAAGAAGCAGGTGACAAAAATGTCTTCTTTATGACGATATGTTTTTACTTTCAGAATAGAGAATGTTGATTGCAAGTATTCACTCAGCTGCTGATTAATTGGTTCTACGTCTTCCGAATTCTTCACCACAACAAGTAAGTCAAGGTCAGAATAACGATCTCTGAAACCCGAAGACCCTGAACCTACGAGTACTAGAGCTTGTACCCTGTTTAGTGTGGATGTGAAGCGTTTTAAATCATCCATTAATGCAGTACGGTCAGAGGGTGTAAACATGAAAACTCCTTTCAAAAAATTTTATAATGTCAATATACTATTTACTCAATCTTATCATCAAGAAGATCTCTCAACTCTTGCAGCTCAGATTTAGTTAAGGTCTCTTCTTCAAGAAATTGGACTAGCATAGACTTAGTTGTGCCCTCGTAGACACGATTAACAAAGGACTTTGTCTCAGAACGTTTACATTCGGCCTCTGTGTAAAGAGGAGAGAAGGTATAGATTCTCTCCTCTTTATTTGCTTCTACCACTTGTTTTTTAGTTAATCGATCGAGTAATGTGCGAATCGTTTTTGGCTTCCAGTCCACACGCTGATTCAAATCTTTAATGATCTGATTTGCAGTTTTGGGTGACTGTTTCCATAATGCCTTCATAACTTCCCACTCTGCCTCTGTAATACTAGGCAACTCTCTATTCATTCTCGACCCCACCTTTATAAATTCCCTTATCTTCTAAGATTTTATATGTCACTTGGGCAGCTTCATAGCCCCAAGCCTCTTTATTGCTCTGTATATTCGTAGCAAAAAACCAAATGTCATCTTTCGTCTCTACAAAGCCAATGAACCAGCCATTTACCGCTTGTTGATTTACGATACCTGTGCCTGTTTTTCCATAAAAAACACCTCGTTCATCCTTTGTAAGCATCATCGAGTCCTTCACACTCTGGACTGTCTCTTCCTGAAAACCATAATCATTTTGATAAAGTGAACGTAACTGCTCTACTTGCTCAACGGGCGAAATTTTTAAAGTGGATTCTAACCAGAATGGCTTATCTGAATTGGCAATCATCTGATTCCCGTAACTTATTTGATTTATAAGCTGCTGCATCTTCTCGTACTGAATAGTTGCCTCTATATCTTCAAAGTACCAATTCACAGAATACTGCATAGCTGTATCCAAGGTTTGATTCTGATTCCATTCTTCATGTTCATACATTGTTCCATCCCATTCAACAGCTGTATCTGGATGAAAGAGATTCATTTCTAATCCGAATAGAGCACTAAAAGGTTTGAAAGTTGAATTGGGAGACACCCGCTCTTTACTGCCTTGTTTATTATGAATGGTATAACGATTCTGTTTCTCACTAAATAAAACAAAGCTTCCATCCTGCTTATGGAAGTAATCATCTAACTCTTCATAATCAGCGTTGTGATCGTCAAATTGATAGGTTGAATTTGCAGGTGTTGCTGTAGCGATCAGAGGGATCTGGGCAAGGACCAGCAATGACAAGCTGACGAAGATTAGTAAACCTTTCTTCAAGTGAACTTGTAAGTAGGCAATATGTTTAATTCGCTCTTTAATATGTGACTTCTCTCCGCCAAACTCGTTACTAATATGAGTAAAAGTTGGCTGGTTACTCTTTAACTCCATAAAACGGATAAGGGTGCGGCCGTAGGATGTCTTATGTTTCATCCCTAAGGATTGAATAACGGCTGTGTCACACACCATTTCACGGTCCAAACGCATTGATTTGAACGCTTTCCAAACAAGTGGATGAAACCAATACATGATTTGAAAAGGTATAAAAATAGCATTGGTTTTGGGGTGATGTAACTTCACATGCTGTAGCTCATGCATGAGTACATGGCGAATTTCAGTTGTTGATAGATCTTGATCCAGTTTCTTTGGAACAAGCAAATATGTTCTAAAGAACCCAAAGACAATGGGGGACTGTATGGCAGAGGTTTCAAGTAACTGTATGTTCGGATTAAATCTTATCTGCTGTAAACACCAATGAAATTGTGTGTGTACGATTGGACTTTGTACGGGTGATGCTGTCTTTATTTGATGTTTAATTTGTCTCATGGAACGAAGCAAAACAAGTATCAACAATAAAGCTCCAATGGACCATATAGACAACAGGATTAAAAAAAGCCAAGTATACTCCGTTTTATAAACAGAGGTGCTAAGATCAGCTATCCATCCTGACTGCTCTAATTGAATGGGTGAAGCGCCTTCTTGTGCACTGTCAGTTTGAACAGGTAGTGATGTTTGACTTGGAATAATTGAAAGAAGCGAGTGTAACGGTAAAAAGGGCAAGACTAAAGACGCCATAAATAGATACCATAGACGATAGCGCCATTTTACTGATAAGTAGTTTTTGAAAACAGAGCGGATTGTAAAGATGATACCAGCCATCATGGTTATGCATAGGATAGAAACAAGAAGTTTAGATAAAAACATATCCGTCCTCCCTTCTAGTATTTTTCACATTGTCATCATATCACGTGGAAAAAACATTTGACAGCATAAGATTACATTTGTAATATTGATTACAGTTGTAATCTTAATTTTAGAGAGGAATGATAAATATGAAAAGATACATAATGGCAACGATAGTTGGTTTGGTTGCATTAGCCGGTTGTTCAACAGAAGACCTTTCTCCATCGGTAGCTGCAGATGAACCTTCACTTGAGGAGCAGCTTAGTAAGCTGGAGGAGGAATATGATGCTAGATTGGGGATTTATGCATTTGAAGCTGGAGGAGAGACTGCTGTTGCCTATCAGGAAGATGAGCGATTTGCTTATGCTTCAACACATAAGGCGCTAGCCGTAGGTGTGCTCCTTCAACAAAAAACAATGGAAGAATTAGAAAAACGAATCACATACACAGAGGAGGACTTAGTTACGTACAGTCCAATCACCGAGCAGCATATTGATACAGGTCTGACATTAAAAGAAATAAGTGATGCATCCATACGTTATAGTGATAACTCCGCAGCTAATTTTATCTTTGACGAGATTGGAGGCCCGGAAGGCTTTGCACAATCGTTACGTGAGATTGGCGATGACGTGACGCAGCCCGAACGAATCGAAACAGAACTGAATGATGTGAAACCAGGAGAAACCAGAGATACAAGTACTGCAAAAGCGTTAGCCGAAAGCTTATACACTTTTTCTGTGGGTGATGGATTAGAAGAGGAGAAGCGAGAATTACTAAATGATTGGCTCATTCGTAATACGACTGGAGATCACTTAATTCGTGCTGGGGTTCCTGAAGAATGGAAGGTTGGAGACAAAACGGGATCAGCCGCATACGGAACGAGAAACGACATTGGTGTCATTTGGCCACCAGATTCTGAACCCATAATCATTGCTGTCTTATCGAGTCGTGATCAAGAAGAGGCAGATACAGATGACGAGTTAATTGCTAAAGCTACAGAAGAAGTGATAAAGAGATTTATGGAAAAGGGCAATTAACTATTCATTTTATCTAACATAAAAAGATGGAGTTGGGTAATAATCTTCAAGCTCCTTATGCTGAGGCTGGGTACTAACCTAGCCTCATTTAATAAAAATTTATATGAATATTGGTCGCATCTTCTCCTATTCAAATAATTGCACCCTCAAATCCATCTTATAATAATGAACAAGTATTGCATGGAGCTGACCCCTGTGATGATATAGGTGGGCAACGATTTCTAGTAACCACTCATATCTCGTGTATGTGACTCCCCAAAAGGAAGTAACAGGCGCTTTTAATTCCTCATCCGAATAGTTTAAATACGTTTCTTCTAGTGTGCTGTAATTGTCCAGCATACTCTTTTTTATCTGATCAAATTCTTTTATAGAATGTTTTGCATAATATTCATCCATTTCTTGCTGTGATGCGCCTGAAGCAATCAATAAATCGGCTTGACATATTAAAGCCAAATGCTCTAGTAGCTCTCTAATAGAATGTTTATCTGGTGTTGGTCTTTTATGCAAATCCTCAGGAGTTAGTTGATCAGCTATCTCAATTGTCTTAATTAATGCAAACTTAATTTGATGTAATGCACTTTTGCAGTATATGTTCATTCTTTTCTCCTCGGCTAACTCGTTTAATTTTGAATATTTGCTTCATGAATGAAATGATTACACGCCCATTCACCCTCGGTTTTAAACAAACTCATTACTAACTCACGATTAGTTGGTGGATTGATTAACCATTCTATCAGAGTTTGAATAACTTGTTCTTTGCTAGGAAAGTAGTGAGTAAATACCTCAGCCTGTTCGTTAAGTCGAGTCGTCCATATTTGAGATCGGACCATTACCATTGAATAGTAGGTGCGAATGAGCTTGCGGGCAAAATTCTTTGTGAATGTATGAAACTCTTCGACCGAAGTAGCTGTTTCCAATCGTTTACGTGCGCGAAGCAGAGCTTCACAGATATCACCATTAAAGCTGATAGCAATCTCTGAGGTTAGTTTGTATGGACCAAAGTGCTGGCCAAGGTCTTCACCGTATACACAAATAGAGATCTCCTTCAGAAACGCATTTTCATAATAATTAGCAGGGTCCATGGTGTAGTCGTAATAAGCGATGGCTATACCAACTTCTCGAACAAGTGATTGATAGATTTGAGAAAGTTCAATAGAAAGATTTTTAAGTTCGGCTAATTCCTCAGGGGTTAGATCACTATGAAACAGCGCGATGAGATCTAGATCAGACTGCACTGGAACGGCCTCGCCTCGCGGTACACTACCGTATACATACACACTGTGGAGCTGATGGGTGAAATTCATTTTTAAACTCTCAACGGATGCCTGAATACATGGCTTGAAGGTAGAATTAATCTTGTCGATACTCACGTCGCTTATAATAAAACCCTCGGCGTTTAATCCATAACCACGCTTTAACCTCAAACTTATCTCCCCCTAATTCCCTCGCTAAGTTCAATAATTTGCTTGATCACAGAACTAATTTGCTTGCTATTTTTAATCACAAATAAGTAGTCTGCTTCATCTTCTGTGGGGTCTACGATATCTTCCCCAAGAGCCTCTGCATATTGGCGCTTTAATAAATCCTCGAATGTAAGAGCTGTGTTCCTAAATATGTTGGTGCTGCGACAGCTAGTAGCCACTCTGTTCTAGATCACACGATCAGGGATATCAAGATGGACTAGAATACGAATGAATTCGACGTTATCGTATATTTCTTTAAGTAGATAATCTCTACTTTTTCTTGAACGGTTAGAATTGCTAGCGATAATATGAACATCAGAATGTTCTTTAGCATATTCAACAATGAGTCTTGAAATAGATTGCTTAAGGATATTAGGACTGGTTTGTGGCTGTATCTTTCTATAATAGGTGTTAAGAAATTCAGCATGGTTATCCTGATCAACAACCAAGGAGTTAGGAAGTTCCTTTTCTAATGCCTGTGCAAATGTACTTTTACCACTATGAGTTTTACCAACTGTAAGGATGGCGAGCCTTTTCATTGATATGAACTCCTTTCATTGGGTGAGTATGCTAATCCCCAACTACTTTATTTCTAAGGTAGTAGAGTCTCAGCACTTCACCCACTGCAAAATAGATAAGTGATGTAATCAGTGAAAATAACGCCAAGAAACCCAAAAGAAAAACAGGAGCCAGCCCGGCTGCAATATACATATTAAATGAAAATGCAAATCTCGCATCTGGCGCCTTCTGGGAGACAAAGTTAATAGCAAAAGACAGCGGAAAAAGATATAAAAACAAACCAGGTAACGTGTATATACTAATAATGAGTACATCATGCAAGAAATTCCCACCACCAAGAAGGTTATCTGTTGGCTGGAACAATGAAATGGACAGTGTAGATAATACATAAGTAATTAGTAGCGTATAGATATTATGTTTCATGATAGTCCTCATTCTTTCTCAACTAATAATGTTGAAATACCAAATAAAAACATTTACATATTTACTCTTAGATCATTTTTTTGAACATAGAGTTTGCGCGAAAATTTTTACGGTGCGTGATTAAATTAAAATCGAGTAGTCTACGATAGAAGATAGAAAACCCTCCTTACTTCTGAAAGTTCACTGTTTTTAATATCGCTCCTATCAATGCAGATAAACCAGCCACTATAAGAATACCGCCAATAATTTGAAAGCTATTTATGTATGCCTGCATCCTTGCTAAATATATTTCTGGATCGAATGTATCATATGCAGATGCTTGTACCCATGAATCAGCCCTAGACACACCGAAATGGGTACTACCTATCACCATAATCAGACCAATGGTGCATAGTAAGATGCTGATGAATAAAAATAGCTTCATAATATTACTCATTTTTAAGCCTCCTCTAAATGCCAAACTTAGAATCAGTATACAGAAAATGTTACTCTTTTTGGGAATTATTTAGTTGGTTTCTTACATAATTGAAATAGACAATTCGAGGGTATTTTCATATACTTGATTAAAAGTAAGGTATTGGATAATTAGATCTTAGAGTTAGGATGAGTGGATGGACAAGTACACAATAAAATTTTTGAAAATTTGGACACCTAGTTATTTAGTATTCTTTTCTTATGCGTTAACTATTTTTACTATGAGTTGGTTTATCTCGGAGTCTCCTTCTGGTGGAGGGGATGTTTTGGGGGTGATCATGGCTATCGGGAATTTAGTGTCTACTGTCGTGGTGGTTCTCTTTTCCGGTCTGATTGATAAGGTGAATAGAAAAAATTTTCTGCTACTTATGCAGATCCTTATGTTTTTAATCATTTTAAGTTTATTGCTACCGTATTCGGAATGGATTACTGGTTTTTTAATGGTGCTGTTTATGGCATGTGTTGTTATCACACTGGAGAGTTCGTTTTCGTTATATGGAGCAGCACTCGAGACATCTATGGCGGATTTAGCTCCAAAGCGATGGACATCTAATCGTACAGCTTTGCTTATTCAGCTTCATCCTCAACTAGCAAGAGTGATTGCACCTATGGTGGGTGGTGCTTTACTTGCAACAGGCTTGTTGAAGATGACCTCAATTGTTGCTGCAGTTTCGATATTTATATCAATCTTTTTTCTTTACATATGGTCATCCAGTCTACTTCTGTCTGATCGTAAGCTTTACCCAACAACTGAAAAAGTTTCGTTTACATCATTAATGTTGGATGTGCGAGGCGCTTGGTCATGGATTGTGGAAAGGCAATTGCTTGTTTTTCTATTAGTCATTGGCATAATTAATAGCTTGGTTGTTCCCTCCTTTTATCAGCTGTTACCTGCTTTTATCTCTGAGATGCCCATTGGAAATGATAATGATGAAGTGTTTTATGGTTTGTTTTCATCAGCATATGGTGTAGGTATGATCGTTACTTCTCTCATCTTCATAAAAATAGCTAAACGTACAAAGCGACCAGGTTTGGCATCTGCGGGTTTTGTCTTTCTAATGGCGATTGTTGTGTTCCTAGTAACGATCTTACAAAATCTCTACTTTTTAATTGCCTCAAGTTTTGTTTTAGGAATTCTATTCATCTTATTAATAATGTTTGTAGGAGGGGCTTGGTTAGATATGACTCCCTCTTCAATTAGGGTAAGAGTTTTTAGTGTTAGGAGATTAATTACGTTCGTTAGTATTCCGCTCGGCACTGTGATCATGGGATTTGGAGGAGCAGCTATTGGATATATGATTATTCTGCGTATTCTGGTCGGATGTATGATGATTGCGTTGTTGCTAAGTATTTTCTTATTAAAAGGGTGGAAGGATCGTGCGATAAGAGTTGAATAATAATGAAATAATATAACCTTAAAAACACAATTTTAATATGAATGTTTATAATTGCTCATCAGCGGAAAGAGGAGGAGTAGATGCTTATTAGAATAGAAGGAGGATGTAAACATGAGTGGAATTAAAGAATTAGAAGTAGGCACGCACTACGTGGCAGCTGATATTGATCAGTTTATTTCTAAAACGGATGCGATTGTACTCTCATCTAATGAGAACCAGTTATTTTCTCATCCTGATCGGGAATTTAAAGTAACAAATACATTTGAGGGCTTTTTTGAGCACTCCTCTGATGACGGAGAAAAGTATTATAGGTCGAAGCAAGCCTATGTTATTGAGAAGGTTTAATATGTTGCTCAAGAGCTTACCGTAGGGTTGGCTCTTTTTCTTGCTTAATTATAGATTCTCATGTATTGTTTAATTAATCAAAAAAAATTGATTAATGGAGGTGATTAGAGTGAGTGGTCAAATGGCTGATTGTAAAAGTGTTGTTACACCTAGCTTTGAGCTTCTTGAATTACGGTTTAAAGCTTTATCAGATAAAAAGAGATTACATTTGATCCACTTATTAAGCACATGGGGCCAAACATGTGTCTGTGATTTAGTAGATGAAATGGAGATGCCTCAATCTAAACTCTCTTATCATTTGAAAATCCTAATGAATGCTGATCTTTTGCACAAAGAGACGAAAGGAACCTGGAGCTACTACAGTGTTAATGAAGGGGTTATGGATCATTTATTATCCGAGGAATTATGTTGTGTGTTAAAACCGTCCAAAAAATGATCTTTCTATTTGTCTATTTAATCAAAAAAAATTGATATAAGGGAGAGGGATTTATGACATACGTGCATATTGGTATAAATGTTGAGAATTTAGCTGAAAGTAAGCAGTTTTATGAGCGTTTCTTAGGCTTACAACCAGTTAAAGAAAAAGAGGATTATGTAAAATTCCTATCAGAGGAGCCAGCGCTGAATTTAACACTGCGTGAGGTAGCGAATGTTGGAGGGAATCAGGTCAATCATTTAGGTGTGCAAGTCACTGCAAAAGAAGAAATCGGGAGACATAAGCAAAGAATAGAACAAATGGGCATACACATTAGAGAGGAAATGAATACAACGTGCTGTTATGCTGTTCAAGACAAATTCTGGGTGAGAGATCCTAACGGTATTGAATGGGAATATTTCTATACAAAAGAAGATGTGGAATAAGAACTGGAAGAGGTAGAAGAACTGATGACTTCAATTTTCTTGGCGTCCGTCATTTTTATTGGGACGCTTCTATTTGTTATTTGGCAGCCAAAAGGATTAAATATTGGTTGGTCTGCGTGCGGTGGGGCGTTGTTAGCTTTACTTGCTGGGGTCGTCAGTTTTTCGGATGTCCTTGATGTTACGGGTATTGTTTGGAATGCGACATTAACTTTTATTGCTATCATTATTATTTCGTTAGTCCTTGATGAGATTGGTTTTTTTGAATGGTCTGCTTTGCATATGGCGAGGTTAGCCAAAGGCAATGCAGTGCGTATGTTTGTGTATGTTTGCTTGTTAGGTTCTCTGGTGTCCGCTTTTTTTGCAAATGATGGGGCGGCTTTAATCCTAACGCCGATTGTTTTATCTATGGTGCGATCTCTACATTTTAATGAAAAAATGGTTTTTCCTTTTATCATCGCTAGTGGTTTTATTGCAGATGCCACTTCGCATCCCTTGGTTGTTAGCAATCTGGTGAATATCGTCTCGGCTGATTTTTTTGGGATTGGTTTTGTTGAATATGCAACAAGAATGATTGTTCCTAATTTCTTTGCATTAGCAGCTAGTATTTTGGTTCTGTATCTTTATTTTCGAAAACATATTCCTGCGAACTATGATTTTAAAGAGCTTCAAAAGCCTGCAACGGCTATTAAAGATCTGAGGATGTTTCATTTAGCTTGGGTCGTACTAAGCGTATTATTAATTGGCTATTTAGTAAGTGAGTTCCTCCATATTCCAGTTTCCGTTATTGCCAGTGTGATTGCCGTCTCATTTTTGTTGATGGCACGAAGAAGCCCGGCTGTAGAGACTCGTACCGTGATAAAGGGGGCACCGTGGAATATTGTCTTTTTTTCAATTGGAATGTACGTTGTCGTTTACGGCTTACGAAATGTTGGCTTAACTGATGTGTTATCGGATGTGATTCAAATAACGGCTGATCAGGGATTATTTATGGCGACGATGGGAATGGGATTTATTGCGGCTATCCTATCTTCTGTCATGAACAACTTGCCAACCGTATTGATTGATGCGATTGCCATTGCGGGAACGGATACAACGGGAATCACTCGAGAGGCTTTAATCTATGCTAATGTGATTGGCTCAGATCTGGGTCCAAAGATTACACCGATTGGGTCCCTAGCTACTTTATTATGGCTTCATGTCCTTAGTAAAAAAGGGGTTAAGATCTCATGGGGAACTTATTTTAAGACCGGTATCGTTATTACCATTCCCGTATTATTTATCACTTTATTAGGCCTATATATGTGGCTACTATTGATTTATTAAAAGGAGAATAACAATGAATAAGAAAACAATATACTTTCTCTGCACGGGGAATTCCTGCAGGAGCCAGATGGCCGAGGGTTGGGCGAAGCATTATTTGTCAAATGAATGGGATGTTTATAGTGCTGGCATTGAAGCACATGGCTTGAACCCTAAGGCGGTAAAGGCAATGGAGAAGGTAGGTATCGATATTTCCAATCAAACCTCGGATCTTATAGATGATCAACTTTTACTAAATGCTGACCTGGTTGTAACCCTATGTGGTGATGCAGCAGATAAATGTCCAATCACTCCCGAACATGGTACGAGGCAGCACTGGGGCTTTGATGATCCAGCTAAAGCACGGGGGACAGATGAAGAGAAATGGGCCTTTTTTCAACGGGTCCGTGATGAAATTGGTGAGCGCATAATAACGTTTCAAAAAGCGAATAGTATGAGATGATCGTTATTTTTTAAAAATGTGCTTCGGAAATAAACCGGAGCCATTTTTTTAGTTCTCATGGAGAAATGATTTCTTAGAGCTTTAACGGTATGATGGACATAAGAGTTTGATCCAACACAGCTGGATTAGTGACGAGGAGTGAGTGTTGTGGCAAATGAACCAAACCCCAAAATAGATGAGTGGATGAGTAGAGCAAAAAACTGGCGTGATGAGTTTGAAGAACTAAGAAGCATAGCTTTAGCTCATTCTGAATTAACAGAGGAAATGAAGTGGGGGAACCCATGCTACACCTTTCAGAACAAAAATGTCGTGTTAATCCATGGATTTAAGGAATACTGTGCACTGTTGTTTATGAAAGGAGCTCTGTTAAAAGACCCGCATCAAATGCTCATCCAACAAACGGAAAATGTACAGGCAGCCCGGCAAATCCGCTTTACCAATGTTCAAGAAATTATGGATAGGAGAGCGGAGATAGCGGCTTATATTCAAGATGCTATTGACATTGAGAGGTCTGGTAAGAAAGTGGAGCTAGCTAAAAAAGAGCTTGTTATACCAGAAGAGCTCCAACAGCGATTTAATGAAAATGCTGAATTAAAGGAAGCATTTTACAAATTAACACCCGGCCGTCAGCGCGCCTATACCCTTCACTTCGCTCAACCAAAAAAGGCTGAAACAAGAGAGGCGAGAGTAGAGAAATATATTCAGCATATTCTTGATGGCAAGGGCTTAAACGATTAAGGACGAGCAGCACCGAGGTTAAGGGCCTTGGTGCTTTTTTTAGGTAAGGCACTTATTATTGTGTAAATATTAATTTCAATACCTATCTAAACAAGCGGACGAAAATGGAGGGCCGACACCTGCGGGATAAAAAGGTTAAATGAGATAAATCGACGGAGTCGAGTTAGCTCATTTCCTTCCCGCGGTAAGCGTGTCCCCATTTTCGGGAGCGGCAGCCGAAGAACCAAAACTTTTGATCCAGTCGGCGCGCACTGCGCATCAATTTGCGCAGTTTCGATTTTTTTGAGCATAGGGACCTTAAATTCGCGCATTCTGGGTTAGCGAGGGAAGGAGGACGGAGGAGTATACTCAACACAAGTGACCTAATAGTAAAATCTATTGTCAAAGCATGTGCTTTTTTATGCAAAACTCTGCAGGATTCGTAAGCGATGTCTTGAAATTGATATAAGTACACATATAAAGGGGGAAGGTTTTCATGGACTCAGATGTAGCAAAAAAGAGGGCAGAAATTCCGGGGAGCGCATCAAGCATATTGGATGCAAGGACGTTACACACTTCTCATAAAAGATTATCAGAATTGGTAACAGAGGGGATGTCTGTTTTGGATGTTGGCTGTGGCACGGGCACTATCACTAAAGGGATAGCAGAAATCGTTGGTTCGCGCGGGAGAGTCGTTGGCATAGATCAGAATCCTGCATTCGTTGAAACGGCCAATGAATCCGCCCTCGACCTACCTATGCTTTCTTTTATGGAAGGGGATGTTTATGATCTTCCATTTGAAAACGAGTTTGACATGGTGACCTCTGCAAGGGTGCTGCAATGGCTATCTGACCCGGTTCGTGCTTTACGTACGCTAATAGCTGCAGCAAAACCAGGAGGGAAAATTATTATCCTTGATTATAATCATGAAAAAATTAAATGGGAACCAGAGCCTCCAGAATCTACGAAGCAATTTTATCGTGCATTTCTAAAGTGGAGAGCTGATGCTGGTATGGATAATGAGATGGCCGATCATCTTGAAGAGATGTATGGACGGGTCGGGTTGAGCCAGATACATACTCATATACAGGATGAAGTGGTGACACGATCGGACCCGGACTTTATGAAGAAAATTAACATTTGGGCTGATGTGATGACAAGCAGGGGGAAGCAAATGGTTCGGGACGGTTTCTATGGTGAATCGGAGTTAACGCTGGCTGAAAAGCAGTATAGAGAGTGGGTACAATTCGAGGCCAGATCACAATGTATGTATTTGCGAGCGGTGGAAGGTAGTAAGCAGTAGATTAGGTTATATCAAAAATAAAAAAAGCGACAAAGAGTCAATTTGTCGCTTCGTCATTATGTTATTAGTTACTGGGATGCTGTGTGAGAAATTGTGATTCAAGCAAGCTTGAATGACTTATTTGGCTCTTTAATAGCATCTCAACTACCTCACCATCAGAGCGAGGGTGTGTAACTGTCTGTTGGTACGGTTCTTGACCTTTCCCTGTAATAAAAAGCCAATCCCCTTCTTCCATCATAGACCAGGCTTTTTTAATAGCGCTAATTCGATCTGTGATAATCGTTCCTTTGTTATTAAGATCATATGTCTCTAGTTGTGCTTTTAACGTAGTGGACGTCTCATTGTTTAAATCATCCAGTGTTAAAATGATAAAATCGCTTAACTCCAGAGAGACATCTATCATGGATTGTCGTTTTGTTGTGTCACGATTTCCACGAAAACCAAAGACATGAAAAATTCGTCTAGCCCCTAATTTTTTTGCGGTTGTTAAACAATAAAAAAAGGCGTCTTCCGTGTGGGCATAATCTATAACTACTTCTCCACCCTTTGGATGTTTGTATCGTTCAAAACGTCCAGGGGCTCCCCTAAAGCTTTCAAGTGCAGAGATAGCCAGATTAACGGGAATGGAAAGCTGTAAAGCAGTAACAAAAGCCATGGTTGCATTTAATGCATTGTGTTCTCCTAATACGGATAAATGCATCATATAGCCTTGCTGCTGTTGGGCAGTAATCACGATTTGCATCAGGTCCTTTATATAGGTTACTTGCTCAAGCTCCAGATGAAAATCCTGTTCTTCTCCAAATAGCTTTATGGTCTGTATATGTCGTCTCTCTAAGTCAGCCGCAAGAGTAAGACCCCAGTCATTATTAGTATTAATAATTGCTTTCCCCGCAGGCTTCAGCATAGTAAATAAAAGACGTTTTGCTTCAAAATAATCTTCCATATTTAAATGATAATCTAAGTGATCTTGA
This sequence comes from Alkalicoccobacillus porphyridii, assembly GCF_007293315.1. Lineage (GTDB taxonomy): Bacteria > Bacillota > Bacilli > Bacillales > Bacillaceae_D > Alkalicoccobacillus > Alkalicoccobacillus porphyridii. Next base: position 105,442 of record NZ_VLXZ01000008.1, read on the forward strand.
CTTAGGTTGGTGAAGATACAGCAATCAAACTCAATGCCTTCTACTCTGTGCTGGATAAGTGCATGGGAGGTGACTTCTAAAATAACTATTTGATCTTGACTGTTTGCAAGCTGCTTATAAAGCTCGAGTGAGTCTGAGGTTGTATTTTTGCTAGCGTTCTTTTCACCGTTCACTTCGTTATAGACAGAGCTGAATAGCGAGCAGGTCATCCCGTTATTTTCAAGAATATGCCGCAGCATAAAAGCGGTTGTGGTTTTTCCATTGGTTCCGGTTATACCGATAAAGGTCTTTGTATTCTTTGGATAATAGTACTGCTTTGCCACCAGTGCCAATGTTTTTCTGCTGTTCTTCACCTGAATATAAGGAACAGTCATATCTGGTAAGTTGCGTTCACCAATAATAGCCACTGCACCTAAAGAAATGGCATGATCTATATATTTATGACCGTCGGCTTCGTGCCCGGATATGGCAACAAAAAGATTGCCAGGTTTGACTTCCTTTGAATTGTTAGCTATGCCTGTAATCTCTATAAGATCAGGAACAGTATAGTTTAGACCAAGCGAATTAAGAAGATGGGCTAGTTGCATTCTAATGAACTCCTTCATGAAGTAAGTGAAATGAAATCTATAGCTGCGAGGAGAGATAGACATCTTTTTGAATAACTGAGAAAGAATTAGCTTGTCCACAAAGTCTCATTAACAGCTTTGCCGACAGGCTTTTTTACTATATGTGGTTTATATATTATTCCTAGTCAGTTACATTTATAGTCGCTTGGAAACAGAGCGATGGATCCTGTCATTTTCTCAATTAATTATGGTTTGAATTCATTAATAGGTTGTCCAAGGGAAAATGAATTATGAATGGCAGAAGACCCCTGTTATTGTACTTTCATCTCCTTAGCCTATAGTGCAGGATAATAAACATTTAGCTTCGTTTCAATCTTCTGAAGCGATAAAAAAAAATGAGGAAAAATCCCTACTATTAAATTCCTTAATAAGGGAGTTGTGAAATACGAAGGTTTTAGTATCCTGTGTAATTTTGGGTAAAGAGAAGGATTTGAGTAAAGCGCATTTAAAAATGATCAAAGAATATAATAAAGGTTGATATTATTTTTTTGATCATTTGTGTGTGATAAGTAATAAAACAAAGCCACAAACTATATTATTTCGAATGATTTGGAAGTTGAAAGGAATTATAGTTATAAATTTTTTATAGACCATTCCATGTTTTACCTAAAGTAAGAAGGGGAAGAGGTGTATTGTTAGACAATATATTAAATGGAGGGGTTTTGTGAATGTTTAAGCGAATCGATAAGCTTCATATTGATTTACCAAGACTAAGTCAACCAGATCCAGAGTCAGCAGGTGTTGTTCAGGAATTATTAGGTGGGCGTTTTGGAGAAATGTCGACCCTCAATAACTACATGTTTCAATCCTTTAACTTTCGTAGCAAGAAGAAGCTACGTCCCTTCTATGAACTTATTGCAAGCATTACAGCTGAAGAATTAGGACATGTAGAGCTTGTTGCAAATACTATAAACCTTTGCTTGGATGGCTCTGTTGGAAACGGAAGCACCAATCCAGATGATACCCCTCTTGAACCCGTTCAAGGATTAGGAAATAAATTTAATTTTATACTAGGTGGACAAAATGCAATTCCGGCAGATTCAGCAGGGAAACCTTGGAGTGGTGATAATGTTTTCTCCAGTGGAAACCTGGTAAATGACCTACTTCACAATTTCTATTTAGAATGTGGAGCTAGAACACATAAAATGCGTGTCTATCAAATGACGGATAACGAGACGGCTAGAGAACTCGTCGGATATTTATTAGTGCGTGGAAGTGTACATGCTGTCTCTTATGCGAAGGCATTAGAAGAGATTACAGGTGTTAATATGATGAAAATGCTTCCGGTGCCTGATTTAGATAATTCTAAGTTTGAGCATGCACGTAAGTACGAAGCTCTCGGAGAACATCGTAAGCTCTATCGGTTCAGTGATGATGACTATGGATTATTAAATCGTATCTGGACAGGCCCGACACCAATCGGACCTCCGGGTGAACTCGAGGTAGTTGACGGTACACCAGAAGGGGGAGAAATTCCTGATTTGGAACAGGTTCCTGAGGAGTTTGCTCCTGGCTTTGATGAAGAGCAATTTAGAGAGCTGGCCAAAAGACTTCGTTACGAAGCGGGATTATAAGAATAGATGGAAACAGCGGATCATCAAAAGATCCGCTGTTTTATTTTTGGGCTTGGTCCTTTTCTCTTAGTACCCAAAATACTAAGGGGAGCAGAACAAGAGAAAGTAATCCTCCAGTTAAGGAAAGTACCGTGAAGCTAGATGAAGCGACCACCATCCCGGACAATGCTCCACCACTAGCTCCAGCTAAGGCAATACAGACATCGACAGTCCCTTGGGTTTTTGCTCGATTATGAATGGTTGTGTGGTCAACGATTAGAGTGGTTCCGCTTATTAATCCTAGGTTCCAACCTAAGCCGAGTAAAGCGAGTGCAATCATCAGCACTGTCAGATTGTGTCCTGAGCCAAATGCCCCTAAGATTCCTGCAATTAATAAGATTATGCCCCCAGCAATGGCCATCGAGAGTCGACCTACCTTATCAATAAGGTAGCCAGTGAATAAGGAAGGCAAATACATGGCTCCCACATGTATGCCAATTACTAATCCGATTGCGCTCATGTCGTGTCCATGATGCTGCATGTGAATGGGTGTCATAGTCATAATAGCCACCATTACGATTTGAGTAATAATCATAATGGAAGCCCCTAAAAATACCCCTTTTGTGTTAGCTTTGGGATCCGAAAGTGAAGCACTATTTATAGAATGTTTTTCCTGTTTGGCAAGTTGCTTAGCGACAAGCAGAGGATCTGGTCTTAATAAGAGAAAGATGATAAGTCCAGCTAGAAAAAAAGCCCCCGCCGCCAACAGGAATGGGCCGGCTAATTCAGGAATGCCAAAAAAGGTCGCCATCTCACCAGTTACGCCAACTAAATTTGGTCCGGCTACCGCACCAAAGGTAGTGGAGACGAGTGCGATGCTGATAGCCGTGCCTCGTTCTTTAGTTTCTGCAAGATCAGTTCCAGCGTACCTCGCTTGCAAATTCGTTGCCGTACCCGAACCATAAACAAATAACGATAGAAATAATAACAAAGGGCTGTTTAAAATAGCCGCGACCACAACTCCAATGGCTCCCACTCCGCCTAATCCGAAGCCGGTAATCAATCCTAGACGGCGACCATACCGTTGCGTTAAGCGTCCAACTGAAAAAGCCGCCAAAGCAGAACCCAGTGTAAATAAAGCTGTAGGTAAACCAGTGACAGCTTCCGTGCCTAGCATTTGCTGGGCCAGAAGAGCACCAACTGTGATACCGGCTGTAAGGCCAGCCCCGCCAAACATTTGGGAAAGACTCACAATGAGTAAGGACCGTTTGAATAATCTTCTTTTAGATAGGTTATCTACTTCTCCCATGGACAACATTCCTAACAAATAAATTAAACTTAATAATATCAAAAGATCTTGGAAAGAACAGTTTTAATTTATTTGGGCATTTTGTTTTATAGTGATCTAAAGAATCATTCAAGTGAGATTCAGATTCCCATTAAATGTTAGTCGTGTTTGGAGAACAAGCAGCGTCTATTTTTATAGAATGGAGTTGGGGTATAATGTAAGACACACGCTTTAATTAGACAGGAGGAATACAAAATGGGACTGTTTACAGATCAATATAATTGGATCCAAAAAACACGCGAGACTTTATTTCAGTATTGCGAGAGCTTACCCGAAGAGGATTATGTAAAAGAATTAGAATCATTCGGAGGTGACTCCATCCGAAATCTGCATGCGCATGTTGCCGAATGCTATCAAATTTGGCTTGGAAAACGAGCGCTTGAGTTGGAGCTTTCTGAGGTGGACGCTAAGCAAATAAGAAGTGTTCATAAGATGAGAGAGCTGTTTAGACAGACGGATGAGATGATTTATACATTCTTGAGTACATATGAAGATAAGTGGGAAGCATCGATTCGTTTAAATCTTAGGGATGGTTCTTCACTTGATTTAACAGCATTATGGCTCTACACACATACAACAACACATGAGTTTCATCATAAAGGACAAATTGTCAAATTAGGTAGACAGTTAGGGTATACTCCTCCAGATACGGATCTAGTTACGCGATAGTGGAGACTTGGCTACAGCACAATATCTGAACATAGGGGAGTAGCAAATGAATGAAGTGAAGCTATTATTTTTTTCAAAGAAGCATACAGAGAAGTTGTTGGCCTTTGTACTGCCTCCAGAGCAAGAGCAATTCACAGCCTTACCAAATCAGAAGCTCGAGCAAATAGAAGGGCAATTTAGAGTAGTGATAGTAAGTGAAGATAGGCCAGTTGGTTTCTTTTTATTGAACTCAACAGAGCGGGTGAAAGAATTCACGGATCATGCAGATGCGATGATACTTACCTCGCTTTCCATTAATTATGTGGAACAAGGTAAAGGCTTTGCCAAAGAGGCAATGGGCTTGCTGCCAGTTTTTTTAAGAAGAGAGTTTCCAGAGTGTAAGGAGATTTGTTTAGCTGTTAATCAAAAAAATCTAGCGGCACAACAGTTATATACTAAGGTTGGTTTTGTAGATACAGGTAAGACAATCATGGGGCCGGTTGGTGAGCAGAGGGTCTTACGTCTGACGTTATAGTTTTTGTAATGCGTACATGACATTGCTAATGCGACCTTTAATCGATATGAGTGAACCGTCAGTAATAATTAAATTAATAAAAAGTTGAGGCTGTCCGATCCGTCATGATTCATGACGGATTGGGTAGCTTCTTTTTTTATCTTGACGTAAGCAACACTCATACTATACTATTAAATCGAAATGATTACGATTTACAAAAGGAGTGTAGAGGAATGGGAAATTTATTTGGAAAGTCGATTTTTGCAATAGCTATTATAGTGATGCTTGGAGCTTGCCAGTCTGGAGATCAAGCTTCGACTGAATCGCATGATAATGAGGAAAGTGTAAACCATGAGGTAAAGGAAGAAGTGGTTGTAGAAGGCTTGGCTGATCATTATCATACGGGAGATTCAATTACTCTAAAGGCTGTTCTAAAAGAAGAGGTTGATTCTGCAGATTGGCATTGGTACATACGAGACGATGAACATTCAGAGTGGGAGATTGTTGCTGATCAAGAAGGGAAAGATTATTTAGGAACAGCTGAAGTAGATGGACAACAAGTGAAGGCTGTTCTTTTTGATGGTCAGCATGAAGCGTATGTGCAATCAAAACCCGTTGAAATTACTATCGACGATCACGAGCACTCTCACAATCATGCTCATGATGAAGAGAGTGAAAAGATTTATGCTGGGTATTTTGAAGATGATCAAATTGAGGACAGGACGATTGCTGACTGGCAAGGTGATTGGCAATCTGTGTATCCATATTTAGAGTCTGGTGAGTTGGATGAAGTTTTCTCTCATAAGGCTAAAGAAAATGCAGATATGACAGAAGAAGAATATAAAGAGTATTATGAAGTTGGCTATGAAACCGATGTCGATCGTATTGTCATTGAAGGAGAGACATTTACGTTTTATACAGATTCCGAACAGTACTCCGCTGATTATGTGTATGATGGATACGAAGTCCTTAGGTATGAAAAAGGAAACAGAGGCGTAAGATTTATCTTCGCATTGAATGAAGAAGTAGAAGAGATGCCTGAGTACATTCAATTCAGTGATCATAGTATTTTTCCAACAGAAGCATTTCACTTTCATCTGTATTGGGGCGATGACCGGGCTGAATTGTTAGAGGAAGTAACAAACTGGCCAACCTATTATCCAACTGACATGGATGCAGATGAAATTGTTCATGAAATGATTGCTCACTAACTGGAGTAGGAAAGGTTATGCGCGATAAAAGGGTAAAGGGCGCTAAATCAGAGGCGGAATGCGCGATATTTTAAAAATTGCGCGGTAACCAAGGTCGAGTGCGCTCAAGTGACAGCACCAGCTACTGAAAATCATACATCTTGATACAAGAGAAGAGAGGTATGCAAGAGTGCCTCTTTTCTTTTTTAGGACTTGTGATTTAAAAAGTTAAATCGTATAATAAAATTAAATCAATTGATTTAATTTTTTAAATCGAATAAAAAAAACAAATCAAAAGAAGGTGTATCATGTCAAAACGAGAGATGATGGACATTTCGTTAAAACAACAGAAGATTATTTCTGATCCGCTTCGTTCACGAATCATTGCAATGCTTCATGAAGAACCAATGACGCCGAAGCAAACAGCCGAAAAACTAGGGAAAAATGCGGGAACAATTTATTATCATGTTCAACAGCTTTTCAAACACGACATTCTGGAAATTGACCATGTAGATACAGAGAAGGGTGTAGTGGAGAAGTATTATCGGTCAAAGGCAGTGCTATTTAGAGGTCCAGAGCAAGAAAAAAAATATGCTAATCATGTAGAGAGCAATAATGCTCATTTGTTACTTTCAGAGAAATTACTTGGTGAATTAACTGAGGAGTTTCGAGAATTGCTATTTAAGTATGGTGGCTTGTCTATGAAAGAAACAGAAGAACAACAGCCTTATACAGTGGAATTTCAAATAAAGCATTTTGAGAAGGAGGAAGACGAGTGAGGGGAACCTTTGTAAGGGAGCGTAACTTCCTGATTTTATTATCTGGGGTGTTTATTAATGGGATTGGCGGTGGTGTATACGCTGTATCAGGCATGCTGCTTGTGCTTCAAATGAGTGGGAGTGTGCTTTACTCAGGGATCACCTTCTTCTTTCTGACCCTTGCAAGTGCAATGGCTTTTCTGATCGCTCCTTTCGCTAATTATGTAACCTACAAAGGAGGCTTAATTGGCAGTGAGTTGTTAAAATCGTTACTTCTGGTCACGATTCCTCTCTTTTATTTTACGATTGGCCTCAATGTGTTTTATGTCATGATGCTTTTATTAATCGTTGCTTTAATATCCCAATTCAGCTATCCCATTGAATCTACGATTATGCCGATCATTGTCGGCAAAGAGAATATTGTAAAAGCTAATTCCTACATGCAAACGATCCGGGAAGGAATGAGTATTGTCTTTGTCGCAGGTGCAGGGATTCTAGTCGTTGTAATTGGACCGGTTCAAGCCATTCTTATTACGGCCATCTGTCACCTATTATCCTCTCTTACCTACGTATTTTTTACCTTTCAACAAGAATCAGCACCTACAGAGAAACAAAGTATTAACTTGCTCGTGCAAACGTATAAGATTGATTTACGAGCAGGAATTGATTATATGAAAGAATCACTAATTCCAAAAATGATTGTATCCATTGTGTTCATCAACTTTGCAATGGGAGTGATGATCCCGAACATGCCTGCGTTTGCTCTTATAAAAGGCAACGGAAACGAGGCGTTGTACGGCTTCTACCTCGCATCCTTATCACTTGGTATTATGATTGGTGCTCTTCTTGCGCCGCGAATTAAACAATATGGCTTCGGCATGCTTACGATTGTTAGCTTTAGCTTCACAGGGTTTCTATGGATGGGGGCTGCGGTTCTTCCAGCAATTCCATCAATTCTCTTCTTTTGTATTGGGGCCATTTCGATAGGTATCATAAATATTTTAATGTTCTCATCTATACAGCAGCAGGTTGAATCAGCTTTTATCGGACGTGTATTAACGGTTTTGACAAGTGCAGCCTCGATCGGTATGCCATTTGGCTCTTTAGTAGGCGGATTTATTGGTGAGTCGTTTACCGCAATTGTTCCGGTGTTCTTATGTGGCATAGCGATGATAATTTTCAGTGTGAGCTGGTTATCTAATACGCTGTTAAGGAAGCTGCCTAAAATTGATGAAGTAAAGCTCTTTCCTGCAAGAGATGTAGACGAATCCATTCAATATGAGAAATCAGTTTAGATTATTATTTCAATATCCTGAACATACACGGCTGTACCTGTTATGGAGATCTGTAGCTCATCATTCTGCTCACTCACATGGACATAGACCTTGCCGTCTTTGTTCATTTCATGACCTTGTTCAACCAAGAGTTGTTTAGGCAGGGGCGCAGCTTGATCGATGTACTTCACATAATAAGCCCCCATCACTCCGGATGCAGTTCCTGTCACTGCATCTTCTTTTGTTCCTGAGAAGGGAGAAGAGAAGTGGCGAGCATGCATATCGCTTATTTCATCTCGTGTTTCAAGACAAATTGGGTGGAGGGAGACCCTAGGCATTTCTTTCAAAATGCTAGGAAAAAGCTCTGATTGTGGGACCATCTTTTTAAAACTACTGAGTCGACTAATTGGAATAATTAGCGTCCAAATCCCTGTACTTCCATACACAATTGGCAAATCAGGATGTATTTCTTCTTCACTAATTCCAATAGAATGAGCCAAATCTGCCCTAGAACCGTTAAACTCTCTGAATTCGGGCGGTGCATGCTGCATCGTAACTTGGAAAGATACTTCGTCTTTTGAGATGTCGATAGGTAAAATGCCCACATTCGTTTCTATTTTGAGGTTCTTCTTAAACGAGGCGTTTGATTGATGCAGTGCATACATCGTGGCCATCGTGGCATGCCCGCAAAGGTTCATTTCATGACCAGGAGTAAAATATTTAAGCTTGAAGTCCGCCACCTCAGATGGAAGCACAAATGTTGTTTCATTAAAACCGACGGCTGCGGCAATCTCTAGCATTTGCTCCTCCGTATAGTTCTCTGCATCGACAACCACACCTGCAGGATTTCCCTTGCCTGGAATAGAGCTAAACGCATCAATATGTTTGACTAGTAATGTCGGCATCAGATTTCTCCTTATTATGTAGATATTTAGATCGTACCTGTACGAAAAAGAATTGTACATATTTTTTTCAGATAATTCAATGTTTTCATTGACTAACGAAAAAATATCAAGTATATTTTCGGTAGTAACTATGAAAATTATGGGAGTGATGTGAATGTTTAAGTCAGGATTAACATTGTGGTATAGTGTTGCGGATATCGAGGAAACATTATCGTTTTACAAAGATAAGGTTGGTTTTGAGGAAGAGTTTTTTGATAAGGAAAATGGAATGGGGTGTGTACGTACAAATACAATAGATAGCTTTATTGGTTTTTCTGAAGCTGAAAAGGTGATTCCTTCTACTGCAGCTGCTGTTTTTGAAGTTGAAGATATTGAGGTGGCTGTAAAGGAGCTTAAGCAACGAGGAATTGAATTTAATGGTGAGGTAACGACCATTCCAGGTTATGTTAAGTTGATTACATTTAAAGACCCAGATGGACATGATCTTGAGCTTTCACAAACTTTGATAGGCACATAATGAACCAAGCAGTTCAACTAGTAAACATCACAAGAGATCTTTCTGGCAAGTGGATGATTCCAATTCTTTTAAATGTAGAGAGTTCAGGAGGCCGTTTCACACCGCTTAAAAATGCTCTGCAAATCGCTCCTTCAAGATTAAGCGACAACTTAATAGTGATGTGTACAGCTGGGCTCATCCAGCAGCAGTCACCATTTGAAAGAAATCATCCATTACTCCCAGAATACAAACTAACAGAAAAAGGGCTCTTTATGAAGGAAGCAGCTCTAGTGCTATCGCACTCAGAAGAGCAACTGAACAAGGGGTTTCTTGCTGGTAAGGCATGGAACTGGCCAGTGCTCATCGCGCTTTATTATGAGTACCATGAATTTAATTCTATACGCAGACTCTTAGATAAGCCGACCCCACGTATAATTTCCACCAGACTTAATCAATTACATAACCAAGAGTTAGTAGAGAAGGAACTGATATCTAAACCAAGACCCAAATTTAATTACTTATTAAGCAAAGAAGCAAGACCCATTCTTCAAATGACTAACCAAAACCTATCAGGACTGTTTATTTAAAAAAGATGGAGTTGTATCCATGACATGTTTAAGGAAGTAAATAAGGAGTTGCAATCAATGAATAGTACCATTTAATCCCCATAGGCTTCATGGTTATTGTCATTGCAACGATTGGTTTTTTCGGCTATCGCTTTATTTACGGTGATCCTAATGTCATCTCGAAGTCTGATGCAGAGGTTTATGCATACTTAGTTGATGAAAAGCATTATTCACCAGCTGAAATCGCCTCTATAGAAACGGGGTATAACTTTAAAAATGAGAAGAGAACGGCATACATAACCGTTGTAACATTTAGGGATGAACCTGGCCACAACTATGAATTTGTTTATAGTGAGAAAAATGGTGTTTGGGGTATTGGTGACGTTGAAGGCGGAGGTAAACATGGTGAGTAAGAGAAGGGGCCATGTAATGGTTGATCACGTTTTTTCTAGCGGAGGTGAGGTAGTTGAGCAGAGAAGAGCAGAGTGTAGGTTTAGAGAAGATTGTTTTTATTGGCCGAACGTTTGATGAATATATGAGTATGTTTGACCTTTCATTAGAAGAGATGAAGGGGAAAAAGATTTTGGATTGTCCCGCTGGTGCGTGTTCATTTACTGCAGAAGGAAATAACAAGGGATTGCAGGTGACTGCATGTGATATTGCGTATCGATTTGCCACAGAGGACATTGCGAAAAAAGGTGAGCACGACATTGAGCATGCGATGAGACATGTGGAGCAAGCGAAAGACCGGTATGTGTGGAGTTATTTTAAGGACGTTGAGGACCTCAAACGCACCCGCCTTTATGCGTTTAATACATTTGTTCAAGATCGGTTGGTAAATCAAGAGAGGTACATTTACACAGAGCTTCCATCCATACCTTTTGCAGATAAATCATTTGAATTACTATTATCAGCTCATTTTCTATTTATGTATGATGATCGACTTAGCTATTCTTTTCATCTAGATACGATCAAAGAGTTTCTAAGAGTGGCAAAAGAAGTTCGAATCTTCCCATTAATTAATCTGGAGGGGAAACGGAGCGTGCATATTAATAAAATGGTCGCTGAGCTTAGTGAATATGGCGTGAAGGCCGAGGAACAAAGGGTTTCCTACGAGTTTCAATCTGGTGGTCATACCATATTAAAACTAACTCGGCCAACACTCAAATAAACAAGATTAAAAGTGATACATCATCCAAAAGCCGATATCACGAAAACCAATACGTTTATAAATAGAGCCGGCTTTCGGGTTATCATAAAAAAGGCAGGGTTCCTTGCCTTCATTAAGTAAAGCTTGGCAAAGGTTATGTACACAGGCTGTGGCATAGCCTTTGTTTTTATATGCATCAAGAGTGGCAACAGCAATGACCATGGCAGAAGATGAATTCTCCGCTGTCGTTGAGGCATTGGCTACAATCGAGCCCTCTTGGCGAACGATAAATGAACGGGAAAAGCCTGTCTCTAGATCCTCGCGTTTTTTCTCAACGGATAAAGGTTGACTAGCACTAAACTCAGGGATCTCCCCAAGAAATTGTACCAATTCTTCTGCATCATCCGGAATAGCTGTTTCAACTATGTTGTTGCTTTTATGTATTTCTGGAGCTACAGCTATGCACTTTGCATAATACAATTCTCTTTTAATTTGATAGGATGGTAGGAATGGTTCAATTTGTTCGGCAACTGCCTTTAAGCAGGACATAGCTCCGAACTTGGGGTCCTGTTTCATAATGCCTGCAAAAGCTGAAGCATTAAAAGTAGCCGGTGCATAAGGGATGTAATTCTCGTAATATTTCAATAGCACCGCCACGAATTCACCTTGTTCATTAAATTCGCCCCAGCAGGTTTGGAAGTCTGTCTCCATGCCAAAGGCTTCAATATCTCCAATAATAAATAGATTCTCAGCTGGCTTCTGTTTGAGGAACTGCAAGCAATTTTCAGTGTCATCCTTTGTTAGCTTCCTAATCATGTTATCTCCTCCTTTATTTAGAATACTAAATGGTAGAAGTTGTCTCAATCATTATTTAAGCATGGAGGTCTTTTATTGAATACGCGCCCTGAAAAAATTCGAATTGTTGGATCGGTAGGTAGTGGAAAAACTACATTAGCAAAAATCCTCTCTAATAAAGTGCAGATTCCTTATTATGAGCTTGATACTGTGGTCTGGAAAAGAGATTCATCTGGTGGAGATATTAGAAGAACGGAGCAGGAGCGAGATAACTATCTTAGCAGTCTGCTTAATTCTACTAGCTGGATCATTGAAGGTGTTCACTTTCAAAATTGGGTACTTCATACCTTTGACCGCGCCCAGCTTGTCATATTTATAGATACGCCTTATCTTCTTAGAATATATCGCATCACTCTGAGGTATTTGAAGCAAATTACGGGAAAAGAAGCATCTCATTACGATCCTACATTTAAGATTTTTTTAGATATGTTTAAATGGAATCACGATTTTGAATATAGTGCGAAGCCAAAACTCTTACGCTATATAAAAGAAAATAACCTTAACTGTATTACGATTAAGAATGAAAAAGAACTCAAGCGTTTTTTACAAGATATACATACAACGGATAAAAGGAATGCACAATATGCGCGCGAGTGACGATGCTGGAATTTGTTGATTAGATCGACAAACCAAGAATAGGAGTGAGTTACCAAGAAAGAAGCCCAGCATAGTAAGAAGAACGTGAGCAATAGCAATAGGAAGGAGCTCCTCACCAAGAGCGAGGGTGAGAGAGCAAGAAGAACGCGAGCAAAACCAAGAGGAAGGAGCTCCTCACCAAGAGCGAGGACGCGATAGCAAGAAGGATGTGAGCAATAGCAATAGGAAGGAGCTCCTCACCAAGAGCGAGGACGCGATAGCAAGAAGAACGTGAGTAATACCAAGAGGAATGAACTCCTAACCAAGAGCGAGGATGCGATAGCAAGAAGAACGTGAGTAATAGCAAGAGGAAGGAGTACCTAACCAAGAGCGAGGACGCGATAGCAAGAAGTTCCCGAGCAATACCAAGAAGTAGGAGCACCTAACCAAGAAGCATGACATAAAGCAGGTAAATTCCTTGTTGTTGTGTAAATACTGATTCCAATACCTATCTAAACAAGCGGACGAAAATGGTGGGCCGACACTTGCGGGATGAAAAGGGTTCAATGAGATAAATCGACGAAGTCGGGTTAGCTCATTACCTTCCCTCAGGTAAGTGCCCCCATTTTCGGGAGCGGCAGCCGAAGAAATCAAACATGATTCGTCCTCTATTTCTTTACATCGATGTAATTCACACTATATGTTTGGACTCTATTCATAGAAAAGAGGAGTTAACGCCAAACTAAGAGGTGGAGCGCCAATTTAACGAAAAACCCCTTATCATCAATACCTTCGGCGAATCCTTCTTAAAAACTTGAATACCGTATGGGGGTATGTTACATTATATATAAATAAAAAGTCATTTAAAGTAACTGGTTTTTTAAAGGAGGTTGGCCAGGTGCAGGAGACTAAGGAAGTTTCTCTACAAATTAATGGTATGACTTGTGCAGCCTGTGCAAACAGGATTGAAAAAGGGCTCTCTAAAATAGATGGTGTTCAACGTGCAAATGTTAATTTTGCTAATGAAAAAACAACGATTATATATGATCCTGAGCAAACCACTGTTCAGCATTTTAGTGACAAGATTAACAAGTTAGGCTATGAGGTTGCTTATGATAAGCAAACGTTTGATATTACTGGTATGACATGCGCAGCTTGCGCTAATCGAATTGAGAAACGCTTGTCTAAGCTTGAAGGGGTATCTCAGGTATCGGTTAATTTTGCTTTAGAAAATACAGCGGTGGAGTTCAATCGGAATCAGATTTCAAGCGTTGAGATGCAGGAGGCTGTAAGGAAGCTAGGTTTTAGTATGCAACCCAAAGTGTCTGAGGAAGCCGCCTCTAAAGGGAAGGAGGACGAAATTAAGAAGCAAACAGGGAAATTTATTTTCTCTGCGATACTATCCTTCCCTCTTCTTTGGACGATGGTCACTCACTTTGAGTTTACATCCTTCCTCTATATGCCTCACATATTTATGAATCCGTGGGTGCAACTGGCGCTTGCAGCCCCAGTGCAATTTATAGTCGGTGCCCAGTTCTACCGGGGGGCATACAGCGCGCTTCGAAACAAAAGTGCCAATATGGATGTACTCATTGCTTTAGGAACCACGGTTGCCTTCTTCTACAGCATTTTCTTAGGCTGGGAGTGGTACCAAGGTGGTCAGGTGGGCATGCCTGAGCTTTACTTTGAAGCGGCTGCCATCATTATTACGCTTGTGTTACTCGGCAAGTTATTTGAGGTGCGAGCGAAAGGCCGAACCGGTCAAGCGATTCAGAAACTCCTTGGATTACAGGCTAAAAGGGCTAGAGTGATTCGCGATGGTGAGGAGCTTGAGCTCCCTTTAGAAAGCGTAATTAGTGGGGATTTATTAATTGTCAGGCCGGGTGAAAAGATACCGGTGGACGGTATAATTGAAGAGGGTCAATCAGCTATTGATGAATCAATGCTTACAGGAGAAAGCATGCCTGTTGATAAAAACCCAGGAGATTCAGTGATTGGTTCGACCATAAATAAAAACGGTAGCCTGAGACTGAGAGCAACAAAGGTTGGAAGAGATACTGCCCTTGCCCAAATTGTAAAAATTGTAGAAGAAGCGCAAGGAAGCAAAGCGGATATTCAACGATTAGCAGACAGGGTATCTGGGGTATTTGTACCAGTAGTTGTGATGATTGCAGTAGCCACCTTTTTCGTGTGGTATTTCATCGTAGATCCGGGGAATATGAGATCAGCGATTGTTCCGTTCATCACAATTCTAGTGATCGCTTGTCCGTGTGCTTTGGGACTTGCTACACCAACCTCAGTTATGGCAGGTTCTGGTCGTGCGGCTGAATTAGGGATCCTCTTTAAAGGGGGAGAACATTTGGAGCATACACGTGCCATACAAACCGTTGTTCTCGATAAAACGGGTACCATCACAAAAGGTGAGCCAGAATTAACAGACGTGATCGTAGCAGAAGGGTTTACAGAGGGGGAACTACTAGCTATTGCAGGTTCGAGTGAGCAGGGCTCTGAGCATCCACTTGCGGAAGCGATTGTAAAAGGTGCAAAAGAGCGAGGCATTCATCTACAGGATGTAGAATCATTCGAGGCTATACCCGGTTATGGAATAAAAGCAATCTTCAATGAGGCAGAAATTTTTGTTGGGACTCGTAGGCTGTTTATTCAGCAGCAGATCGACGTTCAATTGTTTGATAAGCAAATGATCGAATTAGAAAAGCAAGGCAAAACAGCGATGCTAGTTGCTAAAAACAAACAAGTAGCTGGTATCGTGGCTGTCGCGGATTCAGTAAAAGAAACATCTACGGCAGCCATCGGGCGACTGCACCATTTAGGGCTAGAGGTCATCATGCTGACAGGAGATAATGAGCGAACAGCTCAGGCGATCGGTCAACAGGTGGGTGTAGATCGCGTGATTGCAGAGGTTGTACCGGAGCAAAAAGCAGAGGTCATTCAAAAGCTTCAGGCTGAAGGGAAAAAAGTAGCGATGGTCGGCGATGGCATTAATGATGCACCTGCACTGGCAGTAGCAGATATTGGTATGGCCATTGGCACGGGAACTGATATTGCCATAGAAGCGGCTGACCTTACATTGATGCGAGGCGATCTTCATAGTGTGGCCGACAGCATCGAGCTCAGCACAAAAACTATGCGAAATATTAAACAGAACTTGTTTTTTGCTTTTTTCTATAATTCCGCGTCGATTCCGATTGCAGCGATTGGCTTACTTGCCCCGTGGGTTGCTGGAGCAGCGATGGCTTTTAGCTCTGTATCTGTTGTCTTAAACGCCTTACGGTTGCAACGACTTAAGCTTGGCAAGAAGGAGAGGTCTATATGAAGCTTTGGGTGATTAGTGCCGTCATATATGTAGCCTTAGTTATAACGAGTTATAGTTTGATAACGGGAGAGAACCCTTTTATTAGTGGAAGTCATTCTGAGGAAGTACATGATCAACATTGATGAAGCGTAGTACAGGCCTTTCCATTGGGATTAAAGAGAAATAAAACGTAAAATAAAGATAGCAAAAACACTCAAAGGAGATGAGGAAGCATGAAATCAATTACGTTAAACGTAAAAGGAATGTCCTGCGGCCACTGTGTTCAGGCGATTGAAGGAGCTGTAGGAGAATTAGAAGGGGTAGAAGAGGTTAAAGTCAGTCTTGAAGAAGCATCTGTGAAGATTTCCTTTGATGAAAATGTAACAGGTCAAGCAAAGATTGAAGAAGTCATCGATGACCAAGGCTATGATGTTGCTTAAAAACCATTAAAGAAATCCGTACCGCTCATAGTGGTACGGATTTCTTTGTGAAGTGCGTCTACCTGCAATTTCTAATAAAAATATCTACTACAAAACAGCCAAAAGCTGACCCACAACCGCTCCTGTTACTACAACAACCCAAGGAGGAAGCTTCCAGTACGCTAGCATAAAAAATAATAACGCAGCTAAAGAGAAATCATATACAGTTAAAATAGAAGTGGTCCAAATTGGCTGGTAAAAGGCAGAGATTAAAATGCCCACAACGGCTGCATTAATGCCTAGGACCGCTGCTTTCATATGTTGATTCTTCTGTAAATCCATCCAAAATGGCAAGGTGCCAAAAATCAATAAGATGGCAGGGAGAAAAATAGCTGCTGTTGCCCCGAGCCCGCCTAGCCAGCCACCCATGTCTGCCCCAATATAAGCGGCAAAGGTAAATAGAGGGCCGGGAACAGCTTGAGCTGCACCATAACCTGCCAAAAAGGATTCTGCACTAATGAGTCCTGTTGGCACAAATTCTCGCTCTAAGAGGGGAAGAACTACATGCCCGCCTCCAAAAACTAAAGACCCTGAACGGTAGAAGCTATCAAAAATGGAGATCCATGTTGCCGAACTAGCACCACTGAGTAAAGGAAGACCAATTAATAACGAAAAGAAAATCGTTAAACAGATCGTGCCAAAGCGCTTTGATAAGGGAATATGTATGTCTCCTGCACTGTCTGTTTGCTTACCTTTAAAGAGAAACCAGCCAGCTGCCCCAGCTAATAAAATTGCACTGACCTGTGCAAGGACATGAGGGATAAGTAAGGTAATCAGTAAGGCAATCAGTACAATCGTTTTTCTTTTCATATCAGGAGCAAGATTACCCGCCATGCCAAGAATTGCATGAGCGACAACGGCTACAGCTGTAACCTTTAATCCTTGAATAAATCCTGAATCCATTAACTGATAGGTTTGTGCAATATAAACAAAGATAATTAATGCAAGTACAGATGGAAGGGTAAATCCAATAAACGATACTAATCCGCCAGCCACCCCAGCTCTCGCTGCACCGATACCAATGCCAACCTGACTACTTGCTGGACCGGGCAAGAACTGGCAAAGCGCTACTAAATCAGCATAGCTTTTATCTTCCAGCCACTTTCTCCGAACAACATATTCCTCACGAAAATAGCCAAGAT
The DNA here is from genome assembly GCF_007293315.1 of Alkalicoccobacillus porphyridii. Taxonomy (GTDB): domain Bacteria; phylum Bacillota; class Bacilli; order Bacillales; family Bacillaceae_D; genus Alkalicoccobacillus; species Alkalicoccobacillus porphyridii. Next base: position 122,835 of record NZ_VLXZ01000008.1, read on the forward strand.
GGGCGATAGGACCACCAAATGACGTGAGGCCAAGCTTTGTTGATACAATAAAAATTTCTAATAACCTCTTAAGCTGCAGCATCGAGAGCCTCTTTTCTCTTTGTTATTTTTTACTACTGTTCATACATGATTTGCCCAGTATAGTTTGTTGAATAGCCTCCTAATGCTTCAAGCTCTTGCTTAAACTCTGGAGAACGAAGGAGGGAAAGTGCATGATGAATCCAACTCTGATTCTCCGTTGTTTTAAGTATGACTAGATCGTAGCGCTCTTCAATTAAAGGTACAAAATCTACATCTAAGATACCAGCGGCTTTTTCAATTCCGACACCTACATCTGCTTTGCCTTGCTTAACTACGCTAGCTACACTGAGGTGACTTGTTTCCTCATGTTGATAGCCGATGAGACTTTCTCGAGAAATGTTGTGTAGATCTAACTGCTCGTCTAGCAGGATACGTGCGCCTGCCCCAATCTCTCTATTTACAAGTTTTATATTTTTCTTATGAAGGTCTTTCCAGGAGTAAAGCTGTTTAGGATTATGTTTCTGAACATAGAATCCTGCCTGTCTACAGATGAGGTTCACGACTATGTAGGATCTTCCAGTAAGGATCCTTTTTATATAAGGAAGATTATATTGTCCGGTCTGTCCATCAAATAGATGCACGCTCACAATATCTCCGCGTCCCTGATACATGGAGATTAAGCTATTGAGACTTCCCTGATTGGAACGAAGTGTTTTAATACCTGATGTTGCTTCTAATTGTGACCCAAGTAAGTCAAGACACATATCTTGTCCGCTAATAATAATGGAGCTTGGGTTGCTAGCGGGTGAGGAAGCCATGTCTCTTTTGTCGACTTCATAACTCATCCGGTTTCTCTGTTTATACATGTTTAATCCTTCAGAATCCACTCGCATTTGTTTGCCCACACGATAGGCAGGCAGCTCTCCTTTTTTTATTAAATCATACACGGTTAGCTTAGATACTTTTAACATCGTTGCGATTTCTTCGGTCGTATACGAGTGTTCATTCACGGCTTTTGACCTCACTTTCTCTTTAAGTTTATCAAAAAATAATAGAGAAGACAGGTTTGTTTCTAATTATAACTAGATATATCTAAATATAATTAGATATAATCAAAGGTAATAATCTGTAATTAAAAATGAGGTGAGCTACTAATGAAAAAATGGACAGGTTTAATTGGTCTTGGTTTTCTATTGGCAGGCTGTGGAAGTGCAAATGAGGAAGCAACCGATATTCATATCATGGCAGCGGCAAGCCTCACGGATGCGCTTGGGGAAATTAAAGAGCACTATGAGCAAGAGCATCAAGTGAATTTAGTTATTAACTATGGCTCGTCGGGAAAATTGAGAGAGCAAATTAGCCAAGGTGCACCAGCTGACATCTTTTTATCTGCATCTTTGTCGGATATGGAAACGCTAGAGGCAGATGGGGAAGTGAGTGAATCAGTTCATGCCCTGAAAAACCAATTGGTGATGATCTCTACTCCTGAAGCGGCAGAAGGGCTGAGCGAATGGCAGGACATTACAAACGATGATATACAGGGAATCGCCATGGGCCAGCCTGATAGTGTTCCAGCTGGCAGATACTCACTTGAAGCATTAGAGAATCAAGGCATTTGGGAAGAGATCCAGGATAGGGTTGTTTACGGGACGGATGTACGTCAGGTTTTGACCTATGTTGAGACGGGAAATACGGATGTTGGATTAGTATATCAAACAGACGCTCTTTCGTCGGATCAAATAGAGATTATTGATACCGCCCCTGAACAATCTCATGAACCTATTATTTATCCTATTGGACTATTAACAAATGCTGAAGAAAACGAGTCAGCTGAAGCATTCTATCAATATTTACAAACAGAGGACGCGCAAACGGTTTTTGAAGCGTACGGGTTTGAGCGGGGAGAGTAGGATGGAATTTTGGACACCCATATTTGTTTCTTTACGAGTTGTAGCCCTAGCAAGTGTCTTAGCGTTTATTCTTGCGATCATCGCGGCGTGGTTCTTAAAGAAAAGGAGATTTAAAGGAAAGATATTTATTGAAACCTTTTTGATGCTGCCATTAGTTTTGCCTCCAACTGTGATCGGTTTTGGACTGTTGGTGATGTTTGGGAGAAGAAGTGTCGTTGGGCAGTGGTTTGAGGTGTTATTTAATCAGCCGATTGTCTTTACATATATAGCTGCTGTTTTGGCGGCCTCTGTTGTCGCCTTTCCCTTAATCTATCAGATGCTAGTGAATGGCTTTGAACATGTTGATAATGATTTGGAAGCAGCAGCCAGACAAATGGGTGCTTCTGAAAAGCAAGTATTTTGGCATGTGACGCTCCCGCTTTCTTGGCGTACCTTAATTACAGGCTATATGCTAGGCTTTGCCCGAGCATTAGGAGAATTCGGTGCCACGCTAATGTTTGCAGGTAGCATCGCAGGAGTCACCCAAACCATTCCAACCAGCATTTATATCGCCGTCGAATCAGGAAATCAAGGCATGGCATATTATTGGGTCTTCTCCATCATTGTATTTTCCTTCGCCCTTTTAGCCGTTGTACAACGCTTAAAAAAAGATTAATGTCAGAAATCTGAGGCATGCTAATTTATTTTTTTATCCATGAGTTAGTTTTCTTTTTAAATGTAATACTAACGGTTACAATCAGAGGTGTGAATCCGTCGCTGAATAAATTGTTGCAATGGAGAATGTGCTAGCAGAAATGACACTTGAAGATGTATTGACTAGTTTACCGGAAAAGTCTAAGTAACTCTCTTTTTCCTAAAGAATATCATTCAAAATTTGGAGGGATTAGCATGAACGTAGCTGTGATTGGAGCAACAGGTAAAGCAGGTCAACTTATCGTAACGGAATTAAAAGAACGAGGACACGAGGTGACGGCAATTGTACGCCAAGCCTCTAAACTTACAGAACCAAATATAAACGTTATAGAAAAAGATGCCATAGACATTCAAACGGAGGACATCGACCCATTTGATGTAGTAGTAAACGCCATTGGCTTCCCACCTGAACATTCGGATAAGCATGTTACCTTTGGTCGGTTATTAATTGATTTATTTGCAGAAGTGAAAACAGCAAGACTGATTGTCGTAGGAGGAGCAGGCAGTTTATATGTGGATAAAGAACACACTACTCAACTCATAGATACACCTGATTTTCCGGAGATATTTAAGCCAGTTGCTGATGGATCTAGATTAAATCTGGCTGACCTTAGGGAAGTACAATCGTTTGATTGGACAATGATTAGCCCGGCTGCTGATTTTCGAGCAGATGGAGCTCGGACAGGCACCTATACAAAGGGCGGGGAAGAACTACTGCTTAACAAGTCTGGAAACAGCTATATTAGCTATGCGGATTATGCCATTGCGGTAGCTGATGAGGTGGAATCTGGCTCTGTAATAAATGGTCGCTTTACAGTCGTCGGAGAAGAGGCATAAAACAAAAACAAAAGGACAAGAGGAAGGGTTAATGCACCCATTCATCTTGTCCTTTTTAGTGTTATCTAAAATTATTTTACAGGTTCTTGCTTACTTCTTCTCACAAATAAAGCTAGAATCACCGCGGCACAGGCAAAGTAAAATCCAGTTGCAAAGCTCTGCTGTGATCCAACCGTTAAGGCTTCAACCGTTTGTTCAAGTGAAGGTTGACTTACCCCCGATAAATGGTTTTGCTGACCGTTCTCCATAATGGCAATAAATAGAGCCGCTCCAATCGCTCCAGATACTTGCATAAGCGTGTTGGCAATGGCTGTTCCATGAGGATAAAGCTTTGGCGGTAGCTGATTAAGTCCATTTGTTTGTGCTGGCATCATAATCATTGCAACAGAGATCATTAAAAAGGTGTGCTGAATAACAATGATCCAGATAGGGATTCCTGGTGTTGAAAAACGGTACGTAAACACCGTGATAGCGAGCAGTATAGTACCTGGGATCAAGATTGGACGTGGTCCAACGGCATCAAATAATCTTCCCATAATCGGAGACATAGCCCCATTGATTAGCCCACCAGGTAGCATAACAAGACCAGTTGCTACAGCAGTAAACAGTAAAGCACCCTGCATATAGATTGGCAATACAAGCATCATCGCAAACATGGTCATCATCACAAGCATCACAAGCAGAAGTCCGACTAAGAACATCGGGTAGCGGAAGACCCTAATATCAAGCATCGGTTTATCTAAACGTAACTGTCTCCAGCTGAATAACCCGAGTGAGACAAAACCTATGATTAGACAGGAGAATACCACAGGGTCTGCAAAGCTGGCATCGCCTTTCCCGGCAGCACTAAATCCGTAAACAATTCCACCAAACCCGAGTGTGGAGAGAATAAAAGAAAAGACATCTAGGCGCGGTTTAGACACTTCTGTTACATTCTTTAAAATTCTAATTCCAAATAGTAAGGATAGGATTGCTATAGGCACTACAAAGTAAAATAACCAGCGCCATGAAAGGCTTTCTACAATCAATCCTGAAATCGTTGGACCAATGGCTGGAGCAAACATAATAACTAAACCAACCATACCCATTGCAGCTCCCCGGCGTTCAATCGGAATGACGGATAGGATGACATTCGTTAATAAGGGAATCATAATGGCAGTGGCAACAGCCTGCGTTAATCTTCCTATTAATAGAAACGTGAAAGAAGGACTAAATCCACAAATGATCGTTCCGACTGTAAATAAGGTCATAGCCGTAATAAACAGTTGTCTAGTCGTAAAGCGTTGCATGAAATAAGCTGAAATAGGGATTAAGGTTCCAATGATTAACATATATCCAGTGACCAACCACTGAACCGTGCTCGAGTTTACATTAAAATCAAGCATAATGGTATTTAAGGCTACATTTAAGATGGTTTCATTAAGTATAGCTACAAATGCACCAGACAATAAGACGGCCATCAGTGGCACGACCTTTATTTCTGGCATGTCTTTTTTGGCGGCAACTTCTTCAGTTGAACTAAGAGCCATATATACTCCCCCTGTGTTCTCTAATTACGAAACGCGAACGTTCACTAAAAGATAATATCACTCTCTTTAATGAAACGCAATCGTTTCGTATTTTGTGGGATTCACTAAGAACTGGTATGATAAATACATAATTGTATGTGTAACAGACCTGTTCTCATTATCAAAAATGGGGGAACGCTTTCCGCAGGCAGGTATTGCTCTATTTCTACAAAAGGGGGATCCATATGAGTGAGATCACTGGAGATCAGGGGGAAAGTAAACGAGGCAGACCGATGGATCCGACTCGGAATCAAGTTATTATTGAAACAACACTCGATTTACTTGCTCAGGTTGGCTATGATTCGTTGACGATAGAAGCCATTGCACAGCAAGCAAGAGTAGGAAAGGCTACGATTTACAGAAGATGGCCATCAAAGGTAGAGCTAGTGATAGAAGCGATTTCTTCGATCAGTCCATTTGAATCTTTAGTAGAAAAAGTGAGAAAGAGTCAAAGCTTACGTCAGCAGCTAATAGACTTATTATGTCTTTGCTCCCAAGAAGAACACGAAGTTTACCAACAGGCAATGACAGCCATTGGTTCTGTGTTACCGCACAACAAGGATTTAGAGCTAGCCCTTCACAATAACTTTTATGAAAAAATTCGAGCAGCGATAGCTACAATTATTACCCCTTTTCTGCTTCCCAATCATGAATTGCAAGCGGAAAGATTGGACCTGTTAGCTGATGTAGGACCGGCGTTACTCATCTATCGCTCGTTCTTAGTTAGAAAATCCTTTGATATAGCCTATATTACAAGAATCGTTGATCATTTAATTCTTCCGATGCTTCAACACGATATCATCTCAAATCATGATCAAGCTCAACATGTCTCAAAATGATTAGTTGGTGAGCTTGATTTTGCGTTAGAAGGAGATATGTATGTACCTTGAAAAGATTAGTCAAAGTAACAGAATAGAAGTCGTCTCTTTTTTTGAAAAACAATGGGGCACTGATGAAATGGTTATTTCCAGCGGAGTATATCACTGCGCAACACTTAATGGATTTGTCTATAAAGTAGATTCTGCAAAGGTTATTGGGCTCATTACCTATGTTCAAAAAGGTGAGCACTGTGAAATCATCTCGTTAGATAGCATAAAAGAGAATCAAGGCATAGGGTCAAAACTTTTAGAAGCCGTTGAGAACATAGCTAAAGAGAAAGCTTGTGCAAGCATACAACTTGTAACAACGAATGATAACCTGGACGCTCTACGTTTTTATCAAAAAAGAGGGTACAGGTTAAAAGCAATCCTATCAGATGCAGTAACTAGAGCCAGGAAGCAGAAGCCTACGATACCTTATATCGGGAATGGTGGCATTCCGTTAATAGATGAACTTCTTTTAATAAAAACGTTAAACGATGGTGATCTCCTTGAAACAAAATAAGTATGATGATGAAGATTTTTTTCGTGCATACGAGAATATGCCAAGATCTGTCCATGGGTTAACAGCGGCAGGTGAATGGCATGTTTTACAAAAGCACGTGCCTAACCTTAAAGGTAAACGAGTCCTGGATCTAGGCTGTGGATTTGGTTGGCACTGCAGATATGCAGTGGGAAAAGGTGCAGCACAAGTAACAGGTATCGACATCTCTAACAACATGCTTGAAAAGGCAAAAACCCTTCATTCGAATCCTTCTATTACATATATACAGCGACCGATTGAAGAGGCGAAATTCGCCAGCAACTCCTTTGATGTGGTGATTAGCTCACTTGCTTTTCATTATGTAAAGGCTTACCGGGAAACCATTCAGCGAATATATCAATGGTTAAGCAATGGGGGCACCTTGCTATTTACAGTGGAACACCCTATTTTTACAGCAAGGGAAGAGCAGGATTGGATCATTGATGAACAAGGTACACGCTCCTATTGGCCGATCGATGATTATCAACAAGAGGGGAAAAGAATAACGAGTTTTCTTACAAAGGATGTAGTGAAATATCACCGCACCATTTCCACCTACACCAACGAGTTAATTCGAGCGGGATTTGTACTTCAAGCAATTGAAGAGCCTAAACCAACCAAGGAAGCACTACAGCAATCCGAGGAAATGAAGGATGAATTACGTAGACCTATGTTTCTCATGATGTCAGCTAAAAAACAAGAGGAGGAGCGGCATTGAACGTGTATCTGTCAAAACTAAGTGAAGGTGACGCAGAAGAGCTATTCCAGTTTGAATCTATCAATCGAGCTTTTTTTGAACAAATGATTCCAAGTCGTGGCGACCTCTACTATGAATACGAAACTTTCTATTCCTATCATTTGCAACTACTAGAAGAACAAAAAAATGAACAATGCTTGTTTTATTTAATGAGAAATACAGACTCACATATTGTAGGAAGAGTAAATTTAATTGATCTAGATGAAGAGGGCATGATGTCCATAGGCTATCGAATTGGTGAATTATTTATAGGCAAAGGTATGGCCACAGAGGCTGTAAGACTGATCATAGAAAAAGCAGCAGCACATCCAAAAGTAAAACGAATATCTGGAAAAACGACCGAAAACAATATTCCATCTCAAAAGGTGTTAGAGCGAAATGGATTTATTCTCACCGCGGCAGATGAGGATAATTTTTATACTAATGACAGAGGGGAATCCTTTCGTTTTGTTCAGTACATATTGGATGTGGAGGGACATAAATGAGTCAGGCACTGGTAGTCATTGATGTCCAAAAGGCGTTTGAACACCCTTCATGGGGAAAAAGAAATAACCCTCAAGCAGAAGAGAATATAAAACAAGTGATAGCTAGGTGGCGTGCCTTAAATTTTTCCTTTCTTCACATACAACATGTTTCCGATAATCCTACCTCACTTTTTTATAAAGAGTCAGAGCTGGTAGATTTTAAAGAAGCAGCAAAACCTCTGAGTCATGAACCTATTTTTCAAAAGTAGGTGAACAGCGCCTTTATTGGAACAGAGCTTGAACCGTATCTTCGCAGCCACGGGATTGAAAATCTAGTCATCGTTGGACTTACAACCCCGCATTGTGTCTCAACCAGCACTAGAATGAGCGGAAACCTTGGCTTTGAAACAATTCTCCTTTCCGATGCCACAGCTTGCTTCGAATTAACTGATCAACACGGGGTAGTGTACGACGCTGAAACCATTCACAATACCTCACTTGCAACATTACATCATGAATTTGCTGAAGTGATGACAACAAAAGAGCTTTTGGGTAGAACTGACCGATAGAGCGGTTGTTAGCGGGGACATAGCAACTAGGAAGATACATCGCCCCAGAGGAAAAAACATCGGAAACAAGGCAGATTCATCGCCTGGGCAACAAAACACACGCAACCAATTACCCAGCACTAAAAAAAGCGCCACCCCCACATCATGAAGGGGTAACGCTTTTTTTATGCTTTTGCAGCTATGGCTGCCCTGAACTCTTCTGTGAGCAATGGAACGATTTCGAATAAGTCACCGACAATGCCGTAGTCAGCGATTTTAAAGATAGGAGCTTCAGGATCTTTGTTGATCGCAATGATGAGCTTGGATTGGCTCATACCGGCGACGTGTTGAATGGCGCCGCTGATTCCGCAGGCAATGTAAACTTCAGGGGTGACCACTTTTCCCGTTTGGCCGATTTGCATGGCATAATCGCAATACTCTGCGTCGCAGGCTCCTCGGGAAGCACCAACGGCTCCGCCTAGCACATCTGCAAGTTCTTCTAGTGGTTTAAAGCCTTCCGTTCCTTTGACGCCGCGGCCACCAGCTATGACAACGTTGGCTTCTGCGAGGTCGATCGTTCCTGTTGATTTTTGAACAACATTCCGGATGGTTGTGCGCAGAGAATCTGGTTTTGGATAAGCAAGATCTACTCGTTCCGCATCACTTTCCGAGACCTCAGCTGCGGGTATGTTATTAGGTCGAATGGTTACAACCCACGGTGTACTGCGAAATACTTTATGCTCAGAGGCTTTACCGGCATAAATAGGACGGGTAAACACAAATTCATCTCCAGCTTTTTCAATAGCGGTTACGTCAGAGATTTGTCCGGCATCAAGCCTGGAAGAAATGATCGGAGACAGGTCACGTCCTATTGCTGTGTGACCCAAATATACTCCTTCAGAACCTGACTCTTTAATAATGTGCATGACCGCCGCGGCATATGACTCAGGATTATAATCTCGCAAGTCTTCATGGTCCATCACATAAAGGGTTTCCGCGCCGCATTTCGCTAAATTATGTGCCGCTTGATCTAACTCAAATCCAATCAAAGCGACATGAATCTGGGTTTCTTCAGAGGTTGATTGCTTTGCGGCTTGAATGGCTTCATAGGTCACCTGACGAATGCTCTGATCGCGGTACTCGGCAATAACTAATATACTTGCACTCATGAATTCATCTCCTCCTTAAAATAAATTAGATGTTGATTTTAAGTGGCTGATCAGTTGTTTTACTTGCTCAGAGGAATCTCCGTTTAACATCTCGCCTGCCGTTCTTTTGGCTGGCAACGAGAGCTCCATTCTTACGGTTTTTGGAGAAAGCTCTGCTTCCGTAATGTCTAGGTCATCCAAAGATAAGGTGGTGAATGGTTTTTTCTTTGCCTTCATAATGCCCGGTAAGCTGGGGTAGCGAGGCTCATTTAAGCCTTGTTGGGCTGTGAATAAGGCTGGTAGCACAATCTCAAGTTCTTCTGTATCACCTTCAGCATCTCGCAAAACGGTTGCTTTGCCTTGATCAACCGTTACATTTGTTATGGAGCCAGCATGGGGGATATTTAAAAGGTCTGCTACTCGAATACCTACCTGACCAGCACCGTTGTCCACGGAAAAATATCCGCCCAAAATCAGATCAAAGGATTGGGTTTGAAGGTAAGCAGCTAATACCTTTGAAAGACTAGTTTCATCAGAACCAATTCGATCATCTGAGATAAGAATGGCTTCATCAGCGCCCATCGCTAAGGCTGTTCGTAAAGCTTCAGCACTGCGTTTAGTTCCAATAGAAAGAACGTAAACGCTTCCATTTGTTTGCTCCTTAAGCTGAATGGCCTCTTCAACGGCATATTCATCATAGGGATTCAGAACAAACTGAACCCCATCCTCTGAAATAGCCCCATCTTCAATAACTACTTTTTCTTCTGTATCAAAGGTTTGCTTTACCAATACATAGATATTCATTTGAAAAGCTCCTCTCTAAAAATATTAATCTGCTCGTAACCCTTTGAGAAAAAATTCAACAGTTGGATCGACTTGCTCAGAAAGCGAATACTTTTGCCCGGAGATCAGCCAGCTTGTGACCACTTCATCCATGGCTCCAAACAATAATAGTCGAATTAGCTTGGGATCAAGTTCTTTTCTGAATTGACCTGCCTCAATCCCTTTAACAATGGTGTTCTCAAGAAGTTGAATGTAAGGCTTCACGGCCTGACCGATTTCGACTCTCATCTCCATATTGCTTTGACGTAGCTCAATTTGAGTCACATAAGCAAAGGCTGGATTAGCTTCTAGCTCTGAAAAATGAATGTGACAAATGGAATGAATCGCTTCCTCAGCATTAGATATATGCTCAAGGCTCGTGTGAAATTTCCCCACAAGCTCGCCAAGCTTTTCTCGAAATAATGAAATTAGGATATCCTCTTTATTTTTAAAATAGAGGTAAATCGTTCCGTCGGCGACGTTCGCAGCCTTTGCAATCTTTGAAACTTGCGACTTGTGATAGCCATTTTCTGCAAAGACATGAACAGCCGCATTAAGAATTTGGTTATATTTTTCTTTTTTTCTACTTGTCATGTTAGCACCTCGGTGTTAAGATTCAGTTAATTAGTGAATGAATACTCATTCATTTTTTATTATCTTATTTGAAAAGCCTGATGTTGTCAACAACAACAGAAGACGAATTATGTAGTCTTTTTGCAGATGGGAGGTAATATCTTGTTGAGAAGAGGATCTACGTAGAAAGGGTTTGCTTATTCCTGGATGAAAGGATGAGTTCTTGATGGGATGGCAGTGGATTCAATTTAGTGCATTTCTTATTGTAAGCGGTTTCAGCTTGTATATTTTTGCGATGATTTTGGTTAGTCGCTACCGAAACATAAAGCTAGGTCAGTCGACACCTATAGAAAATCAAACCAAAAAGCGCTTCGCCTCATTTAGTAAACAGGTTTTTGGACAGAGCAAATTGTTAAAGGATCCTAAAAGTGGCCTCATGCATTTGGTTGTTTTCTATGGATTTATCATTTTGCAATTTGGGGCGTTAGATATCATTGTGAAAGGCTTCGGTTACGAGGGTTTGCCAATACCAGGTTATGATGCGTTTGTGCTCATGCAGGAAGTAACAGTATTTCTTATTTTGCTTGCTGTTGGCTACGCTTATTGGAGAAGGTACGGTGAAAAGCTACCAAGATTAAAAAAAGGCTGGAAGCCAAGTATCGTCATTGTTCTCATTACCTCGTTAATGATATCGGTGCTCGGAACATTAGCCTTTGAGCGAATTCTTCATAATATTGAACCTTCATGGTATGCCCCAATTACATCCGTCTTAGCGGCACCTTTTACTCAAATGGGAGAGCTGTCAGCTACTATTTGGTTCTATAGTTTTTGGTGGGTTCACCTTTTGATTTTGCTAGCCTTTCTTATTTATATCCCACAGTCGAAGCATTTTCATCTGATTACAGCACCGATTAATATTTGGCTAGAAAAGACATCGTCTGTTGGGAAACTCCACACATTAGATTTAGAGGATGAAGAAGCAGAGTCCTTTGGTGTAGGAAAAATAGAGGATTTTACTCAGAAGCAAATGCTAGATTACTATGCCTGCGTTGAATGTGGTCGCTGTACGAATGTGTGCCCTGCCTCTAATACTGGAAAGCTCCTTTCACCGATGCACTTAATTACCAAGCTTCGTGATCATTTGACGGAGAAGGGCGCCGTAACCTCCAAGACTCCATGGACGCCGGCTTTTGCCTTTCCTGGTCCTGTTACGCATCAAGTACAAACGGTAGAAATGAATTCTACTGACTGGGGCCACGATACCATTACGAACATTCAACCTACAATGACAACACAAAAAGCGATGTGGCAGCCAACAGAAAAAAAGGTAGAAGAGCTTAATTTAATCGGCGATGTGATGACGGAAGAGGAGATTTGGGCGTGCACGACATGTCGTAATTGTGAGGATCAATGCCCGGTTGCCAATGAACATGTGGATAAGATTATTGATTTGCGTAGGCATTTAGTGCTGATGGAAGGAAGTGTTCCCTCAGACGGTCAGCGGGCGATGCAAAATATTGAGCGACAGGGGAATCCATGGGGAATTAATCGTCACAGCAGAGCAGACTGGACAGAAGAATCAGAACTAGAGAGCATTCCAACAGTGAAAGAGAACCCTGAATTTGACATTCTTTATTTTGTCGGTTCAATGGGTTCTTTTGATAACCGTAGTATTAAGGTTTCTCGCGCTTTAACGAGATTATTAAACAAAGCGAACGTAAACTTCGCCATTCTTGGAAATGAAGAGAAAAATTCAGGAGATACACCTAGACGAATGGGAAACGAGTTACTTTTTCAAGAGCTATGTAGAGAGAATATAGCCACCCTGCAGAAATATAACGTGAAACAAATTGTAACAGCTTGCCCACATACCTATAACACCCTAAAAAATGAATATCCAGAATTCGGACTAGAGAATGTTGAGGTTCTTCATCATACAGAGCTGCTGGATCAAATGGTTAAAGAAAAACGTCTGATTCCTCAGCATGTAGTGAATGAGCGAATTACCTACCATGATTCCTGTTACTTAGGGCGCTACAACAATGTTTACGACCAACCTCGAGATATCTTGAAGGCCATTCAAGGCGTGGAAGTCATTGAAATGGAGCGTAGTCGTGAAAATGGTATGTGCTGTGGTGCTGGAGGCGGCATGATGTGGATGGAGGAAGATGTGGGTAAGCGAGTGAATGTCGCTAGAACGGAGCAAGCATTAGCAGTTGAGCCAACGGTCATTAGCAGCGCCTGTCCATTCTGTTTAACAATGCTTGAGGATGGTACAAAGTCAAAAGAGGTTGAACAAGTAAAGGCGCGGGACATCGCGGAAATTCTTGAGGATGCGGTGTTTGGTCATTCGAATAAGCAATCAGCTATTTAACTGATGGGAGGTTGATCGTATATGAGTCAAACCATTCAACGTGCAGCTGTCATTGGATCAGGTGTAATGGGTGCCTCTATTGCTGCGCATTTGAGTAATGCAGGTATACCAACATTACTATTAGATCTTGTGCCAAAGGAGCTGACTGAAAAGGAAAAAGAGCGAGGTCTTGATGTAACGGATGTAAGCGTTCGTAATCGATTAGCTACTACGGCCATAGAGAAGCTGAAAAAGGTTAACCCAGCTCCCTTTTACGATAACAAAACGGCGGCTCTTATCACGCCTGGGAATATTGAAGACGATCTTGCTCGTATTAAAGAGGTAGACTGGGTGATTGAGGTAGTTGTCGAGAATCTAGCTATTAAACAATCACTCTATCAGCAAATTGAGCGTGTATGGGAGCCGGGCACGATTGTGAGCTCCAATACATCAGGTATCTCTATAAATGAGATGGTTTCTGAGTGTGGGGAGGAATTTAAAAGCCACTTCCTTGGAACTCACTTTTTTAATCCACCACGCTATATGAAGCTTTTAGAGGTCATCCCTGGTGAACATACAGAGCCAAGTGTTATCACTACAATGCAACAATTTTGTGAGAAGCAGCTCGGGAAAAAAGTTGTCATCGCAAAGGATACCCCCAACTTTATTGCCAACCGAATTGGTACTCACGGCATGCTTATCACTCTAGCCGAAATGCTGGATAAGGGATATACGATCGAAGAGGTAGATGCTGTAACAGGACCCGCGATGGGCAGACCGAGGAGTGCAACCTTTCGGACCCTTGACCTAGTTGGGATTGACACATTTTACTTCGTTTCAAACAATATGTACGAAAAGCTTTCAGACCCGGCAGAAAAGAAGTTATTTAAGGTTCCACAGCTACTTGAGGATGTAGTAGCCAATGGTTGGATTGGGGAAAAAGCAGGTCAGGGATTTTACAAAAAAGAAAAAACAAGCAAGGGGAAACAGATTCTATCGTTAAATCTCTCAACCTACGAATATGAAGAGCAATCAAAGCCTAAGGGAGCATCTCTTGACGCTTCAAAAGCGGCAAAGGGAGCAGCGAATAAGTTAAAAGCGTTGATGAACGGTAAGGATCAATATGCTGAGATGGCATGGAACATTTTAAAGCATACCCTAATTTATTCTGCAGAGAAGGTTGGCGAGATTGCAGACACCATTGTTGAAATAGATGAAGCGATGAAATGGGGCTTTAACTGGGAGCTTGGACCATTTGAGACATGGGATGCAATAGGTTTGAAATCTTCCGTTGATCGGATGGAGCAAGAGGGCTTACAGATTCCGGCTTGGGTCACTGAGTGGATAGAGAATGGAAACGAATCCTTCTACAACAAAGAGCAAGGAAGCGTGTTCTACTATTCAGATGGCGCGTTCAATCAACTGGAACAGCCTCCGGAAGAGATTAATCTGCACGCGCTAAAGGCGCAAAACAAAACCATCATCCAAAATAACGGAGCAAGTCTGATAGATCTTGGAGAGGGCGTTGCCTGTCTTGAATTCCATTCTCCCAACAATGCGATTGGTGCTGACATTTTAACGATGATTCAGCAATCAATGGATGAAGTGCGGAAGAATTTTAATGGGATGGTAATTGCCAATCAAGGACGGAACTTCTGTGTTGGAGCTAATATCATGATTCTACTGATGGAAGCGCAGGAGGAGGAATGGGATGAGGTAGATCAGATCATTCGAATGTTCCAACAAACCATGCTCTCACTTAAGCATTTTGAGAAGCCGGTTGTCGCTGCTCCACATCGCATGGCTCTTGGTGGAGGTGTGGAGGTCTGTCTACCTGCTGATCATATCACTGCATCGGCTGAAACCTACTTTGGTCTAGTAGAAGCAGGTGTTGGCTTGATTCCAGCTGGCGGAGGCTGTAAGGAGTATATGTTAAGGCTGAGCTCAGCGTTTGAGAAGACAGAGGTGGATATACAGCCTGAGGTCAATCGATTATTTGAGACCATTGCGACAGCGAAAGTGTCTACGAGCGCCGATGATGCTAAGCGTCTTGGTTATTTAAGAGCCTCAGATCAAGTGATCTTAAACGAATCCCATGTCATTTATGAAGCGAAGCAGGCGGCCTTGCGTTTAGCAACACAACCTGCATCAGCACATCATCACTCTTTCGACTTTCAGGTGCCAGGACGTGAAGGGAAGGCTGTTATGCAGCTGGGTGCCATGCAGATGCGTTTAGGAGGATATGCCTCAGATCATGATGTGGTCATTGCAAACAAATTGGCTCATGTCTTGGCAGGAGGAGATGTACCTCCAGGAACGTTGGTAAGCGAGCAATATATGCTCGACTTAGAGCGAGAAGCGTTTTTGAGTTTATGCGGGGAACCAAAAACCCAAGCAAGGATGCAGCACATGCTCACAACGGGAAAACCATTACGTAATTAAGAGAAGGGTGGGTTTCACTTGAAAGAAGCAGTGATTGTTTCAACAGCTAGGACAGCGGCTGGCAGAGCCAAAAAGGGAAGCCTCTCGGAGACACGAGTTGAGGACTTAGGCAAAGCGGTTCTGGATGCTGTAATCGAACGGGCACCAGGACTGAAGAAGGAAGAGGTAGAGGATGTCATCTTCGGCTGTGCCATGCCGGAGGGAGAGCAGGGGTTAAATATTGCGAGAATTATTTCGTTGTACAGTGGCTTTCCAGTCACCACACCTGCTTTAACGATCAATCGCTTTTGTTCATCTGGACTTCAGTCGATTGCTTTTGCCGCAGAGCGTATTATGCTTGGTCACTCAGACGTCATCATTGCGGGTGGAGTTGAGAGTATGAGCCATGTACCAATGAATGGGTTTAAGCTCTCTCCTCATCCAAAAATAGTTGAAGAAATGCCTGAAGCATATATGGGTATGGGCTTTACAGCTGAAGAGGTAGCGAGTCGATTTGAGGTCTCGCGTGAGGATCAGGATGCCTTTGCAGCGGCTAGCCATCAAAAAGCAGCAGCGGCTGTGCAAAAAGGAGCGTTCCAAGAAGAAATTGTTCCAGTTCATACCTCAAAAAGCGGCGTCTCAGAGAGTGGGGAACGCTGGGAAAAAAGCTTTGTGTTTGAGCAAGATGAAGGAATTCGTGAGCAAACCACAAGTGAGGTTCTTGCTCAATTGAAGCCAGCTTTTAAACGCGGAGGAACGGTAACGGCAGGAAACGCCTCACAAATGAGCGATGGGGCGGCCGCATGCGTGGTGATGAGTCGTGAAAAAGCCGAAGAGCTTGGTTTAAAACCACTCGCTACCTTTAAATCATTTGCAGTGGCTGGTGTGGAGCCTGAAATCATGGGGGTTGGTCCAATTAAAGCGATTCCGAAAGCTTTAAACCTGGCTGGTATTACTCAGGATGACATTGATCTGTTTGAAATCAATGAAGCCTTTGCTTCACAATGCATTCAAATTATTCGTGAGCTTGGAATTGATGAAGCAAAGGTTAATGTCAATGGGGGAGGCATTGCGTTAGGTCATCCTCTTGGCTGCACAGGAGCGAAGCTGACATCCACCTTGCTCTACGAATTACAACGTCGCGGCGGGGGCTACGGAGTCGTTTCCATGTGTATAGGTGGAGGTATGGGCGCAGCGGGAGTATTTGAGGTTCACGCATAATCATTCATTAGGAGGAATTCATATGTTAAAAACGGCAGCAGGCGGCAGCTTTATTATAGAAGATACAACAGAAGTTATGACGCCAGATCAATTGACAGATGAGCAACGAATGATTGCTGATACAACAAGGGATTTTATACAAGGGGAGGTTCTGCCCCATGATGAGCAGATTGAGAAGCTGGATTATGAGCTCACAGTCGATTTAATTCGAAAAGCAGGCGAGTTAGGTTTGTTAGGAGCAGATGTTCCCGAACAATATAACGGCTTAGAGCTAGATAAAGTCAGCTCCACCTTAATCAATGAAAAGCTAGCAAAAGCATCTTCCTTTGCGCTTTCAGTTGGAGCACATGTAGGAATTGGAACCCTACCCATTGTTTATTTTGGCACAGAGGAGCAAAAGCAACGTTACCTTCCAGATCTTGCAATAGGCACAAAGATTGCAGCCTATTGTTTAACGGAACCGTCTTCTGGATCAGATGCGCAAGGCGCAAAGGCCAATGCCGTCTTATCTGATGATAAAAGCTACTATACTCTGTCTGGTACAAAGCAATTTATTACAAATGCCGGCTTTGCAGATGTCTTTATTGTCTATGCAAAGGTTGAAGGCGAGCACTTCAGCACGTTTATTGTGGAGCGTGAGATGGAGGGCGTCAGTATTGGTCCGGAAGAAAAGAAAATGGGTATTAAGGGTTCCTCTACCTGTCCGCTTATTTTGGAGGATGTAAAGGTCCCTGCCGAAAATCTATTGTGGGAGGTGGGCAAAGGTCATCTGATTGCTTTTAACATTTTAAATATTGGACGATTTAAGCTTGCTGCTGGAAGTGTTGGAGCCGCAAAGGAAACGATTGAGCTTTCAGCAGAATATGCCAATGAGCGCACGCAGTTTGGAAGACCGATTTCATCATTTCCTCTTGTTGCAAAAAAGCTAGCTGAGATGAATGTAAAAACTTATCTATTAGAGAGTATGGTCTATCGTACGGCCGGTTTAATGGATGAAGCGATGCGAGAGATGGATAACAGCAAACCAGATGCTGGGGTGGTCGCCGCCAAGGCCATTGCTGAATATGCCATTGAGTGTTCAATTAACAAGGTCTTTAGCTCAGAAACACTTGATTCAATTGCCGATGAAGGGGTTCAGATTCATGGGGGCTATGGGTATATTCAAGAGTATAAAATTGAACGGATTTACCGTGATTCCCGAATCAACCGGATCTTTGAGGGAACCAATGAAATTAACCGTCTTCTCATACCGGGCACCCTGTTAAAGCGGGCAATGAAAGGTCAGCTTCCGCTTATGGAAAAGGCCCAGGCACTGCAGTCCGAACTGCTATCCATGGTGCCAGGAAGAAAGATTGAAGGGACGCTAGAACAAGAAGAGCACTTAATTGCGATGGCTAAGAAAATGTTCTTAATGGCTGGAGGTCAGGCTGTTCAGAAGTATCAAATGAAGCTAGAGCAGGAACAGGAGATCCTTAGCCACCTCGCTGATATGATGATCCAAATTTACGCTATCGAAGGCGCATTTGCTCGCACAAAGCAGTTGATTGAAAAAAGAGGCGAAGACAAAGCGACCATCGCTATTGCCATGACAGAAATTGCTGTACATGAGGCTTTTGAGAAAATCGAAGCTTGGGCCAAGGACATTCTTGCGACGATGGAGACAGGAGACATGCTGCGGACACAGCTATCTATTTTGAAGAAACTCGGAAGAAGAACACCGGTTAATCTGATCGCAAAAAAACGTCATATTGCTGAAAAAGTCGCGTACGCAAGTAAGTATGTCGTATAAGAGCTAACAATCACACCAAAAAGGGGTGCTGGTTATGCAGGACAGCGTCTGGCTGGAACATTATCCAGCTGAAGTACAACCAAGCTATGATTACCCTAAACAACATTTGGCACGATTTATGATTGATAGTGCAGAGAAGTACCCGGACCAGATCGCCATTCATTTCTTGGGAAAAAAGCTAACCTATAAGCAGTTATTGGATTCTACCTATCGAATGGCCAATAGCTTACTGACATTGGGCGTGCAAAAGGGGGATCGGGTAGCCATCATGCTACCCAATTGCCCTCAGGCAGTCATCTCTTATTACGGTGCACTATTAACTGGAGCCGTAGTTGTACAAACAAACCCTTTGTACACAGAAAGAGAATTAAAGCACCAGCTCACTGATTCAGGCTCGGAATATTTAATCACATTGGATATTTTATCAAAACGTGTAAATAACGTTTTACCTGAAACGGACGTCAAACACACCATCTTTACCTCAATTAAAGATTATTTACCTTTCCCGAAAAATGTATTGTATCCGCTTACACTTAGGAAGGATGGACTATCTACTCGAGTGGATTATTCAACAACCGCCCATTCCTTTAAGAGGTGCTTAATGGAGGCAGATACGAAGCCGGTTTTAGTTGAGGTAGATGCAGAGCGAGATCTTGCTTTGCTTCAATACACGGGAGGGACAACTGGACTTTCAAAAGGGGTTATGCTAACTCATTACAACTTGATTGCAAACACCTTGCAAACAAAAGAGTGGTCGTATCAAAGTACGGAAGGTGAGGAACGTTATTTAGCCGCTCTCCCGTTTTTCCATGTGTTCGGTATGACGGTCCTCATGAACCTAGCAATGAGGCAGGCGGGCATGCTGCTTCTATTGCCTAGATTTGAGGCGGAGACCACCTTAAAGCTTATCGATAAAATGAAACCAACCATTTTTCCAGGTGCACCTACCATGTATATTGCCTTGCTACACCATCCAAACATTCGTCAATATGATCTTTCTTCTATTAATATCTGTATCAGTGGGGCCGCACCACTTCCTGGCGAGGTTCAAGAGCAGTTTGAATCGATTACCGGTGGGAAGCTGACCGAGGGATATGGCTTAACAGAAGCCTCTCCTGTCACTCATGCGAATAATATATGGGGCAAACGAAAAATCGGCTCCATTGGCATCCCTTTTCCTAATACAGAAGCGAAGATCATAAACCCCTCTACCGAAGAGGAGCTGGAAATTGGAGAAGTCGGTGAATTACTGGTAAAAGGTCCACAGATCATGTCAGGCTACTGGAACGCTCCAGCGGAAACGGCAAGAGTTTTAAAGGATGGATGGCTGTACACGGGGGATATGGCTCAGGTGGATGAAGAAGGCTATTTTTATATAATGGATCGAAAAAAAGATATCATCATTGCTGGTGGGTTTAATATTTATCCTCGAGAAGTTGAGGAAGTTCTTTTTGAACATCCGGCCGTTATGGACGCGGTGGTAGCAGGGATCCCAGATGAGTATCGTGGTGAGACGGTTAAGGCCTTTTTAATTCTAAAGCAGGGTGTGCAAGTCGACATCGAGGAAGTCGACCAATTTTGTCGCGAAAGGCTTGCCGCCTATAAAGTCCCACGTAGCTTTGAAATACGCGACTCATTGCCGAAGACACTTATTGGAAAAACATTAAGACGTAAAGTGGTAGAAGAGGAATTAAATAAACAGAAGAAGGCGTAAGTAAGTTGGAAGGAGTGAGGGACATGGTAAAATCCTTATCCCTGAAGGAAGAAAGCTATTTAAAAAAGATGGCTGAAAAAGCCGAGCGTACGTTTTGGGGGTATGTTGGCTGTGAGGTAGTAGATGTGAGTAATCAATCAGTAGAAGTTAAACTAAAGGTTGAGCCTCACCACTTAAATCTTGCAGGAATTCTTCATGGTGGTGTTCATGCTACTCTACTCGATAGCGCAATGGGTCTTCACGCCATGATCATGTATCCAGAGGCCAAGATCGTGACCACCAATCTAAATATTCATTATGTCGCTCCTGTAGAAGAAGATGTCATTGTAAGGACCCAAATCGTTCATCAAACACAAACCGTTATTACCACGGAGGGGAAGCTGATGAACAGCAAGAATGAGCTGTGTGCATTAGCAACAGCCTCATTTAGGAAAGCCTAACTCTTTGGAGCATAGGCTTTTTTTTCATTCTTTTTCCTTGATCGAAGTAATATCTGCGCAATGAATGCTAGTACAGGCAGCTCGATAAGGGGGCCGATCACTAACGCTAGCGCAATTAAAGGTTGATCTGGAAAAGCAGTAATGACAATAGCCAGAGCTACGGGTGAATTGCGAGCAGTGATTGTAAATCGTAAGCTAACGGAATCCTCATAAGACATGTTTATCCACTGAGCCACAAGTTTTCCAACCCCAAAGTTAATGACGAAAAAAAGCAGAATGGGCAGAAGTAGAATATACATAACTTCCATATTTTCAAGCAAATACGTTCCTTGAGAAGCAAACATGGCAATGACAGCTAATGATAAGAAGATAATCTGAGCAGAAGAAAAGAACGGAAGTAGTTTCTTTTTAATAAAGGACTTTCTCTTCTTAAGAATGAATCTAGTAAGTACGGCTAAACCGAAAGGCAAAATAAAAACTATGACTAGACTTTCAGCTAATGTAGAAAGAGAGATCATTTCCATGGAACCAGCAAAAATGAGGAGGTAAACAGGCAGCAAAAGAACCTGTAGAACAAGATTTACTGGCAGAATAGATGTAGCCAGTGGAACATTTCCTTTGGCCATACCCGTAAATACTAGATACCAATCGGTGCACGGCGTTACCATTAATAAAATAAAACCAATCCATAAAGCAGGATGGTCAGAAAGAAAAATAGCGCCGATTGCCCATGCAAGGACTGGGGTCGACACAAAGTTGATAAAAGTACTGGCGCTAAAAAAGCGCACATGCTTAAAGGCTTCTTTTAGCTGGTGGAGTGGCACAGATAAAAATAATCCATACAGCATGACTAGTAAAAAAGGTAAGATAAAAGAAGAAGCATAGGCATTTACAGCGGCAATTTGACCAAGTGCAATGCCAATTACAACTGCCGCTAAAATAATGAGCGTTTGTAGTTTTTCAAGAATGTTCATATCTGACCGTCCTTATGTACTCTATTCATTAAGTATAACGTTTAATAAGGGGAGGGGGAAAATTGTTGGGAATAATTATTCACGTCAAAAATTTAGTATTATTTGCGATAATATCTGTTGTATGTTTCTTCTCCATTTTTAATGTAAGTGCCACGAATGAAGAACAGCCTACCATAGCTACAACTCTGTCTGCGTTTATGATCTATTACTTACTCTGGGCAGCATTCTATTATATTGATGTGAATGCTCGCAACTGGCTTGTTACCGTTCTTTCAGCGATAGGTTTTGTTATTTTATTTATAACATTATTTCCTCAATTGATATGGTTTCTTCATTATTTGATAAATGGTTGATAATGTAAGAGTTGTTGTAACCAATTCGTGTTGTAGCACGCACTATCTCAAATAGATAAAGGAGGTTCAATGATGCGAGAAGATAGATCCTGGGAAACCCATCCTAAAACAAGAGAAACAGTGGGTGAGGCTTTTGATAAAGGGGTTACTGGCAGATGGACAAGTCTCACACAGGGTGGATGCTTAACAAGACTTTTTACAATTATCATGATTGTCGGGATTCTCTTACTACTTACTTTTTGCACTCGTACGTAAACGTCTCATTCTTTTTCTAAGTCGGTAAGGTTCACTCGATAATAGGCTTTTCTAAATTCCGAGGGGGTCATTCCCTCGTTCTTTTTAAAAAGTCGCATAAAGTATTTCTCATCTTCTATACCGATAGCGTGAGAGATGCTACGAATGCTGTAGCGGGTTCGTGAAAGGAGATCCTTTGCTTTAGTCATTTTCACTAGGCTGAGATAGGATTGTAGTGACATCCCGATCTTGGATTTAAACTGACGGGAAAGATAGTTCGCATTATAGTTAAATTTCTGAGCTATCTCTGCGACAGAATAGGATTGGCCTGCATGAACATGCATCCATTCAATAATAGGTGTGAGGTTATGATCCGCAAGTTGCTCTTGTTGTTTTTGAGAGAACACTTCAATCGTCTGATTGGATAATTCAATTAAAAGCGAAGTCATGATATAACTCGCTGCTAAATATGTGTTAGAAACTCCTTTAGAAATGTCCAGAAGCTGGTTAAAAAGTATGGTGAGACGTTCAATTTTATGAGGCTCCGAGTAGGTTGGAATGTAAATAGTTGAACTAAATGTTTGGCTGGAAGGCTCTTGGATGGTTGTCCGCATCTGATCCAATACTTGCTTATTTGAAACATAGTTAGTGAGTTGATCATCCAAATAAAAATGGAACCAATAATAGGATAGTGGTTCCGTAGAATGATTCAGCCCGCGATGCTCCATCCCTTTTTTTAAAAGTAATGTGCTCCCGGGAAGTAGATGATAGGTTTGATTCTCTTGTGTGATGCTAAGTGCACCTTTCATACCTATTAATAAAACATAGCTATCTAGAGTGCGAGTAGGATGAAGAAACGGTTTAGTAGTCTCAACACGACCTGCTGATGAAAATTGGACGGGTTGAGTGGCTTGTACCATTAAATAATTTTGATTCATAATCATCCACCTCCCATGTTTACATATATCGTAAGCAACGTGTGCGAAAAAGTCCACCTATTGTATAAATTGAACTACCGACAAGCAAGACATAACCTGCTAATATTATTTGTAAGCGATTTCATAATTAGGTAGAGAGGGTGAATGAGATGAAGGTTCAACAAAAACATGATGTGAAGGTGACAGATCTATTTTGGAGTAGATATATTGATTTAGTGAAGGAGAAGGTGATTCCCTATCAATGGGAGGCTTTAAACGATCGTGTCGAAGGTGCTGCGCCGAGTCATGCCATAAAAAATTTTAAGATCGCTGCCGGCGAAGAGACAGGTGAGTTTCACGGCTTTGTGTTTCAGGATAGTGACTTGGCGAAATGGATTGAAGCGGTAGCCTACATCTTAAAAGAAAGACCCGACCCTGAACTTGAAGCGACCTGCGATGATGTCATTGCTCTAGTTAAAAGAGCCCAGCAGCCCGATGGCTATTTAAATACCTATTACACGATTAAAGAGCCGAATAAAAGATGGACAAATTTAAGGGATAATCATGAGCTATACGTAGGTGGTCATTTTATCGAAGCAGCTGTTGCATATTTTGAAGCCACTGGAAAACGCCAGCTTTTAGATGTAATGTGCCGGTTTGCAGATTATGTAGATTCAGTATTTGGCTATGGAGAGGATCAGCTGAGAGGATATGATGGGCATCAGGAAATAGAGCTTGCCTTGCTTAAGCTGTATCGAGTCACTAAAGAAGAACGTTACTTGAGGCTCAGTCAATTTTTTATTGATATTCGAGGGGAAGAGCCTCATTTCTTTGATCAAGAGGCTGTGAACCGTGGCGAAAAGCCTCACCGGTGGTATCGCAACAGCTACAGTTATTCACAATCTCATAAGCCTGTGCGAGAACAAGAGGTTGCAGCAGGTCACTCTGTAAGAGCCGTTTATATGTATACAGCCATGGCTGACTTAGCAAACGAGCTAGATGATGATGGGTTAAAGAAGACGTGTGAAACACTCTGGAAAAACGTGACTGAAAAACAAATGTACATTACCGCTGGGATAGGCTCAGCAGAATTTGGAGAGTCCTTTACCTCTGATTATGATCTGCCAAACGATTTGGCGTATACAGAAACGTGTGCGTCGATTGGGTTGGTATTTTGGGCGAAAAAGATGTTGGAGCTTGAGCCTAAAGGTAGCTATGCAGATGTCATAGAGCGTGCTATTTATAATGGGACGATTAGTGGGATTGAGCTCGATGGAACTAAGTTTTTTTATGTGAATCCACTGGAGGTCTGGCCAAATCAAGCTGCCCATCGCCACGACTATAAGCACGTAAAATCAGAACGTCAACCATGGTTTGGATGTGCCTGCTGTCCACCCAATATTGCGCGTATGATTGCTTCAATTGGACAATATGTGTACTCGGTAAAAGATCAGATCGGATTTGTCCACCTGTATATTGGAAGTCAAACGACCTTAGAGCTTGATGAGCAAAAAGTTAGAATCCAACAAGAATCTGAATTTCCTTGGCATGGAAGTGTATCCTTCAAGATAGATCCAGAGCACTCGTTTTCCGGCACCCTTGCTTTTCGTATACCTGGTTGGGCTCACACGTTTAATATGTCCATTAATGGAGAAGAACTATCCACTCAGCTAGTAGACGGGTATGCCTACGTGACACGTACCTGGGAGAAGGCGGATGAACTAAAGCTATCCATTCCAATGGACGTTAACATCCTACATCCACACCCTAAGCTAAGAGCTAATGCAGGAAAGGTTGCATTGCAGCGTGGTCCCGTTGTTTATTGTTTAGAGGAGGTAGATAACAGTGCTGGTTTATCAAGCTTGGCTATCAAAGATGACCAGGTAATTGAGCATAGTTTTGATCAAAGTACGCTTGGTGGTGTCGTTGTATTGAAAGGAAAAGCGAGAAGAACGGAGAATCTAACCAATGCTCTTTATGTTTCAAATAATGAGCTAGTGACTAAAGAGGTTGATTTTAAAGCGATCCCTTATTATGCATGGGCAAATCGTGGCATAGGTGAAATGGCGGTTTGGAATCGTAAAGCGTAAGAGTCGGAAAGAGTGACCACTTCTGAATGAAGGAGTGGTTTTTTTTGGTTAAAATAAAGAAAAAACGACTATATACGACATGATTCGATAGCTTTAGTGAGTATTTAAATGAATAGCATGTATTACAATATCATCCTGAGAGATAGACTATAGATTATTCCCTCATAACAGGTTATGACACATTTGTTGATAAATTTGTTCGTCTGTATAGTTAACGGTGTTGTAATAATATGTTTGAACGAGGAGTGGACAGCATGAAGCAAGTAATAAAAGTTTTGACAGGATGTACGATAGCTGCAACTTTAGCAGCATGTGGGAATCAAAGTAGTGGCGAAGAAAGTGTTCAAATAGATGAAATTATGGGGGTTGATCCTGGTGCTGGTGTGATGATGAATACGGAGGAGGCAATCACTGAATATGAACTAGATATTCATCTACAGCACAGTTCCGATCCCGCGATGACAGCCGCTTTAGGAGAAGCTTACGCGAATGAGGAACCCATTGCCGTGACTGCTTCTTACCCGCATTGGATATTTCTTGCTTATGATTTAAAATATTTAGATGATCCAAAAGATGTGTACGGAGATACTGAGAACATCCATACGTTTACAAGAGTAGGTCTTGAAGACGAGGCGCCCGAGGCATTTGCAGTGCTTGATCAATTTCACTGGGAGCCGGATGATATTGGTGAAGTGATGCTAGATGTATTTGAAGGCAAGGAACCAACCGAAGCAGCTGGAACCTGGGTCGAAAATCATCAAGATAAAGTGTCTGAATGGACAAATGGAGTAGAACCAGTGTCTGGTAAAACGATAACACTTTCCTATGTTTCATGGGACTCCGAAACAGCTTCAACTCATGTTGTGGCCAAAGTTCTTGAAGATTTAGGGTACAACGTAGAGTTAACCCAGCTTGAACCAGCATTCATGTGGGCATCCATTCATTCAGGTGATGCGGACGCCATGGTTGGTGGATGGCTTCCAAAAACACACGGTGCATATCTTGAAGAATATAATGACAACATTGTTGATCTCGGAGCAAACTTAGAAGGCGCACGTATTGGTTTAGCGGTACCTGAATATTTGGATATAGATTCAATTGAAGATCTTAAATAAAAATAGAGAAATGAACAAAAATCCGGACAATCATGTTCGGATTTTTATTGTGGAGAATCGGCGCGGGGAAGAGGAAAGCGGCGAGAAGGAGGGAAGAATCGGCGGGAGAGAGCAAAAAGCGGCGTGAAGGGGAGAAGAATCGGCGGGAGGAAGCGGAAAGCGGCGTGAAGGAAGGAAGAATCGGCGGGAGGGAGCAAAAAGCGGCGTGAAGGGGAGAAGAATCGGCGGGAGGAAGCAGAAAGCGGCGAGAAGGGGGCTAGAATCGGCGCGAGGCCGACGATAACGGCATGGATGAGCAAAATCCTGAGATGCGAATACAATGTTTGATTCCATAAAAAGCGATCATGCTCAACTAGTAGAAGGTATCCGCCCACCTACAGCGAAAGTGTTGTATGAAGGGGTATCATCATGTAACACACACATGGGAGGAATGTTGAATGGAAGGTAAACTCATCTTTTATTTTGTGCCTGTTCATGATTTACAAAAAGCAATTGAGCTCTACCGTGATACGTTAGGTTTTACAGAAACGTGGCGAGAGGGAGAATATACGGTATCCTTTAGTCTCCCGGGATCAGACGTTGAATTGATGATCGAGCAGATGACGGAGGGAAGTCCTACTGTGGCAGGGCCCGTTTTTCTAGTTCCATCCGTAAATCAAGTTATTCTCCAATATCAACAAAAGCTAGACTTTGTAAGTGAACCGACAGAAACGCCTGACGGGCTATGGATTAGTGCTAAGGATGATTCTGGGAATGGGCTATATTTCACAGATGAATCTAAGATAGAGGCGAGTCACACAGGCATCAACGTTTCGTAAAAGTTGGGGAGTTGAATAGACATTATGGAATTTGAAAAACTGCCACAAAATATTGGCAGCCCTGCAAGAAGAGCATTAAAAGCAAAGGGCTTTACTGAAGTTGGGCAATTAACAGAGATTACGGAGAAGGAACTTCTTGCCCTTCATGGCGTTGGACCAAAGGCTATTAGGATCTTAAAAGAGTATCTTACTAAACAAGGACAATCCTTTGCGGAGTAGCCACGCCTAAAAAAATGAATGATCCATAAAATCACTGGATAGACTAAATGGAGGTGTTTAGTAAGAAGGAAAAGGGTGAGGCCATGAGGACAACTAGGATTGCGTTTTTGTCTGTAGCTAGTAACACATTTGTTGTTGCCTTAAAAGTAGTTGTAGGGATCATAACGGGTTCTGTAGCGGTTCTTTCTGAAGCCATTCATTCTTCTTTAGACTTAATGGCTTCCCTTATTGCCTTCTTTTCGGTACGTATTTCAAAAAGGCCAGCAGATGCCGTGCATCCATATGGTCATGGCAAGGTTGAAAATGTCTCGGGTACGATTGAGACGGTCTTAATTTTTGTTGCGGGGATTTGGATTATTTACGAATGTATTCACAAAATCATTCATCCTGAGCCAATTCATTTACCTATTCTCGGTGTCATTGTCATGGTGGTAGGGGCGACGATTAATTTTGTTGTCTCAAAAATAGTAAGAAAAGAAGCGGATCGGGTTCATTCCGTTGCGATGAAGTCCAATGCTCTACACCTGTTAACTGATGTATACACCTCGCTTGGGGTAGCTGTCAGTTTACTGCTTGTGACCATAACGGGCTGGTATATTCTTGATTCAATCATTGCGATGGTTCTTGCGATTTATATTATGTTTGAGGCGTTTAAGCTAATGAAGGAAACATTCCCACCACTCATTGACTCTCGTTTAACGGATAGTGAAGAAACGGCGGTTCTAAAAATTATTGAATCCTTTAAGGATGAATATTTGGAGGTCCATCAATTCAGAACAAGACGCTCTGGCCCCCAGGAGCATATTGACTTTCACTTGGTCGTTCCCTCAGAGAAAAGTATGGGGGATGTTCATGACCTTTGTGATCGGATGGAAGAAACAATTGAAAAAGAATTCCCTCATGCTGAGGTATTCATTCACCCAGAGCCCGAGCATGAGCGGGAAGATAAGAGCTAGTCATACATGTGACTAGTTTTTGTATTTTAAAGGGAAATCGTTCGAGAATGTTTCTCTTTAGATCTTAATGGGAACAGTACGAGTAGCAATAGAAGATTAGCCGCATATAAAGGGTGAATAGTATGGATAATGGTAAAAAAATAATGTTATCGATTTTTTTCGCAATCGGTGGGGGAATTGTGACAGGTATTATTGGGACGGGTGTTCTCTTTATCATTGAGGCAATTTGGCCAGATGGTTTGTTATCAGGGTTATCCGTACCAACTACATTTCTTGTAACTGTTTTGCCAGGTATAGTAGCTGGAGTATACTGGGCGTATTTTTATATAAAAAAGCAAAAGCATGAAACCAAGCATTTAGATGATCATGTTCCCAAAAATGAAGAAAAATTCTAATGTGTAAAAAGGCTCCTGCTGAAAATGGCAGGGTCTTTTTTTGTGTCTGTAAAGAAACATCACATGCCTGTTTAAGCTTTGGTGGAAAAACGTTACAATAGGTTAAGTGCGTGGAGGTGCCAGAATGAATATACAAATTAGAGAATTAAAATCGATAGATACTTATATAGATGCTCTGAGTAAGCTAATGCAGGATACGGTCAATGCAGGAGCATCGATCGGTTTTTTGGCACCAATGGAGCAGGGTGAGGCAGAACTTTTTTGGCAGAAGCGCAACCCAAATGAATCGAGAATTATGCTAGGCGCTTTTCAAGGTAATCAACTGATTGGCACAGTGTATGTAGAGTTGGAACAAAAGCCTAACGGATCACATAGAGGGGAAATTTGTAAGCTGATGGTTCACCCAGATGCTCGCAGGCTGGGAGCCGCAAGGGCATTAATGCAGGAAATTGAGAAGAAAGCCATTGAACAGAAAAGAAGTTTACTTATTTTAGATACGCGCGAGGGTGATGCAGCCAATCGTTTATATAGAAGTCTTGGCTATCAATTTGCTGGTGCTATACCTAACTTTGCACGAAATGAAAAGGGAGTGCTGGAAACGACCAACCTCTACTATAAGATTATCAATAATAGCATGTAGACCAGAGCCGATTAGAGCCCTGGTTTTTTTTGTGGAAGGATTTACGTAAGGGGTATGGAAAGTAATTGGTATGAGGGAGGAAGACATGAATAAAGAGTGTGTGTTTTGTCATCCAGAAATTGAACCAGATCAACAGATTATTTTAGAAAATGCTAGCTGTATCTTTCTACAGCTTCAATCGGCAACCAAGCAGGGCCTACCCTTACAGGGAGCGGGGGTCATTGTGCCAAAACAGCACAGAGAAACGATTTTTGATGTGTCAGAAAAGGAATGGCAGGATACATTTCAGCTGCTTAAAGAGGTCAAGGCATGGATTGATGCCAAGTATCAGCCCGATGGATACAATGTCGGCTGGAATTGTGGAAGCGTGGCTGGTCAGCATGTCCTTCATGCTCATCTGCACGTATTACCACGTTATCAATATGAACAAATGGCCGGAAAAGGTATACGTTATCTATTTAAAAATCAATAGGAGTTGAATCAGAACCATGAAACTATTAATCATGCAGCCAAAGCTGGAGAAGACGATATTACAGTTAAAAGATGTAGTAAAACATCATGATGTAGATATGGTGATTTTTCCAGAAGGATATCTAAATGAAAATCTTGAAGAAGCAAGGCAGCTAGCGAGAGAAACACATACGATCTTAGCAGGCGGCCACCGCAGAATGGACCATCAGCCAAAGGATTATGCTCTGCTAATTGATGCAACTGGAGAGGTTCAGATTGATCGGCAGAAATATACGCCGATTACAGCTGTTACGATAAACAATGTAACCATGGGTCATATACTATGTGATGAACTGATTTTGCAAGGGTTAAAAACGGAATCAGAACAATCGATTGAATTAATTATTCATCCAATTGGCGTAGGGATGTTTAGTCAAGCGCAATTTACAGAGTGGGTGGAGAAAGCAAGGCAGATCGCGACGGAGCATCAGGTGATGGTGATTGGTGTTAGTCATCGTGACGGGATGTTTAAAGGGGCAAGTGAATCGATTCCTATCGCGTACGGCTTTCAATCAGATGGCAGTGAGCTGTTTATAGCAAACAATGATCCACGCTCAAGAATGATTGATCTTACTACAAAAAAAGTTTCAATGATTGAAGAGGTTGCACCATGATAAGACCTGCTGAATTGAAGGATGCGAAAGCATTAGCAGTGCTAACCACTCAGCTCGGGTATGAGGTTGACCCATACACAGTAGAGGAGCGCCTAACTAGAATCCTACCTACTACTACCAATGGTGTCTTTGTAAGCGAAGCAGAAGATCAAACCCTTTCTGGTTGGGCGCATGTATATGGGAAAACGCTGATTGAATTAGAGTATGCTGAAATAGGAGGTATCGTTGTAGACCATACATTTAGGAGATCCGGCATGGGGAAGAAATTAATGGACGCATGTGAGGAATGGGCAAAAGCAAATGGATATGATGAAATAAGGCTTCGATCAGGTGAGCAAAGAGCAGAGGCGCACCAATTTTATCTTGGTATAGGGTATGAGCATTCAAGTAATCAAAAAGTATTTAAGAAAGCATTAAAAGAAGGTGAGTGAGGATGACAGCTGATCAAAAATGGCGCGGTGCAGCTGCAATCTGTATAAACCAAATGGGTCAGCTCCTAATGGTACTACAGGGTAAACCCGATGAAGATAAAACATGGTCAGTTCCTTCTGGAGAAAAGCAGGGCGATGAGACATTTGCACAATGTTGTATCCGTGAGGTAAAAGAAGAGACAGGTTACAAGGTGCAGATTATGACAGAGCTTTTCTGTAAAGAGCGAGAGAATTATGAGGTTCGATACTTTTTGGCACAGGTTATTGGAGGTATGGCTCAAAGTCAGGACCCCGATGAACTTATCTATGATGTGCAATGGACCTCTCTTCAAGACCTCTCCACCAAAAAATTAACTTATCCTGAAGATCAAGAGGTGCTTAACGCTTATCTGAACAGACCGTTGTTACAATCTAAACACTTATACCTGCGTGAATGCCTACAACAAGATTGGAAGAGCATCCATTCGTATGCGTGTGATCCTCAGGTGAGCAGATATCAATCCTGGGATCCACAGACGGAAGTAGAGAGCCAAGCATATGTCGCTCAAATCATTGCAGATGCAGCGGCACAATTGAGAAATAGGTATGCCCTTGCCATTATAGAAAATGAGACACATCAATGCATTGGAGTGGGAGAACTCAGTATACGTGATCGAATGAATAGGGTCGGCGAGGTAGCGTACGTGGTTCACCCTGACTACTGGGGGAAGGGTTATGCTACGGAAGCAGCAGAGCAGCTCATCATTTTCGGTTTCCTCCAACATAAGCTCCACCGCATTTATGCTACCTGTGACCATAAAGGCTCTGAGCGGGTAATGCAGAAGCTTGGTATGAAATAGGAGGGGCTGCTCCGCGAAACGATTTTGCTAGATGATGGCTGGAGAGATTCTTATGTTTATAGCGTGCTTGAACATGAGTTTAATCCGATGAATGGTGTGAGATAAGAAATGAGTGAATCACTTCTGTAACCTCTGTTGGGTTGTCAAGATTTGTTAGATGATCTGCATTGGAAATGGTTTTAAACTCTGACCCTTTAATTGCAGACTTTAATAAGCTTTGCTGTCTGGCGACCATTTTATCTTGGTCTCCATGAAGAATTAAGGTAGGGCAAGTGATGTGATCTAATAGATGGGTACTCTCCATTTTTAAATTACCCGACCAATGTCTAAGAAAATCAGCCTTATTAATTTGACTAAAGCTCTCTCTGACATAGCTTTTGTTGGATGGATTGAATTTTGACAGTATAGACGCGGTCAGCTCTTTTGTCCAAGAATAGGGCAGGATTCGTAATGAAAGCTTACTAAAAGGTGCTCCGTATTTCTCAAACCAGTTAAAACGATTGGTGAAAGGTGTGCCGATAAGGATTAAGCCCTTAACTTTTTCTGGATAGTAGGCGGCTGTTTGGATGGAAATATGGCCGCCCATAGATAATCCACATAATACAGCATTCCTAATTTGTAGGTGGTTTAAGAGCGCATTCAGATCCTTACTAAAATCGCGAGGATTCACTTCACCTGGAGGCAACGTAGAGTGCCCATGGCCACGCACATCCCATGTTATCGTTTGATAGTTTTCGGCTAAAGCTTCTATCTGTGGATGCCATTGCTTGTGATTCATTGAATGGCCGTGTGTAAACACTACAGCCGGACCAGATCCTGAGACTTCATAATAAATCTTAGCTCCGTTTACTTGAAGGTATGGCATGCTGTTCCTCCAATGCAGGATGATTTTGAATAAAATCATGAATCATCCGTATTACTTTTTCAGGGTATTCCTTTTGAGGCCAGTGTCTAGCTTCGTCTAGTAGATGCAATTCAGACTGCTGAATCAGATTATGAGCGGTTATCGCTTCTGCAACTGGAACGGTCCGTTCCTCCTTGCCATGTATGATGATCGTTGGAACGGTAATTTCATGCAATCGCTCTTTGAAATAGCTTCTGACACCCTGTGAGCCCAAATATTCACTTTGTTGAAAAGAGAAAAAGGCTTTGCCGAGATGGGGAGACTGAGCCAGCTCATAAATATCCTCAACTAGATCGTCAATGTGCTCGGTATGGTAGAAGAGTCCGGCTTTCACAATCATTCTAATAAAGGCTTTACTCTTTCTCATTAGGCGATAGCTTAATTTATTTAGTGGGGTATTTACATAAAAATGATAGGTTATGAAATGATGATTCCATTTTTTTGCGATTCCATTTGAACTAACAAGACCTAAGGCTGATACGCGAGAAGGGTGAGTTAATGAAAAGCCTAACACAATTCCCCCACCTAACGATAATCCCATTAACATAGCCCTTTCAATCTCAAGTGCATCCATAAAATCCTTTAAGAAATTCACGTAGAAATCATTAGAATAGGTGACATCTGGTTTATATTCACTGCCGCCATAGCCAGGGAGATCAACGGCGTAGACACGTGCGCTCTTTGACAGGGGGAGAAAAACCTCTTCCCAAGATAAAACAGCAGAATCCATTCCAGCGCCATGAACAAGCAATAGAATAGGTCCATCTGTACCCGCTGTGTAATATTGAGTCGCAAAGTCATTGATCATAATACTTTTTGGATTTTTCACTGCACTCACCTCTTATTTATTTTAAATTATGAAATATAATTATAAATAAAGTTCATAATTTAAAGATACAGGAATCGTTCTTCTTTTTCAATGAATTATGAAATATTTTTATTGGATTAGTTCATTAATTTTTAGTATGCTTTGAATGAGGTGGACGATTTGAACGGATTTGAGAAACGCAAAGAACGAAAAAAAGAAATTATTTGGCGCGCTGCACTACAGTTGTATATGCAGCATGGCATACGTAAAATCAGTGTGAAAGAAATTGCAGATCATGCGAACGTCTCGCAGGTTACTATTTACAATTATTTCGGAAGCAAGGATGAATTAAGCCGATACACAATAGAAGCTTATATGAATGAACAACTGCATGCATTTGAAGATCTTGTACATTCAGAGCGCTCATTTATGGAGAAGCTAGATTGGTTTTTCTCAAAAAAAGACGATGCATTTGATTCCATGAATCTTTCATTTCTTGATACGTTTGTCTCTAGTGACCCGGAAATGGCAGAGCTTCTAATAAGCTATGAACAAAAAATCACGCCCTTGATGGTGACCTTTATTGAGCAGGGACAGGCTGAGCATTATTTTAACAAAGAGCTTTCTATAGAAACACTTCTTTTTTACATTCACCTTTTTAGCAGCCAAGCGATGAAGCAGCTTGAGCAAATGCCGGACGGAGAAGCGAAAAGGCGAGTGTATAAGGAGCTGTTGGTAGTGTTTTTTGATGGCGTTAGAGGGAAGTAGGCAAGGCAAGAAAAAAGGTGGTATTTAAATGATAAATAAGGAAGACAAAGCACTCTTTAACATGATTCAAGAGCTTGAGAACAGTCATTTAAGACCAGATATAAGAAAGTCCGTTGAGAAGCTAGGTGAATTATTAGCAGATGACTTTATTGAGATAGGCAGTTCAGGAAAGAAGTTCGGAAAAAACGAATGTTTAAAGGGGGGAGTGGCTTTAGATGAAATGACACTGCATGATTTTGAGATGCGACACTTATCTGAGCAGGCAGTCTTAACAACCTATCGCGTTCAAAATCATACAAAAAATCGTACAACATTACGAAGCTCCATTTGGCAAAAAATGAATGGGAGATGGCGGTTATATTTTCATCAAGGCACTTTGGTTAATCAATGAGAGGTCTGAGCAGGAAAATTCTTTAATCAAATTTACCCCACGAGCTTGCCTTAGAGTTCACTTAAAGGTTTACACTAAATGTATCTCCATTCTCGTCGTTACAAGCGCATAAAGATGGATGGCGAAATTTGTCTGGTTCCAGCAGAAAGAAGCTTCGTCTGTTTGTAGAACATTAAATAATAAATAGGAGGGCTTTAAACATGGACTACATAAAATTCGGCAATACAGGCATGGATGTCTCACGCATATGCTTAGGGGCAATGGGTTTTGGTGATTCCGATAAGTGGATCCACAAGTGGGTCTTAAATGAGGAGAAGAGTCGACCTGTTATTAAGAAAGCTCTTGATTTAGGCATTAACTTCTTTGACACAGCCAACATTTATTCACTGGGAGAGAGCGAGAGAATTCTTGGTAAGGCTTTAAAAGACTATGCTCGTCGCGATGATGTGGTCCTTGCTACAAAAGTAAACTTTGGCATGCGACCAGAGTCTCCAAACAGTGGAGGGTTATCGAGAAAAGAAATTATGACTGAGATTGATCAGAGCTTACAGCGCCTTGAGACAGATTATGTAGACCTATATATTATTCATCGTTGGGATTATAACACACCCATTGAAGTCACAATGGAAGCTCTGCATGATGTCGTGAAGGCAGGGAAAGTACGTTACATTGGCGCAAGTGCAATGTTCGCTTGGCAGTTCCAGAAAGCACAGCATACAGCTCGATTAAACGGCTGGACCCCGTTTGTTTCCATGCAAAATCACTATAACTTAATCTACCGAGAAGAAGAAAGGGAAATGATGCCTTTTTGTAAGGAAGAAAACATCGCAGTCACTCCATACAGCCCTTTGGCTTCTGGTCGTTTAACACGTGATTGGCAGGATACCACTTACAGGTCTGAGACAGATAATACACAAAAAGCCAAATACGATAGGATGATGGATGCCGACCGTGGTATCGTCGAACGAGTGACAGAGCTAGCGGAAAAATATAATGTGACTCGAGATAAAGTAGCATTAGCCTGGCTCCTACAAAAAGACCAAGTCGTATCCCCTATCATTGGCGCCCTAAAAGAATCACACCTAGAAAGTGCAGTCGCTTCACTTGAAGTGAAGTTAACTGAAGATGATGTGAGTTTCCTGGAAGAACTATATGTGCCACATCCAGTAGTAGGAGCATTAGAGGATCCAAAACATAACTAAGAAAAAATTAGTTACTTAACAACTAAATAGGTTATCTATAGATACACATTAAAAAAAGACGCTAACTACTTATATACGTGGTTAGCGCCTTTTTTCTAGAAATTTGGATAAAAACATGGTGTAAGAATTATTTATGATGTGTTCCAAGCATACTTAGATAGGATCCATCTCTTTAGTAACAACGTGGGCGACAATTGTTCTCATACACTTGATGCCTATCACTCACCAAGCGGACGAAAATGGAGGGCCGACACCTGCGGGATAAAAAGAAGGCCACTGAAAAAGACGTATTACCTTAAATATAAATGTTAGTTTAATGACGTGAAAAATGAACAAGGTCCCTCTTGTTACAAGGATATCGCGAATGAGAGGTAGAAACATCGGGAGGAAAGTGAAAAAAGTCTGCATACCAAGAGAAGCTGATGATTTAGCAAGAAGCAGGAGCTCATAGCTAGAGAAAAGGCCTGCATACCAAGAGGAGCAGGAGATTTAGCAAGAAGCAGGAGCTCATAGCAAGAGAGAAGGCCTGCATACCAAGAGAAGCGGATGATTTAGCAAGAAGCAAGAGCTCATAGCAAGAATTCCATCAGAAGAAAGTCGAAAACATCGCAAAGTGCAGAAAATACATCGGAAAAATATCTAAACTAGGGTGCGGAAGTCGGCAAGCACTGCCAATCCACCACCATCTCCACCCCACGTATGGAAAATGAGCGAAAATAGGTAGAGGATGCGCGAAAAAAAGTAAAATGTGCGAAAAACATCGGGTCATGCGCGGAAATATCAAGTCAGTGCGCGAAAAAACCAGAAATGCGCGAAAATCATCATCTGATGCGCGAAAAAGCGGAGTGCGTGCGCGAAAGCAAGTGAGCGCAGCCAATCCACTTAATTAGGAATGTTGGTCAATTGTCTGATTGGAAACATAAGCGGAAAAAGAAAACGAAGCTCCACCGGGACAGCACGTGACAGACCGACATTGAAATGGCGCTCTACCAGTTCAAGGTTTGAGGCCGTACCGATGGAGATTCCTGTAGCGATGCAAATGAGCTCAGTTTACATGACTTTTTCAGTGGCCTCTATAAAAAGGTTCATTGAGCTAAATCGACAAAGTCGAGTTAGCTCAGGTACTCCTGCGGTAAGCGCGCCCCCATTTTCGGGAGCGACAACCGAAGAACCAATATTTAGATCCCCTCCAATCTCCATGCGCTTCTGAAAGTGGAGTGTATTTTAAAGTGACATCCACCTTCGTTATGATCGTTATTGCTCTTCCTTCACTGATTTCTTTTCCATTTGTTTAGATGGCCAAAATGCCCATTTGCCAAGTAGGCTTGTAATGGCTGGTACGAGCAACGGGCGAACAATAAAGGTATCTAGTAAAACCCCTATTGCCGTAATTAAACCAAACTGAACCAAGACTTGAATGGGCAGGGTGGTTAGCACGGCAAAGGTTCCGGCAAGAATAACACCGGCAGATGTGATAACTCCTCCACTTTGACCAACACCTTCACGAATGGCTTGGCGTAACGGCAGGTTTCTTTTCTTCTCCCAAATATTTGAGATCATAAAGATATTGTAATCCTCTCCAAGTGCCACAATAAAGACAAAGGCATAGATTGGAATCAGCGCCGAAATACTTGGTACATCAAACCCGTAATGCAAAATGATCCAACCTAGCCCTAGCGCACTTGTGTAGGAGATAAGGACGGTGGCCACAAGATAAATCATTGCAGTAATAGAGCGTAAATAGAGTAAAAGCAGAATCGAGACAACAACCACAACTAAAGCAATAATTTTCACTTCATCTTCCGCAATAATTGTACGTTGATCAACCTGTTCAGCTGTTTGTCCACCAATCCATACACCGGCTAGATCATTCTGGAGAACGATATCTGCCGCATTCATTTGGATACGCTCTAAATCATCCATTGCTTCATTACTATAAGGATTCGCATCTAGCTCCAGCTGATAGCTAATGAAATGCTCATTTATTTCGCTAACTTCTGGCTCTTCAACCCTAGCTATACCCTCTACATTCTCTAAATCCGCAGCTACATCTACACTTGCACCTCCCGTATCAAACACCACCTGCACAGGTGCTAGATCACCTGAACCAAACGCATCTGAGATAAGAGCAAAGCCCTCGCGAGAAGGTGTATCTTCAGGGAACGAAGAAAGCGTATCATAGGAATAATCAATTTGAGTCACAAATACAGAGCTTCCAATGAGAAAAGCAAGTGTCATTAGGATCGTGCGTAATGGCTTTTTAGCTGCAAAATGACCAACGTTGTGCCAGAAACGAGATTGTTTATGAAGCTTTACTTTTTTGTTCTTCTTTTGTGCTCTTTGATTTTCCATCGCTTCTGTTCTTGGAATAAAAGGAAAGAATGCTGAACGTCCTATTACACTAAGAAGAGCAGGAACTAATGTTAATGAGGAAATCATCATAATAAAAATAGATAGCCCAAAAGGAACAGCAAAATTATGAATGGTTCCATATTGTGAAATTAATAAAGCCATTAATGCAGAAACGACGGTTAATCCACTGACTCCTATCACACCTGAAGTATCTGAGAGAGCGTGACGTATTGCTTTTAAACGGTTCTTCTCTTCGTACAAATACAACCTAAACCTGGCAATTAAAAATAAGCAATAATCTGTACCGGCACCAAACAAAAGCACGGTCATAATGGCAATTCCCTGTGAATCATATGAGATCCATCCTGATTTCGCCATCCAACCAAGAATTGGTGTAGCGACTGCATAAGCCGCGCCTACAGCTACTAAAGGAATAAACGGTAAAATAGGTGAACGATAGATAAGTAATAAGAAAATAAGTACTAGAAGAACGGTTCCAATTAATAATGAAACATCTGCATTCTCAAATAATTCTGTGGCATCTACACTAATTCCCGCAGGTCCCGTTACTCGTGCAAGTAAATCATCTGTATCAAGAGTCTGTTCAAAGGGATTTACATCAAGAATTCCAACAGCTCGTTCTTCAAATTCCATTAATCCCATTTTTGTTTCTTCGGCAGAGGCATTACTTTGAAACAAAATCGTTTGAATAAACGTGGTGCCGTCCTCTGAGATCATATCCATTAGAGCAGGTAAAGGAAAATCCTGATAGGGAATGACCATTTCCTGAGCTGTTAGTTCATCATCTGTTAAGCTCTGTGAGATTTGCTGGATATCTGCTAGATCTTCTTCCGTTAATCCGGACTCCCGATGCCAAGTAATTAATCCAGGCAGCCCGTCACTATTTGGAAAGTATTCTTCAATGACAGCTGCAGCTTGAATAGAAGGCTGATCAGAAGGAAGAGGATTCTGCGTATCGTCGGTATAATCCCCAGAAGCAGGCAATAAAAATTGAAAAGAGATAATAGCTAGCAGCCATATTCCTAATGTGATCCACTTTCCTTTTTTGCCAACAATGATACTTGCTGATTTAGTTAGTATATTTCTCATCATTCTCTCCTTATATACTTATCGGGTGATAAGGGTCTATTAATAGGTTTATACCACGGATTGGTCTAACTTATCAATTGATAAGATGAAGAGTTTATTTTTGATTGAAATTAGTGGAAATGGGTAAAGGATTTTAAATAAGGTACTTGAATATAGTAAAGAGAGTCTTTTTAAGAGGGATTCATGATTAATCCATTTCTCGCTGGTGTATTAATTTTGATGGCAATTGCAGTTGATATGTGGGTGTTCGATCAGGATCAAAAGAGGTGGGGTTGGTTAAAAGGATGGCCAAAAGCTGCAAGGGTTAGTGTTTTTGTGGGATTAGTGATTATCATGACCGTTTTCTGGGTAGCGGTAAGCTGGAAATATATTTAAAAGTTAGCGCGCAGAGTTCTTCTACAAGGACTTTGCTTTTTTTTGTGCATTCTTAAATAATTATTCTTAAGTTTCGTGCGTTCGAGGTGTATAATAAGAAATTAGAATCCTTTTATTCAATGAAGGATTACACTAGCGTACAATCAGAGAGTAGGTGATTTGATGGTGGAGAGGCCGTAGTTAAGTATGTTCAAAAGAATAGATTAACAGCAGGTTCTTTAGACTTTAAATCATTTGCGGAGGTGAATCCCTTAATTGTGAGGGAACTGATTGGAAATTGATATGATCATTAATTTATTTGGTGTGGCAGCACTTATTGCACTAACTGCCTTCTTTGTAGCATCAGAATTTGCCATTGTTAAAATACGTAGCACTCAGCTTGAACCACATCTTGAAGGTGGGAGCAGGCGGGCAATGGCTGCAAAGAAAGTGGTATCGAATTTAGATGAATACTTGTCTGCTTGCCAACTAGGTATAACCATTACAGCTCTAGGTATAGGGCGTTTAGCTGAACCGACATTTGAGCGTATGCTGCATCCGATTATTGGAGAGCTCGCTATAAGTGAAGCATTAGTAACCACAGCATCTATCGCTATTTCTTTTTCAATAGCAACGTTCTTGCATGTAGTAATAGGTGAATTAGCACCTAAGACCTTGGCTATTCAGAAGGCTGAACAAGTGACGCTTTGGATTGCGCAACCACTTATTTTGTTTTACCGATTACTGTATCCGTTCATCTGGTTATTAAACGGATCTGCACGAATTCTTATTCGTTCCTTTGGCTTAAAGCCAATGAGTGAGCATGAGGTAACACACAGTGAAGAGGAATTGCGTTTAATTCTTTCGGACAGCTATAAAAGTGGTGAAATTAACCAATCAGAATTTGATTATGTAAGTAAAATCTTTGATTTCGATGAGCGAGTGGCAAAGGAGATTATGGTACCAAGGCCAGAGATGGTCACAATCTCAATTGATGATCCGCTTGAAGACATTATCAAAACCATTCGTACGGAGAAATATACACGCTATCCTGTGGTAGACGGTGATAAAGATAATGTACTAGGTATTATTAATGTACGTGAACTATTGTCTAATATTGTTGGGGATCAGGAGCAGGCATTATCCATTCATGATTATATTAGGCCGGTCTTCTCTGTGATTGAATCTGTTCCGATTAAAGATGTATTAGTTGTAATGCAGAAGAACCAAAACCATATGGCTATTTTGTTTGATGAATACGGTGGAACAGCTGGGCTCTTAACGATGGAGGATATCATCGAAGAAATCGTTGGAGAAATTAACGATGAATTTGATGAAGAAGAAGAGCCAGATGTTGTACAATTGGATGAAAATTACTATCGAATTAGTGGACAGAAGATGATTACAGAAGTTAATGAGTTACTTGATTTAAACATTGAGGAAGAAGATGCTGATACCATTGGTGGGTGGATGCTAACTCAAAAGTATGATATCAAAGAAGGCGAAGAGCTTTCTTTTGACCATTATTCGTTTAAGGTCATTGAATTTGAAGGACATCAGATCAAAAAGATTGATGTGTATTTAACTCCTTTAAACAATGAGGAAGAGCTTTAATCAATACCTTATAGGGAAGCTTTGGGGATTATCCTCAAAGCTTTTTTTCTTTTTGTGAGTATATTAACTGACTCACGAGAGGTTAGCTTTTGGAAAACTGTGCCCATTTTCATTTTATAAGCATACATTTGGACAGAATGATTTTATACAAGGTATAGTGTGGGCACTGGATAAAAATAAAGATAAAACGACTAGTAGGAGGAAAGAACATTGACGATCGAACATATACGTGATGAATTATTTCAGCCAATGAAACTAGGTAATTTGATTATTCCCAGTCGAATTGCCTTGGCTCCGATGACAAGAGCTTTTTCCCCAAGTGGTGTGCCTGATAAGAATGTAGCCGCCTATTATCGAAGAAGAGCAGAAAATGGAGTGGGATTAATTATTACAGAAGGAACAGCGATTAATCATCCATCCGCTGTTAGTCATCCGGATATACCTCGTTTTTATGGAGAGGACGCACTTTCAGGCTGGAAACAAGTTGTAGAGCAAGTACACGAGGCAGGTGGCATGATTATTCCTCAGATTTGGCATGTAGGTGGCGCCCGGAAAATTGGGGACGCACCTAATGAAAAATCACTTCCTGTTAGTCCTTCAGGGTTGGACCTAAGTGGTACTAAAGTGACAGAGCCATTAACTGAAGAGGAAATTAAACAACTGATTGCTGCTTATGCTCAAGCAGCAGCAGATGCTAAAAGGGTTGGATTCGATGGAATTGAGCTTCATGGAGCACATGGGTATTTAATTGATCAATTTCTGTGGGAGAAGACCAATAAACGAACGGATCAGTACGGTGGAGATTTAGTAGGACGGACCACCTTCGCACAAGAAGTGGTAAAGGCATGCAGAGAAGCAGTGGGCCCAGAATTTCTAATTGTTTTCCGCTATTCCCAATGGAAGCTAGGTGATTATGGAGCCAAATTAGCCTATAATTCTGAAGAGCTGACTCAGCTACTCCTTCCAATATCAGAAGCAGGTGTTGATGTATTCCACGCTTCAACTAGACGGTTCTGGGAGCCTGAATTTGCTGAGGAGTCAGATTCACTTAACTTGGCAGGTTGGACGAAAAAAATAACAGGCAAGCCAACAATTACAGTGGGCTCATTAGGCTTAGATCATGCATTTAGAGATGAAAACGGAGCAGCCAATGAAACATCAGTAGCTGAAAATATTGAAAAGCTCGTTACGAAGCTACAGCAAGATGAGTTTGATTTAGTTGCAGTGGGTCGGGCACTCCTAGCGGATCCGGAATGGGCTACGAAGCTTAAAAACGGCGAACTGGAGCATGCTACACCGTATTCTCCAGAGTCTACAAAGACATTGTATTAAGCGGTTAGGTTCAAGGGCATGTAAACAAATGGAGAAATAAAATAATAGAAAAAGAGCGGAGAGGTATGCTGCACTCTCCGCGCTTTTTCTTAATTCTCCCAGTGAACTATATCTGATAACCGCTGCCTTGTCTTTTCTCTAGCTGGTTCTGCTGTTCTATATCCAAAGGCAACCATAACAGAAACTTTCCAGCTTCCTTCTGCTATTATGTCCTCGTTTTTTAGTAGTTCGTTAACTTTCTCTGCATGAAAGCCTTCAATTGGACATGAATCAATCCCGATTTGTGCAGCAGTACTCATCATATTACCCAATGCAATATAGGTCTGTTTGCTGGCCCAGTCGAATAGTGAACGCTCTGATTCAAAAAGATTTTGGTTATCTTGTTGAAAGGCTTTATAACGGGGGGCGAGCTCCTCTATCGTTTCTTCGGGAAGTCCTTTTATATGCTTATTAATATATGTCGCATACTCAGAATCATAGCGAGCCTCAGTATGAGCGAGTATAAGCACAAAATGGCTAGCCGTGTCTAATTGGCGTGCGGCGCCAGATGCAACATCCTTTAACTTCTCTCGTAACTCCGGATTTTGGATAATGATAAACCTCCAAGGCTCGTACCCAATAGAACTCGGTGATAGTCTTGCGGTCTCAAGAATAAATTCAAAATCCTCCTCATTTATCTTCTTACTGATATCAAATTCTTTTGTGGCGTGCCGAAAATAAAAGGCATCTAAGATTTCTTGTTTCTTATCGTTTTTTTCTGACATGTTCCCACTCCTTCTAGCAAATATGTAGTATGTTTATGGTAAAGGACAGACTTCTAGATAACAAGCAATTAGATAAGTAGAAGACAATCTGAAGGAGATAATTATGAGACAAATTATTGCGTTAGGTGGGGGAGGATTCTCGATGGAACCAGATAATCCACTTATTGATGAGTACATACTTAATCAAGCAAGCATTGAGAGACCAGCCATTTGCTTCTTACCAACGGCAAGTGGGGATCAAGATCATTACATTGCAAGATTCTATCATGCTTTCAAAGAAAAAAGCTGTAACCCAACCCACCTCTCATTATTTGAGCCGAATTTTGATCGGTTAGAAGAATTTGTCTTGGCTCAGGACATTATCTACGTGGGTGGAGGCAGTACTAGAAATATGCTTGTACTCTGGAAGGAATGGGGTCTCGACATTATTTTGAAAGATGCCTATTATAAGGGCATAATAATGGCTGGCATCAGTGCCGGGGCAAATTGCTGGTTTGAAGAAGGATTAACCGATCCCCTAAATGGTCCACTATACA
Source organism: Alkalicoccobacillus porphyridii (assembly GCF_007293315.1). Classification (GTDB taxonomy): domain Bacteria; phylum Bacillota; class Bacilli; order Bacillales; family Bacillaceae_D; genus Alkalicoccobacillus; species Alkalicoccobacillus porphyridii. The sequence continues at coordinate 166,755 of NZ_VLXZ01000008.1, forward strand.
AAATAGATGGATTGGGTTTATTGGAAGGGAGTATTTGTCCTCATTATGATGGAGAAGAGAAAAGAAAACCAACCTATCAAAACTTAATTAAGACCGGGCAGATGAAAGCTGGGTAGGGAGTGAACGACAGCACAGCGTTGCATTTTATTAATGAGGACTTGCATCATGCTGTCTATTCTACAGATCAAGCAGGTTATGAAAGAGTACAAATATGAGTTCAATGAAAAGAAGCTCGGACAACATTGAAAAAGTCATGGAAAAATGAGCTGGATGGCGCCGCCCTACGGTTCCAAACCGTATGGCGTCTATACATACAATAATAGAGGGGCAGGGACAAAAGTAATTAAACATAATGAAAAGACGAATGATTCTAAGTCATTCGTCTTTCATATTTTATTTTAACGAGCGTAAGGAGAACCCGAGACTCCTGTGGAAAAGAACGAGTCTGAAGACATCGAAGTGGTGGTTTTCCGTTTCGAGGGCTGAGGCCGTTCCCACGGAAAGCGAGGGATTCTCCTGGAGCGGATTTGTTGCAATGTTCGTGTTTAAAATGAAGATTTTATGTTATGTCTCAGCCTGTCTATTTTTTAGTGAAAAATGAAAGCCCCCGCTTTTAACGACTAATCTCTTGCTATACCAATCAATAGATCTAAGTCGATGGTTATTCTGTTTTGTGACTTCATTATAAAATCTTCTTTTTCCGACTTAGAGGCTTTCCATAAAAGGGGAGTCATCTCAAGTAATGATTTCATTTGGTCTTCCAGTAAAGAAACCTGATAGGACAACTTATGCTTATTAATAAGATTGAAATTCTCATTAAATAAACTCGTTGTTTCAGAATTTGAATAGCTCGTCGGCTGGTCATTAAAATGCTGACGTAATTCTTGAAGATAATAACGACCTGGCACAACTTTTATAACAATCCCATTTGGTGTTAGAATTCTTTTAAATTCTTGATAGTTTGATGGAGATAAAATAGATAGAATGCAATCAAATGACTGCTTTGTAAATGGCAAATTGGCCAAATCTCCAACAACCCAAAGCTTGTTCTCATCATGAGTAGCTGCAAGCTTGATCCCCTCTTTAGAAAGATCCAACCCTACAGATAATTCAAAGGATTGTTGACGACTTTCTATTAATCGGTGAAGATGTGAGCCCTCGCCACTGCCTGCATCTAGCACATTCTTCAGACTAATAGATTCTATAGCTTCAGAAAGAACTTGGTGCAGTGGATCATATATGGCGCTAGACAGAATCATCTTTCTTCTTGCCTCGAATAATTTTCGAGTATAAAGACGATCATTCGCGCGAGTTGTGAGATGGACATATCCCTGTTTAGCAAAATCAAAGGTATGCTTATTTAAGCAGAGTAAGCTTTTGAACTCATGGAGTTTCATGCTCTCGTTACATATTGGACACTGGAATAAATCAATGTGTTTTTGAGCAAGCTGAGCACGTTTTATTCTTTTTTTCAAAGGAGACACCTCATTCATTTATGATAGATAACAATCAAAAATGAGGCATAGCTAAATAAACCTTTAAGAATAGAGAAAAAAATAAAGGTTTACGTAGGACTATGCCATTGTTATCTATAACGAATGTATTTAATCAAGGTGTAAAACTCCTTTTATATTCAAGCTCATGGACAGAATAACAAAAAAATAAAACTAGGTAAATGAGGAAATTTGCCAGAGCAATGGCCGATAAGTAAATAGATAGAGATAAATGATAAAGCCCTTATTATTGTGTAAATACTGATTTCAACTGCGGGAAGAAAAGGGCGTCACTGAAAAAGTCACCTAGAAATGAGCTCATGCACCGCTACAGGAGATAACTTCGCTTTCCACGGGAACGGCCACAGCCCTTGAAGTGGAAGGGCGCCACTTCAATGTCGGTCTGCCGCGTTCTGTTCCGTAGGAGTCTACGTTTTCTCCTTCCGCTCATGTTCCTGATTAGACAAAATATTAAGGAAATCAAAGATTTTTGATATGAAATGAGATTTATTTTAATAAAAAACTATTTTTAGGTGGACTCGATATAAAGGTTCAATGAGATAAATTGACAGAGTCGAGTTAGCTCATTACCTTGCCTCAGGTAAGTGCCCCCATTTTCGGGAGCGGCAGCCGAAGAAACTAATTACACAAAAGCATGGACTTTATCAAATTAAATAAATTGGTTTAAGGAAGAGGAAAAGAACATGAACGAGATAAAGATATTTACCTTTGACGAGGTTATTGATGCACCCATTGAGCTTGTTTTTATGTGCTTAAACAAGGATGAACATGTGTTGCAATGGAATGAATTCGTTTTAAAAAATATTTATCCAACTGACTCAGAAGATGACCTTCGACAAGGTTCAACCTATCAGGCTGTGCAAAAGATTGGAAAAAAAGAGCTCACATTAGATGTGGAAATCATTGAATTTAATCCGCCTCATCAAGTGACTCTAAAAATAGAGACAAAAGAAGGACTGTCCTACACTAGATATCAGTTATCAGAAGATACGAACAGGACCCGATTACAAGTTGAGGCGAGCTTAATCCCTAGTAGTGTTAAGTATAAGCTGATGTCAAAATTAACTAGCTGGGCTGTACAATTTGTAAACAAGGTACAGTATAAAGCCTTTGTTGAATACGTACATGAGCATAATCATTTCACTTGGGACTTAGCGTATACTAGTGAAGACGGTGATTACTTCACATTAGGGAAAGCCATATTACAATCGAATAGCAGTTGGAGAGTCTATCTAGATAACGGAGACAGTGACAGTTATAATATGCTTAATGACCGAGGATATAAGATGGAGCATCTAGGGGTCTTTTTATTTGAAACAGACAGCTTGAGTAAAGCGCAAGAAGAATTTATTCAATGGGCGGATACTGTTTGGAAACCAATGTTATATGATAGGTTTATGGAGTCAGAATTGAAATAAAGCGGTTTTAAAGCAATTTTGGAGGTGAGTCACATGTTTCCACAGGATAATGACTATAAGGATGAAATATTTAAAACGGTATTTGAAGATGCGTATCACTGTTTTGTAGTGGTTGATAGGCATGGATTTGTAACATATATGAATAATAGTTATTGTCAATTTCTTAATGTCGATAAGGATTCTGTTATCGGTCAGCATGTGACAGATGTGATTGAGAACTCCAGAATGCATATTGTGGCTGAGACGGGTATCGAAGAAATTGCTGATCTTCAATATATTCGGGGAAATCACATGATTGCTAACCGCATCCCGGTACGAGCAAATGGTGAAATTGTGGGAGCGGTTGGCACGGTTTTGTTCCGTGATACCCAAGAATGGATGAGCATGAATAGCCATATCAAGGATCTTTTACTTGAGCTTGAACAGTTTCGTAAGCAAAAAAGAGGCCAATTTGAGGCGACTTATTCTTTACATGATATTGTCGGTAGCTCCGAAAAAATGAGTGAGCTAAAGGAAAAAGTAAAGAGAATTGCAACGGGAGATGTCTCGGTATTAATTAGAGGGGAAAGTGGAACGGGAAAGGAGTTAATAGCTCATAGTATCCATCATTTAAGTGAGAGAAATACAAAACCTTTTGTCAAAGTGAACTGTGCGGCGATTCCCGAGCACCTATTAGAATCCGAGCTATTTGGGTATCAGGAGGGGGCTTTTACGGGTGCAAAAAAAGGTGGTAAGCCTGGCAAGTTTCAATTGGCAGATGGGGGGACTTTATTTCTGGATGAGATAGGGGACATGCCACTAAGCGCACAAGTGAAAATTCTACGTGCCTTACAAGAAGGAGAAATTGAATCAGTTGGATCGACTCATTTGGATAAAGTGGACGTGAGAATTATTGCGGCGACGAATCAACCTCTGGAAGAACTCTTGAAAAAACAAACCTTTCGTGAAGACTTATTTTATCGAATCAATGTGGTTCAGCTGCAAATACCCGCATTGAGAGACAGACCAGAGGATATACCAGTACTTGCTAAATATATGCTGCATACCATCACCCAGAGAACAGGAAAACGAATTGACGATTTTAATAAAGAAGTATTTAGTTGCTTCCAAACGTATGAGTGGCCAGGGAACGCACGAGAGCTGGAAAATGTCATCGAATCAGCCGTGTATTTAACTAATTCTGAATGTATTCAAATGGAGGATATTCCGGATCGGCTCAAACGTGAAAACAAAAATCTTGATAAAGTAGGTAACCTGAAACAGCTTATGGCTGACTTTGAGAAAAAAACAATTGTACAAGCGTTATCTAACACAAGTGGCGATAAGCAAAAAGCTGCCGAACTTCTACAAATAGGGAAGTCCAGCCTATACGAGAAAATTCATAAATATCAGCTTTAAATCTTCCGGATACCCGGAAAAAATTCCAAGAAATCAGAATAACTGATACTGAAAGCGTTTTCAATAAGTTATAATCATCATCTTTCCACGTATCCGGAAAGGTGATATTTTTTTTGGTTGATAAGTTAGTCTTAAAAAGTTGGCACACTTCTTGCAAGGAGAATAATGAACACTGTTTATGAAAAAGGAGGAGGTTTTACATTGGTAGCAGATAAGGTTGTGTTTATTACAGGTGCAGCGAGTGGGATTGGTTATGAAATTGGTAGAGCTTTTTTAAAGGGGGGAGCAAAGGTAGTCTTTTCAGATGTAAACGAAGAGAAGGTGAAGGAATCGACCGATGCACTAAAAAAATCAGGCTATGATTGTGTTGGAGTAAAGTGTGATGTGACACAAGAGAGTGAATTAACAGCCGCACTAGATGAAACGGTTAGGCATTATGGAAGATTGGATGTTCTCATAAATAATGCGGGATTACAGCATGTCGCTGCGATGGAGGACTTTTCAACTGAAAAGTTTGAACTCATTACGAAGGTGATGCTGGTGGCACCTTTTATGGCGACAAAGCATGCCTTTCCGATTATGAAAAAGCAAGGCGCTGGAAGGATTATAAATATGTCATCCATTAATGGCTTAGTTGGCTTTGCGGGGAAAGCTGCTTATAACAGCTCAAAGCATGGGGTGATTGGTTTAACAAAGGTTGCTGCATTAGAGGCAGCTCCACATGGTATCACAGTAAACGCCCTCTGTCCTGGTTATGTGGACACACCACTAGTGCGTAATCAGCTTCAAGACCTAGCGAATAATCGTGGAGTTACTTTAGATAAAGCTTTAGAAGAAGTGATATACCCACTTGTTCCTCAAAAGAGGCTGCTAGCCGTTCAGGAAGTGGCTGACTATGCGATGTTTATTGCAAGTGATCAGGCTAAGGGAGTAACAGGTCAAGCGATTGTTATTGATGGAGGGTATACTGCTCAATAATTGTAAGCGCTTTACTTTATTGGTAGACTATTTGAGAAGAGGGATGGATATGATCTTTAGCATGATTGGCTTAATAGGTGGACTAACGATGTTAATCGTCTTAACGATGCGTGGTATGAATCTACTTATTGCGGCACCACTTTCAACCTTGTTCCTTGCTGTTTTTAGTGGCATACCTTTATTTCCACAGTTAGTTGCCGAGGGTGATCCTAATATGCTCGGTAGCTACATGCAGGGCTTTTCAGGGTTTGTTGCTAATTGGTTTATTATGTTTTTACTTGGATCTATTTTTGGAAAAGTGATGGGTGACGCTCGTGCTGCTGACAGCGTATCCAAGTTTGTTGTTGATAAGCTTGGAACCAAATATGCCATCATGGCTGTAGTTGCGGCTTGTGCAATCTTGACGTACGGGGGCGTTAGTTTATTTATTGTTGGTTTCTCTGTGTTTCCTTTGGCCCTTAGCTTATTTAAACAGGCAAACTTACCAAGGCGGTTTATTCCGGCCACTCTAGCATTTGGCTCGGTGACCTTTACGATGACATCCGCTGGCTCACCGGAAATTCAAAACTGGATTCCTATCCCCTTCCTAGGAACAAGTGCGTATTCAGCTTGGGAGGTTAGTGCAATAGTTGCTTTATTTATGATGGTATTTGGTTATTGGTGGTTAAAGAAGATTATCTATCGTGCAGTAGCTAAAGGTGAGCAATTTGATGCACGAGAAGGAGATCCAGTAGTAGAAGAAAAAGAACTCCCCAATCCAGGGCTAGCGGCCATTCCTTTGTTAGTAGTTCTTGTCATTTCATTTATTTTTCACGATTCGTTAGGGACGTCTGCACTCATTATTGCTTTAACCAGTGGAATTGTTGCGGCTTGGGCACTTAATCGAAAATTTCTTGATAATGTCTGGGAATCTGCTTCAGGTGGAACGATGGGTGCACTTCTTGCCATCACGAATACAGCGGCTGTAGTTGGCTTTGGTGCAGTAGCGCAAAATACAGTCGCCTTTACAGCGGCAGTGGATGCCGTTACTCATTTCCCGGGAAGTCCTCTAGTCGGAGCAGCTGTTGCAGTAGGTGTCATCGCAGGATTAACTGGTTCCTCGTCTGGAGGACAGCAAATTGCCTTGCCATTAATTGCTCCTCATTACTTAGATGCAGGTGTTGACCCTGACGCGCTGCACAGGGTGGTTGCGATTTCCTCTGGTGCTCTAGATACATTGCCACATGGTGGATATGTCGTTACAACCATACGAGCAATTTGTGGCGAGACGCACAAGGCAGCCTATGCATCATTTAGTGCAGTAACCGTTGTAGTTCCGTTACTCGGGGTTGTACTTGCTATTATCCTATTCTCGCTAGGTATGTAACAGATTATTAGAGTAGAAAGGAAGAATAAAGGATGTTTGTACCCGTCATTCGGTTTTTTGATCGCATTGTTCAACGTTATTTACCTGATGCCTTTATTTTCGCCTTAATCTTAACCGTGCTGGTGTATGTTCTTGGAGTGATCATGACGGATAGTTCCCCTGTTGAGATGGTTACTCATTGGGGAGATGGCTTTTGGGATTTGCTTGCCTTTACGATGCAAATGTCACTCATAGTCATTACGGGTTACATGCTTGCAAGTGCACCAGCAGTTACTCTGCTATTACGTCGACTATCATTATTTGCACACACGCCTGTTCAAGCTATAGTGCTCGTCACCATCGTGGCGCTCACGGCATGTTTAATTAACTATGGCTTTGGATTGGTTATCGGCGCTTTGTTTGCACGTCATGTTGCACGCCAAGTTCCGACTGTTGATTACAGACTATTAATTGCTTCTGCCTATAGTGGATTTCTTGTCTGGCATGGTGGATTATCGGCATCGATTCCGTTAACCATTGCCACCTCCGATCATTTTTTGGTAGACAGTCTTGGGGTCATTCCTATTACAGAAACTTTATTTACTCCCTATAATCTGTTTATTGTCGCTGCTTTATTTGTTAGCCTGCCGATCATAAATGCGTTATCATTGAAGGCTACTGACCAAAGCCAGCAGATAGATCCTGCATTTCTTGATTTGGGTAGTAAAAAGGAAGAGGCTGCAACAGTCGCTATCACACCTGCTGAAAAACTTGAGAATAGCAAAATTTTATCACTGCTGATTGGTCTAACAGGAATGGGATATGTTGTTTATTACTTTAGTCAAAACGGTTTAGACTTGAACATAAATATTGTTAATTTTACGTTTTTGTTTTTAGCCATCCTGTTTCATCGTACGCCAAGAAAGCTACTTCAATCTGTAACCGAAGCTGTTAAAAATGCAGGAGGTATCATCATACAGTTTCCATTCTATGCTGGTATCATGGGCATGATGGTGGCCTCTGGGCTCTCTGATCGCATCGCTTTATGGTTTGTTCAAATCTCAACGGAAGAAACCCTGCCTTTATTGACCTTTATCAGTGCAGGATTAATTAACATGTTTATCCCATCTGGGGGCGGACAGTGGGCTGTTCAAGGGCCAATCATGATTCCTGCAGCTCTTGAGCTTGGAGCTGACCCAGCACGGATTGCGATGGCTGTTGCCTGGGGTGATGCATGGACCAATATGATTCAGCCATTTTGGGCTTTGCCCATCCTTGCGATTGCGGGCTTAAAGGTTAGAGATATTATGGGCTTTTGCGTCATTTTATTGTTTTGGTCGTTTATTCCGATTGCGATTGGATTAGTATTTTTATAAAAAATAAGGAGGATGACATCAATTGAGTAAAAAACAAGTGTCAAACATTGAACAGGTGATTGATCACATTCAAGACGGAGCAACCATTATTGTTGGTGGCTTTGGTTTATGTGGAATTCCCGAGAAGGCGATTGTAGCTTTAGCCGAAAAAGGTACAAAAGACCTGACCATTGTCAGCAATAACTGCGGAGTGGATGACTGGGGCTTAGGCCTTTTACTAGCCAACAAACAGATTACAAAAATAATGGCCTCTTATGTAGGAGAAAACAAGCTGTTTGAACAACAATATTTGAATGGTGAGCTGGAGGTAGAGCTTGTTCCACAAGGCACACTTGCCGAGCGCATTCGAGCAGGGGGAGCTGGAATCCCTGGCTTTTACACACCGACGGGAGTTGGGACTGAAATCGCCAAGGGCAAAGAAACAAAAGAGTTTGATGGCAAAACCTATCTATTGGAAAGAGCCATTCAAGGTGACGTGGCTTTAGTTAAAGCATGGAAGGCTGATCCTTATGGCAATTTAATTTATCGAAAAACAGCTCGGAACTTTAATCCACTTGCAGCGGCGGCTGGTAAGATTACCATTGCTGAGGTAGAAGAAATCGTTGGAGTGGGCGAGTTAGATCCAGATTTTATTCATACTCCAAGTATTTATGTTCAGCACTTGTTCGAGGGATCTAACTATGAGAAAAGAATTGAACGCAGAACGGTCAGAGAAAAACAAACGAACGCAGGGAGTGATCAATAATGTCATCACGTCAAGCGATTGTCAAACGTGCCGCACAAGAGATTCAGGATGGGATGAATGTTAATTTAGGAATTGGCATGCCCACCTTAATTGCAAATGAAATTCCAGAAGATAAGGATATTTTTCTTCAGTCAGAGAATGGTTTACTTGGTATCGGCCCCTACCCAGTTGACGGTGAGGAAGATCCTGACTTAATAAACGCCGGAAAAGAGACGGTGACCGCACTCTCAGGAGCTTCCTTTTTTGATAACGCCGAATCATTTGCGATGATTCGGGGCGGACATATAGACCTTGCTATCTTAGGCGGCATGGAAGTCTCGGAAAAAGGAGATCTAGCAAACTGGATGATTCCAGGAAAGATGGTCAAAGGCATGGGTGGCGCAATGGATCTTGTACAAGGCGCCAACAAAGTCGTTGTCATCATGGATCACGTAAACAAAAAGGGAGAAACCAAAATCCGCAAATCGTGCAGCCTCCCCCTCACCGGCCTAGGAGTAGTCAATCGACTGATCACAGACCGAGCCGTATTTGATTTTACCGAAAAAGGCATGGTGCTCGTTGAGACATTAGGAGGATACAGTGTTGATGATATCAGAGGATGTACAGAAGCTGAATTTAGTGTGAAAGAAGCATAGCAAAAGGAGGGACCCTGATTGAAGAGGGTCCCTTTCTTTTTTGTTTGGGCTAGTTGGATTTTGGATCTTGGTAAAATGGGATCCTTCTTGCAACGGCCTCAGCTCTTCTTGGAGAAGAGGGTTGTGTCTTCGTAAGGAGCACATGTTTCTTGCAGAAGCCGCTGTTCTTCTTGGAGAAGAGGGTTGCGTCTTGGTAAGGGGCACATGCTTCTTGCAGAAGCCACTGTTCTTCTTGGAGAAGAGGGTTGGATCTTGGTAAAGGGCATGTTGATCTTGCTAGAGCCACTGTTCTTCTTGGAGAAAAGGGTTGGGTCTTGGTATAGAGCATGTTGTTCTTACTGAAACCTCAGTTCTTCTTGGTAAGGTGGTTCGCCTTGGGTCCAGCCCGTTTAATTGTGTAAATAGACATACCGATGCCTACCCTAAAACAAGCGGACAAAATAGGAGGGCCAACACCACCTGCGGGAAGAACAGGAGATCACTGAAAAACGATCTTTATAAGACTGCGAAAATTAAACATTTTTAGCGGAAGGAGAACCCGTAGACTCCTGCGGAACAGAACGAGTCTGAAGACATCGAAGTGGTGGTTTTCCGCTTCGAGGTCTGAGGCCGTTCCCGCGGAAAGCGTAGGGTTCTCCTGTAGCGGCCCCATTCCACTCATTCTTACGTGACTTTTTCAGTGACCTCGAAGAACAGGCTTATTGAAAAAAACGGGACTTTCTCGCGGAAAGTGTGCCACCTATTTTGGAGCGACGGACCAAGAGCTAATCCTGAGCCGCCCACTACCTACCCTTTCGCACCAGAGATCACAATGCCCTGAATAAAATATTTTTGTGCAAAAAAGAACAGGATGAGAGGTGGGACAACAGCCATGACAGAGGCTGCCATTAATAGCTCCCACGGTGTAGCAGCATAGGCGGCTGTAAAGTTAGCTAAACCTAGAGAGAGTGGGTATAGCTCTTGCGTATTAAGATAAATCAGTGGACCAATGAGGTCATTCCATCTAAACATGAATTCCATGATAGCCGCGGTTGCCATCGCTGGAGTGGAGAGTGGCAGGATAATACGAAAGAATATTGTAAAATACCCCCCGCCATCAATCATGACAGCTTCATCCAATTCCTTAGGAAGCCCCAGATAGAATTGTCGTAAAAGAAAGATTAAAAATGCACTACCAGCAAGGACTGGGACAGTAAGTGGTAGATAAGAATCAATCCAGCCAATCGTGTTAAACAATAGATATTGAGGGATCATAATGACTTGAGGAGGGAGCATCATAGTGCTTAGAATTACTGCAAATAGCACAGTTCTTCCTCGTGCTCGGAATCTGGCAAAGCCAAAAGCAATGACAGCTGAGAAAAAGACAGTTCCAATGACTGTGACAATGGTATACCAGGTTGTATTCCATAAATAGGTGGCGAACGGGTGATTTTCAAAGACCTGACCGTAGTTTGACCAATTCCACGAGGCTGGAAGTAATGAAAGTGGCTCGGAGACAATTTGTTCAAGTGATTTAAGTGAAGTGAAGACCATCCATAGAACAGGAAATAAAAAGATGGATAAGCCAACTCCTAATATGCAATACGTAATGAGCTTACCTATGCTAGATAATTCACCAGGGGCATAACTAGTTTTTCTAAATGAAAGCTTCATACCTTATCGCCTCCTTATTTGTCATACTCGTAGTGGACAGATTTTCTAGAAACATACAATGAAAGAAAGGTTAGGACAAAAATTATAAGGAATAAAATCCAGGCCTGTGCGGATGCATAGCCGATTCGGTTCTGGAAAAAGGCCGTTTCGAACAAATAATACACATAGAAGTAGGACATCCAATCGGGTCCTCCATCAGTAATGACATAGGCCTGAGTAAATATCTGAAAAGAGCTTATTAGGGCAATAATGCCATTAAACAAGATAACGGGAGAAATGAGTGGCACTGTAATCTTGCGAAAGCGAGCCCACATGTTTGCGCCATCGATGGCAGCTGATTCATATAGTTCCTTTGGGAGCTGTTGTAAGCTAGCGAGAAAGATGATCATGGTTCCACCAACGGCTGTTAGTTGCATCAAGGCAAAGGATGGAATAACGGTGAGGGGATCTGTAAACCATCCAGGCCCAGTTATACCAAAAGTGTTATATAAGAAAGAGTTCACAATGCCAAATTGCGGATTTAGGATCCACATCCATAAGAAGGCTACGGATACACCGGATATGATTGAGGGGGCATAGAAGAAGGTTCTAAAAAAGGCTTGCCCTTTAATATTTGCATTTAATAGCAGAGCGAGGGAAAGTCCCAAAATCATAGTAAAAGGAACAGCAAGTGCCGCATAGGCAAATGTAACGAAGAGGGAGCGATAAAAGATAGGGTCTTGGAAAAGATTCATGAAATTTTGAATACCGACAAAGTTAATCGCACTCAAAATGGAGTAGTCAGTGAAGCTAAAATAAAGGGAAGCGAGCATCGGTCCACCAATAAATAACGTGAAACCAACAACCCATGGAGAGATGAATAGCCAAAAATAACGTTCCTCGCGCCGAGTACTTGGAGATGCTTTTTGAATCGGTTCTTTATTAAGAGGGGGGATTTCCTTTTTAATTTCAACGGACATAATCATTTCCTCCTTGAGATGCAGATTAGTAAGTGAGCGTTTCAAGATTTCTCTGAAGCTCTTCTAAGGCGTCATCCACGCTTTTGCGTCGGTCATATACTGCATTAATGGTCATATTCTGATGTTTTAGAATCGGAGCAAAGTTACTAATCAGGTGATTATCCACTGGTCTACCATACTTTTCAATGCTTTCGTCAGCCTTTTGTAAGTCAGCAACAGATAAGCCGGTTCTTTCTGAAATTAATTCGTACCATAATTCTTTTAAACCACTATGTGCTGGACTTTCTAATGTCATTTCAACAAGCCATTTTGCTGCTTTATCAGGGTCCATGAGGAACTTTAAGAATTCCCACGCTTCATCTGGATGACGACTTTGGTCACTTATCGACCATGGGTCCACGTAAATAGGAATTTCTCGTTCGTCATTGGAATAGGGGTAGGCAGCAATGCCCCAGTTCATATCGGTACCTGAGTATTGACGTGTGCCCCAGCCACCCTTCATGACCATACCAATACGTCCGCTTAAAAATGGGTCACTTAATTGGGAGAGAGCAGCAATTTCACTTTGAGGAGGCATTACCTCGTATTTATTAATGAGGTCAAATCGACTTTGAATAGCCTCTCTATTACGAGGATTAGACGTAACCTCTGGCTCCTCCATAACCCCTGTTTCGTACGTTTCATCTGAGAACAAATCTCCTCCAAAGTACCATACGTCTCTGTTCGGGGAGTTTTCATTCAACAGACCATATATTCGTTGCGTAGGCGGTAAATCATTATTTGTGATGGCTTGTGCCGTTTCAATCATAGCCTCCCAATCCCAGCTCTCATCTTCCCAATCAGTAGGAGGATACTCAATTCCTGCTTCATCAAATAAGTCTTTATTATAATAAAGAGCTGAACCCATAGCTAAAGCGGGCAAGCCAAATACACCTTCCTCGTTTTCATAAATATCGAGCAAGGTTTCATCAATACCATCTGTTACATCAGGGTCTTGTTCAAGGTAGGGTGTTAGGTCTTTAAGAGCTCCAAGTGCGTAATAGGTACCAAATCCTGAATCTGCCCAGTTCGGTGACCAAACGTCAGGTACATTTCCACCAGCAATCATTGTTTGTAGCTTTTGATCAATTTCCCCCTGTGGAATGGTTTGAAGTCGTACGCTAATTCCAGGGTTTTCCTTCTCAAATTCATCGATGACTCGGTGCTCCCACTCAATTAAGTTTGGGTCACTCCGCACAAGCCACGTAATTTGAACATCATTTGACTGAGTAGCTTCCTGACTTGAGCAAGCAATCGCGATTGAACAAACAGCAAAAATAGAAGAAATCAACAAGCTTTTCTTATACCTCTTCATCATAAGTCCTCCAATCAATATGATTGTAAACGCTTACATTAATGTGTATTCTCGATGGTGTTGTTGAATACCTTCTGTAAAATAATGAGAAAATCATTCTCATACAGAAGTAGCTGTATTAAACTAGTAGATAAGACCGTAAGAAAGAGGGGAGTAAGATCATGATACGAAATGCAGTAAAACAAGATGCGGCAGGTATTGCAAAGGTTCATGTAGATTGCTGGAGAACGACATATAAGGGTCTCATGCCAGATTCCTTATTAGATAATCTTTCGTATGAGCAACGACAAGAGCAGTGGGAGAATGGTATAGGAACCCCGCAGCAAATATTATTTGTAGCAGAAGATGAGAACCAGGAAATTGTAGGTTTTGCCTGTGGGTCAAAACGAGAGTCAGCCAAAGAACCTCACGCTGGTGACTTGATGGCGATTTATGTCCTTGAAGAGCATCAAGGTAAGGGCTTTGGAAAAGAACTAACGGCACAGATATTTAATCGTCTTCATGAATTAGGCTGTCAGACTGTTTATGTGGAAGTGCTAGCGGAAAACAAATCGAAGTTTTTCTATGAGTCGCTAGGTGCAAAGCTATATCAAGAAGAGCAGATGAGTATAATGGGTGAGGATCTTGATGTCCTTATTTATCAATGGAAAAGCTATGATCATTTGCTACTATGAATGCATTGAATACATATTGAGCAAACGGTAGGTTTTCGATAAGATTAAAGTAGAGGAAGATCTACCACCTTATTCGTTCTCCAAGGAGAGAATGGTAAGTAAAAAGAGGAGACGCTCTATGAATGTAATTAAAGCGCTTTACGAGGTGAGCAACTGGTTAGCGAAAGTAATGTATCTACATTTGTTGTGGACAGGATTTACACTGGTTGGACTCGTTATTTTTGGCATTGCTCCAGCGACCACGGCATTATGTGCAGTCATTCATAAATGGTATAACGAGGATTTTGACGTACCCATCTTTAAAAACTTCTATGCTGTTTATAAATCTGAATTCAAAAAATCCAATGGATTAGGGTTTATTGTGATGTTTACTGCCCTTTTTCTTTATGTAGATCTTCAAATTTCCGAGCAATTTATTCAATCATTTTTTATCCATGCGATCATTCTTATCATTGGATTTCTTAGCTTGATAACAGCTATATATCTTTTTCCCGTTTTTGTGAGATATGAGTTACCTTTTTTCACTTATTTTAAACAATCCTTCTATATAGCCATAGCAAGGCCGATGGAGACCTTAGCCATCCTCGTTAGTTTTGTGCTAATGTACTTTTTGTTTAGCGTGGTTCCGGTACTGTTTGTCTTTGCCGGCTCGTCAATCATCGCAACCCCGATGGTATGGTTTGCGTATCGAGCATGTATTCAAATAGAAGATAAGAAAACAGCCGCAAGTAGTCAGCATGCGGTGGATCATTAATAATAAACCATCCGCTTAAGGACGGAATAAAGCCAACTCCTGGAGAAGGAAAGGGAGGCCACTGAAAAAGTAATATAAGAATGAGCGGAATGGCGCCGCTACAGGAGAACCCTTCGCTTCCCGCGGGAACGGCCTCAGCCATCGAAGCGGAAAACCACCACTTCGATTTCTTCAGACACGTTCTGTTCCGCAGGAGTCTACGGGTTCTCCTTCCGCTAGGGTTCTGACTTGAATAATTAAAGAACGTTTGCTGTCTTATAAAGATCGTTTTTCATTGGCCTCGAGGAAAGGGCAAGGCTGAATTAAGACTGGCATTAGCCAGGATTAGTTCAGCGCCCGCCCCCGGAAAGCGTGCCCCATTCCGTTAGAAAAGTCGATGCTCCAAACACCCTATAAATCTGTACCGCTGTTATTAGCGGTACAGATTTTTTTAATTTCTCCTCCAAAAAACATCGCAAATCTGCTAAAGATATATGTGACAATTCCATCCTCGTTTTACTATAGATTACCCAAGGCAAATCGCTTTGTAACCTGCAATGTAAAGCGATTGTTAATGCTGCATGTAAAGATGTACACATTGAAAAGAATATGACATATTGTAAAGGTTCTATCCGAAATAATGAAAGCGATTTCAAGTGAAAATTCAGATTTTTATAACTTTTATGAGAATGTTACATATTGATACAATTCCCCCTCAAATGTACGATGAGTACAACTTAAAAGGAGGAGGAAATTGATGGGGCTTAATACGAAAAACATGCCGGTTCAAAAGACTAGTGTAATGAAAGTTAAACCAAAGAAAAACCGAAAAATCTTGCAGAATTGGCAGCTTTACATATTTATTTTGCCAGCATTTCTATATTTCTTTATCTTTCATTATATGCCACTCTATGGCTTACAAATTGCCTTTAAGGACTTTACACCGGTTGCAGGAATATCAGGGAGCGACTGGGTTGGATTTAAACATTTTACACGTTTTTTTGAATCATATTATTTCTGGGATCTGATTCGTAACACGTTAGGCATCAGTGTATATGAACTAATTGTTGGTTTCCCATTACCGATTATCTTGGCACTTTTACTTAATGAAGTGAAGGACAATTTCTTTAAAAGGTCCGTGCAAACGGTAACATATGCACCACACTTCATTTCAGTTGTTGTTATTGCCGGAATGGTTATTGCTTTTCTATCACCAGTTACAGGGGTCATAAACCACGGAATTCAGTTTCTAGGGTTTGAACCCATTGCCTTTATGACTGATCCTGCCTGGTTTAAAACGGTCTACGTGCTCTCAGGTGTATGGCAAAGTACAGGATGGGGAACGATTATCTACTTGGCTGCTCTATCTGGTGTTGATCCCCAACATCATGAAGCCGCTGTTGTAGAAGGGGCCAACCGATTACAGCGAATATGGCATATTAATATCCCTTTTATCTTTCCTACAATGATTATTCTTTTGATTATGAACGTAGGGAATATTATGGCGTTAGGCTTTGAGAAGATCTTGCTACTCCAAAACCCATTGAACCTAGAATCTTCCAATGTTATCGCGACGTTTGTTTATAAAGCTGGTCTATTAGATGCACAATATAGTTTTGCTGCTGCAGTCGGACTATTTAATGCAGTGATCAATGCGATACTACTAATCATTGTGAATCAAATTGCAAGAAAGACCAGTGAGACAAGTCTTTGGTAGGGGGGAGAGACCATGAATACAAATATAAGAGAAACGAAAATTGATATCGCGTTTAAAGTATTTGTCTATGCATGTTTGACGGTTGCTTTAATGGCTGTCCTTTATCCTCTCATTTATATTATAAGTGCTTCAATTAGTAGTCCGAGATCCGTTAATAGTGGTCAAATGTGGCTTTATCCGATTGATATCACATTTGCAGGCTATCAGATGATTTTCCAAAATAGTGAGATATGGAGAGGGTATCTGAACACCATTTTCTATACGGGTCTTGGTACATTCATTAACTTAGCTGTAACAATTCCAGCAGCGTATGCGTTATCGCGTCGGGACTTTTTTGGAAGAGGCTTTTTTACAGGTATGTTTGTGTTAACCATGTTCTTTAGTGGCGGTCTTATTCCTACATACTTAGTCGTTAGAGACTTGGGCCTGATTGACACGATTTGGGCGATGGTTTTGCCAAACGCAGCTGCCGTCTGGAATATCATTATTGCTAGGGTTTTCTTTCAATCTACGATACCAAAAGGTTTAGAAGAAGCAGCAACAATAGATGGAGCCTCTAACTTTAAGATGTTTATGAAGATTATCCTACCTTTGTCTGCT
Organism: Alkalicoccobacillus porphyridii; assembly: GCF_007293315.1. GTDB lineage: Bacteria > Bacillota > Bacilli > Bacillales > Bacillaceae_D > Alkalicoccobacillus > Alkalicoccobacillus porphyridii. The sequence goes on from NZ_VLXZ01000008.1 coordinate 183,854, forward strand.
CCGATTATTGCTGTAATGGCACTTTTCTATGGGGTAGGACACTGGAACGGATATTTTAACGCCTTGATTTATCTTTCAGACAGAAATTTATATCCTCTTCAAATGGTTTTAAGAGAAATCCTTGTTTTAAATGAGATGCAGTCTAATAATGCCGAGATGACAGGGGAAATGGCTGAAGCCCTGCATAGTAGGCAACAGTTATCTGCCATCGTTAAGTATGGTGTTATGATTGTTTCGACGTTACCGATCATTATTGTTTATCCATTTTTACAGCGCTACTTCGTAAAAGGTGTCATGATTGGATCCTTAAAAGGATAGCAATTGTTTACTTTAGCTGGAGGTGAAAGCCAATGTAAATGAAGCACACAACTGTTGCTCACGTTGCTGTTTAGACCCTGGCTTTATACGGATAAAATTGAATGAGGAGATAGCAATTCATTTATTTTTTATGACAAGTTATGCGCGTGACGTTCATTTCATTGGTAGATCAAAAATTGAGAGGGGTTAAGGGATGAAAAAATCATTAAAGGTTTTAACGGCTGTTGGTTGTTTAGGGGTTATAGCTGCGTGTAGTTCTAATGATACAGGTAATGACACAACATCAAACCCTGATGTTGAAGTAAATAAAGAGGGTTTCCCCATTGTAGATGAGGAAATTACGTTATCACTTATGGCTCCAGGAACTGGGTTAGCTGAGTGGAAGGACATGCCTACATTACAAGAGTACAGTGAAATGACAAACATTCAATTTGATTACACCACGCCTCCTAGTAGTGATTTTGCGACTCGTTTAAATCTATCTTTTGCTAGTGGAGATATCGCTGATATTATTTATGGCGCTGGTACGAGTAATTTAACACCTGGTATGGAGGTTGACTATGGTAGACAAGGGATTCTTATACCCTTAGAAGACTTAATTGCAGAGTATGCACCAAACATCCAAAGACTGTTAGATGAAAATCCTGAAATTGCAAAGTCCATAACAACAGTTGATGGCCATATCTATTCTCTACCGGTAATTAATCAACACCCACATGCGGGTTGGGCTGTGCCGATGTGGTATAACGGTGAATGGCTAGATGCCTTAGATGCAGATGTTCCTACAACAACAGATGAGTTGTATGACTTGTTGGTTAGATTTAGGGATGAAGACCCTAATGGCAATGGTGAAGCTGATGAGATTCCTTTGCTAGACGTGCAAATGAATAGTACTCGTAAAGCATTCATTGCAGCCTTTGGAATGAAAGAGTGGGGTATTGAAGAGGTTGATGGTGAAGTAAGATATGCTCCTATGACAGATAACTATAAAGAGTATTTGACATACATGAATAAATTATATGAAGAAGGATTACTGGATCCAGAAACATTCTCTCAATCAGATGAGCAGAAGAAAGCAAAAGGACAGGATAATAGAATTGGATTATTCCCTGATTGGTTCTCATTCTTTACAACAGGACAAACGGAAGAAGAAGCGGTTAATAATCCAATGTTTCATCCATTATCCAGTCCAATTACAGATGAACCACTCATACCTATTAACCCTGGTATTACAAGAGGTACCTTTTCTATCACTAACAATAATGAACATCCAGAAGCGTCTATTCGCTGGGTAGATTACTTCTATTCTGACGAAGGTGCAGATTTCTTGAATCAAGGGCCTGAGGGATACCTTTTCGAGTTTGACGAAAATGGTGAGAGAGTTGAGCTGGAGATACCGTCACAATATGAAAGCTCGGAAGATTATCGTGGTACATTAACGCCAGCTTACGGTATTCCAACTCCAACTGTTGTACAACGGGTTGAAGGAGTCGAACTATCTCCGTTTGATGAATTTCTGGATGCAGAAACAGCAGAAAAGGTAGATGCTTTTGGAGAGGTACCCATTCCACTTCTTTATTTAACAAATGAAGAACAGGAAATCGTAAACACAATTGAGGTTGATCTTCAATCATACGTTGAACAATTAGAGGCTCGTTTCATCACTGGTGTAGAGCCATTATCTAACTGGGATAAATACGTTGAAACGATTGAAAGCATGAATATTGAGGAATATGTTGATATTTATCAAGAAGCGTATGATCGTTGGGCAAGTAGTTAAGTTGAATGAAAAAAGCTCGTATATTACTTGAAGCTAAGTAGCGTACGGGCTTTTTCTTTTTCTAAGAGGGAGGACCTAATGACGAAGGATCACGAAGCAATTGAGGTAGTGGATGGTGTCCACAATTATAGTAATGAAGAGACATATATTGAGCCCAAAGAAGACATATTGAAGCAACAGCTGGAATGGTTTAAAGACCAAAAGCTCGGGCTGATGATGCATTGGGGGCCTTATTCACAGCTTGGAGTCGTTGAATCTTGGGCATTAAGCGATGAGGATGGGGATTGGTCAAGAGAAGATATCGATTGGGAGACAGATAGTAAGACATTTAAACAGCAATATGTTGATTTAAATAAAAGCTTTAATCCTGTTCGTTTTCAGCCAGAGCAGTGGGCAGAGTTAGCGAGTGAGAATGGGTTTAAGTATTTAGTCTTTACGACCAAGCATCATGACGGATATGCCATGTGGGATACAAAAACAACTGATTATAAAACGACGGGCAAAGATAGTCCGTTCTGTTTTCATAGATATGCAGATATTTGTAGACATCTTTTTGATGCCTTCCGAGCAAAAGGACTCGGAATCTCTGCTTACTTTTCAAAAGCGGATTGGCATGTGCCATCTTATTGGGCCCCGGATATGGAAAAGGGTGAACAGATGTGGCGAGGACCTTCTTATAATCCAGATGAATACCCTGAGCTTTGGGAAGAGTTTGTTCAGTTTACTCATGAACAAATGCGAGAGTTACTGACTGACTACGGTAGGATTGAGGTGCTTTGGCTGGATGCAGGTTGGGTGTCGACCAAAAATAACCAGGACATTCGTTTAGGTGAACTGATAGAGGAAGCTCGGGAAAGGCAACCATGGCTGCTTTCCGCGGATCGGACTGTGGGTGGACCCTATGAGAACATTATTACACCTGAGCAAATGGTTCCAAAGGAGCCCATTCATGTACCGTGGGAAAGCTGCATTACGATGGGAAGTGCATTCTCATTCCGCTTTGAGGATGATTATAAGTCTGGACGGGAGCTTGTCCACTTATTGATTGAGGTCGTTTCAAAGGGTGGTAACTTAGCTTTGAATGTGGCACCACAACCGGATGGACGATTACCTAGAGGTGCTATCAAAGGCATGAAAGAGCTCGGCACCTGGTTAAATGAATATGGAGAGGCTATCTATGAAACGCGGCCAATTGCCCCTTATTTTCAAGAGAACATTGCATTTACAAAAAAAGTAGACACTGTTTATTGTTTTTATTTACTAAAAGAAAACGAAGCTGTAAGCACCATAACCATCCCATATGAAGAAGAAGTCCACAATATTGAATGGATGCACAATGATACGAGTGTTCCATTTCGCAAATCAAGTCTTGGTATAGAAATTGAAAGTCCTAAGCTAGAAAGTACTAAAGACCTTCCGTATGTATTTGTATTTAAGCTAACGTAAGACAATGTGTGAAGGAGTGGTATACATGCAACGAATTAGAAGATGTTTAAACGAATTGGGTGCATTAATTTATAAAGACTCTGTTGACGTAACAGGCTGGATGGCGACTCGTGCCTTCTATCAAAGTCCAGGTTCATATGAGAGAAAGGATTCTGAGCCATTTCCTATTCATGTTGGCGATCATCTAATTAACTCTAGTGAAACGATGTTTATTGAAAATGAACTAACGATTCCTGAGAGCTTTGTGAATGAAAGCATTGGACTTGAATTTAAAGTAGGGCAGCATGGGATAAAAACAAACCATGAGGGCCTAGTTTATGTAGATGGTGTGCCCTATCATGGCGTGGACCGTAACCGTAGCTTTGTGCCGTTACCTGACGCTACATCAGGTAAGCGTACCTATCAAATAAAAATCGAGCTCTTTAATCCTGCGGCTCAGGTCGTTGATCAATTAAATTATCAAAATGAGCCGGCAGAGTTTGCTCCTGCCCCGCTTTATTTATTGGAAAGCAAATGCATACGTCCAAATAAGGCATTGGAAAGTCTATATTATTCAATGAAGGTTTATTTGGAGGCGGCAGTCCTGTTGCCTGAAGAAGATATGAAACGAATGAAAATAGTGAAGGAGCTTACACAGCTAAAGAATTGGATTATAAATACGTCTCAGGAGGATTTGCTTCAGGATGCCACGCTGGTTAAAGAGAAAGAAGCAGCTTTCATTCACTCATTATCAGAATTAGATCAGAATGAACGAGGATACATACATATGGTCGGTCAATCGCATATCGACCTCGCATGGTTATGGCCAATGAAAGAGGCAGTGAGAAAAACGAGTCGCACGTTTTCTACCATGAGTACGTTGCTTGATCAATACGAAGGCTTTCAATATGCACAAAGTCAGCCTCAGGCCTACGACTATGTCAAAACCCATTATCCAGAGCTCTATAAACGAGTCAAACAGCATATTCAAGATGGACGCTGGGAAATTGTTGGTGGGATGTGGGTTGAGCCAGATCTAAATATTCCATCTGGAGAATCATTGGTTCGTCAGCTTCTATACGGAATGAAGTTTTTTAAAGAGGAGTTTGATGTTCAGCCACGTATTGAGTGGTTACCAGACACCTTTGGTTATTGTGCGTCTTTGCCACAGCTGTTAAAAAAGGCGGGCTTAGACTACTTTATGACAACAAAGATGAACTGGAATGATACCAACCCGTTCCCGCATGATCTCTTTCATTGGGTCGGCATTGATGGGACGAGTGTTCTGTCGTATTTAAATCATGGTGTCAATGAGTATACCCATCCAAAAGAGATCAAGGAGCATTGGGACAGCTATAAGCAAAAGGCTGTTCACCCTGAACAGATGCTGCTGTATGGGCATGGTGATGGTGGCGGAGGCGTAACCAAGGAAATGATTGAATATGTTGAACGCTCCTCAAGCCTACCTGGATTACCGACGAATTCGTATAGTACAGCCCACCAATTTTTTGATCGGATTACAGAAGCGGAGCCTGATCTTCCATCATGGGTAGGGGACTTATACTTGGAGCTGCACCGTGGGACCTATACGACCCATGCAAGAAATAAACGCTGGAACCGTCAAGCGGAGGTTCTGTATCGTGATGCAGAGGTCTGGACAAGCTTTACAAATGCCTTTACTCAAGCAAACGTCCAAGCGGATTTAGAAGAGGGCTGGAAAAAGCTCTTATTTAATCAATTCCATGATATTATCCCGGGTACCTCGATTCCAGAGGTGTATGTAATATCGGAGGAAGAGTATAAGCAGCTTTTAGCTCTTGGTGAAGGGATAAAACAGGAAGCCATACAAACGCTTTCCCAGGAAATTCATACAGAAGGAAATGGTAACCCACTGGTCCTTTTTAATAGTTTGTCGTGGGAAAGATCCGAGGTTGTTACGGTAAAGGGAGGCTCTGACCTACTGGACGTCGTGGTTTATAATGAGCAGGATCAGCTGTTAAAGAGTGACGTTCAAGTTTTAGCTGAGGATGAAATAATCCTTACAATTCATGTCCCGGCCATTCCACAAATGGGGTATTGTACTGTGTGGTTACGACCAAAGCCTACTTCGTCAGAAAATCACGAAGAAGCAAACTTTCATCGTACATGGGAGACTAATTATTACAGCGTAGAATGGAATGAGCATGGAGAGATCTCTAGACTTTTTGATAAGAAGGCAAATCGAGAAGTGCTTAGAGAAACAGAAACCGCCAATCAGTTTCAATTGTTTCACGATCAACCAACGTATTGGGATGCTTGGGATATTGATCCACAGTTTGCAGAGCAAGCATTGGCAAAACCCCAGTTGATCTCATCAGAGGTTATCTTAAAAGGACAGACAAAAGACCAATTACGTTTCACGTGGCAGGTCTCACATTCTAAAATTGAGCAGGACGTCATCTTCTATCATCATTCAAAAAGAATTGATTTTGAAACAAAGGTTAGCTGGCACGAAACGCATAAGCTTTTGAAGGTGGCCTTCCCGGTTGATATTCAAGCTAGTAAAGCAACGTTTGAAATTCCCTTTGGAGCCATCGAGCGAGCGACGCATTCCAATACTAGCTGGGAAAAAGCACAGTTTGAAGTGTGTGGACATCGCTTTGCTGATTTATCAGAAGGAACCTATGGGGTCAGTCTTTTAAATGATTGTAAATATGGATATGACGTAAAAGGGAACACGCTTAGGCTGTCGCTACTCAGAGCACCAACATGGCCGGATCCAAACGCCGATCAAGGGGACCATGTGTTTACGTATTCGCTTCTTCCTCATGAGGGTACATGGATCCAAGCAAACGTAACACGTCAGGGCTATCAGCTCAACTACCCGGTGACAAGTGTGCTGACTACATCCCATACAGGGAGTCTGCCGTCGCAGCAAAGTTTTGTTCAGGTTCACGCTAAGCATGCCGTTTTGGATACGGTTAAGCCGTCTGAGGATGGTGAAGGAGTGGTTTTTCGTCTCTATGAATCTAGTGGAGGCAGAGAGTCGATTGAGATTAACTTAAATCAGTCTTTAACTAGTGCATATGAAACAAATTTATTAGAAGAGCAAACGAGTGCCCTCATAACTAAAGATAAAACGATATCAACAAAGGTCACGCCATTTGAAGTGAAAACGATTAAAATACACGAGTAAAAGTTGACGAGATTAAGAGGTGAGCACGTATGAAATATAAAGATTCATCACTCCCAATAGACGAACGCATAGAAGACCTGTTATCTGAGATGACCTTAAAAGAGAAGGTAGGTCAGGTTAATCAGAAAATGTATGGCTGGAATGCTTATGAAAAAACGAGTAACGGAATAGAATTGACGAATGCATTTAAGGAGGAAGTACAGTTTGGAGATGGAATTGGAGCCCTTTATGGGCTTTTCCGCTCAGACCCTTGGTCTGCTGTCACCTACGAAAATGGCATACCTACAAAAGACAATGCCAAGATCTCTAATCAAATTCAGCGTTATCTAATAGAACATACTAGGCTTGGCATTCCAGCGCTCCTATCAGAGGAATGCCCACACGGTCATCAAGCTTTAGATGGAACATTAATTCCAACGAATATTGGTGCTGGCTCAACGTGGAACCCTAATTTGATGGAGGAGGCATATGGCCATATTGCTACAGAGGTTCGCTCAAGAGGCGCACATCTCGGTCTCATATCCACTTTAGATATTTTGCGGGATCCTAGATGGGGAAGATCTGAGGAATGCTATAGTGAGGATCCATATTTAGCCGCGCAAATGACTAGAGCCGCCGTCCATGGGCTGCAAGGAAAAACGCCAGAGGAACAAAAGAATAAACTAGCTGCGATCCTCAAACACTTCGCTGCACAAGGAGCGGGGGAGCGGGGGCTTAACGCAGCTCCCGCTAATATAGGAGAAAGAGAGCTTCGAGAAATTCACTTGCCAGGCATGAAAGCAGGGGTAGAAGCAGGAGCACTAGGGTGTATGGCAGCGTATAACGAAATTGATGGAATTCCATGCCATGCCAATGAAGTATTACTAACGGATGTTCTCAGAGAGGAATGGGGATTTGAAGGCATTGTGATGGCGGATGGAACGGCTAATGATCGTTTGAATTTGCTAACAGGTAGCTATGAAAAATCCGGAGCAATGGCACTAAAAGCTGGAGTTGACTTAAGTCTGTGGGACATCTCTTTTACAAAGCTAGCTGAGGCTGTGGAAAAGGGTTGGGTCGAAGAAGAAATACTTGATCAGGCTGTGCGACGTGTACTAAAGCTAAAATTTTCATTAGGTCTGTTTGATCAGCCATTTACTGATGAAGAGCAGCTGAGAGCCGTGGTCGGAAACGAAGAGTTTAAGAAAGTTAATACTCAAGTTGCTCGTGAATCGGTTGTCCTGTTAAAAAACGACAACCGAACCTTACCATTAGATAAAAAAACGAAGAGAATAGCCGTAATTGGTCCAAATGCTAATCAAATCTATCATCAATTAGGAGATTATACATCTATCCAACCTGATCACAAGGGAACCACGATTCTAGATGGAATTGGCGATTTGAGCCAAGGAGAAGTAACCTTTGCAGAGGGATGTAGTGTTCGTGGTGAATCAAAGGAGGGGTTTGCAGAAGCGATTGAACTTACAAAAGCTTCAGATGTAGCGATCGTTGCGATTGGTGGCAGCAGCGCGCGGAATTTTGACATTCTCTTTGACATTAATGGAGCTGCGATCATGCAAGACAATCCAACAGATATGGATTGTGGTGAGGGTGTAGATGTTGCGGACCTTTCGCTTGGTGGTGTCCAATCTGAGCTTATAAAAGAGCTGGCCAAAACAGGTACCCCTATCGTTGCCGTGTTGATTCAAGGCAGACCACACGCAATTGCAGATATAGTAGATGACTGTGAAGCCATTATCTGTGGCTGGTATCCAGGCGAAGAGGGTGGAACGGCAATAAGTGAAATTCTATTTGGTGAAGTAAATCCAAGCGGGAAGCTTTCTGTATCCATGCCACGATCTAGTGCGCAGCTCCCAATCTATTACAACTATAAGGACCAAGGGAGAGATCCTAAATACTTAGATATGAATGCAGCTCCACTATTTCATTTTGGGCATGGCCTGAGTTATTCTACGTTTGACATTGGAAATCTTCACGTGGTTCATCCCCAGATATCTGTTAAGGATTTAGAGCAAGGAAAAATGGTTGAGATTCATGCAGATGTTACAAACGTAGGTGAGGTAGAAGGTGCTGAAGTCGTGCAGCTATATATTAATGATCTAGAGGCTAGTACCACCCGCAGAGTAAAGGAATTAAAAGCTTTTCAAAAAGTACTTCTTCAGCCGAGTGAAACGAAGAGAGTGACTCTCTATTTAGGAAAAGAGGAGCTATGCATCTGGAACCAACGATTACAATTTGTTCTTGAGCCTGGAGATGTCAAGGTGATGGTCGGAGCAAATTCTGTAGACACGATACAAACAAATATAACCATTACCGACTAATAAAGCGGTAGTTTTGAGGGATTTACGTTCAATAATCTAACAAAGATTATAAATTGAATGTAAATCCCTCTTGCTTGTAAATATGTTTATTCGCTATGATATACATTAGATGCCTAAACATTATAATGAATGTAGAAAAGATCGAGTTTTAGGCATTGGTTTTTAATGAGCACTTTTAAATTGAAAGGGCTTACTTTTGGTGGTGGAAGGGGGAGTAAAATGGCATTTGGCAACCTTAGATCTAAGCTATTATATAAATATATTATCTCCTATCTACTAATATTTCTTGTACCATTTACAATCATGAGTGTCGTCATTTATTTAAATGCAGTTTCTAGTTTAAGAGAAGAAATAGAAAACTCCAATGTCTATAATTTAGAACAAGTGAAGAACTTGACAGAGGAGAGATTATCCGAGTTAGATACTATCGCCGCCAGAATCTCTTTTGACCCTCGCTTAACACCTTATATGGTGAGTCATGGGTATTATAGTGGGGAAGCAACAGATGAGCTTCGTAAATATAAAGCAAATAGTGCAATTATCGAAGAGCTATTTATCTATTACAATAATAATGAAACCCTATATTCTACAAATGGATCTTATTCAATTGATGCTCTAGTGCAAAATAGTTATCAAATAGAACGTTTAGGTAAAGAAAATCTGTTAAATGACCTATCAACAAAAATACCATTGCTTCGAGCTGTTGACGATGTAGTGATTAACGAAGAAACGCATGAAAATTTAGTTGTTTATTTTGCACCAATTGCTCCTAATTCTGAAAAACCACATGGCACAGTGATGTTCTTTATTGAAGAATCTACCATTATTAATATGATAAGGAATATACTTGGAGAAATTGAGGGCAATGTTTATGTGTTTAATGAAGATGGACAAACGATTGCGTCTACTACTAGCGACGATTCTGTAAGTACAGCTGATATCTCATCTTTAGTGAACGGACGTACAGGGGTTAGCTCAGTTCAGATAGAAGGGAAGGATTATTCAACCGTTTCTGTACAGTCTGAAGTTAGTGGATGGACGTTTATCACGGTCATGGACCCTAACCAATTTTTTGGTAAGCTTTTTAACATGCAGCTTATCATTACATCGTTTCTCATAGGCATGTTCATTGTCGGTCTAATTCTTGCTGTATTATTTGGCAAAAATCAATACAAGCCGATTCAGGACTTATTTAATATAGCTAATAAAGGGGAGAAGCAGCCTCAATTATTTAAAGGTGAGAATGAGCTAGAAACGATCGGGAAATCCTTTGCGACATTGTATGAGGATCATGAATTACTAAATGAAACAGTAGATTTACATCAACCGTTTGCCCGTGAGCAATTCCTTGTTCGGCTATTAAAGGGGAGCTACAAAAGCAGTGACGAGATTCAGTCAATGATGGAAACTTTAAATCTATCATTTATGGAAGGGAATTATTTTGTTGCCATCGTTAATTTTGATACAGGTACTTTCTGTGAAGAGAATATAAATGAAAAAGACAATATTATCAGGGTGATATCGAATCTCTCTATTGATCAGGCAACAGCTTACGGTGTGGATTTGCTTTATTCTGATTCCATCGCCATTGTTATCGGCATCGCTTTTGAAGCAAATGATGAAAACAAACATAGAGAAGAGGTTATACAGGTTATTCAAACGCACTTTGAAGAGTACTTTGTACAAGTGCCAACGATTGGTGTCGGTCAGCCTTATAACAAAACATCGATGATCAATAGATCCTACATTGAGGCGCTGGCAACGGTAGAATACAAATTTTCAAAGCCGCAAGGAAGTATCATTTATTTTGAAGATATTGGAACAGAGTCAAAGCACTTGCTTGGTTATCTAAAAGAAGAGCAAGTGAAATATGTACAAAGCTTAAAACAAGGTGATCACACGGTTGCTACTGAGATGCTTACAGATATGTTTGATGCTATGGCGAGCAGGGAGCTATCCATCAATGAAATAAAGTGTATTTGTTTTGATATCATAAATACGACTTTAAAAACGGTATCTGAATTAGGCTTTGATAAACACATACCAGATTTTAATCAATTAATAGATTTTAAATCAATGGACCAATTGCATACAGAGCTTCAAAATGTAGTGGATGTGATATGTGAGGAAGTTGAGGTTAAAAAGGATAGCCATAATATTAAATTACGAGACGAGATCCTAACGTATATACAATCAAACTATAGAAAATACGAGATATCATTAGAATCCGTGGCGCAGGAATTTTACCTTTCTGTATCTTATTTAAGTCGGTTTATAAAGGAGCAAACGGGAGAGACATTTACCCAGTTTATTCAGAACCTCCGAATCCAGTATGTGAAGGAACAATTAACAGAAACAGATGAAGCGATTAAAGACATTGTGGTTCAAGTTGGATATAAGGATGTCGCCAATTTCATCCGCAAATTCAAAAAGATCGAAGGCGTTACCCCAGGGCAATATCGTAAACTTCATAAGTCGTAGAAAGAGCTCTGAGAGAACAGCAATGTCGGGACGAATTCACTCCCAAAATAGGGGGCGCGCTTACCGCAAGAGTACCTGAGCTAACGGGAGATGCCCTTTTATCTCAATGACCCTTATTGTCGAAGCGACTGAAAAAGTCATGTAAGAATGAGCTGACTGGCGCCGCTACAGGAGAACCCGACGCACCCGCAAGAACGGCCTCAGCCCTCGAAGCGGAAAACCGCCACTTCGATGTCTTCAGGTTCTCCTTCCGCTCATGTTCTAACTTAAACAATTGAAAAAAGTGCGCAGTCTGATAAAGATCGTTTTTCAGTGGCCTCCTTTATATCCCGGAGGTGTCGGCCCTCCTATTTTGTCCGTTTTTTTAGAAGTGGCAATGAAGTCTCTATTCACACAAAAGTAAAGGCTTGCCCCTTAGAAGGTATTAGCATGACTTTGAAGTATAAATTCTTATAGACTTGAACCGTTAATTATGATTAAAAGGAATACAGAAAGATTCGAAGGTTTTAATGAGTAAAGGCATATCGCCTTTACTTTTTCTTCTTTTTAGGCCAAAAAATTAACGTGATGATTCAAAGGAACACCTCAGCCTTTGATAAGATTAAGGTATTCAGCTTTCTAAAGAAGAACCAAAGGGTGAGAGATAAACACAGTCTATTAACTGAGTAATATTTGTAAGTTGATCTCTAACACAGAGGAAGGAATGGGCCGACTCATGGGGGAGGAAAGGGAGGCCACTGAAAAAGACGTTTTACCTTAAAAATAAATGCTAGATTAATGACGTGGAAAATGAACAATGTACCTCTTGTCACAAGGGTATCGGGAAAGAGAGGTACATCGGGAGGAAAGCGAAAAAAGTCTGCATACCAAGAGGAGCGGTAGATTTAGCAAGAGGAAAAACCGGCATACCAAGAGAAGCTGATGATATAGCAAGAAGCAAGAGCTCATAGCAAGAGAAAGGGCCTGCATACCAAGAGAAGCTTAGCAAGAAATTCATCAGAAATCCATCGGAAGACGATCTAAACTCGCGTGCGTAATTCGTTAAGCGCAGCCAATCCACCACCATCCCCACCACACGGGGATGGAAAATGCGCGAAATAGGTAGGGTATGCGCGAAAAAAAGTAAAATGCGCGAAAAACATCGGGTCATGCGCGGAAAGATCAATCCAGTGAGCGAAAAAACCGAAAATGCGCGAAAATCATCATGTGCTGCGCGAAAAAGCGGAGTGCGTGCGCGGAAGCCAATAAGCGCAACCTATCCACTTCGAGGGCTGAGGCCGTTCCCGCGGAAAGCGTAGGGTTCTCCTGTAGCGGCGCCATTCAGCTCATTCTTACGTGATTTTTTCAGTGGTCTCGAGGAAAGGGCAGGGTTGAAATAAGATTGGCGCTAGCCAAGATTAGTTCAACGCCCGCCCCCCGGAAAGCGTGCCCCATTCCTGTAGCGACGCCGAAGCCAAAATCATAGATTCTGCTCGATTCAAGTATAATTCGATCTAAATTAAAATGTGTATAGATCACATATAAATTAAGAAATGACATACTAACAATCCTCAATACCTCAGTGCAAAGCTAAAAATACAGATTCTTATGACGATTTTAACTAGTGTCTTAGAGATGCTACATATTGATTGAAGAGCATAAACTCATTAGTATTGTAAGCAGTTACATAAATATAAGTATAAAGATAAAATTAAGCTAAGGGTGTGAGAAGGTTGAAGTCATTACCAGAATCCATGGTTGCCTTAATTGAAGAAGTAAAAAGTCGTTTTCCAGATGATCCAAAAACTCAGAAAATGTTCGAGCAATGCTTCTCTAATACGTATGAGACGACGATTCGTCCACAGCAAGACGGCACGACCTTTGTGATAACCGGTGATATCCCAGCCATGTGGCTAAGAGATTCAGTAGCGCAAGTACGCCCATATTTATTATTAGCTGAGAAAGATCCGCACTTTGCAGAATTAATTCAAGGACTGATTGCTAAGCAAGTTTCCTACATTAATCATGACCCATATGCAAACGCATTCAATGAAGAGAGCAACGGCAATCGATATCATGATGATCAAACGGATATGACGCCTTTAATGTGGGAGAGAAAATATGAAATTGACTCATTATGCTACCCAATTCAATTATCGTATTTATTCTGGAGGGCAACGGGTCGGACCGAGCACTTTGACGATGCCTTTTTGCAGGCTGTTGATAAGATTCTAAAGACCTGGAGAATTGAACAGCACCATCATGAGCAATCTTCCTATTATTTTGTAAGAGATAACTGTCCTCCACAGGATACCTTATCTCATCAAGGCAGAGGGGCACCTGTTGCTTACACCGGTATGACCTGGAGCGGCTTTCGTCCAAGTGATGATGCGTGTACATATGGCTACCTGATTCCATCAAATATGTTTGCCGTTGTCGTCCTTCGACAGCTAGTGGACATTGCACAGGAAGTTCTTCAAAATGATGCACTTGCCAATTCAGCATTTGAACTAGCCAATGAGATTGATCAAGGCATTGAGAACTATGGAAAAGTGGAGCACCCTGAATTCGGAACAATGTATGCATATGAAACGGATGGTCTAGGTCATTACAATCTGATGGACGATGCCAATGTTCCAAGCTTACTTTCGCTGCCATACCTTGGTTATTGTAAGATAGATGACCCAATCTACTTAAATACAAGAGCCTTTATATTAAGCAAAAAAAATCCATATTTCTATGAGGGCACTGTGGCCAAAGGTATTGGAAGCCCACATACTCCGGAGAATTACATCTGGCATATTGCCTTAGCTGTACAAGGCATGACAGCAACGGATCAACAAGAAAAGGACGAGATTCTTTCTCTTTTTAAACAAACGGATGCTAATGAAAACTTAATGCATGAGGGCTTTGATGTAGATAATCCTGAAAATTATACAAGGCCTTGGTTTTCGTGGGCCAATTCTATGTTTAGTGAATTCCTCCTTCAATACTGCCAGTATTCAGTGAAGGGTAGTCCTTTATATGAACATATTGTCACAGCTTCAAAAAAATCATAATAAGAGGTGAAGAATGATGAAGGTAGGTCTCAGTACATACAGCTTACTTGCAGCAATTGAAGCGGGAGAGATGACGGTTTTAGATATTCTCCAGTGGGTGGCGGACAATGGGGGCGAGCATGTAGAAATTGTTCCTTATGGATTTAGTCTAGTCGATGATCGAGCTCTAGCAACAGCAGTTAAAGAGAAGGCTAGTGAACTAGGTTTAGTGATTTCAAGTTATTCCATGCCTGCGAACTTTGTTCAGGAAACGAAAGCGGAATTTGACGCGGAAGTAGCTCGGTTAAAAAAACATGTGGACTTACTTCATTTTATGAATATCCGTCATATGCGCCATGATGTCACATTGTTCACCCTTCCACCAGAAAAAAGAACCATTGAATACTTTGAAAATAGCCTGCCACAAATTATAGAAGGAAGCCGGCAAATCGCTGACTATGCAGCACAATTTGATATTACAACCACGATTGAAAACCATGGAATGGCGGTTCAGCATAGTGATCGTGTACAACGTGTTGTGCAAGCAGTGGATCGACCTAACTTCAAAACCACAGTTGATATAGGGAATTTCCTCTGTGTTGACGAGGATCCAATCGTAGGTGTTAGCAAAAATCTCCCACTCGCTTCTCTAGTTCATGTAAAGGATTTTTATATCAGACCGAGCTATGAGCATCCAGGTGAAGGAAAATGGTTTGAAAGCGCACATGGAAATTTCTTAAGAGGGTCTATCTTTGGGCAGGGGGATGTTAATACACGAGAAATAATAAAACGTATTAAACATTCTGGGTACGATGGATATCTTACATTAGAATTCGAAGGCATGGAGGATTGCCGATTGGGAAGTAAGATCGGTATGGATAACGTAAGAAGGCTTTGGGAAGAGGCATAAGCTATGAGTTTAGAGAAAGAGGTGAATGACTTTGATTACAATTGCCATTATAGGAAGTGAATCTGAAGCTCATGATCAACAGAAGCTGTGGTCGAAGGTGAAGAATGTTCAAGTTATAGCAACCGTTCCTATCACAGAAGCTGCGCAAGGTCTTTCAGATGAGCAGCTTTCAGCTTTACTTTTAGAGGATATTGATGTCATTGATGTATGTGTTTCGGTTGATCAAAAAATAGAGTTAATTCGTACATTTGCAAGAGAAGGGCTTTCAATTATAACCAGCTCTCCTCTGGCCAAAAGAGCGGATGAAGCCTCTGCATTTATTCATGAGTGTAAAGAGAAAAACGTTAGAATTTACAATCGAAATCATTTGAGGTTCTCACCGGAATACATTCATGCTAAAAATGAAGTTTCAAATGGTAGCTTAGGGAAACTCGGAGTAAATAGACTATCAGTAAATATGCCGCATCCTGGCAATGGTCAAGACATCTTCTTTAATCTAGGAATCTATCAATTTGAGTGGTTAGTCGAAGCGTTTGGCCGAGTCAAAAGAGTGATGGCTAAGCATGTTAAAAAGGAAAGTGTAGGTCAAGCGCCTGTTGAATATAGCTTAATTACGTTAAGGCTGGAGGATGATTCCTTTGTGCATGTTGAGCTGCGCTGGTTAGGAACAGAGCTGCGCTCATCATTTGAGCTCACGGGCGATAGCGGAATGCTTACTTATGATAGTAAGCAGGCGCAGCCGATCCAATTCAAGCGATACTCAAGTAGTGAAGATGTAGGGTCTGTTGGTGTTGAAGGTGCTCAGGTAAAAGAGTTAGAGAGTTTTGTAAACCATGTGGATTCTTATAGTGCAGCGGACAGCATCCATGCTTTACAGGTAGCTGAAGCAGCGAAGCAATCAGCCCTAACAGGAAAAGCAGTTGAGTTGAAAGAAGGTGGAATCAAGTGAAGATAGGAATTATTAGCTTCGCACACATGCATGCACTTAGTTATGCCTCTTCTATTACTAAACATAGAGACGCTGAGTTAACGTGTATATGGGATGCAGATGTAAACCGTGGCAAGGAAATGGCTAATCAATTTAACACACATTTTTATCCTTCTTTAGATGAGCTGCTTAACTCAGATATTGATGCTGTCATTATTTGCTCGGAGAACGTGAATCACCGAGAGCATGTGCTAAAAGCGGCTAATCATCAGAAGCATATTTTATGTGAAAAACCAATTGCAACAGAAGTGGAAGCTGCTGTTGAGATGATCGAAGCATGCAAAAAGCATAATGTAATTCTGCAGGTGGCTTATCCTGTTCGTTTTTCTACACCGATCCAAGAGGTAAACCAGTTAATTAAAGCTGGAGAGATTGGCGAGGTATTGGCAGTGAATGCAACCAATCATGGTCAAATGCCTGGAGGATGGTTTGTTGATCAAGCGTTATCTGGCGGCGGGGCAGCAACGGATCACATCGTTCATATCATGGATCTCCTGCGCTGGATACTGGAAGATGAAGTGTCATCTGTCTATGCAGAGCTCGATACTAGATTCTACGATATTGATGTAGAGGATTGTGGTCTTGTCCTGCTTGAGATGGAATCCGGAACCATTGTTTCAATAGACCCAAGCTGGTCCAGACCAAAAACATTTCCTACATGGGGAGATGTCACACTGGAAATTGTCGGAACAGAAGGCTCCTTATCTGTTGATGCCTTAAAAGAGCACTCCTTATTTTATAATGACAAGGCTAATCAAATTGAGCAAAAGCCTTGGGGTGAAGATATGGACGAAAAATTGGTCGAGGACTTCATTCAATGCGTGAAGGAAGGGCGTTCACCGTTTATAAGTGGGATCGATGGATTAAGAACGCTTGAGGTTGTCAAAGCCGCTTACCAAGCAGACAAAACAAAACAAGCGGTTTCTCTTAAACGTTTTGAATCCTAACTAGCATGAAAGGAGGTTCTTATATATGAAATTAGGCATGAGCTCCTACAGCCTGGTAGGAGCTATAAATACAGGTGAACTATCCATTTTAGATGTTTTGCAGTGGACAGCGGACAACGGAGGGCAGCATGTTGAAATTGTGCCCATCGGCTATTCATTAACGGACCAGCCGGAACTAATTGAAGAGATTGTGGAAAAAGCAAAAGAGCTGGATATCGAATTATCAAATTACGCTATTGGCGCCGACTTTCTAAAGGGTGACAGGCAGGAGTTTGAGCAGGAAATGGCACGAGTGAAGCAACAAGTAGATATCGCGCATGCTCTAGGTGTCAAACGAATGAGACATGATGTTTCTTTTAAACCACCAGCTGAAGCTACGATTGAGCAGTTTGAAGCGGATCTACCTAGATTAGTCGAGGGATGTCAGCAGATTGCTGATTATGCGACACAGTTTGATATTATAACAAGCATTGAGAACCATGGCTTTTATGTTCAAGCAAGTGATCGTGTGAAGCGCCTTATTCATCTGGTTGACCGTCCTAATTTTCGAACAACACTGGATACAGGGAACTTCCTGTGTGTGGATGAAGACCCTGTCGCTGCGGTGAAGAATAATATATCGGTTGCTTCGATGGTCCATGTCAAGGATTTCTATGTGCGTCGTGCTTCCTCCTATGATCCAGGAGAGGGCTGGTTTAAAACGACGGCTGGAAATCATTTAAGAGGGGCCATTACAGGTCATGGAGACATCCCATTACAGGATATTCTCAACACCATTAAGCAATCTGGCTATGATGGCTATATTTCCATAGAGTTTGAAGGATTAGAAGAATGCAAAAAAGCAGCAAAGATATCGATGGATAATGTACGAAGAGTATGGGATTCACTGTAATTTATTTTAATAAAGGAGTGATACATAAATGAAGCCAGTAAAAATAGGGGTAATTGGTGCAGGTTCCATATCCGAAATGCATTTCGATTCATATAAAAACCATAGTGACGTTGAGATTTACGCTGTTTGTGATTTAAATTTAGAAAGAGCAGAGGAAAAAGCTCAAAAATATGGCGCAAGTAAGTTTTTTTCAGACTATAACGAACTTTTGGCATTAGATGAAATCGATGCTGTGAGCATTTGTACGTGGAATAATTCACACGCAGAAATATCAATTGCGGCTCTACGTGCGGGTAAGCATGTGTTAGTAGAGAAGCCATTGTGTAAAACAGTGGAGGAAGCAGAAGAAATTCAAAAAGCTGTTCGTGAAAGTAATGGGAAAACCCTTCAGGTTGGATTTGTTCGCCGCTTTGCTACAAATATCCAAGTGTTAAAGAAATTTATTGATGCTGGTGAGCTAGGAGAGATTTATTACGCTAAAGCATCGTGCCTACGTGTTCTTGGAAATCCGGGCGGCTGGTTTGCTGATAAGGAGCGTTCGGGTGGAGGTCCACTGATTGATCTTGGCGTACATGTCATTGACCTATGCTGGTATTTGATGGGCAAACCAAAGGTTGTTTCTGTGACAGGGAATACGTATCAGAAATTAGGAAATCGAGCCAACATCCAAAATAAATCTTATTACAAAGCAGCCGATTTTGATTCCAGTAAAAACAGTGTAGAGGATTTGGCGAATGCATTGATCCGTTTTGAAAACGGAGCTTCATTAATGGTCGATGTAAGCTTCACACTACATGCCCAAAAAGAAGCCATGGACGTCAGTATCTTTGGTGATAAAGGTGGTGCAACCATCGAGCCTAAGCTAGAAATCATCACGGAGAAGCACGACACCATGTTAAATCTAACTCCACAAATTGATGCACTTACCTTCGATTTTGTCGCTGGCTTCCAGAACGAAGTTAACCACTTTGTTGACTGTGTTCAAGGTAAAGAAACTACAATTAGTCCTGTTGAAGATGGCGTCGAGATCATGAAGATCCTATCCGCCGTTTATCACTCAAGTGAAACCGGCACTGAGGTAACCTTTTAATAAATCCTTGTTTAAAAGGAGGTTAACATGAAAGTAGAAGATCTGGCACGACCAACAAAACAGCAGATTGCTTGGCAGAACCTAGAGCTTGGTTTTTACGTTCATTTTGGCATGAACACGTTTTGTGATCAGGAATGGGGAGACGGTACGGATTCCCCGAAATTATTTAACCCGAGTTCTTTTGACGCAAGACAATGGGTGAAGGTTGCAAAAGACGCAGGCTATAAATACTTTGTCTTAACGGCTAAGCACCATGATGGTTTTTGTTTGTGGCCCACTTCGACAACAAATTATTCGGTTAGTAATAGTCTATGGAAAAATGGAGAAGGCGATGTCGTCAAAGAATGCGCAGATGCTTGTAAAGAAGCAGGAATGCCCTTTGGTGTCTACCTATCTCCCTGGGACCGACACGAGCCTTGCTATGAAAACAAAGAAGCCTACGATGATTTTTACTGTGCACAGCTAACAGAGCTTTTAACACAGTACGGTCCAATTGTAGAGGTCTGGTTTGATGGCGCTGGCTCTGAAGGTCGGGAATATGACTGGGAACGTATCATTGGTATTGTGAAAGAATATCAGCCCGATGCGATGATTTTTAATATGGGGCAACCAACGATTCGTTGGGTTGGGAACGAAGAAGGAGTCGCTCCTTATCCATGCTGGAACACACGACAACAAGCGAGATTGAGCATGTTTACAGAGGATCAAGTCCACTGGTTACCAGGGACGCCCGAGTGGATGCCAGCTGAATGTGACGTGCCAATCCGAGGCAATCACTGGTTTTGGCATGAGAATGATGAAGACCGAATTCGATCTTTAGATGAACTAGTCACTATTTATGAGAAATCAGTCGGAAGGGGAGCGAATTTATTATTAAATGTTGCTCCTGATGATAGAGGGCTTATACCAGACGCTGATATAAAGCGAGTCCAAGAATTAAGTCAACGGATTCAAGAAAAATATGGTCAGCCGATTGCTACCACAAGTGGGAATGGGCATGACATCATTATTGAACTGGAAGAGAGTACAGATGTGAATGCTGTTATCCTCAAAGAGCAAATCGCTGATGGTGAAAGAGTAAGAGAATATCAAATTGAAGTGGAACAGCAAGGCGTCTGGAAGATCATCGCTGAAGGCTCAGCCATCGGACACAAGCGCATCCAATCCTTCTCAAACGTAAATACAAAAAAAGTAAAATTAAAGATAACAGAAGCAGTTGGAGAACCGGAGATTATTGAGTTCTCTGTATTTAATACAGAGCAGGTCGTTGATGGTGTGTGAAGGCTTTAGCTAGTGCATGACCAAGAGAAATAAGGGATACACCAAGAGGTTCTGGTATTTAGCAAGAAGGAGAGGTAAAGTCCTTATGATTGTGTAAATACGAATTCCAATACCTCTCTAAACAAGCGGACGAAAAAGAAGGGCCGGCACCTGCGGGATAAAAAGGAGGCCACTGAAAAAGAAGCTTTATCTGATAGTGAATCTTCTTATCAAAAAAATAGACCTCATTTCCTGTAAGAAATGTTCGTCATTTTTTTGATCAGAACAGTAGCGGAAGGAGAAACCGTAGACTCCTACGGAACAGAACGAGTCTGAAGACATTGAAGTGGCGCACTTCCACTTCAAGGGCTGAGGCCGTTCCCGTGGAAAGCGTAGGTTTCTCCTGGAGCGGTGCACATGAGCTTAGTTCTAGATGACTTTCGATGAAAAGGTTTAATGAGATAAGATGGCAGAGCTAGATTAGCGCGAGTACTCTCGCGGTAAGCGAGCCACCATTTTCGGGAGCGATATCCGAAGAACGAATCATGAGCCGGCCTCTATTTTCTTCATCGATGTAATTTACACATAAGCAAGGACTCTATCTATGAAGATTCTCAGCGCGATCCTTTTCATGCCATAATCCAGTCATATTTGCCACGTACTGAACATAAAAACGAAATGGGTAGACATTCCCATTTCGTTTTTTTAATGCCATCTCCAGATGATAATTTAAGAAAATTATGTGAAATGCAAAAATATAAAGACCTGGTACTAACAATAGGTATACACTTATTGGTAAAAGAAGGTTATGAGAAGGGAGTGGGTGCGGTGAATGAGGAAGAGAAGAAAAAGCAGCTTGAACGAATGGATACGGCAATAGACGAAATCGTCATTTTATATAAAGAGAAACGGATTTCTCTTTCAACTTTTGTAGACGTGAAGAAAAGCTTTGAAGAAAAAAAGGTCTCTCTTCTGGTAGAAAATAAAGCCGTGGAAATCAAAGAGCCTGTCATCAATTCTGAGCAAAAGCCTACTCCGGTTCAGCGAGAACCAGTAAAGAAGGCGCCGAAGCCAGCGCCACCAAAACCATCCATTATTAAAAAAGAACGTTCACCCGAGGAGAAGCGCAAACGTCGGCTCACCTATATTCTCACTTCTGGCGTGGCCTTGCTATTACTGGGCGGTGTGCTACTGGCATTGACCAATTGGCTCGTCTTGCAAGCCACAACAAAGGTCTTCCTCATAAGTGGTATTGCGCTTGTATTTGCTGGTATGAGTTATCTAGCTCATCGATTAAAAATTAAGCAAACAATGCTGGCTTTTCTCATGCTATTTGCCTTTTTTGTTCCTATTGTGTTTTTCTCGATTAGTTATTATGGTATTTTCGGTTCATATTTGTCGATGGGTGGGGAAGGAAGTATGCTGTTTGCAGCTCTTGCCTCTCTCACGTGTGCAGCACTTTATGCGTTTCTTTATAGTATCGAAGCTCATCGTGTGTTTCAAATTGTAACCCTTGTGGCTACAGGTGTTACTTCACTCTATGCGGCAGGCTTTATTGCTTCGACTGTTGAAGTATATGTGCTTATTTTGGCAGTATTTGTTTTCGTTCAACTTTTGCTTTGGAGGCCTATAGCAACGAACCGCTATGTAAAATCCTATCGATCCCTTTTGCCGTGGTTTGTGCTTTCACAGCTACTGTTGGTGGCACTCATACAGATGATATTATTTAATTGGTCTAATCTAGGATTTTTTAATTATATGCTCATTGGTACCTTATTTTTTCTATTGGCATGCAGGCATGCACCGTATCGGGGATTATCAATTCCTGCCGTTCTAAGCTTTTCCATTGGCTTAACTGGGTTTATTTTCACTGCTGAGTACATTCAAGCCTATATGTACGCCATTGTAGTATTGGTACTTCCTGCTGCTTTATATAGTGTTTGGATGATAGAACGTCGTTCAGAACGTGGCGCTATGATCTATCTGCCGGTGCAGATTATGTTTTATGTGTCGGTTGTTTTTACCCATCTATTTGGTCAGATCATGCTATTAGTTGAGAGTACTACACCTAATTTATATTTTTTAACAGTTTCTGGTGCAGCACTGTTGCTTTTACTAAGTGGATGGCAGGCTAAGAAACGACTGGCCCTCTTCTTCTCGTATTTACTTAGTTTCTATACTGTGTGGTTTTTGTTTGTTTTCTACGTGCCTGATTTAATCACCCGATCTATTATTGTATCGATTCTCTTTTTAGGAGCGTATGCATTAACTGTTTTTGCTAAGAAAGTGGACACGAGGCTTATTCGAAATCCTGTTAAGCTTGTTGCTGGTATTTCCTTTATCATGGTTGTGTTAGAGCTTGGTTCTGAGCAGGAATGGATTTACACAACCGTGCTGCTTGCTGTGATGTCTGTGTTATCATCACTCTTTGCTCTATATGAGCAGAAGTCGTTTAAAAAAGTGACTGGGATAGCTGGTGTATCAGCTCTGTTTCTAGCTACTATTACTGGGTACTCAGCTTTTTGGGGAACGAATGTATCTTCATTAAATATGCCACTAGAATGGGCAAATCATTATTTGGCGGCATCAGTCCTGCTAGTAGGTATGTACTTTGTTTATAAGCGATTACAAGGTGTGTTCATCGCCAATCTATCATTTATTGGTGGTGGCGCGCTATATCTTATCATGCTCTTCCAAGTGATGACTCATTATTCTTTGTTTTCAACTGTTTTTCCAGAGTTGCTCACCTTACACGCAATCGCTGGGTTAGGATACTTTCTCCTTGCTACGCTAGTTGTTTTTAAGAAAAAGGAGTTCTATTGGGGCGTATTTGCATTTAGTTTATTTGTATATTTAAGCTTCCTACATTATCCTTTTTCAGACTCACCACTTATATATTGGCTGGTTTTATTGTTTGTAGGAGGCATTTTTTCTGTAATGGGTCGTGCCATGAAGAAAAAAACAGCTTACGGAGGAAAGGTTTTCTTTATAAATGGGCAACTACTTGTAATCATCGTCTCAATCATTTATATGCCAGCCATCTATGTAGAGGCACTTTCTCCACATGGTTTAATGATTCCAATGGCCTTTTTACTTGCAGAGATAATTAAGCCTTTAGAAAAGCGGATACGTACGCTTCAGAGTATTGCCTTTGCTGTATTACTTTTACTCCACAACATGATTTGGTTTGACCATCTAAGCTTTGTGACTATTTCGGATAGCTTATTATTGACGGGCGGGCTCATTTTGCTTAGTACCATGTGGAGACCAATTTCCTATCAATCAAAAGCCTTACTCGTAAGCCTTGGAATGTTAAACACGTATCCACTTGGCATTATGGCTGCTGAAGCTCAGGAGTATGGATTGGTTAAAATTGCGATTGTCCTTATCATCTCAGCAGGCACGATATATTACATTGAAGAAAAGTGGAGAAAAGATCTGTACAGTTTGATTCCGCTCCTACTTGCCAGTCTAGTTGTAGTAACTAGTTCGGTTGAAACATTGGTTTCGGTTATCTTATTGATTTTGCTTGCTTTTGCGACAAAGGCAGCAGGTGTTCATTATATTGGCTGGTCTTTATTTAATCAGAAACGGTTTAATGTCTACCAGCTCACTAGTACAATCTTAGTACTAACGGCAAGCATTCAATTACGTGTAGATACCTCCTTTTCTACCGAGGTTGAGTTGGTTATGGCTACAGTGTTGTTTGCCTATCTTCTCTTATTATTTGCGAAAGAGAAAAATCAACATATTCGATATGTTAAAGCGGCATCCATCCTAATTGGATTTTATTATCCGTACCATTTGTTCATCTCTCTTGTACCGGTACCGGATGAATTTATGAGTTTTGTATATATCGTTCCTTGTATTCTATTGGTGAGTCTACTATTACGACTTGTTTCAAAGGATCAGTCCTGGAGACAGCCTGTTGAGATGGTTGTGGTGGTTTTTGGTTTTATAGGAATGAGTCTGTCAACCCTTGCAAATCAGACGCTTTATGGAAGTCTCACATTAAGTATTTTAGCCATTCTTGCCATCCTTGCTGGCTTCTACTTAAAATATGCTGCTTATTTTGTGACCGGTACAGTCGCCCTATTGGTGAATACACTTTATGCAACCAGGGCCTTTTGGGCAAGTGTGCCGTGGTGGATTTATTTGATGGCTGGCGGTCTGATCTTAATTGGTTTTGCTACGTACCAAGAGCTTAAGAAACGTGAGGAAGATACGACAATGGGCGATCAATGGCGACAGTTCATTTATCGCATTAAAAACTATTTTAAAAATTGGAACTAACTAGCTTAAGAAAAATAGTACACAAAAGAAAAGGTATCAACGTTACAGGGAATCAGATTATTCTGGTTCTCCTTTTTTGGTTTGGTAGGATAGCCCGTTGCCTAGCGATTAGGAGAGAGGATTTTTAATTACTTTTGTTAGATGAAGATTGGGTTTAGGAACTTGACCATTTATATAGCAATCAAAAAACTACGAACATATAATATCGCGAAAGGAGTGATAAAATGGAAGATTTATTGAAGGAAATACACGATAAGATAAACCATAAGAAGAAGGATCATGATAAGAAAGATCATGACAAGAAAGATCATGACAAAAAAGATCACAAGAAGAAAGACCATGATAAAAAATGTCATGATAAGAAATGTCATGAAAAGAAATGTCATCATGATAAAAAGTGCCACGATAAAAAATGTCATGATAAGAAGCCTATGATCATTAAACGTTGTTGTGAGAAAAAACATTGCCATAAAAAGTGTCCCAAGCATTGTCATAAGCATTGTCATAAACGCAGTTACAACAACTCGATTCAGTACTTTAGAAGGTCCGTGAGCAATGGATGCATGAATAATTCTTGCTTCGAATTCCCTGAATCCTAATAATGCAGGCTAGGACAAATATTATCCGAACATGGCCTAGGGCTGTGTTCGGACTTTTTTTTAAAAGAAGTATGGATGGAAATATTCTTCTATTACCTAGTATATTCTCGTTTTGTTAGGCCTTTTTCGTATAGAATAGACTTATATCACATAAATAAAACGGTTAAAGTGTAATAAGGGAAAAATGTTGATAGGATGTGGAGCGATGAAGAAACGAATTGCGATTGACATGGATGAAGTGATTGCTGATTTTATTCCAAAACACTTAGATAGGTATAATCAAGAGTATAATGAGCAACTCACTGTAAACGACCTTCAAGGTTGTACGCTGGAGTCTTTACGCCCAGATTTAGAAGATGTCATTAAGGGATACATAAGGGAACCGAATTTTTTTAGGGATTTAAAGGTAATAAAGGATAGTCAATCAGTTATTGAGGAGTTAAGCTTTTTATATGAGGTATATATCACAACAGCAGCTATGGAATATCCCACCTCATTCACTGCAAAGTACGAATGGTTAAAGGAGCATTTTCCTTTTTTAAGTGATATGAATTTTGTCTTCTGTGGTACGAAGAAAATAATTCGAGCCGATTATCTTATTGATGATAACACCAAACATTTTAAAACATTCGAGGGTCAAGGATTGTTATACACAGCACCCCATAATGTACATGAGACAGGTTACGTTAGAGTGAATAATTGGCAGGAGATCAAATCGTTTTTTTCTAAAGAGGACAAGTAGAACTTTGCTACACACCTGATTTTTTATAGTATGTATATACAATATCTGGTACACTTTTCTTTGAGGGGAGAGTTTACATACAGATGAAAAAAATTAGAATCTTGTCTATCCTTGCATTTGTCATATTAGCCTTTACTTTTTTTGCCCTTTTAGTTTCCGTCTTCACCATTGAGAATAATGAAACCGTTCGAGCAGGTCTGGTTGATTTATATGAACAAGACCCTAAAGTACAAAGAGATATTATGGCAGGGACGGACTCTGCGACGATTGATGAATTTGTTGATGAATCTATACAGATCTTTAAATCTGTTAGCATCATTTTGGCCGTTATGACATTTGTTTTGCTACTAATCATTGGTATTGGTTTATTCCTACAAAGACGATCACCAAAGACTTCAGGTATTCTCTATGTTGTTACTGGAGTTATTACTCTATTAAGTGTCATTCTTCCAGTTCTACTTATTCCCGCAGGCGTTATGAGCTTTAGACAGGCAAAAAACCAATCACAGAAGTTCAACGGATGAATGAAGAAGTGATTTCTCTATTTGCGGGTATGGGGGCAGTCATCTGTTTCGTCATTATTCTTCTACAAATTTTACTGGTCTTTGGAAAGCCTTATGGTGCACTAACTATGGGAGGGAAGTATAGAATTCTTCCGCTTCCTTTACGAGTAGCGAGTGGTATCTCAGCCATTATATTAGGAACCGTGGGCTATCTTCTTTTGCAACAAACAGAGATCTTACCAAAATTATTACCTTTCGAGCTCTCGAGAATCATTCTTTGGGCATTTACTATTTTCCTTGGTGTAAATGTCCTAGCAAATATTGCTTCAAAGAGTAGATGGGAACGAATCATTATGACTCCGCTGGCACTTATCCTTTTTGTTGTTTGTTTAGCCGTTTCTATCTATACATCTTAAATTGAAGAAGGGTGTGGTCAAGTTGAAAGTGAAGCTGGATATGGTTGGAATTGTAGTGAAGGATATGAGAGCAGCATTAGATTTTTACCGGGTACTTGGATTTAATATTTCCAATGATTTAAATGATGAACCTCATGCAGAAGTAAATCAGGACGGTGTTAGATTAGCTTTTGATACTCAGGAGATTGCCAGATCTGTGTATGGGTCATGGGATGAACCAACTGGACATCGAGTGGAACTTGCTTTTCTCTGCGAGAGTAGTGAGGAAGTAGATAGGGTCTATCGTCTAGTGACTGAGGAAGGTTATGAAGGCCATAAAGAACCTTGGGATGCTGTCTGGGGGCAACGCTATGCCATTGTAAAGGATCCGGATGGTAATTTGATTAGTTTCTTTGCATGACTTCACATTATTAAAGGAGGTGTGTCACATGTTGAGAATCCATCAAATGTGAACGCTTTATTAATTTATCTTTTTTGACAGCTAGAAAATGATAAAACCACCAAAAAAGATAAATGAGGAGAATGTTTATGAATATCAATCAGATTGAAAAACAAGTAGACACTAAACAACAAGAGGTTCAATTTTCGGGAACTGTATATGCCAAATTAGGGGAGCAGGAATTTTTGAAGAGCTATGGCTTAGCCAATCGTTCTGAAGAAATCAAAAATACAGGAGATACCCGATACGGTATAGCTTCTGGCTCTAAACCCATTACTGCAGCAGCAGTTTGTTTGCTTGTTGAGCAGGGGAAACTTTCATTTGATTCAAAGCTACAGGATTATCTTGCTGAAGAATTTCCTAACTTTGATAAAGGAATCACCATTCATCACTTGCTGACTCACACTTCAGGTATTCCAGATTATTTTGATGAAGATGTAATGGATGATTTTGAAGAGCTCTGGGTGAAGCATCCCATGTATTTAATTAGAGAGTTAAAGGATTTCTTACCTCTTTTTCAGAATGAACAGATGAAATCAAAGCCGGGTTCTGAGTTTCACTATAATAATGCAGGATACATTGTGTTAGGACTTGTTATTGAAAAAGTAAGTGATATGGCATTTAGTGAGTTCGTTCAAACATATATTTTTGATAAGCTTGGAATGCGGAACTCTGGTTACTTTGAATTGGATGCACTTCCTAAGAATTGTGCAATAGGGTATTTGGAGAAGCCTGACGGTGGATACCGGACGAACGTCTATTCATTACCTGCAAAGAGTGCTTCTGATGGGGGCGTCTTTGTTACGGTGGGTGATATGATGAGCTTTTGGGAAGGTTTGATTGCTGGAAAGCTGTTTAACCAAGAGTTAGTCAGTGTATATCTAACTCCCCATGCTACAATAGACAAAGATGATGACTTTTATTATGGGTATGGTCATTATATTGAAGCGAATGAAAAGGGGATTAACAGACAAATTCTCATGGGATATGATCCGGGTGTGAATTTCAGAGCTGTTTTCTATCCTGAGTCTGGATTACGTGTGATTGTTTGCTCTAATCTCTCTGATGGGGCGTATGATATGATTACAGAGGTTCAATCTGTTTTGAAATAAGGTATCAATTTTAATAAATAAAATGAAAGCAGTACTACTCTTCAGTGGTACTGCTTTTTGGTGAGTAGATTACTTAGAAGTAAGCTTCGGCGTCGCTCCCGGAATGGGGCACGCTTTCCGGGGGCGGGCGCTGATTACCTATCATCACCTGGTCAAGTCCTTATTATTATGTAAATAGTAGTACCGATGCCTACCCAAAAACAAGCGGACACAATTGGCGGGCCGACACATATTTAAACAAAAAACAGCCTCACTCCTTAGATGGAATGTTGGTCATTTGTTTCATCGGGAACATGAGCGGAAGGAGAAACCGAAGACTCCTACGGAACAGAACGCGTCTGAAGCCCTTGAAGGAGTGATCTTCTCCTTCAAGGGCTGAGGCCGTTCCCGTGGAAAGCGAAGGTTTCTCCTGTAGCGGTGTAAATGAGCTCATTTCTAATGACCTTTTCAGTGAACTCTATAATAAGGTTCAATGAGATAAATCAACGTAGTCGGGTTATCTCATTAACTTGCCTCGGGTAAATGCCTCCAATTTTGGGAGCGACAGACGAAGAAATGAATTATGGCTTTGTCCATAAAACTTCCAGATTTATTAACACATAAACATTCAACTAACGTAGCCAAAAAATCTTGTGACTCCCTGTGAGGCTGACTTACGGGTGCCATATATTTTGGGTGGAGCGATGTTGCTGCAGCTCTTTTTTGTATCATAAAGTGTGGATACATCATATGGTACATTAGGCTAGATAAAGAGGGAGGAGTATGTGTGGATAATTCCTTCAAGTCAGGAGCGTTGTTATTCATTGTCGTTATTATATTTGGGTTATTCGCCATTGGTGCTGGCAAAGATGATGATACGGCAGGAAGCGATGTAATTCTTACTCAATAACAGGAGGCACTGTTTCCATGACAAAGGGAAATAATCATTTTGAGGGTATGTTTACAAATTACAGCCTCTCACCACAACAAATTGCTGTGGTGACGGGTATTTTACTAGATGCATTAGTCGTTCAGGCTGTTTTAGTGGACAATAATCAACGAGTAGAAATTGTATTGGAAGGAAGCCTAAATGATGGTGGTAAAGTAAACACAGTTGTTAATGATATTTATAATATGAAATTTGGTGAGATTTTTAATGGATTCACAAAAAAATAAGAAAGAATCTTACATTAACTAAAACCTTTAGAACCTCATGTTTTAATTTGTGGGGTTTTTTATTTTTTAAAGGAATAAAGCTGAGAAATATGGGTACATAAAGGTTATAGGTCTTACAATTAATAATAATAATTAAGATTCCCCTATTATTATTAGGGTATGGCTTGTATACTAAAAGTGGACGAGAAAAATAATGTTCTTGTCTCTAAAAAAGGAATGTTCTGATGAATACAGTATCTGTACAAGCTGAAATTGCAAGTTATGTAGGAAAACTGTTAAGAGATAACTTTGGCAAAGGACCATCGTCTGTATATGTCTCTATAAAAAAACCATATATCACTATGCACCTAAGAGAGTTTCTATCTCCGATGGAGCGGGTATTAATGTCGCAGAAAAAAGATCTTAAAGTGGAAGAGATTAGAGACCTGTTAATGAATGAACTTTTACCTGAGATCAAAGCGATGTTAAATGCAAACCATCATCTAAATGTAACTGAGCTTTATTATGACTGGTCACTACATAATCGCTCGGGCATTATTGTTGGTATTTTTGATATAAATGATACCTCGGTTGATACGGCAGATGATTATCCGAATAAAGCAGCCATTCATCGTGAAATCGATCAGGTAAGTAAACAAGCAGAAAGACTCCCCGATTCAGTTGATTCATGGTTTCTTAATGACAGAACATTAGTTGTAAAGAGATCA
Organism: Alkalicoccobacillus porphyridii; assembly: GCF_007293315.1. GTDB lineage: Bacteria > Bacillota > Bacilli > Bacillales > Bacillaceae_D > Alkalicoccobacillus > Alkalicoccobacillus porphyridii. Next base: position 214,424 of record NZ_VLXZ01000008.1, read on the forward strand.
GGAATTCTTGTACGAATTGAGAAGGAACTTATTCGCTCGGGATTCGAAGAGCCATTAAAATTAACTAAAAGACATCTAGAAAAAAGTCTGCTTGAAACTGGGGATTTTAACGATATCTTTAATGCTGAGATCATGGATATCTTTGTCGATTGGGACTTTCAAGAGGATATTAGTTACATTATATTTATTTTAAAACCAAATAAGAGCCAAGGTAGCAACGCTTCAGACAATTAGAGCTGATCGTAAGCCGAAAGGGATTAACCTCCTTTTCGGTTTTTTTATTTGAAAAAGGAGAGAGATACGATGAAATATCTTATCGATACAACGCAGAAACTTATACACAGATCCTCTTTCGTTCGAGATGCTTGTGAGTATCACACTACAACGTTAGAAAGTAGAGAAAGCACGCATGATGAAGCTTATGTTGAGAAGCTTATCAAACATCAGGACTACTCAAAATGTACTCAATGCTATTCAAGCTTTTTTAAAGGGTAACCTACCTACATATGATACACTAAGTGTAAAAATAACCCATATGGAGTTGAGTATTTGATTACACTTAATGAATATATGTTGATGCGACCATTAAAAAGTGAGGATATGAAAAGATATTGGGAGCTTGCCTACAAGGAATCAAATCCTGAATGGAAGAAGTGGGATGCTCCCTACTATGAACACCAAGCACTTCCTTATGAGTCATTTTTAAAGGATGTAAGCAATCATTATATGGAGCAGCAGGATGTATTTGGTCTGTTTGTTGACAATATCTTAATTGGGACTGTTTCGTATTATTGGGAACATGAGCCTTCAAATTGGCTCGAGACAGGAATTATTATCTATGACTCTAGTAAATGGAATGAAGGCTATGGCACACCATTTTTAAAAGCATGGATTACCCATCTCTTTGAAACGCTTCCATTGGTCCGAGTAGGGTTCACTACGTGGTCAGGTAATATGCGGATGATGCGACTTGGAGATAAGTTAGGTATGACTTTGGAAGCTAGACTGCGAAAATGTCGTCTTTATCAAGGAACCTATTATGATTCAATACGTTACGGGGTGTTAAGGGAAGAGTGGAATAACATATGATACAATCATATTTACATAGGACGAGAATCGCTAACAGTATTTAGCGATTCTTTTTTAATACATGAGGAGGCGAGAGATATGGCTCTTGAAATGAAGAAAAATTGTCTACGTTGTGAAACTTTGCTTAAAAACCATTTATACGCCTACATTTGCGTTCATGAATGTACATTCTGTCCTGATTGTACAAAAGAGCTGAAGAATATTTGTCCTAACTGCGGAGGAGAGCTAGTAAGGAGACCTAGAAGACCCGAAAGAAAGATAGTCTAATGATCAATTTGTAAAGCTGGAGTATGACACATGTCATACTCACTGCATGATGGTTACTACTTACACCAGCTCCTAAGTTAGCTTATAGTTAGTTTATAAGCAAGTGATGGAGGGAGATGTAGTATGACTAATACAGATCACGCTAAGAAGACCAAGAAATTAACCCAGCAGGTTTTGAAATATGCTAAGGGTGAAAATAAAAATAGTATTACTCAACTACTAAATACGTTTATACCGTTTATCGCGCTATGGGTTGGTGCGTACCTACTCATGAATATCTCTTACCTACTTTCTGTGCCTCTTATTATCGTAGCGGCAGGTTTTTTGATTCGAATCTTTATTATTTTTCATGATTGTTGTCATGGATCATTTTTCAAAAGTAAAAAAGTTAATCTGATATTAGGAACAATTACAGGCGTAATTACACTATTTCCATTTACCCAATGGAAGCGCGACCACTCTATACATCATGCTACTAGCAGTAACCTTGATAAACGAGGGACGGGAGATATTTGGGTCTTTACCATTGAGGAGTATCAAGCAGCTTCAAGATGGGAAAAGTTGATGTATCGTTTATATCGAAATCCAGTCGTTATGTTTGGACTTGGACCTATTTATTTATTTCTGATTAAAAATCGCTTTAATCGAAAAGATGCCCCTTTGAAGGAACGTATGAATACGTACACAACAAATGCTTTAATTGTAGCCTTTGCTTTATGTACAATATTGCTGGTAGGCTGGCAGGCATTTTTACTTATTCAAGGCCCAATCTTCTTTATTTCAGGTATGTTAGGCATTTGGCTTTTTTATGTACAGCACACGTTTGAGGATACGTACTTTGAGGAAGATGAGAACTGGGATTACGTGAAAGCAGCAGTTGAAGGAAGCTCTTATTATAAGCTGCCACCATTGCTTCAATGGCTGACAGGAAATATTGGGTATCATCATGTCCATCATCTTAGTCCAAGAATTCCAAACTACAAGCTGGCAAAAGCTCATAATGAAACAGAGCAGTTAAAGAATATTCCGACCGTTACATTATTAACAAGTCTACAGTCCCTAAAGTTTCGTCTTTGGGATACCACTGAGAAACGTTTTGTAGGCTACAAAGCGTTAAAGCAAATCCAACAATCTAACTAGAAAATATTGTTTTAGCCATGATAGGATGATCAGTATGTTAGACAAAATCCAAAAATTGAATTTTCACACCTACAGTGGAATATCGCCCTATATATGGGCGGTATTCTTCATTCTGCCCTTTTATTATATATTTCAATTTTCGTTTGAAGTAAATATGATTTCAAGTGTCATTCTTACGATTAGTTTTTTTATTTTCTATCGAATTGCCTTCTTATCAAAAGGGTGGCTTGTCTATCTTTGGACATTTATTTTGATGGGGATTTCAACATCTACCATTTTTTTATTTGGATATACGTTTTTTGCCTTTTTTATTGCTTACTTTATTGGTAACATAAGGAATAAACGTTCCTTTTATCTTCTGTATATCTTTCATTTGGTGAGTACCTCATTCTCTATAAATTATGGAATAATCTACGCACCAAATCTGTTTTTACCTCAACTGGCTTTTGTCATTATTGCTTGGATTAGCGTCATTTTGCTACCATTCAGTACACATAATAAAAATGAACGGGATATTCTTGAAGATAAGCTAGAAGATGCAAATGAACAGCTTTCCGAGTTAATCAAACTTAAGGAGAGACAGCGAATTGCACGTGATCTTCATGATACATTAGGGCAAAGTCTTTCAATGATTGGGTTAAAAAGTGAACTTGCCAGGAAGTTGATCTATAAAGATCCACAAAAGGCAGCTTTAGAAATCAAAGAAGTACAGCAAACCGCTCGAACCTCCTTACATGAAGTGAGAAAGCTTGTTTCCTCCATGCGAGGTCTAAGACTTAGAGATGAGCAAATCTTGTCTGCACAGATGCTTAAGGCAGCTCATATTTCTTGGGCACGGCATGAAGAAGATAAAGACCTGATAAATAATATTAATTTGATTACAGAGAATATACTTGCTATGTGTTTAAAAGAAGCGGTAACAAATGTTGTAAAGCATAGTAACGCAACAGAATGTGAGGTATTTCTCCAGACAGATCATGATCAGCTGATTATGATAGTCCGGGATAATGGAACCTTCAAAGCAGGAGAGAATTATTTTGAAAAAGGTAATGGTCTCGCAGGAATGAAGGAGCGTTTAGAATTCGTGAATGGAAGCCTCACGATTGATACATCAGATGGAACGGAGCTCCGAATCCAAGTGCCTTATGATATAAAAATAATCTACAAGGATGAGAATTCATGATTAAAATCTATATAGCTGAAGACCAGCAGCTTTTGCTTGGGGCGCTTGAGGCTTTGCTTAACTTGGAAGATGATATGGAAATCGTCGGAAAAGGAAAGAGTGGACAAGAAGCTGTAGATTATGTTCAAAAGCATAAGCCTGATGTGTGTATTATGGATATTGAAATGCCAGAGAAAACAGGACTCGAAGCAGCAGAGGAATTAAAATCATCTGGTTGTAAATTGGTGATACTAACCACCTTTGCTAGATCTGGTTATTTTCAACGAGCTCTTCAAGCTGGAGTGAGCGCCTATTTATTAAAAGATAGCTCAAGTGACGAGTTGGCCCAAGCAATCCGTCATGTCATGGATGGAAAAAGAGTCTACGCTCCAGAATTAATGGATGATGTGTTTCGTGAAACCAATCCTCTTACTGAGCGTGAGAAAGCTGTACTATCACTGATCGCTGAAGGGAAAAGCACAAAAGAAATCTCGGTTGAGCTAGACATTAAGATAGGAACTGTACGTAATTATGTGTCAGTTATCCTCGAGAAGCTAGATGTAAAAAACCGAATTGAAGCCGTTACACATTCTAAGGAGAAGGGATGGTTTAGTTAATATGACCATGCTCTCCCTGTGCTTGATAATGGAACAAAATAAGGATAGTGGGTAAGGTCAACGATGGCTTTACCCACTATTTTCTTTTTAAAGTATAGGGGGAAGCGCATCCAGACCAGACCTTATTTCCCAAGCTCTTTTCATAATTTTTAAGAAAAGAAAAGTTGTTTAGTGTTGAAAGATATCGGTAACTAATGAATACTTATAGATAGGATATTGTAATCATTAATGAAATAGTGAGGTGAGTAGCAATGGCTGTTTTTGTGATGCTTCTGTTCATTGTTTTCCCTGCTATATTAATCGTTTTAAGTGTTCTTATGAAACGATATAGATATATCGTTTTTCTTCTTGCTATTTTGCTACCCGTATCATTAATAGCATGGAATTCTGATATGGAAACCATTCTTGTTAACTTGGATGCCATTGCACTTTATACGATAGCGTATTGTACAATCTGTGGCGTAACAATGATGATTTCAGCTAAGCTAAGAAACTCAATTTAATTGATATATATAGAAAAGGGAGAGATTACGTATGCATCAAATGAAAAGAATTGCGGTTTTTTGTGGTTCAAGTCAAGGAACAGATCCAATTTACATGGAGGAAGCTAAAAAGCTCGGTAGATTACTAGCTGAAAAAGGCATAGGTCTTGTGTACGGGGGAGCGCAGGTTGGTTGCATGGGCGCTGTAGCTAATGCGTGTTTAGAAGCAGGCGGCGAAGTAATTGGCGTGATTCCAGAAAAGCTAATGAATGTGGAAATTGCACATGGCGGACTAACGGAGCAACACATAGTGAAAACCATGCATGAAAGGAAAGCGATGATGGCTGATTTATCAGATGCCTTTGTTGCGTTACCAGGAGGAGCGGGCACTTTGGAGGAGTGGTTTGAAGTGTTTACATGGTCTCAGCTAGGCTATCACCACAAGCCGTGTAGCTTCTTAAATGTGAATGAGTTCTATAATCCATTATTCGAAATGCTTGAGCATACCATAGAGCAAGGATTTATGCGACCGGCATATCAAGAGCTAATTATTACAGCGAATGATTCAGAGCAGCTTTTAGAGAAATTACATCAATTCACACCACTTGAGGTTTCTAAGTGGGGGAACTAGGGCCGGACCTACATGAATAATACAGTCCTTCAAGAATTAGTGAAAGATCAAAATGAGGAGATGGTCACGGGTGAGTGAATACGTAGACAAAAGTCAGTGGCCTGTCTGGGCTGAAGAGCCAATTATTATAGAAGAGCCGACTCCAATGTGGCAGGTTATGGGTGAAGAAGAGAAGAAAAAGTTGTTTACATTACTAGGGGCATTTGCTGTTAAAGAGATTGAACATATCGGCAGTACGTCTATCCCTAATCTGCCTGCCAAACCCATTATAGATATGATGGCGAAGATAAAGGACTTTGGTCAATTAAAAGAAATCATTCAAGTGTTAGAAGAGTTCGACTGGCATTATGTGCCGCAAGATTTGGATCAGCGAGAGTGGAGAAGGTATTTTGTAAAAGTACATAATGACAAACGAGTCGCTCACCTACATCTAGTAAAAGAAGGAACGCAAAGGTGGGATGAACATTTGAAATTTCGTGACACTCTACGAGAGAACAAGAATGTAGTTCAAGAGTATGCGAGTTTAAAGAAGAGACTTGCTATTAAGTTTACAGATGATCGCGAAGCCTATACAGAAGCAAAATCACAGTTTATTCAAAGCATCATTAAGCAATAAGTTTCATTGCAGAATTTCATTTAACTACCACTTCGGATCAAGGGGGACCAAAATGAAGCAAGCAAATCTGTTTGAACGTTTACATATAACCCATCCTATTATTCAAGCTCCAATGGCAGGAGGTATTTCAACCTCTGAATTAACCGCAGCCGTCTCCAACCATGGAGGGTTAGGAATGATTGCAGCAGGATACTTAACCCCCGCGGAATTACTTCAGCAAATAAAAGAAGTAAAACAAAACACATCTAACTGGTTCGGCGTTAATATTTTTGTTCCAAGCGAATACGAGGTGGAGGACTGTGCTTTACATACATCTCGAACATTATTGGAACCGATACGCGAAAGCTTGCATCTTCAGCAGTCAGAGCCGACACTCCCTCAAGCGAACAGAGACCTAGCTAACTACCACAAACTTATAGATCTATTAATTGAAGAGCGAATACCTGTCTGCTCGTTTACGTTTGGAATTCCTTCCAAGGAGATTATCCAAAGACTAAAAAAACACAATATTGTCCTAATCGGAACGGCCACAACCGTCAAAGAAGCGATAGAAATTGAACGCATCGGTTTGGACATCGTGGTACTTCAAGGAAGTGAAGCAGGTGGCCACCGTGCAACGTTTTTGCATGCTGAAGAAGAAGGCTTGGTGGGTTTAATGTCATTAATACCACAGACCGTGAAACTCATAAACATTCCAATCATCGCCTCTGGTGGCATCATGGATGGGCGAGGACTGATGGCAGCGCGTTGCTTAGGAGCAGCAGCTGTACAAATGGGCACGGCGTTCCTCACCTGTGAAGAAAGCGGAGCATCTGATATTCACAAGCAAGCAGTGACAAAAGCAACGGACAGCCAAACAACACTAACTCGAACCTTTTCAGGAAAAAAAGCCAGAGCCATAAATAATACTTTTATCAGACTGATGCAAAGTCGAGAAAAGGATTTGCCAGCCTTCCCAATTCAAAATACGCTTACAAAACCGATCCGCACCGTATCATCACAACAGAATAACCGTGAATACATGTCCCTATGGTCTGGCCAAAGCCCAATGCTCGCTAGTATACAAACGGCAGAAGAGCTGATTGATAGAGTGATGCAAGAAGCAGAGGAGATTTGGAATGGGGTGTAAAGGAACAAATAAAACTAAATTAATTATTCTTGGAGTTGGACATGCGAATCAGTTAGTTGCACGAGAATGCCAACCAGCTGTATACAGAGCTTTTTTTGATAGAGTAAAACCAGATGTCATTGGGGTAGAGCGAGCACCATTAGAATTCGCTCGTTCTCATTTCTATGAATTTACGCACGAACAACAGCATTTAATTTTGCCTTATGCAGAAAAAAATGCATTAAGCTTGCGCCTTTTGATTGGAGTCCATCATCTAATGATCAATATCTAGTATGGGGCACATCGGATTTGGAGCAGCCTCCATTTATTAGAGAACAGGGAACGTATAAAGATTTTCTATTCTTTCCTCAGCCATTTACATATGAGAATGACTTTTTTTATTCTGAAAGAAAAGAAGGAAAAGAAGAAATAGACAGATGGATAGCGAATGAAAAAGCAGGAGAGGCTGATTTTCCACGAAGGCTTTTTCTATATCGAACATTCATGCAAGCGATGCATATCAAACAAGTAGCAAAAGAAGCTAGTGGAAAGGTTGTTTTAGTTGTTGTTGGTCATATGCACAAGCACGACATCGAGAACATCCTAAAAGAAAACGAAGATATTGAACTTGTACAGTCATCCAGTTATGGGTACCCTTCAGACCAGGAAATTAATAACAATATAGAACAAATGGATCGCTCCTTTATACTGGCATTTAATTTGTTAGGGGTGCAGGCAAGTCACGGGGTGGATTGGGACTGGATGAGAGTATTAATTGAGGAGTTTCAAGGAAACATCGCTGAAACTATTTTGTTTCAAACGAGACTAGATGTGTTAACTAATAAAATCACACCAGAAGCAGCCATTCATCAATATCAAACCGCTTTAGACAGTGTAGAAGATAACAAGCGGTTTAGCTTTCAAAGAGATGTTGAAGGTGATCGGGTAGATACATACTATGATCCATTTGGTGGTGTTTCAATAAAAATTAGACTATTCATAGAGCTAGCTAGGGAGTATTACAAGCTAAGTCATCTCCAAAGAGTAGAGGAATTAAAAGAACACATTCTTAATCTAGACGAAATGAATTCCTTAAAGAAGCTACAAATACAAGGATACTGGGAGAAGCATTTGCTGGGCGAATCATAATACGAAGCAAAGGCGGCGGTGAAATGAAGGTGAAAGAAGCAAAAGCAATCACTACCGAATGGGTCTTGAACTTTTCTAAAAAACACTCATCCTTTCATAGCGCATATTTAGCTGGCTCTATTGTAGATAGAGAGGAGGAAACGACCCTGCCTCCCAGCTCCGATCTTGACGTATTAATCATACTTAACCAAGAAGAGATTCCATTAAAACCTGGGAAAATTCGATTCCATCACGTGTTATTAGATGTAACTTACCTACCCTGGTCACAGTTTCATGAAATAGAGGGAGTTCTAAGCTCCTATCATTTAGCTAATAGTCTCAAACATAATACAATTCTTCTGGATCCAACTTATGAGTTACATAATCTCCAATTAGAGGTTGCTCGACAATTTCCAAAGAAGAAATGGGTGGAAGCTCGTTGCGAAGACGCTATGAAGCGAATCACGAATAACTTGAATAGTCTAACCCAAAAGAGTCAGTGGGCAGATCAAGTGATGGCATGGCTATTTGGCACAGGAGTGATGTGCCATGTATTGCTTATAGCAGGACTTGAAAATCCAACGATTCGATTACGTTATCTTACCACTCGAACACTTCTTACAACGTATCAGCAGGAGACGGTGTACGAGAAGTTACTTGACCTTCTAGGATGTAAAGAACTTGGAGCAGAAAGACTCTTAGAGCACCTTGACCATTTAGAGCAAACTTTTGATGCCGCGGTATCTCATGCAAAAACGCCATTCTTTTTTAGTTCAGACATCACAGCTGATGCTAGAGTTATAGCCATTGATGGCAGCCGAGAATTAATCGTCGCAGGAAATCACAGAGAAGCGGTATTCTGGATCGTTGCCACCTTTGCACGCTGTCATCAAATATTCAACGCAGATGCCCTAAACCTCAGCGAATGTTACAAGCAGTCCTTTCAATTATTGTTAGAAGACCTTGGCATTCATGACGTACACGATCTCGAGCAACGCTCAACAAGCGTGCGAGCCTATCTCCCCACACTAAAAGCAAGTGCGATGAAAATTATGGATGAGAATCCGAGTGTTATTGATGAGTAGGCGAGCAATAATGATCGGCGGTAGTTCAGGGATTGAAAGCATATAGATGAGGATCTGGACCAGTTAACCAAGTAAAGGATGATTAGATGGTAAAAGCAATCTTATTTGATTTTGATGGGACACTAGCAAATACGTTACCCTTATGCTTTAAAGCCTTCCAACATGTGTTTCAATCCTTTGACGAGATCGAACATACAGATGATGCGATTAAAGATATGTTTGGTCCTTCTGAAACAGGAATTATTAATAAAAACCTGAAGCATAAAGATACGTCACGAGCCATTGAATTGTACTATGAGACATATACGTTGAGTCATCAGGAACTTGTTGCAGAATTTCCTGAGATGCTCAATCTGCTTCAGGATTTAAAGGATAAAGGCTATCTTTTAGGTATTGTTACTGGTAAGGCTAGGAGAAGCCTAGAAATATCACTTGAAGCACTAAATATGTCAAGTTTATTTGATACAGTGATTACAGGAGATGATGTGATACAGGCCAAGCCTCATCCAGAAGGAATAGAATTAGCATTAAAAAAGCTGAAGATAGATAAAGAAGAGGTCATCTTTCTTGGAGACAGTGATGCGGATATCTTGGCAGGTAAGGAGGCAGCGATAAGCACGATGGCTGTTAATTGGCTGCCAGATTATCAAGCAACCTTTAAAGTGAAACCAGATCATTTACTCCAACATGTGGATGAGCTAAGAGCGGTTATTAAGTCCATTTAAGAGGAGAGGTAATGGTGACCGCAGAGAACTCAGGTAAATATAACTATATAATTAGGGAGCTTGCACTTCAACAGGACGATATAGCTCAAGAGGTTTGGCAGTTGCAAATGCAATCTTATAGAGTAGAAGCGGATCTCATTGGTTTAGACGATTTTCCACCCTTGCGTCAGACTTTAGCTGATCTTAAGCAAAGTAAAGAAGTATACTATGGCTGCCATGACCAAAATGTATTGATGGGTGTCCTATCATTAGAGTTTAAGAAGAACTCAATACTCATTACTAGAGTAATTGTTCATCCAACACATTTTAGAAAAAGTGTTGCTAAAGCACTTTTGCTTTTTGTAGATTCATTTAAAAGTGAAAGCATAATGGTTTCAACCGCATCTAATAATATACCTGCAATACAGCTTTACTTAAGCAATGGGTACCAGAAAATAAAAGAAGTACATATGCCTGAGGGAATCATCATGGCTACATTTATAAAATCATGTACGTAGATCGTAAGCTAATACACGTAGCAATGGCGAATGTGGTTATTGAAAAAGAAGATTTATATGATAGTGAATCTTCTTTTTTTTAAACAGACCTCATTTCCTTAGATAGGAATGTTGGTCCTTTGTCTGATCGGGAACATGAGCGAAGTTTTCTCCTGCAGCGGTGCAAACGAGCTCAATTTTTAATGACAGTGGCCTCCTCTCGAATGCGCAGGAATAGTATGAAATGCGCGAAGCCTCTGCCTCAGCTACTTCAAAAACCGTGTAAATATTAAACCGTATCATTTTTTCTAAATTTACGATTGACTCTCACGTTACGTGATAGCTTATCTTTGATCTTAAGGGAGGCGAGTCAGATGTTCAAAATAAAAGAGGTAGCCAATCTAGTTGGAATCAGTGTGCGCACACTCCACCACTATGATGAGATTGGGTTATTATGTCCGGATGAAGTAACTGAATCAGGTTATCGCTTATATTCTCAACAAAACATTGATGACTTGCAACACATTCTCTTTTTTAAAGAGTTGGATGTCCCTTTAAAAAAAATCAAAGAAATCATGAGCAGTCCTGAATTTGATCAAGAGGAGGCGTTAAAACAACATCGATGGATGCTTGAACAACGTCGTAATCAGATTGATCAAATGATTAATACAATTGAAAGGACACTCAGATTTAAGAAAGGTGAGATTTCTATGTCTAATAAAGAAAAGTTTATGGGGTTTGATTTTACAGGCTGGAATAAGCACGAAGGCGAGGCTAGAGAACGCTGGGGCGATCAGGTAGTGGATGCCGCTGCTGAAAACGTTAAAGGTAAGGAAAAAGAGCTTGGTGAAAAAATGAATCAAATTTACCTTGACTTAGCAGCCATTCGCCATTTACATCCAGGTTCAGAAAAGGCTCAGGCGGCAATTGGAGAATGGTTTACGTTTTTAAATCAAATTGGTAGCTATTCTCCAGAGGCATTTGCTGGACTTGGAGAGATGTACGTAGCTGATGAGCGATTCAAAAAAAACATCGACCAATTTGGTGAAGGATTGGCAGAGTTTATGCGTGATTCAATGAAGGAGTATGCAAACGGAAAATAAGCAAGACGTCTAATATTTGATCAAACAAGGTTAAACCCACAAGAGTTATTCCTGTGGGTTCTTTTAAATCATTCCTGATACAGGAACCTGAGTGAATGCTGTCGAAACATAAGTGTAAGAGAAAGAAGGGATTAGTAACAGAGCGGAGGGAAGTATGTATTTAAAAAAGATTAAACTACTGCGTGAAAAAATTTCAAATAGTCGGGACTATCCTTTCTCCATTTCGAGTATTAAGAATTTGGATGAACTGAATCTAACGAAGGCTGTAACCTTTTTTGTAGGTGAAAACGGATCTGGAAAATCGACATTGTTAGAGGGGATTGCCGATAAGTGTGATTTTAATGTGGCTGGTGGAGGAAGGAGCAATATATATGATGTACATGCCTCACAATCAGCCTTGGGGGACTATCTTCGTTTAGGTTGGATGCCTAAGATCGGAAATGGCTTTTTCCTGAGAGCGGAATCCTTTTACCAGTTTGCTTCACATCTGGATCAATTAAAGCAGGACGATCCATCATACAATTATGATCGCTATGGAGGTCGTTCTTTGCATGAACAATCTCATGGAGAGTCGTTTCTCTCTTTATTTAAAAATCGTTTCGAAGGCAAGGCGCTCTATTTACTCGATGAGCCAGAGGCCGCTTTATCTCCAGCTAGACAATTAGCTTTTTTGAGAGTGATACATGACCTAGCAACTAAAAACGAAACACAATTCATTATTGCTACGCATTCTCCCATCTTACTTGGATATCCAGATGCAGATATCTATAGCTTTGATGAGCATCATATCGACTTAATTGATTATGAAATGACAGATCACTATCAGATTACCCATTACTTTCTCCAGAATCGAGAAAGAATGCTCTGGGAGCTTCTAAAAGAAGAGACTTGAAAAGAGTCTCTTCAATTATGCCTTCCAATAAGATAAGTCCATGCTTATGTTAAAAATAGTATTGATTCTTCGGCTGCCGCACCCGAAAATGGGGGCACGCTACCGCGGGAAGGCAATAAGATAACCCGACTACGTCGAGTTATCTTATTGAACCTTTTCATCGAGGCCACTGAAAAAAAAGCTTTATATGATAGTGAATCCTCTTATCAAAAAAATAGCTGTCATTCCCTTAAATAGAAACGTTCGTTATTTGTTTGAACAGAAAGTAGCGGAAGGAGAAACCGTAGACTCCCTCCAGAAAGGTTAATCTAACAATGGTTTGAGGCAGATATGACTAGAGAAAAATATATTTTTATAACGTG
>NZ_VLXZ01000090.1 GCF_007293315.1 Alkalicoccobacillus porphyridii
TTTTACCCCGATCGGGGTATGCATCTTTGACACATCCTTTAATATCTTAGCGGCTATAAAAATGGCTTATTAATTATGCGGTTTATTTGGTCGCTCTCAATTTTCAGAGCGCGTTAATGATGGAAGGTCAATGTGAAGATTGATGCATCCCGTCGGGGCATACTCACTGGTCGCTGGCGCAAAGCCAGTAACGGTATCCGTCCGCCCTGGTCCGGTGATGAATCTCATTTTCTGACCCATTGCACCCGCTGCGACGCCTGTATTAATGCTTGTGAAAACAACATTCTGCAACGCGGCGCGGGCGGCTATCCGAGCGTTAATTTCAAAAATAACGAGTGCAGCTTCTGTTACGAC
>NZ_VLXZ01000091.1 GCF_007293315.1 Alkalicoccobacillus porphyridii
GCTTTCCTCTCTTGCCTGCTGCTTCCCGCCCCCGCATTGGGGCTGACGCTGGCACAAAAACTGGTGAGCACGTTCCATCTGATGGATCTTAGTCAGCTTTACACTTTATTGTTTTGTCTGTGGTTTTTAGTGCTGGGCGCTATTGAGTATTTTGTTCTGCGCTTTATCTGGCGACGCTGGTTCTCGCTGGCGGATTAAACGTCGATTATCGCCGTACTTCGCGGCATACTTTGCTTATTCTCCTTCGCCTAAAGGAACGTTTATGGATAAGCAATCACTGCACGAAACGGCGAAACGCCTGGCCCTTGAGTTACCCTTTGTCGAGCTTTGCTGGCCTTTTGGCCCGGAGTTC
>NZ_VLXZ01000092.1 GCF_007293315.1 Alkalicoccobacillus porphyridii
TGCCAGCATCATTTTTGAGTTTTCCTCATCACTGTATGGCATCCCGACACCGGCCTCGTCAGCCTGCTCGAAGATAGAAATAGAAAGTGGAGTTTGTTGCTGTAGAAGCGAGAATAAGGTGTAGATCCCCGTAGGCCCGGCACCCACAATAGCAATTTTCTTCATTGTTACTTACCTGTACGCATTCTTTCGAATTTAGTGTTATCAGATAAGTTTGGTTGAGATTTTTAGAATTTGAGAAATTTCAGACAGGGATGAAAAGGGCGCTAACCGCCCTTGATTAAATTCTGTCAGGCGAGTTTTGCCTGATTGATTTGACTCAGTGGCTCATTGACATCGAAAACTTTGGCG
>NZ_VLXZ01000093.1 GCF_007293315.1 Alkalicoccobacillus porphyridii
GATTGCTGAACAGGCCAGTCTGCAACAAAAGGCGTTATTTGATCAGGTGCTGCCAGCCGAACGCTATAACAATGCGCTGGCACAGAGTTGCTATCTGGTAACTGCGCCAGAGTTAGGTAAAGGTGAGCATCGGGTTTACATCGCCAAACAGAATGACAAACCGGTAGCCGCCGTTCTGGAAACAACCGCGCCAGATGGCTATTCCGGTGCGATTCAGCTGCTGGTGGGAGCCGATTTTAACGGCACGGTACTTGGCACGCGCGTGACAGAGCACCACGAAACGCCAGGGCTTGGCGATAAAATCGAACTGCGCCTTTCTGACTGGATCACCCATTTTGCGGGTAAAAAAAT
>NZ_VLXZ01000094.1 GCF_007293315.1 Alkalicoccobacillus porphyridii
GCCCTTCTCCCAGAATATAGGCTTTATAATGCGCGTTACGTGGTGCGTTGGCGGGCAGCGTTTTTTCATCGTAACCAACACAATATTTGTCGAGAAATGGCTGATCGACCATGTTTTCAGTAATCAGTACCCAGGCAATCGCACAGGCCAGTGCGCCATCGGTGCCAGGGCGAATGGGCAGCCATTCATCTTCACGCCCGGCAGCAGTGTCGTTATAACGTGGATCGATGACGATCATGCGTGCGTTTGAACGTTCGCGGGCTTGCTCGACGTAGTAAGTGACACCACCGCCGCTCATCCGCGTTTCTGCCGGGTTATTTCCGAACATAACGACCAGTTTCGTATTGGCG
>NZ_VLXZ01000095.1 GCF_007293315.1 Alkalicoccobacillus porphyridii
CGAGTAAGGATTTTGGCTTCGCTTTAGATATTTTCTTTTGTCGAATGATGGCAAACAATGTCAGTCATATGTCCGCGATTTTATATATAGACAATCATACTTTGTCAGTAAGGCTACGAATAAAGCAGTCAGTGTATGGACAATTAAATTATGTTGTGTCCGTTTACGACCCGAACGATACCAACGTTGCCGTCAGAGACATCCACAGGACAGCACGGGGCTTTCTTTCGCTTGATAAGTTCATCAGTTCAGGTCCCGATGCTCAGACCTGGGCTGATAGATATGTTCGCAACTGTGCAATTGCTATTCTGCCCCTATTACCTGTGGGAGTTCCAGGGGCTATTTTCGCG
>NZ_VLXZ01000096.1 GCF_007293315.1 Alkalicoccobacillus porphyridii
CGAATCACCGGTACAACGTTAGCGGTTACCTTCTCCACTTTCACAGAACATAACTGCACTTCGCTGTCGGATGCTTTTGCTGTTTGGGATTATCAAAGCGGCAGATATTCTTTCATCTTAAATTTTACGTCTTTATCCTGACTGATGTTTATCCTGTTTGGCTGCGAAATAAATATAAAATTAATATATATGTTGTAATGATATATTTTTATAAATTATTCCCTGCGTGAATTTTAATAAATTTAATCTATCCCTTTATACGCAATACATTTACTTTCCTCTTTTGATGATCTTAAATGTCTTATTTTTCGTAATGTGTATAACAAGGAATAGTGATGAAATTTAAAAA
>NZ_VLXZ01000097.1 GCF_007293315.1 Alkalicoccobacillus porphyridii
ATATACCGGCAGCGATTTACCCGCCAGCGCGTTGAGGATCATCAGCGGGATCAGTTTTTCCGGAAAGTGGTAAGGACCGTAGTTATTCGAGCAGTTGGTGATAAGCGTCGGCAGACCGTAGGTCCGCAGCCAGGCGCGCACCAGATGGTCGCTGCTGGCTTTTGACGCGGAATAAGGGCTGCTCGGCGCATACGGCGTGGTTTCGGTGAAGAAATCATCCGTCGAGTGCAGGTCACCATATACTTCGTCAGTGGAGATATGATGAAAACGGAACGCTGATTTTTTATCTTCCGTTAGCGCATTCCAGTAAGCCCGCGCCGCTTCAAGCAATGTATAAGTCCCGACAAT
>NZ_VLXZ01000098.1 GCF_007293315.1 Alkalicoccobacillus porphyridii
CCCCATGCCGAGTAGCGCCTTTTTAATCAAGCATTTAGCTAACCTGAATTAGTTCATGCCGTATTTTTTCAATTTTTTACGCAGCGTACCACGGTTGATGCCCATCATCAGCGCAGCACGGGTCTGGTTACCACGGGTGTATTGCATCACCATGTCCAACAGGGGCTGTTCTACTTCAGCCAGTACCAGCTCATAGAGGTCATTCACATCCTGACCATTCAGTTGAGCAAAATAGTTCTTCAGTGCCTGTTTAACCGAGTCACGCAGGGGTTTTTGGGTTACCTGATCCTGAGAGTTAACGGTAGAAACGGTCAGTACGTCAGAATTTACGCGTTGTTCGAACAT
>NZ_VLXZ01000099.1 GCF_007293315.1 Alkalicoccobacillus porphyridii
ATGAATCCGACGATACCCGTAATTTCCCTCATGATGATCAAATATAGCTTGAATCTCTTTCTTTATGATTTGATCGGGATCCTCTTTGCCTAATTGGTTCACATGATAGTGATACGTTGCTTCAGGGAGATCCACTTGAGTGAGGACATCCCTTAATCGGAATTCTTTTTTGAGTTCGAATGCCAGCGCTGCTTGTGCTTTTCGAGATATTTTTCCGGATCTTCCCGAAAAGCTTTCAACTTTTTTAAATAGGCATTCTCCAAACGAAGAGCCTCATTTTCACGCTCTAACTCTTGTTCACGTGTTTGTTTATTTTCTAGTTTTGATGGTTTCTTCTTTGAGTG
>NZ_VLXZ01000009.1 GCF_007293315.1 Alkalicoccobacillus porphyridii
AATTCCTCACTATATTTACTCATATAAAAACACCCCAAACGTTAGATTTGTCCTCTAACTTTTGGGGTGCACCACCTTTTCGCGCATTTTCGTTTTTATCGCGCACTGGCTTGATATTTCCGCGCATGATCCGATGTTTTTCGCGCATTTTAATTTTTATCGCGCGTCCCCGATCTATTTCGCGCATTTTCCATCCGTGGGGTAAGGATGGTGACTGGATTGGCTAAGCTTACCGACTTGCGCAATCGAGTGTAGATCGTCTTCCGAGGTATTCTCTGCACTTTGCGATGGATTCACTTTCCACCCGATGTATCTACCTCTCATCCCGATATTCCTTGTGACAAGAGCGACCTTGTTCATTTTTCACGTCACTAAACTATTATATTTAAGGTAAAACGTCTTCTTTTCAGTTACCTCGATGAAAAGGTTCATTGAGCTAAATCGACGTAGTCGGGTTAGCTCAGGTACCTCCCCGCGGAAAGCGTGCCCCCATTTTCGGGAGCGGCAGCCGAAGAAACCATACTCAGATACCCTCCCATTCCTTTATCGACGCAAGCGAAGTGTACTTTTGGAACGACAACATAAAAAAAGCTGAACAATGGAATGGATTTACTCCAACATTGTCAGCTTTTCTATTTAGTCTCAGGCTTTATATAAATCAATTCGTCTGATGAGTCTGAATTAATCTTTTTAGTCTGTTATTATCAACTACAACGTATAAATTAATAAGCAGAGCCATCACTACAACCATACCAATAAATATAGGATACGGTGTAGTAGAAAATGGATTCCCTCCTCCTATGATTGCACTAATAAGATAGAGCCCGCCTAATATAAACCATCCGTAAATGGAAAAAATATGACGATCCCACTTCTTCCATTCTGATTTACCAAGCTTCCTCTGTTTGTACTGGAGAATTTGCTTGGACCAATTAGTAAGAAAGAATTGAAAATGATGCTTAAGAAGTTGATTCACTCCAACTATAATTAGTAAAATACCCACCAACGCATGAAAATGCCATTCAAAAGGTCCAATCATTACTAAAGATAGTATAGCAAAGCAAATAAAAAGATAAGCGTTAACCAAAATTAACTTTCTACTTATTAATTGCCTTGGCATAAAAAACCGCTCCTTATTTAATGTTATTCCATACATTAGTATCCTTTACCCGATCATCCATTTCCAAAACAGATGCCCTTATTTTTTCCAAAAAATTTTCAGATAGATGAACAATCGGTTTCTGATGTAAGATCTCTTTTTTCATCTTTTCGAGTATAGGTTGTAGACTATTTTTCATTTCATTTGATAGGTTCAACTGTAAGTATACATACGAGTACAAATGACGGTATGACAAAAATTTAGGAAGCTGCTCCTTCCAATCGCCAAATTGATCAAGAGATACATGTTCGGATTCATAGCCACGAAAAAAATGAGGTAAAAATTCTAAAAGAAAGTCTAATTTATTAGCTTTTGTTTTGATCACTTGAACGGCATGATAAATAGAAACAGCAAGATCATAAAAGAAATGACTATACTGTGCATCATCAAAATCTATTGGAATGACCTGTTGTCTATGAATGAAAAAGTTCTCATGATGATAGTCATTATGAGTAATGCCAAATGTTTTTGTTGAAATTGGCAGTGATGCTGAATAGTCAACCATCTCTTGAAATTGCTGGAGCACTGATTGATCAAAATCGTCATGTGAAAATTGGACCAAAGGATTGGTGCTCCAATGGGGTAATTCAAATTCCTCATCAGGTGGGTTAAACGTTGAAGCCACTGCGTGCATCTTTCCAAGTGACTGTCCCCATAAGTAGTATAATTGCTTGTTCCATTGTTCTGGATGAACAATGGAGCCCTTCACCTTAGAAAAGGCCACAAAGTAGTATTTTTCAGATCCGGCTTCTCTCTCTAAAATAGGTTTTTCATCCTGCGTCATGATATGTAAAGGTAACAACATTCCTTTCTCTCTTAAAGCTTGCATCCATACATTTTTGGAGTGTAACTGCCTATAAGAGATTTGGTCAGCTCTATATGCTTTTAGTACAAGCTCTGTTTGACCCTGTTGTAATAAATATACTTGATTCGTGAATCCTCCCAAGCATTTTATTAGCTCTGCTCCATAGCAAGAAGCTGCGTCTTTGATTACTTTTTCTTTCAAGCGCTTCTCCCCCCCTACCCCATTATACGACCACTTTTAGCTTCGGTAGCAGGTTTTCGAAAAAAAAACGCGCATTGCGTTCTAAAAAAGTCATTCAACTCGACCATTATTAAAATTATCGCTATACTTAAAGGAAGATTTACTATATAAAGGAGATTGTTTATATGATGAAATTCATTGATAATTCAGGAATTACTGATCCAGAAATAAATTTAGCAATTGAGGAATACGCCTTAAAAAATCTGGACCCCAAGGATACATACCTACTTTTTTATGTCAATCGACCTTCAATTATTATTGGAAAAAATCAAAACACATATGAAGAAATTAACCTTGATTATGTTAAAGCACAGAACCTTTATGTCGTACGTCGCCTTTCAGGTGGAGGAGCTGTCTATCATGATGAAGGGAATCTAAATTTTAGTTTTATCACGGAGGATGATGGACACTCCTTTCATAATTTCAAAAAGTTCACAGAGCCCGTTGTTCAAGCCTTAGCTAAATTAGGGGTTACAGCTGAGCTTAGTGGACGAAATGATATTCATGTAGGTGAGCGTAAGATTTCAGGGAATGCACAATTCACGACTAAGGGACGGATGTTCAGTCACGGAACACTAATGCTTGATTCTGAAGTTGAAAATGTTGTATCTGCACTCAATGTAAAGGATGAGAAGATTCGCTCAAAAGGAATTAAATCCATTCGTAGTCGTGTTGCTAATGTGAATGAATTTCTTGAACAGCCTATTCAAATGGATGAGTTTAAACAATTGCTTCTTCGTTTTATTTTTGATTCTGAGGATGGAGAAATCCCTACGTATCATCTAAGTGAAAAGGATTGGGAAGGTATTCATGAGCTCTCTAAGCAACGCTATCAAAACTGGGATTGGAATTACGGAAAGTCACCAGCCTTTGATATTCAACGAAGCAAACGCTTTGCAGGTGGTAGTGTAGATGTTCGAATGAATGTACGACGTGGAACAATTGAATCAAGCAAAATTTACGGTGATTTCTTTGGAGTAAATGATGTAAGTGAATTAGAGGACGTTCTTAACGGAACGAAGTATGACTATGCCGCATTAGAAGAAGCTCTTAAGGATGTAAACATCTCCTCCTATTTTGGTAAAGTAACAACGGAAGAATTTCTTGAATTGATCTATTAATAAAAAAGTTGGCGGTCCGCTAAGCGAACCGCCACAATGGGGGAGAGTAGAGAGAACATTTTGGAAGCTAGGTCAATGACCTTTCCTACGTCTTACTTTAAATGAATTCATTCGAAGTTACAGTTTTTTTGTCATAAATTCTCACACCTTTTCTTCAAATATGAAAAAAGGCATTAGAAAGGACTGTTATGAAAGATATAAATCGAATTCAAACCATTTTAGAAAACCATACTCCATCCAACCATCATCATGCTGCTGTTATGTTACCTCTAATGTACGATGAACATAATAATCTGTCTCTATTATTTCAGGTTCGTTCTACAACCTTACGAAGCCAGCCAGGTGAAATATGTTTTCCAGGCGGTCGAATGGATAAAGAAGACATTAGTCCCGAGTATACAGCCGTAAGAGAGCTCTGCGAAGAATTAGGGGTAACAGCCCAGGATGTGAGCGTGTTATCTGCATTGGAACCCCGTATGAGTCCAAGAAGGGGAGCTGTTTATCCGTTTGTGTGCCATCTTTTACATCCTGAAAAACTCTCACCCAATCAAGATGAGGTCTCGTCTATTTTTACCATTCCATTAGACTTTCTGTTAGAGAATAAACACCACGAGTACCAGTCCGCTTTGCGGTTATCCTTCGCAGAGGATTTTCCGGTGAAGCAAATTGCAAACAGCGCTGCCTATACGAATCAGAGCTTTACTCGGACTGAATACGTATTTCAATATAAGGAACATACTGTTTGGGGACTAACTGCTCAGATTTTAGTTGATTTTATTGATATTTTAAAAAAGAACTCGGTCTAGAATTCATCCTATAAAGATTTCTCACTATCAAGAACCATGCAAAAAGCAGCGCAAACATTAGAAAATGTTTGCGCTGCTTTACTTTATCGTTCGGTCTATCTATCTATTTAACACTTATTCATCCTCATATAACAGGCGTGTGGCTTTTGCAGCTAATCGGTTATAGACGATTGCAATGAAAAGCGCAACACAAATTGCTGGGATCATAAACTCTGGTGGTCTTGTCGTTTGTGCCCAGCTCTCTGGTATCACTAATCCTACGTATAAAAAGGCAGCTAATGACCACAGAACAAAACTAAATCGACGATAGTCCTCTTGTTTGCCAAGTAGATTCTTCTCTCTATTACTCTCCACGAAATCAGCCTCCCTCACTACCAATCATTCTATCATCCTTTTTAGCAAATAAATGATGTAATAGTAGGATGCGAAGGAAAATGTTTCTATTTTGATTTTAAATCTTCAAGCATTAATAATACCTGCTTCGCTGAATTGACTGAGGCAGTCTCAAGAAATTGATCGTATGACATCTTAGCATCACTGCCTGCAATATCTGATAATGCACGTATAATGACAAATGGAACGGCAAATTGCTGACATACTTGGGCAATAGCACCTGCTTCCATTTCTGCACAGTAGGGTTCATTAAATAATTGCTTTATCTCTTCTACTCTTGCTTCGTCACTCATAAACGAATCACCAGAGACAATCAAGCCTTTTTCAGAGTGAATGCCTACGTTCTCGGCTGCATCCGCTGCGACTTTAATTAGGGTAGCATCTGGCTGATAGAATGCAGGCATTTGTGGCACCTGTCCGTACTCATATCCAAAGACAGTAGCATCAACGTCGTGATAACGTACTTCTGTAGAAATAACGATATCACCGACAGATAGAGATTGATAGAATCCACCTGCCGAGCCGGTATTGATGATCCGGTCCGGTGAAAACAATTGAATAAGCAGAGTTGTTCCTATGGCAGCATTTACTTTTCCTATACCTGATTTTAATAGGACTACCTTAACCCCATCAATAATCCCTTCGTGGAACTCGCAGCCTGCAATTGACAGATCCTTTCGATTCGTCAATTTTTCACGTAATAAAACGACTTCTTCTTCCATTGCACCAATAATTCCAATAACCACGTAAAACGCCCTTTCTATTTAACATATCTCCATTAGTATACACCATTCTAATGGGATAACGGTATTAGGCTTTTTTACGGGTGGTTGATTTACGTTTGACTGCAGCTTTTCTTTTTGGTTTTGTTCTCTCCAATGATTCCTGTAGGGCAGCTGTTAAGTCGGTTACGTTTGTGGCAGCTGGTTTTTTGCTTGATGCTGTAACTGTTGTATCTCCTGTTTTCTTTTTTTCAATTAACGAGAGAAGATCCTCTCTATATTCATCGTGATAGGCTGCGGGGTCAAAGCTCGTTGTTAATTGGTCGATCAGCATGAGGGCTGTTTTTAATTGCTTGCTATCCACTTGATGCTCTGCAGGGATTGAGGGAACATCCTCCACGCTGCGCACTTCATCTGGAAAATGGATGGTTTCCATTAGAAGACACTTTTGATAAACACGTACGATAGCTAGCTGTTCTTTTGATCGAATAATAATCTTGGCAACTCCAATCTTCCCAGATTGCTCTAACGCTTGATGTAAAAGAGAATAGGCTTTATTCCCTCCTTCACCCGGTGCCAGAAAGTAGCTTCGTTCAAAATAGATAGGGTCAATCTCTTCAAGCTTTACAAAATCAAGAATTTCTACTGCTTTATCTTCATTTTCTTTTTTTAGTTGATCCAACTCTTCTTTGTCTAAAACCACGAACTTATCTTTGCTATATTCGTATGCTTTTACAATATCCTCTGCTTTTACTTCCTCCTCACAATTAGGACAATGCTTTTGATACGAAATAGGCGTGTGACATTTTTTGTGAAGCTGACGTAACTTAATATCTTTGTTCTCCGTTGCTGTATGAAGCTTAACAGGGATACTAACTAAACCAAAGCTAATGCTTCCTTTCCAAACTGTATGCATTTCGTCGAGCTCCTCGCATTTTTTCTTCTTAATGTGAGGCGTTATAAAGGATTCTATGTATAGAAAAACAAAACGACGCAAAAATTACGATTAGATGAGGAGGATTTGTATGAACGTTTCGCCCATGCTTATGACACTTACGCATTCTCTGCCAACAACAAGCGACTGGTTATATGAACCCAAGTATGATGGCTTCCGCTGTTTAGTCACATGGTCTAAAGATAACGTCTTGTTGCAAAGTCGAAGAGGCAAGGACTTGTCCGCCTCATTCCCTGAAATTGTTGATTGGTTAAAGAGGCATCCTCCAAAGCACTCAGTTGTACTTGATACGGAGCTTGTTTGTTTAAGCTCAGAATTACATAGTCGCTTCTCGAAAGTGCAAAAGCGTTCTCGTCTGAAAAAACAGGCAACGATCGAGTACTATGCAGAGCAATTCCCATGTCAGCTAATGGTGTTTGATTTGCTTTTATCAGATCGAACAAAACTGACCGAGCTCCCTCTTAGTGAACGCAAGAAAAAATTGGCTGATTTCTTTCAACATATTCATTTGTATTCACACACCTCCTCCCCATTACAACTTATAAACGTTTACCAAGAAATAGATCCGTTATTAAAAGAGCTTTATTTCCAACAGGGAGAAGGGATTGTCGCTAAGCGCAAGAGTAGTTTGTGGCAGCCTGATGTTCGTACGAAACAATGGTTAAAATGGAAGCTCAAACGCCCGAGTAAGGTCCTTTTAAGAGATTATGATCATACCAATGGCTATTTTACGGGTTATGTCTATAAAGAGAATGAATTAATTGAAGTGGTTAGTGTCTCCCATGGATTTTCAACTGAGCAACGCACCGCCCTAATTGATCTGTTCAAAAAAAATGGTAAGAAAAAGACAAATGATCATTGGCAGTTGCCAGCAAGTATCTGTGCAGAAGTGGCATCTATTGGCTTCCACGACGGCAAGCTTCGTGAGCCTGAATTTTCTCATTTCTTACTTGAAACCCATCCAGATATGTGTACATTAAATAAATTACGTAGCGACCTCAGCTTTCCATCTGATTATGTTGATATCACGCATCCAGATAAGCCCATTCTGCCTCTTATAAATAAAGCTGATTATCTCTACTATTTACAGACCATCACACCACACCTGCTTCCATTTTTGCAGGATCGATTATTAACGGTTATTCGCTATCCACACGGTAATCAGGGAGAACGATTCTATCAAAAAAACAAACCTGAGTATGCACCATCCTATGTTCAGTCGACGTTTTTTGAAGGCACACACTATATTCTTTGCAATGAAATGCAAAGTCTACTATGGCTCGGAAACCAATTAGCGTTAGAATTTCATGTCCCTTTTCAAAAGCATTCACACACAGGTCCAAGTGAAATTGTGATTGATCTAGATCCACCCTCTGCATCCGATTTTCAAGCCGCAGTACAAGCGGCCAAGCTTGCAAAAGCGGCACTAGACTATTTTCAATTAACGTCTTTTGTAAAAACCTCAGGAGGCAAAGGGCTACAGCTGTATATCCCTCTGCCCCCCAATCGTTTCTCTTATAAGCAGACAAGAGTTTTCACTCTTTTTCTCTGTCGCTTTCTTACAGAGCAGTATCCTGACTCTTTTACATTAGAACGGTTAAAGAAAAATCGGAAAGGAAAGCTGTACCTAGATTACCTTCAGCACGATAAAGGAAAAACAATCATAGCTCCTTATTCAGTTAGAGGAGAAACGGGGTATGTCGCTACACCTCTTGAATGGGCAGAGCTTACTGAGGAACTGGCTCCCTCCCAATTTACGATCAGTAGTGTTTTAGAGAGATTAGAAAAACAAAAGGATCCATTTAGAGATTACGATATGGCCCGTGTTAAACAGCCTTTCTCTGAATCATTAAAAGCCATACAGAAGCAAACCTTAATTGAGTAAGCATACAAAAACCCGGGCTTCATCTAAAGGATGACCCGGGCTTTTGCAGTGTTATTTACGTTTTATCGATATGGGTTACTATCAAGCTGTTCCATAGAAACAGCCTGCCAGCCTTGTCCATCCTGCCATTCAATTCTTACACGGTAAGGAGTCCCCATTGTGTCACTATCACTAAATGTTCCCACAGCAGAGGTTGGGGAACCACCGTTTTCAAGTCTCCAAAGTGTCATTTCCGAAGAAGAGACGCCTGTCGCAGATTCTAATGCTGTAACCATCTCATTCCAGTTCTGACTACCTTGGGTGAAGTCAGGAGAAAATTCACCTGTTTGCTGCGTACCTACAGGCTCCCATTCGCCGTCCTCTTGGCTATCCTCTTCGTTTTCAGCTTCATCTTCATCCGTTTGTTGCTCATCATCTGTCTCGTCATCTTCGTCTTCTACTCTTGCACTGGAATCCGATTCAGAATCTTGAGCTGGGTCATCCTCTTCAACGGCTTCATTTGAGTCTGATTCATCCCCACCTGTAGCTGGATCACTTACAGAACCAGTGGACTGACCGTTATTATTTGTTGATTGCTCCTGAGGTGTTGTGTTCGCGGTCTCATCATTATCAGAGAATATAATTTGTAGACCAACTCCTACGATCAGAACAAGCACTACCCCAATTGCTATATTTAAAAAACGACTCATTTTTTTACGTCTTCGGCTTTCATATCGTTGCCCTTGCATAACTCTATCATCCCTTCTTGCCAAATGTATCCCTTATTATACATAGGATTATCAGAAATAAAAAGGAACCTTCTTCCCTATTATATCTTCTTAGACTGGAAGATCAACAAAGAACCATAAATCCAAGTAGTAAATAAGAACGAGAGAAAAAACGAGACTGTGAAAGAAAGACCTAGCTACAAAAGAGCCAAACCATTATGTAGTTAGACTCACATCATCGTTTGGCTCTTTATACTATTGAATTAGACTAGCTTCGGTCTGTTTCATCAAAGACAATTATTTAATTTCAAGAATTTCGATTTCCATATCTCCGCCAGGTGTACTTACCGTGACACGATCTTTTACATTACGGCCTAATAAGCTTTGAGCCAAAGGTGAATCATTTGAGATCTTACCTTCAGATGGATTGGACTCTGCACTTCCTACAATAATATACTCTTCTTCATCGCCATCAGGTAGTTCAAGGAATCGAACCGTTTTCCCTAAGGATACAATATCTCCAGGAGCGCTTTCTTCTTCGATAAGAATAGAATCACGAATCATTTTCTCTACTTGA
Source organism: Alkalicoccobacillus porphyridii (assembly GCF_007293315.1). Lineage (GTDB taxonomy): Bacteria > Bacillota > Bacilli > Bacillales > Bacillaceae_D > Alkalicoccobacillus > Alkalicoccobacillus porphyridii. The sequence goes on from NZ_VLXZ01000009.1 coordinate 9,371, forward strand.
AGGATTCGCCCTTCAACAAATGCTTGTTCTTCTTTAGCGGAATCATACTCAGAGTTCTCAGAAAGATCTCCAAAGCTTCTGGCTACCTTTATACGTTCAACGACTTCTTTACGTCGTTCTGTTTTTAAATAGTCCAATTCCTCTTCAAGCTTTTTCTTACCATCCAATGTCATATAGTGCTTTTTCTCTTCTGCCACTTGACTCACTCCTCATAAGATACAAGTTATAATAAATCCTATACTAGATAAGAGAGGCTAAGCCTTCCTCATTAAGTTAGCAATGATTTAGCTTCAATAATTGCCCGAATCTTAGTGACCATTAAATCTATGGCTACTTTATTCTGACCGCCTTCAGGTACAATTAGATCGGCGTAACGCTTTGTAGGTTCAATGAATTGTAAATGCATGGGTCTTACCACATTTGTGTACTGATCAATAACTGAATCAATAGAGCGACCACGTTCTTTAATATCACGTGATAGCCTACGGATAATTCGAATGTCAGCATCTGTATCAACAAACAATTTAATATCCATTAACTGACGGAGCTTTTCATCCTCTAATATTAAAATCCCTTCAAGGATAATAACATCCTTTGGATCAATTCGAATCACTTCAGCAGATCGGGTATGGTTTGCATAATCATATATCGGCTTATCCACCGGCCTTTTTTCCCGTAGCTCCTGCAGTTGCTGCAGTAACAGATCATTATCAAAAGCAAGTGGGTGATCATAATTCGTATGCAGTCGTTCCTCCATACTCAAATGACCTTGATCCTTATAATATGCATCCTGCTCAATTAAAACAATCGATTGTTCATTAAACTGACGAAATATTTCTTTGGCAACGGTTGTTTTCCCGGAGCCAGTTCCCCCAGCAACACCAATGATGATAGGCCTGTGATTCATAATACTTTCCTCTTTTCAATAAATCTAATCTCTTGTTTCTTCGACTTATCTAACAAAAAACCCTTTTTGCGCACATGATTTATTTCTTCACACTTACGGCTAGACCATCACCAATTGGAAGGATTCGTGTGTGGAAGTCCGGATGATCCATAATATATTGATTATATGTTCGGATTTTGCTTGCAAGCTTTGAAAGTCTTTTACTATCTACATCCTGCTCTGCAACCAGACCTCTAAATAAAACGTTATCAGAAAATACCACGCCACCAGGAGCAACCAATGCTGCGTACTGATCAAAAAAACGCTGGTATTGTCCTTTTGCCGCATCAATAAATAATACATGAAACAAAGGCATTTTTTCAAGTAATTCTACCTTATTTAATGCATCTCCCTCAATGAGATGAATGCGGTCCTCGAGTCTGGCTTGTTTTATGTAGTGTTTGGCTAGTTCAATCCGTTCTGGATCTCGTTCGATAGTAACGATCCCCACATCTGGAAATGCCTCAGCCATACGAATAGCTGAGTAACCAATCGCAGTACCAATTTCAAGTATTCTTTTAGGTGCATAAAGCTTCATAAGCTGAAGTAAGCTTTCCATTCCTACAAGATCCATGATTGGAATCTCATGTTCTGCTGCATATTGTTCCATCTCAGTAAGCAGATCCGTTCGCTTTGGTGTAATCTGTTCCAAGTAGTCCAGCGTCTTTTGATCAAACATGTGCTTTTTAACTCCTCACGATAAAAAGAGGAAGGAATGAGCGATCATCCCTTCCAAACCTTATAATTTTAGCTTTCTGCCTCTTCTCCTGCATCGATCCATTCTTGCCTATACGTCTCTACCACTTCTTGGTGCTCTTCATAAGAGCTATTATATATTACTTCACCATTTACTCGCGCATAGAAAAACAGATAATCTGTCACTTCTGGTTCAACAGCAGCTTTTATGGAATCTTCCCCAGGGCTTGCAATTGGACCAACAGGAATCCCCTCATACATATACGTGTTATAAGGTGAATCTTCTTCTAAGTCCTGTAATGAAGTCATATAAAGATGCGAACCAATCGCATAAGCAACGGTCGGATCAACCTGAAGTCTCATATTATCATCAAGTCGATTGTACAAAACACCTGATATTAAATAACGATCCTCAGATGTCTGTGCCTCTCTTTCAATGATAGATGCAAGTGACAACAACTCATGTACGGTGTAATTACTATTGCCGATCTCAGCCGTATAATTGTCCAAAACAGATTGGGTTCGTTCAAGCATTGACTCAATGATGGTTTCAATAGATGTGTTTTCATCCGTAAAATCATATCTTGCAGGAAATAAATAACCCTCTAATGGATATCGAATATCTTCATCTAATATCTGATTACCAAGCATTGGATACTGCTCAATTAATGACTCAATGTATTCTCTATTTTGTATGGTTTCCATGATTTCTTCTTCACTATGTTGTGTTACTTCCGAAATTCGAGAGACGATATCCTCTAGCCAAAATCCTTCGGGTATCGTAAAAGAAAACACTGGCTCTTGCATGACTTTACCGTCTTTCATAGCATGAATCATTTCTTCCATCGACATTTCTGTCGATAGAGTATAGTCTCCAGCCTGAAAGTTACCTTCATTCAAATAGCGAACATAATATCTAAACACTGTACTATTTGAGATCAACCCTGCTTCCTCCAGTATTTCTCCAATTGTACTAGGTGTTGATCCTATAGGAACGGTGATTTCAATTTCCTCACCATTTTCATTATCCATTGGCTCAAGTGTACTTGATAAATAAGCATATCCGCTTACTGCCATTATAGCACCAATAATGACAATGGCAATCAAGGAAATAAATACCCATTTACGTACAACCTTTGCCTGAGAAACACGATCTTCATACAACGTATTCCGTGGTTTTTCTTTAGAATCAGACATGATTCTCCTCCCTCCGCCGTTCCCATTATACTAATACATCTGGGAAATGTCAGTATTGTTTTTTAAAGCATGGGAAAAAAATGAGAATTTGTTCACAAAATAGTCTTTCCTATTATTTGAATCTAACTACAACTTTGGAAACCATCCTAAATAACTCTTGCATTACAAGGTAGCAAATTGTATGATAATCGTATACCTTGTAATACAAGAGTAATGGGAGGCATCTTTTTGACAAATACACAAATGATGAAAGGCATAATAGACGGTTGCCTGTTATCCATCATAAACGAAAAAGAAGTGTACGGCTATGAGCTCGCTGAACAGCTTGAAGCATATGGTTTTGAAGCTTTTAGCGAAGGCACAATATACCCTCTGCTTTTACGAATGCAGAAGGAAGAGCTTGTTACCTCCACCCTTCGAAAATCAACAGCGGGTCCAAAAAGAAAATATTACTCATTAACAAAAAAGGGGGAAGAAGAATTAGCTCAGTTTAAGAGCAGATGGACATTACTTGAGGCAAACGTAAATCGAGTCCTACAAAAGAAGACAAAAGGAGAATAGAACCATGGTGAATACCGTTTATTCCACTACACTTTCAAAGGAAAGCCAGACATTTTTAGAAAATCTGCGTTTATATTTATTTTCAAGCGGCAAACAATCTGATGAAATTGAATCGATTATTGATGAATTAACTGATCATTTACATGAAGCTGAAAAAGCAGGAAAACCCATCAGTAAGGTTGTAGGTCATTCACCTCGTGAGTATATGGAATCCCTTTCGAATGAAATGAAAATTGATGTAAAGACGTGGATGAAATATATTGTGGTGATTTTGTTTGGGGCGTTTTCGTTTCAAATAATGTTGGACCTTGTTAGCGGGTATATGGCTTATTCTCTTTATAAGATTGTCTCTGATATCGCCATAACGTTAGTATGGCTCATTCTTTTATCCGTTGTATTTAAATATATTGCCGCGAATAAACTTTCAAAGAAAAAAGAAATCGCTATTCTGGCTTTGGTTAGCGCTTTTCCAGTTTTACTATATGTTATTGTTTTATTTACAGATCCGTATATAACATCACCAGTCATTGAAATAGATACGATCGGTATGATTACATTAGGAATTCTCACTTCATTTTTTATTATAGCTATCTCATTATGGGCGAAAACCTGGATTTTGGTTATTGTAATGGCATTTCTCATTTTACCAGAATATTTACTTTCAACTACTGGCCTAGAAGAGTCAACTCAATTGATGGTTGGAGCGAGTATCACTTATGGAGGCATTCTATTATATATGTTATTAAGTATTTGGATGGCGGGGAAACATGCTTCTGAATAGGGTGATTGACTTAGGGGAGCATGAATAGGCTCCTTTTTTGTGCGAAATCCGTTTTTTACATGGATAAAATTATGGTCAGATGCTTGAGACGCTCTGACCACATGCGGTGGCTCTCTAATTACATGCGGCTGACCCCTATCGACATGCGGTGCCCTCTAATTACATGCGGCGCTCTCTATCGACATGCGGCGCTCCCTATCGACATGCGGCGCTCTCTAATTACATGCGGCTCCTTCCTATCGACATGCGGCGCTCTCTATCGACATGCGGCTCCTTCCTATCGACATGCGGCGCCCTCTAATTACATGCGGCGCTCCCCATCGACATGCGGCGCTCTCTAATTACATGCGGTGCCCTCCTATCGACATGCGGCGCCCTCTAATTACATGCGGCGCTCCCCATCGACATGCGGCGCTCTCTAATTACATGCGGTGCCCTCCTATCGACATGCGGTGCTCCCAAAAGCTCCTTGCACAAATAAAAAAAGCTCCCAAAGCCATTGAAACGGCCTTGGGAGCTTTTCTTTATTCTTCTTCGTCTTCTTCAGAAAACGTGTTTAGCATTTCTTCAACAATTGCCCATTCTTCGTCGGTTTCAACTGGGAATAGGGCGATGTCGTTTTCTTCGCCTTCACGATCCTCGTAACGGAAGGCAAATACTTCTTGCTCTTCTTCCTCTTCTACTTCGCTGTCTTCGTTTTCGCCAACTGGTACAACTAGTAGGTATGACTGACCTGTTGTGTCTACGGTAAAACGGAAGAGTTCATCAAATAGATGCTCATTACCGTGCTCATCCGGGATGATAATACGTTCTTTTTCTTCTTGTGCCATGTAAGGACACCTCTCTATCTACAAAGTTTTGCCTGCACGATCAAGATAGCCTTGCAGGATCAAGGTTGCGGCCATTTTATCAATGACTTTTTTTCTTTTCTTACGGCTTACATCTGCATCTACAAGTACGCGAGTGGCTGCCATCGTTGTGAGTCGTTCATCCCACATCACGATGTCTGCATCAATGTACTCTGATAGTGCCTGTGCAAAGGCTTGGCAATACTCTCCATTTGCACCGATGGATCCGTCCATATTCTTTGGGAGACCTATGACTACTGTGCTCACTTCATTTTCTTGAACAAGCTTGGCAATTGCTTGATAATCTTGTTCAGACTCTCCCTCTTCACGGCGTAGTGTATTGACTCCCTGGGCCGTCCAGCCAAAGGCGTCGCTAAGGGCCACGCCGATGGTTTTGGAGCCAACATCAAGACCTAATGATTTCATTCATTCTCCTTACGGTGATGTGTTAAATAAGACTTTACAAGAGCTTCAATCAACTCGTCCCGTTCAAGCTTACGAATTAATGTTCTTGCCTCCTGATGCCTTGGAATGTACGCAGGGTCTCCTGAAAGAAGGTAGCCAACAATCTGATTGATAGGATTGTAACCTTTTTCTTCTAGGGCGGCATAAACCGTAAGCAGCACCTCCTGGACATCTGCTTTCACAGAGTCATCATGGAAATCAAACTGCATGGTTTTGTCCATAGAGCTCATCACATGCACCTCTTTCTGGAATTTCCGGACTTAGCCAAATATACTTATAGGCTTGTTCTGTTTATTGTACATCAAAAAGCTTTATTAGGAAATTGATTTTACGTAATCAGATACAAAATTGAGAGCTTCATCTAATTGTTCCGGATTTTTTCCGCCCGCTTGAGCCATGTCTGGACGACCACCTCCGCCGCCACCACAACGAGAAGCAACTTCTTTGACTAACTTTCCAGCATGGTATCCCTTTTCAATCAGATCTTTTGTGACCCCAGCCACGATTGAAACTTTCCCATCTGTTTCCGCACCTAAAACAATGATACCTGAGTCTGTATCCTGCTTTAATTTATCAAGGATGCTTCTTAATGCATCCATATCACGAGCATTCACCTTTTTAGCAAGTACAGACACTCCGTCAATATCTACGATGTCATCGGTAAGATTAGATGCTTCCATATTACCAACTTTCGCTGCTAACGATTCGTTTTCACGCTGCGTATTTTTTAACTGCTGCAGCGTACTTTCGATTCGCGTAGGCACATCACGAACATTTTTCGCTTTGATTAAAGATGCTGACTCTTGCAGTATGTCCAACTGCTCTTGAACATATAAGTAAGCACCCTTACCTGTTAAGGCTTCAATTCTTCTAACACCCGCACCGATACCTGTTTCTGAGACAATTTTTAATTGACCGATCTCAGCTGTCGTACGAACATGGATTCCTCCGCAAAGCTCAAGGCTGTAATCTCCTACCTGAACAACCCGAACAAACTCACCATATTTTTCACCGAAAAGTGCCATGGCTCCCATTTGTTTTGCCTCATCTAGGCTTTTGGTAGAGATCGAGACAGGTAACGCTTGCCAAATTTTCTCGTTTACAATTGTTTCAATTTGAGCGAGCTCTTCTTGTGTAACCTGTCCAAAATGCGAGAAATCAAATCGCAAACGGTTTTCGGATACAAGGGATCCTGCCTGGTTAACATGGTTGCCTAAGACATCCTTCAACGCCTGATGCAAGATATGTGTAGCTGTGTGGTTTTTAATGGTGCCGCTTCGCTCAGAGTGCTCAACGATTGCTTTGACCTGGTCCTCATTTTTTAAGCTTCCTTCTATTACTTTCACGGTATGAAGGTGCTGTCCATTTGGCGCCTTTTTAACATCAAGTACCTGAGCAGTCCCTTTGCTACTGCGGATGACCCCTCCGTCAGCAACCTGTCCCCCGCTCTCTGCATAAAATGGCGTACGATCTAACAGCAATTGTGCCTCTGTTCCAGCTTCTGCTTCTTCTACAATAGTGTGATCGACGATAAGAGCATGTATAGTGGATTCGGCTTCCATAGTGTCATAGCCTACAAAGTCACTTGCAGTGGTCAAGTTACTTAATAAATCACTTTGCACCTGCATCGATCCAGTATCCTGTCTTGCTTGACGAGCGCGATCTCGCTGTTTACTCATTTCCTCTTCAAATCCTGCGCGATCTATTTGAAGTCCTGCTTCTTCAACATACTCCTCAGTCAAATCAACTGGGAAACCGTACGTATCATATAGCTTAAATACATTTTCGCCATTAATAACGCTATCCGTTGCGGCTTTGGCTTCAGCCACCATTTTATCTAAAATGCTAAGCCCTTCATTTAATGTCTCGTGAAAACGCTCTTCCTCCGTTTTGATGACTTTTTGAATAAATTCGGACTTCTCATTCACATCTGGGTAGAATGCCTTCATTACATCTCCAACAACAGGCACAAGCTCATACATAAATGGGCGATTAATATCAATCTGCTTTGCAAAACGGACGGCACGTCGTAATAATCTTCTTAATACGTATCCGCGTCCTTCATTTGAAGGAATGGCTCCATCACCAATGGCAAAAGCAACCGTTCGAATATGATCGGCAATGACTTTAAAAGCCACATCTGTTTGTTCCTGTGATCCGTATGATACCGTTGTGAGTTTTTCAACAGCCTTAATAATCGGCATAAATAAATCTGTTTCAAAGTTTGTAGGAACATCTTGAATAACAGAAACCATACGCTCAAGTCCCATACCCGTATCTATGTTCTTCTTAGGGAGTGGCGTATAGGTTCCATCAGGATTATGGTTAAATTGTGAGAAAACCAGGTTCCATACTTCTAAATATCGATCGTTCTCACCGCCAGGATAGAGCTCAGGATCGGTAGGATCGTTTCCGTATGCTTCCCCACGGTCATAGAAAATCTCCGTGTTTGGTCCACTTGGTCCCTCACCAATATCCCAAAAATTCCCCTCTAAACGAATAATTCGTTCATTTGGCAGGCCAATTACCTTTGTCCACAGCTCATAGGCTTCTTCATCCTCAGGGTGAATCGTCACCGATAGCTTATCTGGATCAAAACCAATCCACTGGTCACTTGTAAGAAACTCCCAAGCCCATTCAACCGCTTCTTTTTTGAAATAATCTCCGATCGAAAAATTCCCCAGCATTTCAAAAAAAGTATGATGACGCGCTGTTTTTCCAACGTTTTCAATATCATTTGTACGAATGGACTTTTGCGCGTTTGCGATACGTGGATTCTCAGGAATCACTCGACCGTCAAAGTACTTCTTTAGCGTAGCCACCCCACTATTAATCCAAAGTAATGTCGGATCCTCAAACGGCACAAGCGGTGCGCTCGGTTCAATATCATGTCCTTTTTCCTTAAAGAAATCCAAGAACATCTGCCTAACTTCAGCAGAGCTTAAATGCTTCATTCTACTCATCTCCTTATTCATTTGCATAACAACAAAAAAACTCCTCCCTCAAAAAGGGACGAGATTCTCACGCGGTACCACCCTAGTTATGAGCAAAGCGCTCATCACTTAACACCTTAACGCGGCATACGGCTGCTGTTTTCAGCAACACTTAGGAATAGCATTCATCGACCCTTCGTTAAACCTCTTCCAGCTAATGAGGTTCTCTCTGAAAACGGACTGCCGACTACTCGTTCCATCAATGATTTTGCAATATGGTTAGTCCATCCTATTATAAAAATCTTCCCCTCAAAAGTCAATTGCTCTGAACATACTCCCTGACATGCAGAAGAGTCACTTTCAGGACTGCCAGACCAGGCACAGCTAACAACATCCCCCAAATGCCCCCTAGCTCTACTCCAATTAAAAGGGCCAGAACAATCATCATCGGATGTAAATGAAGCGTTCTTCCCACAATGATTGGCGATAAGACATTTCCTTCGAGCTGTTGGATGACGACAAGCACAATGAGCGTATATAACCCTTTTTCCCATGAGATGAGAAAAGCTGTTATTAAGGCGGGAACCGCACCAATAATGGCGCCAAAATAAGGAATAATGTCAGTGGCTCCGATAAATAATCCTAATAACACAGCATAAGGAACACCTAAAAGCCATAAGCCAATGATTGATAACAGTGCAACGATTAACGCCACGAGAAGCTGCCCTCTGATAAAGCTTCCAAAGGAATGATCAACATCCTTTGCATACAAGCTTAAACGCTTCCTCCATTTGGGAGGAGTTACATACCATACGACCTTTTTAAGAAGAGCATGGTCCTTTAGAAAATAAAACACTAAAAATGGTATGACGACCAGTGAGGGTATGGACCGAATAAGGGTAATAAGAATGCTCTCAAGCTGATCAAAGCTTTGTTCTAAAAAAGACTGGAGATTACCTGACCACTCATCCATATGATCCTTTAAAAAAGCTGGCATTCGATTTAAGGTGGGTTCAAAGCTATGTAGGAACGAGACAATGCGATCGATCTGAGCTGGCAGGACATCCATCGCACTTTGAATTTGCTTTGAAAAGGCAGGCAATCCAAAAACAAAAGCTAGGGTAATCAAACCTATAGCAGAAGCGAATACAATAAGGATGGCCTGCAGGCGAGGAATACCCCACTGATTGAGTCCTTCAATAAACGGATGAAGCAGATACGCCACCAAACCTGCAATTAGAACGGGAATTAAAATAGACCAAAGCTTCTGAAATAGTGGTGCTACAAATGGCCAAAGAAAACAGACTACACCAATGATAAGAATCCAAATGAATAGAAGTAAGGAATAAACAAAAAAAGTCATCGGCTTTTTTGATTTCAATGTTTGATCCTCCTGAAAAAAATACCGGAACACTGAAGCGCTCCGGTTTAGATTCTTATCTAAAAGACTTTTTTATTCGCTTTATTGTTTTTTTCCATTGTTTTTTAGATAATAGGCGATCAACATCTATTTTTTGTATTGAGTTCAGCAAATCCATTCTTTTATTAGATGTTTTGGATTGGTTCATGGAGTACACAGCAGCACCAATCCCAAGCATGACTAGTGGCTTCACAGCTCTTCGCATGCTCTCACCCCCTGATTAATTTTCTAGGCGTAGCTGTTCATCTTCAAATAAATCATCAAGTGAGCTTAGTGAACCATCCTCTTCCACTTGATGAAGAGACAGCTTTCCTTGTATGATGCTCATCTCTACAAAACAGCTCCAGCAATAATATTGATTTGTTCCAATTTTTCCTATGTCAATACTGCGACAATTTGGGCAGCGCATTTTGGGGCCTCCTTCTATTAAGAGAGGATGGCTCGCTCCTTGCCAATAACCAAATGATGACCTTGGAGCATATGTTGCCCTTTGGTCAAATCTGCAAGCAAACCGTCCGTCACTTTATACCCCTCAATCATGCCCAACGGATCAGAAAAATATACGTCCTCAACCAAGCCCAGCAAATCTCCCCTTACCGAAAACAGCTCCATCCCTCTTAACTTTGGCTTGCCCAAGACCAAATGAATGGATTCTTGATAAATTGGCTGAGAGTGACATGTTTCAAAACATGTTTCTGATTGTACCATCACTGCCTGTTCGCCTATGCTGAATATATGTTGCATCTGCAAAAACTGGTGTCTGTTTAACCAGCCCTTCATATTTATCAGCAGACCGGTAATATGATTGTCGAGTAACAACGCGTCAATGACCCGCCCATATTCATATCCTGTCTCTGTATGAACAACTGGCAGTCCTTGTACGGTGGCAAATGTCCGCAAACGGATACACCTTCCTTCCGAACACACATAGTTTGCCCAATTCATACACGTCTATGAAGGAAGATTTCATAAAACACATTACTACGAAGAATTATATCTTTCTGATAAAGAGACGAACGATGTAACTGCAGTAGACTGATTTATTTTCACGGGCACGGCTTAGCCATTAAAGTGGAAAGCCACACCTTCATTGTTGATCTGCCTTCTTTCACTTGTTAAATCCTTCATTAAGAACTAAAAAACTTCTTGGGTTAGATCTAGACTTTGCATTTGGCATCACTCATATACTTGTTGCCAGCCACTCACCAAGCGTACGAAAATGGAGGGCCGACGCCTGCGGGATAAAAAAGACGTCACTGAAAAAGTCATCTAGAAATGAGCTCATGCACCGCTACAGGAGAAAACTTCGCTTTCCACGGGAACGGCCTCAGCCCTTGAAGTGGAAGGGCGCCACTTCAATGTCTTCAGACTCGTTCTGTTCCGTAGGAGTCTACGTTTTCTCCTTCCGCTTATATTTCTGATTAAACAAATTACTACCATTCTCATTTAAGGAAATCAAGGTTAAAAAACTTCTTTTTCAAAGACCTCGATAAAAAGGTTCAATCAGCTAAATCGACGGAGTCGAGTTAGCTCATTACCTTGCCTCAGGTAAGTGCCCCCATTTTAGGGAGCGTCATTCACCACCGTTATTTATTTTATACAATAAAAAAGCTGAAAAATGAGTGGAATGACTCCAACATTCTTCAGCTTTTTATTAATTATTATACTTCTGTACCAGCATCTTTACTTTCAGGATGTATAATGACTTGAAGCCTTGATACAAGCTGAGTTTGTCTGTGAAGATCATCTCCATTTGTAATAGCTACTTCAAATGTTCTCAGCTCTCCACATAACAATAAAAATTGTTTAGCACGTGTGACACCTGTATACAACAGATTACGGCGCAGCATCCGACTATAGTTTCTCACGACTGGCATGACCACAATCGGAAATTCGCTTCCTTGCGCTTTGTGAATAGAGGAACAATAGGCATGTGTCAGCTGGTTGAGTTCATTTTTGTTATACGTGACTTCAATGCCATCAAATGAAACGACAAGCTGATCCTTTCGTTCCGTGTTTTCCTTCGCGAAAAAGATGGCGACAATTTCACCACGGTCTCCATTAAAGACTTTTTCCTCAGGATTGTTGACCAGCTGCAAGACCACATCACCTGTTCGGAAAACGACCTCACCAAAAGGGATCTCTCGTACTTTATCTTTTTTTGGATTAAATAATTGCTGAAGCATCACATTTAATTCTGTAATTCCTGCCCCGCCTTTATACATTGGGGCTAACACTTGAATATCTCGGGCTTCGTATCCTTTTTTAATGGCGTTCTCACAAATTTGCCAAACGACATCTTTTACTTGATCGACATTACATGGAAAAAAGCGACGATCTGATTGAGCATTTGATAAATTCGGTGGAATCTGACCGTCTTTCATGGCATGAGCTAATTCAATAATGGATGAGCCTTCCGCCTGGCGATAAATGTCGGTTAAAGCGACAAGTGGAATAGTCTCTGACTGGATGAGATCACGAAGCACCTGTCCTGGTCCCACAGAAGGCAATTGATTCTCATCGCCAACAATCACAACCTGCATCCCTTTAGGAATGGCTTTTAATAACGAGTTAGCTACCCAGCTATCAACCATAGACATTTCATCAATGATTAAAAGCTCTCCATTTAATGGCTCATGCTCTCCTTTATCAAACCCGCCTGCTCCTCCTTTCCAGCCAAGCATACTGTGAATGGTTGAGGACGGCAGCCCAGTTGCTTCAGACATACGTTTTGCTGCCCGACCCGTTGGCGCAGTAAGTAAGATGGGGAAAGGATTACTTGCAGTGTAGGCTCTTGCATCCAGAGACAATCCGTGTAATCTGGCGTAAATTTCTACGATGCCTCGAATTACCGTTGTTTTCCCGGTACCAGGCCCACCGGTAAGAAGCATGAGTGGTTTAGAGATGGCCTCTTGAATGGCTTGTTTTTGAGAAGTGGCATATTCAATGCCCCACTCCTCTTCAAGTTCACCTAATGCCTTTAAAAATTCAGCTTCAGGGAATTCATCCTTAATTTCACTAGATAACAGCCTACGAATATTTGAGGCAATTCCTTTCTCCGCTCCATATAAAGACTTTGTATAAACGCGTGTCTCTTCAACAACGAGCATACCCTCTTCGTTCATTTGCACGAGCTGCTGCTGAATTTCTTCATGTTTAATTCTCATGCTCGGTGAGGACAACAGGGCTACTGCTTGATTGGTTAACGGATCAGCTTCTATGTAGGTATGACCTTCTTGAACACAAAGCTCATGAACTAAATAAAGACAGCCTGCTCTTAATCGGTCAGGGTGATTTCCTGTTAACCCAATGGATGCGCCAAGCTGATCTGCACGTCTAAATCCAATCCCTTCGACATCATGAATTAATCGATATGGATTTGTCTTAATGATTTCAAGGGCTTGTGTTTTGTATGCCTGATAAACCTTGAGCGCTAATTCGACACCAAAACCGTGTTCAGATAAAACAATGAGAACCTGTTCAACCCCCTGTTGTTCATAGAGATTTTCATATAGGATAGCGGCTTTTTCTTGCTTTAATCCAGGAATATCTTTTAGAACATCTCGATTTTCTACAATACGTGTTATGGCCGTTTCTCCTAGTTTCTCGACAATTGTTTCAGCGGTTTTGGTACCAATGCCAGGAAATCGATCACTCGCTAGATATTTAATGACGCCATGCTTACTTTGAGGCAAATCACGGCGACTTTGTTCTACCTTGTATTGGATGCCAAACCTCGGATGATCAGCCACACTTCCAAAAAACAAAAAGGTCTCGTCCGGTTCCACATGCGGCAACACACCAACCACAGTTAGTTTCTTTTCTTCAATCTCTTCATTTGTTTCACGAACTCTTACGACGGCAACAGTGTAATAGTTCTCTTCATTACGAAAAATCACATGTAGAATTTCACCTTTAACATACCCTCGCTGTACCCCTAGATTACGTTCTGCCGATTCCTCCACGTTCTCACCTCACTTTAAGGCTTGCTCAATAATCTTCTTTCCATTACCAGCTAATAAATGATCTGGCTGACTAGCTAATGCACGCTCAAAGGACGCAAGAGCTTCTTCTCCCTTATCCATACTCGCATAAGCTACTCCCAAATTATAATGAGCATCTGCATGATTTGGCTGAAGCTCAACCGCTTTTAATAAATGGGGCAGTGCCGCTTCTAGCTGCTCCAGCTGGGCATATGTTAAGCCTAGCTGAAAGTGAGCATCAACATCCATTTCATTCATTTCAACCGCTCGTTGGAAGTTTGCGCAGGCATGGGGTAATGATCCAAGCTGATAATAACTCATACCTAGCATAAAATAAAGATCGGCCTCATCAAGCTTTTTGATAAGAGCTTGTTTAAACATTTTCACTGCCTCTTCAAACTGATCTTGTTTGTAATAAATGGTCCCAGCACCATAGTAAGCGGTGGCCGCCTCCTCATCCAGTCCAATGGCGCGATCAAAAAATACTAATGCTCGCTCCTGTTCATCTAGGAGTGATAACAAATTACCAAAGTTTATATACGCTGCAGGATCTTTAGGGTTCTGTTCAATCGCTTCGGTAAACGCTTTTCCCGCTTCTTCATACTTTTGCTCTCTCATGCAGGCAATGCCTTGTTCATTTAAATTTGTCATATGTATCTTCTCCTCACTTGAAAAAAGGGAAAACACCGCTCAGGCATTTTCCCAGTTTGTTAGTACTACATCAATCGTTCCTCCACCAAGACAACGTTCACCATCATATAGCACTACTGCTTGTCCAGGGGTAACTGCTCGTTGGTCCTCATCAAATGTGATAGAAGCTGTTCCATCAGCATGAGGATGAACGGTAACCAGTTGATCTGTTTGACGATAACGAAACTTAGCGGTACAGGTAAAGGTTTCGGTTGGGGCTTCATTCATAATCCAGTTCATATTTATTGCTTCAAGCCCTTTAGAGAACAGACCATAATGATTTGATCCTTGTCCTACATACAAGACATTTCGTTTTAAATCCTTGCCAACAACAAACCAGGGCTCGCCCGCACCACCGATGCCAAGACCTTGGCGTTGACCCAATGTATGATACATTAAACCATCATGCGTTCCCTTTACTTCATTTGTTTCAAGTGCGCGTATTTCCCCAGGTGTAGCGGGAAGATACGTACTTAAGAAGTCTTTAAAATCACGCTCACCTATAAAACAAATACCGGTGCTATCTTTTTTAGAAGCGGTAGCGAGATTTGCTGCATGTGCACGCTCTCTCACTTCAGACTTAGGCATGTCACCAATGGGGAACATCACCTTTCTTAGCTGTTGCTGACTTAACGCATTTAAGAAATAGGTTTGATCTTTATTACTGTCGACACCACGAATTAATTGAAACACACCATTAACTTCCTCAACGCGTGCATAATGTCCAGTAGCTACATAATCTGCTCCAAGAGTCATGGCGTGATTTAAAAACGCCTTAAACTTAATTTCTTTATTACACATTACGTCAGGGTTAGGCGTACGCCCTGCTTTATATTCATCTAGGAAATAGGTAAACACCTTATCCCAGTACTCTTTTTCAAAATTCACTGCATAATACGGAATGTCTAACTGATTACAAACTCGAATGACGTCATTATAGTCCTCCGTTGCTGTACAAAAACCAGTTTCATCTGTATCATCCCAGTTTTTCATGAACATGCCGATCACATCATAGCCTTGTTCCTTTAACAAAAGCGCTGTGACAGACGAATCCACTCCTCCAGACATCCCCACAACAACGCGGGTATCCTCAGGACGTTTACTCACCTTGCTCACCTTCCTGTCTCTTTACTACACAATAAAAGGCTGCTGTTGTTGAAATCGTTTCACAATTTTAGCCGTTTCATACGCTGCTTTCTCTATTTCTGATAGATCATTACCTAAACCGAAACTATAACGAATTGCTGTTTTTGCGCGTTCTGTTCCTTCTCCAAACATCGCCGTTAGAACATGGGAAGGCTCGATTGATCCTGCCGTACATGCAGAACCACTTGAGGCCTCTATACCGGCTAAATCAAGATTTACGAGCATGGACTCCACATTTACATTTGGAAAGCTTAGATTAAGAATATGAGCGAGCTTTTCAGTTGAATGACCATTGATATAAAAATCAATACCTTGCTGCTTTAGAATAGCAGAAAACTGTTCAGCATAGCTATTATATTGCTCGTTCTTTTCCACTCGCTCCTGGCATGCACGTCGGAAGCTTTCGGCTAACCCCTTAATACCAGCTACATTTTCGGTCCCTGCTCTTCTTTTCCGCTCTTGCTCGCCACCAAACGAATACGGGGCGACCGTTATACCTTCAGCCACATATAAAAACCCGACACCCTTTGGTCCATTGAGTTTATGAGCGCTTACTGATAGCATGTCCACTTGTAGCTGATGGATAGAAAGGTCGACACTACCAGCTGCTTGAATCGCATCTGTATGCAGCACAGCCTGATGGTCACGCAGACTCAGTCCTACTTCTTGAACCGGTTGTAGAGTGCCAACTTCATTATTACCAAGCATTAGGGATACAAGGACCGTATCTGGTCGCAAGGCAGCATAAAAGTCTTCAATGCGAATTTTGCCCGTTTGATCAACGGGCAGATACGTGACTTCATATCCAAGTTGTTCTAACTGTTTACATGCATGCATTACCGCATGATGCTCTACCTTTGAAGTAATAATATGACGCCCTTTATGCTGATTAGCTTCGGCATAACCTAGAAGGGCTAAATTATCTGCTTCAGTCCCCCCACCAGTAAACAAAATAGTTGAAGGAGCCACATTAAGCTCCGTTGCAATAACCGCCCGTGCCTCATCTAAAGCTTGCCTTGCACGTCTACCCGTATGATGAATACTTGACGGATTGCCAAATACCTCGGTTAAATATGGCATCATGGCTTCCAATGTATCCGGATGAAGAGGAGACGTAGCTGCATGATCCAAATAGATCCTTTCCATATTGATCACCTGCTTTTTTTAGAAAAAAATTATCCTTAAATATAGAACATGTAATACTCTTGTTCTCCTTCTGTTTTGAAGTTCGCTAAATCATCAAGAGTGGTGTTATCCAGTACATCCTTTACTGCATCACGAATCTTAATCCAAAGATCACGCTTCGCTGGCTCCTCATCCTCCAATACTTCCACTGGACTAATGGGGCCCTCCAATACACGAATAATGTCACCCGCAGTAATTTGTTTAGCTTCTTTTGCCAGCATATAACCACCATATGCTCCTCGTACACTTTTAACAAGTAACGCATTACGTAGTGGTGCAATAAGCTGCTCAAGATAGTGCTCTGAAAGGTCATGCTCTTTTGCAATTGACTTCAAAGACACTGGACCTTCACCTGATTTCTTTGCGAGTGCCATCATAATTGTTAACCCGTAACGTCCCTTTGTCGATATTTTCATAAATAATCCCTCTTTCAATCAGTTTTGTCACCATTCGTTTACAATGGGGAAGTGATATGCCCACAACATACCCAATCCCAACACAATATATAAGTGTACCCAGAAATACCGGCCCGCCAAGCAACCAGCCTGCCGCTAATACAACTAGCTCTAGCAAAATCCGGACCCGTTGCACTTTCCAGCCTGTCAGCTTATGTAAGGCAAGCATTAAGGAATCACGAGGTCCAGCTCCGAGCCCTGGAGCAATATACAAACCTATTCCATACCCATTTATTAAAATACTCGCTAGTAACATAATCCAGCTAATCACAGCGAGCTCTGAAGATGGTAGAATAAATAAAAACAAATCGATAAATACACCAACAATTATCATGTTTACAACGGTCCCAAGCTTAGGCCACTCTTTAACCAGCAAACATGAAACAAATAACACAAGGAATCCTGTTATGATTGACCAAGACCCTACTGTTAATCCGATCTGTTGCATTAACCCTACATGAAGAACCTCCCAAGGAGCAATACCCAGCTCTGCACGAATCATGAGTGCAATACCAAATGACATTACCATCAAACCAACAAGAAAAAACAGCCACCTTAGTCCTGCTGTCTGTAAGAACCGAGCTTGTATGACATTCAACAGAAAATCCCTTCTTCCCTATAATTCCAAGCTATTATATCATGATTTATACGAATGATGGTAATGAATCCACTGCATCTTAAAGTGGTTTCTTTTGCGATTTTATCATAATACGCTAGACTTAATAGCACAAACCCTCACAGTTCTGTTGGACAGAGTCCATGCTTATGTGTAAATGACATTGGTGTAAAGAGAAGGTGGACGGATCATGTTTTGTCTCTTCGGCTGCCGCTCCCGAAATTGGGGCACGCTTACCGCAGGGAGGTACCTGCGCTAACCCGACTACGTCGATTTATCTCAATGAACCTCTACATCGAGGTCACTGAAAAACGATCCTTATAAGACTGAGAATTTACTTCAATTGTTTAAATCATACTGTTAGCGGAAGGAGAACCCGTAGACTCCTGCGGAACAGAACGAGTCTGAAGCCATCGAAGTGGTGGGTTTCCACTTCGAGGGCTGAGGCCGTTCCCGCGGAAAGCGTAGGGTTCTCCTGTAGCGGCGCTAGTAAGCTCATTCTTACATGACTTTTTCAATGGCCACCTATACAGCCCGCAGTTGTCTGCCCTCCATTTTCGTCAGCTTGTTTAGATAGTTACTAGTATCAGCATTTACACAATTATAAGGACTTAACAGTTTCTTTTGCCTTAAGGAGATGAAGAAAAATGAAAAAACAACCTCTGGCATATCGTATTCGCCCAGCGGTCATTGAGGATGTGATTGGTCAGGAGCAGCTGCTTGGCAAAGGTGAGCTACTGAGACGTATGGTTGACGCTGGACACTTAAGCTCAATGATTCTATATGGTCCACCAGGAACCGGAAAAACATCCATTGCCAGAGCGATATCCGGAACCATGGGTATTCCGTTTCGATTATTAAATGCCGTCATGCACAATAAAAAAGACATGGAAATTGTTGTAGAAGAAGCTAAAATGCATGGGCAAATGATTATGATTATGGATGAGGTTCATCGTTTGGATAAGACAAAGCAGGATTTCTTGCTCCCTCATCTTGAAGAAGGACTTATCATTATGATTGGTGCCACTACAGCTAACCCTTATCATGCCATCAACCCTGCCATTCGTAGCCGGTGTCATATATTTGAGCTCGTATCATTAACTCCAGAAGATATAAAACAAGCATTGATTCGAGCTCTAGAGGATACAAAAGAAGGCTATGGAAGTCAACAGATTCAAGTAGATGATGATGCATTAGACCATTTGTCCAGAGCATGCGGTGGTGATGCACGCTCAGCATTAAATGGACTAGAAATTGCAATCCTTTCAACCGCGAAGCCAAAAGACGGACCAAAGCATATTACCAAACAAATAGCGGAGAAAAGTATACAAAAGAAAAGCTATCAGCACGATAAAGATGGGGATGGGCACTACGACGTTCTTTCTGCATTCCAGAAATCCATTCGCGGTAGTGATGTGAATGCTGCACTGCACTACCTAGCTCGCTTAATTGAAGCCGGGGACTTAGTCAGTATATGCAGACGGTTACTTGTTATTTCATATGAGGATATTGGACTCGCAAGCCCCCAAGCAGGCGAACGAACCTTATCCGCTATTGAAGCAGCAGAACGTCTTGGCTTTCCTGAGGCACGAATTCCTCTAGCGAACGCCGTCATTGAGCTTTGCCTTTCTCCCAAATCTAACAGTGGCATCTCCGCCATTGATCTTGCTTTGGCTGACCTCCGTGAAGGAGGAATTGGAGAAATCCCAGCCTATTTAAAGGATGCCCATTATAAGGGCGCAGCTCAGCTTGGCAGAGGTTTAACATACAAGTATCCTCATGATTTTAGCAGTGGCTGGGTGAAGCAACAATATCTACCCGATCCCTTAAAAAATAAGAGGTACTACACGCCTAAAAAGACAGGGAAGTTCGAGTCTGCCTTAAGTGATATCTATAACAATTTAAATCAGAAATCATAAAAAAGCTTGTCGGCTGTTTCAATGAATGAAACGGTCGACAAGCTTTACTTTATTTATGTTGTATAGATAGGCAAACTAAGTGTAAAAGTCGTTCCTGCGTCTTCCTCACTTTTAACAACTAAAGATCCTTCTAATTCTTCGGCAATGCGAAAGCAGGTCATTAAACCAAGACCAGTCCCTTGATTTTTTGTGGTAAAAAAAGGTGTGCCAATTCGCTCTAATGTTTGCTTACTCATTCCGACGCCTGTGTCCTGTATTATGATATCAATAACCCCCTCGTCTTTTGCAAGGGCATGGATGTTCAGTTTTCCACCTTTAGGCATAGCCTCGATAGCATTCCTAACAAGATTAATGATAATTTGCTGAACCTTATTTGCATCCACCCAAGCATGTGGGATATTATCTACGAACATTGATAACTCTATATTTTTAGCCAATGCCTCCGTATAATACATTTGCTCGGTATCTTGGAGGATTTGGCTGATATCTGTTTCTTTGCGATTCACCTCTGAAGGGCTGGCCATGTTTAGTAAATCTTTAATGATATGGTTTACTCGATCAATTTCCCTCACCAGTAATTCAAATTGATCTTTTTTGCCTTGATCCTTCTCATCTTTTTCAAATAGCTGCAAAAACCCTTTAATGGTGCTAAGTGGATTTCGAATCTCGTGCGCAAACCCAGCTGCAAGCTCACCTACAGCTTTTGACTTCTCTGAGCGTAAAAGCTGTTGCTGCATCATTCTTTTTTCTGTAACATCATTAAAAACAACTAATGTGTCCTGTTCCACTGAATCAGGCGAACAATCACCTTCTAGCCTAGATACACTCACAAAAAAAGTATACGGTTGTTTATCAAGGATACACGTACATTCGTAACGGCTAACATGCTCTCCTTTTTCAATGATGTTAGCGCCATTTAAAAAGGCCTTTAGTCTTTTATGATTTGATGCCGCAGTCTGAAGGCTAACACCAAGAACCTCCTCCCGTCTCACATGAAAAAGACGTTCACAGCTAGAATTAAATGTAGTGATGAGCTGGTCCTTCTTAGTGAAAGCAAATACACCATTATCTGTTGTTTCCACTATCAAACTTGATTTTTGAAGGATTTGTTCCCTTTCAATTAATTTAGCTGTCATCATTTTAAAAGCTCGTGATAACGTATCCGCCTCTTGGTAATAACCATAAGTCAGTGGCTCAACTTTCTTACGGAATGTGAAATTCGCTGTAGCAATCACCAGCTTCTCAATGGGAATTACGATAAAATGTGATAGCTTAAAAACAGCAAACAGAGTTACAAGAAATACAAAGGTGAACAATGCTAAATAAGTTATTAACAAATACTGTTGCGGCGTTTCCAATTGATGTTGAGGCACTGAAACCCCTACAAACCAACTACTTTCATCTTCTTGAGAACGTATCTCGTGAAAAAATTGAATCATTTGGTTTGTAGGATTAAAGTAAGCTTCTCCAGAATCAACTAGCTCCTGAAATTCCCCATCTCCAAAATCATTCATCTCAAAGTAATTGTTATGTAAAACAAGCTCTCTATTTGGATGGGAGATAAATTCACCTTGATGATTAATTAAAAATGCATAGTCCGTGCGATCCATTTCTATATGAGTAAAATTAGGGTGATTCAGCTTTTTTCTTACTTCAGTAACATCCACAAACCCTGCTAATCTACCTATTAATTCATCCTGATGATTATATACGGATTGACTCATAATAAATGTAGGTTCTCGAGGAAAGAGCATCGTACTATCTTCTAGAGTGATTAACTCGCTATCTGTTATCTGAAAAGGAGATTCAAACAGCAAATCGCTAATTGACTCCTGTTTATGTATAGAAACTACTTGTTGATTTGTAATAAGCATCACATCTAAAAAGTAAGGGTAAGATGATTGGAAAGCTAACAACTCACTACGAATGGCTTCCTCGTCTGCTTCAACATCACGAATTGTGGAATCTAACGCAAAACGCTCAAGATTACTCTTACGCTCAGATAGAAAATCTTCCAAGCTTTCAGCGCGACTTCGAGAGAGCAACATCAGAGTTTCTTCCATTTGTGAGGATAAGTTATCCTTTTGATGGAGATACATAACGATACCCACAAGTATTAAAGGCACAAATGTTACACATGAAAAAAAGAGTATTAATTTGGATCGTAATGTATAAAACATAGGCACCTCATTTTACCTTCCAAAACGTGAAAATCTATGACTATTGTCTTAGTTTACACTTTTTTCGACAAAAACAAAAGCGACCACTGCACCCGTAACGCTATCGCGGATTAGAATTTACTTATTTTTTTCTATGACACTGGTATACATATGAAGTGATTTGGAAAAAGTAGTATTACACATGCAAACGCAACAAAGACATTTGCTTTTGTACGCAATGGATGAAAGGATGATATATATGAAAGTCAGACAAGATGCTTGGTCTCATGAAGATGATGTTCTCCTAGCAGAGACTGTATTAACTCACATAAAAGATGGAAGTACGCAGCTTCGAGCATTTGATGAAGTTGGGGATGCATTAAATCGGACGTCAGCTGCATGCGGTTTCAGATGGAACGCCGTAGTTAGACAGAAGCATTTAAAGGCAATTGCAGATGCAAAAAGGGAGCGAAAAGAACGCAAACGAGCAGCAGGATTCACCTATTATTCCTCTGATCGAACTGTTTGGGCTCCGCCCTCAATGTTATATGCACCCGTCGAACAAACAGAGCAATCTATTGAACAGCCAAGCCTTGATCACATTATTAAATCATTACAGCAATTTGCTCAATCTCTAAAAAAACAAAATCAAACAAGCCATGCCATGCAGGACGTTCTAGCAGAAAATGAGCAGCTTAAACAACAAACCTATGAATTAAAGCAAGATCTGCAAAAAATGAAACAGGATAATAGCATCATTGAAGAAGATTACCAGTCCCTTATTCAAATTATGAATCGTGCAAGACGGATGGCCATTTTAGAAGATGAAGAGGCTTTATCTAGTGCAGCATTTAAAATGGACAAAAACGGCAACCTTGAAAAAGTAGCCAAATAAGCAGATAAAAATAAACCCCGTACCTCTTTTAAGAGATACGGGGTTTATTTGTTTATTTATCTGTGCGATTAATTTCAATTCCGTCCAACAGCTTTGTAATGACATGCCCCGCCATAATTAACCCACAAACGGAAGGCACAAATGCATTAGAGGAAGGAGGCATTTTCGCTTTACGAATCGGTCCATGCTCTGCCTTTTCAGGCACGATTTCTTTTCGAATATCCTCTCTGATACGGATAGGCTGTTCATCAGAGAATACTACTTCCACACCTTTATAGATCTTTGATTGTTTTAATTTTCTACGTACAACTCTTGCTATAGGATCATAGGATGTCTTTGAAATGTCTGCAATTCTCAGCTTGGTGGGGTCCATTTTGTTTGCAACTCCCATGCTTGAAATAATTGGAATCCCTCGCTCAAGACACTCTTTCATTAAATGAACCTTATAGGAAATGGTATCACTAGCATCAATAACATAGTCAATGCCTTGTTCAAAAAACTGTTCATAGGTTTCTTCAGTATAGAACATTTTTAATGCGATAACTTCACACTCAGCATTAATATCAAGGATTCGTTCCTGCATTAACTCAACCTTTGGGCGACCAACTGTTGAAAGCAAGGCATGGATTTGACGGTTTACGTTTGTGATATCTACATCATCTTTGTCGACAAGAACCAATCGACCGACTCCAGAACGTGCTAATGCTTCAGCAGAAAAGGATCCAACTCCCCCTATTCCAAGTACGGCAACTGTTTTTCCTTTTAACTGGTTCAATCCATCGTGTCCGATGGCTAATTCATTTCTCGAAAATTGGTGCAGCATGCTGTTAAGAAGCTCCCTTCAATTACAAATCTTTAATTCTACTATTTATATAACCCGATTAACTATATCATGAGGCGCAAAATAAAGAAACGCCTATAAATTGACAAATAAAAAACGCCTCCTAAAGGAGACATTACGGTCGTCTAATTAAATATAAATCCCGAATATGCCGTAGATCTATGGTTTTTGAACCTGCGAAGCAGGTGGGTGCCATGTATTTATGCTTTTACGTCCTCAAATCGTACGAGGCTTGTAATCCTATAAATAACGATCAGGCTCCCTATCAAAAGGTGTTGGCTCAAAAAAGAACAAGAGAATACGAGCATCTCAGGATTTATTTTATTGATTCAATTGTACCACGAGAGCTTTCACTGTGCAATAAATACGCTTAAAAAAGCATGAATAATCTACAGTTTAGAACATTTGTTAGTTAGGGTATGATAGTGCATAAGGAGTTTAAAGACAGGAGGATTCTACCTATGGAACCACTTGCTACACATCGGTGCATTGAAGTAAAACAAGAGATTGGCTGGATTGAGAAACGAACGGTTGAAACGTCCTTTGATCTTCATCTATTTGAAGATCGAATTGAAGTGAAAGACACCCATTATCCAATTAAAACCGTACTCGATATATCCTACCGATTAGAGAAGGATAAAATCGGCTTTTTGTATTTGCATACAACTGGAGGAATTAGAACTTACTTTATTAAGCAGGATCCTTCTAAATTGATAGAGGAATTTAAGGTACTAATGCCTTCAACTAAACATCGGATGTAGTCTAAAGACCATGGTATCAGCCATTCTTTTGAATAAATAACATCGATGTATCGATGTGAAGAGAAGGAGCAAGGCTAATGTGTTGTTGCTCCGGCTGCCGCTACCGAAAATGGGGGCACGCTTCCCGCGGGAAGGTAATGAGCTAACTCGACTTCGTCGATTTATCTCATTGAACCTTTTCATCCCGCAGGTGTCGGCCCTCCATTTTCGTCCGCTTGTTTAGAGAGGTATTGGAATTAGGATTTATACATGCTTTTTCATAAGGCAACAACTCTCTGGGTAACTTCCTTTAATTCTTGGCAAACTGCTCATTTTGTCTAATCAAAATGAGCGGAAGGAGAAACCGTAGACTCCCTACGGAACAGAGCGAGGCCGACCGACATTGAAGGAGTGTTCTTCTCCTTCAAGGGCTGAGGCCGTTCCCGTGGAAATCGTAGGTTTCTCCTGTAGCGGGCACGTAAGCTTAATACTAGATGACTTTTCCTAAAACTATTCATACCTGGTGCCTACTAATAAGCGGACAAAATAGAGGCTACTGAAAAAAGCTTTATAGAGTATATACATAGTTATCTACATTACGCGCATCGGTGGTTCTTCTTCGGGTGTTATCCATTTTTTTCGTACACTAGTCACTATTTTGAGCGTAAAAAAAGACGCAGCTCTCTGCGTCTTTTTTTACTTATAGCTTTACTTCTTCAGACCGTTTCTTTCCAATCACAGAAAGGTTTAAGTCGATAAGCTGTTCTACACTTACTTCTGCTGGTGCGTTGGTTAACAAGTCGCTGGCGCTTGCTGTTTTTGGGAAGGCAATTGTGTCGCGTAGGTTGTTTTTGCCTGCAAGCAACATGACCATACGATCCAATCCTAATGCAATCCCGCCGTGTGGTGGCGTGCCGTATTCAAAGGCTTCCATCAAGAATCCGAACTCCTCACGAGCTGCCTCTTCGGTAAAACCTAAAGCTTTAAACATTTTCTCTTGCACGTCTCGTTTGTAAATACGCTGTGAACCTCCACCAAGCTCATAACCATTAAGAACAAGGTCATAGGCTTCTGCACGAACCTTTTCAGGCTCACTTCCTAATAGATGCATATCTTCTTTTAATGGGCTCGTAAATGGATGATGAGCTGCGACAAAACGGTGTGCATCTTCATCGTATTCAAGTAGTGGGAAATTCATAACCCATAGGAAATTAAACGCCTCTTTATTGATTAAATCAAACTCTTTGCCAAATTTCATTCGCAGGGCGCCTAGGCTGTTCTGAACAACACTTGCTTTGTCGGCTCCAAAGAATAACAAGTCACCTGCTTCAGCATCAAGCGCAGTCTGCAAAGAAGCTGCTGCTGATTCATCAAAGAACTTCGCGATTGGACCTTTAAGGCCTTCTTCTTCAACCTTTAACCAAGCAAGGCCTTTTGCTCCGTATGGCTTTACAAATTCGCTTAAAGCGTCAATTTCTTTACGAGACAGCTTTGAAGCTCCACCTTTAAGATTTAGCCCTTTAACCATTCCACCTGAGTTTAAGGCGTTTTGGAACACTTTAAATTCAGTACTTTTAGCTACCTCATTTAAATCAATTAATTCCATACCAAAGCGTGTATCTGGCTTATCAGAACCAAAACGATTCATCGCTTCATCATATGAAATCCGCTTAAATGGAGTCGGAATATCGATGCCATGAATTTTCTTTAAGAGTCCAGACATCATCTGCTCCATCATAAGGATTAGCTCTTCTGTTCCCATAAACGATGTTTCAATATCCACTTGAGTGAATTCAGGCTGACGGTCTGCACGTAAGTCTTCATCACGGAAGCAACGAACGATCTGATAATAACGCTCAAAGCCGGACACCATTAATAGCTGTTTGAAAATTTGCGGTGACTGTGGCAAAGCATAAAAGCTACCGTGATGAACACGACTTGGTACTAGATAATCACGAGCTCCTTCTGGTGTGCTCTTAGTCAGCATTGGTGTTTCAATTTCGTAAAAGGTTTGCTCATCAAGGAAATCACGGATGAATTTAGTGGTTTGATGACGCAACTTGAAAACCTCTTGCATGTCCGGACGGCGAAGATCTAGATAACGATATTTCAAACGAACGTCTTCTGAAGCGTCCGTATCTGCTTCAATTTGGAAAGGTAATGATTTAGACGCATTTAATATTTCAATGTCTGAAACATGAATCTCTATTTCACCTGTCGCTAATTTTTCATTAATTGTTTTTTCGTTACGTTTCACTACTGTACCTGTTACAGCGACAACATATTCATTTCGTACCTTTTCAGCGATAGCCAGTGCTTCTTGATTGTCTGGACTAAATACTACCTGTACCAGGCCAGAACGGTCCCGCACATCCAGGAAGATAACCTGACCTAAATCCCGACGTCGTTGCACCCATCCTTTTAACTCTACCTGTTGTCCTTCAAGCTGTGCATGTAATTCTCCACATTGATGTGTTCTCCCACTCATCTTACTTGCCCTCCTTCAATCTCTTTTTTAATGTATTGAATAAAATCAGTCAGCGGCTGTGAAACCTGTTCGCCTGTTTGCATATTTTTTATGACAATACTGTTATCAGCCAATTCATTTTCACCTAACACTGCTGTAAAACGAGCATTCAAGCGATCTGCTGTTTTAAACTGGCCCTTCATCTTTTTATCAAGATAATCCTTATCCGCACTAATTCCCGCCTGTCTTAACTGATATAAAAGTTCCACGGATTTATTTTTGGCTTCATCACCTAATGCCACAAGATAACAATCAATGGATGGCTCCGCCTCTTTCACCAGGTTCTCTGCTTTAAGAGCCATAATAAGTCTTTCGATACTAAAAGCAAAACCGATTCCAGGTGTGCTTGGACCGCCTACCTCTTCTACTAAACCGTCGTAACGACCCCCACCACATAAAGTGGTAATGGCACCAAAACCTTCTCCCTCGGCCATCACCTCAAAAGCTGTGTGATAGTAATAATCCAGTCCACGAACAAGCGTTGGATCAATTACATAAGGAAGTCCGATTTGATCAAGGTGTGCCTTTACCTGTTCAAAGTATTGGCGTGACTCTTCATTTAGATAATCCAAGATAGATGGAGCTGTTTTCATTAACGGATTATCACGATCTTTTTTACAATCAAGAATCCGGAGAGGGTTCTTCTCTAATCGCATCTGACAGTCTGAGCAAAACTCATGAATGCTTGGCTTAAAGTGGTCAATAAGTGCTTGACGGTGAGCTTCTCGACTTTCTTTGTCCCCTAAGCTATTTAGAACAAGCTTTGTATTTGTGATGCCTACTTCCTTGTAGATATCCATCACAAGTGCTAATACCTCTGCATCAATAGCTGGATCGGCACTACCCATAGCCTCTACACCAAACTGAACAAACTGACGCATCCGACCAGATTGAGGACGCTCGTAACGGAACATGGGTCCGTAATAATAAAGCTTGTTTGGCTGAGTTGCCCAACCATGTATTTTATGCTGAACATATGCACGAGCAACGGAAGCTGTACCCTCAGGTCGAAGCGTTAAATTCCGATCACCGCGGTCCTTAAAGGTGTACATTTCTTTTTGCACAATATCTGTTGTATCTCCAACCGTGCGAGTAAATAATTCAGTGTGCTCAAAAATCGGAGTACGAATTTCTCTAAAGTTGTAGCGGCGGCAAACCTCCTGCGCCTTCGTCTCAATAAATTGCCAAATTTCGCTCTCCCCAGGCAAAATATCCTGAGTGCCGCGTGGAATTTGAATGTTCATGCTCTTCTCCTCCTGGTTCTGCTCAAATAAAAAACTCCCGTCTCTGATGAAATGAATCATCAGGGACGAGAGTTAAATTCCCGTGGTGCCACCCTAGTTGAGACTACATACTAGTCTCCGCTTTAAACGCAGGTATCGTCTGCAAACGGCTTTTCCTACTCAGTACATCGTACCGTTCAGAAAGCTCCTCTAAGGTGTTCTTTCATTAAGACAGACAGGAGGGCTTACAGCCAAGGCCACTCTTCTCTGAATATCTGCTTCTCTTAATTACTCTGCCTTTTCATCGGACTCATATATAATTGCTAATGCTATCTATCATACGAATGAATAGTCGGGCTGTCAACTACCTAATTTCGTTCTGCCTTTTTCTTTATTATATTTTTTTCGTTTTGAGCATAGCCATGTTCCAACATTCCCAAGCTTACACCTAAAGGTTGTACATTCTCTTCCTTATGTAGCTGATCTATATTGTTTAGGTATAATTGACTAAGGTGTTGGGCCATTTTACTATTCATCCGCATGTAGGCATCTCCTAATAAATTGATCGTTTTATTAGGATGACCAACAAAATATGCTTTTAAACAGTGAATTTAGTTTGGAGAGCTGCTATCATAGATCGCTGAAATAATTTCCGATGTTTTCATTGCTTGCTCTGCGGTTGTACGTGGTTGTTCAAGTCCCAAACAGCTTCTCACAAAGTTCTGAGCCTGAGCAAGTCCCGCATCCTTCTCTCCAGGAAGCCATTGTGCTTGAGAGGTAGTAAGCATCCCGTGTTTACTTGTGTTCACTGAAAATGGGAAGACTTCAATTCCACCCTGAGTACCTGAAATACTTAGAACTTCCTTATCCTCAAGAATGTTCGCTGCCCAAGAGGTTTCAAATAGAAGTGTTGCTCCCGATTTAAATTTAATATACGCCGTAGCATGATCCTCCACGTCAATCTTATCTGGATCAAACACTCCCCATTCATTCACCTGCTCTGGGTCACGGCTAATTCGCTCATAGGTTTGGCCGAGTACTTGGTCCACATCTTCAAAGTCTGTTAACCAGAGTGCCAGATCAAGAAGATGGCAGCCATAGTCCATCAAACAGCCTCCACCTTGAAGAGAACGGTTTGTAAACACACCCCAACCTGGTACTTTTCGTCTGCGTAGGGCTTGTACGCGTATCACCAATGGATCCCCGATTTCACCGCTTGAAAGCAGCTTCTTCGCTGCTTGGGATTCCCGGTAAAAGCGGTAATGATATCCTATCATTAGAATCTTACCCGATTCCCTTGCCGCGTTAACCATCGTCTCACAGTCTTCTACACTTGTAGCCATTGGCTTTTCACATAAGACATGTACCCCAGCTTCAAGTGCTTGCTTCGCTAATTCCGCATGAAAAATATTAGGGGTACAAATCGTGACAGCATCCACTTTTTTTAATAGTTCTTCATATGATTTCGCAACATGTGCAATGTTGAATTCATCCGCAGCTGCCTTAGCAGCTTCCTGATTCTGATCAAACACGCTTGTTAGCTCTACCTGATCTTTTTGCTGTACATATGCTGGTATATGACGGCCACGAGCGATGCCGCCCGTACCAACGATCCCCATCTTTAAAGCTGACATGACAATAACAACTCCCTTTTTACTTACTCACCTGGTACTTCTTCTAAAGGTTTTGCATTTCCGTAAACTGGTTTTTCTCGATCAACTGGAGCTGCCCATTTGACTCCATTTACAATGACACGCTGTACTTGTTCATTGTAATAGGTTGGGTGTGTCTCATGACCAGGTCTGAAATAAAAAATCTTACCTTTTCCACGATTAAACGTACATCCACTTCTAAAGACCTCCCCACCCTGAAACCAGCTGACAAAGATTAGTTCGTCTGGAGCTGGAATATCGAAATGCTCTCCATACATCTCTTCTTGTTCAAGCTCAATATATTCTCCAATACCTTCTGTTATCGGATGACCAGGCGCAGTAACCCAAAGTCTCTCCTTCTCATTAGCCTCTCTCCACTTTAAGTCACATGTTGTTCCCATCAATGACTTAAAGATTTTTGAAAAGTGTCCCGAATGCAAGACAATAAGCCCCATCCCATCTAAGACTCTTTGATGCACACGTTGAACAATGTCATCTGCCACTTCATGATGAGCCACGTGCCCCCACCAGATCAATACATCCGTTTGATTTAACACTTCTTCTGTTAGTCCATGCTCTGGTTCATCCAGTGTAGCTGTTTTACTTTCATAACCCGCCTTCGCAAGGAAAGCAGAAATAGTTCCATGGATTCCATCCGGATAAATTTCTTTTACCTTTTGGTTTGTTTGTTCATGTCGATGTTCGTTCCATATCGTTATATTCATTTTTACGACTCCTTTAAAGATGATATTTAGAATGTGGTATCGTTCTCATATTTAATGTATAAATAATGACTTACGTGTCACGCTTAATGAATTTATATTGAAGGACTTTCTCTGTTCCAGCTAGCTCTTTTTGCTTGTTAAGTATTTGTAGCATATATGTCATTGTTTCGCGCCCCATTTGCTTAATTGGTTGTTTAATCGTTGTTAATCCAGGCTTTAATACTCCTGACATCTGCTGATCATCAAAGCCAATCACGGATAAATCCTGTGGAACGATGATGGAAGACAGCTGTGATTGTGCAATAATACCCATTGCCACTTCATCGCTACCTGTAAAAATTGCATCAGGACGATCGTCCATTTTCTCGATACGCTTTAGAACACCTCTTCCATCCTCAACACTGCTAACATTTTTAAAATACCATTCATCTTGAAATAATAAATCATGCTCGCTTAACGCTTGAAAGAAACCCTTCTCTCTATCAACCCCCAAATCTGATCCAATTGGTTCGTCCCCGCAGCAAAAAGCAATTTTCTTTCTACCATTTTTTATAAAATGTATGATGGCTTGAAACGTCGCTTCGTAATGGTTAATTTTAAAAGATGGAATATCTGTTTGTGCGGTATATTCATTACAAGATACAATGGGGCCATAGCCTAAATAGGGTTTAATGTCCTCCCAATTGTTTTCAACAGATGCTAAAATCACACCATCTACCTGCTTTGTTTTCAATAAGTCTAGATACTTCAATTCACGTTCTCTGGATCCTCTTGTATTACATAAAATGAGTTGATACCCAGACTCCGTGGCCACCTCATCCATCGCATCAACCAATCCACTAAAGAAAGGATTAACGATGCGTGAAATAAGAACAGCAATCGTTCTTGTTTTACTTCCGCGAAGACGTTGTGCCGAAGAGTTAGGAAAATAACCTAGTTCCTTCATAGCCTGTTTTACCCGTGAACGTTTTTCATCATTAACATATGGATGGTTATTGATCACTCGAGAAACTGTTGATCTAGATATACCTGATAGTTTTGCCACATCTTTTATTGTCGCCAAATAGCAGGTCCCCCTTCCTACTCATGAAAGCGCTATCAGATATAGTGTAGTATGCTCTAAATTAAAAATCAATGAATTTTTTGATTATGCTGTAATCTTTTAATATTTCAGTGATGAAATAAAATTCGAACGGGCGTTTATCGTTTTAACAGTAACGTTGCCGTTCGAATTTTATAGCTTGTAATGTTTTAGTGAGAGATTATCTCTCTACCAAGAGAGTGACAGGACCATCGTTTACAAGCTGAACCTTCATATCTGCACCAAATTGACCCGTCTCCACATGTACTCCCTTTGCAACAAGTCTCTCATTAAACAAATCATATAATTGAGCGGCAGCTTCTGGCTTTGCTGCCTCTGTAAAGCTTGGACGCCGACCTTTTTTTGTATCTCCGTACAAAGTAAATTGCGAAATCGAAAGAATTGAACCCTTTGTATCTAAAAGAGAAAGATTCATTTTGCCTTGTTCATCATCAAATATGCGAAGGTTAATGACTTTCTCAACAATTTCATTTACCTCTACTTCCGAATCCTCGTGAGTAATACCGACCAAAAGGACTAGACCATGGGTAATCGCTCCTACCCGCTCCCCCTCAATCGTTACACTCGCTTCCTTCGATCGTTGTAGTACAACTCTCACCTATTCCACCTCTTAATGCATCATTCTTCTTACTGAATAAATATCCTTCAGTTGTTTTATCTTTTCTACTACCCGTTGTAAATGACCGAGATTTTGGATGGAAATACTCATATGAATTGTAGCCATCTTGTTTTTTTGGTCAGACCGTCCAGTTACTGCATTAATGGATGTTCGCGATTCCGTCATCGTATGAAGAATTTCGTTTAATAGACCGTTACGATCAAAACCTGTAATCTCAATATCCACAGGATACGCTTTATTCTCTTGCTGGGCCCCCTCCCACTCGACGTCAAGGAAACGGCTCTCCTCTTCCGATTGAATGTTTGGACAGTCCGCTCGGTGAATAGATACACCGCGTCCTTTTGTAATAAATCCTACAATTTCATCACCTGGAACAGGTGTACAGCAACGCGAAATCCGGATTAATAGGTTGTCTACACCTTTTACACGAACACCTGAGTTGGTTTTTTTCTTGGGTGTAAATGACTTTATATCCGACAAAGCGTTATCGAGTGTTTGCTCCTCTTGCTCCTGATCCTTTTTCTTGCGGATTTTTTCCGTCAATTTATTTACAATTTGTTTCGCGCTAATTCCACCGTATCCAGTAGCTGCAAGCATATCTTCTTCACCTGCAAAGCTAAATTTATTCGTGGCTTCAGCAATGTTTTCAGGTGTGAGCACCTCTTTAGGGTCAAACTCCAGCAGTCTGACTTCCTTTTCTAGCATCTCCCGTCCCTTTTGAACATTCTCTTCACGTTTTTCCTTTTTAAACCACTGCTTGATCTTATTTTTAGCATGTGAGGATTGCGTGATCTTAAGCCAGTCTTGACTTGGACCATAAGAGTGCTTGGATGTCATAACTTCCACTATATCGCCCGTTCGCAGCTCGTGGTCCAGCGGCACCATCTTACTGTTTACTTTAGCGCCAATACATCGGTTACCAATCTCACTGTGTATGCGATAAGCAAAATCCAATGGTACGGATCCACGCGGAAGCTCAACAACATCGCCTTTAGGTGTAAATACAAACACCATATCTGAAAACAAATCCATCTTCATGGATTCCATAAATTCTTGAGCATCATTTGTATCATTTTGAGATTCTATAATATCCCTAAACCACGTCAGTTTATCCTCAAATGAATTTGATTGGTTGGAAAGGACTTTACCTTCTTTATAAGCCCAATGTGCTGCCACCCCAAATTCAGCGACCCGGTGCATCTCATCGGTACGGATCTGTACTTCAAGCGGGTCTCCATAAGGTCCGACAACCGTTGTGTGTAATGATTGATACATATTGGCTTTTGGCATCGCAATGTAGTCTTTAAAACGCCCAGGCATGGGCCTCCAACAGGTATGAATTACACCTAAGACGGCATAACAATCTTTAATATTCTTTACAATAATTCGCACGGCTAAAAGATCATAGATTTCATTAAATTGCTTATTTTGAAGAACCATTTTTCGATAGATACTATAGATGTGTTTAGGACGGCCGGAAAGCTCACATGTTACGTCCATATCCTCAAGCTGATCCTGAATCTTTTCTATCACTTCTTCTAAATAGCTCTCACGCTCTGCGCGTTTTTTCTTCATGAGATTAACAATGCGATAATATTGCTGAGGATCAAGATAACGTAACGCGATGTCCTCTAATTCCCACTTTATAGCTGAAATCCCTAGTCTATGTGCTAAGGGCGCAAAAATCTCCAGCGTTTCATTAGAGGTTACCCTCTGCTTAGCTGGAGGCATAAATTTTAAAGTTCGCATATTGTGCAAACGATCCGCAAGCTTTATTAAAATGACGCGGATATCCTTAGCCATGGCAACAAGCATTTTACGATGATTCTCCGCTTGCTGCTCTTCCTTAGATTTATATTTAAACTTTTTAAGCTTAGTGACTCCATCAACAAGCATGGCCACTTCAGCATTAAATGTTAATTCAATATCTTCAACCGTAACCTCTGTATCTTCAACGACATCATGCAAAAAAGCAGCTGCAACTGTATTTGGATCCAACTGCAGACCCACAATAATTCCAGCTACTTGTATGGGATGAAGAATGTAAGGCTCTCCGGATTTTCTGTACTGGCCACTATGATGCTTTTCAGCGTATTCATAGGCCCTCCGGAGAAAGGCTATGTCTTCCTCTCCCAAATATTCACTCGCCTTTTCAATCACCTGTTCTATGGTCATTCCATCACCTTATTCACGAAACAATATTTCCTACTATTATCCTTGATTGTCACCATTCCTGTAAAGTCATAAACCGAAGAATTTTGACGAATTCATCCATTAAGACTGGAATTCACCCTGCATTCTGTATCCAAAGGAAAATAAGGGAAAAAAAGAATGACGAGGTATCAGATAACCAAGCCATTCTTTTGATGCTATTTAGTATGTAACTAAACTAAATGTATTATATTGGGAAAGTCGATCGCGACCGTTAAGATAAGATAGCTCAATAAGGAATGCAATTCCAACCACTACGCCACCAAGCTCTTCTACCATTTTGATAGTAGCTTCAATCGTTCCACCAGTAGCTAGCAAATCATCTGTAATTAAAACCTTCTGCCCTTTTGTGATGGAATCCTTGTGAATTGTTAGGCTATCCTTCCCATATTCCAAACCATAATCTACTGATAAAACTTCTCGAGGTAATTTCCCTGCTTTACGAACAGGAACAAAGCCCTTTTCCATTTCAACAGCCAATGGACAGCCAACAACAAATCCTCTTGCTTCTGGTCCCACAATCACGTCTACATCAAGCTCAGAGGCGTACTTCCCTAATTCCTGAATAGCCGCTTTATATACTTGGCCATTCTGCATTAACGTTGTAATATCTTTGAAACGAATACCTTCCTTAGGGTAATCCTCTACGATTGTAATATATTGTTTAAAGTCCACTATACCTGCTCCTTCACGTTTTGGTTAGTCGCTTCCACTTTAGAAAAAACGGAATCAAACCATTCTCTTAATTGGTCAAAAGATGAGTATACATACTCATTTTCCAACTCTCCCTGTTGAATCTTGCTTCGATAAATCAGTGATTCATTTAAATCTTTTTTTGAGGGTTTTTCAGATACAGCTGCTACACCATTTTTGGTCTGAATAAATCCTAACTCCTCAAAAACGTCCGCCATAAACTTTACGGTACCACTTGACCAACCCTTATATG
Source organism: Alkalicoccobacillus porphyridii (assembly GCF_007293315.1). GTDB lineage: Bacteria > Bacillota > Bacilli > Bacillales > Bacillaceae_D > Alkalicoccobacillus > Alkalicoccobacillus porphyridii. Next base: position 44,852 of record NZ_VLXZ01000009.1, read on the forward strand.
CTTCAATCTTCTTCTGCTGTTGATGGTAAGCTAATGTTTGTCGTTGTTTAATTAATGCGTAAAACCATTTAAAATCGTCCCTCGTCGGGTTTGACGAAAAAAAGGAATCCGATTCTTGATAAAAAATGGCATAAATACGGCTTGGCTTACTCATCGTCTTTTGAAAAAGAAGTTCCAGTTGATCCTTGTCTCTCGGTACATCTAATAGCACTAGATACTTGTCTTCAAATGACTCGATGGGGAATGGTTCCGCACCTATATGATGAACATTCATACCTGGAACTAGACTCTCAGAAGGACTGCCTCTAAATGCAAGACACACTCGTTGATCTTCAGGTAGTTCTTGAACCTTCTCTAAGATACGTGGCGGTTTCAGGCTTCTCCAATCAAATAATTGCCACTCAGACACAGCTAAATCCTCAACCATTAATTGAGGTTTAATATGACCATTCCATTCGTTCACGGATAATGTGCCCAAAGCATGAACAGCAGCGGAACGGGTTATTTCATCATGAAGATGTCCCATACGAAAAGCAATGCCATCCAGTGCGGCACCTTGCTCAGTTAAACTGATTTTCAAATGAGAGGAATCACTGCCTATGCGCCTAATTTGCCCTAACTGCACACCTTCAAACATAATCTTTGGTTTGGGGTTTCCCACTCCAAAAGGAGCAAGCTTATCTAATTGCTTCACCACAGATAAACTCACTTCTCCGACCTTTGCCACTACGTCAACACGAGCAATGGGACTGAAATCTTCTTCTGTGAGAACCTCATCAGCCTGTTGATGAAGCTTTGCACGAAGCTCGTCTACTAAATCAAGCTGCATTGTTAAGCCTGCCGCCATCGGATGCCCGCCAAAATGTGGCAGGATATCTCGATTTTTTGAGAGCTCCAAAAACATATTAAACCCTTCAATACTTCTGGCAGAGCCCTTCGCCGTTCCCTTTTCACTATCAAAGCTCATGACGATAACCGGTCTATAGTAACGCTCAACCAGTCTTGATGCAACAATACCAATGACCCCAGCATTCCAGCCTTCTTTACCTATGATGAGCACATGGTTATCAGAAATAGGGTAGTGATCATCAACCATTTTAATTGCTTCTTCAGTCATCTCGTTAACAATAGCCTGCCGTTCTTTATTTAGCCCATCTATTTCCTCGGCAAGCATCGTCGCTGTGGCTAAATCATCCGACATAAGCAGATCAACGGCCGGATCAGCCGAGTCAAGTCGACCCGCCGCATTCATCCTTGGTCCAATACCAAAACCAACATGATCTGCCTCCATCACATCTGCACCGAAGCCACATACCTTTTTCATTGCCCGAAGACCCGGTTTCTCCGTTTCTTGTAAAGCAATGAGTCCAGAGCGAGCAATCAATCGGTTCTCATCCACTAGCGGCACAAGATCTGCGATCGTACCTATCACAGCTATATCTAATAAATGCTCAGGTATGCGTTTCAGTAGGGCGTGAGCAAGCTTAAAGGCAACCCCGACACCTGCCAGCGACTTAAAGGGATAAGAACAACCCGGTTTTTTCGGGTTCAAAATAAATAAGGCATCAGGCAAATTCGGCGGCGGCTCGTGATGATCTGTAATAATAAAATCAAGACCTATCTCCTTTGCCACAGCTGCCTCATGAACGGCCGAAATGCCCGTATCAACTGTAATAACTAGCTGAATCCCATCATCCTTAGCACGTCTTAATGCTGGTTCATTTGGACCATACCCTTCCGTAAAACGGTTAGGAATGTAATATGTAGCCAGAGCACCTAGCTCATTTAGTGCATGCATTAACACAGCCGTACTACTTACCCCGTCTGCGTCATAATCTCCAAATACCATAATATGCTCTTCTTGTTCAATCGCATTGTATATACGCTCAACCGTCTCTTTCATCCCATCCATTAAATATGGATCATGAAAGTTCAGTCCGTCTGAATCGAGGAATTGGTGAACATCCTTTTTCTCGCGCAATCCACGATTCAGTAACAATTTCGCTACTAACGGTGGAAGCTGACAACTCTCCGCAAGAGCGTCTATCGTAGCTTGGTCCTGAGTTTGAACCTGCCATCTTGCTCGTGGCTTTAACATGACAACACCCCTTGACCCTCCTATTATACAAGAGGGAGCAAGGGGTGACAATCTCTACATTTATGACTGTTTTGTAGTGTCTGATACAGAAGGATTTGTTTCCGAACGATTGGTTGACGCCGGCGTATCTGTTTTATCAAGACGGTGACTAGCTCGTAGCCTCTTCACTTCTGATTGAAGCTTCACTACTCTCATCATGCCTAAAGCCCCAGCAACCGCAGCTCCTAAAAACACTGACCCTAATATCACTAAGATTAATGGCCAGTTGGTCGTGCCAAATAAATAATTCACAGGTACAGCCTCAACGTTTATAACAGCAAAAACAGCAATGATAATAGCAGCAATAATTCCTATAATAAATGCAGTTTGTCCTTTCATCTTGTTCACTCCCTTTGATGTATATCTTTTAGTTAATACCCCAAAACGATCATCTTTAAAACTGGTGCAATGAAAGAAAGTGATAGACACAAAATGGAACTAGCTAAAAAAAGAGTCGAACAATTATGTGGTGAGACTAACATAATTGTTCGACAGGAGTACTACTGTCTAAGCGCCAACTTATGAACTAAATTGTTGGTTCGTCTTCAGTCGGATCTGAAGGCTTTAGCTTCTGCTTCTGGATATATCTAGCTTTCCACACAAGCCATAGCTGAGCAGCTATAAACATGGATGAATATGTTCCAGCCACTAGCCCAATGACAAGAGCTAACGAGAAGGAGAAGATTGCATCCCCACCAAAGATAAGTAGCGCAAGAGCAGCAAATACAACCGTTAATACAGTATTAATTGACCTCGACAACGTTTGAATCAGACTCCGGTTAACAATTTCAGCAAGATCATCAAATCCGTTAATGACCTCAGCCTTTTTCACATTTTCTCGAATCCGATCAAATGTAACAATGGTATCGTTAATGGAGTACCCGACAATCGTTAATACGGCCGCGATAAACGGAACATTTACCTCCACTTGCAGGAAGCTAAATACGGCTATGATAAAGAATGCATCGTATAGTAAAGCAACGATAGCCGCAGCACCATATAGAAACTCATACCGAATCGCAAGATAAAGCACAATTCCAAAGGATGCGATAAGAACGGCATAGATTGCATTTTGTGCAAGTTCCTGTCCAACTTGGGGAGAAACCGTGCTTACTGTTGGTTCTGCATCATAATGCTCTTGGAAATACAGCCTCACATCTGCTACTTCATCATTCGAAAGAACATCAATAAAACGAGCTGTGGCAATTTCGTTATTTTCTCCAGCCAGCGTAATGGTTGGATTGAATTGACTATTAATGGCCTCGAAGTCTTCGTGTATTTGTTCATTTGTTAATGATTCATTTGTTTCAATTGTGATGTTAGATCCACTTTCAAAATCGACACCCAGATTTAATCCTAATGTAAATAGAGAAAGGATACCAGCCAGCACAATGATAATGGATACAGCAAAAAACTTATTCCGATGGGTGATAAAATCCAGCTTCCATTTCTTATCATTGAAGCTCATTAATATCACGCTCCTTTACACCGAACCAGCCTGGACGTTTATTTAAAAATTTACTTGAGACCCACATACCTAGCAATAAGCGAGAACCAAGTACAGCCGTCAGGAAGCTCGTCAGGATACTGATTATCAATACAATTGCAAATCCTCGCACAGAGCTTGTTCCGAAGTAGAACATAACGCAAGCTGCGAGAATGGTTGTTAGATTCGCATCTAAGATCGTTGTAAATGATCTTCTAGTACCCGCTTTAAATGCTGACATCGTAGACTTTCCTGCTCGTAATTCTTCTCTAATCCGCTCATAGGTGATAATATTCGCATCAACAGCCATCCCTACCCCTAAAATAAGCGCAGCAATACCCGGTAAGGTTAATACAGCATTCATTAAATTAAAGATTAGTAAAACGAGATACGTGTACACACTTAATGTAATCACTGCAATGATACCTGGAAAACGATAGTAGACCAGCATAAATACAAAGATTAACGCAATCCCTATGATTCCCGCATATACGGTTTGGACCATTGCCTGTTCACCCAAGGATGCACCCACAGAGTTAGAAAACAGTTCATCTAATTGAACAGGTAAAGAACCGGCATTCAGAATTTCTGAAATGTGACGGGTCTCTTCAGTGGTGAAATTACCCTCTATCATGACATTACGACTATTAATGGTTTGATTAACATTGGCTGCTGATAAAAATTTAGGTTCTTCTTTAGTAGCTTCTTCCACATAAGAGTCCCCTTCTTCAAAGTCCAACCAAATGACTAATATATTTTCACCCATAGGACGTTGTGACAAGTCCCTCGTCACCTCAGCAAAACGCTCCGCATCCTGCATGGTTAAAGTAACAATCGGGCGGTTCGTCTGATCAAATTCACCAGCCGCTCCATTTTGTTGGAGATCACTTCCGTCAAGCAATACATTATCATCAACATCACGGAAAGTAAGCTCTGCCTCTGTAGCTAAAAGCTGTCTTGCTGTTTCCTGATCATCCACACCAGCCAATTGTACCCGAATTCTGTTATCCCCTTCAATTTGGATAACAGGCTCTGATACACCTAGAACATTCACACGCTGATTCAATGCGGTGACCGTTGCAGATAATGTTTGTTCCGTTATTTCCTCTGTTTCTTCAATTGGGGTTACCTCATATAAAACCTCAAATCCCCCTTGAAGATCAAGCCCTAGCTTTGTTTCCTTAGTTACACTCATCGCTGTAGTGCCGATGACGCCAGCGAATAAAAGTACAATCAGAAAAAAAGCAAAGATGCGGCCTTTTTTCACCATTTCTTTCTTTGCCTCCTTATGTATAAAACACGTTCTTTCTATCCTACCACAAACTGATGCGAATCAAAAAAGTCTATTTTTTTGATTCAGTTTCCTCAAACTCTGCAAACCAATCCTCTGGCTCTTTGTATGAATTGACAGTAAGCCAGGTCATATATACGGATGCCTTTAAATTTAATAGTTCATTTGTAAATGCATAAAATGGAACGTAATGCTTTTTCTTATTTAATCGCTCTGTGACACAGCGCCAAATGTCTTCCTTTGTCGCACGATTATATCCAAGAAGATGAAATTCATCTAGCTTGCTATCCAAAACAGGCTCCATATCCTCTTTCCAGACATCAAATTGTTGCTTCTCCGCCACCATGAAACCACCCTTCTTTTTCTCTTTCATAAGAATTCCCTCAGGATCTCTAATGACTTGTCATGCTTGACCACTTCCTAAGCATATAAATAATCTAGAGAAATTTCCATCATTTTTTTAGGAGAGTCGGGTGGCATATGTCAAAACAAACATTTTTAAAAGGTACACTTATCTTAATTATGGCAGGGTTTGTCACCAAAATCCTTGGCTTTATCAACCGTATGGTCATGGCACGAATTATGGGATCAGAGGGTGTTGGCCTTTATATGATGGCAGTTCCAACCATGCTTCTTATTTTAACACTTACACAAATGGGCCTTCCCGTCGCTATTTCAAAGCTAGTAGCGGAAGCAGAAGCCAAAGGTCAAACTAGTAGGATTAAGCAGATATTAGTCGTCTCCTTAGCTATCACCATTAGCTTAGGTGCCGTTTTTACGACCATTATGATTCTAACAGCCCCACTCGTGGCTACCACTCTTTTAACTGATGAACGCGCCTACTATTCACTTATAGCTGTTGCGCCTATTGTACCAATTGTAGCTGTTTCAGCAGTAATACGTGGATATTTCCAGGGTCGCCAGAATATGAAACCAACTGCGTATTCACAAATGCTAGAACAAATCGTCCGCATCACATTAGTAGCCGTCCTCTCCACTGCATTTCTACCTCTTGGCATCGAATACGCTGCAGCGGGAGCCATGCTCTCCGTCATTGCTGGAGAATTTGTTTCGCTTCTTTATATGCTCTTTTTATTTAAACGAAGAAAAAGCTTCAAGCTACGTAAACGGTTTTTTTCCTATTTAGGCGAGGGAAAAGAAACCTCTAAGCAACTATTGCGAATTGCTTTACCAACTACAGGAAGTAGACTAATTGGAACCGTCTCATTATTTTTCGAACCGATTATCGTCGCTCAAAGTTTAGCCATCGCCGGAGTCGCGACAGTGGTGGCTACCAAGCAATACGGGGAACTAGCAGGGTATATCATTCCTTTGCTAACCTTACCTACCTTTATTACATTCTCATTATCAACATCCCTGCTTCCATCCATTAGTGAAGCCGCCGCAAAAAATCAACAATACCTTATTCATGCACGCCTCGAACAAGCCATGCGTCTTTCCTTTATAGCAGGAGGCTTGGCAATGGTTGTTCTGCTAGTCTATGCTGAACAGATCATGTCATTTATGTATCAAGCACCAGAAGCATCTGGTTTCCTAAAAGTGATGGCACCCTTTTGTTTATTTTTATATATTCAAGGACCACTCCAAGCTGCGCTACAGGCACTTGACCTAGCTAAACCCGCGATGTATAACAGTTTAACTGGAGCACTTGTTAAAACAGCCGCCATCTTTGCACTAGCAACCCGGCCAGAATTCGGAATTATGGGAGCTGCACTCGCGATTGTGATTGGCTTTGTTCTAGTCACACTACTCCACCTCGCCACCATCGCCAAAAATGTAGGATTTAGTATAGAGCTAAAGATGATCGCTAAACTCGTTGTTCTAATCGGAGGAACCATCTATGCAAGCCAGCTATTTGAAGCCTATACTCACCTATCAAGTAACAGCCTCATTCAACTATTATCTGAACTATCCCTCACTAGCGCATTTTATGTAATGCTCATGTTTGTCCTACAATTGTTGAAGCCAAGTGAGATTAGACACTTTCCATTCTTTCGCCGATGGAGTAAGCAGTAGTTGGTAGTTGTGGCGCTTCATCTATAAAAAAGCGCCTCCTTTCCTAATATAGGCTCTTATTCCCAATATCCGACACTCTTTCCCGATATCGGCTTCTCTTTCCCGATATCCGACCCTCTTTCCCGATATCGGCTTCTCTTTCCCGATATCCGCTCTTCTTTCCCGATATCGGCTTCTCTTTCCCGATATCGGCTCTTCTTTCCCGATATCCGGCTCCTCTTTCCCGATATCCGCTCCCCTTTCCCGATATCGGCTTCTCTTTCCCGATATCCAACTCTCTTTCCCGATACCGGCTCCTCTTTCCCGATATCGGCTTCTCTTTCCCGATATCCGCTCCCCTTTCCCGATATCGGCTTCTCTTTCCCGATACCGGCTCCTCTTTCCCGATATCCGGCTCGCTTTCTGATGTGAGCTTGCTCACCTAAAAGAACTCGAGGATTATCATTTGCTAAAGGGCTCGTACCTTTCCAATCGAGACCTGCGTACTTTTTTAAACATTCACTCTCCGCAGCTAGCACATTCTATTCTTACCTTCGCTTGCAAAAATCATCATGGCTCCTTTAAAAATAGAACCTACCAAATACACTAACCAAACTCTAAACCTCCCCCTACAAAAAAAGCTCATCGACATATGTCGACAAGCTCAAATTTATTTCAACTATTAATTCCTTACCAAAAGAAAAAGGCTCCTGCTAAAGCCAGTCCAGCGATGGCTCCAAAGGCGAATGGTACGACATTTGAGCCGTAGCCTCCATAGTAACCATAGCCTCCGCCATATCCATAGCCACGGCTACCTCCACGTCCCATGTCGACATATACGTGGCGCTGATCTACATCCACGACTCTTCCATAGTAGCTAGTTCCATTTTTATGTTGAATATTTACATATCTTCCTTTATAGCTGCAGCATTGATTGTATAAAGATGAACTCATACAGTGCTCCCCTCCTCACAATTACGTTCATGAGTAGCATATGGGAGTTCTGGATGAATGGTATCCACGTTTCCCCTCGTCCAAATACCTATTTCTTGTCCGAGAAGTCAATATAATAAAGCTGGTCTCCTTTAATACTGCAATAGGAGATGCCTTTAATATCTTTATAGCCTAGGTCACGAATTTTTCTTCGTAGCCAGAATTCATTTTGGTTCATCTGCTCTAGCTGAGAGTATTGTATTTCTCCGTCCATAATGACCGGAAACGGCAGTAAGTGCTCCTCTTCTTGCTTCTTTTCGGATAACCTCGTTTCCCGGCGGAGATTTTTCCATATTGCACCTAATAAAAATAATAGAATACACATAAAAAAAACGACTGCAGGTAAAGAATACAAAATAATTAAATCATTAACGAGAAGAATAGCTAATGAAAATGGAAAAACGATGAATAGTGGTCTTTTCTTGGTTTGCACTATATATTGAAACCATACTAACAATCCAAGTATAGCCAATACTCTCGTAGCGTCTATTAACATCACGCTCCTCCTCCTTTTTATTCTACTGTGCCCCTAATACATAGAAGCATGAGATGAAGCTTTTTCCATAAAAGAATTCTAACAATAGCCAAGCCTGAATATAGATAAAACAATCATTATTTCAAAAAGGAGAGGTTAAAATAAATGAATAATCGTCCTTTTCTTCCTGCTATATTCTCAGGTTTAGTTGTGGTGATGGCCGGGGCCATCCTTGCTAGCCTGATTCTTGCCAGCTTTTTGAGTTTGACAAGCTATACAGAACATTCCATTAAATGGCTCATCTTATTTTTATCTTTTTTGTGCTTATTTATTGGAGGTTTTGTTTCAGGGGCTAAAGCTAAATCAAAGGGATGGATTGCTGGTGGATTAACAGCACTTCTGTTTACCATTATTGCTTACAGCGTATCGACGTTAGGCTACAATGAGCCTTTTACTTCCTCACAAATTTTATTACATGGAGGCTATCTTATCACCGGTGCTATTGGAGGCATGCTTGGCGTAAACCTTTTGAGATCATAAAAAAAGAAGCACGGGCCCATTCTGCTGGCTCGCGCTTCTTTCATGTCATTAATCTGCTTTCACTACGTCTCGTACGGATGAACGATCAAACGTCAATTTACGGTTATCGTTCACTAGTAGGATAATGGTATCCTCATCAATTGCATCAATCGTACCGTGAAGCCCTCCGATTGTAACAATCTTATCTCCGCGCTGTAATGAGCTATGCATCTCACGTACTTGCTTCTGACGCTTCTGTTGTGGTCTGATTAAGAAGAAATAGAAAACCACAATCATAAGCACTATGGATAGTAATGGTGCTAGTTCCATTTAAAATCCCCCCTTTCTGGTGCATCATGATGTCAGCTTGCATCGCTTTTTTATAGAAAGTCGATAGGGCTATCATCTGTTTCACTTAGTTGGTTTTAGAAGTTTTTTGCATCCGCCTTATTGAAACCATACTGCTCAAAAAACTCTTCCTTAAAGTCGAGCAACCTGTCCTCCATAATCGCCTGGCGAACGTCCACCATTAAGTTTAACAGGAAATGCAGGTTATGATAAGTAGTAAGTCTAAATCCGAACGTTTCTTCACATTTAATCAAGTGACGAATATACGCTCTTGAATAATTTTGACATACATGACAGTCACAATTCTCATCAAGTGGTCCAAAATCACGTGCATATTTTGCATTTCTTACAACAAGTCGTCCGTTGCTTGTCATACATGTACCATTTCGAGCAATACGTGTAGGTAACACGCAGTCAAACATATCAATGCCTCGTATTGCACCATCAATTAATGAATCCGGAGAACCTACTCCCATTAAATAACGCGGCTTATCAAAAGGAAGAAGTGGTGTTGTAAACTCCAATGCCCGGTTCATAACATCCTTTGGTTCCCCTACGGATAAACCACCAATGGCATAGCCAGGAAAATCAAGAGAGACTAAATCACGAGCACTTTGTTTACGAAGATCCTCATATTCTCCCCCTTGTACAATCCCGAACAACCCTTGATCCTGCGGTCGCGCATGAGCTTCTAAGCAACGCTCCGCCCACCGGCTTGTTCGTTCAACAGACTTCTTCATGTAATCATGCTCGGCTGGAAACGGTGGGCATTCGTCAAATGCCATCATAATGTCAGAGCCAAGTGCATTTTGAATCTCCATCGCCCCTTCAGGACGAAGGAAAAGTTTTGCCCCGTTTAAATGATTACGGAATTCAACGCCTTCTTCAGTAATCTTACGCAAATTACTTAAACTAAATACCTGAAACCCTCCAGAATCTGTTAAAATCGGACGATCCCAATTCATAAACTTGTGCAATCCACCCGCCTCACGAATTATCTCGTGCCCGGGACGAAGCCATAAATGATACGTATTACTTAAAATAATCTGAGCGTCCATCCGGTGTAAATCCTCAGGGCTCATCGTTTTTACTGTTGCTAGTGTTCCAACCGGCATAAACATCGGCGTCTCAAACGTCCCATGTGGCGTGTGGACACGACCAAGTCTAGCTCCAGATTGCTTACATGTTTTAATGTGTTCATATCTAATTGCAGACATTCTTTTATCCCTTTCTCGTTACTTAATCAGCATGGCATCGCCAAAGCTGAAGAAGCGATAATTCTCTTTCACGGCATGCGCATAGGCTGATAGAATGGCTTCTCTGCCACCAAGTGCACTAACAAGCATAACCAACGTTGATTTCGGTAAATGAAAATTTGTAATGAGGGCATCAACTGCTTTAAAGGTATAACCTGGATAAATAAAAATATCGGTCCAGCCTGATGCTTCAACAAACGTGTCATGAGCTGACGCAATCGTTTCTAATGTACGAGCAGAGGTTGTCCCTACAGCGATAATTCGCCCATTTCTCTCGCGTGCCTTTTGCAAGATGGAGGCTGTATCAGCGCTCATCTGATAAAACTCTGAGTGCATTTGGTGCTTTTCAATTGTATCCACACTTACCGGTCTAAATGTTCCTAATCCAACATGTAGAGTAATCGGTGCGATCGTCACTCCTTTTTCTTTCAAACGAGTGAGTAACTCTTCAGTAAAATGCAGTCCTGCAGTTGGTGCTGCAGCCGATCCAATATGCTTAGAATAAACGGTTTGATACCGTTCGCGATCATCAAGTGTTTCCTTTATATATGGAGGCAAAGGCATTTCACCTAGCTGATCTAGCACTTCATGAAATATACCACTGTAGCTCATCTCAAAGTCGCGCCCGCCTTGTTTTCCTTCAGCTATACAGGTTGCTTTAAGCAAACCACCGCCAAATTCCACTACGGTTCCAACCTTTACTCGCTTAGCTGGTTTAGCTAATGTCTCCCAGCGGTCACCTTCGATTTGCTTTAAAAGCAAAAGCTCGATCGCACCACCTGTATCCTGCTTTGTTCCATGTAAACGTGCAGGCATCACACGGGTATCATTTATAACAAGGCAATCTGCAGCTTGTAATTCATCATAAATATCAGAAAACATTCTATCCTCTGTTTTAGAGGTTTCTTTATTTAAGACAAGCAAACGAGACGCCGTTCGATCAAGAAGCGGCGTCTGCGCAATAAGTTCTTCCGGAAGTTCAAAATCAAAATCTTCTACGTTCATATCTATACGTCACCTTTTAGTCATGTCATGCGTAATCCTTACTTAGGATAACGGACTTCTCCCTACAAATCAAGCAGTTAACGGCGAAATAATAGGAAGAGTAAGCTTAAAACAATACTTAGAATAATGGAAGTCATTAATGGAAAGTAGAACGTCATATTCTCTCTTTTTATTAGAATGTCACCCGGCAGTCTACCAATCGGTAAAAATCTACCGCCAAAGTGCCATAGCAGCCCAACCACAATTAACACGAGTCCGCCAATAATTAAGAGCTTTGGAATTTCACTCATTTATCTGGCACCTCTAATTGAAAATGTTCATAACACAAATGTGTCACAACCCTTCCTCGTGGTGTCCGTTGAAGAAAGCCTATTTGTAGTAGATACGGTTCATACAAATCTTCAATCGTGTCCGATTCTTCTCCAATTGTGGCAGCTATTGTGTCTAAACCAACCGGTCCCCCGCGAAACTTTTCAATCATGCCACGGAGTAGCTTGTCATCAATATGATCGAGACCAAGTCGATCTACTTGAAGCCTTTCTAAAGCTGCAGCTGCTAAATCATAGGTAATGACCCCTTCACCCTCAACCTGGGCAAAATCTCGTACTCTTTTTAACAGTCTGTTTGCAATCCTTGGTGTACCCCTTGCACGTCTAGATAGTTCCTCAGCAGCCCCATCCTCAAGATCCGTTGCAAAGATGTCTGCCGTCCTGCGGATAATATCTGCAAGCTCCTGCTCATTATAATACTCTAAACGCTCCATTACCCCAAATCGGTCTCTTAGCGGCGCAGACATCATGCCCGCCCGAGTTGTTGCGCCTACCAGTGTAAAAGGCGGTAGATCCAATCTGACAGATCGTGCTGTTGGTCCTTGGCCAATAACAATGTCCAGGCAAAAGTCCTCCATTGCCGGATATAGGACCTCCTCTACTGTGCGATTCAGACGGTGAATCTCATCAATGAACAACACATCTCCTGGCTCAAGAGCTGTTAAAATGGCTGCCAAATCGCCTGGTCGTTCAATGGCTGGCCCTGAGGTTGTACGCATCTGTACCCCCATTTCCGAGGCAATAATGGCTGAAAGGGTTGTTTTTCCTAAACCCGGTGGCCCATGCAGTAAAACATGATCAAGGCTTTCCTCTCTCATCTTAGCTGCTTGGATGTAGACCTCTAGGTTACGTTTTACCTTCTCTTGTCCAATATATTGGCTAAAGCTTAATGGCCGAATGCCACTCTCAATCGCATCCTCCAGTGGCTGGCTTTCAGCAGAAACTAAGCGGTCTTCCATAACATAACCTGCCTTTCTCTATCGCTTAAGCAAGAGTTGCAGCGCCTTCTTAATGTAACCATCAATCTCAAGCTGTTCCTCTTCTAATTTCGGTCTTACCTTCTTTAACTCCTTCTCCACATAACCTAAAGCTCGTAAGGCTTCGAAGGCTTCTTCTAATGCGTCTGGTTTCTCCTCTACATATGGAGAAAGTAAATTAGGCTCATGCGAGCTTGTGCCTTCTGCTGAGAACTCGACCAGTTTGCCTTTTAAATCTAAGATAATTTGACGAGCTGTCTTTTTCCCCACACCTGGAAAACGAATTAATAACGCTTCATCCTCTTGCTCAATAGCAGCCACAACATGCTCCGGCTGACCGGAGGCCAAGATGGCAAGGGCTCCTTTTGGTCCAATACCAGAAACATTTAACAGTTTTTCAAACAAGGCTCGATCTTTTCGTGTAGGAAAACCAAATAGTCGTATCTGATCCTCTCTCACATAATGGTGTGTAAAGATCTGAATGTCTTTATGTAAATCGTGCTGATAGATATACGGGTTAGGGCAAAATAATTGATAGCCTAATCCATGATGATCAACTACGACATATTGTGTATCAATGGCTTCTAATGTTCCTTTAACATAATCAATCAAACTCATTCCCACTTCCATACGAACGTTTATTTCTATTTTAGCATATCAAAGATACCCGGTCACACTGAAAACACGTGTCACTGTCACAAATTCGGGTATAAAGAGGTAAAGAGCGAGGAGTGAGAAGATGATTGACTTACGAGACCGCGCACGCGCATTAAAAAGCCTTCAACCAAAAGAACGATTCTTTAGATTAGTATTTTTAGCCCCAGTTGTCCTTGTTTTTATCAGCTTACTGTTTATCGTACCTGGAGGCAACTGGAATCTGCCTGTAAAAATCGCGGTGGCTTCCTTCATTGTCATAATCTTTTTCTGGAGATTAACACTAAGTTATCGTGCTGCTAAATTTCAAATGGAGCTTGAGCACAAGGAAAAACAAAAATAAAAAAAGCGTCCATAGTCGGACGGCTTCATCAGCTTACTGCTCGTGAGTTGTTTCTCTCTGTGGTTAGATTTTAACTACCTGTATCCACTTTACCTCTTGGTGAAGATTCAGTGGTTGTTCCCGTGTCTGATCCTTCTGCCTGCTGAGAGAATCCTGATGATGTACTGATTAACACAATGGCCACACTAAGTGCTAGAATCCATTTTTTCATGGCTAATCACTCCCCAAAGTAAATTGAAGTACATTCATATCACGAGCTATTTTCATATAATTCAACGCAAGTTTGTAATTTCCTCCTTTTTCGTAAAAAAATGATATTTCTTCACAAACCTCTGCTGCGTCAAAAAATAATTCATGAGTCTGTAGCATCTGAACGCCTTCATTTACTTTGTCTTGATTAGGATTAACATAAAGATGGCGGTTGATTAAACAACGTGCCTGATATTCGATATTTTTAAATTTGGTCGCTTGCTCTTCAGCCTCTTGGAACAGGGTCATACCATCAGGCTCTTCAAGCCTCAGCTTAATAAACGCTAAATCCGCTCTTGTTTTCATGCCGACTGCTGAAGCAGCATGGCTCTGAATAGACAATGCTTGCTCCATATATTGCTTTGCCTCTACCTGTTTATTTTGTCTTAATCTATTTAATCCCAATCCTCTGATAATTAAAGAGTGAGCAAACGGTATTTGTTTAGATTTTTCACTAATTCGTTGATAACGAACTTCAGCCTCGGCAAATCGGTTCATCTCCGTATCAATTGCAGCTAGAACCAATTCAGCATATAGCTCCTTTTCTTTATATGACTCATCTTTTTTAAATAATTCCAATGCCAGTTCCAAATAAGACACAGCAAAAGTATATTGGTTAATATGATAATATCCCTCGGCAATTCTTTGATAGAATTCGGCCCGTTCATAATCATCCGTTACATATTCTAAAAGGGATTCAGCTTTCACATATAGTCGAATAGCTGCTTTAAACCGATTTTTATAAAATTCATTTTGACCATTCATAAAATGGCAAAGAAACTCTAAGAAAGGATCGGGTTGATTAATCAGTTGCATAAAAGCGTCCTTGTTTCCTTTTTGGACTTCTTCCAAAAGCATACTGTGCCTGAATTCAAGGAGTGAATAGTAAGCAAGAACTTTATCACTTTGCTCCATGATCGAAAGCAACGATTCGATTTCTTCCTTTATTACAATTGATTTTTGGATGTCTCTTGCAATCATCAGCTTGTACCACTCTGCACATTTCGCCCCAACTTCAGCAGCAGAAATCACTGTCCTCAATACAACCACCTCCCTGCTTCTATTATACCGGTATAAATTTCATATTGACAATTTCTTTTTGAAAAATTTTCAAATTATTTAATGACATTTGATTTGTCAGTCATCAAGTCTAACGTTATAATAACAACACTAAAACGTAGGAGTGTGCAGGATGGGTCCTTTACTTAAACAAATAAAACGAGAACTTCACAAACTCTCTACGACAGAAGCAAAAGTAGGTAGGGTTGTTCTTGAGATACCTAGTCTAATTCCCGGAATGACAACGAAGGAGCTTTCAACCCATGCCAATGTTAGCGATGCAACCGTTATTCGCTTCTGTAAATCCATTGGCTTCCATAGCTTTCGGTTATTTAAGGTAGAACTCATGAAGGATGTAACAAGCATAGAAGAAGGTCTTACTACGTTATCCTCCCTTCAGGAAAAAGACGTACCATTTAATTTATTCCGTAAAGTAACACAGTCAAATAAACATGCGATCGATTTAACGCTTTCCTCTGTAGACCGCAAACAGTTAGAAGCTGCTGTGAGTGCAGTTTCCAAAGCAAACAAACTAGTATTTTTTGGAGTGGGCGGCTCTGCTGCTGCTGCATTTGACGGGAGCTATAAATTTACCCGTATTGGCTATCAATCTTCCTTTTCTCAAGATTTTCATTACAACATCTCTTTGATTCCATATTTAACAGAACACGATGTCTTTATTGCCATTAGCTTATCTGGGGACACTCAGGAGGTTGTTGAGCTCGCTACCTTTGCCAAAAAACAAGGTGTAACCGTATTAGCGATAACGAAATCTGATCGCTCTGCATTAATGAAAATAGCCGATATTACTTTATGTACTCCAAGTGTGGAGGAGGATTTTCGAATTGGTACGATTTCTTCTCGAATGACTCAGCTTAATATCATTGATACTCTTTACCTAAGTGTGTTTCACGAGAAAGATGAACAAGTACTGACTGCTTTTCTTAAAGCGAGGGATGAGGCTTATAGATTACGCCGTTAAATTAATCCTATAAACGGTGTATTTTTATGGACTTATTGAAATTATATTTCATATAATCTAACAAATATGTTGACATTAAATTTCGCAAGTCGGATAATAATGACAATTAATATGTTACAAAGGATGATTTTAATGTTAGAGAAGTTGGTAACTGAACAACGTAACAAAGACACTTTACACCTTGATCAAATGTCTGTTAAAGACATCCTCTTAACAATGAATCAAGAGGACCAACGTGTTCCAGGTATTATTCACGAAGTTATTCCACACATTGAATCAGCCGTAAAGCTTGTTATTCAATCCTTTCAAAGCGGCGGCAGACTTATCTATGCCGGAGCTGGCACCTCTGGACGACTAGGTGTATTGGACGCAGTAGAGTGTAAACCGACGTTTGGTGTATCTGATGAAATGGTAAAAGGAGTCATTGCCGGTGGTGAACAGGCTTTTACTCAAGCCGTTGAAGGAGCTGAGGATAACGAACGCTCAGGAATGGATGATGCTATATCCCTTCAAATTACGAGTAATGATACCGTCATAGCTCTTGCTGCAAGTGGGCGGACCCCCTACGCAATCGGTTTATTAAAAAAAGCAACCGAACTCGGGGCTAACACTGTATCCATTAGCTGCAACAAAAACTCTAGTATGAGCAAGTACGCTCAGGTAGCAATTGAAGCAGAGACAGGTCCTGAAATTTTGACAGGCTCTACACGACTGAAAGCCGGCACTGCTCAGAAGCTGATCCTAAACATGATTTCCACTACAGCCATGATTGGAATCGGCAAAGTCTATCAAAATCTTATGGTAGATATGCAACCCACAAATGAGAAGCTTGTTGCACGCTCTAAACGAATGATTATGGAAGCAACAGACGCTGATTTAGAGACAGCTACCAAAGCACTACATGATGCTAATGGTCAGGTTAAAACAGCCATCGTTATGATTTTACTACAATGTTCCTACGAAGAAGCTACGAAAACACTTTCTAAGAATAGGGGCTTTGTACGTCAGGCAACAAAAAAATAAAAAATGTAACTGAAAGAAGGGGTTTCAGTGAAAAAAGAACAAAGAATGGCTAAAGAAATAGTAGAACAGCTTGGTGGACCAGAAAATGTGCAATCCGTTACGAACTGTATGACCAGACTTCGTGTGTCAGTTAAAGATGAGAGTCTGGTTAATCAACAAAGCTTAAAATCGATTGAAGGGGTTATGGGTGTCGTTGAGGATGATACATGGCAAGTGATCATTGGACCAGGTACGGTAAATATTGTTCGCCAAGAGGTGGATGCGCTATTGTCGTCTCTAGGCAAATCTTCGTTTGAGGAACAAGCAGAAGAAGCTAATATCAACCGTAAGAAAAAAAACCAAACACCTTTCAAACGATTTCTACGTACACTCGGTAACATCTTTATCCCCCTTATTCCAGGGCTTGTGGCATCAGGAATCATCAATGGGGTTGCTAACTTTATGATTAATGCAGGCATGCAAAGAGAAGAGCATACCTGGTTAATGGTTTTAACCATCTTGGGAAGCGGACTATTTACGTATTTAGCTATTTTGGTAGGTTGGAACACAGCGAAGGAATTTGGTGGCACTCCTGTACTCGGAGCGATAGCTGGGATGTTTATCTTTAATCCTGCCCTTGCAGATGTCACGATATTTGGCGAAGCACTGCAACCTGGACGAGGTGGTTTATTCGGAGTCATTTTTGCCGCTTGGCTAACCACCTATTTTGAGAAGCACATAAGAAAAGTGATTCCAGCTTCTGTAGATATTATATTTACTTCATTATTCACTGTATTACTTGTTGGTTTCTTATCTATATACGCCATCATGCCTATAGCAGGAATCTTATCTGATGGGATTACTTCAGGCATTCAAGCTATTTTAAGCATTGGCGGACCAATTGCTGGTGCATTAATGGCCGGGTTCTTCCTTCCGCTAGTTATGGTAGGACTGCATCATGGACTAACTCCTATCCACGTAGAATTAATTAATGTATTTAGCTTTACAACGCTTTTGCCAATTCTAGCTATGGCAGGTGCCGGCCAGGTAGGTGCGGCCATCGCCATTTTTGTTAAAACTCGCAATAAGCGCTTGCGAAATATTATCAAAGGTGGACTACCGGTTGGATTTTTAGGCATTGGTGAACCTTTGCTATACGGGGTTACGCTTCCTCTTGGACGTCCATTCATTACCGCCAGTCTCGGTGCAGCAGTTGGCGGAGCAACCCAAGCGATGTTTGGTACGGGTGCAACAGGTATTGGTGTATCTGGACTTTCATTGACTCCACTTATCGCTGAAGGAAAATACTTGCAGTATCTCTTTGCCATCGCACTTGCTTATCTATTTGGCTTTATCTTTACCTATGCATTTGGATTCAAAGAAGAGATGGCAAAAAATATTTAGGAAGGAGACTAATTGATGAGAGCAGGCATCTCAATCTATTTAGCCGACCCAATTTCAGACCAGCTTAATTACCTGAACCAAGCGAAAGATCATGGATTCACGGCTATATTCACCTCTCTTCACATTCCAGAAGAGGACTCTAGTCTATATAGTGAGCGACTAAAAGAGCTTGCCGCTTACGCATCAAAGAACGGCTTTGAATTAATCATTGATGTCTCCCCCACTTCTATGGAGCAGCTTCAGTTAACTTGGGATCATGCTGGCCTATTAAAAGATTGGGGTGTGACCGGCTTACGTCTGGACTATGGTATGACAATAGACCAGATCGTCAAGCTATCTAAAACCTTGCAGATCATCTTAAATGCCAGCACCCTCACATGTGAGGATGCTGCGCAGTTAAAGCATTCAGGACTTGATCCATCAAATTTAGAGGTTTGGCACAACTTTTATCCACGACCTGAAACAGGACTTTGTCGCAAAGACTTCCAGCAAACAAATAAGTGGTTAGCCTCTCAAGGCTTTTCAGTCATGGCATTTATACCAGGAGATGAGAAACGTGGCCCTCTCTACGAGGGCTTACCAACACTCGAGGAACACCGCGGAGTCTCTCCATTTGCTGCATTCCTTGATCTGAAAGATAATGAATCCCTTTCCACAATTGTAGTTGGAGACATCGGATTATCAGACTGGAGCTTTAACCAGTTTAAATCATACTTAGAATCTGAAACCATTCTCCTTCGCGCGAAAGCATTTACAGAAACCGATTCCATTCTTAGTACACACACCAATCGCCCTGACAGCGCACGTGATGTACTCAGGTCGCAGTATTCACGATCTTTTGAACACAAAAGAAAAACCGACATTAGCCCATCAAATACCGAACCACGTCCGCTTGGCTCCATCACTATCGATAATCGACTTTACGGCAGATATCAAGGAGAAATCCAAGTAACAAAACGCGACCTATCAGCGGATAAGAAAGTAAACGTTGTGGGACAGGTCATTGAAGAAGACCAACCATTGATTAAACATATTAATGGAGGTATGAACTGGACTTTTGAGTGGATATAAGGTGTGAGTAGCTCTCTTATGAGGAGCTACTTTTTTTGCATGCGGTGACTCACTGACGGTTTGCGAGACCCTCTTTCAGCTCATAAGCTAAAAACCCCCCCTCAAAAAAAAGAGACGAACGCTAAGGTTCGTCTCTTCCTACTATTCCATTAAACGACCAAACTCAGCAACAATACAAAGGCAAGTCCACATACGGAAATGATTGTTTCAAGCGCCGTCCATGTATAAAAGGTCTCCTTCACCGTTAATCCAAAGGCTTCTTTGACAATCCAGAATCCTGTATCGTTAACGTGAGAGGCAATGACACTTCCTGCCCCAGTTGCAAGTACCATTAATGCAAGGTTTACATCTGATCCTCCCATTAGCGGAATAACGAGGCCAGCTGTTGTTAGTGCTGCGACTGTAGCTGAACCTTGTGCCACCCTCATTAATGCAGCAATTAACCAGGCAAGAAAGAGTGGCGATAAAGAACTTCCATCAAATATTTGTGCAACATAATCTCCAACGCCACCAACAATGAGAACTTCTTTTAACGATCCACTAATCCCAAGAATTAAGAGAATCATACTAATGGCCTTAACAGATGATTCGGCTGATTTCATAAGCTGCGTCATTGTCCGGTTCTGTGAAATACCCATAGTATACAGAGCAAGTAACAACGATATAAACATTGTCATTGTCGGCATGCCTATAAAACTCATTAGGTTAAATAGAACGTTCTCACTCATTCCTGTAGTTTCTTGCAGCAAATTAGTAACCGTAGCTATACCCATCAAGATAACCGGGAACAATGCAGTGATAGAGCTTTTCAGAAAGCTTGGTGTGTCCTCAAGAGGCATCTGTTCAGCATCACCAATAGCTGCCATTGCACTCTCATTCACTTTATCAAATGCTTCTGGAACAAATTTGCGTACATATTTTGTAAAGATTGGACCAGCAATAATAACTGTTGGAATTGATATGATAAATCCATAAACTAGTACCATGCCAATATCCGCTCCATACTCACCAGCAATAACAGTTGGACCTGGATGCGGCGGCAGGAAAGCATGTGTCACTGATAATGCAGTGGCCATAGGTAGACCTAAGTATAGAAATGATACGTTTACCTGTTTTGAAATTTGATAAACGATTGGAATTAATAGAACCAAACCAACCTCAAAAAATAACGCAATCCCTAATATAAATGCAGTTAGTACAACCGCCCACTGAATCTTTTTTTCTCCGAATATATCAATTAACGTAACAGAGATTCTTTGTGCGCCTCCACCGTCAGCAATTAACTTACCGAGAATAGCACCAAAACCAAAGATTAGACCAACACTTGCTAAAGTGCCTCCTAAACCGGTTTCAACTGTACCAACAATATCTGTTAATGGAATGCCTAATGCGAGCGCTAACAAAAAAGATACAATAGCTAATGATATAAATGTATTCACTTTCAATTTCATAATTAAGATTAACAGTACAACGATTCCTAGCGCTGTAATAAGTAATGGCATTCCTCTCACGTCCCTTTCAATCTCCTGTAATAAGATGTAACAATCAGAATATACAGTACCCTAATTTACTAACAAGCAATCATAGCTGAAGTAGAATAGTTTCATTCGCTTATATTTTCACCTGATTAAGTGCTTTTTTTATCGCTTCTATGTATTCATAAAATGTCCGGTTTACAGTTTGCCTTCTTTGTGGTCCAGAGAAGTTGTCAAACAGCACCTTCCTTTGCTCAAAACTAATTTCAAGTTGCACACCTTTACCCCGATGATTTTTATTTACAATGTTAGCAGGATTCCTCCCTCCAATCTGCATCGTCCTTCCAGATTGATCAGCATTGAAACCAGCAAGCTTCAGCTCAGTTGTAACCTCTAGGGCTAACTTGTCATCTAGTCCACCAACAATCGTGTTTTTCACCTGACCGCCAGCATATCCATGATACGAAACCGTATATAAAGATTGACTCACAACCTCAATAGCTGTGGGCTCATCAAAATGTATTGAAGTAATATGTAACTCGCTATTCCCCGTTGAACGTATGCCTTCAAAGCAATAGTACGAGTCATCAACTCCAGCAGACAACTCCGCTAACTCACTTGTCCCAGGTTCAATCCCTCCTCCATGAATCGCTTTGAATAATACTCCAGATTGCTTTTTTTGATAACGAATCTGATAATCTGTGCCCAGGATGTTATGGTGTCTTAAATCTTCAAAATTTTGGTACAAGTCGCTCATCTCTACACACTCCTTTGAACAAGATGTACAGCCATACTACTAGATACATAACTTTTTTAAAAGGAAGAGGGGCTTTCCA
This sequence comes from Alkalicoccobacillus porphyridii, assembly GCF_007293315.1. Classification (GTDB taxonomy): domain Bacteria; phylum Bacillota; class Bacilli; order Bacillales; family Bacillaceae_D; genus Alkalicoccobacillus; species Alkalicoccobacillus porphyridii. The sequence goes on from NZ_VLXZ01000009.1 coordinate 66,759, forward strand.
TTAAAAAAATCCGAGACTGTCACAAAAGCAGTACTAAGATTTAACCTACTTTGCTTACAAAAAAATAAAAGCCATACTTCTCAATAGAGAGGTATCGGCTTTAATGTTATATATTCTCTACATAGCAATATCTCTTTCTCCTGGTTGAAACTTATTTATAAAAAGATATACAAGCCACGAGAGTGTACAAAAAATAGGAGTTATAAGTAGGAAAGGGGAAAACAATTCGTGGAACATTAAATCTACACGAATTACACTTACAATAACTGTTGCGAGGATGATGGTAAGTAGAGGTCCTGCCAACTCTCCCAGCTTTAAAAAAACAAAATGAAGAGGTGCAACAAGAAGCATAACTGGCAAATACGCCACCAAAAAGAACCAAGCAATTGTGAATCCATTGTCAATGAGAAGATGCTCTTTGGTTATCAAGGGATAGATTAAACTAACTAACAAAGAAAAAAGAATACACGTTAAAATCGAAGTAAAACCTACGTCAATGAATAATCTGCTTTTTTTCATGTCTTAATCCTTTCAAGAGTTTGTCAATTCAATCTGTATCATCCTATCAATTCGTTCGATATAATAATAATAATATATACTATAAATTCTAAGATTAGGAGCTTTTTAATGGGAATGTCAATTGGATTTATCTTTTTTATTGCCGTATATAGTCTTCTATGTTTCTATATGGGTTATAACGGTTGGAAGTGGCTAAAAGCTGCTTTCTCTTTTAAGTGGAAAAAGACATATATCATTTTGTTTATCTTTTTATCATCAGCATACATCATTTCATTTTTGTTCTCATCTCGAACATTACAGATGATCGGCGGTTACTGGCTTGTCATCTTTGGCTACTGCTGTGTTTTGTTACCACTTGTCAATCTTGTCTACTTTTTAACCAAAAAAAATCAAAAGTGGAAGGTTAGAAGTGGGTATGTGCTCGTAGCATTTTTCAGCTTTGTCTTGATCTACGGTTCGTTTAATGCTTGGAGTCCAGTCGTTCGTGACTACTCCGTCGAATTAAATAACCCAGACAAAGAACCACAGGGTGAAGAATTAAAACTATTAATTGCTGCCGACTTGCATCTAGGTGAGGTCATCGGTGTACGTCACCTGGAGAGATTTATAGACGTTGTAAATAATGAACAGCCAGACATCGTCTTATTATCTGGAGATATTATTGACAACAGCATCTCACCTTATTTTACTAATAATCTTTCAGACATTTTACAAGAGATTGATGTTCCACTAGGCGTGTATGCCGTTCCTGGTAATCATGACTATTATGGTGGTGACCTTTATTTGTTAAGAGATGAATTCAAAGAGATAGGCTTTAATTTCTTAATGGATGAAATAGAAACAGTCCAAGACCAATTAACGATTATTGGTCGTAAGGATTATACAGATAAAGAACGCCAATCTATTGAAGAGCTTATGAGTGATGCTGATAAACAATTACCAGTGATTATGCTCGATCATCAGCCTCGAGAGATTTCTGAAGCACATGAGCATGGAGTAGACATGATCATTTCCGGTCACACTCACCGCGGACAGGTTTTCCCTGCCAACTTTATTACAAGTGCAATGTATGAGAATGATTGGGGCCATCTTCAAAAGGACCAGCTCCACTCCTTTACAACCTCTGGCTTCGGTTTCTGGGGTCCTGCGGTTCGAATTGGTAGCCGTTCCGAAGTAATGACCGTTACGTTTACTTATTAAGATCAAATAAAGATTTCTGAAGCCAGCTAATTATTTATAATGCTGGCTTTTTGGTTTTGATGCTGCGACTCCCACTACCTAGCGGAAACAATCTTTGCATGTTCATTAACAGCACCCTTACTTAATATCAAACTAATCGCTAATCCCCATACATAGGCTACCAAATAGAATAATCGCTGCAATAAACCACCCAGTTCGAATGGTATAAATATCATCACAAAAAAGCTAATAAACAATCCTATAACCAGAGCACAAGATAGGTATGATAACCACTTCCCTTTATTTAATCTCATTGAATACAACCCAATTGAAGGACCTATAATCATCATAGATAGAATAGCCGGAACAGTATGCCATAAAAAATCAACATTTGCAGGGATCACACTAAATCCAATGCCACCCGCAAAAATGATGAGTCCTACATTCGCTAATTGCACAACTCGATCTTTCTTTAACTGTTGATAGATATAGAGAGAACCAATTAGTAAAGCAACACTCGTAAGCAAAAATAACACATTCACGATATAAGCGTGAGGTGAACAAATATCATACGGAGCTAACGCATAAGTATTCCTTCCGCACTCAGTTACACCTAGATCACTCATCGGCTGCAAAAGCCAATGATACGGTACGGTGGTTGCATGAATGGCAAACGGTTCATATAAAAAATACGCAATCGCAAAAAGCCATCCACCTATTCCTATAGATGCTGGGATTTTCATTATGACCTCCTATAAAACTCATTTCCTTTTTATAGTTAAGTTAGGATGTGTTTTCTATTATACCGTTTGTGGGTGGAATGTTTAACCATCAGTTTATAATTTAGTAGCTGGTACGGCGTTTACATAGTAAGATAGGTAAGATATTAGTGGGGGTGCATAATCGTAGCATGATTCTTGAACATAAAAAAGAAGCTGCCACAGGGACTCTTTCCAGAGTTGCGACAGCTCATTTACAAAAGAAAATCATATATAAAAGGCGTAAGCAAGCGATTGGCCTAATCTTGTATGCAGCAGGTGCCTTGGCCTTTGAATACTACTCACGAATGCTTGTTCCACGAGAGACTATGCCAATTCTATACCTTATCATGTCATTCATTCGATCTACCGTCTATTTATGTTTGGGGTTTTACCTTTATAACTTCTTTTTTCCGAATTAAGAGGAGTAATTTATTCTTACCAGCCTCGCTCGTACTGGGGAGGGATAGTCAAATGATCAGTTTGGTGAGTGGCTTGTGCTGCCCGCAGTGGCCAGTACGGGTCACGTAGCATTTCTCGTGCCAGAAGAATGATGTCGGCACGTCCATTACGAACATGATCATCTGCTTGCATGCCTTCTGTAATAAGACCCACTGCCGCTGTAGCAACACCTGCTTCACGACGGATTCTTTCAGCAAATTCAACTTGATAACCTGGTCCAACATCTATAGATGGATTTGGTGTGTTACCTCCAGAGCTACAATCCACAAGATCTACACCTTCGTTCTTCAATCGTTTGGAAAGCTCAATCGAATCCTCAATCGTCCAGCCACCCTCCTGCCAATCCGTACTTGAAATACGAATTGTGAATGGTAGGTTCTCTGGCCATTCCTTGCGCATGATTCGAACCGTTTCAATCACAAAACGAATTCTATTTTCAAAGCTGCCTCCATATTCATCTGTACGCGTGTTACTAAGTGGTGAGTAGAAGCTGTGAGCTAAGTAACCATGGGCAGCGTGAAATTCCATCCACTCAAAACCAGCATCTAGACTACGAATTGTTGCTTGACGAAATGCCTCCTGGATTTCTTTAATTTCACCAACAGTAAGCTCCTTTGGCGTCCGGAATGCCTCAGAAAAACCTAAAGCACTTGGTCCTACTATGTTCCAACCACCATCTTCATCAGGTACATTTACCCCAAGATCCGGTTGCTTCCAAGGGGCGTACGTTGACGCCTTACGCCCAGCGTGGGCTAATTGTATCCCAGGCACAGAGCCTTGTTCTTTAATAAACTGGTTAATGCGCTTAAATGCCTGCACATGTTCATCCTTATACATCCCAAGGTCCTCGGGTGAAATTCTACCCTCTGGAACAACCGCACTAGCCTCTGCTATAATAAGTCCGGCTCCCCCAACTGCACGAGAACCAAGATGAACCATATGCCAGTCATTTGGTGTTCCATCCTCTGCACTATATTGGCACATCGGCGCAACGCCAATGCGATTTCTAAGTGTGATGTCTTTAATCGTAAAAGGTGAAAATAAATGAACCATAATTTTGCCTCCCTTTTTTAACTCGTTCTCAAACATTTTAATGGTTTTGAATAAGAGCTGTCGAACGATTTGCTTAAGGCAAGATTATCTCGACCTCCCCCATATTGCCTTTGTATAAGCCATATTCAACCCTGCCCGCTCCATATTATGTTGACTCGTTGATGCAAATGCGGCTTGTCCCACAACAAGCTCACTTCCACTTATCTTTGCCTGCATAAGCCTACGCTTAATCAACTGACTATGAATGCCATATTCTCTCATTGTTGGAATGGTTGTTGCTATATAAAGCGTGGTTATTCCGTCCTGTGTAAACATCACGGCAATACCCGCAGGCTCACTCTTGTATGTAGCCAAATAAAAACTCCATCCAGACTTGTGAAAAAGCACTCTATTATTTTTCGCAACACCGTCCCGCAAAAAGGAAGGCAGACCAAATCCTTCTGTATAGATCATTGCATAGGTATCAAACTCATTCTCGTGTAGCTCTCTAATATAGATACGCTGCTCATCAATGGATGCAACGTTAATCTCATCCGTAGACTGATAGAGCACACTATGAAAACCAATTTGCTGAAACCCAGCTTTATCAAGACTTTGAAGAAGCGTTCTTGTTGCATTCATCGGAGTTAGATCGAACTGCACCTCCATGTTTCTTTGCTGATAGAAGTCCATAATAGCAGGTATCTGCTCAGCATCCTCCTCTGATAATCCCTTAACAACATTAAATGCTGGTCCAGGCATTTCACTAGAATAAAAAGCATACGTTTGACCAAAGGATTCAACCTCAACACCCATTGGATTGTCACGCAAACTTTTTATAGCAAGTAGCTTTGATTTGAGTAGATCTACCTCAGACCGTTCAATCCGATTTGCATTCGAATGGTTCATAATAATTGGCATTTGATATCCTCCTAAGAAACGCATATTAGTTATAATAGAATGATATAACACTAAATACATAAATTTGAATAAAAGAGGTTTAATTTGATTTTAGTAGGGGAAATGGAAGTTATTAAAATTTATTGCTTACTTATAAGCAATGTTGGAATTAAACTCAGATTATAGGCGCAATTCTTTTCAAATATACCATAGAAATTTTATAAAGAAATGAGCGTGAGAACTGAAATGAATAGCATTTTTTCGTTTCTATTTGGTAAACCAGTGACACATAATATATTATATACATGCTTTTATTGGATTGTATTTCTTACTTTCATACTTGTCGCTATCATAACTTCTTTAATTCCATCCATTCCTTGGTATGTTCCTGTGATATGGTTCATTGCCTTTCCACTATTTGTGAGAGTGAATCATTTTTTTGCGAAATTATTTTACAAAGGCATCACCGTTCCGAGTGGAAAATTCATTAATAAAAAGTCAGTCAGTGCATTACTTGGAGCAGCTTTCTTACAGGCTAGTGTATTATTTTCCGTTTTTATATTTCTCATCACATCAATGCCTGGAGGGTCATTTGTTGTTAATAGTCAGTCTTCACATAATGGAGAAGTATTTCATTTATCTATTGGCTCTCTAAAGGGAACCTACACTGATTTCCCGTCAATCAGTGTAAATGATGAGAGAGCGGAGGATGAGACTATGCATGTACCATATAGGGCAGAGGTGTCTGAAGGAAGCTATCAAATTAGAGTACATCATTACGATAATGAAGAGCTTCTTTTTGAAGAAACCATTCATTCATCAACTGAGGATCATATTTCAGTGCCTGTAATAGATGGTCCCTATCTAATATCTCTACATGCAGAGGAGCAAGCGAAGGGAATAAAGTTCAGTTTTCCTTTACAATAATCAGAATGGCCCCGCTCACCAAATGTGACGGGGCCATTTTTACGTTATTTACTTTCGCTTTTTAGTCCTACAATCTGATGGTGGAGGGAATTTAGGAAACATACCCTTATTATAACTCCACCCCTTCCAGATAATGTTTCACCATATCAACTTAACATCGCCTGGGAAATCCCATTGTTAAGAGACAGGGTTATGTCCCAAGTTCTTGCTTATTCCTATTCATTCAAAGCTCTTCTTTTATGAATATAAAAAATAGTCATTCCAACAACCAGTAATAAGAGTCCAATAACTAAATAGTTATACAGATTCGTTGCTGTTTGTGGTAGTAAATTAGTTTGATTAGTTGATTGATTATCAGAGTCCACATCAGTTTTTGATGCAACTTCTTCTTGGTTTGAGTTTGTATAATCTTGTTCAACAACTGATTCTACTTGTGGAGTTTCTTTATTCCCATCTTGACTTACTTTATTATCATTTTCTTCTTTACTTGTAGTCTCTTCTTCTTCACTTGTATTCTCTTCTTCTTCACTTGTATTCTCTTCTTCTTCACTTGTATTCTCTTCTTCTTCGCTTGTAGTCTCTTCTTCTTCGCTTGTATTCTCTTCTTCTTCGTTTGTGTTCTCTTCTTCTTCATCTATTTCTGGAGTTGAGTCATTTTGCTCATCTTCTTCTGAAGAGTCCTCATCGATAATCACAATTTCATCTGTACCTTCATCATTGTTAGCTGCTTCAAAAACAGTGAACATACTAAAGTGATACGTAACAACAGTAACTTGTCCATTGCTATATGTACCACCTACATTTTCCCACTTCCCTTTTTCTTCATTGAAATAAAAGACTTTTAAGTTATTTGGGTTTTTCGCACGCTCTGCATTTACATTAAAAGTAAGCGTAACTCCTTCTTTAAACTGACTAATAGTACGCGTTCCTTGTTTGATCGTAAAATCATACGTTCCGCTTAAACTATTTGAATCACTTGGCTGTTCTTTCACTTCAATTGTTACAGGCTCATCACTATTACCGAAGCTAGAAGCCGGAATTAATGACTGAACGCCATCTTTTTGAAGCGTGATTGATTGTTTATTTTCAATTAACATTCTTGTTTGTTCTGGTGTCAGTTCCATTGATTCGTTATTCTTTTGCTTATTTAAATCTAACGTAATCGATTTTCCATCTGGACTAACGACAAAGCCCTTTTCTTCTGGAAATGAGCGTAAAACTTCTTCACGGTCAATTATTATTTCTTCTATTTCTTCTTCTATTTCTTCCTCATCATCCCAGTCATTCCAATCCCCATTGCCTCCATCATAGTAAACTCTTACGCCATCATTACGTAAATACGTGATTGTTGATTCATCCGAAATATCATTACCATATAAATAGACAGTTTGGAGACGCGGTAATTCTCTTAGAATAGAAATATCGGTTATTCCGTTATAAGCTAAATCTAAGTATTCAATACTCTCTAACCCTGCTAAGCTTGAGATATCTTTAATATCATTTGAAGATAAGTAAAGACTACTTAAATTTTTCATATTTTTAAGTGCTGAAATATCTGAGATGTTATTATTTTGTAAATCAAGCGACTCAAGTTTTGTTAATTTTGCTAAACTTGAAATGTCGTTAATTTCATTCGAGTTTAAAGAAAGCTCTTCTAATTCAAACATTTCCGCTAGAGCATCAATATTTGAAATCTGATTCCAAGATAGGTGAAGATCTCTTAAATTTGTAATGTTCTTTAAAGGTGAAATATCCTCAACCTGATTATTCTGCAAATACAATTCTTCTAATTGAGTCATGTCCGACAATGCTTTAATTCCAGCAATTTCATTATTGCCTAAACGTAAATACGTTACATTTTTTAAATTTGTTAAAGCAGCAATATCTTTGATTTCATTATTCGCTAAGTCCAGTCGACTTAATTCAGTCATTTCTGCCAATGCATCAAGATTTGTTATTGAATTATTATCTAAGTCTAAAGATTCAAGAATCAATAAATCTTTCAACGAAGATATATCAGAAATACTGTTATTGTATAGGCTTAAATATGTTAGCTTAGTTAAGTTTTTGATTGCTGAGATATCAGATACCTTATTATGTCCTAAAGAAAGTTCACTTAATGAAGTTAGACCCGCTAACTGAGAAATATCTATTAATTCACTGGTATTTAGATAAAGTGATCTTAATTTCTCCGCATATTGTATTCCTTCCAATGAAGATAGATCTGAATGATAATAATTTAAATGCTCTAGATACTTCATATCCGCTTCTGTAACATTTCTAGTGTGGATTCCTAATTCTTCTGCTACAGAATGACGAAAATCTTCATTTTCAAATTTTACTTGAGGTGCATCCATGTCCGCACCATCTGTTTTTACTCTTATATGATGATACTTTTCTAAGTTATATAAGTAATCGGCATAGAAGCTAACATTATACATAATATTTGAAGCTAGTCCTGTTAGCGTATATTCTTTAATACCTTTTTCGATTTTTTGTGTATCAACATGAAAATACTCTCCATCTTTATCTGCATCAGCATAAATTCGAAATCCTGTGATTTTAGATACGTCATTCCATTTTAACGTAAATGAATTGTCAGTCACTTTAGAAACTATGTAGTTGAATGGTTCTGCTGCTTCTTTCATTTCCTTTAATTTAAATTGAAGTTGAATCGGATTATTCATATAATCTTTTACGGCATTGATTTCAATTGTTTGAACGGCTGCGATACTAGGGTCTTCATCGTTATAAAGTGCTACTTCATGTTTACCTACAGGCAACATCAATTGACCGTTCGTATTATTAAGCCACTCATCACTTTTAAAATGTTTATTGCTTTCATCCAATCCACGCACTTGAATTTTTTCATTATAACTAGGGTCTTCGTTGACCATAATAATGAGAGAGACTGGGATTAGTTCATCTTCAGTCCAATCAGGCGTTGCATAGGTATAATCATAATAATAATCATCTAAATAAACTTGAATGTAAATATTATATCCTTTACCTGCTATTAGATCGGTAAATGTATAACGATTCTGCTCTCCCGGTACAATAACTTCCTCACCATTAATCCTTAATTCAAATTCTTCTACATCATGGCTTGAGTTCCAAGTAACCGTAATTGAGTTACTAGTTGTTGTCACTTCGTCGAAAGAGAGTTCATAATTTGAATAATCAACAGTTTCTTCTTCCTCTAGTTCTAGCATTTCTTCTACTGCTAGGTCTTTTTCAGATGTTAGTACTTCTTCAGTTCCTAATTCATCTAATTTGTTTAATTCATCTATATCTATTTCTTCTTGTTTATTTTCTGGTGTCGTGTCTTTTACTACTGTATCTTCGGTTTTACTTTGTTCGAGTAAAGGGTTTTCATCCTTAACTTCTTCTACATATGTTTCTTTTGTTACTTCGGTTTCTTTCTGCTCTTCCTGTTCTTGCTGTTCTTCTACATCTTGTTCTTCTTTTACATCTTCAAGATCTTCCGCTATTGCCAACGCTTGTAGCGGTGATGTAAACAAAGAGAATGTAAGTAAGAATACTAAAAATACATGAACAAACTTAAATTTATTTCTCATTTGTATATCTACCCCTTTTTTAATTAAAGCTACCTAAATTATAGCCCTTTTACAATATACACCAGATACCCAAATGAGTAAAGATACCTATATTAATAATAGTTAAAAAAGACTACAATTTGGCATTAAGCTCAATCGTTTGAAAAAGATAAATCTAATAAGTGTCAATAAAAGCGATAAAAGCAGGAACTAAGTCCTAAAGTCCATTTATCTAGTTTCTTTTAAGGTCTAATGACTTTCAAGCTGCTGAATTACTTGATAACCGATTCACTCGAGTAAGCTTAGAGAGAAGCATTTACTTGTAGTTCATGAAATTTCTTAATTCGGACGAAATGCAAAAGAAAATAGACGAAAGGAAGCATTTAGAGAAGAAAACATTGATATTATCATCCTTAATATACCGATTTTATATGCCGGAAACGCGGGGGCAATACCAGGGGTAGGAGAACTCATTTCAAATCTAGTTCTCTCTTTATTATCCTGGATCGTCAGGGACAAGAGGAAACGCAATAGCACTAGGCGAAGGGAATAAAGTTCAGTTTTCTTTTACAATAATCAGAATGGCCCCGCTCACCAAATGTGACGGGGCCATTTTTTACGTTATTTACTTTCGCTTTTTAGTCCTACAATAATATAGACTGGCTGTCCAGCTACATCCATCTCAGGAAAAATCACCTCTTCAATTGTAAAACCTGCTTTGATCATTTCCTCCCTCATTTCTTCAGAGGAGACTCTAGGTGCTTGAATGCCATCCACCTTTTCTATTTCAATACATACGAACATTCCGTTCTCTTTTAAAACCCTGTGAATCTCTCGTAATGCAGTGGATAGAGGTTGTACTTCATGCAAAGAGATAGATGCAACAGATTTATCAAAGCTTTCACTAACTAGATTCATCTCCGTAAAGTCACCTACAGATATATCAATATTCTTTATTTTTTTGTGAGTAGCCATCTCTTCTAAATATTGCAGAATCTCTGAATCAAAATCAAAGGCAACGACTGATTGCACATGCTTGGCAATCGCAAGTGAGATATATCCCGTACCAGCACCTAGATCTAATACATGATCCTCATTACTTGGCGATAAATACTTAAAAACCTCCTTCGCTTCAACTCTATCGATGTTCTCTAGATTATGAATTTTCCTTTGCAATCTTACATCCATTTCCCTCACCCTTTTATAGATATTAAGAATCTCCAATAACTATAATATGCTTTTTTATGTTTGTACATTATTTTGTTCTAAATAAATCACAAAAACCAATATCAGATCAGATATTGGTTTTTGTATAAGTACCAATCATTCTTTAGGAATTCTAGGGTTTAGCGAATGACCTTTATATATCTTTTTCCAATCAATTGGTCTCTCCATTCTTCTCTCGGGTTCTTGTAACGATGAGAATCCGTATTGTTTATAGAGTTTGTGAGCATCATTTGTGCCGAGATTAAAACGTGTACCACTTAGCTGCGGATGTCCAGTAATAACATTAATCAACCATTTACTAAGACCTCGCCCCCGGTAATCAGGCAAAATAAACACATCACACAACCACGAAAACCGAACCAAATCGGAAATAACACGTGCAAAGCCAACGAGCTTCGCCTCACCATTTGATGAAACTTGTTCATACACACCATAACAAAGGATAGAGTTTTCTATTGCAATCGCCACAAGCTCCTTTGGCGTATCCTCTGACCACCAGTAGGATTCTTTGGTTAGGAAGGTGTGAATGGCATCTATATCGAGAAGTTGTTTGTCAGTGCTAATTGTGAAATTGTTTTGTGTGTAGGTTAGATTTTTCAAGGTGATTTTCTCCAATCCAATGAAATTATCCCTCAACTAAATATCTATATAACTTCTCTTCCACAGCATTTTCTAGGACAAGATCCATGTGAACGACCGGAAGATACCTTCCATCCTTACCTGGCATTGTGGTGTCATTAGCGCTACCTTCAGCACAGTAAGCAGTGCCTAGATAATAGAAGTCAGTTCCTTCGTCATTATCTTTTTTCACAAATACATGCAAATCAATATTATTTTCCTTTGCATGAATGATATCAATAACTTCCTTTGAAGAAGTTGTTCTTTTGCTACGCGTACTCCACCTTAGAACTTCTCTATTTAGAAATTCTTCGTTATAGCTAATACTCTCTTCAATATCGTCCTGCTTATGATATGTTACAAAAATGGGACAGGTTTGATGTTTCGTTTTGTATCCGTAGATTGTGGAGCTTTCATCATTTTCCCAGTTTAGTAGCTTACAAGCATCCTTACGTGAATACTTTTGATGTAAGCTGAGTGGTCTCTTATTGCTATATCTTTTATTTTTGATGCGAGCACTGCTAAGAACATCAACGAACAAATGCTTAAAATAAGCTTTTCTTTTTAAGCTTTCTCTAACATGTTCATTAAACATGTAGAAATCACCGGATACTTCAACTATTGCTCTATCTCCGTATTTCTTTCGATAGACTTGAGAGAAAAAGGATAGGTCTAAGTGACGTGCAACTGAGGCCAATGTAGCATTGTCTATTCTTATATCAAGTGAATCCATTTGTTGATCATAGTCAATATTAGATACTTTTTCATTAAGCATAAGCATTTCTAATAGCAATGTCTCATGAATTCTTTTTCCATTTAAAATTTCCTGAGAAAGCATTGTCAGCACTTGCTTCTCATACTCAGCTAACACTGGAACTTCCTCTTTCATCTTTAATAAAAAATCATAATAATTACTCTTCCCAACTAAAACATCCGGATCTACTGAATGATGCTCTAAGAAATCAATGAGATATGGGACACGGCCTAATCGATTTTTCAGCTCACTATAACCTCCCTTTAAAACTTTCATAGCGGATAGCTTACTATCATCAATTGCTTTGAAGATTCGACTCTTAGCAATGGCTTCAAAGTTAATCGTTGAGACTCCCTTTATATAGCTTGTATCCTTTGTTTTTCTTCTAATATTATCCTTGTTCAGAGATTGATCCCCTGATAAAGCAATAGGAATTAAGTAGTTTGTTTTATAGTTACCGATAAAATCAATAATTGTTACATAATCCTTTGAGTCATGCTTTCTTAACCCTCGACCAAGCTGCTGGATAAAAACGATACTTGATTCTGTCTGACGTAGCATGACAACTTGATTGACACAAGGAATATCAATACCTTCATTAAAAATATCTACGGTGATTAGATAATCTAATCTACCTGCTTCAAGATCCTTTACTCGTTGTTCTCGTTCAGCCTGCGAATGAGCGCCAGTTAATGCAGCGGTTTTATAACCGTATGTATTTAAAGCTTGAGACAAACTAGTGGTCTCTTCCTTACGACTGCAAAAGATTAACCCGTGAACCCTTTTTCCTGAAAAGCCATAATACTCTACCTTCTCAACTACATGCTTAACTCTTTCTTCGTTCACTAAATGATTAATTCCCGTTTGATCATCAATAACAGAACCATTAACCTCAAGTTCTGTAACACCAAAATAGTGGAAAGGACATAGCATCTCTTCTTCTAACGCTTCTTGGAGACGAATCTCATACGCAACATTATAATCAAATAGCTCATAAATATTAAAGTCATCGCTACGTTCTGGTGTTGCTGTCATCCCCATCAAAAACGTTGGCTCAAAATAATCCATCACTCTAAGATAGGATGCCGCCCCTGCTTTATGCACCTCATCAATCAAAATATAATCAAAATCATCCTTTGAGAAAGTAAATAACATCTCCGGTTTCGAAAGCGTCTGAACTGTTGCAAATAAATATTTCGCATCTGAATCTCTTTTTGAACCACTTAATAATCCAAATTCATGATCTAAACCACCAAGAACTCGCTTATAATCCTCCATTGCCTTCAACAGAATCTGCTCCCGATGGACTACAAATAACATTCTTTTAGGAGCGTATTTCCTTACATCAAAAGCAGAAAGATAGGTTTTACCTGTTCCTGTCGCAGAAATGATAAGTCCTTTGTCTTTTCCAGCTTCGCGAACTGCTTGTATTTCTGCTAAAGCAGCTTCCTGCATCTTGTTAGGTATAATTGATAGTGCTTCCTCAATAGTATTTGGATAAGCACTTGGCATTTCTATAACCTGTTGGATTTCTTGTTGCTGTTTAGCTAGATCATAATTTCTTTCGTATTCTCGAATCCAGCCTTCATTAAGTGGAATGGCCGATTCCCACACTTGCTCAAACTGACTCTTGAAATGGTGAATGATCTCTCCGTTTTCATGTGATGTTAACTTTACGTTCCATTCATAATTTACCTTTAAGGCATGTGCTGTTAAGTTAGAACTTCCTACAATAAGTGAATAGTGAGTATCCTTTTCAAAAATATAACCTTTTGCATGAAAGCCCTTTACGTTGGTAAGCTTTACTTCTACATTCTCAAGCTTCATAAGCTCTCGGAAAATCTTAGGCTGATTAAAGCTTAAATAAGTAGACGTCAAAATCTGTCCTGTAACGCCTTTCTCTTTAAGATCAAATAAAACAGACTTCAAAGTAGCCAGTCCGCTCTCAGTAATAAATGCCACAGAAAATAAAAAAGACCTACTACTCTCTAGTTCACTTAATAAAGTATCTAAGACACTTTTGTTCTCTATTGTTTGATTAACCAACAGCTCCGGATGAAAGTTAGTAACTCTCGTCTGATGTTGATCTACAAACCCTTTATGTAAAGAAGCTTCTAAATTCTCAAGGAAGTTATACATGCTGACCCTGCCTATCCACTAATTTAAAGTAAGTAATTAGCCTAACTTCTTAACAATATTCTCTATTGCTGGAACATCTGCTGGCGCCCAATCTAAGTCAGCTAGCTCATTTGCAGCTAACCATCTAATTTCACTATGCTCTGTTAGAACTGGTTCTCCAGACACTAATTCACAATAAAAGGTTGTTAAGTGCACAATGCCAAAATCATATTCATACTCAGTTGTTTCTATTTTATCGTTTATCTTAATCTCGCATTCCATTTCTTCTTGAATTTCGCGAGCGAGCGCTTCTTGAGGGGTTTCTCCTTTTTCTATTTTGCCACCAGGAAACTCCCATTTAAACGGTAATACCTTTGAATCACCACGCTGTGCACACAATATTAGATTATCCTTAACGATTACTGCTCCAACTACGTGAATATTTTTCTTCATCTTTTATTCCTTCTTTCCTTCTCTCTTAAGAATAATAGTAACACCTGACTTCATCACAAACGATGTCAGAATACAAATCGAATCCGCCTGATTGATTTGGTTTAATAGGTTTGGTCCTAGCTGCTGCGTAATTAACCGAATTTCAGTCATCAATGACCTCTTTTAAAAAGATTCGTTCCTCAAAGCCTCCACGCTTTTCTGCCTTTTGTTTACGAACTTGTTCAAGCTCTTTAACTGAACTATTATGTACAACAGTAAGTGAATGAATGACCTCCAAAACGTCTGCTAATTCCTCAATTGAATCGACATCGTTTGGAGCTTCTAAGTATTCCTGCATCTCTTCTTGAAGCTTTATACGCAGTTCTTTTAAGTATTGCTCATCAGAAAGAATATTTGTTGAAAGAGTCTTTCCTTCGCTTTTGATAATAGCAGGAATTTTATCACGAACTAGCTTATTGTAAATTGGCATAGCTATCTGTCTCCTTAAAGGTAGTGTTTGTATTTATTTTAGCATAATTACCCAGTTATGAGTGGTTGATTATTGAGAGATTCATCTACAAGGAAAAAGCCTTCTAGAGAACTCTCTAAAAGGCCATTGAATATTATTATCACGTCCCACAAAACGTCCGATACCCCTTACCTTCATCCCCAGGTCCATACTTATAATCTTCCTGCTCCACGCTATAAGCATACGGGTTATCCATCACTTTTAATAACTTCTTTAGAACCGTGTAATCTTTGTCCTCGACCGCAGCTGAAAGTGCTTCTTCTACTCTATGGTTACGTGGAATGACAGCTGGGTTATGGGTTTTCAAAAGCTGTTGTACTTCTTCCGGTGATTGTGGTTGTCTGGTCAGTCTATCCTTCCACTGCTCCTGCCAATCTGTGAAATCTTTTGAGCAGCTAAGAGATGATTCTTCAGATGGATCATTCAGTGTAAGCGCTCTGAATGTATTGGTGAAGTCAGCTTCAGTTGATTCCATGATGCCAAAAAGATGATCAATTAGCTCTTGATCTTTCTCTTCAATATTAAATAATCCAAGCTTCTTACTCATCCCGCCATACCATTCGTTGAGATAGATATTTTTGAAGTTTGCTAATTCTTCCTGAACGAGTTCAACGGCTTTATCTTGATCTTCATGAACAAGTGGTACAAGTGTTTCTGCGAGTCTTGCCAGGTTCCAGTTGGCGATATATGGCTGATTCCCATACGCGTAGCGTCCTTGAACATCGATGGAGCTGAACACCGTCTCCGGATTATATGTGTTCATAAATGCGCATGGACCATAATCAATCGTCTCACCGCTGATGGACATGTTATCTGTGTTCATGACACCGTGAATAAAACCAACGAGCTGCCATTTCGCAATGAGTGCGGCTTGTTTTTTTAATACTTCTTGAAACAATGCTAAATATGGGTTGTTCGCTTCTTTCACTTCAGGATAATGGCGCCAGATCGCATAGTCAGCAAGTGCCTTTATATTATCAGGTTCTCCAGTACCGGCTGCATATTGGAAAGTACCAACTCGGAGATGACTGGAAGCGACCCTCGTCATAATTGCACCTGGTAGTCCTATTTCACGAAGCACTAACTCCCCCGTAGTCACTACTGCTAAGCTACGTGTCGTTGGAATACCTAAGCCGTGCATTGCTTCACTGATGATATACTCTCTCAGCATCGGGCCAAGCGCAGCACGTCCGTCTCCACCTCTTGAAAAATTGGTACGTCCTGATCCCTTAAGCTGGATGTCAAACCGTTCTTTGTCCGGAGTGAGCTGTTCACCAATTAAAAGGGCACGCCCGTCACCTAGCATTGTTAAGTTTCCAAATTGATGACCTGCATAAGCCTGTGCCAGCGCATGTCCACCTTCTGGAAGCTTGTTTCCTGCGAATATAGAAGCTCCCTCTTCGTTCCTAAGCGCATCAGCATCAAGTCCAAGTTTTTTGGCCAATTGATCATTAAACAGAACAAGATTTGGGTCCTCCACGGGATTTAAATCAAATATCCGAAAAAAATCTTCCGGCAGCTTAGAATAACTGTTATCAAAATTCCAGCCGACATTGAGATGTGTACCATGTGTTGTCGTCATATCCATCTCCTTTAAAACGTATTTATGATTTGGTTCCTTATCTTAAAAGTAGGTTCCTCTTCATCTTAGCACAGGAGCTATCCAAAGAAAAAAATCCTGCCGTGATTGCAAATTAAAAAAAGGACAGCTCTATCTCATTAGATAGGCTGCCCTTTAATTCGTTACTCATTATTTTGATTCTGTATATATTTGAAAAGTCACACCAAACTTATCGGTAACATCTCCGAAAGCCGGGCTGAATGACGTTTCCTCGAGTGGCATATTAATATGCCCACCTTCGGCCAAGTCTGCAAAGATTCGTTTTGATTTCTCTGCATCATCTGATGTAATACATATGGTTACTTTTTTTCCTTCTTGAATAGAAGGTTCCGGTGTATCAGATAACATCAGCGAGGATTCCCCTACTTGAATAGCCGCATTTGCTATAAGGTCCTTCATTTCCGCTGGAGTACCTGGCATATCTGCATAAGTCATGATTCCAAGCACCTTTGCTTCCAACACTTTTTCATAGAACTGAATGGCTTCCCTTGCTTGTCCAGCTAAAGTGACATAGGGTGTTAGACTCAATGTCATCAATCATTCCTCCTATAGTGAATCTGTAATATGCTACTGCTTGTATTATAACCTGATTTGAGGACTCAAGACTTTATCTTTATGTAAAAAGCATTTCAAATATCTCAATACTCTGCGAACGCTATCTACTTTTTATCTTCATAGAAAATAATTCGGTTACTAAATGGATCAACCACCGTTACTTCCAGCGTGCCCCAAGGCGTTTCTTCAATACCTGGTTTCATATGTGGGTAATTCTTCTCAAGAAGCTTTTTTTGATATTGCTTTAATGACTTTTTCTGAATTCGAATAGAGCTTCCAGGCGAGGCATCACCATGATGCTCAGACAAATGAAGAACATCGCCCTCAGATGAAACTTGCACATACAATGGCATGTTGTCTTCGAATTGATGCGTCCAATCCAATTGTAATCCTAGAAAATCCAGATAAAATTCTTTTGCTTTCTCATAGTCAAAAATGCGCAATATCGGAATAATCATTTTCTTCATCCCCTTTCAATAACTTATGAGCTATATCAACATTTTAATCTTCCTTAAAAGCTGTTTTCCAGGTTCACGATTTACTGTACCCAAATCAAATCAAACTGAACCCTATAATTTTCCATACATAAAATTGGACATGTATAAATAAAGTGGAAAGGACAACTATCTATCAAGGGGGATTAGCGAGTGGACTTCCTGTATTATCTGCTTTTATTTGTTGCTAGCGCGATCCCTTTTATCGAGATCTTTACAACCATTCCAGTTAGCTTATTTTTACTTAAGCTTGACCCTACCTTAACGGCCATTATCTGTTTTAGTGGTAACGCATTGGGTATCATTGGTTTTGTAATCTTAGGCTCTACTTTAAAAAAGAGAGTCGTCTATTTATCTATGTCAGAAGTGGCTTCAAACAAAAAGGAGAAAAGTAAGAAGAAGAAAAAAGAATTACTAGAGAGAACCTTTAAACGTTTTGGGATCTTTGGGGTCGCCATCATCATCCCAATCCTCATTAGCTCCCATGCAGGCGTTTTGTTTCACCGTACTTTAGGGGTATCAAAGCTTGTCTTACTATTCTGGGTAGTTGCCGGTGTTGCCGTTTGGACAGTGGCTCTGACGGCTGCAAGTGTGTGGTTTCCATCATTAGTGACTTCGTTTTTTTCTATTTAAATAGAAAAGACTACCATTCATAACGGGTAGTCATTATACTTCAGGTAACACTTTATAATAGAGGGAGACTTTTTGGGTGCTCATTTCCTTAATGAAGCTTTCATACTGATCTATTGATCGAATAGCATTTTGATGGACCTGGCTATAAATTAGATCAGTTCTTCTGGCTTCCTTGCTTTGCTTTTCATGAAATGCATTGATTAACTTGCCGCTGCTTGATTCAAGTCCTTTTGTTAAGGAAAGATTGAATTGGTGCTGCATACTGTATAACTCCATCAAAATGAAGTTTATTTTCATCTTTTTCCCTGTGTAACTGGGATCCTCTTTAAATCTATGGTTCAATGTTACAACTCCAGTTTCTTCTGTAATCATCCTTGCCCCCCTGATAATTGAAAAATATTAGCTACTTCGTGATCTGCACCAAAAATCTCCTCAACACCATCTCTTATGGTCTCCAACATTACTCTTTGTTGCTCAAGTTGTTCTTGGATCATATTTGTCCAGGTTATATGTTCGGGAATAATTGGACCTGGTATTACTTCATTTACGTTAATTCTTTCAATAAGGCTAAGTTGCGGAGCAGAAGTACTACTAAGTAGAGCTTGATGTCCTCTTGGATTTGACTCCATTTCATTGTATTTACCAATAAGCTCCTGCTTCCGTTCACTAGTATCATCAATAACACCTTGCTCATAGTACTCCATAAATTTATGGGCGGATTCTATCTGTAACTCAATAGATTTCATTCCTTGATGGTAGGTTTCAACGACTTGTGTCAAATTTAACTTTATTTCGTTAGCTCCTTTACCAGTAGACAGATACATATCGTTACCTCGGTATGAAACCCCGTCTGGAGCAATTGCATTTAGCATTTCTTCGATACTGTGACTATGCGCAATATCAGATGAAACTTCACCTAGTTCTTCTGACAACGCATCTATATGTCCTAAAAGTTTATCTTTTTCACCTAACAGCATTATAACAAAAGCTACGTTATCCATTAAAATACTAAAAGCAGATCCTGCACTAAGTGAATGAGGATTATCTTTATAAAAATCTTCAGTAAATTCATAATCAACAATTTTTTGGAGCGACTCTGTTAAACCGTTTAATTCCTCAACGACTGTTTTTTTCGACTCTTCATTAATATAATTACCCTCAACTAAATAACTGAAAATCTCTTCTGACGAGTTATTTAACCCGTCTATAGTATCCATTGCTGGACCTAAATTTCTCTGAATGTCTTTGATTTGATTTAGAATTTCAATTGCATCACCTGTATTAGAAATTGCATCAGGCACCTTACCCATTATTTGCATTATTAAATCGTTACTCATATTTGTCATTTGCGCAGTTATTGTTCTTCCTGAGGAATTTAGCTCTTCAAAAGTAACTAGTTCTTCGAAATCCTTCGCTAAAGCATTAATATCACTTATAATATTTTTATTTACTCCAGTCATCTCTTCAAACACATCTGAGGCTCCATCAATTCCGTTTTCCACATAAGCATCAGCTGGTGGAATTAAGATTTCCTGCCATTTTGCTATTTCTTCATCGGGGATATCTGAAAATAGTTCTGTCAATCCAGATACATCTGAGTTTGTTACAATGACATTATCTTCTCCTACCGTAACAAAACCTCTTATGTTTTGCATTATTGCGTAAAGGGGATCGTTGCTTGAACGAAGCTGATAAATAGCTCCTGTATCAATTTGTTCTTTGATGTATTCAAGTGCAAATTTTTCGAGTTCATCTTTGGGTATGCTATATACTCCGAGTTCGTCCAATCGTGATATCGAAAATTCTTGATTTACTTTTTGTGTAAACAGACTATCCTCATCATAAAGTTGATAAATACTTATTTGAGCTCCATTTACACCGTAAATTTTATCAAAATCGTTTCTAAACACTTGTGCAGTTAAATTATTATTATTAGCCAATGAATGTCCCAATGAGATAGCAAGTGAATTCTCAACATCGACATCTAATTTTTCTTGTGCTTCATATAAAAATGCATTGGTATCATGAGCTTGCGATGCATCCCTTCCTAAAAATAAACCATAGCCATTGTATGACCAATCCCCAGAATCGTTTGATCCTTGAGATATAATATATAATTGATCAATTCCTTTTTCTTCGTTTAAAAAATGTATAGCGGTACCATCATAACTAGAGTCTATACTATCACTTTCATTAGAGTTAAAAATAGTCATATCTGCGGGTATGTTTTCCCCCATTTCCTCCAGATATATTCTTTCAACTTCAGTTTGAAACTCTTTATTTGTCATTCCATTCTTCATCTGATATTCCAATTGTGTTATTCGCAGCCAAACCTCCTTTTCTTCGAGTAATTCTTTATTCTTCATTACTGTTTCCTCCTGAGTCTGTCTCTTTTAGATAATTTATGGACTTTACCCACTCAAGCACAAACTCCTCTTCTTTTTCTAAGTTCAATTCACAATTATCTTGTTCTTTATCTAAGCATGATGATATGTATGAAAACTGAGTGGCTTGAGGCTTATCATCTTCTTTAACTTTAAAACCTATTACATAAATCTCATTTCCATGTTCAGTCTCTCTTATTAAAGAACCGTAGTGAATGATAGCACCTTCATGTTCTAATTCTTTCCAATCATCCGCGTAACCCCATTTTTCTCCATGCGCATCCAGACTTCTATCTGGGTAATTTGCAATCCCATTAAGAAAATATTCAAAATCCGCAATATATCCTTTATTTTCAGCATTACTTTCATAAGCAAATCGTACCTTATCATAATGATCACCATCAGACCCAGATCCATTCTTCAAAAACACTGCCTCCTCTGGAAACCACATGGTATACGCTCCTATAGGTGATTCCATTAAATAAAACCCTTCTTCCTCAGGTTCAGTTGAGACCATTAGCTCCCTGGATGCTTCATCTTGAAAGGCTTGAATTTGCGGTAGTTCTTCCGGGTTCATTTCTGATGGTTTTTTAGATTCATCTCCACCTGTATTATCCATATCCCCACATCCTCCAATTAGAAATAAAGTGAATAATAATATAATTGCATGTAATTTTTTCATCGAGTCAACTCCTTATTTCCCTATACCCATTCAATATAATTTCTAACATATAATTGAAATTTTTGTAACAAACTAAAGTCCTTGTGATAATATGACTAGTAATTGATGTAGTTGTTTTGAAATAGTATGTAACTTGAAATGGATGGCTTGAAGTAAAATTTATAGGGGGCTGAGAATGTCAATTAAAAAGATGTTTTTCATTAGCATAGGCTTAGCTTTACTATCGGTTTTTGTTTTTCCACCATTTGAAGAGATTACTGAGGAGGGTGTGACGTATTCATATGGTGCTCCCATAGAATTTATGATTTACCAGAGCTTTGAAGGCGAAGAACCTACCTACTGGCAATTGATTACTTTTGATCGTACATACATGCATATATTCCTATTTATAAATTGTGTCACCGCTATCTTTGTCATCCTACTTTTTATTAAATTGCTTGATGAAAAGCGCAGAAAACGTAAAGTGAGTGCTCGTGAAGAAGAGCAATAGAAACCTATTTAAATACTTTGACATGCTACTATTCTTCAGATAAATGGGTATAGATAGAGAAATGATTAGTTAGGAGGCTTGCAAATGAAAAAGCAATGGTTTCTGATTACAAGCATTGTCCTTTCCATCCTTTCGATTTTTGTCATGCCGTCTTCTGAAAAGGTAACGGGAAATGGGGTCACATTTTCCTATGGATTCCCGGTACGTTTTGTTGAATATTTCAGTATTGAAGGAGTGGAGCCAGCTAGATGGGAATTACTTAATATAACCCGATCACTTACTGACTTAGGTGCCTTCGCGGTGTGCGTTGCTATTCTCTACTTATTCTTTCTCTTCATTAACTACCTTATTAATAAGCTACTGAATAACCGCCAGAATAAATCACAGGCTGAAAGAAATTAACTAATCCATAGGTTTTACAGAAATAAAGGTAATTAACAGGATCTCCTCAAGAATCAGCAAATCTTGCTTATGTATTATTAATTGGGCATCTCCTAAAAAGATTGCTCCGTCATAAGATGACGTTACAACCTGTTCACCTGCCTCATTAGTCATTTCAATGGTTTTACTTCCTAAGTCACTTATAATGGTGAAGGTCTGGTTCTCAGTAACATAAGAATATTTGGGGTGTAATTTAATCTTAGATTCATTAATGAGTGTACCTAGTTTCTTATTGTTATCTTTATGTATAGTCCACCTTTGTTTGAATAAGGTCTTTCTGACACTTTTAGCTCTTAATTCAATGATGTCTTTTTGGCCAGCAAGTATACATTGATAATTTGATTTATCTATGAGAGAAAGATGTCGATCAAATAGCTCATCCACTTTTGTTTTATAATATAACTGGAGCCTACCAATATCACTATTTGATGAGTCTCTTATCTGAATTGGTTTTATAGATCTTCTTAATTTAGGCAAGGTAAATGAATAATGATTGTTCATTATGTATCCCCTTCTTCCTTTTTATCTGGCATACTATAGTAGCTTACATACTCAGTAATAGAAAAGGTGAAATGATGTTATCCTTACTATCTAAATTACAAAATGCTTTTGATGAAATGAATGTAACATGGGCCGTTGGCGGTTCTTTGATGCTGCAGCTACGAGGATTATCTACAATACCCAATGATATTGATTTATTAGTTACTGAGGAAGATGCTCCTAAGCTCATACAACAATTAAACTCTATTGGAACACCTCTTGAAATGCCTAAAAAACAAACCGTTTTGACTTCTTCTACTTTTGCCAAGTATGATTTTGACGGAGTAGGCGTTGATGTAATGGTCAACTTTGGAGTAAAGCATGAAAAAGGGACCTATATTTGTCTATTAGATCACGACTCTATTTCTGATAATCCCATGACAAGCGGGCACGCTTACCCACTTAGTGCGCTTGAAGATTGGTATGTTCTATATTTACTTATGCCTAATCGAGAGAGTAAGGTGGCTTTGATTGAGAAGCATTTTATGAAAGAGGGCATTAGAAAACCTCATTTGTTTGAAAGAGCGTTACGGCAGCCATTACCTGAGCATGTTGAATTAAAAATTTTTGAGATGCTTGGATTACCTTAGAAGGGTTTACTTATTGCTTTATTATTAAAAGTTCAGTCGATGTATTCTCCAATCGGCACCAAATACATTGATTTAAAATTCTCATGAGTGCTAAGTTCGTTAGCTACGTCATCCTTAAACCCTCCTATGGGTGCAACGGCCAATTCTAAAGTGGATGCTACTAGCATGATATTTTGCATCATATGTCCTGCTTCAAGAAGGCTAAAACGATAGCCTCTCTCACCATAATGTTGGCAAGCTCTATCAAGATCTGATCCAAGGACTAAACATACATTAAAGTCGATATCTTCTTGAACAAAAGCTTTTTTTAATTCCTGGTACTCGCCTAGCCATGCAATCCTATGGTGTTCTGGTATATATTCATACAAGCCAGATTTCACTCCACCTAAATCCTTAATTGCTACCAAACATTTAATTGTATAAAGCTCACCAGCTGATGGAAACATTCTTCTATCCTCAAACATACCTATTGACCATTTTAAAAGTGTTCCTAATTTAAGAGCATCTAACGTTTTGCTTACTCTCATTTCTTTTGATGATTTTCGGCTGTTTAAGGCATCCATTAAATGATTGTCTAACTGTATGTAGTCAAGTTGAATTGTTCTTAAAAAAGTATTTTCTAGTTTTTCAATTACTCGATTTTCAGGTTTTTTAATAGGTGGCCAGTTTGATTGGTTATGATAAGTTTGAAAGTAATTAGTCATTATGTCCTCCATGAGCTACATATTATGTCCAAGTAAATTGAACACAACAAATAGGTAAATTTAAAATCTGTCTGAATTGCTTAAAAGAGAGTTATTTTAACCCTTATATTAAAACTTTAAATCTAGAAGTAACAAACAAGTTAGGAATTTAAAGAACCGAACAATTCAGTCACAGCCCCTCTATATCTTGATCAGGTAAATCATCTTTAGTCACTACAAATGTCCAAATGTTTGGTTCTGTAATTGATAGTACTTTACCCTGATAAATGAATTCTCCAAACCATTCTCCTTCAATATGAAATTCTGCTCGTTCACGATTAGCTTCAACAACCCTTTCTTCAGCGTTTTCCCAATAGATCCCCCCACCTCTTTCATAACCAGAAGAGATATCCTCTACATGTAAGACATCACTCTCTGAATAGAATGTCAGCCAAATATTTCGATGTAGCCCGTAGTCCTCCGTACCTTGATAAGTAGAGTCTAAATGTAAGTAATACAAATCTGTTGGTGCTGCATCAGTTGAAGCGGTCAATCCATGACGAACGTGGATAAACTCAAAGCTACTATGCCCCTCTTCTTGCTCCTCTTCTTTAAATTCCCGAACATAGGATAAGATTGCCTCAATTTTATCCCTTTCAAGATTAGCGATCCTTTCCGGGTCTCTATCACCAATTTCATCAATTTGTATCTCAATTCCATACTCCTGTTCAAGCTCTTCCACTTCATTTTCAAGTTGGTTGCAGCCAACTAAAGTGAAAGATAACAGCAATGCAGTTGAATAGTTGATTCTTTTAGTCATTTGTAAGCCCCTTTATGTGTGTGTCTAAAGAACCATACCCAATTTTTTCAAGGAGCTAACTACTTTTTGTACATATGATTAGTATGCAAATGTGTTGGGGTAGAATTTTTGAGCATCCCAGAAAAGAATCCCGATATTAAATCTTAATGCTGCTCAAATGTTCATGAATAAGCTTCCACTCTCCATTAATAAGCTTAAAAACGTTAGTCGCCCTTCCATTACCAGTAACAAATTTACCTTCTATATAACCTTGATAATGATAGGTATATATACAAGTTGCACTCTCTGTATCCGCTGTTAACCAGGTTACGTCCCTCGCAGAATAGATTTCATCCTTTATGTAATTCCAACTATTATTGAAGTATTGTTCAATTGTTTCCATCGAATCACATGTCTGATTACTAAACCAATACATAGCCTCTGGATGGAGAAGTTTTTCTACCTCTTTAAAGTTGTGAGTGTTGGTTGCTTTAATGTAGGCATCTAAAATATGGTTCAATGTAACTCTCTCCTTTCAATTTTTTTATTAGTTGCTCCGAATTAAGGCAACCACAGCTTCGTATAATCAACATGTCCTAATGAGTAATGTGTGGCATCTTGAATAAGTGGATCGATGGTTCTTGTAATGATTGGATGGTAGAGGAAAATGAGATGTTTTTGCTCTCTTAAAAAAGTTTCTATCTCTATGATTATTTTCTCTCTTTCAATTGATGATGGAGCTTCTTGATATAATTGTAATTGATTATTCACGAATGCCTTTGCTTCTCCATGCAACATTTTCATCATAAAAAGATGTTCATTTTTGAAGGCACTGATAAAAGCAAGCTGTCTATCATACGAAAACACCATATTCATGAGTAAGATATCAATTTGATTCGTGATTTCCGGGTTATAAAAATCCTTATGTGAGATCGGGGTTAATATAAGATTTATGCCAAAGCGTTGAGCCTCTCTACATAACCACTTTGCTTCCTCGCTTGTACGCTCGTTATAAAGAAACCCCACCCTAAGCTCTTCACCGTTATAATGTGCTAGCTGTAATAATGTTGAGACGAGCTGTTGATTTTTTTCTAAATGTGTTGAGCGTAGATCACTAAAGCTACTTGCTTCCATAACCTCTAAATCTAATTCTCTGATGATCTTTGGTACATCAATCAGATGATAGAGTGCATTTCTTAGATTTTGGTCGCGTAGGCTTTGATTGTCCTGTTGATTAAATAATAGGAATACCATCCCGAGGTCTTGTAATGTATGGGCTGTGGGATGAATCTGTTCTGATTTTGGATCTGCTTGAAGGTAAAGTAAATTTGCTGCATCCTTTGAAACAGCGTGGAAGTGAATTTCGTCAATAAACGGGCGTTCTTTAAAATAATGTTCAAAGGCTTGAAGGATGATCTTCGTTTTTGTACGTTCTTTTAACATAAAAGCCCCTGTCCCAACCCACTCAAATTCATTAAAAGCAATGCCCACAGGAAGAACACAAAAGGCTGGTGACGATAATAGATGTAAAAAGAGCGTGTTTTTCTTATTCAAATGAAAGCTCACTTTATATGGAGTCTCACATACAACCTTCTCAATATTTTCAGCTAACCAAGAGTAAGCCTTACTTCTGGTCTGAAGTCGTTTGACTGTATGAGCAATATCCGCGCTACTAAGCTTATCCATGTTATGAAAATGAACATCTTTCCGGAGATAAAATGTATAAAGCTTTCCTGAATCATCTACTGAAAAATGGTGAGCCAGATGGGGAATGATTTGTTTAGTCTTAGCATCATAGCGAACTAATGTGTCACCTAAATGCTGTGTTAGGTGTACTTCTAATGCAATTGAAACGTGCAATGGATCAAGCGTTGATACCTCTCTAGACTTAAATGTATATAGAATGTCTCTTGCATTTTCACTGCGTTTAAAGCCTAACAACTGCTGAACTTCTTCAGAAACATGAATAATCCATGACCTTGGTATAGGCAGCCTAAGTATAAATGCGATGCGATCAAGATTCTCAAGCTCTATGTTTCTTTTACAGTACTCTTCAATTTCCTCTTTAAATAAACGACTGTAAACTAGTTTGGATGAATTTCCTCTGCCCTTCCCCGGAATGTAATGAAAGTAACCATCTGCCTCTAACTGCTTAAGTACTCGCTTCACATTTCTCTTGGAACAGAACCAAACCTTTTCAACTTCCTCATGTGTGAATTCAACTTTGAGATGCTTTTCTTTACTATAGAAGGTTGACCTTAAAAGTAAGTATTTCTCTTCCAACCCATTCACCTCTCTAAAAGGGGACATAATCACCTTAACTCTACCCTTTTTTCCTCTTTTAGGAAAGGAGAAAATAAATTGAATACATTTGTGTGGAGAGGGGACATTTAAGTTGGATCAAACAACTATTTTTCAAAATCGTAATTTGATCTTTTATTTTCTTGGGACCATCCTATTTAAACTTGGTGATAAAGTTTATTTGATCGCAATCCCATGGCTCGTTTATGATTTAACACAATCCTCATCAATTATGGGTTCAATGTTTCTGTTTCAAACTCTGCCACTAATCATTATTTCACCCATAGCAGGTATAATGGCAGATAGGTTTCCTCGAAAAAAAATAATGATCTATTGTGCAATTATTCAAGGATGTTTGGTTCTTCTTATTCCTATTTTGTATAGAGCCGACATGCTCGCAATTCCTTTTATTTTTCTTCTTGGCTTTCTCATTGCAAGTGCAGGAGCCTGCTTTAATGTGACCAACGGCACAATTATTCCTCAGTTATTTACGAAAGATCAGCTCATGCGTGTTAATTCATTTTTTCAATTTATTGACACCAGTTCTGTATTCTTTGGAAGTATGATAGCAGGATTGTTGATTAGTACGATTGGAATCTATGCTGTTTTTATTGTGATTGGTTGCTCCTACTTTCCAATTATTATTTCATTAATAATGATCACTCTGATACATAAAATGGATCAGCAAACCCGCACAACGAGCTGGCAATCTCTAAAAGATGGTGCTATGTATTTATGGAACCTTACTATCTTGCGCTCATTAACGTGGTTAGTATTAGTTGTTAATATAGCAAATGGTGCCCTGGTTAGTATGTTAGTCTTTTTCTCACGGGATGAACTTGGCATGACTTCACATGAATTAGGTTGGGTATATGGTGGTGCAGCGGTTGCTCAAATTGCTGGTATTTTGCTTGTTAATCTTATAAATAAAAGAAATAACCCATTACAACTTATGGTAATCACTCTTAGTATTAGTGCATTTGGTATTATTGGAACGGCGTTAAGCTGGGATTGGATTAGTCTCATGATTTTTATTGCGATACAAAGTGCTCCTGTTATCATGTTTAATGTATTAAATAAAACATTTAGGCAGCAGGTTGTTCCAAGTTACATATTAGGTAGGGTGAATGGAATGATGATGATGATTGGTCTTGCCTCTTTACCATTAGCTGGTTTCCTGACAGGAATGATGTCTGAAGTTGTTAACATACGTTGGATTTTTGTTACGCTTGGACTGGTTTCTTTATATACTATTTTTCGCTTTAGAACTTTAGGAACACAAATTGTGAAAACGACTTTTGAGTAAAGTGTGATACCCTTAATGAGTAGGGAGGGAATCGCTTGAAGAATATCACGCATAAACAACCAAAAACACTATTAAACAAAGGTTCTGGCTTTTTAAAAGGCTACAGTCATTCCCTCAACCCCTATGCAGGTTGTGCCTTTGCCTGTTCCTATTGCTATGTACGAAAGTTACCAGTGCAAACCTTCCGTTCTGAGGATTGGGGTACATGGGTCGATGTGAAGACTGGCGCTGCAGAAGTATTACGTAAAGAGTTAATTCGTGAGCAGAAAAAAGGTCCTGTCAGCATTTTTATGTCTTCAAGTACCGATCCTTATCAGCCTCTTGAGCATAAAGAACAAATTACTCGCTCCTTATTAATTGCGATGTCTGAGTTACAACCTGATTTTCTATTTGTGCAAACGAGAAGCCCCTTAGTTACAAGAGACATAGATTTATTAAAACAGCTAGGTGACCGTGTCCGTGTCAGCATGACCATCGAAACGGACTCCGATGATATGCGAAAACACTTCTCTCCGCAAGCTCCTCCCATTCAAGCGAGACTTCGCTCATTAGGAGAGCTTACTGAGGCTGGTATTGCGACGCAAGCTACCATTGCTCCATTGTTGCCGAGCAGTAGAGATTTTGCCAATGCTCTTGCTAAGGTGACAGACCGAGTATGTGTGGATGATTTCTTTATGGGGGATGGGAGTGGCGGTAGACGAACTGAAAAACTGAAAATATATGAGAAATATCAGGATATCGAGATGGAGAAATGGTATCAGCGTGACGCCTACAAGAAGTTGGTTAGACGTTTAGAGAAGGTTTTTGATAAAAATCAAATTTATATTAGCCAGGATGGATTTATGCCATGAGTCGGTTTTATGTTGCGACCTTTCCCATTTTAGAACGTAGCTATCTACTAGTATAAATTAGGAGGTAAATCATGCATTCCGAACGTAAACCATGGCGATCATTTTTAGTTTTTCTCTTTTTAGGTCTTCTGGCTGTTTTATCTTTGTATCCGATGTATGTAGAGCTTTTACCGCAACAGTTGGCTGAGCTTAACATTCCTTTGATGATGTCAGTCGAAGTTCTGGCATTATTATCCTTAATCAATCCTTTTATATTAATATCGCTAGGCGTACTAGTTGGACATTTAGTCGCTACAAGGTCAGGCTTTACATCATTTATCTACGAGAAGGATCGCTTGGGCAAACCACTATTGCCTAGACTACAAGCGATTTTACTTCCATCCATTTTGCTTGGGGTCATTAGTGGTGTGATAATTATGGTAGTTGAATATTTCATCCAACCCCTATTACCCTCAGCATTACAGATGACAGACTCGGAAGCGACCATCACTTTTTATGATTTTGCCTCGCGTATTCTCTATGGTGGAATTGCTGAAGAGATCATGCTGCGTTGGGGTGTGATGAGTTTACTCGTTTTTATGATGTGGAAGGTATTCCAGCGTAAGCTTACCCAACCTACACAAATAATTATTTGGATCGGAATAATCTTATCAGCTCTTCTTTTTGGATTGGGGCATTATGGTGCTACAGCAGCCGTTACTGAGATGACACCCGTTGTTTTCGCTCGAATGTTATTTCTGAATGGCTTTGCAGGAATTATTTATGGATGGCTTTATTGGAAAAAAGGACTAGAAGCAGCCATGATCGCGCATATGTTTACTCATGTTACGTTCATAGTCATCATTACATTTTTGTTTTTATAGAAGAAGCCGTCCTATACGTACGCTGTACGTTGCTACAGGACGGCTTTTTATTCTTGCTGTAACATTCTCATTTTTTTGCTCCAGTTATTCGTGCGGCTATATAAAGCATAATTCCGATAAGCAATAATATATAAACTGGTATAGCTGTAACAGAGCCTAAATCAGGAATTAAATAGATCATTAACATGAATACACCAACAAATATAATTCCATAGATCCACACTATTAAGAATTCTAGAATTTTATTGATCTTTTTAAAACAAGCCCAACGAAGGTAATACACGACTACATACAAAAAGAGAAAAGCAATGGGGATAGATAATACCACTTTAAGTAATACCGTACCAATATAATATTCTTCTATTAGCACTCCTTTGTTAAATATGTAATAGATAAAAATCGTTAAAAGACCCGTAAAGAATGTACTAGCAGCAAGGAAATATAAATATGCCATTGCAAATAATCTTATTCGCTCTTTCGTTATCATTTTAGGAAGCTCGCCGATAATGTCTTTGCAGTACTGCTTGGGATCATCACCAAAAACCTCTTTCGCTGTCTTTCCTTCTTCCTGCGCAATCAACAAATGATCTAGTAGCTCGGACAAAACTTCTTCTGTTTCCTGTTCAGATTTGCTGAAGGACAAGCGAATATACACAAGCATGTCTTCGTAGTATTTCAGATTCTCTTTTGTCAGCTGAGTTCGTTTCTGGTTATTAATTTCAATTAATTCTTTCAGTTCCATCACTTTCCGCCTCCTAACATTCGATCTACTGGAACTTTAATACCTACCCAGTTTGTTCTGAATTCCTCTAATGCTTGAACACCATCCCTAGTCAGAAAATAATATTTCCTATTTGGTCCAGTTGATGATTTTTTTAATTCTCCCGAGATTAATTTCTCCTTTTGTAATCGTAATAAAATCGGATAAATCGATCCTTCGCTTACGGAAAGACCGTCCCATGCTTT
Source organism: Alkalicoccobacillus porphyridii (assembly GCF_007293315.1). Lineage (GTDB taxonomy): Bacteria > Bacillota > Bacilli > Bacillales > Bacillaceae_D > Alkalicoccobacillus > Alkalicoccobacillus porphyridii. The sequence continues at coordinate 97,970 of NZ_VLXZ01000009.1, forward strand.
TACAATCTTTATCTGAACCACCTGGGGATAATGTGAATTACATCTCTGAATTAAAATTAGACGGCCATAGAATGATTCTTAGCAAATTTGAAGGAAGAACAAAGTTTTTTACAAGACATAGAAATGAGCCATTGAACAAGCTCAAAATTACTATCAATTAGTGAAAGAAATGGACTTGGAAGGCATCGTTGTAAAGGATCCCAACTCAACTATAAACAAATAAAGGCGACTATTTATTTAGTCACCTTTAATCATTAACTATAAGTATACCAATACCCTGTTACTAGCAAAGACTGCACGACTCCAAATGCTAAAAGAACGAGACATAGATAGTATCTAAATTTCTTACTAGACTGCTTATGTTGAGTTCTCTGTTTTAGAAAAAAACCTAAACCAATTAATGAGATAATTAATGCAATTGGTGCAACTAACAAATGACTTATTCCAGAATAAGCATTTAATAAAATTGTGACCAGGGCAATTAGAAAGTAGATAGCCACCATCAACACCTCCTGTCCAAGTATATGCATCATCTATAAATATGATTAATGAATTTTTTCGTGAAAAAGCCATCCATCTACCTTCATGGATGGCTACTACTATTTATTTTGAAAAAGACTACATGAAAAGATTAATAACTTCTCCAAGAAATATTAGAGCTATTCCGGTGCGTTGATGTAAATTGATATTGACGTGAATTTTTGTTGTCAGCTACCCACAGTCTCAAAGAATCACTACCCAAGGGACTATCACGAGTTACTAACCAGGTCGAGCCACTTTTACGATACTCTTGATCTGTGAATTTTCCAATAGCAATGTACTTTCTTATCGTCCCTTTTCCTTATTTTAAAATTTTCTCAGCTTCAGCTGCAGTCAACACCTCATACAGGGGTTGCGTAATCATGTTAGTTCTACCTTTTTATTTAGTATTTTGTTATGGATCTTGAAAGACTCAGGAGGGTAACAAAATTTATTATTCAGATCCCAGGGATTTAAATAAATTTTGTGTATCTAGAATTAAGTAATCGTCAAATCTTTCATAAATCTAACTCGGTCCATTCCTAAACCATCATAATCCTCGGTAACCTCCACCCCGTCCACTAACTTATCCCCAGGTTCAATCACAAAGCCCATTTTTTGATGATAGGCAATAGAGGATTTATTTTGTGGCGAGGTGATACACCTTATAATGGTTCGCTTCTCTGACTGAACAACCTTAAAAAAGTGCTGATACAGCCTCTGACCAATCTTCTTTTTTCGGTAATCAGGATGGACTCCTGCGAAATGGATATACGCTTCATTTGGTTGTGTTTGAGAAAGAAAACCAATCAAGAATCCAACCAATTTCCCTTCCTCCTCAACAACAAAACTGGTCTGATTAAAATGGGTAAAGAAAAGCTTTGGGAGCATGTGGGCCATATCTCGACCTCCCCACCAATCGTTTACTACAGAAAGGATGTCTGCCTGGTCACTCTCTTTAAGATTTCTAATCTGCATTTTTTATCACCTTTATTCTTCATTTAAGTTAATCGTAAATGAGTCAAGTTCTATGTCGTTACCTGTACCTACAAAGATAGGCACAATCGTTAATTGCTCTACACCCTCTATTTCTTCCAAAGCTACTCGTATTCTACTTTTCATGTGAAGATACTGTTCACCGTCTTCATATTCCCCGTACCCATCACCAGAAAGAATCATTGGTTCTTCTGAAGCATTTGGATTGATAATTTTTAATCTAAAAGCAGGTGAAAGGACGTCTTCTTCATCTATTATAGGCTCTATTAAGGAAACGGGAATGATGAGTTCTTGGTCCGTTTGAGTGATACTGTTAATGTTAATTGTCATGTCATCATGCACTTGGTTGTAGTGTAAAGGAATCTTCTGTAAGCCTTCTACTTCCTTTATTAAAAATGTGAATTCAAATAAATCAGCTTGTTCTGTTGTTAACATGACTTCAAGGTTAAATTCTTCTGGCAACTCGTCTTTTGTTGTTCGCTCGGAATAGCCCTCGATTTCATAAGGGTTAATTACCTTTTGAGAATCAAATTCACGTTCGCTCTGTGGTATCTTTCCATCTGCATTTATTTCAAAATGTGATTCAAGATTCTCACTAAAATTCTCTATGTCAGAACTCATATGATATTGAATGGTCAATACTTCATAATCATATAGTATCTCATCTATTGTAACTGTAGTGCCTTCTATAGTTTGAGACTCCCCAATAAACCTCCGCACCTCTAAATCAGTTGGCTGCTCAACGATAGCTTCTGGCTCTTCTTCTTCCAAAAATGCACTCAACAAAGGTAGATCTGTAAACCCACCGGTATTAGATGTTGTTAATATCGTTGCTCCAATAAGCAAAGCACAGCCTACAGCAACACTACTAGATAAAAACACAAACCACTTTCTAGGCTTTGTCATCGCAGACGTTTCTTGATTGGTTTGCTGTTCCGCTTGGGAGATGCCTCTGTAAATCGCTTGACGTACTTCATGCTTTGGGAACTCTGATTCAGATGATTTTCTCATAGTATTCACTCCTCTCCAGTTGTTTTTTTAGTTGTTTTTTCCCACGACGTAAATGTGTTTTCACTGTATTTAAAGGTATATTCATCGTTTCTGAGATTTGTTTAAGAGACAAATCATGATAATAAAATAGGATAAGTACTGAATGATAAGGTTCATCTAGCTCATATACAAGTTCCTTTAATTCTTGTGATGAATGAGCATTTGTCATTTTATAATCAATACGTTTCAGGAGTTCATTCTCTTCAAATGGAATCATACGCTCTTTTTTCTTTAGTAGCTTGTAGCACTCACGAATTAAAATTCTGATCAACCATGTGGAGAAATATTCAGGTTGCTTTAGTTGATGAATGGAGAGATATGCTTGGCAGACAGCTTCCTGTATTGCATCGAGAGCATCGTCTTTATTTTTCACATAAGAAAGAGCAGTAAAGTATAGTTTTTCTTCCTCCGCAATTAATAGCTTTTCAAAAGCTTCTTTATCTTTTGAGATAGCTAGTTTTACGTCATAAATAGAATGCATCATCTGACCTCCCTTCATTTATTAGAGCATACATGGATACTAAAAGGTTTCACCTAAATAAAAAGAACAGTGAACATCCATGATGTCCACTGCAGTTGTGGTTATTTTGATATTTTAATTACAAATTCGGTACGTGAAATTATTAAGCCCCACTAAAGGAAAAGTTAAATTTCATTGGTTCCCCGACTGCAGAGCCTGTATTTTGATTAACTGGTTCAACTGTCGCTCCATAAATAGAATAAATATCTTTAAGTGCTATGTCATTCACCATATAAAACAGAGTAATGTGATGCTCCGTTTGTGGCTGTAAATTACCATATCCTCTTCCTGTTCCACTGAACATTTCATGAACATAAAGGGTTGTATTTCCACTTTCTAAGACAGTGTTATCGATATGAAAGGTAATTGGATCATCCCCAGAATTAGTCACCACAACATCTAATTGAATATACTCCACTTCATCTCCCGCCACGCCAGCAAGATCCGGCTCGGTTATCTCTCCGCTTATTTTACTGGCACTCTTAAGATGAACAGAGATAGGTCCGGTTTGAAGCGTTTGGATATTTTTCAGTGAAGCTTCAATAGTGAAGTTTCCCGTATTGTTTTCGACTGTCGCACCAGACCCACCGTCTACAGCTAGCGCTCCCCGCATATGTTCAAAGGTTTGAAAGGTAATTTCGGGCTCCTCTTGCTCCTTAGACTCCTCTTGCTTTTCTTCCTTTACATTATCTTTTTTGGGCTGTTTTTCTTGGTCTTTCACTTTCGTTTCCTTCGCGTCTTCATCAGTTTCATCCGATTCCGTTTTATTTGCCGTCACCGTATCTTCTTCGGTATTTTCTTTCTCCTCCGTCTGCTCCTCACCCTGCTCCTCTTCACTTTCCTCCGCCTCAGTTTCTAAACGAACAACGGTCTGATCTAGTTGACGGTCTTGCATTCTTGCGATTTGTTCTGCCTCTTTCATTTGTAAATCTTGTGTCTCTGCTTGACCACAGGCAGAGACTAACATTGTGACCAAAACTACCGGTACTATTACTGTTTTCTTCACTCTATTTCCCCCTCTAATCTCTTAAATTAGACTAACAGACTTTTGTCACAGGACTCAAGAGGTTTATTTTATTCAACAACTGTAAAAGAGATCTCAGCTTCTAATTTTATTGGTTCGTAGCCAGGTTCGCCGTCTATATTAAAATCTGTTCTTCCTGTAACTGTGTACTCTCCAACTGGGAATTGCGTATTTTTTGCAATTTGCTCTAAAAATTCTGTATCCGCTTCATCATCGCTCCCATAAACCACCTGACCACGATAACGCTCTTGATACGACTTATCGTGCTTGATACTTTGAGTAATATAGGGCTCCGCCATTGCATGAGAAAAACCATATCCTCTCAGGTGCTCGTAAAAAGTGAAATAAAAAGGAGATTCCGCATGGCCAATAGTTACTTCCTTTTCATCACCAATATATGTTAGTTCAGCAGTGATTTTAACCGATTCGCCAACTTGATACTCTTCTTTTTCAGATACCAGCCTATAAATAAAGTCGTTTTTTTCTTCTTGATCTTCTGCATTAAATCCTGGGAATGGTTGGTCTGGATCCGCTGGTGGATCACCGATTGAAACTACCACTTGTATATTTGCTGGCTCATTATTTGAATCATTAGCGGATGGTTCCTCATTGTCTGTAGTAGTATCGGATGGAGCAACACTACTAGCTGGTGTTTCATTTGAGTTATCATCTCCCGTATCATCAGAGGCACCACAGGCTGTTAAAAATATCATCAGTGACAGCATCAATATCTTTTTCATATTAACTCCCCTTCGTTGACACTAATTAAGGGTAATTATACCAGATTACATTATATGACGAGATATCCTGTTAATGAAGTGGATATCACTTGTGAGTTTAAAGCATCTATGTCCTAGTCCTCACCAAAAAAACGGACGTATAAAAGCTCTTCCCAAAAGAAGCGCTCTTTACGTCCGTTTACTCTTACGATCTTAGACTACCGATTAAAATATCGCATTTGCAATTAAAAGTAAGATTAATGATGTTACCCAAGCAATGGTTGTTGGCACAGACCACACAAGAATTTGTTCCTTAGCTTGTTTAATTCCAATCGTCCTGTTTACTACCCAGAATAAGCTATCATTAAAGTAAGAGAATAGCATAGATCCAAGCGCTGCTGCCTGTGCTGCTAAGACCATATTGACGTCAAGTCCTGCAAGGATTGGTGCAGAGATGGAAGCAGACGTAATCATAGCGACAGTTCCACTACCTTGAATAACTCGAACAAGACTCGCGATAACAAACGGAAGCAAAATAGCTGGTATACCTGTATTTACAACCATTTCAGCGATGTATTCACCAACACCTGTCTCTCTTAGTACAAACCCTAAGGCTCCACCGGCACCAGTTACAAGTAAGACTATACCTGCCTGCTGTATGCCTTCTTCCATCCGGTCTAATGCCTCAGAGCGTTGGATGTGTCCAAACAAACCATAGATAGCTACTAATACTGCGATACCTACAGCTATAATTGGTGAACCAAAGAATTGAATATAATCAACAACTGTGCCTGTTTTCTCTAATGCTACTGTTGTTGTATTCATAAAGATTAAAATTAAAGGAACCACAATCGGAGCGGCAGAACGCCATAATGATGGTAGGTCTTTACTTTCTTTTTCCTCCATCCAGTCTTCAACGGTAATTTCTTTTTCAGGGCGTACCCATCCAAGCCCATCTTCACTAGGTAGCTGATAAATACGTTTTCCTAGCCACTTTGCATATAGTACCATAACGAATACAATAGGAATTGCAAATAACATACCTGATAAAATCATTAAGCCGATATCAACATCTAAAATTCCTGCCACTCCAAGTGGTCCTGGAGTGGGTGGTACAGCACTGTGAATGACCACAGCTCCACCAGCTAAAGCAACGGCTAAGGCGACAATCGACTTCCCGCTCTTTTTAGAGAGCGCTTTCGCTAGTGGACTCAAAATAATATAAGCTGAGTCCACGAATATTGGAATGGCAACAATATACCCTGTTAACGCCATGGCCCATTCTTCTTTTCGTTTTCCGAGTACTTTAACAATCGTGTATGCCAGTCTTTCAGCAGCACCCGACACTTCTAAAATACGCCCCATCATCACACCAAATCCGATGACAATCGCAATTGAGCCGAGGGTGCTACCAAATCCTTGAGTGATAGCATCAACTACAGCAGGAGGGGTCATTCCTCCTACAAGACCAGTAATAGATGCGGCGATGATGAGGGCTAAAAAGACATGTACCTTAGTCTTAACTACTAAAAATATTAATACGATTATAGCAATAACAAGTCCAATGATCATTTGAGTACCTGATACGTCCATCTCATTTCCCCCTTAAGAAAACGCTTTATATTTCCATTTTTGAAAAAGCCGCCGAGGCGGCTCACAATATTTACTCGTTTACAAAGTGTGGTGCATATTTTGCTGCTAGTTTAATTGCTTCTTCCATACTGACAGAGCTTGCAATTCCTTCTCCAGCGATATCAAACGCGGTGCCGTGATCTACGGACGTGCGTAAGAAAGGTAATCCATTGGTAATCGAAATGGTACGATGAAAATCAGTCATCTTAGCGGCGATGTGTCCTTGATCGTGATAAAGAGAGAGAACAGCGTCATATTTGCCGTTAAGAGCTTGGTGGAACACTGAGTCAGCTGGAACTGGTCCAACCGCATCAATGCCAGTTGCTTGTGCAAGCTCAATGCCAGGCTTGATTTCATCTACTTCCTCATAACCAAACAGTCCATTCTCTCCACTGTGTGGATTCAGACCAGCTACAGCAAACTTTCGGCTCTCCACTCCAAGTTTTTGTAGGGCTGCATCACAACGAATTAAATAGTCATGCACTCGCTCTTTTGTCATTTGGCCAATTGCATCCTTAAGAGACAAGTGACGAGTTAAGAAAAAGATTCTCATGTTTAATACTTCAAACATCGTTAGTGGGTCGTCCACTCCTGCAAAACCTGCAAGCATTTCAGTGTGACCAATATAAGGGACTTCAGCTGCTTTCAAAGACTCTTTATTGATTGGCGCCGTCGCCATCGCTTGCACTTCATTTGCCTGGCACAGCTCTACAGCGTATTTAATGTAGTCAAAGGCTGCTTGCCCGCAGGGTGCACTGACTTGGCCAAGTTCAAATCCAGGAAGCTCACCAAGATGAATAATATCAATGGTGCCATATGCTCCCTTTGCTTCACTGACATTTTTTATTCTGTTCACATTCAAGTTAGCTTTTTTCACAGGAAGCATTTTTTCAAGCACGTCTGCATTTCCAACTACAACAGGAGTACAAACATCGTATATTTCTTTTTTATCTAATGATCCTACGGTAATTTCTGGTCCTATTCCTGCTGGATCCCCCATTGTTACGGCAATGATTGGTTTTGTCATGATTAACTCTCTCCCTTTTAGATCGTGGCTTTTGTCTGTACAAACTTTACACATTCATAGATCGCTTTTTTGTCTCCAATTAAGCCACCTTTAGTGACAATTGGTAAGCCATCAAAATACCCTCCATCAAAGGTGCCATAAGCCGCCAGTGGCATGACTTCATCCTTTAATGAAATCCCATTTGCCCGTCCTAAAGCACACACAGAGGCTGTGACATCGCCCCCACTTGTGAAGCAACCAGCAAAGGTTAGTGTCTCATTCGTTAACAGTTTACGGCTGATCGTGGCTAGACCATCTGTAATTCGTTTTGCTAAAGCATCTCTACTTGTTCCTTCTTTATCTGCTTTAGCCTGTAAATCAACGAGCTTTTGTCCAGGCTTATGAGTCGTTACAATTAACACATGGTTAGCTGGTGCTTGTTCGATTGCTTGCTCCGTCGCTCTCTCCACTTCTTTTTCCCAGGTATCCGTGTAGCTTGCTAATGGTTCAGGATCTACATAAATGGGCGTAGCTCCTGTTTTCTCTATTAAAAAGTCTAATTGAGATCCTGTTAGGCTTGTCGCACTTCCAACTGACACTAAAATATTTGCTTTCTTAACATGGTCCTTGGAAAGTGCTCGTGCATAACTGGCCGTTAATGGTCCTGGATCGGCACAGACAATGTTTCGTCCACTTTGAGAAAGTGCTTCAGCAATGTCTTCAATTTGCTCATTTGTGACCGCATCCACCACAATAAGTCGTTTGCCTTGCTCGATTTGTGCTTGTAGGGCGTTTAAAATTTCTGATTGCCCTTCCATTACTGCACTTAATCCAACATAACCGACCTTGTGCACAGATTGCTTAGCAATTAAGTCGGGCACATAGGACTTAGTAATTGGCGCAATCGGATCTTTAGATACATACGTTTCCTGCAAAGGTACACCATCAAGAAGTAGGTAACCTCCTGTTGTTACCCTCCCTGAATCTGGGAATGACGGAACAATCACAGATATCGTCTGTTCATCCAGATGTTCTAGAATTTCGTCAATTTCTTCCCCAATATTGCCCCGAATGGTACTATCAATTCGTTTTGTAAAAACGGTAGCCCCCCAGTTTGATAACTGAGTCATTGCCCGTGCCACTCGCTGTCTGGCCAATTCCTTGGTCATATAGCGACTATCTGTGTCCATGATAACCACATCATGATACCCATTTGTAGGCACATTCGCGCTGTGTACAACGGTTGTAGCTTGAAACCCTTGCTTCACTAGCTTGACACCGGATGCATTAGCCCCTGTTAAATCATCTGCTATCACACCAATTTTCATTTTTGTCTTCCCCCTGATCTATAAAGGCACCTTAACAATGTTTTTGTGGTATGGCGCAAGCTCTAAATCTGATAATCGATCGTCTGTGAGCACTCCTTCTAATTCATGTAACTCACATACATGGGCAAAGGATTTTTCATTAAACTTGCTACCGTCACACACTAGCCAGGTCTGTTCAGCTGCTTCAATCATGAGCTGCTTTGTTTTTGCCTTTTCAATCGTTGGAGCACTGACGCCAACAGCTGCATGTACAGCATGTGCTCCTAACAAAAACAAATCTACATGAATGTTACGTAGAAGATCGTGAGCATGTGAGCCATATAATGTTCCTACCTCAGGTTGAACCTCCCCACCAGTCACAATACAGCGAGGCTTTGCGTCTACCAATTCAGCCGCAATCTTAATGTCGTTCGTAATGATGGTGAGATCATCTCGGTCTTTTAACAAGCGAACAATTTCAAGAGTTGTTGTTCCTGAGTCAACAAGAATGGTAGCGCCTTGACTAATCAATCCAACAGATTCATGAGCAATCCTCTTTTTTGCGTGTAGCTCTTTTGTTTCTTTGTTTGTATAAGGAGTCTCCTTAACTAGTGCTTTAGGAAGGACCGCACCACCATGTGTACGAATCAGCTTCTGCTCTTCTTCAAGCAAAGCTAAATCACGACGAACTGTCATGTGCGAAACATTTAACGCTTCTGTCAGCTGCTCGATTTCTACCTTACCTTGCTTCTCTACTAATTGTCTGATTTGTTCTCTTCTTACTTTAGGATTCATGTTCGTTTTTCACATCCTGTAATGTTAATTTACAACAATAATTTGCGTAAGTCAACTTTATTTTGTTTGTTATTCACATAAATTATCAACTTCATGTTTCATTTTAACACAAAGCGCATCAAACTACTGTAAAGATTAGCAAGCGTCATGCCAATAAAAATGGATGCATATACATATCTTTAGAGGATAGGAGGGCAAACATGGCCAATATACCGGTTCAGCTACAGCAAGGAGATACAGTTGGCATTGTTACATTAGGAAGTCCACTTGATCCAACTGTCATTAATACGAGGGTTGAATACTTACGAGCGTTAGGCTTTAATGTGATTCTTGGGCAAAGCGTTTATCAGCAGGATGGTTTTCTAGCTGGTACCGCCGAGTCACGCGGCGAAGACCTTATGTCGATGTTTAGAAATCCTGACGTGAAATGGATTTTGCCTAGCCGAGGAGGAGTGGGAGTAGCAGGTATTCTTCCGTTTCTTGATTTTGATGTTATTAAAGATAACCCTAAGATCCTTACAGGCTATAGTGATATTACCGTTCTACAAAATGTTTTATTTCAGTACGCTGATTTAATCAGTTTTCAGAGCTTACTTTTGATCGATTTTCGCACAGGAACACCACCTTATAATTTTGACCAATTCTATTCTGTAGTATCTGCCCCAGTAAATAATAAGCCGATTATTAATCCTCCAGGCGAGCCTTTTATTAGTCTTGTACCTGGAAATGTTTCTGGACGGTTAATTGGTGGAAATCTTACATCCTTTGTGGATACTTTGGGCACGGAGTTTGAGATTGAAACAAAGGATAGGATTATTGTAATTGAGGAAACACACGAACCAATCAACACGGTCTATCGCTATTTCAGCCATCTTCAACAAGCGGGTGCTTTTGAAGATTGTGCAGGAATTATAATGGGAGAATGTACAGGTTGCGACGAAGCCTATGGGGTTACTTATAACGAGTTTATTGAGCAGTTTGTTGTTCCACTTGGAAAGCCATTAATTACAAACGTAAAAACCGCACATGGATTTTACAAAGCTGCGATTCCGATTGGAGCAAATGTGAATTTGAATGCAGATCAATCAACAATTACTATTCTTGAACCAACTGTAAGCGAACAGTGATGGACTGTTCGGCTTACGGTTTGTTTTAGATTGAAGTGTGACCCCCATTCAAAATTTCAGCCATGAACCAGTCCCAGTGAATGTTAGCTATAATGACACGCACTAAAATGCCCTGGTTCAATTTCTCTTAGCTCTGGCTGCTCTGCCTTACAATAATCTGTAGCCATAGGACAGCGGGTATGAAACCTGCAGCCTGATGGGATGTTTAATGGACTTGGGATGTCTCCTTTTAATAAAATTCTCTTCTTTTTATTGATGGTCACCTCTGGAATGGCAGAAAAAAGAGCTTCGGTATAAGGGTGACGAGGCTTATTGTAGAGCTGGTCTTTGGATGCCAACTCAACAATCGTGCCTAGATACATGACAGCTACTCTATCGCTTATGTGTTTCACCACAGAGAGATCGTGTGAAATGAATAAGTACGTAAGCTCATACTCTGATTTAAGTCGTTTAAGCAAATTTAAAACCTGAGCTTGAACTGAGACATCAAGAGCGGAAACCGCCTCATCACAAATAATGAGCTTTGGTTTAACAGCAAGAGCTCTAGCAATACTTACTCGCTGCCGCTGGCCACCACTAAATTCATGCGGGTAGCGCCAAAAGTGATCAGGCTGTAAACCTACATCATCAAGTAGCTTTAGAATATACGATTTACTTTGATCAGCCGGTACCACTTTATGTACTTTTATAATTTCAGTTAACATGGAGCCCACTGTTATCCGAGGATTCAAAGATCCAAATGGATCTTGAAATATCATCTGCATATCCTGTCTTATTCCTCTAAGCTGTTTTCCTTTATATTGATTAATCTCCTCTCCTTCAAATGAAATCAACCCGTCCGTTGCTTTCTCCAATTGAATAATCGTCCGACCCATCGTAGATTTACCACAGCCCGATTCCCCAACAATGCCTAATGTTTCCCCTTTTTTTAAATGAAACGATACTCCATCAACTGCTTTCACCTGTTGTTTATTTCGAGAGAGAAGCCCCCCTGACCCGGAGAAATATGTTTTCATGTTCTTTAACTCAAGTAAATGCGGGGACGATGTCAAATTAGTTAGCCTCCTTCTCAAGCTGATGCCAAATCTCATGATATCTCCAGCAAGCCACTTCTGCCTTACCAATCTGATCTAATGGAGGTGAGTGTTCTTCACAGTATGAATGAGCGTATGGACAGCGGCTGGAAAAACGACAACCTGTTGGCATTTGATGTGGTAGCGGAACAGAGCCAGGGATTGTTGCTAATTCTTCTTTTACGTCATCAAGCTTTGGTATGGAGGCAATTAATCCCTCTGTATAAGGGTGCTTTGGATCATGCAGCAGTTCTTCAACTGAGCTTGTTTCCACTACTTTCCCCGCATACATCACTAACACACGATCAGCAACAGCTGACACGACACCTAAGTCATGTGTGATCATAACAATAGACATACCAATCTTCTGCTTTAATTCATCTAGCAACTCCAAAATTTGTGCTTGAATGGTTACATCAAGTGCTGTAGTTGGTTCGTCCGCAATGAGAACACTTGGGTTGCAGGACAAAGCCATTGCAATCATTACACGTTGTCTCATTCCTCCACTTAATTGATGTGGATAATTAGAAGCACGCTCTTCAGGGGAAGGGATGCCAACTAGTTCTAGCATCTCTACTGCTTTTTGTGCAGCTGCTCTTTTCGTTACTTTATTGTGAATGCTAATATTCTCTGCAATCTGCCTGCCCACTGTATGCACAGGATTTAAAGAAGTCATAGGTTCCTGAAAAATCATTGATAGCTGGTTTCCACGAATGTGACTCATCTCTTTTTTAGTTTTGGTTAACAGATTTTCTTCACCCAGTTGAATGGTTCCTTTTTCAACCACGCCGTTTTTGGGCAAAAGCCCCATGACAGATAATGAGGTTAAGCTTTTACCACAGCCAGATTCTCCAACAATACATAAGGTCTCGCCTTTCTCAACGTCAAAGCTGACATCATGTAATATATTTGTTCGACTTTTTTTATTTTGAAATGAGACATAAAGATTTGAAACCTTAAGCTGCTTATGAGTCATTTAATTCCCTCCACATCTTTTATTTACTATTTTTCGGGTCTAGCATATCGCGTACACCATCACCAAATAAATTAATAGAGAGGACTGTTAAAAAAATAAAGATCCCTGGAAACATAGCAAGCCATGGGGCCTGAATAAGAAAACCCTGTCCAGATGAAAGCATAGCTCCCCAGCTAGGTGTTGGTGGCTGTGTACCCAGCCCTAAATAACTTAGGGATGCTTCTGAAATGATTGCTGATGCTGTGGCCAGCGTAGCTTGTACCATTACTGGTCCGAGCGTATTGGGGAAAATATGTATGAATAATATACGCCAGTCCTTTAATCCAGAGCTTTTAGCGGCACTCACGTATTCTCGTTCACGGTGGGCTAACACTTCAGCCCGAATTAATCGAATAAAATTCGGTGTAAGCACAAGGCCAATTGCAATCATTGCATTTTCCAAGCCTGCTCCAAATACAGCAGCAAGACACAACGCCAAAACTAAAGGAGGAAAAGAAAGCATGGCATCCGTGAGCCTCATCACTACATATTCATCGATAAATCCCCGATAAAAACCTGATATTAACCCTATCGGCACCCCAATTAGCATAGCAATGCCAACCGCAATCAAACCTGCCTGCAGAGATACTTGTGCTCCATATATAACGCGACTTAAAATGTCTCGACCAAGTTCATCTGTTCCAAACCAATGCTGCGCGTTTGGAGATTGAAAGATGGCATCATAATTCTGAGCATCCGGTTGATAAGGAGCAATCATTCCAGCAAATAAAGCAGTTACAATCATCCCCAAAGTAATCATTCCACCTATAACAGCCAGCTTATTCGACCAAAGACGTTCAAACATTTCTTTCGCCATTCTTACACGAGGGTGAACCTCTTTAGGCTGAAAATAAGTAGCATCTGGTTGGTGTTCAAGTTTTGCCATTAGCTCTTTCCTCCTTGGACATTAATTCGAGGATCCAAGAATGAGTACATAAGATCAACGACAAAATTGACGACTATGACCGCAAACGCCATAAAAAGTACCGCCGCTTGAACCACTGGAAAGTCTCTCATTAAAATGGAGTTAATGACGAGCTGACCTAATCCTGGTACAGCAAAAATTGTCTCCGTGATTACTGCGCCTCCAAGAAAAGTAGACATTTGCAAGCCACTAACTGTAATAACAGGAAGGATAGCATTCCTGAGGCCGTGACCAAAGACGACACCACGTTCCATTAATCCTTTGGCATAGCCTGTACGAATAAAATCAGATTGAAGAACTTCTAACAAACTAGAGCGAAGCATACGTGTCAGCTCAGCTGAGAGTCTAATTCCAATAGTAATAGCAGGAAGGACCATTAGCGCCATACTTTGAATGGGACTTTCATTAAATGGGATGTATCCAGATGGCGGAAACCAACCTAATGTAATTGAAAAGATATAAATTAATAAAATACCTAACCAAAACGGGGGGAGTGACACTCCTGATAAAGCAAACAATGTACTAGAATAATCAAGAATGCTTCCTTTGCGAACGGCACTGATCACTCCTGCTGGTAGAGCAATAAGTAAAGCAATAAAAAATGAAAAAACGGTTAATTGCAATGTGATAGGAATTTTCTCTATTAAGATATCAGTAACTGGCGTCTGATCACGCACGGATTGTCCAAAATCCCCTTGAATTGCATTCACCAGCCAATTTATGTATTGCACAACTAATGGCTCATTTAGACCCATCCCTTCTCGAAGGGCTTGAAGCGATTCCTCACTAGCTTCCTCTCCTAGAATGAGCAAAGCAGGGTCCCCAGGCAGTACATTTACAATACTGAAAATAATGATGCTAACTAAAAACAGCAGTAGTATCATTAAGCCAAATCGTCTAAGAATAAATTGCAGCACGTTTTGTCTCACTCCCCTTCCAATTCACTAGCAAATAAAGTTTCGGTGCGTATCATTGTATCTGGAATATGTTTAAACCCCTCTACTCCTTGCTTCATCGCTTTGTAGTCATGGTCATAATAAAGGTAGATGTACGGTGCATCATCCCAAACAATCTCGGAAATTTCATCATACAGTTCTTTTCTTTTTGTTTGATCAATCTCTGTTTGAGCCTCATCTAATAAGGAATCAACGTTCTCATTGCTATACCTGGTATAATTATTGGATTGATCCGTCTTCATAAAACGATACAAATTTCCGTCTGGATCAATACGTCCACTCCATCCATTTCTAACTGCCTGAAAATCTCCTGTATCAAGCTGTGATAATAAAGTTCCAAACTCCACCATTTCAATATTCACTTCTACATCAATCTGATCAAGCATTGCTTGCACCATTTGAGCAATTAACTGTTCCTCGGGTGCTGGACTTATTTTTAATGTGAAGGAGATGTCTTCTAACCCTGATTCCTCTAATAACTCTCTTGCCTCTTCTAAATCTGCCTCAGGAACACTGAGGTTTTCATTATGTGCCCAATTATTTGGAGGAATGGCGCTTGCAGCAGGTTCCACCGCATCATAAAAAACGACCTTGGAAATCGCATTTCGATCAATTGCAATATTTAGTGCCTGCCTCACATTTTTATTGTCAAATGGATAAGCAGACGTATTAAGATGTATTCCCTGAAAGCCAATAGCCTGTTGATCTAGTAATTTAATTTGTTCATTTTGCTCGAGTGTAGCAACATCCTTAAATGCAATTTTGTTCACAATATCTATTCCACCAGATACTAAATTTGTACCCCTGACATTCTCATCTGTGAACGGCCGATAAACCAATCTATCAAACTGCGGCGACTCTCTCCAATAATCTTCATTCTTCTGCATGGTTAATTCACTTTGAAGTACTCTATTCTCAAATATATATGGGCCCGTTCCAACAGGCTGATTAGCAAATTGATCGCCATTTTCTTCAATCGCTTGAGGTGAAACCATCATACCTGCCCGATCAGTTAATGCTGCTAAAAAAGGGGCAAAGGGTTCTTCCATAATTACCTCTACCGTATACTCATCTAACACATTAACTTCTGAGATCGGTCCCAGTTCCCCCGTGCGAGGAGAAGCAAGATCTGGATTAAGCATTCGCTCAAAATTATATGTAACAGCTTCAGCATTAAAAGGAGTTCCATCATGAAAGGACACATTTTCTTCGAGATAAAAGGTATAAGTCATACCATCTTCAGACTCTTCCCAGCTTTTAGCGAGCTCTGGTACTAAATTTAAATCTTCATCAATATCTATTAATGTATTAAATAGACTTTGAAATACTTGCCTATCTACCGCCGCTGAGGATCTATGCGGATCCAGCTGGGGAGGATCGTTATCAAGCCCAATTACTAGCTCGTCTGAATGCGGCTCGAAATCGGAAGCAAGTCCGGCTACACACCCACTTAAGAAAAAGATAGTCATTGTTAAAAGCAGCGCCCATTTCTTTTGATAAAAAACGATCATCACCTCTTTTTTAAAATATTTAATACAGATTTGCGTTAAAGCAACATAGCATTAAATGTTAATCGACTTTTTTATAAAAAACAATCCCATTTACCGAATAATCTCATTATTCGGTAAGTAATATGACATACTTTTTAGATTAAAGCGTTTCACTTAGAAGTTTGTGTTAATTGTTTTTATTTTTGTAATTTATCCAACACAAAAAAACGGACACTAAGAGGTCCGTTAAAATATAGGTTATCAGTCCTTACATACAAAGTTAAAAACGAGTATAAACAGATTCCGCATCACTGTCCGTTAGCATTTGAAAATCTTTTAATGAATGAGCATCTTCATTTCTCCATAACCACCGTGGCCGGGTTTGGTCTTCTTGATAATAATAATTCTGACTAAAATGGGTATCCTCATTTTCTTGGTACTCATTACTAATAAATAATCCTGTGCTGCTTGCTGTCATTTTATTATGTTCAATTCGATTGCTATAGGTATGATATTGAAATAGAAGCTGCGCCCCTTCTAAACCTTCTGTATCGTTATCTATAAGTGTATTACCTGAAATAAGTGTATTTGAGGTTCCTCCTCTTTGACTATCATAGCCTCCGATGGAAATGCCAGTATAACTGTTCTCATACACCTCATTATTAAGAATATCAATTTCATCCGCAAACTTATCTTTATGCTCAGACGTCGCTTCTATGCCGATATCATTCTGGTACACAATATTATCCTCAATTAGAATACGGCTTCCTCCATCCACATAAATACCGGCAGCACTATAGTCCTTAGCGTAGCTTGGATTCTCGAAGCTTGAGTTATGATGAACTTCATTTCCGCTAATTACACCATCTCTTGCATAGTCTTGAGAGGAGTTAGTAGCAACCCCTTCGTAACCAATCACATCTATTCCAATGTTATCTGTTTCGTATACATGGTTTTCTGTAATCGTGAACTGACTGACATCGCCATTTACGACAAGAGCTTCGCTAAGACCAAGCTTAAGATTAGTGAGTGTATTCTGATGGATATCAATATTTCCAATCGCTTCATTGCCATAAACAGCAATTCCATGGGCATTTCCTTCAATAGCGTAAGTAGAAATATCTTCAATCGTATTATTGCTTAGTTGGATATGCTGGCTATCTCCAGTGATCAGTATACCCATAACTGTTTTTTCCGCATTCTCTGTTGTTAGATCAGCTATCGCTAAACCATCTATTGTAATATAGCTATACCCATCTACTTCAATTAATGCAATATCATCAGGTCCATCCTCAAGCTGCGCTCCACTTATATGAACTTCCTCATCTTGATAAGCTTGAAACTGAACCGGTTCTGTTTCTGTACCGCTATGTTGGATGATAAGAGGCTCATAATATGTACCCTCTCTAATATTTACGATCGTTCCAGCTGTTGCTTTTTCTGCAGCTGCCTCCAGGCTTAACAGCGGTTCTTCAATTGTACCAGGGTTTTTATCATCTCCATCAGTCGCCACATAAATGTGTGGATCCACTACTTCTGTCGTAACATTAAGCTGGCAGCCCGTGAGAATGAAGACCATTACCAGCAT
Source organism: Alkalicoccobacillus porphyridii (assembly GCF_007293315.1). GTDB lineage: Bacteria > Bacillota > Bacilli > Bacillales > Bacillaceae_D > Alkalicoccobacillus > Alkalicoccobacillus porphyridii. Next base: position 115,712 of record NZ_VLXZ01000009.1, read on the forward strand.
GCTAATTAATTCATATTTTCTTTTCATTTTGCCTGTTCCTCTCGCTGCAAAGAGCCTTTTTATACTTTTGTAAAATATTTCTGTTCTTATTTAGTTAGTATATATGATTTTTGTATTGAGTGAATTAGAATTTTTACTTAGGAGGTAAAGTACTTAACGAATATTGCTTTTAGCAAGGGGTAGCCCGTCTTACCAAGAATGAAGAGCTTATTATCAAGAGGAACACTGCTGTTTCCAAGACCCAACCCCTCTCTCCAAGAAAGATGCTCTCTTCACCAAAGAAGAACACCTCTGTTTCCAAGACCCAACCCCTCTTACCAAGAAAGACGCTCTCTTCACCAAGAAGAACACCTCTGTTTCCAAGACCCAACCCCTCTCTCCAAGAAAGATGCTCTCTTTACCAAGAGGAACATCTCTGTTTCCAAGACCCAACCCCTCTCTCCAAGAAAGACGTTCTCTTTACCAAGAGAAACACTGCTGTTACCAAGACCTACCCCCTCTCTCCAAGAAAAATGTTCTCTTTACCAAGAGGAACACCTCTTTTTCCAAGACCCAACCCCTCTCTCCAAGAAAGATGCTCTCTTCACCAAGAGGGACACTGCTGTTACCAAGACCCACGCCACCTCCTCCCCTTTCACAAGCTCCCAACCAAAAATAACCCCGCATCACCAAAAGTGATACGAGGTTATCATCCATTCTTATGATATTTTTTATCCTAAAGACACTCTCTTACCTTCTTCTGCTGACTTCTTAGCTGCTACGTTGATTCGAGTGAGCTCAACCATATCCTTCTGAGTAATTCTAGGCTCTTGTTTATGGAGGATTTCGTTTACCCATTGCTGCATAGCACTACTTTCTTGTTCTGGTAGCTCTGGTGTTTGCCAGTTTCCGTCACCTAATTCGCTTGAGCGGATTTTCAGATCACGTTCTTCAACTAGAATACTTCCTTTTGTACCATGTAGTTCAAGTATAAATGGACTGCCGTTTGCGACAAAGCCTGCTTCAATGACGCCCATTGCGCCTGATTTGTGGCGAGTGATGACAGTGGTATGATCATCGACTTCTCTGCCTATAAAATAACCCATTTCACATAGGACGGATTCTACATCTCCAGCTAAACGATTTGTGAGGTAAATAGGGTGCGCACCAAGGTCAATTAAGGCACCTCCTCCACACTGGTCAGCATTATAGAAGTGTTCTGGCAACCAGCCATTTGGGCTTGAATCCGTTGGAACACCACCACCATGCTCAAGTCGACAGCGGATAGAAGTTAATTCTCCAAGTAAGCCATCATCCAATGCTTTTTGTGCGTATAGATAAGAAGGGTCGTTTAATCTTGGTAAGGAAAGCATAAGGGAAACCTTGTTATCTTTTACGGCGTTAAGAATATCTTGAACTCCTTCATCCGTAATCGCTAAAACCTTCTCTGTAAAAATATGCTTACCTGCTTGAGCTGCTGCTATGATTACTTTTTCGTGAAGGTTTGTAGGTGTATCCACAATGACTCCATCAATATCTTCTCTTGCAAGAAGAGCATCTAAGTCTGATTCAAAATCTGCGCCTAGCTCTTCTGCCCAGTCTTGACCGCGTTTAGCGTCTTCGTCCCAAACCGCTACAATTTCAATATCTTTATTTGCATTGGCTTCTCTTGCGTAGTCATTTGCGTGGACATGCCAACGACTTAGCATCGCTACTTTAATCATTTAATCATCCCCTGTGAAGTAATCGTTTTCATAATACATCCTAGTCAGGTTCGTCTCATTCTGTCAAGACAAAAAAGTGATATTTATTTTAAATCGTTTGAGATGAGTTTTTTTCTAAATTGATATGGAGAGGTTTTTTTGAAGCCTCTAAACTGCTGAATGAAATAGCTTGTGCTGGAATAACCAACCGTTACAGCTATTTCAGTGACCGTAAGATTTGTTGTTGATAGTAATTTTTCTGCTTCGGTTACACGCACATAATTTAAGAGTTCTGTAAAGGACCTGCCTGTTACAGCTTTGATCTTGCGAGAAAAATAGCTATAGCTTAGCTTGCAATGCTTTGCAGCGTCTCTAGCGGTGATACCGGAATGAAACTGTTTTTCAATCAAGTCAAATACCTCACGCATAAGGTTTAACTCTACTTCATTAAAGGGCTCCTTCTCACGGACAGCGACGCCTTGATTACGCCAGTAGCGTAGTACCTCCAAAAATATGGAGCAGATATGAATTCGGATCGCAAAATCATAGCCGTACTCCTTTAAATAAAACTCCTTCATAATTTGATTAATAATGGTTGAGATTGCCGTGTACTCGGTTTCTTTTTTTGTTAATAGGGTTTGCGGACTTGTTTTTGCCACTGTAAATGGCAGCACGTATTTTGACTCAAAGATGGAGCGTGAGGTCGAATATAGTACCTCGGGCTCGAGTTTAATCACAAGATATCGTGTTTCTTCCCCGTCTTCAGCAAATATAGAGTGAACTTCATTAGAATTAATAATGACTAAGTCCCCTTCATTCATAAAAAACGTTTCTCCACCGACAAACATTCGTGCTTTTCCCGAAAAGGAAAATAATAATTCAATCGCTTCATGAAAATGTGGAGGGGCGATTTGATTAGAAGGAAGACTATGCTCTACATGACACTGAATCGGCTGGTTTAAGGCGTTCTCTTTTAGAACGTGCTCATGTTTAACTTCTGTTTTTATAACCATTTCACTAACTCTCCTTCTCCCCTATGACAAATATCTTATACTTTATAATACTATAAGTATATCTCCTTTTCCTGCTTCATGTTACATTTTTACTGTGTTATAGCTTTAGGAAGGAAAGGTTGTGTATAAAGTGAAAAAAATTGGCTTGCAGCTTTATTCAGTCAAAGAGAAATGTGCCGAGGATTTTTTTGGAACACTAGATGCCGTGGCAAAGGCTGGCTATGACGGAGTTGAATTCGCCGGTTATCACGGCAAATCAAGTAAAGAGCTTAAGCAACGACTTGAGAGCAACCAGCTTCAAGCTGCCGGAAGTCATGTCGGGATTCAAGAGCTTGAGAATAATCTTGAAAAAGTTATTGACTATTCTCTAGAAATTGAAAGCCCTTTCATCGTTTGTCCTGGATTACCAGATGAGTATCGCAATAGCGCGGACGCATATAAGCGTACAGCTGAGCAATTTACGCGAATTGGCGAAACGTGCGCAGCCTCAGGAATAGCTTTCGGCTACCATAACCACGATATCGAGTTACAAACGTTTGATGGTGAGTATGGTCTTGATCTGTTGTTTGCACACAGTGATCCAAACAAGGTCTTTATGGAACTTGATACATACTGGCTAGAAGCAACTGGTTTAAAATCAGTTGATTGGATTAACCGCTATAAACAACGTATTAAAGCATTACACATCAAAGATATGAACAATCTTGAAGAAAAGATAAATGTTGAGGTTGGCTCAGGAGTTATGAATTTTAAAGAAATCATTTCAGCTGCCGCTTCACATCAAGTTCAATGGTATATCGTTGAACAAGAAGAATATAGCATGGATGAAATAAAATCAATTGGTATTAGTGCTTCTTATTTAAAATCAATTCTATAACATACTAAAGGAGTTTTTAATCATGGAAAAAGTCGTACGTATTGGAATTATTGGTTGCGGTGGAATCGCGAACGGAAAACAAATGCCGAGCCTTGCTAAAGTGAAGCAAGTTCAAATGGTTGCCTTCTGTGACATTGTTAAGGAAAAAGCAGAAAAAGCAGCAGCTGATTATGGTGTTGAGGGTGCAGATGTTTACACAGATTACAAAGAACTTTTAAATGATTCTTCTATTGATGTGGTCCATGTTTGTACGCCAAACAAATCACATTCATTCATCAGTATCGCAGCAATGGAAGCTGGTAAACACGTTCTTTGCGAGAAACCAATGGCTAAAACTGCTAAAGAAGCTCGCGAGATGGTTGAAGTAGCAAAGCGTACTGGTAAGAAACTAACGATTGGTTACGATAACCGTTACCGTAATGACTCACTTTATCTTAAAGAGCTTGTTAAAGAGGATGAATTTGGTGACATTTATTATGCTAAAGCTCACGCTGTTCGTCGTCGTGCGGTTCCAACTTGGGGCGTATTCTTAAATGAAGAAGAACAAGGTGGCGGACCGTTAATTGATATCGGTACTCATGCGATCGACTTAACACTCTGGACACTTAATAACTACAAGGTGAAAAGTGTTGTTGGTAATGTGTATTATAAGCTTTCTGACACAGAAAATGCTGCAAATGCCTTTGGTCCTTGGGATCCAAAAGAATTTACAGTAGAAGATTCTGCGTTTGCTTTTATCACAATGGAAAACGGTGCAACGGTAACACTTGAAGCGAGCTGGGCCTTAAATACACTTGATGTGGATGAAGCCAAAACAACCATTTGCGGAACAAAAGCTGGTGCAGATATGCGTGATGGTCTACGCATTAATGGTGAAAAGCTAAGCAGATTGTATGTAACTAAGCCTGATCTAGCAGCTGGTGGCGTAGCTTATTATGAAGGTGGAACTGAAAGCCAAGCTGACCGTGAAGCAAGACTTTGGATTGAGGCGATCATTAACGATACAGAGCCATTTGTAAAACCTGAAGAAGCATTAGTCGTAAGTGAAATTCTTGAAGCGATTTACGAATCATCTAAAACAGGAAAAACGATTTATTTTGATCAGAAAGAGCAGTTCTCTACTTCGAGTTAATGAAAGGGTGTCATTAGCTATGTTGAGGTCTTCTGAGTATTCGAAACACTATCTAATCGGGGTATGTTTAAGCACATTACTTATAGCTACTGGTTGTTCTAACGCAACGGATGCAGAGGAAGAATTAGAAGAAACAATTTCAGTCGAAGGAAAAACGACCGTTACCTACTGGCATAATTATACGGGTACTGGTCTGGAAGCCATTGAACAGGTAGTTGAGGATTTCAACAGAAGTCAAGACGATATTTTTGTACAGTCCATCTATAGTGCATCTTCAGAAGGAGACGATCAAAGGTTGCTGACGGCTATCGCCGGAGGCAACCCTCCTGATCTTGCTCAATTTGATCGATTTAAAGTAGCTCAATATGCCGCAGAAAACTCTTTAGAATCACTTTCCCCATTCATTGAAAGAGATGAATTCGACATGGATAAATATTATGATTACTCAGCATTAGAGACAATGTATGAGGATGAGTATTATGCCATCCCCCTTACAACAGATTCTAGATTATTGTTTTATAATAAGGACCGCTTTGAAGAAGTCGGTCTTGACCCAGATCATCCACCAACTACAATCACTGAACTTGAAGAGGCAATTGATTTATTAACCACTTTTGAAAGCGGTAACATACAACAAATTGGTATGGTACCTTGGACGGCTCAAGGATGGTTCTATACTTGGGGTTGGTCTTTTGGTGGCGAGTTCTATGACGAAGAAACCAATCGTTTAACCTTAACTCATCCTAAAAATATTGAAGCGTTGGAATGGCTCGTTAGCTTTGCAGATAAATACGACGCAGCAACCATCACTAGTTTTGATACCGCTCAAGGAAGTAATGAGATGGATCCATTTAATCTTGAACTATACAGTATGAAGATAGATGGACCTTTTGCTATATCGAATATTAATCAATATAACCCTGATTTGAACTATGGAGTTACACCTATACCAACTCCAACTGGTGACAACTTTTCCACTTGGTCAGGTGGTATGTCAATCATTATGCCTAAGGGATCTAGGAATCAAGAAGAGGCATGGGAATTTATGAAATACATTGGAAGTGAAGAGGGTCAACGAACCTTTAATGAAATTGATAACCAGATGTCTGTCATTGATACCGTCAACGAAGACCTGTACGGTGATGACCCGATTATGAGAGAATTTATTGATATTCTACCTGACTCCAATGCTCGTCCCCCCATTCCAAATGGCCAGTTATTATGGAATGAGCTCGATAAAATGGTTGAATACGCCATTCATGGTCGTGGCACACCTGAAGAGCTTTTGGAAAAAGTAAATAATCGAGTGAATGTTGAATAGTGTGTCAATCATTTAATCGGGAGGTTATGAGATGAACACGAATATACCAAAAACCAAGCCTTCTGAACCCTCACCTGCCACAAAAAAATCAAAACGTTCGAATGAAAATCTAACTGGCTGGTTATTTGCATCTCCTTGGGTCATCGGATTGCTTCTATTTTTCGCTTATCCTCTCCTCTCATCTGTTTATTACAGCTTTACAGATTACAGCATCTTTCAGGCAGGGGAATTTATAGGTCTGGCCAATTATCGAGAACTTATGACAGATGAGTTATTTTGGATCTCTATTTGGAACACAGTGTATTTCGCCGTCTTCTTTGTTCCTTTGAGTATCATATTTGGAGTCGCCTTAGCGATGATCCTCAATATGAAAATCAAAGGGATGGCTGTGTATCGAACGATTTTCTTTCTACCTACCCTTGTACCGCATGTGGCATTGGCGATTCTATGGATTTGGTTGTTGAACCCAGAATTCGGACTTATCAATAATGCACTAAATCTTATTGGTATTCAGGGCCCCCCGTGGCTAGGTAGTTTATTTTGGGCGAAGCCTTCGTTAATCCTGATGTCCTTATGGGGGATTGGCCAGGCAGTGATTATTTATCTTGCTGGCCTTTCAGACATTTCTGAAGAATATTATGAGGCAGCTGATGTAGATGGTGCCAGCTTTCTTCAGAAGACCTTTAAAATCACAATTCCGTTATTAACACCTGTCATATTCTTTAATCTCGTTATGGGATTCATTGGTGCATTCCAGCAATTTACGCTACCATACACGATGACTAACGGTTCGGGTAGTCCAGCTGACGCCTTAACATTCTATGTGATGTATCTTTACGACAATGCCTTTAACTATTTTAGAATGGGATACGCCTCAGCAATGGCATGGATTCTTTTCTTTATTATTATGAGCTTGACTGCATTTGTGTTCTGGAGCTCCAAACGATGGGTTCATTATCAAGGATAATAAAGGAGGCAAATTATGAGTGCCCTAGCTAAAAAACGGATGCAAAGTATCTATGCTCACTCTGTTCTAATCTTTGCCTCCATTCTTTTTCTCATTCCTTTTATTTGGATGGTATCAACATCTTTAAAGCCATTAACGCAAGTGTTTACGATTCCACCCGAGTTTCTTCCTGAGCCTATTCAATGGCAGAACTATGTAGAAGCTACGGAGTACATCCCTTTTTGGCAATACACCTTTAATACAGCCATTATTACCATAATGAGTACGATCGGCGTTGTGATCAGTTGTCCGCTTGTTGCTTATAGCTTTGCCAAGTTAAAATGGCGTGGACGTAACACTTTGTTTGTTATTACCATTGGTGTCATGATGATTCCAGCACAGGTAACAATGATTCCTCTATTTTTGCTTTTTAATGAGCTTGGATGGGTTGGAACAAATCTACCTCTGATTGTTCCTGCGTTTTTTGGTGTACCTTTCTCAATCTTTTTACTTAGGCAATTTTTTAAAGGGCTGCCTGATACCCTACGTGAAGCAGCAAAAATTGATGGCGCCAGTGAATGGCGAATTTATTGGCAAATCATGTTCCCTTTAGCTAAGCCAGCCGTGCTAGCAATTGCGTTATTCCAATTCATGGCGTCATGGACCGATTTCCTTGGCCCACTTATTTATCTGACAAATGAAGCTTCTTATACACTTTCGTTAGGTCTTCAGCAATTCCAGAATCAACAAGGCTCTCAGTGGCATATGATGATGGCTGTCTCCACAATGATGACCTTACCAATTATTATCCTCTTTTTCTTTATGCAGAAGACATTTATTCGAGGCATTACGTTTACAGGTATAAAAGGCTAAAAAAACCGATGAGCTAAGCTCATCGGTTTTTACTACTTATCGACGCATTCCTTCAAAAGGACGTTGAGCTGCATCGCCTAAATCCTTCATCATGTCATTCACTGTATCACGCACATTGTCAAAGGCTTCGCCGTTACGAAGCCTATCATCGGTTTCTTGAACGCGATTAAATGCTTCGTCATCCGTCAGAACTCGAACGTCTTTTCCATTAGTCAGGTTTTTAATTCCGTCCTTAATGTCCTGTTCAAGATCGCCATGATGGTTATCATCCTGCATAACAGCTACAACCACTTGATCGTCATAGACCATTACACGTGAATCTTTCACGCCATCTATTTCGGCAACATGAGTGCGAATGTTTTCAACAGTTTCGCCATCGTAATTATCATCATAATTCATTTCTGAATCATGACCTTGGTTCCGCATGCCATCACGGCTTTCAACACCAAAGCGACTATCACGAGGTAGCTTTTTGTTTTGACCAGTTTCCATGTGAGTGGCTCCGTCATAGATCATACCGTTGTCATCAATCATACCCACACGGTTGTCACCGGTGATTCCACGCGCTAAGCCTTTTCCATGTTGAGTATTTCGATAGCTTGAGCGTTTTACACTGGTTCCATCCATTTTTAGGCCTTGATTATTGGTATATCCATACCCACGTGTGCCACGAAAGTCATTGCCTGCCCCTTGAGATCCAGCTCCATAAAAGCCTGTCCCATAGTTATTCCCACGCATACCAGCATATCCATTATCCGGAGTCATCATATCTGTCACAGGACCTTCTGAATTCATACGTGCCCCGCGATTCATTGACTGAGTGTTTGTTCCTGTGTCATCAGGATTGCCACACGCTCCTAAAAGTCCAGTAGATAAAAGGATAACCGTTGTACAAGTGATCGCTATTTTCTTCATATTTGTTTAGCCTCCTTTCGACTTTATTTTGTCTAAAGGAGGCTATTTCTACTCTGTTAGTTCTTGGGTACGATTAAATGTTAATCCTCATAATCGTCCTGTTCTTTGTATTGATTAAGATGCTCTGTCTGCTGATAACGCGACATTGGCATCATTTGCCCATAAGCATTCATTGTCATCGGTTCCGTAGGCTCTTGTTCGTAATTTGGATGCCCATTTCCTTGATACAACTCAGGTTGAGGCTGCATTCCCCAAGATCCATTAGGTGCATAACCACCTTGATTGTGCCATGGTCCATGATGATGTGGATGATGGTGATGATGTGGTCTTGGTGGTGGACATGGCGCACACCCCGGCATCATTGGGCTAATAGGCGTGTAACAAGGCTGATTCCATTGTGAATTCATTCCTTGTTCTGCAGACGGCCAGCCTTGATTTGGCTGCATCATTTCTGGATGCATATTCGGCATTGGCTGATTTGGATAGTGCATGCCTTGTTGCGCACTCGGCCAGCCTTGGTTTGGTTGCATATAACCTTGCTGTGCACTTGGCCAGCCTTCGTTTGGTTGCATATAACCTTGCTGTGCACTTGGCCAGCCTTCGTTTGGTTGCATATAGCCTTGCTGTGCACTTGGCCAGCCTTGATTTGGTTGCATATTCTCTTGCTGTGCACTTGGCCAGCTTTGGTTTGGTTGCATACTCCCTTGTTGTGCTGTTGGCTTTTTCTGATTTGGTTGCATAGTCCCTTGCTGAGCATTTGGCCATGCTTGGTTCGGCTGTTTCTTTGCTTGCTGCGCACTTGGCTTCTGTTGATTTGGCTGCGTACTTCCTTTTTTTTCTTTATTTACAGACTCCATTTTTTTTGCAGGTTTCATCTCAGGTGCAACTGGTGGTGGAGGAGTATTTGGCTTTTGTTGCATATAGATATTCATATTTGCTTGATAATTTTTCTGTGTTTCTTTCACTGGTTTATGTGGCATCATCACTGGTTGAGGTTGCGCCTTTGGTTTAACAGTAGGTTTGATTGCTTCTTTTTTGGGTTTTGACTCTACTTTGATCTGTTCTTTTTTACTTTCTTTTGGCTTCATCGTTTCCTTTGAGTAATCCTTAGCTTGACCTGCTTCCTTTTTGACTGCTACACTCCCTGATGGAATTTTTATTTTCATCCCTGGCATAATCATGTCTGGATTAGCTAATTGGGAGTTAGCCTTCTTTAACTCATTAAAGTCTACACCATAGCTTTTGGAAAGCTTCCAAAGTGTGTCTCCTTTTTGTACAATGTGTATTTTCACCTTATCAACCCCTTCTTAGTCATCCGTTTATCTTATGCGGGACTTGGGCAAATTGCTACATGTCATCATTCATCTGTCGTCAACATTGTATGACGTAATCTAAAAAGTTAGACCGAAAAAACGTGAAATAAAACTGGGTCATGCTATAATTATAAGAATGAGAACTGGTTAAAATGAGGTGAAATCATGACAAAAGGAGATAAATTACCTGGAGAGAAACGTCGCCAAGCGATTATTCAGTGGTTAGGTGAGAACAACGCTCCTATTACCGGAAGTGAACTCGCAAAACGTTCAGGTGTAAGCAGACAAGTCATTGTACAAGATATTTCTTTACTTAAAGCTAAAAGCTATGACATATTTGCAACATCGCAGGGATATATGCTACTTCCTAAAGCCACTTCACAGGTAACAACAAAGCTGTTAGCCTGTAAACACGATTTTTCTCACACCATTGATGAGCTTTATATTATGGTTGATCACGGTTTATTCGTACGTGATGTAATCATAGAGCACCCGTTATATGGTGAGCTCACTGCCTCGCTAATGATACAAAGTAGACAGGATGCAGATCAATTTTATGAAAACATGAGGCAATCAAAAGCTTCCCTGCTCTCCGCTTTAACGGAAGGTATTCATCTCCATACCGTTGAAGCCGAACATGCCTCACAAATTGAGTTAGCCAGTCAAGCTTTAGAAAAAGCAGGAATTTTACTGAAAGAAACGGATTAATCTTACATAACATAGAAAAGCCAAACAATGTTGTGAGTCTAACCACATCTTTGTTTGGCTTTTCTTATTAAATTTATATGTTAAACAACTCTAAGATCAGTTAACGAATAACATGTATAGCTGCCAAGAAGCTCAACTTTACAGCCTAGCACTTCAAGCTCTGAAATTGCACCAGGTATGAGAATATCATCCATCTTTTGATCAATATCAATAATGAAATAATAATTTCCTAACCCTGTTTTTGTTGGTCTGGATTCAATTTTAGATAAATTGAGTTTCCGCCATGCAAAAGCAGATAACACTTGATGTAGCGCGCCAGTATAATCTTCGGGTAAGGTAATCATTAGTGTTGTACGGTCACTAATTTTGTAGGGACCTTCAACTTGATGTGTATCACCTGGACGCCCTAATACAAGAAATCTCGTACGATTGCTACTATAATCTTGAATGTCTTTGTGAACAATGGTTAATCCATATTCCTTGGCCGCAAGCTCGTTTGCTATACAGGCAGCTGGCACCTCAGGGTTAGTCGACAGCCACTCGGCAGCTGAACCAGTAGAGTTCGTATACTCAAGCTGCGAGTCTGGATAGGTCTCTTTTAAGAAATCATGACATTGTGCTAATGCATGGGGATGAGACAATACTCGCTCAGGCACGTTTCCCTTTTCCAATTGAATAGGATGCATTAAAAACTGTTGGGCAATGGTCACCGTTACGCCTGCAATGATAGGCAAACGCTGCTTATGAATTAAATAATCGAGCGTCAAATTAACCGAGCCCTCTATTGTGTTCTCGATTGGCACAACAGTGAGGTCAATTTCATTTGTTGATACTTTGTCCATGCTAAGCGGAATGGTCTGGCAAGGAATTAACTCCTTGTCTGGAAAGAGCGCACGCGCAGCCATTTCTGTAAATGTTCCTCTTGGTCCTAAAAATCCGACTTTCATGTCATACTCTTCCTTTCTCATCCTGAGCCAGCTAGTTCCACTTTCTCAACTGCATTAAGCTGTTTCATTCTTTCAAATAATTCATCCAACTGCATGTTAATCGGTGCAGTATCAATCGATAAAGTAATATGCGCTCTGCCTTGTAAGGGTATCGTTTGATTTATCGTTAGAATATTCGCCCCAGTATCAGCCACAACTGCTAATAAATCCGACAGTGTTCCTGATTTATCTAACAAATTAATTGATAAGGTAACAATCTTTTCCTTAGCCATTGCATGAAAAGGAAAAATTCCGTCTTTATATTTATAAAAGGCACTTCTACTTAAGCCAACTTTTTGAGCGGCTTCATTTATCTTTTTTGCTTCGCCGGATTGGAGCATAGCTTTTGCTTCCAATGTCTTCAACATAGCATCAGTTAAAATATCCTCTCTAATCAGGAAGAACCTTCTCGCTGACATCTGTCAAAATCATCTCCCTACATTCAACGCTGTTCATACAGAGTGTACAAACGTACTTCCCCCATTATAGGAGCTGTATGGTTATTTGACAACTAATAACCAAAGGACGCGTATGGATTAAAAAATCCGAACAATACGTCATGGCTTGACGTGTTGTTCGGATACGAGTAACTACTAAACCTACGCCTAAGACATCTATGATGCTCTATTCGATAAATTCAAATTCATAATTCAGGATGCGCACAAGCTCCCCGTTTTGAGCGCCACGCTCTCGCAATGCTGCATCCACACCCATTTTCCGAAGTTGACGAGCGAATCGTCGTACCGATTCATCACGTTGAAAATCAGTCATTTTAAATAAACGCTCTAGCTCTGCTCCAGCAACCTCGTAAACCCCATCATCACCACGTGTTATAATAAAAGGTTCCTTCCGTTTTTCGTGCTTATATAGAACTCGAGTTTCTTCTTCCGACTCTTCATAAAGGGGGAACTGTGGAGCTTTTTCCAGCTCATCTGCAATTTGCTGTAAAAGACCTTTTAAGCCATCCTTCGTCAGAGCGGAGATTGGAAAGATCGGAGTCTCTTCATTTAATTGTTCTTTAAAGGCTGATAAGTTCTCTTCGGCCTCAGGCATATCCATTTTGTTAGCCACAATAAGCTTTGGACGCTCTGTTAAACGAAGATTGTACTGCTTCAGTTCCTCCTGAATGTTCAGATAGTCCTGATAAGGGTCACGCCCCTCCATCGCTGCCATATCAATGACATGAACAATAACGCGTGTTCGTTCAATATGACGGAGAAATTGATGACCTAGTCCGGTACCCTCATGAGCTCCCTCAATTAAACCAGGTAAATCAGCCATTACAAAGCTACGGTGATCCGCTGTTTCTACCACCCCTAAGTTTGGAGCCAAGGTTGTAAAGTGATAATCACCTATCTTTGGCTTTGCTGCTGATACAACCGATAATAACGTTGATTTGCCCACGCTCGGAAATCCAACCAAACCTACGTCCGCTAAAAGCTTAAGCTCAAGTGAGACCTCTCGTTCCTGACCAGGCTCACCATTCTCTGCCGTATCTGGCGCTGGATTAGCCGGTGTAGCAAAACGTGTATTTCCTCGACCACCTCGACCACCTTTAGCGATAACCGCCTTCTGACCAGCCTCCGTTAAATCCGCTAAAATCTGACCTGTAACTATATCAATAACCGTTGTACCCGGTGGCACCTTAACAATCATATCCTGCGCATTAGCACCATGTTGATTTTTCGGGCGTCCGTTATCTCCCTTTGGTGCCTTAAAATGGCGATTGTAACGAAAGTCCATTAATGTTCTTAATCCCTCTTCCACTACAAATACAACACTGGCTCCACGTCCACCATCACCACCAGCAGGTCCACCGTCAGGAACGTATTTCTCTCTTCGGTAAGAGACTTGACCATTCCCACCGTCTCCTCCTTTAACAAAAACCTTAACCTTATCCACAAACATCTTTGCTTTCACCTCTAGTTTGTATTCAGCTACAGCCGATTACGATTCATTTATTAAAATACTCAATATACACTCATATTCAGTCTGCTGCAGCAAACTGAGCCTTATTCCATCTTTAGATGCATTTGTAATCGCATCGTCCCAATTACTTTCTTTTAAATCTGTTTTACCTGCATACTCAAACATTATTTTGAAATCATTTTTATAGAAGGTAAAGCTAATTAATAGGCTGTTCTCAATGGCTAGCGATGAGGCATTAGAAAGAATGTCAGTAATCGCTTTAAACGTATTTAGAAGCCGTTGATCCCAATCTGTTAAAGTAAATTCTTCTCCTTCTACATGATAACTAAGCTTTACCTTTTGGCTTGACCAGTTATAGCCAATTAAAAAAAGCGTTAACTCAGGTGCAGATATATTAAACAACTTACTTTCGTTTAAAGAATGATCCGTTGTTTGCTGAATAATGTCTTCGATCCTTTCGTAATGTCCAAGTGCTAGATTGCCTTTAATGAGTTGAATCACATTGAGCCAATCATGTCTGGTATGTTTAAGTGCTAAAATGATATCCTCATGTTTGCTCATGAAAACGCTCCTTGTGTGCAGATGGGATAGAAAGAGTCGTCAAGTGTACAAACCATTTTATCATAGAATATCTTGTGCAAACAGAAAACGAAGACAAATATTATTTCTATTGAAAAGTTCATGCACAAAAAAACGTTAAAACACTATACAAAAATAATAAATACTTCGATTTGTCAAGCGATTATTTATTTTAGTCAAAAAAGATTCACAAAAAGCCTTTACACAATATTATCCATTCTGTATACTTTACGTTGTAAGTTAAACTTTGAAGAAGGGAGCTGAGCAACATGATGATGCTAAAAACGCTAACTCAAAAATTTAATATGAATACTGCTCATGCCCACATTCTTCTTGAAGAAAACGACTACTAAAATTGTGCTACTCTAACTAAGAGTATATTAGTCACAGGGATGATGCTCCCTGCGGCTTTTTTAAACCCGCAGAATAAACTGCGGTTTTTTTGTGCACTTTTTTATTAGTAATAATTTGAATAGGAGGTATTATTATGCACGGAATGAACAACAGATCAGTACTAGATTGGTACAAGAAGGTGAAAGGTCTCACCTGAAGTACGGAATGAACAGAGAGACAGGAGGAACCAAACGTGGTCGTACATTTTATTTTTTTCACAATTGTGATTAAGAAACGCCGATATTCACAGGCTGAGTTAGAACAGTTCGCGAGACACCAGCGTCTAACAGAGCAGCTTGAAATTGAACGCGCGAAACATTATTTATACAGATAAAAAGAAGCGGACAGATGATGTCCGCTTCTTTTTTTAGCTAATAACAGATTGAGCAGCTTTCACTCCCTGATCAATACAGTCAGGTAAGCCGACTCCTTCTAAGCCCGCACCTGCAAGATATAATCCAGGTAAATGCATCTCGATATCTTCTCGCATTTTTTCCAGTCTAAATGTATGTCCGACCTGATAGTGTGGGTTCGACCAACGACTAACATAATAAAAATCAGGTTCACAGTCGATCTGCATAACGTTAGTCAAATCCTCAAGAACGGTTTGGATAATCGTCTCATCCGATTGACCCACAATTTCTGTATGGCCTGGTTTTCCTACATAACAACGAAGAATGACTTTTCCTTCCGGAGTGGTATGTCGCCATTTTTTGCTGGTCCACGTACAGGCAGTGATGTTGTACTCGCTTTTTCTTGATACAACAAATCCTGTTCCCTCTTGCTCTTGATGAACAGCATTCTCTGGAAACACCATAGCCACGGTAGCAACAGATGACATAGTCATTTCCTTAAAATAGTTAAAGTACGGATAATGACCTAGTAATTCCGCTGTTTTTGGAGGAGGTGTGGTCACAATGACCTCATCAAATCGTTCTTCTTCCTCATTGGAATAAGTCAAAATAAACGAGTGCTCTTTTTTTGTGATTTTTTTCACATTTTTATTCAAGAGAACACTACTCGCATTTAATTCATTAGCTACCGCTTCAACTAAGGATTCAAGACCGTTTTGTAATGTAGCGAACATCCCTGTTTTTTTGCCTTGGTTAGAAGCCTTAGAGCGTGTATGTTTAAAACCTCTCATTAATCCCTGATGTGTTTCCACCATTTTCTGAAATTGAGGAAACGTTGCTTTTAAGCTGAGCTTATCCATATCTCCGCCATAGATCCCAGATAGGAGTGGCTCAATTAGATGATCTACCACTTCATTCCCTAGCCTTTTACGAAAGAAATAGCCTACTGATACATCCTCATCTGCTTTAATCGTAGAAGGCACTATTAGATCTCCTAAGGCACGTATCTTCCCTAGTGGACTGAATAGCTTTGTAGTCGCAAACGGTGTGAACTTGGTTGGAACCCCCATCACTGCCCCTTCTGGCATTGGATATAATGTTCGTTCCTTTAAAATATAAGCTTGCCCAGTATCATTAGAAACAAGGTCGCCATCTAACCCAACTTCTGTAATGAGCTTAGTCATGCTTTGCTTTCGCTTTAAGTAAGAGTCGGGACCAGCCTCAATAATGAAGCCGTCCCTCTGATGCGTTCTAATCTTACCACCGAGCCGGTTTGACGCTTCAATTAGCTTGTACTCAATCTCAGCGTCGCCTCGTTGATTTGCTTTTTCCAATTCATACGCCGCGGCTAAGCCTGTAATCCCGCCTCCGATGATGGCCACTTTTTTTTTCACAAAGCGTCCCTTCCTTCAATCAGCTTTTGATGGACAACGGTAGCCAAACAAAGAAGAAATTCAGGCTGGTCATTTGGCATCGCTGGGCGATAATAGTCCACACCAAGCTCATCCGTTACGACCTTACACTCATAATCGTTGTCGAAGAGAACTTCAAGGTGATCAGCGACAAAACCTACCGGACAGTAGACAAAGGCCTCATAGCCTTTTTCGTGATATAAATCACGTGTTAAATCCTGAACATCTGGTCCAATCCAAGGCTCCGGGGTATTCCCAGCACTTTGCCAACCAACCTCATAATGAGTGATACCTGCTTTTTCTGCAATTAGATCTGCGGTTTCCTGCAATTGATCTGGGTATGGATCTCCAGCCGCAATGATCTTCTCAGGCAAGCTGTGCGCTGAAAAAATAACACAGGTTTTTGACTTGTCCTTTACTTTATCCATCGTTTCTTTAATTTGTGTGGTCCAATAATCTAAAAATCTCGGCTCTTTATACCAGCTCTCTACACTATGAATCGTTAAGCCTCCAAGTCTCTCGGCCTCAGCCTGGGCTCTGCCATTATACGATTTCACACTAAAGGTTGAAAAGTGAGGAGCCAGCACAATACTTACTGCTTCCTCTACTCCATCCTTGACCATCTCAGCTACTGCATCCTCAATAAATGGTGTAATGTGTTTTAAACCTAGATAGGCCTTTACATCGTAGTCCTCCAGCATTTCATTGAGTAAGTCTTCTAGACCTTTCGCCTGTTGTTCTGTAATTCTAGCTAAGGGACTAAGACCACCAATGGCTTCATACCGGTCCATTAGGTCTGTCAATGCCTCTTCACTCGGCTTTCTTCCCCGTCGAATATGAGTATAATATGGTTCTACATCTTCCTTCGAACGTGGTGTTCCGTATGCCATTACGAGTATTCCAAGTTTCTTCTTCACGATGATAACTCCTTTTACCTACTTTATAATTGCTGAGATTGTTTGTATGACGCAGAGTAATCGTGCACAAAGGCTGTTAGCTTTCGTAACACAGCTGGGTCCACTTCCGGAAATACGCCATGACCTAAATTAAACACAAAATGATTCGTTTTCATGCCCTCATCAAGAATTGCTTTTGCCTTCTCTTCAATGACTGACCAAGGGGCAAGTAATAAAGAGGGATCTAAGTTTCCTTGTACCGTTTTTGTAATACCTTTTTTTCTTGCCTCAGCGATAGGTAATCTCCAATCAAGACCAACCACATCAAGAGGGAGGTTATGCCATTCTTCAGCTAAATGTCCAGCTCCCACTCCATGCATGATGAGCGGAACACCTTCAGGGCGAAGCTCAGTGAAAATCCGTTGCATAACCGGTTTAATAAAGGTCACATAGTCCTCACGACTTAACGTGCCCACCCAGGAGTCAAATAATTGAATGGCCTGCGCTCCAGCCTTAATCTGCGCCTTAACATACGCAATCGTCACTTCGCCAAGCTTATCCATTAACAGGAACCATGCCTCAGGATCTGAATACATAAACGCTTTTGTTTTATGATAATTTCTTGAAGGTCCGCCCTCAATCATATAGCTCGCAAGGGTGAACGGAGCACCTCCAAAGCTAATTAATGGTACATCCAGCTGCGTTCTAAGTAACTTAATTGTATCAAGTACATAATCAACATCTTTTTCCGGTTCAATCATGCCAAGTCTCTCAACATCTGACTTTGATTGAATTGGATTATGTATAACTGGTCCAATACCAGACTTTATTTCCACATCCACACCAATAGCAGGAAGCGGTGTCATTATATCTTTATATAAAATCGCCGCGTCATTTTGATATTGATCCACCGGTAGCTTTGTTACATATGCACAGAGCTCAGGCTGGTGCGTAATCTCAAACAACGAGTATTTTTCTTTAATTTTCCGATACTCTGGCTGCGACCTACCAGCCTGTCTCATGTACCATACCGGAACATGATCATGTGCTTCACCTCTGCACGCCTTCAAAAATGTATCATTCCACTGCTTATCTTTCATAACGTCCACCCCTCTTTACATCCAACACCTAAAGCTATTGATAATAACTCTAGTTTACTTTATTTCAAATAGAAAAGCATTTCTCGCGCCTAATCCTCTCCTATCACTATAATAACCATGAGTTCCAATGTATACACTTAACGAATAACTGTCATAAATTTGATGAATTAGATGCTGCTTATGTTTGATGGGGAGGTAGGGATGGAGAGGTTGGCAGGGTTGAGAAGTTTTTGTTGAGGTGCGGTGAGGTGCGGTGAGGTGCGGTTTTCTCGATATAGTGAGCTCTTTCCCGATATCCGGTTCTCTTTCCCGATATCCGGTTCTCTTTCCCGATATCTGCTTCTCTTTCCCGATATCTGCTCCTCTTTCCCGATATCCGCTTCTCTTTCCCGATATCTGCTCCTCTTTCCCGATATCCGCTTCTCTTTCCCGATATCCGACTCTCTTTCCCGATATCTGCTTCTCTTTCCCGATATCTGCTCCTCTTTCCCGATATCCTCTCCTCTTTCCCGATATCCGCTTCTCTTTCCCGATATCCTCTCCTCTTTCCCGATATCTGCTTCTCTTTCCCGATCATCCATCCTTCCCGCCGCTTTCCCATCTCTCGCGCCGATTCTTCCTCTCCTCCCGCCGCTTTCCCATCTCTCGCGCCGATTCCTCCTCTCCTCCCGCCGCTTTCCCATCTCTCGCGCCGATTCTTCCTCTCTTCCCGCCGCTTTCCTACCTCTCGCGCCGATTCTTCCTCTCTTCCCGCCGCTTTTCCTCCTCTCCCGCCGATTCCTCCTCTCCTCCCGCCGCTTTCCCATCTCTCGTGCCGATTCTTCCTCTCCTCCCGCCGCTTTCCCATCTCTCGCGCCGATTCCTCCGCCCTTCCCGCCGCTTTTCCATCTCTCGCGCCGATTCCTCCTCTCTAACCTAACCTAACCCACTCCAATACAAAAACCGGTGGATCCATCCACCGGTTTTATCAATTAATTCAACGAAAATCCTAGATTAAATTCTGCTTCTGCTAAATTTGAAGCTTCTCCTTCTATTCCTGCTTGATTGTCATAGGGGACGACTTCGTAGGTTTTTGAGGAGAATGGATTTAGTCGTGATAATGTGTAGGATCCGCCTTCTACGTTGGATGCTATTCGTTCACGCTCTCCTCGGTGGACCTCATAGATATTGTAACGGACTCGCTCATCGTCAGAGGCTGTCCATTCTAAATCGACACTTAACAGACCCTTACCTCCAACCCTCATCTTGGCTTGAAGATCTTCTATAGCTAATAGTGGTACGGGAGGCGATAGATCGTCTACTCCTTCTGGTTTCTCAAATGCGACATCACGAAGCTCAGTTGGGAGCTCATTCACAATATCCTTAAATAGAACGGTTGGGTAAGAGCTTCCCTCTCTTAGGTAGTGGTCTTGATTAGTCGTATCATACCCCATCCAAACCGCTCCTACTACGGTTGGTGTATAACCGACAAACCAGGCATCTGTTGCTCCCCCTTCGACTCCATCAAAGGATGTGGTTCCCGTTTTTCCAGCTAGAGGTGTTTGCACAGTACCAGCTGTTCCTGTTCCGTCAGTAATTACGGATTCGAGCATGCGTGTCATATTCCATGCATTTTGTTTAGAGATGACCTCTGTTTGTACAGGGCTGGCTGCGCCAATTTTTTCTCCGCTATGATCATATAATTCTTTGATAAAATATGGTTCAATGATTCGCCCTTCTTCATTAAAGGCACGATAGGCTTTTGTTAATTGATAAGGTGTGACCCCTTCTCTTAAGCCACCTAACGCGATGGCTAATCTGTGGTCGGAGATTTTAAAGCCAAATTTCCCGATCATGTCCAATGAACGATTAATTCCTAGTTCATTCAATAACCAAACTGCCGGAGCGTTTGCTGATTGCACCAGCGCATCATACATGGTCAGCTCACCTTGGTACTGATGATTATAATTTTTCGGTCGATAATTATCATATGCCAATAACTCATCCCGAAGCATAGAATATGGACTCCAAACTCCTGATTCAAGTGCGGGTGCGTAGACCGAGATTGGTTTAAAAGTGGAACCGGGCGAGCGTTTGACATTCACACGATTAAGGCCAAGGCGTACATAATCTCTACCACCCTGAACCGCTAGCACGCCTCCTGATTCACTATCCATTAGCATTACGCTTGCCTGAGCATCCTCGTTCCCTTCAGGAAAATAAACATCGTTCTGCAGCAAATCATATGTGGTTTGCTGTAACGATCGATCCATAGGTACCACAATTCGGTACCCTCCAGTCATCAACTCTTCTTGAGAAAGCTGATATCGACTTTCCGCTTCATCCATTACCATATCAATGTACGTATACAGCGGCTCATCCTTCACTGGATTTTGCAGATCTAATGCAATCGTTTTTCCTTTTGCTCGCACACTTTCGTCGGCTGTAATAAATCCTTGATTCTGCATAAGTGTTAGAATTAAATCTCTTCGCTCTTTACTCCTATCTATATCGTTGATAGGAGAATAGCTGTTTGGTGCTTTAGGAAGCCCGGCAAGCAATGCCCCTTCATCTACAGTCAGCTCACTAACATCTTTATTAAAATATAGTTTAGAAGCGGATTGCAGTCCGTAAGCTCCATGTCCAAAATAGATTTGATTTAAGTACATTTCAAGAATTTCATCTTTACTATATCTACGTTCTAAATTTATAGAAATAAAGACTTCTTTTATTTTTCGAAGCCACGATTTTTCATTCGTCAGAAATACATTTTTCGTCAGCTGCTGCGTAATGGTGCTTCCACCCTCAGCTTTTCCACCGGCCGCAAAATTCCGATAAGCCGCTCTTCCTATGGAACGGAAATCGATGCCCGAATGCTCATAGAACCGATTATCTTCTACAGCTACAAACGCCTCTTGCACATGTTCTGGAATATCATCTATGGATACTGGCTGTCTATTTTCTACATAAACTCTTGTAATTAAGTTTCCCGATTCATCTACTAATGCACTTGAATTATTCATCACAAGTTTTTCATTATCAATTACATAATTTCCAGCTAATATGACAATGGCATATACGAGTAAGCCGGTTAAAAGGGCTGAACCAGCAAGGAGTACATAAGTTAGTATTTTTCTTAGCAATGTTGATCCCCCTTTTCTTACAGGTAGCATGCCCTTATTTCTACATATTACTAAAGCTAGCTACTCCACCAATCCGTGACGATGTGCGTATATCGCTATCTGTGTTCGATCGTCTAAATCAAGCTTGTGTAAAATGTTACTGACATGTGTTTTAACTGTTTTGATCCCGATAAACAGGGAATCTCCTATTTCTGAGTTGGTTTTTCCATCGCCAATTAGCATAAGGACATCCAGCTCTCTCGCTGTTAATTCTTCATGTAAAAGCTTAATTTGATCGGTTCTCATCTTATTCATCATTTTTGTGGCAACCTTTGATTCAACAACGGGCTCACCATTTGCAGCTGCTCGAATGGCTTTAGCAATGTCAGCAGCTTGAGAGGTTTTTAGTAAATAGCTAAAAGCCCCCGCCTCAATCACTGGGTAGACCATGTCATCATCTATGAAACTAGTTAACACAATGATCTTACTGTCCGGCTTCTTTTTCATAATCGCTTTTGTTGCTTCGATTCCATTCATGTTCTCCATGACCAAATCCATTAAAATAACATCAACGTCATGCTCTAATGCATGCGCAGTTCCACTTTTCCCATCTCCCGCTTCTCCTATTACTTCAATATCTGGTTGAGTGGATAGATAGGCACTCAAGCCCATTCGCACCATTTCATGATCATCAATTAATAGAACTTTAATCATCCAGGTTCTTCCTCCATGCTAAAGGGATTTTGGCCTCGATTTGCGTGCCCTTGCCTTTGACTGACTTTACTTGAAGCATGCCACCAATCTCGTTCATTCGTTCTCTCATTGTCTGGAGCCCGTAAGAGCCTTGACTAATCTCAGCTGGATCAAAGCCTTTTCCGTTATCAATAATACTTAGCTTCCACTCAGACTTTCCTGCCTTTAATAAGCATTCAACCTTTGTGGCTTCAGCATGCCTGAGAATATTCGAGAAGGCTTCTTGAACCATTCGAAAAAGCTGGTCCTCAAATCCTTGAGGCAACTCGTGCTCCTCTTCAATATCATGAATGACTTGTAATTCTTGTTTCTCTTCCATTTCTAAAAAAAGTTGATGCAAGCCTTCTTTTAAACTTCTTCCCTTTAGTTGCGTCGGTCTTAAATGTAGAAGTAGGCTTCTCATTTCAGATTGAGCGAGGTTTGCCATTCGCTCCACACTTTTTAGCTGTGTCATATTAATTTCTCTCGTTGACTCTGCGCCCTCTTTAATAGCTGCCATCATCATGGAAATCGCAAAAAGCTGCTGACTAACCGCGTCATGAAGCTCCCGGGCTAGCCGCTGTCGTTCTTCTGTAACGGCCGCTCGTTTAACAGAGTCTTGCATCGTCGCATTTCGAGTAGACAGCCTTTGGAGAGAAGCTACCTGCTCTTCCACGTGCTCAGCCATACCATTCATTCGGGTAACAAGCTCGGAAAGCTCATCATCTCCATCTATACGGATCCGATGAGAATAGGTTCCACGTTCATATAACGCAGCTCCGTGCAAAACTGATTCCAGTCTTCGCTTCAATGGATCTGCCAAGAGCAATCCACTTACTATTCCAGAGACTAAAATTAGGATGAGAATCCAGAGAAGTAATGGCATACCTAACAAATTACGATCTAGCAAAACGAAGAATCCGCGGTTTTCTTCGTTTGTCAGCATGAGAATAACTAAAACTGTAAGAAGCAGTGAGTGAATGAGGCCATGCTTAACGAACTGCCATAGAAAGCTGGAGAAACGTTTTTTCATATCGCCCGTACCTTCACCGATCCCAATGCACAGGACAGAACCAGCTTCACTTTCCTGACGTTATGCTCATATGAAGGGGAACGCATTAACACGGTTTGATTCACACCAGAATGCTTCGATTGAAGAATAGAGCAGTCACCAGCAAGTACAAACGATTGAATAGAATACCCTAAATCCTCAGGAATGTAAATTTGAATATCACCGATCACATTTTGAACAATAATTAATGTTTCACCCTCGGGAATAATGGCTTTTGTTAGATCAATACGTACGTCTCCCATCCCATTCCAAATGGTCATGTCTTTTAAATCAAAGGATGATTGTGTATATCGAACCTCACCGAGAAAGCTTTTTCTAACAAACGTATGCTGTTCCATACTAGACTGAATGACTGGTTCTTCATTCTTCGCTGGTACTCCCTCGGTCTCACTTTTTATTTCTTTCTTCTTAGATCGTTTCTGTTTTTTCTTAGGTGTGGAGCCTTTATCTGATTTCACCATTTTCCAGCCAAAATAGAATAGACCCAGTGCTATAAATAAAGAAAAGAAATCAATATGCAATAATTGCCCAAAGAAAATAACGATAGCTATTAGGAAAAATAATCGGCTGAGCTTTCGCTTTTGTTTTTTAACAAAAAATACCCCTAAGACAAGGAAGATCAAGGGGGCTACAAAAGAATTGGAAAAGAAGGAGAGAGTATTAAATAAGATAATGAGACCAACTGCTGCAAAAATACTCCCTATAATTGTCCTGCGCATGACCTTCCCTCCCTGCTTATGATGACTATCTTACTCGATTGTAATATTTCCTGAAAGGGTCGATATGTTCATACGATATTGCCCTTCACCAATTGTACTACTATATTCTCTTGCTTGTATGGTGGAGCCTTGGTTAAATAGGGTTCCACTAAGTGTTTCAATATGGTAATTTGCGTTTAATTCAGGTGCAGAAATAAATACATCTCCAGAAACCGTATCAACCGCCACCTCTTCCTGACCATCATGATACTCAAAACGAATATTACCACTGACGGTGTCAGCCTTTACTTCTTCACTGATGATCCCCTGTGCATTTATACCGCCCGAAACGGAATCAATTTGCAAGGAATTCATCTGTAACA
The DNA here is from genome assembly GCF_007293315.1 of Alkalicoccobacillus porphyridii. GTDB lineage: Bacteria > Bacillota > Bacilli > Bacillales > Bacillaceae_D > Alkalicoccobacillus > Alkalicoccobacillus porphyridii. Next base: position 140,126 of record NZ_VLXZ01000009.1, read on the forward strand.
ATCCATTGTTTGAAAAACTGCCGGATACCAGGTTCATCTCAAAATCGTCTAACATTACATCTCCATCAATAAGAACCTCACCAGATACCGAATCTATGGTTAAATCCTCAGAGTAGCTGCTTGGTAAATAAACAATGGCTTCCCTGTCTTTTAATTCACCAAAAAAGGATGGAAACCACCTAAATCCTTTTTGTTCTGTTAACACCTTTAGCTTATTCCCCTGTCGTTTCACATCAAAGATTCCACGAACCTCTTTGCCTGAGATACTTATCGTGAGCTCATCCTCTTCAACAGGTATAACTGTCCAATTAACGGCTTTACTCTCTAATGTTAGCTGTTTAATACCATCCAAATTCTCAGTTACTTCAGAAACCTTGGATGCAGCGTTATTAGAATTGAAAAAAGACGCTGCAGTGACAATTAACAGTATAACACCTACACCCATCATGGCGAAGCCTATCAGCTTTTTCATGTACACACCGCCTTTGTCTATTAGTCACTATATATAATTTTTTCCCATTTCACAAGATAGAAAAGCGAGGTTGCCCTCGCTATATCTCTATCTCTACTTTATGACTTGCGAGAAGCTTTTAATTGTTCAAGCTCTTCTTCTATTTCGGCCTTAAGATCATCATTCTCAATTTCTGCAGCTGCCTGCTTCCATTTGTCCATAATGATGGGATCACTCTCTTTAACATGGCTTACGTGGCTTGTTTTCGCATATAGTTTCTCAAGCTCTGCCCCGGCTCGAGCTGCCTCTTTTTGTTGTTCTAACTCCCGCTGCTCTTCAGCTTTGTGCAGGAGTGAATGCTCCAGCTGCCCGATCTCTTCCTTTAGCTCCAAAATGAAATCCTGATTTTGCTCAATTAATGCGGTGTAGCGCTCTTGCTCCTTTAAGGCTTGTTTCTTTTCTAAAAGCGCTCTTCTCGCAAAGTCCTCTTCTTCCTTATCTAATGCTGCCGCTGCTTGCTCCTGCCTTTTCTCAGCTAGCTTTCCTGCCATATCAATCGAACGTTCAAAGACGCTGTGCATCCGTTCCTGCTTCGAAATCTGGTTTTTTTTCTTTTTAATTGATTCCTTTGTATCACGAATATCCTGCTTCACTAAAGCGAGCGGATCCTCCATACGATCTAACCCTTCATGTACTGATGCTTTTACTAATCGTTGAATTCTAGATGAAATCCCCATACGTAACATCCTCCTTTATTTATTCATAATTTTTGCAAACTCTTCATCAAGCGAGCGTTCTTTTGATTTTACTGAATTAGGCGTGGAATCATAATTGCCATCCATATGCTCTTCATCATCCTTTAAATAACGATAACCAAAGAATAATAATAAACTAGCAATAAAAAATGGAATCAATGCTCCTACTCCACTTAATGTCATAATCCCACCAAGAATGAATAGAGTTAAACTACCTGCTGATAGGCCGCCTTTCGTTTGATATTTCTTATACCCCCAATACAATAGACCAAGACCGATCGCAAAAGGTACAAGACCACCAAGATGAACACCAATCATCCCAAGCAGCATGACCGCACCAATAATCATTAAGACAACACCCAAGCCAGGGTTCTTACGATTTCTCATGTTTTCCTCCTCCTTTCCTTTCGATATACTTATTATAGGAAAGGCACGATAAGATTACGCCGCTCTGCAGCATGGTTCTTTCTCAGTCTGTAGACCGATTCTTTTCTCAGACCCTAATTTAAAGTCGCCTTCATTTTGTCATAGTTACAAACGGAAAAGTTCGTTATACTAGAAGAGCATGTCTTACATAGAATATGTATATAAAGTGATGTTTGTAGTCATCAAGGAGTGATTTAGAATGGCTCATATGGAGATATCAATATGGCTGGCTTTTTTTGCTGGAATGGTTTCGTTTCTCTCTCCATGTATCTTTCCGTTAGTGCCCGCGTATTTAGCCCAATTAACAGGCTCAACGATTTCTGAAGGAGAAATCCAAGCGGATCGCCGCCTGATTCTTACTAGAAGCTTAGGATTTATCTTGGGGTTTACGATTATTTTTGTTTTAATGGGAGCGTCTTCAACTTATCTAGGTCAAATCTTTGCAAATAATCGTCAGTTAATTGAACAGATTGGCGGCATTTTTATTGTTTTGTTTGGATTACAGATGGCCGGTATCATTTCATTACGCTCTTTAATTACTGAAAAAAAATTACCGATCAAACCGAAAAAAACAGCGAGCTTCTCAAACTCCCTGCTTATTGGCTTCCTATTTGGAGCGGGCTGGATGCCTTGTATTGGACTCGTTTTAAGCTCCATTCTTATTCTAGCGAGCAATTCCGCAACGATGTCATCCGGCATTCTACTATTGTTTATTTATTCGGCCGGGCTTGGTGTTCCTTTCCTATTGGTTGCGTTTTTCTGGTCGAAGTCATTGTCTAAGCTGAAGACTATTAATCGCTGGTTACCACTCATTCAACGAGTAAGTGGCATTTTAATGATCATTCTTGGCATTATGCTCTTTACCGGTCAGTTCAGAATATTATCTGCTTACTTCGCGAGATTTGTTCCGTTTTTTTCGTTTTGAACCATTGCGAAATATTAAAAGCTGAAGAATGCTGGAGTATTTCCAGTCATTGTTCAGCTTTTTTATTGTAACAAAAATGAAATTTTAAGAATGAGCTTACTAGCGCCGCTACAGGAGAACCCTAGCAGTATGACTTAAACAATTGAAGTAAATTCTCAGTCTTATAAAGTTTCAGTGACCTCGATGAAAAGGTTCATTGAGATAAATCGACGCAGTCGAGTTAGCTCATTACCTTCTTTCCCGCGGTAAGCATGCCCCTATTTTCGGGAGCGACAGCGAAGAACCGATACTCAGGTGACCTCTGATTCTCCCATGTTCATGCAAGCGATATACTTCGCTACTTACCACTTTTCACTCGTTATACCAACACTACCCAAAGAAGGATAGCCACTAGAATGGTGGTCGTCCCTTGCAGGAGTGTTGCCATTGTTTGTGCTTTGTAGGCATCTGATACATCCATGCCTGTAAATTGAGTCACAACCCAAAAGTAGCTATCATTCACGTGACTAACGGTCATTGCCCCTGCTCCAATCGCCATAACCACTAATGCGAGAGGTATAGCGCCTTCAATTCCCATGACTGGAAGTAATGGAGCAACAAGTGAAGAGGTGATGACTAATGAGGTTGTAGAGGAGCCTTGGGCCGTTTTTAATGCTGCGGCGATTAAAAATGGTACGAGTAAAAATAGCGCACCTGTAAATAGACCAGCCAGTTCTATATCTTGAATAAGCTCTTCGACACCCGAGTTACGAATGACCGTTCCAAAAGCCCCACCTACACCCGTAATAAGTAAAATAGGCGCAGCGTCCACAAGCCCTTTTCCCATCCAGTTTGTTAACGTTTCTTCATCATATTTTGGCAGCAAAGGTAGAGCCACAATGATGCCAACAAGTAAAGCAATCATTGGATTTCCAAGAAACATTAAAAAGGAGGCCAGCCCATTATCCGTTCCAACTAATGAGAGGGTTGACCCTATTCCAATAAGGACAATAGGTAGAACGATGGGCAAAAATGCGGCAAAGGCTGATGGCATTTTTCCAAACGAGGCCACAACTTGGTCATAGTCATATTCCTCACCGTCATTATCTTCCTCCACAGTAATGTTTGAAGCCATCTTTATTGCCCATAAATACCCGACGACTGTAGCAGGCACGGCAACAATTAAACCAATTAAGATAACCGTACCCAAATAAGTATCTGCACCAATATTACCAGCCGCTGCAATAGGGCCCGGTGTTGGCGGTACGAGGGTGTGAGTGGCATATAAGCCTGTAGCTAATGCAACGGACATGGAAGCCATCGTAACCTTTGCCCGTTTAGCTAATGCTTTTCGCAAACTCGAGAGAATAATAAAGCCAGAGTCACAAAACACCGGAATCGAGACAATAAATCCGATGATACTCATGGCTAGCTGTGGTCGCTTTGGTCCTACGATTCTTAACACAACCTCTGCCATTCGATAGGCAGCACCTGCTTTTTCTAAAATAACTCCGATAATTGTCCCAAAGACAATGACTAGACCAATACTAGTCATTAATCCACCAAACCCATCATTTATGCTTTGAATAAGCTCTGAAAACGGCATACCTGAGGCAAATCCAACAAAAAGAGTACCAAGTAGAAGGGAAAGAAATGGATGAACTTTAAACTTAGTCGTTGCAATAATAATGATAAGTACACTTGCTAGAATGATAAATAGTAAATACATAGACTTATGCTCCTCTCAAATAACTATAGCGCTTACATTATAGCAAATATTATTGAATTCAATCACTCTCTCTTCAAGGCAAACAAAAAAGACAGGCTCCACACCTGTCTCTCTGTTCAATCTCTTAGTGTTCAATCATTCGCATACGATAGCTGTTCATTGCCGTCGTTTGCAATAAGTCAAGCAAGTGATTATTAACAGCTCCACCAACAATTGCGCCAAATCCCGGGATTAGCTGAAGCATTTTTGGAAGATCAATAAAATCACGATAGCTTAACTGAAATGCTTTCCAGTCCATAGCTAATGGATCCTCTGGGTCGGTAGGCAACTGACTCGCATATTCTTCCCAATTTTCGACTCGTTCTAATAGCTTGGCTCTTTCGTCTCCCTCTGAGAAAGCTAGCTGAAAGATGGTTAATAAAAAAAGTCGCTCCTGAAAATCTCGACAGTCATAGCCGTAAGTAATGGCTGTGTCAAAAAGAAACTTCATCTTAATACTAAGCAACAGAGGGAAGTCTGCCATTCCAAGCAATACTCCTCCAGCCCCGGTGCCAATACCCTCAGCAATGGCTGTGTTTTTGTAGGTTTTGAAAAGCTTTTGCACTTCTTCTTCCCGTTCTTCAAAGCTTGTTGTTAAATCAAGCTCTTTTTTTGAGACGTATTCTGAGCCCGCGAGTGTGGCTTGCACCATATGACGTACACTGGTCGTGACAACGGCATGAACCTTTTCGGGTATAAAGGTATTCATTTTCTTTTGCCATTTCTTTGCGTAACGACCTGTCATCGACTGACTTTTTCCAAGCTTACGTTTCCATCTGAGCATTTCTTCCTTTGCTTCTTGTTCATATCTGGATACGATCGTAACTCACTCCCTTTTGCTAAACCGCTTGTTTCTTCCTTTTGTGAATGAGGGATGTACTTCCTAAATAGGCAAATACCAAACCGGCTGCCAGCCCAAAGCTTGCAATGATTGGATCTCCAAATATAAATAGGATCGCCGACTGAAGAACTGCCGCAAAAGCCATTAGCTTAAGACTAAGCTGTGTAAGTGCCTTCTCTCTTCCGTTTGGTTCAGATGGATAAATATCCACCCACATATTCATGTCATAGTGGAACCAAATCGTCGAAAGCTGCATCATCACCATATGCATAAATACAAGTAATACAGCAATTTGAATCCATCCAGTAGGCAGGATATACAGAATAAACGCACTAACTAAAACCAGTCGTACATAAATCCCCAAATAGTCATTGGCACGCACAAAGGAACGGCTCATTAAAAATGTGTAAACCGATTTATTTTTTCCCGTTAGTAACGGAATCAACCAACTTAGATACGTGCGTTCTCGAACTTGGTTTCGCAATTGTGGCACATCCGTAAAAGCATTGGCAATTCGATAGAAAAACATGACCATGCTTTCTTCTACTTGAATAAGATGATCCCATTTTAATGAGTACGTTTGGCCAAGCTTTCTCCAGTAAAGGGCATATAGCCCAAACATCAAGACGATTAACGCCCCAATGTAAACAAAACCGGCCTGAGAAAATAGCAGGTACAATAACACTGCATTAATAAGCCCTCTTAATAGCATATGAGAAATTCGCTCCTGCTTACTTTGCAGGCGTTGTTCCTCCCAGCTTGAAAGGACGTTCCAAAGCTTTGCAATGATAAGCACAGCTAGGGCGCTCCAAAATACGCCGCCGGTCCCAATTCGCAGTACGAATAAAGGTCCGAGAAGAAGCATACACAGTGCCAAGATAAAGCTTTGCACAAAGAAAGAGTAACGAATAGCCGAGCGGAAATAATCTCCCATTTTCCCTTCATACGGTAGAAGGAAGACAACATCGGCCTGTTTCACAAACGTCCTCACTCTACTTCGTGTCACGATAAATAAAAACACAACTGTGAACAATTCCACTGTCGGAAACTGCTCCGGTAGCTGCTCAAGAATTTGCTGGTAATAATAGCTGCCTACGATAAATAAAAAATAAACCGTAAATAAGAAGCCACTATTCCCGATCAGCTTTAAATAACGACCTGCTTCCCGCCAATAGGTTTGAACTCGATCCTGCCATAAGTTTAATGCATTCATGGCTGCTCATCCTGAGTCATTTCAATATAAATGTCGTCCAGGGTAGCTCCAGGCTTACCAATATGCAATTGCATCTCTTCTAAGGTGCCCTCAAGTACCTTTTGACCATGATGCAAAATCACAAAACGATCACAGTAGCGCTCTGCAGTAGCAAGAATATGTGTCGACATCAAAATCGCCGAGCCACGCTTCTTCATATCTGAGATAAAGTTGAGAAAGGATTGGATGCCCAGTGGGTCCAATCCAACGATTGGCTCATCTACTATATATACGGGCGGCTGAATCAAAAATGCACTCATAATCATGACCTTTTGACGCATGCCCTTTGAAAAATGGGACGGGTACCATTTTTTCATTTTTGTCATTTTAAATTCTTTTAACAAACTCTCCGCTCTCTCCTCAAAAAGCTTTGGATCGAGTCCATAGGCTACACTTGTCAGCTCTAAGTGCTCCCATAATGTGAGCTCATCATATAACACAGGCGTTTCAGGTATGTACGCATAGGACCTTCTATACTGATTGGCATCGTCTTTAAAAGCAATACCATCAATCGTAATTTCACCCTGCTGTGGTTGAAGCAGCCCCAGAATATGTTTAATTGTTGTACTCTTTCCGGCGCCGTTTAATCCTATAAGTCCTACAATTTCTTGTTTGTTAACTGAAAGGTTCACATCATGAAGAACTGGTTTTTTTGGGTGGTATCCACCGGTTAATCCCGTGATCTTTAATAGCTCTGACATCATCGCTCCACTCCTTATACACCTATCTTACCAAATCTGAGTTAGGAAAAACCAGTAACAGCTTGTTCTAGTATAGTTTTATTGAATAAAGTGCGATTGCTTTGGATTTTTGACGAATTTGATTTCTTATAGAGGGGGTGGTGCTGGTATCGGGATTGAGATTCTTTTATCGGGATTGAGTTCCTTTTATCGGGATTCAGGTGCAGATATCGGGACTGAGTTCCTTTTATCGGGATTTAGATGCAGATATCGGGATTGAGATTCTTTTATCGGGATTGAGGGGACGATATCGGGATTGAGTTCTTTTTACCGCCGCTTTCGTGAGTCTCCCGCCGATTCCTCTTCTCCTCCCGCCGCTTTCGTGGCCTTCCCGCCGATTCCTCTTCTCCTCCCGCCGCTTTCGTGAGCCTCCCGCCGATTCCTCTTCTCCTATCGCCGCTTTCGTGGGCCTCCCGCCCATTCAGAACTGTACATTATATTCAATCATCATTGTTCATATATAAATTAGCATTTATCCCTATTATTAGAATTGAGACACTCTGCCCGCCAACATGCAACCACAAAAAAGAAGCACCCCTCGGTACTCCTTTTAAAAAACTATACTCACTTAGCTACCGTCTCCATATTGTCGTATGACTGTTTCACGGATCTCTTCGATTGATTTGCCGTTTTGTGAGGCTTCGATGCTGTAGGCGGCGGAATCAATACATGGGTTGCAGCGAGCTCCGTGATCATTCCAAACGATTGCTCCGTCTTCTTCCTCTTCGTAGATAAAGGATTGATACAGATTATCTAATTGACCGACATTTCCATTTGAATCGTAGCTTGGCAATTCTTCCAGCACTTCTTTAAATTCTGGGATGCCTTGATATAAATTTGCTATATTATCAGGGTAATATTCCAAAAAATCAGGTAAAATTTCTGTGGATGCTGTTTCTTCATACACATCTTCATTTCCAGCATTTTCACCACTTTGATCTTGACATCCTGCCAAAAAAAGCAAAACGACTCCTATTAAGACGAGTCTTTTCATGCACTCCACTCCATTTCCTCTCCCTCATCACCCAAATTATAACACAGGCTGTCCTGTTCACTTCTGACAATCTGGCGAATATTCATTGAAAAACATCCCCTCAGAGAGTAAGCTAATTGACAAAGCTATTAATCCTAAAAGGGGGAAAACAAACATGACTTCATGTGTATTTTGCAGCATTATTTCCGGAGATATTCCATCAAAAAAGATTTATGAGGACGAGCATACGTACGCCTTCTTTGATATTAGTCAAGTGACTAAGGGACATACTCTGGTTGTTCCTAAACACCACCATAAAAATTTGTTCGAGTTGCCGGAATCTGAAGTAAGTCACGTCTTCAAAACCGTGCAAAAGGTTGCCACCGCTCTAAACAAAACCTTTTCTCCTGCAGGTTTAAATTTAGTTAATAATAATGGAGAGGCTGCTGGACAAACCGTATTCCATTATCATGTACATTTAATTCCACGTTACGATCAAGCAGACGGATACCAGGCGAAATGGGTGGAACATGGAGCTGAATATACAGAGGAAAAGCTTGAACAAATGCAGACTCAGCTTATTTCATCTCTTTCCAGTTCACACTAACATACCGCTTTATGAACTGATATGGTAGGATAGAGATATTGACATGCACTAAAGTGGTAAAGGGGAGAATCTAAGTGAGTTCAGTTTATAATTTTAATGCCGGTCCAGCCGCACTTCCAAAACCAGCACTTGAAGCAGCAGAAAAGGAACTTCTGAACTTTAATCAAACAGGAATGTCTGTCATGGAGTTAAGCCATCGCAGCTCTGATTATGATCAGGTTCATCAGCATGCAAAACAGTTATTAAAAACATTACTTGATATACCAGACACGCATGACATTTTATTTATACAAGGTGGGGCAAGCCTTCAATTTTCTATGCTTGCTTACAATTTCTTACCTAAAAATAAGGTTGGACAATACGTACTAACAGGTTCTTGGTCAGAGAAAGCATTAAAAGAAGCCTCAATTATTGGCCAAACCAATATTGCGGCTTCTGCAAAAGAAAGTCATTACTCTACCATACCTGACCCATCTGAAATCATGTTTACAGATCAGGACGCGTATGTTCACATTACCTCCAACAACACGATTTATGGAACCCAGTGGAAAGCATTTCCTCAGATTCATCATGCTCCTCTAATTGCAGATATGTCCAGTGACATTCTTTCAAGAAAAATTGATGTCTCTTCGTTTGGATTAATTTACGCAGGTGCTCAAAAGAATCTAGGGCCCTCTGGCGTAACAGTGGCTATAATCGACAAAAAACTGATTAATGAAGCGGATACTGAAAAAGTGCCAACCATGCTTCGTTATAGCACGTTTTCTCAGAATGACTCCCTTTACAACACCCCTCCTACGTTTAGCATTTACCTTTTGGGGAAAGTTTTGGAATGGGTAGAATCCATTGGAGGAGTTGAGTCAATAGCAGCTGTTAACGCCGAAAAAGCTGCATTACTATATGACACCATTGATCAAAGTGATGGTTTTTATAAAGGGCATGCAGAAACAAAGAGTCGCTCACTGATGAATGTAACGTTCACGTTACCAAATGAGGAGCTAAGTCAATCTTTCCTTAGACTTGCAAAGGAACGTGGTTTTGTTGGATTAAATGGACATCGTTCAATTGGCGGATGTCGAGCGTCGATCTATAATGCGGTTCCCTTAGATGCTTGCGCCGCCTTACGTGAACTTATGATTGAGTTTAAACAATCCCATTAACGTAAGAGTATGATCCCGGCAAGAGTAAGACAAATCAAAGCAGTAACGATATGTGCAATGAAGGCTGGCCGGTGTTTACGCACCGCTTCTGCCTGAAGCACACAATATCCACAAATGAGTGTAATAGCGATTAACAGCATGACAAACCCATCTACCATTTTCAACACCTCTTCTCAGATATATGCAGGTTGTACGATGAAATGACTAATTTATGAAGGAGCTGTTTTTAGATGAATATGAAATCAATAAGTTTTGGTTTAGTAGCAGGAACAATTATTTCAGGGGTGGCTGTGCTTCTCACAGCTCCTACATCTGGCCGTGAATTAAGAAATAGCTGTCAGAATACACTTCAATCCTTCAAGCAATCGGCCAACCAACTTTCAAAAGAAGGAATTGAAATTAAAAATCAGGCAGTAGAAACGGCCAAGCTTGGAGGAGATGTACTGAAAACCGCGAGTACTGAATTAAAAGCCTCTTTTGAAGAATGGCAAAAAGAAACCGCCCCTTCTATTGAGCGTATTAAGACGGAAATTGAAGGCGTTCAAAAAAATGTAGAAGAGCTGCAGAAGCTGACTAAAAAGGATTAAGAGAAGAATTTTCGTATATTCGGAAAATTAGTACTTTATTTCTTAACCATTTCTTGTCATAATAAAAGTATACAAAAATAATTTTCAGAGAGAGAATATTCTGTAGTTTTTGGAAGGTAAATGGACGGAGGAGATAATATGGAACACCAGACGCCGCACTCCTTAAAGCAATCGGTGATGTTTAGCCATCGACTTGCTCAATTGAGTAAAGCACTTTGGAAATCTGTTGAAAAAGATTGGCAGGCATGGATCAAGCCCTTTAATTTAAACCTAAATGAGCATCATATTCTTTGGATTGCTTATCAATTAGACGGAGCATCGATTACAGACATTGCAAACTTTGGCGTGATGCACGTCTCTACTGCGTTTAACTTCTCTAAGAAATTAGAGGCAAGAGGGTTGCTCTCTTTTTCAAAGAGGGAAAACGACAAGAGGAATACTTACATCTATTTAACACCTGAGGGTCGTAGCTTGTTACTTGAGACGTTCCGCAGCTACGATGAAAATACATATAGTGTATATGGTGGCGCGTTGCCCATCCGTGAACTATATGGGAAGTTCCCTGAGTTCTCAGAACTGATTAGCATTGTACGCCACATATACGGGAACGACTTTGTTGATCGATTCGAATCCTCTCTTATGAAATTTGAGGATTCCATAGATGAGGATGAGGGATTTTTATCAATAAAAAAATCAGAATTTGACGATCCTAACGATATTCCGAAATCTTCCTAGCATTATCTCACAAAAATCTTTTCCACAAACTTCAATAGCTCGACACCCATTTAACAGAATGGATGTCGAGCTTTGTTTTTGTTTTTTATACTTAATCATTCACAAACATTTCAATGTCGATCTGATCGTTTTCCAGATCAAACTGCTGGATTCTAAATGAATAACGATCATTAAATCTTGCTTCACTTATGTTCACTTCAATTAATGACTCTGATGGATGAATAATTATCCAGTCAGGCAAATCTGCAACATTACTCATTAACTGCATTGCTTGCTCAGACGGAATATTAAAAAGACCAAATGAAAAGCTTTCCGCTTCTAGTAACAAATCACCGTTCTCAGCTACCTCTGGTATAAATTGAACGGTAATCGGCACAGATTGGCCGAGTATAGGAAAGGTCGAGCGAAATTCTATACCATTTGCTAAGACCTCTACTGTATAGGGAGTCTCCTCTTCTACATCCAATGATGCTTCTGCGATTAATTGATTTAATTGTTCACGACTAGAATTGATGTGAAGCAATGCTTGCTCCCCACCTGCTGGCTGAGGTGTATAATGGGATGGCTCGGCTTCAGGCAAATACACTCGTACCATTAAGATGAAAGCAATAATTAGACATACACATACAGCTACTAAACTAATAAATGCTACTTTCCAATAATTCCGTTTCTCATTCATACACATCACCCTCTCTACTATATCTTAAAGTGGAGGAATATCGAGTGTAAAGAGATAGTCATTTCACTAAAAGAAACAAGTGTAACAAGAAATTGATGTGTTTTTCTATCTTTTTGTTAAATAATTTGATAAAGTTTAAGATAATATATGGTTAACAGGAGGCAGAACTATGGTCCTCAATATGTACCTCTTTATTATTATGTTTGCAATCTTTATTCTTTATATCATTAATTCGATGACAGATGCATTCTGTTCAAGAAGAGAGATTCCAGACGAAAAACAGGCGAGAGTCTTTCGCTTTACAAATATATGTCTAACGATTCTTCTGACATCCACATATGTAAAGCTGTTTTTCACTTAAAAAAAGGCGGGAGTAAGCTCCCGCCTTTTTTTACATTAGTAAACCCAAGAAGCCCCGATTATTACCAACAGAATAAATAGTACAACAATTAACGCGAAACCATTATTATATCCAGAACTCATAGATAACGCCTCCTTTAATCATGTCAAAAGCAACAAGAACTCATATTGTGAATGGATTCATGCGCTTTGTTGATTTATACTATGCGCTATTGACTATTTTGTACTGGGCAAACGCCTCTTTTGCACAATCGACTTTTCTTGGAATTCATTTCTATTCGTCATCAAAATATGATATAGTTATGGTTGTGTTAATGGAAAATGCTGTGTTGGACAGGCGTTCCATATGCTTAAAACGTACGTAAGAACAACATTGAGGAGTGAACACATTTGAAAAAGGTTATGATTGCTCTTGCAGGAGTCGCTTGTTTTGCTGTCGTTTCAGCATGTAACAACGAAGCTGCACCAGAGGATGCTGTCGTTACAATTAATGGTACAGATATTACAGAAGGTGAGTTTGTAGAGTCACTGAAGGAACAGGCTGGAGATCAAACACTTCTGTCAATGATCCAGCTACAGCTACTGAAAGATAAAAGCGAAGACTTTGACTTTACTGACGAAGAGATTGAAGAAGACATAGATGAGTTAAAAGCCAATTATGGCGTTGAATCTGATGAAGAGTTGTTTAATCAATTAAGAGAAAGCACACAGGGGCAAATTGATTTAGACTCAAGAGACGAATTAATTGAAGATTATATTTTGCCTCAGCTTACAATTGTTGCTCTTACTGAAGAGGGCATTGAGGTTACAGAAGAAGAGAAAGAAGCTTTTTACGAAGAAAACGAAGATGCGTACCCGAATGACATTCGAGCGCGTCATATCCTTGTTGAAGATCTTGAGACTGCAGAGGACCTTAAAGCTCAACTAGATGATGGAGCAGACTTTGCTGAGCTCGCTGAAGAGCATTCCATTGATCCAGGAACAGCTGTAAATGGTGGCGATCTTGATTATTTTACTGAAGATACAATGGTTCCTGAATTTTCAGAGGTAGCCTTCTCCATGGAGATTGATGAAATTAGTGAGCCTGTTGAATCCACTTATGGGTTCCACATCATCCAAGTCACAGACATCCGTGATTCTTATGAAGACTATGCGGATGAGATTGAAGAGACGCTAATCCAACAAAAATCAAAAACACCAACTCAAGTATTTAGTGAGCTAGTACAAGCTTCTGATATCCAAATTGAAGACTCCGAGTACGAGGATTTACTTGCTCCGTATCAAGAGACTAATGATGAGGAAGAAGAAGAAGCACAAGGTTAAAGATGAGTGATACAACCAGAACGAACCGGTCAGCTATGATCCGGTTCGTTTTTTTGATGTGTTATGTTATCCACTCTATCCATCTGAATGCGCATCGTAAGAGAATCCCGGGTATCTCACCACTGGCCATTTTTCCTTTCTTAAAGCATCCATAAGTTCAGCACCTACAAAGACATTACTTGCTACAAGCTCTTTAGGTGTTAGTGCCATCCATTGGTTCAATGAAACATCCTGGAATGTATCACTTTTAAAAATTTCTAAAAACCAGAGCGACTCTGTTCCCGTATTTTGAATGTAATGCCCACATGCAAAGGGTACATAGCCCACATCCCCAGCCCGGAAATCAAATGTTCTTGCTGCCCCATCCCCAGAAAATACAGTCATCCTTCCTTTTCCGGTGAGATAATACTGCCACTCATCATTGTTTGGATGCCAATGCATTTCTCGCATACCACCCGGTTCAATTTCTACTAGAGCCGCAGCAACCGTTTTTGAAATCGGGAAGTTAGATGAGTCTACAATTCGAACGCTACCACCTGGTGTTTTTATAGGGGGTTGAGCTAGTAGCCTGTGTGTAAAGGATAAAGGCACTGATCCATAAGGAGAGTCTATAGCCTGTGATTCAAGAGAACCCGGCACACGGTCCTCATAAATGTATACCTGCTCAGAAGGAATCTGATCAAAAGCACTTTCAGGAACTCCAAAGTTCGCTGAAAGTACTTCTTTTGGCGTATGAGCAAACCAATCCGAAATGGATAATGTATTTAGGTCTGAGAACTGTCCGTCATCAAATACAAGTAGAAATTCACAACCGTCCTCCAGCCCTTGGATCGAATGCGGGATACCAGGTGGAAAATACCATAAGTCACCAGGTCCAAGATCCGCAATAAAATTCCGGCCTTCTTGATCAACCGCAGTAATTCTTGCCTGCCCAACAAGCATATAAGACCACTCAGCCTGTTGGTGCCAATGAAGCTCCCTTACTCCACCAGGCGTCAAGCTCATATTGACCCCAGCAAGTGTTTTTGCGACGGGAAGATCCCTTACCGTTATCTCCCTTTACCAACCGCCGTGATTGAGTTGCATATGCGTATCAGAAAAGGAAAAGCGTAAATTAGGAAGCAGGCCATTATCTGTAATGGGTGGCACTAGCATGTTAGGATTCTGAATGTCTCGCATAACGTCTCTTGGGCCTCTGTCTACTCCCCCCGCTCCGTCGCTTCGAATGGGCTGGGGAATTGATCTCTTCTTCTCCTGATCCAAGTTCACTCACCTCATATCATGATAATCTCGCCATTAGACATAAGTATTTAAACCTGCTAAGCATTATACTTTAAATCACTGGAGCCACTACATTACTAATGCTGAAACTATAAAAAAGCCGAACCATCGTGTTTAACCAACACATTGGTTCGGCTCTTTGGAACACTAATGCTCCAAGCTCTTATTGCTTTTGTTCTTTTTTTAACTTTGCTTCTTCCAGTCTTTCCATAAAAACATGCCCTTCTTGCTCAATCCAGGCCTGCTCTTGACGCTTGTCCTCAAGCAAATACTTTAAACTGAGGTATCCACTTATAAGAATGCCTAAGATAACAGCATAGACCCACCATGGTTCTTGTGCAAAAAAGGATAACAGACTCGTTTGTGTAACAACAAATACAAGTACCAACACAGCTAAGAAAGCAATTGCCAACCTTTGTTTAATCTGGTCGCTCATATTATTTCTCCTCCCGCTTGTCTACTTGCTCTATGCTATGAACGAATCTAGCATTTTAGAACAAGCTTACATTTCAATTGGAGGCTCTTGAAACGCGGGCTTATAAAAGCTGCGATTTTCAAGTGGCATGACACGTTCAGAAAAATCACCTGGCATGACTCGATCAAGGGCACGGTCCATCATATTGATTTTTGCATCCACATTATCAATAAGATGAAGGACCTCTGCCTCTCTTATAACTGGAGCCTTTGGACTTCCCCACTCTCCCTTTCCATGATGACTCAGCACCATATGCTGAAGAACGGTTACCTCCTCGCCCTCGATTTTCAATTCTTTACTAGCCGCATCAATTTCATTTGAGACGATAGAGATATGCCCAAGTAGCTTTCCTTCAATAGTATAGCTAGTATCAATAGGTCCTGAAAGCTCACGAACCTTTCCTAAGTCATGTAGAATTACTCCCGCGTAGAGCAAATCCGTATCTAGTGACGGGTAAAGCTCTGAAAGATTTTTCGCTAATCTGAGCATCGACACGACATGATAGGCCAATCCAGATACGAACTCATGATGGTTTCGTGTGGCTGCTGGTGACTCTAGAAACTCTTGTTGATACTTTTTCAATAAATGCCTCGTTATACGTTGAATATTAGGGTTTTTCATTTCAAAAATGTATTGAGTAATTTCTTCAAGCATATCCTCTGCTGATATGGGTGCTGAGCGAACAAAGTCTGTGATCTTCACATTATCTAATGCAGAAACTGGACGAATGCTTGATATTTTTAGTTGATTGCGTCCGCGATAATCAATTAAGTCCCCTTGTACATATATTAATGCCTTACTACAAAAGGAAGCTTCATCTTCAGGAGAGGCGCCCCAGAGCTTTGTTTCAATATCCCCCGTCTTATCACTTAAGATTAATGTCAAAAAAGGCTTACTATTGCTTGCAATGCTTTTTGTTGCAGTTTTAATTAAGAAATAACTTTCCACCTTTTCTCCGACCTGATAATTACGAATTCCTTTGCTCATCCTGTCACCTCTTTAACTAGTCATCATGCTCAGTATACCATATGAAACTTTGTATCTATCAAGGGAAAATGAAAAAGCCGGAGCCTCTTTTGATTAGACACTCCGGTAATGACTATTCTTTTGGTCCTTCCTTTTTACGGTCGCGTTTCTTTGTCTTTTGTATTTGCTCTTCCAGCTTTAGCTGTTCTAAAGTAGGGAAACTCACTGTAAAACGAACCCCATGCTCTGTGTTTTCGACACGTGGTGATCCGTGATGGAGTTCGGCAATTTGTTTAACAATAGCTAAACCAAGACCAAATTTCCCTTTATTTCCTTTATAAAAAGGCTTAAATAGTTCTTTTAATTCGTCTGAGTCAATGGGATCTCCATTGTTTTCAACACGTAAATAAATCGTACCATTTACTGATTCTGCTGAAATCCAGATCGAATCCGTAGCATAACGCAAAGCGTTCTCAACGAGGTTCTCTAGCAACACTTCAAGCTGATCTACATCCCCTGAAATTTCAACCTCTGGAGATAGAACATGAATCTTCACATTGTCTCGTTGATAACGGAAACGCTCTTCAATTTGATACGCCAATGTACCAAAGGCAAAGGTACTTCGATTCAGCTGATCTTTTTTCATTTGCTCAAGCTTGGTAAAGTAGAGCATTTCAATGACACGCTTTTCCATCCGGTTTGCTT
The DNA here is from genome assembly GCF_007293315.1 of Alkalicoccobacillus porphyridii. GTDB lineage: Bacteria > Bacillota > Bacilli > Bacillales > Bacillaceae_D > Alkalicoccobacillus > Alkalicoccobacillus porphyridii. The sequence continues at coordinate 157,114 of NZ_VLXZ01000009.1, forward strand.
CTTCGGTAATCACGTCCATTGTTTGCTCAAGGCTTTCCTTAGGCATAATGCCATCCTTTACAGACTGAGCGTAGCTTTTAATGACCATAATCGGTGTTTTAAGCTCATGTGACGTATGTTGGATAAACGTTTTTTGCGCCCGGTCATAGCTGTTTAAGTTGGATCTCATTCGCTCAAACTGATTGGAGAGTCGTTTAAAATCCTCATCTCCTTCAAGCTGGAGCGGTTCCTGCCAATCACGGTTTGCAATTTGGTCAAGATGATTTCCCAAAATGTTAAGAGGCTGCTGCAGATAGTACTTTAACCAAATCGCCGGCAGTAGAGCCAAAACACTTGTAAGCATTAACAAGTATAATAACCTCTCCCAAAGCCGGTCTACCATTGAATTCCGATAGCTGTCCCATGTGTAAGAGATGACATAAGCTGGTTCTATGCCATCAAGTTCTCCTTCTAAGACTACATAAAAAATGGTAGCATCGCCAAATTGGATTTCATACCTACCTCTTGGTGGCTCTTGGCTTAACGCATTGGTAATCATTTCTTCATAGATTTCAAACGGCGGCAAAGAAGAGGCATCTTCATTATTAGCCACCATATCCTGATATATTTGAAACTGCGTGGCCGATGTAGTGTCTCCAGCCAAATAACGTGGATAGATAAAATGACTGACCGCTCGAGTTTGATTTTGTAGCTCAAGAAAATCATATTGATTCGTTGGTGGGACTAAGCCAGGCATCGTAACTAATTGTGCTTGTTCAATCATACGATACGTTTCCTCTGTTAGCGTCCCTTTAATCGATAACGGATAGACAATCATAATAGATAGTCCAACCAGCAGGATAAGTGAAATAAAAGCGAGCCAGATCCGCTGTGTTAGATTAACTTTAATCATGAGGAGAGGATCCTGTACCCATAGCCATACAATGTTTCAAGGTGAATGCGATTCATTTTTTTACGAACACGTCTGACCACATCATCAACCGCACGCTCTGAACCGAAGTAATTTTCGCCCCACACGTACTCAATGATTTTCTCACGAGAGAAGGCTTTGCCAATGTCTCCCGTTAATAACAGGATAAGATCCATTTCTTTAGTTGTAAGATCAACAACTTCCTCTCCTTGTGCCAGTGAGTCCGTTACTGTTCTTCCAATTGGATCAATAATATATTGATTCAGTTCAATTTTTTTCTGCTCCTGTGTCGACGTCCCGTAGACCCGATTCAGAATTTTTTTCGCCCGAATGATAAGTTCCTGCGGGAGGAAAGGCTTCGATAAATAGTCATCACTACCCATCTCAAGACCCAGCACCCGATCTAAATCCTGATCCCGTGCCGAAATAAAGATAACTGGACGATCCTCTGTTTCCTTAATCGCCTTTAACAGCTGATACCCATCCGTTCCCGGAAGCATAATATCTAAAATCCATAAATGAGGCTTGTCCTCAATCGCTTCCAGCGCCTCATTCCCATCATTAAATACCTTCACATTCCAATTTTCTTTCTCTAAATATGCTTTTAAAACTGCAGATAAGTTGTCCTCATCCTCAACCAGATATACTAAATATTGTTCCATTATTAGTCCTCCTTTTTCAAAAAACAGTGACTGATTGCATTAAATAATAGCTATATCTACCTATTTTAACTGATTTACTAACCTATCGCGAGTTTCAACCATCTTTTACGAAATTATTCACAAGATTTACATGAAACGTCCGAATGAGGCAGAAATTTGATGATTGGCGGGGAAGTAGAGGGTGGAAGGAGGTTTTAAAAATCATTGTCAAAAAAAGAAGTGTTCCTAATCAATTGCTTAGACTCGAAGCATTTATAAGAAGGTCTAGTCACACTCCAGATAAAGTAGTAGCAGATTACACTAAAAGAAAATTAGGCTATCAAGGTGAATGTTCTATTGATTTTTATTTATCAATGCTTCCACCAAACCAAGTAAGTATAATGCATGACCTTAGACTCCATTCAGAGCGGAATGGTTACTTTCAATTAGATACCTTGCTCCTTACTCCTCAAGGATTAATTATTTTAGAAATCAAAAACTATCAAGGAACTCTTTACTTTGATGAATATTCACATCAAGTAACTCGAGTCCTTAATGAAAAAGAAGAACGTATAGCTAATCCATTGTTGCAAGTTTCAAGACAACGATCACATTTACACTCTCACCTCATTTCACACGGCTTACCCTCTCTACCCATTCATACATTTGTAGTTTTCAGCTCACCACTTACCATCTTACGCTCACGATCATCACAACAAACTCTCTCCCCCAAAATTATTCATGCAGAAGCGATTCCCACCCAAGTAGAAAGCTATGTACAAAAAGGAAAACAAAAGTATTTAACGTTGAAGCAAATACAAGAAATAGCTACTCTTCTAAATAACAATCACCAACCCGATTTATCGAACAACCTTACGAGCTTTAATCTCAATAAGGTCATTAAGAAAGGTGTGCATTGTCCCCAGTGTAACCAGATAGCCATGCATCGAGAACCACGAATACAAAATTGGAAATGCGCTCATTGCAACAACATCTCAAAAGTCGCTCACATCTTCACATTACAAGATTATGCATTACTTTTCCAGCCCACCATTACTAATCTGCAAGCTCAAGACTTTCTTCAAATTTCAAATGAAAATATGATTAAATATCTCATGAGAAAATTAAAATTAAAAACCACAGGCCAAAACAAAGGACGCAAGTACCACATACCCATCCCCTTTGAAGCAAAAAATTATGATTGATTGGGAAGTTCTTGTGATATCAGATTTTTTCCCGATATCGCCTCCTCTTTCCCGATATCGCTCTCTCTTTCCCGATATCGCCCCCTCTTTCCCGATATCGCTCCCCCTTTCCCGATATCGTCCCCTCTTTCCCGATATCACCCTCTCTTTCCCGATATCGTCATCTCTTTCCCGATATCACCCTCTCTTTCCCGATATCCGTCTCTCTTTCCCGATATCGCCCCCTCTTTCCCGATATCGCACTCTCTTTCCCGATATCGCCCCCTCTTTCCCGATATCACCCTCTCTTTCCCGATATCACCCTCTCTTTCCCGATATCACCCTCTCTTTCCCGATACCGCACTCTCTTTCAGTCAAGCCTATAATTATGTGTAAAAACCCTTCCACATGTATTACCTTTCATAAAGGGAGACAGTTGGTTTTTTGGTGGGGGAAGGGCCCTTCCCCCACCGAAAAAACCGGCGCCGCTCGGGTTGCTTATTCTCCTCTTCTTTTGAAAATCAATCGTTTCTGTTTCATGGCTTCCGCATGGTCCATTAGAACGGCTCCTAAAAGACGGAAGGCCGATTGCGTATTAGGAAAAATTCGGATCACACGCTCTCTTCTTCTGATCTCTTGATTCAATCGTTCGATTGAATTGGTGCTTCGTAAAAATACATGGTAATTGGAAGGCTCATTCATATATTGGATGGTATCATCAAAGCCTTCGTCTAACTTCTCAATGGCTTTTGTGACCTTTGGATTCTCTTCATATTTTGATATGAATTCCTCTTTAAACCGACGAGCATCTTCAGGTGTAACAGCTTCAAAAATGCGTTTTAAATCTTGTTTGGTTTCCTCTATCCCCTTTCTAGGCATAGATTGAATGACGTTTTTCTTAAAATGAACCGTACAACGCTGCCACGCTGTGCCGATGAATTCTTTTTGTATCGCTTTTTTCAAACCAGCATGAGCGTCTGAAATGATTAACTGGGGGGATTGTAATCCTCGTCCTTTTAACTGTTCAAAAAATTCTTTCCAGGCTTCATAACTTTCCTCATGGCTCACCTTCATCCCTAGGACCTCTCGATGATGGTTTTCAGTGATCGCCGTCGCCATATAGACGGCTTTAGGCACAACTTTATGGTGCTCTCGCACCTTAATATACATGGCATCAACGAAGATGTAAGGGTAATATTCTGTGTTCAAGGGACGTTCAGCCCATTCACGGACAATCGGGTCCAATTTTTTGTCAATGTGGAGACGAAAGCGTGAGAAATCGTTTCGCCACAGAGCTCTTGAACAACGTGTTTAACCTTCCTAGTGGAGACTCCATTCACCACCATTTCTAGCATCGTAAGCATAAAGGATTGGTCGCAACGTTGATATTTCTCAAAGACTGAAGGAGAGAATTCGCCACTTCTAGTTCGTGGAACACGAAGGGTGACTCTCCCCACTTTAAACATCATATCGCGCTCGTAATAGCCATTTCGATAATCGTTTCGCTGAGTAGAACGTTGATAATGAGGAACATCTAAGAAATCATCCCGTTCTTTCTCCATATACTCATTTAAAACCAAGACAATCATTGATTTCATCACCGTATCAATATTAGAATTCACGACAGATTCTTTTAAATCATCCATATTTAGGTTAAACTGAACTTGAGTCATCATCATTCTCCTTCACAGGTTTTTAGAGGTAAAAACAGTGTGGTCGGAATGATGATGGCTTATTCTTTTTACACAATTATATGGACTTAACCCGGTCCTCCGTCTCCTCCTCCCCCCTCACACCCGTATCCCCCGCTCCCAAAATCAAAAAAGCTCCCACTACCGGGAGCTTCTCCAACAATCTATAGTACGGCCAATGCGGTTAAGGCAACAAGTGGGAAAAAGAATCGTCTCCATCCGTATGGGCGAGGTCGCGGATAGTAAGGGTAATAGCCTGGGTAGTACGGCTGGTACGGGTAGCCGTAGCGGCTTTGTCCTTGAGACATCATTTGTTCATTTCCTTGATTCATTCCTGCCATGACTTCATACATGCTCATTAATTGACCTTGTTCATCAACGGGTACCATTAAGTAAACATGGTTGTCATCGACTGATTCGATTACGCCTTCATAATTCATTCCGTTTGCTTGCATGGTAACTGCTTGATTTGTGTATTGTTCGCACATTTCTTTCATTTGCTGAGCATATGCGGCTTGTTGTTGTTCCACCAAGATCGCCTCCTTTTTTCTTAGCATATTCACCTAGGCCCAATCGGTGAATACGCCCATAAAAAAAACAGCCTCCTATTTGAGGCTGTGATTGATGCGTAGCTGTTTTCTAAAGACTTCATGTATCATATACGAGAGGCCGTCTTCATCGACGGATCGTGTAATCCAGTCAGCTTTATCTTTGAGTGGTTTTGGCGCATTACCCATTGCTACACCTAAACCTGCCATTTGCATCATTTCTAAGTCTTCTTCAAAGGCTCCAATTGTGATTAATTCGTCGTTTTGGATGCCTTTACGCTGGCATAACCATTGCAAGGCTTTTGCTTTTGAGACATCAGCTGAGACGAGGGAGAGTCGATCCTTGCCAATTCGTTTGATTCGAACGTGATCTAACTGCTCTTCAAGCATATCTAAGGCCTGTTTACGCTGAATTGAGGATTCGAATTGGATCTGCATCGTGAGTGGACCGGTTGCTTCATCCATCACGTAATTATAAAGAGAGTCTACATAAGTTAATGGGTAATATAGCTGGTCGGTTGCCCCAAGCGTCATTTTTGCGATTAGATTATTCCGTTGCTTTTCTTTACTTGTGACAGCATGTGTTTCATACATTAAGTGTATTCGGCATTGAAATCTCTCCAACGCTTCAATGCATTGCATCACAATGTCCTCAGCTAACTCCCGAGACATAAGCTTTTGCTTTTTGACCTCACTTATATAGGCGCCATCATGAGCGATGAGACAGCCTTCCAGTTTTAAACTTTTGGCTATCTTTTGTGCAGATAAATATGGGCGGGATGTAACTAACGCAATCTCGACTCCTTTTTTCGTCAAATATTCCATTGACTGTCGAGTCGACTTACTTAGTTTTGAATTAGAGCGCAATAACGCCCCATCAATATTTACTGCTAAAAATCTATAAGTCATCCGCACTTCTTCCCCTCTTGTAGTATTTCTCCCTGATGTTGTAGGAGGCTCGTCGGTTCTGATTTAAGCTTATGTATGTCCGCTGATCGTCAGAACAATTTTATCTAATCATTACACAAAAAAAACTCCCATCGAACGAGGCTCGATGGGAGTTTCTTTGTAACATTAGTTTTGTTCTTGATCCGGGTTACCATAAATTTCTTCAAGTGGCTCCGTGATGATCTTATTGATGTCCCCAATAATGACGCTTAGCTTTTGTTCAGCTTCCATTAATTGAGAGATCAGGTCGTGCTGCTGAACCAATTCAAATTGCTGCTGGGCTTTTTGTGCTTCCTCTTCAGAAATCTGTACACCCTGCATTTGTTTTTGTTGCAGTTCTAGCTGAAGCTGACGGAAGTTATCAAGCATCTTTTTCGCAATATCATCTTCCTCAATTTGCTGATGAAGTGATTGCAAAGATTTGAATTCCTCGCTGGTAGCTAATGCTTCTTTTAATTCCTGTGCTTTTTCCTGTAATTGTGCCACGATTAAATTCCCCCTCCGATTAGTCTACCCGACTATAACATGTTCTCGCGTAGAATTCACGGAAAGTCCTGTTTTTACTACAATTTTTTTAGAATCCGCCGTTTATTAATAAGACAAAGAGTCCTTGGAAAAGCCCAACGACACCCCCAATGAGTGCTCCTAAGTACGTTATTAACTTTAGTTCCTTAGAAGCTACAGACATCACTAAATCTTCAAGATGCTGAATCGAAAAAGATTGAACCTGCTGGGTAATGATTTGTTCAATGTGTAAAGTCTCTAAGAGTTTGCCAATTCGTCTAGCCGCTATCTCAATCATCATGGTTGAAGCCGTTGGGATCCATGTGGAAAGGATTTGCGTTTCATACCTTTGCGCCCAGCTATTAAGTGGTGATGTTAAAGAGCGTAAAATGGGGGCTTTGCCTTTTACAAGCTGACTGAAAAACGCTGCCACTTTCTCTTCGTTTATAAGGCTTGATACTTCAGAGAACGGTTGTTCCTTCAGCTTTTGCCATTCCTTTTCAAGGAGCTCGGTAACCAGTTGATTGGTACGATCGTTCTGCAAAAAATGCAGGATCTCTGGCTGGATTTTGTCCACCAACCGCTCATTGCCCAAAAACATTTGAAGCATGCTGCCTAGGCGCCCTTTATGATCGAGAAACTCATCTACCATAACACTGAGCTTTTGTTTGCCTTCACTGCTTTCAAAATAAGTGGTTGCTTTTCTTAAAATGGCTGCAGACACTTCGGGAATATAGCCTTCAATACGTGAAGTAAGTTCTGGCGGAAGAATGTCATCAATCTTTTTTTCTTGATTTAATTCTATAAACTGGTTTAGTCCTGCTTGAATGAATGTATCGGTTCGCTGAAACAATACGCTTTCGATGTTTTGGAACCCTGTATTTTCCGCAATAAATTCCTCAAGGGTTTGCTCACTATTCACAACTTTCCTGAGCTCTTCCTCCATCCAGGTTGTTACACCTGTAGTAAAGGCTTTTTCTTTTATTTGTTTCTCCAGTCCTTCTGCTGTCAGTAAATAGGTTCCTACCATATTTCCAAGTTGTACAGCAATTTCCTGATGACGTTTGGGAATTAGTCCTGGTGTCAATGGAAGTTTCCACTTTCCTATATATAAAGCACGATATGGCTTAAATAACATGCGGATGGCAAGAGCATTAGTTAAGCCACCAAGCGCAGCTCCAACTACAACCATAAAAACGATAAATAACCACGGATCCACTTTCAACACTCCTTCTGCTATTAAAGCTCGACTTATCTAGTATAATCGATTTTTTCTTGTTAGGAAAATATCCAATTCGAGAGAGAGAATAGCTAAAAAAACAATCAGGGATACTATGTAGATCATCTAAAGAAAGGAGGAGAAAAAAATGAAGGAATCAAAACAAAAGCAGGAATCCGATCAGGGTAGAGAAAAGTACTTCATGGATGTAGATCGTATGATTAATGAAGGTCTAGGGGGTGGCAAAATCGCTGGTCATCATGCCGGCGAGATTGAAGAAGCCCGACCTCTTGAAGAAGAAGATCCTCCTTCTTCATCTGATTAACTCTATGCTAAAACCCATGGAGGCGATATACTTAATGAGAGTCCATTTATAGAGGTGAGCTTCAACCATGATCGCACAATCATTAAAAAGGCAATTTGATCAAGCAATCACTACAAACCCGGAAGATTATAGACGTACGGACGTTCTTTGGCTTCAGGACGATCAGTCTCAGCCGATTGGTTTTTATAAAAATGAAATTACGACTCGAGAGCAGCAGCTATTAAAGCTGCTCTTACCCCAGTGGAAGCCGTTTCCTATACCTGAAACAGTTATGGAAGTAAGCTGGAGCAACTGGTTGTTTGAAGAATCAGCTATTGATAAGATACCTCCAGTTGTTGGATCAATTAGATTTATTCATTTTTCATTAGACGAATCCATTGATACATATAATGACTTTCATGAGGCTTGGCAGAATCAGATTTCTGGAATGCTAACGATCCTTTGGGTTGATTCTCTAAGTGGAATCGTGATTCATCAAGCTGAAGAGGACGAAAACGACTTTTTAAGTTTTGTTCAAGCCATTGCAACGGATTTTTATATCGATATGTCTTTACTTATAGGCACTGAATGTACAACACAACAAGCGAAACAGCGCTTTAACTGGGAACAGGCCTGCTTTCGGGCTGCGCTCCCACACGTTAATGCTCAGCATATTTTTTATGCACACCAGGCAGTCCCCTACTATTTAATTCAGTTTATTCCTGAATCGGAACGCAGCTATATTAGCTCTAATGTGTTAACGGAGGATGTTTTATCAGATGTAGATATGATTAAAAGTATATCTGCTTATTTACATCATCATCTTAATCTTTCTTCCGCTGCGAAAAGCTTGCATATGCACAGAAATAGCTTGCAATATCGTATTGATAAATTTATTGAACGCACTGGCATTGATATTAAACAATTCCCTCAAGCAGCCTGCATGCACTTTATTTTACTGTTACAAGACAAATCCTAAAGATTGTGCACACTGCCTAGAAGCTACTAGCAACTTTGTGCACCTTCCCTATAGTCCAAACCCATGAAAAGGCTTACAATTTGTTTATATTAAACAGTTGGAGGGATTTGAATGGCTGAAATTAGCTTAGATAATATTTATAAAATTTATGATGGTGACGTAACAGCTGTATCTGATTTCAATCTAAAAATTGAAGACAAAGAATTTATCGTGTTTGTAGGACCGTCTGGTTGCGGTAAATCAACTACTCTTCGTATGATTGCTGGCCTTGAAGATATTTCAAAAGGTGATCTCCATATCGGTGAGAAGCGTATGAATGATATCGCACCTAAGGATCGTGACATTGCGATGGTATTCCAAAACTATGCCCTCTACCCTCATATGAACGTATACGATAATATGGCCTTTGGTCTAAAACTACGTAAATTTAAAAAAGATGAAATTGAAAAACGCGTGAAAAATGCCGCTCAAATTCTTGGATTAACAGAAATGCTTGACCGTAAACCAAAAGCAATGTCTGGTGGTCAGCGTCAGCGGGTTGCACTTGGACGTGCTATTGTTCGGGATCCACAAGTATTCCTAATGGATGAGCCACTTTCCAACCTTGATGCAAAGCTACGTGTACAAATGAGAGCTGAAATTACTAAGCTTCACAAGCGTTTACAGACTACAACTATTTATGTAACGCATGACCAAACTGAAGCAATGACAATGGCCACCAGGATTGTTATTATGAAGGATGGTTTTATCCAACAAGTTGGTACACCAAAAGATGTATATGATAACCCTGAAAACGTGTTCGTTGGTGGATTCATCGGTTCCCCTTCTATGAACTTCATAACAGGACGTCTTGATGGCGATCAATTTGTTGTAGGTGAAATTAAGCTTAAAGTTCCAGAAGGTAAATTAAAGACATTGCGTGAAAAAGGCTATGTTGACAAAGATCTTATTCTTGGCATTCGTCCTGAGGATGTACATGATGAACTCCTTTTCCTTCAATCATCACCTGACACTAAACTAAACGCAGTGATCGAAGTTGCTGAGTTAACAGGTGCTGAGACAGTTCTTTACTCTAGTGTAAACGGTCAGGAGCTTGTTGCCAGAGTCGACTCTCGTACGGATGTAACTTCCGGTCAAACACTTGAGCTTTCACTCGATCTAAATAAGTGTCACTTCTTTGACGCTGATAACGAGCAACGTATTCGTTAATTAAAAAATCAAAAAAGCTGTTCCCTTGAGGAATGGCTTTTTTTCATTAATAAAGGGAATGGTGAGATCACCATTCCCTTAGAGCCATCATTATTTTTGGTATCCACCAAGTTGTTGTTCAGCAGCTTGTACTAAACGCTTAGTGATTTCTCCTCCAACTGAACCGTTAGCACGTGCAGTTGAATCTGGTCCAAGAGTTACACCAAACTCAGAAGCGATTTCGTATTTCATTTGATCAAGAGCTTGTTGTACACCAGGTACCACAAGTTGATTTGAACTGTTGTTAGCCATATGTTTCACCCCCTTAACTAGTTATAGTGTAGGTTTTTTTTATATTAGTTATGTATCAGAAAAATTGGTAATAGTTAGTTGTTTTTTTGTGCTTGTCTAAAGTGTTCGTGATAAACTTTAGTGTGAAACCATACACTGCATCATACGTATATGAAATACGACGTGATCGATAGGGGGAACTTGAATGGGATTTTTAATTGCTGGAGCAATAATAGTTATTGTGGGTGCAGGTTGGGTCATTATGTATAATGGTCTAGTGAAACTGCGAGGCTGGAAGGAAGAATCATGGTCTCAAATTGATGTACAGCTGAAGCGTCGCTTTGATTTAATTCCTAATCTCGTGAAGACGGCTCAGAGATATATGGAATATGAAAAAAATACTTTAGCTGAAATTATTGAAAAGCGTAACCAAATTACGTCACCAGATTTAACACGCGAAGAGCAGGTTCAAGCTGACAATGAGTTAACTGGTACGTTAAGACAGTTTTTTTCTCTAACTGAAGCCTATCCAGACCTTAAAGCGAATGAAAGCTTTAATAGGTTACATGAGGATCTTGTGGCAACAGAGAATAAGGTTGCGTATTCAAAGCAGCTTTATAATAAAACAGTTATGCAATACAACAACAAAGTCGAATCATTCCCGAGCAATGTGATTGCGTCTATTCATAACTTCCGTAAGCATAGCTATTTGGAAGCCACGGCCGAAGAGCGCAGGACCGTTGAAGTGGACTTTGACCTATAAAAGAAACGGGGACTGGCTATGCACTTATATCAGCAGATTAGTCGTAATAAACGAAAAACAGTTTTGATTGTCTCTGGTTTTGTCTTCTTTATTCTGGCTGTGGGTGCTGCTATTACATATACCTACATAGGTGATTATATTAGTGGCATTGTTTTAGCAGCTGTGCTTGGCGGAGTGTATACCTTATTTATGCTATCAAGCAGTACAAATGTAGTTATGAGAATGAATCACGCCAGAGAGGTACGTAGCGCCGATGATCATGCCTACCTCTGGAATACAGTGGATAGCCTTTCTTTGGTAGCTCAAATTCCTCAGCCACGTATTTTTATCATTCAGGACGCAAGTCCAAATGCATTTGCTGCTGGTACCTCTCCAAAAAAAGCTGCCGTCGCTGTAACAACTGGGTTACTTGATCGATTGAACCGTGAGGAATTAGAAGCAGTAATCGCCCACGAAATAGCCCATGTTCGAAATTATGATGTTCGCCTTGCAACAATAGCAGTTGCTCTTGTTTCTGCCATTGCCATACTCAGTGATATTGGAGCTCGCAGCATGATGTATGGTTCAAGAGGAAGACGAGATAATAAACAAAACGGCATCATCCTTCTTATTTCCTTTATACTTATATTATTATCACCTGTTGTCGCTACATTAATTCGATTAGCGATTTCTAGAAATAGAGAATTTCTTGCTGATGCCACTGCAGCTGAGCTAACACGAAATCCGAATGCTTTAGCTAATGCGCTTCGTAAAATTACTCAATCCAACCAGCCTGTAAAAGAAGCGTCGAGTACATCTGCTTCGTTATACTTTGCTGATCCTCTAAAGAAGAAGGCTGCGGGTTTGTTCTCCACACACCCACAACCAGAGGAACGAATTAAACGGTTGGAATCGATGTAAACAATTGAAAAAGTGCGCAGTCTTATAAAAATTGTTTTTCAATGAACTCTCCTTGCTCCCACACGAGTCTCCATGTATTCCTACGCTAGTTTATGCTTACTATCCTCCTTTCAAGAAATCTGAACCTGCATGGGCTTTTCGCTTCTTCTATAAAAAAGTGGGTAAGATCATCTGCAGATGACCTTACCCACTAATCTTAGTATGCTGTTATCTACTTAAGTTTTTACAAAGGTGACTTAAATTAAATTACCGTCGTCACTCGGTCGTCTGTTCGGGTGAATACTTCGGCTAACAAGCCCATACCTCGTTCAATTTCTTCATCTGTAGCATGGGTGAAATTGAGGCGCATGGTATTATGCTTTGGCACACCGGCATAAAATGGTGCTCCTGGAACATATGCAACACCTTTAGTAACAGCCTCTGTAAGCATCGCTGTTGTGTTTACTTTTTCGTCTAACTCAATCCACAGAAACATGCCGCCTTTAGGTTCAATAAAATGAACATTTGGCAGGTTCGAATGCTGCAAACAATTCATCATCACGTCTCGTCTTCTGCGGTATAAGTCTGTGACTCCTTTGATGTGACCATCAAAGTCAAAATGAGTACAAAGCTGATAAATCGCTTGCTGTGACAATGAATTAGAATGTAGATCATTAGCCTGTTTGGCCTGCGCCATCATTCTAATGACTTGATAAGGTCCAACAATCCAACCGGTCCGTAAAGCTGGCACCGCTGTTTTTGAGAATGTACTTGTGTACATAACTCTGGAACCATCATCTAAAGCAGCCATTGGTGTATAGGTTTCCTCCGAATTAAATTGAATATCTCCATAAGGATCATCTTCTAGAATTAAACAATTATATTTATGAGCAAGTCTCACAAGCATCTTTCTTCGTTCAAGAGACCAAACCTTACCGGCTGGATTAGAAAACGTAGGAACAACATATACGCATTTTGGACGAAGTGTCCTCATTTTTGCTTCTAGATCCTCCTGTAGCATGCCCTCTGAATCTGAATCAACAGCTACAATATCTGCCTCATACGATTGGAACACCTGAAGGGCAGCCAAGTACGTCGGATCCTCCGTTAATACGATATCTCCGGGGCTGAACATGACTCTTGAAAAAAGATCTATAGCTTGCTGTGATCCAGTTGTCAGCAAAACATCATCGCCCGTGAACCCGGTAATTTCTTTTCGTTTCATTCGCTCCACTACAAGCTCACGCAAAGGACGATACCCTTCTGTCTCAATATATTGCAACGCTTTAGTACCTGATGCAAATGCTCGCGAGAAGGCTTCTTCAATGGCCTCTACTGGAAACAAATCATCTGCTGGTAATCCCCCTGCAAATGAGATAACATCACCATTGCCAACAACCTTCAAAATATCCCGCACTGCAGATGACTGCAAGTGTCGTACACGTTTTGAAAAAGCGTATCTCATCTCTCAACACCTCTGAATTTTTCTCTCTTTAGTTAAGTTTTATAGTAGCCTTTATTTTATCTGATTTATCTGTAAAGTCAATCTTTTAATCTTATGCTAAGAAAACTGAAACGCTTCTCCTATTTCATCGTATATAAATTAACAGGCTATTACAGTCATAAAAGGCTGTGATAAACTAATAATACTGAATACTTAAGGAGGGTTTACATGTTCCGTTTCTTTTCCCGAGTACGTACAATTGTTTCATCAGAATTAAATTCCTTACTAAATAAGGCTGAAGATCCAGGAAAGATGCTTGACCAATTTATTGCTGATATGAAGAGAGATATCTCTGAGGTGGAGGCCGCTGTCGCTAAACAAATTGCTAGCGAGAAGCTCCTTAAGAAACAGCTTGATGACTCGGTTGAAGCCGTTACAAAGCGTGAAGAACAAGCAGTCGTAGCCCTTGAATCAGGCGACGAGGACCTAGCTAGACGTGTGCTCGAAGATAAGAACAAGCAGCAATCCCACACCAGCAGCCTGCAGGTTTCACATGAGGAAGCACTAAAGCTTTCTGAGGAGCTAAAGATTAAGCTTCGTGAAATGAAGGATGAGCTTCAAGAGATGATCATGAAAAAGGATTCATTAAAAGCACGAAATGAAAGTGCTAAAGCACGTGCAAAGGTAAACCGTTCGCTTTCTGGATTGGATTCAGGGGCTAAGAGCGGTTTTGAACGTATGGAAGAAAAGGTCATGCGTAGTGAAGCAGAAGCAGAATCCTCTGAAGAACTTCGCAGTGTAAACAAAACCTTGGATGATGACTTGGCTGCCTTAACAAACAAAAGTGCTGTTGATTCAGAGCTAGAAGCTTTAAAAGCTAAAATTAATGCAAAAAAGACCGCTGAATAGCAGTCCCTTAACTAGAAAGTGCAGAGCCTAAAAGTAAAGGCTTCTGCATTTTTTTATTATAGCTGAGCTTCTTTAAACGCTTTTTGCATAAAGTGTGACGCTTTGTCTACTTCCCCAGCTTCTAATGCCACTTTAAACTTATCAAAGAAGTGATTTAACTCTTCATTTTGTTCGTTTTTTACATGTATGGCTACTTCATTTTCTTTTTTTAATAGCTGTTTCATTCGGTTTAATCGTTCCGAGGTCTCAGCTATGCTTTCTTTTACTTGAGTTAATTCTTCCACAGCAGCTATAAAATCAAGCCGCTCAACTTGCTCTGATACCTCGGAGAATTCATGTGATACATGCTTAAATTTTTGCTGAAGATTTTGTAATGAATATCCAGACTCCTGCTGTAATGATTGAAGCTCCACTCGCAGCTGCTCAAGCTTGCTCTTCTCTTCTTTCATTTGAGCTGATACTTGTTTATCCTCTTGGTTCAAAGCTTGAAGTTGCTTAGTAGCATTAGAGAGCTTCTCGAATTCCTCCGTAAGCTGTTGCTCTGCTCTGGGTAATACTGCCAAAACGGAACCATATGAATCTTTAGTAATACGTAAGCCTTCTAAATTCTGTTGCGCTTCTTTAGCCGTATTTAGTATTACTAAAAACCTTTCACTTAACTCCTCATAACGCTCTTTGGTTTCTCCTCGGGTCAGCTTAATTAAATCTGTTGATGTGTGATAAGGTTCAAGCACTTCCGAAAGAAGTTGATCATGCTGCTTAGCCAATCTACGTACTTCCTGTTCTAAATGACGATTTCGCTTATTTTGCAGCATATTTCTTATGAAGAAGATAAGAAATAGTGCAACTCCAATCGTAACAACTACTTGAATAATAGTCACCAACATTATCAGCCCCCTTTCTCTATATGTGTCTTCGTCTTTTCCCTATTATAACAGTCATAATGCTTCTTCTACTAACACTATACGTTTGTTCATTCAATAAAGTTGCAAAAAAAGTGGCTGAGACAGAACTACAAAGAACTATGTCTTTCTGATAAAAAGAGGCTACTGAAAAAGTCATCAAGAAATGAGCTTATGCACCGCTACAGGAGAAAACTTCGCTTTCCACGGGAACGGCCTCAGCCCTTGAAGTGGAAAGGCACCACTTCAATGTTGGTCTGCCGCGTTCTGTTCCGTAGGAGTCTACGTTTTCTCCTTCCACTCATGTTCCCGATCAGACAAAGGAACTGTTAGTAAGACAAACTATGCTACTGCAGTGGAATGGTCCGTCACTTGCGGTTCTTTAGAAGTTGAACGGTCTTCCTCTCCCTTACTACATCCTTCTGTTAAAATCAACTTCTTATGTAGGAAAGTTACGTAGACTCCACGTAAGTCACCTCTCATATACTTAATGCCGCCACTCTCACCAAGCGGACGAAAATGGAGGGCTGACACCTGCGGGATGAAAAGGTTCATTGAGATAAAAGGGCGAAGCCCGTTAGCTCAATACCTTCCCGCGGTAAGCATGCCCCCATTTTCGGGAGCGACAATCGAAGAACTGTAACTCAGATAACCTCCAATTCCTCTATGTAGTTAAGCGTTTGAAGTGTACTCTGGAGTAACATCCCCCCTCTTTTGTACAATAAAAAAGCAGAAAAATGAATGGAGAGACTCCAACATTCTTCAGCTTTTAGATTAGTAATAATTCTTATCTTTCAAAGGCTGCATATTGTGACCTTACTAAATCAAAATATTTACCTTGATTATCTATAAGCTCCTCATGCGTACCTTGTTCAAGAACATTTCCTTGCTCAAGAACAATGATATGATCTGAATCACGTATAGTAGAAAGTCGATGGGCAATCATGATTGCCGTACGATTATGAAGCAGCCTCTTTAAGCCTTTCTGAATAATGAGCTCTGTTTCTGTATCAATACTAGCTGTTGCTTCATCTAGAATAAGAATACGTGGATCTGCAAGTAATGCTCTTGCAAATGACAGTAGCTGCCGCTCTCCTACGGACAAGACATTTCCTTGCTCTTCAACCTCCGTGTGGTATCCATTTTCAAGCTTTGAGATGAAGGTATCTGCGCCAATAGCTTTTGAAGCCTCCATCACTTGTTCATCCGTCGCTTTTACATTTCCAAAGCGAATATTCTCCATAATCGTCCCAGCAAAGATAAAGGTATCCTGAAGTACGTAACTGACATTTGAACGTAGCTCATTCAGCTTAAGATCTCTCAGATCCCGTCCGTCCAGTAACACTCTACCTTTAGTTGGATCATAGAATCGACTCATTAAATTAACAATCGTTGATTTCCCAGAGCCAGTATGACCAACTAACGCAATGGTTTTCCCCGCCTCAAATGTTAAGTTAATATCGTTTAGTGCTTTTCGTGAAGAGTCGTAAGCAAATTCAACATGATCAAAGACTATTTCACCTTTCACATTCTCAAGTGGTTTTGCATCCGGCTTTTCCGGTACAGATGGCTTTTCATCAAGAAATTCAAAAATTCGTTCTGATGAAGCCATACCGACTAGCAACTGGTTATACACCTGACCCAATCGTGAAATCGGCTCCCAGAACATGCCTAGGTAAAAGGCAAATGAAACAAATACACCAATCGTAATATTAGGGTCATTCCCTTGAAGAAGTGAGGCACCATACCAAATTAAGATCGCTCCCCCTAAGGCACTTGCTAATTCTACAAATGGTCTAAACAATGCATTCATGCGTGATGCTTGCTTCCAGCTTTCATAGTTATCCGTATTTACTGATTCAAAGAAGCCCATATTTTCTTTTTCCTGAGCGTAAGCTTGCGTCACACGGATGCCTTGAATACTCTCATTTAAGTGGGAATTCAATCGAGACTGCCTGATTCGAACTACCTGCCACGCTCTGCGAATTTTCCTACGTAGCTTTGTAGATATAAAAAACATAATCGGCAAAACAATCAAAATCGCAAGGGCAAGCTGTGGACTTAAGCTAAATAAAATGATGACGATACCTACTAGCATCACTATATCCATCAACAAGTTTACAACACCATTTGTAAACAAATCTTGAAGGGAATTAATATCATTAATGACCCGAACGAGTATCGATCCAGCAGAACGCTTATCAAAAAAACGATGCGATAGTCGCTGAATATGCTTGAATAAGTCTGAGCGTATATCATAGATCACATGCTGCCCTAACTCGTTCATCCATCGTATCCGGTAATACGTAGAGACATAGGATACTAAATACATTGCAAACACAATTCCTGCTAACAAAAACATAAAGGATGCATTGCCACTTGATATCCCATAATCTAATGCATATACCCCAATGAATATAGGTATGGCTAAGCGCACAAGTGTAGACACGAGCATCGCTATAATGGTTTTTGGCAGTAATGATTTGGCATATGGCTTCATGTAAGCAAATAGCCGGGTCATTTGCATCCAGTTAAACGGCTTCTCAATAATTTGTTCGACAGGATAGTGAAATCTGGTTTTATTTGTTGATTGTTCCATCATCTATCCCCCTTCATGCCCTTTGCAGCACATGCTGCTGGTCTTGATTTTGTATATCATAAATTCTTCGATAGATACCCGCACGGTGTTCAAGCAACTCATGATGAGTGCCTCTTTCCACAATTTCACCCTCATCAAGTACAAGAATTTCATCAGCGTGCTTTACAGACGAGATGCGGTGGGCAATGATAAAGGTTGTGCGGCCTTTCATCACTTCTCTAAACGCTTGTTGGATTTTAATTTCTGTTTGCATATCAACCGCACTTGTTGCATCATCAAGTATTAAAATGCTTGGATCCATAATGATCGCTCTTGCTATGGCAATCCGTTGTTTCTGTCCACCAGATAAACCAAGCCCTCTTTCACCAAGTACCGTATCATATCCTTTTGGTAGCTTTGAAATGAATTCGTGAGCATCGGCTCGTTTAGCGGCATCTACAATCTCTTCCATTGATGCATCTGGATTTCCATAGGATAAGTTATCACGAATCGTAGAAGAAAATAAAAAGGTCTGCTGAAGAACAACTCCAATGTTCCTGCGTAATTCCTTTACTGTATAATTCTCAAGTGGTCGACCATCTATTAGAATCTCACCAGATTGACGTTCATAAAAACGCAGTAAAAGCTGAATAATTGTTGACTTCCCTGATCCTGTTGCTCCAACCAAACCGATTGTTTTACCTTTAGTAGCTTCAAATGAAATATCCTTAATTGCCGGCTTGTGCTTGGAATCATATTGAGCTGTTACTTGACGGAAGCTAACTTCTCCAACCAGACGAGAAGATTGTTCTTCCTCCTCACCATCTGGCCGCTCATCTTCATCTAAGACCTCGAGCAGTCGTTCACCTGATGCTTTAGATTGTGAAAATGTATTGATGATAAATCCAAGCCCCATAATTGGACCTGTGATATACGCAATTAAGCTAAAGAACGCCACAAGCTCTCCTGGTGTCAGCGAGCCAGTAATCGTGAGATAGCCTCCAAAAGCAAGTAAAATGACAGCAGCTAAATTCCCTACTAGCTCCATAAGAGGAAAATAGGTTCCCCATATTTTTGCTACGTGCAGATGATTATCTCGGTAATCATCGTTTTTTCCTGAGAATCTATAAATTTCTTCATCTTCTTGAGACAGCGCTTTAACCGTCTGCATTCCACTAACGTTCTCCTGCACCTTTGTGTTCAGACGCGCCAATGATTTACGAATACTTCTAAAAGCCGGGTGTACTCTTTTGTCAAAACGAATCACAACAAAAACAAGCAGAGGAACCATGGCCATTGTCGCAAGAGTCAGCGGTACAGAATAATAAAACATAATAGCCATACTAAATCCGATAAGTAGGACCAAGTTAACTAACTGAGCACAGCCAAATGATAAAAAGAATCGAAACGCTTCTACATCCGCCGTTAACCTTGACATCAGGTCTCCAGTTTTGGCATTGTCATAATATCGGAAGGGTAGAAATTGCAGCTTTTTATATAACGATTTTCGAAGTCGATATACAGCTTTAACACCAAACATATCCCCCAGATATTGATGAATGTAAACAGCGCCCCCTTTCAAAAGCATGATCCCTATAAAGCCTAAAGCTAGATACGGAATTAAATCGTATTGACCGCCTACAACTGCCGTATCAATTGTGTACTGCAAAATAATCGGATACAACACTGTTAACCCTGTTACAGCAGTCAAGGCAACCAATGACCAAATAAATAATAATTTATCTGGCAAGAAAAATTGGGAAAGCCTCTTAAACGTATCCATATTACCACCCACCCTTAATCAATCGCCCTCCAAATATTTAGAGCCACGAAGAATAATAAAATAGCAAACTTTATCTTACCCCGATCAAACATAACAGTCAATCGTTAAACCTTGATTTTTTTATTTTTCTGACCATTATATTAAAACGCTTTCATTGCTGAAAAATAGACAACTTTGTCTTTATTAATATTAAGGCATGCAAAAGAACGACCTGGTTCTATCAGGTCGTCCTTCAAACCATTTTTCTCAAGGCTAGGACTCATACTGCCTAGTAGTACCATCGTCAAATGTTATTTCCAAATCCAGCACATCGTACACTCCACCAAATTCAAACACGTATCTCATTTGTTGGATAACCTCTTCAGTGAACGTTCCCTTATCAATTGTTAGCTGATTTAACTTGTCATAGAGCTCTTCATCCTCAATCGTAGATGGTTCTGCTAAGTCATTATGATACATCCATTGCTCTTCTTCTCCTTGCACATAATGAACCCTTACTTCCTCACCATTCTGATACACCACCTGTAACGTTAATTCTTGAATCAACTGAGTGGAATCTGGAACTTTTTGAATGGAAGCAGGTGGGCCTTGATTTGCTTGGTTCCGAGTGGAGTCATTCTCCTGCTCCTGCTGCTGGCATCCA
The DNA here is from genome assembly GCF_007293315.1 of Alkalicoccobacillus porphyridii. GTDB lineage: Bacteria > Bacillota > Bacilli > Bacillales > Bacillaceae_D > Alkalicoccobacillus > Alkalicoccobacillus porphyridii. The sequence continues at coordinate 177,422 of NZ_VLXZ01000009.1, forward strand.
AACAACACTCCTAGCATGATAATAAAAATCATCGATCTGTACATACCGGTATCTCCTTTTTTATTGGATATACCTAGTATGTCCAGATAAACGGAGAGTACCATGTCCATTTGCCACAAGCTTACCTGCTTATCCTACACACCTCAGCGTAAGACATGACTCAACATTACACTTAAATATATTTTCTTTGCATTTTTTTGCCGTCATATAAAAAGCAGATTGCTTTCTCATTCACCTTTGATTCAATGTGCACAGGTCTGCCCCAAAGCTGATAAATATATGGAAGAACCTTTTCAAGGTAGCTTACATCTAACTCCGTGTCTTCGTAACTATGCGTAATATACAGTTCTCCATTTTTCATATAATCTCCATCCGTAATTGTTAAGTAAGGGAAGCCTCCATTCACTCGAGATGAGGCGAGCTGATCTCTGATTTCTTCCCACTGCTTATCAATTACTTTGTATTCGCTCCCTTGTTTCTGGAACAAATACATGTCTTCCCTCATGACTAAATCCTTTGTTAGGTAATTGCGAATGAAGGAGATATCTGATTCAATTTCCCTTACTTCAAACATCTTCTCCCGGCCACCACCTGGCTTCACACCCTGACGCTCTTGCATTTCCTTAGTGGGATTGTCATATTCCTGCTCAATGTTTTCAAAGATTTTTAAGCCTAGGTAATAGGGATTTATAGATGTTTTTGATGGTTGGACTACCCCAGCATTCAGCTTAGCAAATTCGATTGTTTCGTCTGTTGTTAAATCCATCTCACGTAAAATTCGTGCATGCCAATAGGAGGCCCATCCTTCATTCATAATTTTTGTTTCAAGCTGTGGCCAAAAATACAGCATTTCTTCACGCATCATCGTTAAAATGTCTCGTTGCCAGTCCTCAAGCTCTCGACTAAATTGTTCAATAAAGAGCAGCATGTCTTTTTCTGGTTTAGGCGGGAATGGTGTTTTCTTACGCGGGAAGGTCGTCTCTTTTACTTCATTATTTGCATCCAGTCCCCAAAGGTCGTCATATTCACTTGTCTTTTTAAATGGCCTTTCTTGTTTTTCTTCCGTTGTCCATGATAGCTTTGGTCGAAGTAAGCTCGGATCAATATGCTCTTGGATAGCTAGTACGGCATCTAGGAAGGTTTCAACTTCATCCTTACCATGCAGATGCTCATAATGTGCAATTCGTTCTGAAGTCGCACTCATACTTTCTACCATATCTCTCCGAGTGTTGGAGAACCTGACATTGTGTTTAAAAAAGTCACAGTGTGCCAAAACATGAGCAACAATTAGCTTGTTTTGTATTAATGAATTGCTATCAAGTAAAAACGCGTAGCAAGGATCTGAATTAATGACCAGTTCATAGATCTTACTTAATCCTAAATCATATTGCAGCTTGCTTTTATGAAATTGTTTTCCAAAAGACCAATGGCTATATCGTGTAGGCATTCCATATGCTCCGATTGTATAAATAATTTCTGCTGGGCAGATTTCATAACGCATCTCGTAAAAGTCCAAGCCAAAACCGGTAGCAATCTCCGTAATTTCCCCAATGGCACGCTTTAAATCATTCCATTCCTCCGCCACATGATTCTCTCCCCTCATTTAAACACCTCTTATACTATATGAGGGAACCCGAATTATTTATGAGTATCCTTTATGTAAATTAAAGTGATTGGGACAATATTACTTTAACTTGCTACATCCTTCATTAAGAATAAAAACAACTTCTTCTATAGGAAATTCATGTAGAAACTACGTGTGTCACCTCTAATATTTTTGAGACCTGCCACTCACCAAGCGGACGAAAATAGAGCTTCGACATCTTCAATGAGCTCAGGCACCGCTACAGGAGAAACCTACGCTTTCCACGGGAACGGCCTCAGCCCTTGAAGTGGAAGTGCGCCACTTCAATGTCGGTCTGCCGCGTTCTGTTCCATAGGAGTCTACGTTTTCTCCTTCCGCTCATGTTCCCGAACAAAAGGAAATGAGGGCTTTTTTTGTTTAAAAGAAGACTAACTATTATATATAGCTTCTTTTACAGTGAACTTGATGAAAAGATTGCTTAAGATAAATTCACATAGTCATAGTCGAACTGTACTTAAATACCTGCACCGTGCAGGAAAGTTATCTAGAGTCTGCGTGTATAATCTCTCATATACTTGATGCCAGCTACGCACCTAGCGGACGAAAATGGCGGGCCGACACCTGCGGGATATAAAGGTTCAATGAGATAAATCGACATAGTCGAGTTAGCTCATTACCTTCCCGCGGTAAGCGTGCCCCCATTTTCGGGAGCGACAGCCGAAGCACCCATACTCAGATGCCCTCTGTTTTTTCCATATTTATGGATATATAAATATATCCTCATTTTATACAATAAAAAACGGAACAATGCATGGAGACACTCCAACATTGTTCCGCTTTTCTATTAATTATAATATTTCTATCCCAGCCTCGTACCGCTATTCTTTATCGTAGCCTGCTGGGTGTGCTGAATGCCAGCTCCAGGCATGGGACACGATATCCTTAAGATTTGTGTATTTCGGCTGCCAATTTAGTTCCGTCTTTGCTTTCTCAGGAGAAGCAATCAACACGGCTGGGTCTCCTGCACGTCTCGGTGCAGTTACGTGTGGAATTTCATGACCTGTAACTTCGCGACAGACATCAATCACTTGCTTAACCGAAAACCCTTGACCAATGCCTAGGTTATAAATATTGCTCTGTCTTTCCTTCATAAGCCTCTGCACCGCTAAAAAATGAGCATCGGCCAAGTCCATCACATGTACATAATCTCGGATACATGTACCATCCTCTGTAGGATAATCATCACCAAATACCTGAACCTGCTCTCTCTGTCCTAAAGCGGTTTGCAAAACAATCGGTATAAGATGTGATTCTGGGTCGTGGTCTTCCCCTATTCTTCCTTCCGGATCAGCACCAGCTGCATTAAAATATCGTAGACAGACTGATTTCAGCCCATAGGCTTCATCAGACCATTTCAACATCTTCTCAATGGCAAGCTTAGTCTCTCCGTATGGATTAGTTGGAAGAGTTGGTAAGCTTTCTACAATAGGTACCTGCTCTGGCTCTCCATAGGTTGCTGCTGTAGAGGAGAACACAATATTTAAGACATTGTGTTCAACCATCTTCGTAAGCAATGTATGGGTGCCAATCACATTATTTTTATAATATTCAAGTGGATTCTTAACACTTTCTCCAACAAGCGAATCTGCAGCAAAGTGGATAACCGCATCAATGCTTTCCTCGGTGAAGAGCTTATCTAAAAACGCACCATCTAGTAAGTCACCCTCATATAATACAGCGCCATTCAACGCATCACGGTGTCCCTTTGATAAATTATCTAAAACGACCACATTCTCACCTTGATTTAAAAGGTGCAGCACGGTATGGCTGCCTATATATCCTGCTCCACCTGTAACTAAAATGGTCATAGGTCTTCCTCTTTTCTCTTATAGAAATTGATTAACATACTTCATGACTGCGGCTCTTAATGATGCGAGAGCCTCTTTACTGTCTGCCTCGTTATCTGCAGTTACGCCGAAGTAGAATTTTACTTTTGGTTCCGTTCCGGATGGACGGATGCAGAACCACGATCCATCCTCAAGCTTATACTTTAATACGTTTGAAACGGGAAGCTCGATTCCTTCAATCTGATTTGTTTCTAAAGTTGTACGCTCTCTTGATTGATAGTCTTCTACTGAAATAATTGAGACATCATTCATGCTTTTAGGTGGATCCATTCTAAATGACGACAAGATACTTTGGATCTTCTCTGCACCTGATTTTCCTTTTAGTGTGAGTGACTCAAGACCCTCTCGGTAAAAGCCATATCTGCTGAAGACTTCTTGAAGACCTTGATACACTGTCATGTCACGTGACTTATAATAAAGCGCAAGCTCCGCAGCAAGAAGGCAGGCTTGAACAGCATCCTTATCACGCACAAAATCACCAATAAGGTAACCGTAGCTTTCTTCATACCCAAAGAGGAAGGTATGCTCTTTAGAGCTTTCATATTCTTTTATTTTTTCGCCAATAAATTTAAACCCTGTTAAGGTGTCGAGAGAAGCAAGTCCGTATTCTTCAGCAATTTTTGCTCCAATTTCAGAGGTAACAATGGTTTTGAGAACGATACCGTTGTCTGGCAGTGTACCAGCCTCCTGCTTTTGACGCAACAGATAGTCTAATAATAAAGCACCTGTTTGATTCCCTGTCAGTACTTCGTATTCTCCTGAATCATTTCTTACAGCTAGACCTACTCGATCAGCATCAGGGTCTGTAGCGAGTAGGATGTCTGCGTCCTGTTCATCACCGTATTTTATAGCCAATTCAAAAGCGGCATGCTCTTCAGGATTTGGAGAAGAAACGGTCGAAAAATCTGGATCAGGAAGCTCTTGCTCTGCAACGATTGTAAGATTTGTAAAGCCTGCATCCTCTAGGACACGTCGCACAGGAATATTAGCTGTTCCATGTAAAGGTGTAAACACTATCTTTAGTGTTGGTCCTAGTTCTTTCACCAACTCTGGCTGAACAAGAATGGTTTGCAGCTGCTCATTATACGCATCGTCTACATCCTGAGGAACAACCTGATACATCATTTCACTCTTTAGCTCTGTTTCATCGCCTACTTCAATAAGTAGCTCATCCTCAATCGCATCCACAAAGGAAACGAGTTCATCTGCCGGGCCTGGAGGTAGCTGTCCACCATCTGGTCCATACACCTTAAATCCGTTATATTCAGGAGGGTTATGACTCGCCGTAATGACAATACCTGCGTAGGCATTTAGGTGTCTTACTGCGAATGAGAGCTCAGGTGTGGGCCGTAAATCATTAAAAACATAAGCCGTAACTCCCTGTTTTCCTAAAGTTAAGGCCGCTTCACGCGCAAATTGAGGAGATTTGTGTCTAGAATCATAGGCAATAACCACTCCGCGTTTTTTTGCCTCTTCACCATGACTGCTAAGAAAGTCTGCCAAGCCTTTTGATGCTCGACGAACCGTATATGTATTCATACGATTTGGTCCCGGCCCTATTTCTCCACGCATGCCACCGGTTCCAAACTCAAGATTTTTATAGAAACAATCCTCTAGCGCTACCTTATCGTCACCGATTGCCTGAAGTTCTTCTTTCACATCTGAATTCAGAGCGCTAAAGTCAGCCCACTTTTTATAATTATCTTCCCAATTCAAAAAAACGCCTCCTAAATTATCAACTATTAACAATTTCATACCATATTCCAGTCTACTATGTTTTGAGTATAGCCGCTAGTCTTGACTAGGTGCACTCTCAAAACGATTTTCTTTTAATGCCTGCTCCATTTCTGTTTGCCAATAAGAGCTCTCTTCTTCACTCCATTGAAAGCGGTCCTGCATATAAAGAAAAATTGCGTCTTTCCACTTTTCTAACTCAGGTCGATTAAAATACAATGCCTGTGTTCTACGAATGAGAAAATCTAATGGGGAAATGACCATTTCTTCATCTATAGCATAGGTTAATTGAGCAAATAAAATTGGAGGAAGTCCTGCCTCTTGAGCACGTCGCCTGCTTGTTCGAACTCTGGACCAAATATTTGTGATGTTTGAACCATATACTAACGCTAGTGCATAGGCTTCCTCATATGCAATCCCTAATGCTTCTCCTTCATCTGCCTTTGTTTTAAGAAAGCTATCAAACCGGTCTACTCCTCCTACCTGTCCACCAGATAGAGTAATAGAATCTGTTTGGCTACCTATGGATTCGCCTCTTTCCTTTTCAATGGTATCAACAACCTTTTCAGCAATTAATCGATAAGCCGCCATTTGCTTACAGCGAACAGATATTAAACCCGAGGAAGAGATCGTTAAGTCCTCGAATTTGTCTTGCTTTGCGGAAGTCGCTGGTACCGCCTCTTCATCAACCCATAAAGCTTCAATATCCTGAAACGTTATATTAGTAGTTGGGAAGAGATGTTGAATAGCATTTAACAGGTAGCTAGCAGTGTGAGCAACCGAAAGCTCTTGATCTCCTGGTCCAATATATACTTTCTCACCATAGGTAATCGCATACAGCATGTGCCCGTCGTGCTCAAAATATATGCCTTGCTTAATAGGTAAGCGATCATGATCTATCACTATATGTATTTTTTTATTAATAGTCGACCGTGAGCCGTTTAAAGATCGATCTTGTTCACGTAAATTGTCAATGGAGGCTCCTGTGGCATTCACAATGTGTTTAGCATAAATTTTGTGAGCTTCCCCTGTCAGTTGATCAACGGCCATAACCCCTGCGATTCTGCCTTGCTCATATAGAAACGATTCTGCCTTTAGATAGCTTACCGCAAGAGTACCCCTAGCAGAGGCAACTTTTAATACTTCTATTGTTAATCTAGCATCATTGGTTTGGTATTCTACATAATACCCTCCGCCTTTTAGATTATCAGGTTGAAGAAGTGGCTCTTGCTTTTGTGCTTGGCGTTTATTTAGCATGTGGCGACGTTCTTTTTTGTTTAGCTCTGCTAAGCGGTCATATACACGTAAGCTTAAAGAAGCTTGGATACGACCAAAAGCACCCTTCTTATAAACTGGCAACAGCATATTAATAGGTGAAACTAGATGCGGAGCATTATCAAGAATAATAGCACGCTCTTTTCCAAGCTCAGTGAATGTTTTGGCATCAAGATTCCGAATATAGCTTAATCCACCTTGAATCAACTTATTGGAGCGGCTTGAAGATCCACTGGCAAAATCATGCTGCTCAATAAGACCAGTATGTAATCCACGCATCTGTGCATCTAAAGCAATACCTGCTCCCGTAATTCCCCCGCCAATAATCAGCACCTCAAGCCCCTCCTGCTTGAGTGCCTCTATCTGCTCGTTCCTTCTCTCACCTGAGAACCTTCCAGCCAATGAGTCCACTCCCCTTTTAAAGCCTCATAACGTTTATACGGATTTATTCAGTCTATTGTTTCGCTCTATTCTCTTTTCTAGTAGTATACCTTAAACTAGCCTTTCAATCTATTTACGTTTACTTCTGAATTCATCCATTGAAGGCATCGGTTGAACGGTAAAGAAATAAGTAAATTGTTGCTTGCTCTGTGCTCCAGCAACGAATACATCCGCCTTCCATTTACCTGATTCAGTAAACAAGCATTCTGACTCGTATAATCCCTGATCCACATGATGCATCCATTGCTTACATGTTGCATGTGATTTTTCACTTTGAGCGTTAAGCAGCACCTGTCCATTTATGATAGGACGTCCCGCTTTATCTACTAAAAAAAGCTGTACGTGTTCCACCGCGTTCGGCTCGTACCCTTCAGTCACAATGACCTCATTAATATCCCATCCAAGCTGATTGTTCTGTAAAAATGGCTGCGTCCAAATAACACAAGCTGAAAGAATGACTGCGCAGAGAATAATGAATACCGTATAGTATTCTCTACTTTTCTGGTGCTTTAACATGCGTAACCCCCTCTGTTATCCTATCAACAGCCTTACCCGCAGAAGTTGCATCCATACACATGTCCAACACAAAAAAGAACAGCAAACCTACTTGGTTCACTGCTCTTTGTGATTTATTCATTTTATGGCTGTTTGTACGTAATGTGATAAACATCGTGACGACGATCACGAAGCTGATTCACACTACCCGAGCGTCTGTGTCTACGCAAAATTTCTAAGTCCACATCACCAACAACCACGGTTTCAATATTTGGATTACACTCGCCTACAATACCATCTCGAGCAAATGTAAAGTCAGAAGGTGAGAAGATACCTGATTGTGCATACTGAATGTCCATATTTTCAACATCAGGAAGGTTGCCGACTGTTCCTGAGATTACGGTATACAGTTGATTTTCAATGGCACGAGCCTGCGAACAATATCTTACGCGTAGATAGCCTTGACGATCATCCGTACAGAATGGTGTGAAGATAATGTTAGCACCTTTATCTACAGCAATTCGTGCAAGCTCTGGGAATTCAATATCATAACAGATCTGAATCGCAATTTTGCCACAGTCCGTATCAAATACTTTCACTTCATCTCCACCGGAAATCCCCCAGAACAAACGTTCATTAGGAGTGACATGAATTTTATACTGTTTCTCAATGGTCCCATCTCGTCGGAACAAGTATGAGATATTAAAAATTTTGCCTTCCTCTTCAACAAAGTGAGAGCCACCGACAATATTGATGTTATAACGCACAGCAAGCGTCGTGAACAACTCAATATAATCCTCAGTAAATTCAGTGAGTCTACGAATGGCCCGACTTGGACTCTTTTCTGGTAGGAAAGACAGAAGCTGAAGCGTAAAGATCTCTGGAAACACAACAAAGTCAGAGTTAAATCCTGCTGCTACATCCGTATAATATTCGCACTGAACGGCAAAGTCCTCAAAAGAAGAGATCTTTTTCATTTCATATTGAATGGATGTAATTCGAACCGGGAACGACGTCTTGAACTTACGCTTTGGAATGGTTGGGCGATAATCAATATTGTTCCATTCCATTAAGGTAGCATATCTCATGGATGCTTTATCATCATCAAGATAGTTTGAATTCACTCGTTTTAAACTAAAGTTGTTCACCACTTGGAAGGTCAAAACCGGGTCATAAAGGTTATGCATCGTTACTTCTTCCACATACTGTCTTGGTGTTAGCTCCTTATGCTTTGAGTAGTTAGGAATTCTTCCACCGATAATAATACTTTTTAGATTCAGCTCTCTTGCTAAATCCTTTCTCGTTTCATACAATCTGCGGCCAATTTTCATGCGACGATAATCTGGGTGCACCATAACCTCAATGCCATATAAATTATAGCCTTCTGAGTCGTGGTTTGTAATATAGCCTTCATCGGTAATTTCATCCCACGTATGCTGGTCATCATACTCGTCAAAGTTAATAATTAAACTTGAACAAGAACCAATAATTTTACCATCATATTCTACGCAAAATTGTCCCTCAGGAAATATTTCAATATGACTACGGAGCTGATCTTTTGTCCATGGCTCCATATTCTTAAAACAAATTTTAGACATTTCTATAATATCATCAAAGTCTTTTACTTCGATGTTGCGAATAATAATTTTCTTTTCAAATTTGGATACATCGATCTCTTTCATCTTTAGGTCACTCCTCTCATACTTTCAGAGATTACGATAGGTAGTGTACATCTTTTTCATTCATTTGAATAGTATTTTCAACTAATTGAAAAAAATCCGCCATTTATGAGCGGATTTTTGCTTCTACCTCTTGAAAGGACATATGAATATGAACCATGCCTATTGTACTTTCGAGAAGTAACGATATGTATTTCTCAGAGGAATGAAAGGTAGATAAGCCTTCATTTGTAACAGGTGGGGTTACGTCGATAATGCAGCCCTCTGTTGATAATTCAGTAGCCGTGGTACCAGCAATCCAATTACCAAATTCCTGAACGGCGCTCCAGCCCATCTCATCTAACGTCTCAATTGTCATTCCACCCATCATCGTACCCACAATGTTTTTGGCTGTATCCTTATTAAAACTGCAAATAATTTGTCCAATAAGATTGCCCTTCACACCTAAAATCACGGAAATGTCATTACTGCTTACACTCCCTGTGCCTTGATTTGGAACATGCAATGTGACCCCTGCACCTAGATGATTGGTTAGTATTCCTTTAGTAGCCCTAATAATAGCATTTACATAATTAGCATTCATTGTAACCCCCACTTTGTATACCTAATGTCTGATTTCGACATTTTCTTTATGTTCGTTACCTATATATCGACTTAGTGTTCGCTTTGTTTAAGTCCATCAGTGAAGGACAAACTCATTATTTTTAATAAGTTTATTGAGGAGGAATAGAAAACGGTTACACGTTCATAGATATCATACATCTTCACTCACTATAACTATTGTCCTAGAAAGAAGGGGATATGTCGTGAACTCAGCAAAGAGATGTGTAGCCTTAATATTAGCAGGAGGGGAAGGTACAAGATTAGGCGCTTTAACAGCGGAACAAGCGAAACCTGCTGTGTCATTTGGCGGGAGCTATCGAATCATTGATTTTACGTTAAATAATTGTTCTCGCTCTGAAATCAAACGTGCTGGAGTTCTAACACAGTATAAACCCAAAACACTTCACGACCATTTAAATGCTAGACAGCCTTCTGGACTAAGCATTGACTGTCTTCAAGCTAACCAGTCACCATATAAGGGGACTGCAGATGCTGTTTTTAAGAATCTGTCCTATTTGGAAGAACAGCGCCCCACTCATGTTCTCATTCTCTCTGGTGACCACATATATCATATGAATTATCAAGAAATGCTTCATTTTCATATTCAAAAAGGGGCAGAGGTAACTGTCGCTTCGATCCAAGTCCCTCTGGAAGAAGCGTATCGATATGGCATCCTTTCTGTGGATACAAATAACGCCATTACATCTTTCATTGAAAAGCCCGCTAAACCAATAAGTAATATGGCGTCTATGGGCATTTATCTATTTAATTGGAAGACATTGAAGCAGTGCCTTAGCTATGACTCCACCCTGGCCCATTCGAACCATGACTTTGGCAAAAACATTATACCTACGTTGCTATCAAAGCACTCAAAGTTGTTTGCTTTTCTATTTAACCAATACTGGCGTGATGTTGGTACCATTCAATCATACTGGCAGGCACAAATGGAATGGGCCCTCTCCAGCCAATCCCTTGGCCACCACTCTATAAATGTACCTGCTGCTCTTGAAACCGTCACAGGCAAAATTGAACTCTCACATTCCGTGGTCTCACCTACTTCCACCATAGCTGAAAGCTCTAAAATAGATCAATCAGTCATTTTACCAGGCGTAACAATTGGGAGAAATGTTTACTTAAAAAAAGCCATTGTTGCAGAGAATACTCACATTCCTGATAATTTTGCTTTTCCCCCTGGTGAAGAAATAATGCTAATAACCCAAGCAATGGTTGACGCCTATCAAGATCACTCCACCTATAGTACAACACAGCAGCTCTATCACTCTTAAGGTGACCCTACAGGTAAAGGAGGTTAGTATGCCAACTGAATACGCAAATATTGTTCATGTAGCTACAGAATGCACTCCATTTTATAAAACAGGAGGATTAGCAGATGTCATTGGCTCTCTGCCACAAGCATTAAAAAGCTCAGGTGATGACTTAACTGTTATCCTCCCAAAGTTTAAACAGTTACCGAAGCAATGGTCCGATCAATTAACAGAAATTGCGACCCTGACTGTTTGGGTAAAATGGCGCAAGCATCTGTGTAGTGTGTATAGGTTAAATCATCAGGACATCTGTTATTTATTTTTTGATAATCCGTATTATTTTCATCGTGATCGTTTATATGGGTGTGACGATGATGCAGAACGATTTGCCTTTTTTTCTCATGCTGTGCTTGAATGGCTAGATCAGCTTGAAATCAAACCAGTCATTCTACACTGCCATGATTGGCAAACAGGATTGCTGCCTGCCTACATTCGCTCAAAACAATGGAATCATCAAATCAAAACGGTGTTTAGCATTCATAACTTAGCCTATCAAGGGCAGTTTCCTGACAGTGTATTTTATGAGCTACTTCATTTTGACGAGCAAGCCTACTCCATTTTAGAAATGGATGGCCGCATTAATTATCTAAAATCCGGAGTGGCTGAAGCTGATAAGGTCACAACAGTCAGCCCTTCGTACGCGCTGGAAATTCAGCAGCCAAGATATGGACAGAGACTTGACGCACTCCTTAGACAGCGTTCAGATGATTTAACTGGCATAATAAATGGAATTGACCTAGTTGCATACAATCCAAAGACAGATAAAGACCTGGTACATCCATACCAGATTCGTAATGATGCCACCGAGATTAATAAGCGCAGTCTCCAAGTAGAGGCAGGCTTATCTATGTCAATCTCTACTCCCCTACTAGCCATTGTATCAAGATTGGTCCCAGAAAAAGGAATTGATCTTCTTGTCGAAACCCTGCACGCTCTGCTTCCTCAAGAACGAGTTCAGATGATTGTGTTAGGGAGTGGTACTCACGAGCTAGAAGAGAAGCTGTTTTTACTTCAACATCTCTATCCTTCAAAGCTTATTTTTTTTCATGAGTTTGACGAAGCCAAAGCAAGAAGGCTCTATGCGGGAGCGGATATGCTGTTAATGCCGTCTTTATTTGAACCCTGTGGGTTAAGTCAACTCATTGCACTGCGTTATGGATGCGTTCCTATTGTTCGAGAAACTGGAGGATTAAAAGATACCATTCAAAATTTTAACCCTTATACCGGAACGGGAAATGGGTTTACGTTTAATAACATGTCAGCTGGAGAATTTTATACTGTCATTCTCAAGGCTCTCTCCATGTTTAAGAATAAACAGCTATGGGATAAAATCATTTTAAATGGCCGTTCCTCCAAGCTGGATTGGACGTTTTCAGCTTCTTTATACCATCGTTTATACGAAGAATTAGGCTATAGAAAGGAGGGGAAACGCCTCTATGCTGTTCAATCCAAAGCTATTCAAAGAGAAACTGTCGAACCAATTAGCTAATTCTACTTACTCGAATGTAGAAGTATTACAGCTCCTGGCTCGTCTAATTAAGGAGCTGTATGTTCACGCTAATCTGTCAGATCAATGTAGCCAAGAGAAACAGGTCTATTATTTTTCGATGGAATTTCTTCCTGGTCGCTTTATTGAGACCAACCTATTAAATTTAGACTTACTAGATATCTGTAAAGATATTCTTCTAGAGTATCATTATGCTCCTCGGGATGTATTTCAAAGTGAGCTGGATGCAGCGCTTGGAAACGGTGGACTTGGAAGATTAGCCTCTTGTTTCTTAGATTCCTTAGCAGCGTTAAATTATGCAGGTCATGGGATGGGCTTGCGTTATCAATATGGGCTCTTTGAACAAAAAATGAAAGATAACCATCAAATTGAACTCCCTGATCGCTGGCTTGGTCAAAATGGCTATGAGTGGGAAGAGCTTCAATCTAACGAGAGTGTGATTGTGCAGTTTGGGGGTAGGGTGCATTCCTTTATGAAAAATAATCGATTAACCTTTGAATTAATTGGCACGGAGCAAGTTAAAGCGTCACCATACCATATCCCAATTTTCGGTTTTCAAAATCAACGTATAAACTCTTTAACCGTATGGAAAGCAGAGGCGATTCCTTATCCCCCTCCAATAGAGTTTGAAGCATTCTCTAAATCAAAAAGACATGCAGAACAGCTGACTGAATTTCTTTACCCAGATGATACAAGCTACGAGGGAAAAGTGCTCAGACTGCGCCAGCAATATTTCTTAGTCTCTGCCGGTATACAACAGATTCTTTCTCAATACATTAATGCCGGACACAGCTTAAGTCAGCTTCCTGAAAAACGTGCGATGCAAATTAATGATACCCACCCTGCTCTTATCATCCCTGAGCTGATGAGGCTATTGATTGATCATCACTTATTAGATTGGGAGGAAGCCTGGAAGCTTACCACCCAAGTGATGTCGTATACCAACCATACATTAATGAACGAAGCACTGGAGACATGGCCCGTTTTTCTTTTAAAGGAGCAGTTACCGAGAATCTATCAAATAATAGAAGAAATCAATCGAAGGCTATGTGAAGATGTATTAGAGCGCGGATTAAGTGAGGGTGAATCAATAGATGACATAGCTATTATTATCGAAGAAGACATTCACATGGCCCGGCTAGCAACGATTGGCAGCCATAAAATTAATGGTGTAGCTAAGCTTCACTCCTCTATTTTAAAGAATCAACTAATGAAGGCTTTTTCTACCCGATTCCCTGAGCGGTTTACCAACAAAACAAACGGGATCAGTCATAGACAGTGGTTAATGAATGCCAACCCTTTATTGTCAGATTTCATATCATCCTTAATAGGTGAAAGCTGGAAGACAGCTCCCCACAAGCTAGAATCCTTACTTTCTTATCAGGATGATCTTGACGTCTTGACCACTCTTGCAGATATTAAGACCGCTAACAAAAATAGCCTGATAACAAAGCTTCGTACGGAGCTAGAAATAGACATTTTGCCTACTTCTCTTTTTGACGTTCAAATTAAACGACTTCATGGATATAAACGTCAATTATTAAATCTGCTACACATCCTCTATCTATGGGACTTATGCCATGAAAAACCAGATGCTCTCAGGGTTCCACGTACATTTATTTTTGCTGCCAAAGCTGCTCCTGGCTATCATTATGCCAAGCGAATTATTTCACTTATTGCAGCTGTTGCCAAGCAAATTAATCAAGATAAAAAAACAAAAGGGAAACTAGGTGTTGTATTTTTACCTAATTACAGCGTCTCTCAAGCAGAGTGGATTATTCCAGCGGCAGACCTTAGTGAACAGATTTCCACTGCTTCAAAGGAAGCATCTGGAACAGGTAATATGAAAATGATGATGAATGGAGCATTGACTATTGGAACAAGAGATGGTGCCAATATAGAAATGGCAGAGCTTGTTTCAAATGAGAACATTTTTGAATTTGGAATGGCCGCAGATGAAGTGATAGCTTATGAGCAGAATCGGCATTATTCTCCCAGAGATATTTTTAACCAAGATATTCGCTTACAAAAGGCTTTAAGCAAACTTGTGGATGGTACCATTCATGGTGATGAGGTAGCTTTTCAGGATATTTATTATTCCTTATTGTACAGGGGCGATGAGTTTTTTTTATTAAAGGATTTTGGAAGCTATGTACACACACAAAGCCAGGCAGAGAATCAATATCTTGATTCTCAAGCCTGGCAAAAGAAGTGCTTAATTAACATTGCCCACTCTGGTTATTTCTCAAGTGATCGTACGATTGCTGAATATGCGTCGGAGATCTGGGGGCTTACGTAGCCATAAATCTTTGGTCACGTAGCTCCAAGGCCAAGTCAGGATAATCAGTAAAAATACCCTCACATCCCCAAGTAAAAAATTGCATCATTTTATCTCGAGTATTCACCGTATAAGGTCTGATGGCAACACCCCGTTCCTGCAACTGCTGGGCTTCATGCATTAATAGGGTAGATGATTCAAAATGAATCCCTTCTACACCTAGTAAATTTAAGTATGCCTCAGGTTTTACCATTGCCTGATGAACTAAAGCCGCAGCTTCAATATGCGGCTTCTGCTGCTTCGCTACCATTAAAGCCTTATGGTCAAAGGAAGATATAATTGTTCGTTCCTCAACCTCGTATTTCTCCAGTAGTGGCAGGATTAACTCTTTAATAAAAGAACGATCGGTAAGCTCTGTCTTTAACTCAAGATTAAGCAAAAGCGAATGATTCTTTGACCAATCAAGGTATTCTTCAAAGGTAGGAATACGTTCATTTTTATCTTCTTTCATCTGAAGAGCTTGAATTTCTTTTACAGTGAACGAATTAACTCTTCCCTTACCAGATGTCACTCTATTTACGTGACGGTCGTGAATGATGACAGGTACGCCGTCTTTTGTTAATTGAACATCTAACTCAATTCCATCTGCCCCTGCAGCTGCCGCATATTCAAAGGCTGTCATTGTATTCTCCGGATACTTTTCCGAAAATCCGCGATGAGCAAAAATCTTTGTATGTGCCATGGTCCCTCCTGAACAATTACATTGAGACTTTAAAGCTTCCTTTTTCTTGCCCGTCCCACAATAGGGTAAAGACATCACCATCAGAGATGGGACCAACACCTTCAGGGGTCCCAGTATAAATAACATCTCCCTCCGAAAGTCCAAATGCCTGCTCACATTCATCCAATACTCTCTGGAAGTTAAATAGCATGTCTGTACTTTTGCCTTCTTGGAGGGTTTCTCCATTCTTTTGCAGAGAAAATAGAACTGTTTCAATCGCTTCTACACCAGGAAAAGCCCAAAATGGTGTAACGATTGCCGAGTTTCTAAAGCCTTTCGCTCGCTCCCATGGATGACCCTTCTTTTTTAATTCGGATTGCATATCACGTAAGGTCAAATCAATGCCAAGCGCCATCTCCACTACTCGCTCATCTACATGAGTTGATCCCTTAGCAGAACCAATCTTAAGAACAATTTCAAGTTCATGGTGGATCTCTCCCTTACCGTTTGGATACGATAACGTCTGTCCATCTGCGAGAGCTAATGCGTTTGTCGGTTTTGTAAACAAGATTGGAGAGCTTGGGACTTCATTACCCAATTCCTTTGCATGCTGCGCATAATTTCGGCCAATGCAGAAAATATTTTGAATGTCTCTCATAGATTAAACTTCTCCTTTTAAATCGTAATTAAAATAGCTTTAAACGACCAATCCGTTGAATAGCTTCTTTCAGCTCTTCTTCGCTACATAATAAACCAAGTCTTACAAAACCCTCACCATATTCACCGAATCCATTTCCAGGCGCAACGACAACTCGCGCCTCATAAAGCAGCTGATCAGCAAACGCCTCTGAGGTGAACCCTTCAGGTACCGGGAACCAAGCGAAGAAGGAACCTGCTGGTGCATCCACCTTCCACCCGATTTTGGCCGCCTCTTCTATCAGCACATTTCTTCGTGATTCATAGGTCGCGACCAATTCCTTTACGGAGGATTGATCTGCTGTTAATGCATAGGCTGCAGCTTCCTGAAGACCACCAAAAATACTGCAGTAATAGTGATCCTGAATTAAGTTAATCGCCTCAATCATCTGACTATTCCCTACAGCAAAGCCTATTCTCCAACCAGCCATGTTGTATGTTTTGGAGAGGGTCATCATTTCAATCCCCACATCCTTTGCACCAGGAGTCTCGAGAAAACTAATAGGGGATTGGGCATCAAAACCTATGGCACCATAGGCAAAGTCATGGACCACGGCGATCTCGTGTTTTTTAGCAAGTGCAATGGTCTTCGTAAAAAGCTCTACATCAGCTGTTGCCCCTGTGGGATTGTTTGGATAGTTCAAAAACATAAGCTTAGCTTGTTCCAGAGTCTCATCAGGAATATCTTGATACTGTGGATGAAATCCATGTTCTTCAACTAACGGCATCGTATACATTTTTGCATCAGCAAGCGCTATACCGGACCAATAATCCGGATACCCTGGATCTGGCACCATGGCCGTATCTCCAGAGTTCAGCAGACACTGACTAATCTCAACGAGTCCCGTTTTAGTACCTGATAGGACAGCTACCTCTGTTTTCGGGTCGATCTTCACTTGAAACTCTCTCCAGTAGTACTCTGCAACAGCTTCTTTTAGAAAATCATATCCGGAAAAAGGAGGGTACTTATGGTAAAGCGGATTAGACGATGCCTCTTTAAGTTTTTCTACAATATGTTCTGGTGTCGGCTGATCAGGATTCCCTTGTCCTAGATTAATCACATCATCATGTGTTTGTTTTAGCTCTGTAGCTTTGCGAACTAATTCAGCAAAAAATTGTTTAGGTAATCTGTTAAGCGCCTCGCTTTTTGTTATGTTCACGGCTCTCTCCCTCTTCCCTTACGCAAACTTTATTACTCACTCTCTTTTTTTACATCATGTAAAAATCCTTGACTCAGTAAGTATTGATTAAGATGGGGACGATTGGGTTTCCCCATATAGGCAGCCATTTGCTTAGACCACGTATCCCCTCTTGCATTTGATTTTCTTGAAAGGTAATAGTGCTCCATTGTTTCATTGTAGGCGTCCAGGGCATCTGGTACAAAAGATTGATCATAGGCTTCGTAAAAGACGGATGCTTTTTGTGGTAGCCTTGGTTTTTGGTCAACATCTTGATCAGGATAGCCTAAGCACATCCCCATAACCGGGAATGTATGGAGTGGAAGGTTAAGGAGCTTTGTCACTTCCCCTGGTTGATTTCTAATCCCACCAATCATTACACCACCAAGCCCCATGGACTCTGCGGCTAACAAAGTATTTTGGGCAACAAGAGCTGCGTCAACCGCACCAACAAGTAATTGTTCAGCTCCCCCAATTTCTAATGCTTGTCCATGCCTCTCACTCGCTTCAGAAATTTTATGGTAATCTGCACAAAAGACTAGGAATACAGGACACTGCTCCACCCAGCGTTGATTTCCCGTTAATTCAGACAGTGTCTGTTTAGTCGATGGATTCTTCACCACAATCACACTGTATGCTTGCACATGATGTGAGCTTGGAGCCCATCTAGCTGCTGAAATAATTGCCTCCACTTGTTCTTTGCTTACGTCTTGAGTAGTAAACTTTCGTATTGAGCGGTGTGCACTCATAGTTTGGATAAAATCATTCGTCATCGTTCGAACCCACCCTATTCTTTTTTTATGGTTTCCTAAAGCAATCCGCAAAAGGAATTTCACACAAATGGATGAAATTGGTGTAAACTGTTTGATGTATGTAATCTACCTATTACTTTATCATGTCAAAGCTAAGACTGAAACCATCAACCATTCTAACCTACATTGACTAAGGAGTTGAGCTTATTTGAACACCCGTTTATCGCCAACAAACGATCAGGATCGGATTGTGACGTTGGATATGCTTAGAGGATTCGCATTGCTTGGCATTATCCTTGCAAACAGTCTTCATTTTCAATTCGGTCTACTTTATGACACGGACTTAACAAATCCGTACCCAAACGGATTTATTGACCAACTCTCAGAAGCCTTTATCTTAATACTTGTCCAGGCAAGCTTTTATCCACTATTCTCTTTTCTCTTTGGCTATGGAATGGCCATGCAGAAGACAAGGATGTTAGAAAAGGGTCTTAATTTTAATGCTGTTTATTGGAGAAGAACCGTTATTCTTGGAATCGTCGGATACATACATGGAATCTTTCTTTGGAATGGCGATGTTCTCTTTGCCTACGCGTGGACAGCAGCACTGTTGTTTTTCTTTTTAATGATGCCTGCCAGAGGGCTTATTATTTCCGGTTTGATTATTATGGGTTTACTTGGCTCATGTGCAGCCGTTCCAGATGCTTTTTGGAATATAGGAACTGAAGGAATGGTAGAAGATCCATCGATAGCGTTTTCGGAAAAGGAAGTTGACGTTTTATCTGAGGGGACCTACGCTGAGATCGTTTCATTCAGACTAACTGAAAATCCTCTTTGGCCAGGTCTGTTTGGTGAAATTCTCATGGTCTTAAATGGTGTAATTACCGTTATTGGTCTATTCCTAGTCGGTGCATACGTGATGAGAAAAGGTTGGATTGCGGATCCATTTCTTCATAAGAAAAAATGGAAATGGATCATGTGGGTAGGGCTGATTGTTGCTCTAATAACAAAATCACCCACTGTATTTTTTGCTGACAGCATGCAACTCGAATATCTGCAAATGCTTGTGGGCGGCCCGTTCCTAACAGCCTTTTTTGTAGCTGCCTTTACTCTCGCCGCTACAACTGAAGCTGGTAGGAAGCTTTTGCAACCATTTTCTTTTGCGGGTCGAATGGCTTTCACCAACTATTTAACTCAATCGCTTGTGATGACATTCATTTTTTATCCATATGGATTAGGGCTGTTTAATTCGATTGGAGTTTTTGCTGGTGGAATGATTGCGATAGCTGTCTTCATCATTCAAGTCATTCTTAGTAAGCTATGGCTGAATTATTTCAGAATCGGACCATTAGAATGGTTATGGCGTGCTGGAACGTATATGACTGTGCCGAAATTCAAGCGATAACAAAAAAAGAAATGGTTGCTCTGATAAGCAGCCATTTCTTTTTATTTATGTAGTATGCGAGATAATGAGCTTGGCACCACCAGAAATAGAGTATGCACCAATCGTTGCCGGAATGATAAAGTGCGAACCTTTCTCAAAGGAATGAGCAATACCATCTACAACGATGTTTCCATTACCCTCAAGGACACTTGCCAGTAGGTACGTAGATGGAGCTTGTCTTTCTACGGTCCCGCAAAGCTCCCATTCATAAACGGTAAAATACTGTTCCGACACAAGCCTTGTGCTTTTTAGTCCTTCCTGCTCCTCTTGTTTAGGAGAAGTGGTTGCATCCTGGTGCGGGACAGTCGTTACATTAATTGATGGAGCTACATGAAGTTCACGCGTATTGCCAGAGTCATCAACACGATCAAAATCATACACTCGGTAAGTCGTGTCAGAGCTTTGCTGGGTTTCTAGTATCAATGTACCTTTGCCTAATGCATGAATGGTTCCACTAGGCACATAAAAGAAGTCCCCTTTTTTTACTGGAACCCTTCGCAGAAGAGTGTCCCAATGCCCTTCTTTTATAGCGCTTGCAAGCTCTTCCTTGCTCTCTGCATTATGACCAAGTATTAATTCAGCACCAGGCTCACAATCAATAACATACCAACACTCTGTCTTACCAAGCTCACCATTTTCATGTTCGTTTGCATATGCATCGTCCGGATGAACCTGTACAGAAAGATCCGCATTGGCATCCAAGATTTTAATTAACAGTGGGAATTGCTCTTCATGAGCATCACCGAAGATCTCGCGGTGGTTCTCCCATGCTGTATCAAGAGATGTGCCCTCTAAAGGTCCATTTTGAATGAGTGAAGGACCATTCGGATGTGCAGAAATCCCCCAGCATTCACCCGTCTTCTCTGAAGGAATGTCATAACCAAACTCTTCTCTTAATTTTGTTCCACCCCAAATACGTTCCTTAAATACCGGCTTAAAAAAAATCGGCTGTTTGTACATGTCGCTTCCTCCGCTCCATTTATATCTTTTAATTCTATCATTCCCGAATTACTGTCAGAGTGCAAGCTTTAATTCGTAGATTCACAAAAGATGTTAGATGCAATGAGAAGTTTGATGCTTCATTCACTACAAAAAGCACCCCACACACTAGAGTTTAACTCTAACGCATGGGGTGGATGGTCGTTTTTTTGTGTACTTACAGACATGATCTGAAAAAAATTACGTATGAACAAAATCTCCGCCATTCACATGAATGGTCTGCCCTGTCATATAAGACGCTTCTTTTGAGGCCAACAAGACATAAGCCCCAACATGCTCAACCGGCTGACCTGGACGCCCCATTGGATTATCCTGTCCAAACGCTTCTACCTTTTCCTCTGAGAAAGAAGAAGGAATTAATGGCGTCCAAATGGGACCAGGTGCCACACCGTTGACCCGAATCCCCTCTTTTACAAGAGACTGAGACATCGAACGAGTAAATGCATTGATCGCACCCTTTGTACTCGTGTAATCAATTAACGAAGGATTCCCACGGTACGGATTAATGGAAGTGGTGTTGATGATAGAACTTCCCGGCTTTAGATAATCCAGAGCAGCCTTTGTGAAATACACATACGAATAAAAATTGGTAGCAAACGTTCGCTGAAGCTGCTCCGCTGTAATCTCTTTCAGACTTTCAACAGGATGCTGCTCTGCCACGTTATTCACTAAAATATCGAGACCACCTAGCTCTGTCACCGTTCGTTCCACACTCTCAATACAAAACGTCTCATCTGCCACATCACCGGAAATGGTGATACAACTGACCCCCTCTTGTTCCACCCGTTGCTTAGTCGCCTCAGCATCCTCGTGCTCATCCAAATAAACAATAGCAACATGGGCACCTTCTTTGGCATAACCCACAGCCACAGCTCGTCCAATTCCAGAATCTCCACCAGTGATCAGCGCAACCTTGCCTTTCAAACGCTCCGACCCTGTATATTCATCATCCTCATAAATAGGTAACGGATTCATCTCATGTTCATTACCTGGTTGTTTATCTTGAACCTGCTTCGGAATACCGTCCGTTAAATGATTCCGTAAGTCCATCCTTATCTGCCTCCAATTTTATATATACTCCTACTATAAACTATGTACCCGGAAGAAATTACTTGCTAAACATAAAAAGCCAGAGAGCTTTTCGACTCTCTGACTAATATGTTACCAGCTTGATTTCTTCACACCGGGAATTTGTCCTTGATGAGCCATCTCGCGAAACTTAATGCGAGACAGTTTAAACTTCCGAATCACTCCCCGAGGACGACCAGTCACCTCACATCTAGAGGTTAAACGAGTAGGAGAAGAATCACGTGGAAGCTTTCTTAACGCCGCATAATCACCCTTTTCTTTTAATTCCTTTCTAAGTCCAGCATATTTCGCAACTAGCTTTTGACGTTTTTGCTCTTTTGCTATTTTAGATTTTTTAGCCACAATCGAATCCTCCTCTTGTATTAAATCGTAATTATTACGAATTATAGCCTGAGTCTCACCATTTGTAAAGCGTAATAATTACGATTTAATGAATGTAAGTAGATATTAGTATATCTACATTTATTGCAACTCACTTCTTAGTATGAACCGTCCTGTAGAAGTGAAGTGCTTAGATAGTCAATGGTTTCCGATATCTGCACCTCTTTCCCGATATCCGGTCCTCTTTCCCGATATCTGCTTCTCTTTCCCGATATCCGACTCTCTTTCCCGATATCTGCTTCTCTTTCCCGATATCCAGCCCTCTTTCCCGATATCCACCTCTCTTTCCCGATATC